>PLBY01000026.1:2708-7803 GCA_003134655.1 Acidobacteriaceae bacterium
GCTTGTGCTCGCGCTCGATCATGTAGTGCGAAAGCACAGTGTGGTCGCCGGCGACCAGTTCCGTGACCGTGTTGCAGAACACCGCGCCGCCGCCGTCGAGCGACACATAGTCCTCGACGAACGTGGCCTGGCTGTCTTCCTCCGCCACAATGAGGTTGCGCGGATGACTCATAGATGGAGCATCGTCCCCGGTCGAGACAAACAGCAGGCAGATGGGCTCCTCCACGAGCGTGCCTCTGGGAACGTGTACATACGCTCCGTCTTCCACGAAAGCCGTGTTCAGTGCACAGAAGGCATCGCGGCGGATATCAAGATAGCGGCCGAAGTGCGATTCAATCGCTCCGGGATTACTGGAAATCTCCCCGGCAAGACTGTTGACCTTCACCCCATCAGGCAGGTTGCCCAGCAAGGACAGCTCGCGCGCAAAGCGCCCGTTCACGAACACAAGTTGACAGGCAACGCCTGTAATTCGGTACGGCTCCAGTTCCTGTTGGGACAGCCGGGCGCGGCCGTTCCGCGTGAGCCGGAAGGCAGTTTGCGCGATGGCAGAGACGTTGGTGAACCGCCAGTCTTCGTCGTGAGTGGTTGGAAATCCGACTTCGCAAAAACGGGCAAACGCATCCTGGCGCAACCTCCATAGCCATGGCAGGTCATGCCCGGTGGCAAGCTTCTCGAACTCGCTGAAGCTTTCCAGGTAACTCTCCAACTGCTGAGTTAACGTGATCACTTTGCTCTTCCCCGTTTCTCGCTTCAGGCAGGAGTAGCGCTGCGCGCCTCGGCTTCCATTGAGCTATAGCCTTTCTCCTCCAGTTCCAGGGCCAGTTCGGGGCCGCCCGAACGCACGATGCGTCCATCCACCAGGACGTGGACGAAGTCAGGAACGATGTAGTTCAGCAGGCGCTGGTAGTGAGTCACCACAATGATGGCGCGCTCCGGGTTGCGCATGGCATCAACGCCTTGGGCTACGATCTTCAGCGCGTCAATGTCCAGGCCGGAATCGGTCTCGTCCAGGATGGCGAGCTTTGGCTCCAGCACCGCCATCTGCAGGATCTCGTTGCGCTTCTTTTCGCCGCCGGAGAAGCCTTCGTTCACGGAGCGGTTCATCAGCTTCTCGTCCATGTCCAGCAGCTTCAGTTTCTCCCGGAAAAGGGGTAGGAAATCCATGGCATCGATCTCATCCAGCCCGCGGTATTTGTGGATGGCATTGAGCGCCGACCGGAGGAAGTACGCGTTGCTGATGCCGGGAATCTCCACCGGGTATTGGAAGGCCATGAAAATTCCTTCACAGGCAGCCTCCTCCGGTTTCATGGCTAGGAGGTCCTTGCCGTTGTAAGACACCTCGCCCGAGGTGACGTTGTAGGTCTCTCGGCGGGCCAACACCTGCGCCAGCGTGCTCTTGCCCGAGCCGTTTGGGCCCATGATGGAGTGCACTTCGCCGGCGTTCACCTTCAGGTCAATGCCCTTGAGGATTTCGTGGTTATTCACTTTGACGTGCAGGTTCTTGATTTCCAGCAAGCTCATTCGCTTTCCCCCCAATAGCTACGTCGTTGCAATTCTCCCCGCGGGTCTCAGCCTTACCCGACGCTGCCTTCTAGGCTCACGCCCAACAGTTTCTGCGCCTCCACCGCAAACTCCATGGGCAGCTCGCGGAACACACGCTTGCAGAAGCCATTCACGATCATGGAGACGGCATCTTCCGCCTTCAGCCCGCGCTGCCGCAGGTAGAAGAGCTGGTCTTCGCCGATCTTCGAGGTGGAAGCCTCATGTTCCATGCGGGCGGTTGAATTCCTTACCTCGATATACGGGAAGGTGTGGGCACCGCACTTGTCCCCGATCAGGAGCGAGTCGCACTGCGTGTAGTTGCGCGCCCCGGTGGCACTCTTCATGATCTTCACCTGGCCTCGATAGGTGTTCTGGCCGTGGCCGGCAGAGATGCCCTTGGCGACGATGGTGCTGCGCGTGTTCTTGCCGATGTGGATCATCTTGGTCCCGGTGTCGGCCTGCTGGTAGTTGTTGGTGAGGGCAACCGAGTAGAACTCGCCCACCGAGTTCTCACCTTGCAGGATGCAACTCGGATACTTCCAGGTAATGGCTGAGCCGGTCTCCACTTGTGTCCAAGAGATCTTCGAATTCACGCCCAGGCACTTGCCCCGCTTGGTCACGAAGTTGTAGATCCCGCCTTTGCCTTCTTTGTCGCCCGGGTACCAGTTCTGCACTGTGGAGTACTTGATCTGCGCGTTGTCGAGCGCAATCAACTCGACCACGGCGGCGTGCAACTGGTTTTCGTCGCGGATGGGTGCAGTGCAGCCTTCGAGGTAACTGACGTAGGAGCCCTCGTCGGCGACGATCAACGTGCGTTCGAACTGGCCGGTGTTCGCCGCGTTAATACGGAAGTAGGTGGAAAGTTCCATCGGGCAGCGAATCCCCTTTGGCACATAGACGAAAGACCCGTCAGTGAACACGGCCGCGTTCAGGGCGGCGAAGAAGTTGTCGCTATAGGGCACAACCGAGCCCAGGTACTTCTGGACCAGCTCAGGATGCTTCTGCACAGCTTCCGAGAAGGAGCAGAAGATAATGCCCAGATCAGCCAGCTTCTCCTTGAACGTAGTAGCCACGGAGACGCTGTCGAACACCGCATCCACCGCCACGCCTGCCAGGTGCTTCTGCTCTTCGAGCGGAATGCCCAGTTTCTCATAGGTGCGCAGGATCTCGGGATCCAGTTCCTCCAGGCTCGTGAGGCCGGGCTTCTGCTTAGGCGCGGAGTAATAAACGATTTCCTGGTAGTCGATTGGTCCGTACTTGACCTTGGCCCACTTTGGTTCGGCCTGCGCCTTCTCCAGCGACACCCAGTGGCGATAAGCCCTGAGCCTCCACTGAAGCATGAACTCCGGCTCATTTTTCTTGGCCGAGATCACACGAATGATGTCTTCGTTCAACCCCTTGGGGACCCTTTCTTCCTCCACTTCGGTAACGAAGCCCCACTTGTACTCCCGGTTGGCAAGATCCTGGATGGTGTTCACGTTGGTGCTCATTGCATTCTCCCGGATACAAAACCAATAGTGGGCACTAGGTTTCCGCGCCCATTCCTGATGGTGGTTAGGTGTAAGGGTTGACTGAGATCGGAAAGCATCACCTTCTCCAGTGCCCCGCGCACCGCCTGGCTGATGATCCGCTGATTGTCCTTGATGGGACAGCAGGGCTCCAGGTCACATAGCCCGGAGATGTCAGTGCTGCATTCAGTGAGCGCGATAGGACCTTCGAATACAGCAATGATTTTCGCCACCGAGATCTCTCGCGGCTTCCTCGCCAGACTGTACCCACCCTTGAGGCCACGGTGCGAAACCAGTAGCCCACCCTGCAGAAGCTCCTTCAGCAGCTTGCTCACTGTTGGCAGGGGCAGCCGTGCCTCGACGGCCAAGTCGCGCGCTGTGTGTAGCAACCGATCGTGGTTCTGCGCCATGTGAGTCATCAGGACTAACCCGTAGTCCGTCAATTTGCCTAGTCGGATCATCCGTCAATGCCCCTGTCTCAGAGTTTTCCGAACCGCCATACATGAGCAGATTGAAATAGTACTAATTTGGTACACTTTGATTGTACCGCTCCACTGGCACGGCTGACAAGACCCGGAAACCGTCCCCAAGAGGGCGGGTTCTGGCGCGATTGCACGTCGGCTTAGGCTGGGCGGCGGTGTGCCGGTCTCAATCGGTCAGATCAGCGGGTTTCGCTATGTTGCTGACTCGGAGCGCATGTTACGGTCTCATCGCTGCGAAGCACTTGGCAGAGCACGCTGGCGAGGGTTCGTTCAGTGCCCATGATTTGGCGGAATGCTACGGACTGCCCCATGAAGCATTGGCCAAGGTCCTCCAGCGACTTTCCACAGCCGGGGTGTTTATGTCCCACCACGGGATCAAAGGCGGATACACACTCGCCCGCGACCCGCGGTACATTTCCGTATTCGACGTGATCAAGGCAAGCGAGGGACCGCGGCGAAGCGGTATTCACGGCGAACGTTGGCGACACCTGGAGTCCGTTCCCGGCTACCATCAACTGCTAATGGTGCACCAGGCCGTCGCAGATATGCTGCGCGAGCTTACGATTGAAGACTGCTACAATCTATGTTCGTAGGCTCGAGGAGATATATATGTCGACCACAACGACTACCCCGACGACCCCGACTCCGCCGGAAGTAAAAGCGGCACCCATAAGCCTGACCCCAAATGCCATTGCCAAGGTAAAGGGAATCATGGCGCAACAGAATCCCGCACCGGCTGGCCTGCGCGTGGGGGTTGTGGGAGGCGGATGCTCGGGCTTCTCCTACTCCCTGCAGTTCGACGCCAGCGCGGGCATGATGGACAAAGTGTTCGATATGGACGGCCTTAAAGTGTTCGTGGACGCCACCTCGATCATGTACCTGAACGGCTGCCGCGTGGATTACGTCGAGACCCTGGAGGGAGCCGGCTTCAAGTTCGAGAACCCGAACGTGAAGAGCACCTGCGGCTGCGGGTCGTCGTTCAACGTCTAATCAGAATAGCGCGAAAACTATGGAAGCCTCGTCGCAGGACGAGGCTTTTTCGTTTGCTAGCGCTTTTTGTCATTCCGAGGTGGACTTCAAGCGGGTGCGAAAGAACTACGATTTCGCGCGCGGGTGGAACCTCTCAGCTTGCCTCGTGGAGGGTTTCGCTGGATCGTTGCGAAATCGTGACCGGGGACGCTGTGTACAACCACCAATACGGTTATTTAAACTGCCAGAAGAGAACAACGATGTCTTCCTCATCCATCAGAAAACACGCGGGCACTGGCGCGGCGAGTGACCAGCCCACGGTCCCCGAGCCTTCGTTCTCGGAGCGAGCGCGCACCTTGGTCTATTTGGGACGCATCGGGAGCGTGTCGACGCTTTCGCGCAAGCAGTCGGGGTTCCCCTTTGGATCAGTGATGCCATACGGGTTGGACGAGCACGGTCGTCCCATCTTCCTCATCAGCACGATGGCTATGCATACCCAAAACTTGCGAGCGGATTCGCGCGCCAGCCTGCTTGTGACGCAGCCTGATGCCAGCGGCGATCCGCTAGGCGCGTCGAGGGTCACACTGATGGGAA
>PLBY01000043.1 GCA_003134655.1 Acidobacteriaceae bacterium
TGAGAATCCAACAGAGCATGGGCAGGATCACTTCCTTCTAACATGCTTCTGCTGAATTCCACCTGCTAATCTCAGTGACTTTTTCAACACCCACAGGCCATAGCGCTCATTGAGAGGTTCTGAGTGTAATGGAGATTTTTCACCAGTTGAGGACAAAGGCAAGCGCTGGTGACAAACAGGGAGGTTCGAGCCAACGCCTACCTTCTGCCCCCTCGCGTTGGGGCCGACCTAATGAATAAATGAGTAGTGCCAGCGCGGTCTATCGTGTTGAGTGCGTATTTGTCCGGAACCGTTCCGCTACGTTTCCGCCAGTCTTTCGCCAACCATACGAGTCACCCAGTAAGGCCAGAGCCTACCACATCGAGCCATACTCCGAAACTGCCGCATGGTGTTAGTGCCGATGCCTTTCGATACCAGCATCGGATGCTGCGTTCTAAAACACTCGCCAGACACACGGGTACGACCACTGCAGCCCTCCCGTTGAACTGGCATCGTTATGTCAGCATGTGCGTGACGCCAAGACGGTTGGATCGCACGGACACCTGAGCATCGAAAGCGAACTGCTAGAAGTGCTCAAGGTGTGGAAGCACGTTACGCAGTTCCCTTCCGACGGGAGCTGGGTCTCTGCATCCCCGTTCAAACCAGAGTTGATGAAAAGGCTGCTTGAATGTGCCCTATTACTAGGGTCCCCTCGTCGGGGTTGTGATTTGTGCCGACAGATGGGATTGATCTGGCTCGCGAAAACTCGGAACCGGTATACAATTGCGTTCGTTTTCTAGTCTGGCGAGGCGGGCGGTCACAACACGCCAGCACGCTTTCAGACTAAGGGTGCAATTCTGACAAGAATGGAATACAAGGCGATTTCGCGAGACACTGAATCCGCGGTTGTAGCAAAGGGAGATCGGGTTCGCTGATCGAGAGAATGCATGAGTTCTGGGATCGAAGATGCAACGAGGTATGTCGGCGAGGCGGGACACAGCGGGCCGGAGATTCGCTCGGATTTGCAGGTGCTGATCGAATCACGCCAGGGCGGCGGGATCGACATCGAACTCGAATCGCGCGTCAAACCTTACTACGGCGATGCCATCCGCCGACAGGCTGAGGAGGTGCTCGAAGCGCTCGGCGTAAGGCACGCCCGGGTGGTCATCCACGATGAGGGCGCGCTGCCATTCGTGATTGCGGCGCGAATTGAAAGCGCGGCGCGGCGCGCGGGACTCGGCGAGGGCATTCGCGTTTTGCCGAACAGGCTGTCGACTCCTGAGCCATCGGCGCGCGATCGCATGCGGCGTTCGAGACTTTATGTTCCCGGCAGCGAGCCTAAGCATTTCATCAACGCCGCGCTGCACGGAGCGGATGCGATCATTCTCGATCTCGAAGATTCGGTCCACCCCAACGAGAAGGATGCGGCGCGAGTGCTGGTGCGCAACGCGTTGCGCGCCGTCGACTTTCTGCGATGCGAGCGTATGGTGCGCATCAACCAGTTTCCTCTTGGACTACAGGACCTGGAAGAGATTGTTCCGGAATCTCCCGACCTGATTCTTCTTCCCAAGGTCGAGACGCCGCGCCAGGTGCTCGAAGCCAGTCAGAAGATCGCGGAGATCAAAGCCAATTTCGGCATCACTCGCCGCACATGGCTGATGCCTATTTTGGAGTCTGCTTTAGGAATCGAGAAGGCCTTCGAGATCGCGACCGCGAGCGAATTGATTGTGGCGCTGACCGTTGGATTGGAAGACTACACCGCGGACCTCGGTGTGGTAAAGACGCCGACGGGCGCGGAATCGCTCTTCGCCCGCCAGCGGGTTGTGAATGCCGCCCACGCAGCCAGAATCCAGGCCATCGATTCGGTCTTTGGCGATGTTGGCGACATGGACGCCTTGCGAACGTGGGCTCTGAATTCCCGCGCGATGGGTTTTGAAGGGATGGGATGCGTCCACCCGTCCCAGATTACGGTGATTCACGAGGCTTTTGCGCCGACGGCAGCGGAGATCGACAAGGCGCGAAAAATTGTCGCCGCCTACAATGAGGCTCAGGAAAAAGGTTTGGGCGTGGTCAGTCTCGGATCGAAGATGATCGACGCTCCAGTCGTACAACGAGCCCTGAAGCTGATGGCGCGAGCCGATGCGATGCAGTTGCTGAAATGAATGCAGAGCGGTCTGAGTGCGGAATCTGATGGCCATTCTCGACGGATCGAAACTCACCCGCAACGCCGCCGGTCGCATGGTTCCGGAGATCGCGAACGGCCACCAGCAGGTTCCCTACCTGGGCGTCGACAAGAACCGGCCCACAGGAAACAAGACTGGTCCGCCGATCCGGACGGCCAACGATTATCCCGCAGACGGCGACAAGCGCTTTGTCGACCTCGAAACTGCTCTTCGCAAATGCGGATTGCGCGATGGGATGGTCATTTCATCGCACCATCACCTGCGCGATGGCGACCGCGTCGCGCTGATGGCGCTGGAAGCCGCGGCAAGGATCGGCGTCAAGGGTCTCACATGGTTTCCCAGCGCGTCGTTTCCGTCGCAGAAGAGCGTCATCGAACTCATGGACTCCGGTGTAATCGACCATATCGAAGGCAGCATGAACGGACCGCTGGGCGACTACTGCACGCAGGGAAAAATGCGCGGCATGGGGGTTCTGCGTTCACACGGCGGGCGCTGGCAGGCGATTCAGGACGGCGAAGTGCACATCGATATCGCTGTGATTGCCGCGCCAACGGCGGACCCGTTCGGCAACTGTGACGGCTCGCACGGCAAGTCCGCATGCGGCTCTCTCGGCTTTGCACTGGCTGATTCCATATATGCCGACCATGTAATCGCGGTTACCGACAACCTTGTGCCTTTTCCCTGCGTTCCATGGCAGATTCAAGGCAACAATGTCGATTACGTCGTGACGGTTGATTCGATCGGCGATTCCTCCAAAATTGTCTCCGGCACGACGCAAATCACCCGCTCGCCGGACCGTCTGCGCATTGCTGAGCTTGTGGCGCTGTTCCTGCGTGACGCAGGAGTCATGCGCAATGGCTTCTCTTTCCAAGCGGGCGCGGGCGGAATCGCTTTGGCTTTTGTCAGCTACCTCAAGCGCATGATGAAAGAGGCAGGCGTGAAGGCGCGATTCGTTCGCGGCGGCTCGACAAAATATCTGGTCGAACTTCTAGAACAGGGCCTCACAGACTACATCCTGGACGGTCAGACGTTTGACCTCGATGGCGTACGCTCCATCGCGAGCAATCCGCGTCACGTGGCGACCTCTCCGTTCACTTCATACAACTACAACGGCAAAGGAAACTTCGCATCCATAGTGGACGCAGTTGTGCTGGGGGCGACCGAGGTCGATACGAACTTCAATGCGAACGTCGTAACTCATTCCGACGGACGACTTCTGCACGGTATCGGCGGCTGGCAGAACTGCCTGGCCGCAGGATGCACCATTCTGGCTGTGCCTTCGTTCCGCGACCGCATACCCGTCATTGTGGATGAGGTGACCACGCTCTGCGGGGCAGGAGAATTAATCGATGTGGTCGTGACCGAGCGCGGCATCGCCATCAACCCGCGCCGCCAGGATCTGATCGATGCCGTCAAGGGATCGAAGCTCCCCTTCCGTTCGCTGCCCGAGATCAAGGCAGAGGTAGAGCGAATCTGCGGCGGCAAGCCGCAACGACCCAAGCGCAGTGACCGCCCGGTCGCGATTGTGAAGTGGGTGGATGGAACTGTCCTCGACAGCGTCTGGCGGGTCGGGTGAAGAGACGGTTCTTCGTCGACGCTATTTCGATTGAATTCCGGCGAAGAACTGCCACGCCATGTCCGTAAAATCCAGAGCGGCGGCTTGCGACTGTTGCTTGTTGCCGGAGGAATCTAGACTGCCGGCCCACTCGTGGCCAAAATTCGCAATGAAGTCGGCAACGACGGGTACGCCGTCCTTACAACCCTGCCACGATAACTGCACGCCCCAATTCATCTTTTCAGCCGTCTGAATCCGACAGCCGTTGAGGTATCCCCAAGTCACCCAGTTGCCATGAGGCGTCGTAGCAAAATGCGGACTGTTGACTTCGAAGCCGGAAAACTGTTCGTCATTGTCGCCGTGTATATAGAGGATAGGGACGGGGCGGGCGAGTTTCGGTGGCGGGTCCATGAGCGGCGTGGCTACGGCGACGACTCCACGGATTTCCTGCGAATGACAGGATGCGAGTAATTGGACTGCTCCCGATCCGCTTGAAAATCCGGCGAAAAAGACCCGCTTTCGATCCGCGTGCTCTCGCTGAAGCACGTCGTGAAGAACTGCCGTCAAATACCCCTCGTCGTCGACGGGTAGCGCGCCAGGTGCCAGAAGATGCGTACGGGAGCCCTTCATTTCCCAGAAGGTGATGCTATTGTGCCCCATCGGCTGATCGGTCTGTGTAGGCACAGGTTCCGGGAACACCACTAGAAATCCGTTGCGATCCGACTCGCTGATCCAGTTGAAGTCTTCGGATGCAGATTTTGCCGTGCTTCGGATGCCGCCCAGCATAAACACCACCGCAGGACGGGCTGCGAGATGAGCAGGCCGATGAATAATGTAGGGACGACTGTAGCCATTGTGGACGAATGGCCTTGTCTCGGTCTGCGCACCCAGTGTCTGTGCGACGACCATGACCAGCGTGGCTATGAAAAGGAGAAATGAGTTTCGGGGGGTCATGGATTCAGTGCCCAATCTTACGAATTTGGATGCGAATTTGAAAGGATTCATTCGTGACCTAGCCGCGGTATTACAGCTTCATTCAATGTCCACTAGACTTTATCTTTGAAACGTTTTAATCTGACGGCGATTTCGACCCGTAGCAGATTTCTCCGCCAAAAATTCTGGCCTGATCGGCAGCGATCGAGGGTTCCGTGATTCGAGAAAATGGTCATAAACACGTTGTCGGATCGAGCCTTCTGGCTCTTGTATTCCTTGCAGTCTGGGCGCCAGCCCAGACAACTCATTACCCTCCGGACGGAGATCAGATTCCCGGACCAGATTGCCTCAATCCGATCAAGCCCTCGGCGGGCCAACCGAAAATATGCGCGCCGGAAGATTACAAAGCTTGGCTGGAGGACATCACCCATTGGCGGATGGAGGCACGGGTCCGGGCAGGTTATTCCGGGCAAGAATATGAACGACCGGAACTCAAGTGGACGCAGTCCAGTTTCATCCAGCCGCAGATGATGGTCGAAGACCGCTTCTTCTACGACTCCGGCACGGGACATTACACCGTTGATAGATACCTGGACGATTTGGAGAAGCGTTACGGTGGCATTGACTCCGTGCTCATCTGGCCGGTGTATCCGAATATTGGCATTGACAACCGCAACCAGTACGACATGGTTCGTGCCCTGCCGGGGGGCGTCGCAGGGGTCAAGCAGATGGTCGCCGATTTTCATCGCCGCGGAGTCAAGGTTCTCTTCCCCTTCATGCCTTGGGACCAAGGCACGCGCGACATAGGCACCGCGAACTGGGAGGCAACCGCAGAACTGATGGCGGAAGTGGGAGCGGACGGCATCAACGGTGACACGCTTCGCGGAATCCCCCGGGCTTTCCGGACCGCTTCCGATGCGGTCGGACATCCACTGGCGCTCGAACCGGAACACGCGTTCCCCGCTCCTTTTGAAGCTCTGGCGTGGAACAACATGGAGTGGGGGTACTGGCAATATCCCAACGCGCCGATGGTGAGCGCATTCAAGTGGCTTGAGCCCAGGCACATGGTAAATGTTTGCGACCGCTGGAACCACAGCAAGGTTGACAATCTGCAATACGCCTTCTTCAATGGCGTCGGATACGAAAGCTGGGAAAACATCTGGGGGATTTGGAACCAGATTACGCCCCGCGATGCCGAGGCGCTGCGACGTGTGGCTGCCATCGAACGCGCGACGGCTAGTTTCCTGGTTAGTCCAGAGTGGCAACCCTACACACAAACGGAGCAGGCAGGAATCTTCGCAAGCCGCTGGCCTCAGGGAAAGGCTACGCTCTGGACCATGGTGAACCGCACTCAATACGACATAGATGGCCGGGAACTGCGTCTTCCAGTTCAGGCCGGTATGCATTACCTCGACCTGTGGCATGGAGCGGAACTCGCTCCCGAAGCCGATGAAGGTAATCTCTTTCTGAGTTTTTCAATCGAAGCGCACGGCTTCGGCGCAATTCTGGCCACTGCGGACGCGCCCGATGTCGCCCTGCAAAAGCTGTTGACCGAGATGAAGCAACTCTCGGCTCGTCCCTTGAGCAGTTACTCGGCGGAGTGGACTTTTGCGCCGCAGAAAATGGTGTCCTCGGAGAAGACGCGCGCTGCGTCAACCGCGCCCGACGGTATGGTTCGAGTTCCGGCCGGCGAGTTCACGTTCAAAGTTGATGGCATCGAACTGGAGGGATTTAACGATGTTGGGGTGGATGTGCAATATCCCTGGGAAAACTCTTCGCGGCGGCACCACCTGCATCGGCTGCACATCGACTCTTTCTGGATCGACCGCTATCCGGTTACCAACGCGGAGTTCAAGAAATTTCTGGACGCCACGCACTACCATCCTAAGGACGATGTGAACTTTCTTCGCGACTGGCAAAACGACACATATCCATCCGGGTGGGACCGCAGGCCGGTGACGTGGGTCTCACTGGAGGATGCACGCGCGTATGCGGCTTGGGAGGGAAAGCGCCTTCCTCACGAGTGGGAATGGCAATATTCCGGTCAAGGCGGAGACGGCAGGCTGTATCCGTGGGGCAATAGCTGGGATGTTGCGGCGGTGCCTGTACCCGAAAAGGGGCGCAAGTTGAGAGGGCCTGACCCCGTGGACGCTCATCCCAAAGGAGCCAGTCCATTTGGCGTCGAAGACTTGATCGGGAACGTCTGGCAATGGACCGACGAATTCGTGGACGAGCACACTCGCGGAGGCATCTTGCGTGGTGGCAGTTACTACCAGCCGCAAGGGTCGGTATGGTACTTTCCGCCAGCGTACCGGCTTGACCAGCACGGCAAGCTATTGCTGATGGCCCCCAGTAAAGATCGGGCCGGTACCCTTGGCTTCCGCTGTGTGAAGGATGCGCAATGAGGGTCACCCTGGTCCATTCCATTCATCGGCAACTGACGGAACTCCAAGTGCGAGTGACGCGAAACTGAATGCCTGAAGAAGTTCCTTCCGCCGGATCCGAAACGCCAGGATGGCAGTATGCCGTCGCCTCTGGAATTCTGGGCTGGGTTCTGGATGCTTTTGATTTCTTCGTCGTGATTTTCCTGGTCGACACGCTCGCGGCCAACTTCCATGTCGAAAAAAGGGAGATCGTCTGGACCATCTCCATTGCTTTGGCGATGCGGCCGGTGGGCGCCCTGATTTTCGGATCTCTTGCCGATCGATTCGGCCGCCGCTTGCCGCTTATTGCGTGCGTTCTCTATTTTTCAGCGGCCACGCTGCTGAGTGCGTTTGCTCCCAATTACGCCACATTTGTGGTTCTCCGAGCGTTGTATGGCATCGGCATGGGAGGCTACTGGGGCGTAGGGGCGTCTCTGGCCGTAGAGAGTGCGCCCATCCGGAGGCGCGGGCTGATTTCCGGTTTGATGCAGAGTGGGTATCCCATCGGATACCTGCTGGCTGCAGTGGCCATGGAAACCGTGCTACCACATCTTGGGTGGCAGGCCATGTTCTGTGTTGGTTTCGCAATTGCGATTCTGACTTCCCTGCTCGCGCTCCGGGCTCCGGAGTCCATCGCATGGCAGCAACACCATCAGCGCTCGATCAGCAGAATGTTTCGCGTCCTCTGGGAGAACCGGACTGGCTTTGCTTATCTGCTGCTCGTCATGACCGTCATGTCCTGCTTGTCCCATGGCACACAAGACTTGTATCCGGATTTCTTGAAGTCCGCGCATGGGTTCACCAGGTCCACCGTGTCGAGGATCGCGATCCTTTACAACATTTGCGCGATCGCTTCCTCCACCTTCTTTGGTCAGCTTTCAGAATCGCTCGGCAGGCGGCACACGATTGTGCTTGCGCTCGGGGTGGCCGCCCTTGCGCTCTACCCGTGGGCATTCGGTGTGTTGCCGGCCACGCTCATGATCGGTGCATGTCTGATGCAGACTGGAGTGCAGGGCACGTTCGGGATCATTCCGGCTCACCTGAACGAACTCGCACCGAACGCAGTGCGTAGCCTGTTTCCGGGGTTCGTGTATCAACTGGGGGTTCTGATTGCGTCCCCAGCGGTGTCCATCCAGTACGCTCTGCAAAAACGGCTGGGCTACCCCTGGGCCCTGACGCTATTCGAAGGCGTTGTAATCGGCTCGCTCATCCTCATCTTTAGCTTGGGACCTGAACGCAAGGGACGAGACTTTCATGCGGCAGACCGATCCGCATGAGGAGCGTGACGAGTGGCGTGTGGGGACAACTCAGCCGAATGTGGCCTGATAGACTTCGTCGGCCTCACTGGGTTGATTTGGCGCTACGACTCTCCTCGAGAAAACGATCCACTTCCGAGGCGGTTGGCATCGACGCTTGGGCACCGGGGCGTGTAACGGAGATTGCAGCAACGGCTGACGCCCATGAAGCGCTCTCGAGAGGCTCTAGCCCGTTCATAAGTGCAACGGCGAAAGCGCCGTTAAAAGCATCGCCCGCCGCGGTGGTATCGACAGCCTTCACCGAATAGGCCGGCAACAGCTGCCGGGTTCCGTCCGAGAGTGCAACGTAGCAGCCCCTCTCGCCGAGTTTCAGAATGACATTCCGGCTTCCACAATCGAGCAACGCGTTCGCCGCATCCTCGGTCAGATTTTCGGACAGTTCTTGCGGTCCGCGCCCAAGCAGGATGCAGGTTTCCGTCTCGTTCGGCGTTAGCCACTCGACAGACTTCAGAAGGGACGGCGGCAAGAAGCGCGCGGGTGCAGGATCCAAGACCAGCGGGATTCGTTCCTGAGCAGCTATCGCAGCCAGGTAGTCCACGGTTGCGAGAGGGATCTCGAGTTGCGTGAGCAGGATGCCAGCGCTGCGGATCAGATCGATATTCGCATCAATATCCGTCGGAAAGAGTTGAGCATTCGCACCGGCGACGACAGTGATGGCGTTTTGTCCTTTCGGATCAGTCGTAATGAGGGCAACGCCTGAGGATCCGGGAACGACTTCGACTGCCTCTGTGTTCACATTCGATTCTTCAAGGCTCTCCCTCAGTTGAACCCCGAAAGCGTCCGCTCCGAGCTTCCCAACCATACTCACTGCTCCACCAACGCGCGCAGCGGCGACAGCTTGGTTCGCACCCTTCCCGCCAGGAAAAGTTCGAAAAGAGAGTCCGGCTACGGTTTCGCCAGCAATTGGGATTCGTTGGGTTGCAGCGACGAGATCAAGATTGATGCTGCCCACGACTACGATCCGCTTAGCCATATAGATTCCCAAGTTCGCTTGCAGCCTCGTCGGCCGTGGATCCGGGTCCCCTTGGTGGTTGCGGCACGGGTCACCGCGGAAATACCGGCGCCACAGCCACCGCGCCCAACCCGACGAGGAAAAACAGGAACATCAGTGGTATCAGCTTTCGCGCACCCGGAGGTGCACTGGCAAATTCTTTCCACACAAACACTCCCCATATCGCGGAGATCATGGTCGCGCCTTGGCCGATCGCGTACGAGACGGCAGGACCGATGATGTGGGCATGCGACGCAACAAAGTTCAATACTGCGCCCGTGCACCAGATCATTCCGCCGAGAATTCCCCAGCCATGCCACGCAGCACGACCTTTCCCGTAGTCAGACATGCTGACGGGTTGGCCTCCGGTGAGGGGCTTGCGCATCAGGAAGTAATTCACCGGCACCGCACACACAGCGGTACCGAGGGCAAAGAAAAAGGCCACGCTGTAGGGACCGAGTGAATGATCTCCCGTAATTGCCTTGGCAACGAGTGGGTAGAAGACGCCCATCAGCACGCCGCAGGCGAGACTGATCTGAATGCCGCGCGCGCTTAGAGTCTTCTGCGTAGTTTCGCGTCGGCGGTAAGCCAGCGCGTCCACCACAATGGCGAAGACGACCAGGAGTACCCCACCAAACAGCAACAGTGGACTTCCCTGGGGCGAAATGAAGTAGTTCAGCAGCACTCCTACTACGAGTGCTAATCCAATTCCGATGGGGAACGCGACGGCCAGGCCGGCAATGTCAATTGCGGCCACAAGCAGGAGGTTTGCGACATTGAAGACGGCTCCGCCGAGCAGGGCGAAGATGATATGCGTAGCATCGGCAGTGCCGATATTGGTGAGGAAGGAGAGTTCTCCTCCACCAATACTGCCGAGCGTGAGTCCCCACAAAAGGCTAGCCGCGATGATGCCAATTACGTAGTCCCAATAAAAGAGCTGAAATGCCCAGCCCGGAGTGAGCTTCATGGTGTTGGCCCACGAACCCCAGCACAGCATGCTTCCGATCATGAATAACAACGCGATTGCATACGCTTCCGGTTGATACATGGCCCTCCCGCTGAATCGAGTCCGCGCAAACAAAGGTGGCACAACCTGGCGGCGCGAACGAGACGGGGAAAATCGCTCGCGCCGGCCCCCTCAACCTCTAGAACACGAACCTCATGTTCAACTGCATGCGACGGCCCGGGCGGCCACCCGTGATCCATCCGAACTCGCTGAGTGCGTTGGTTTGACGGTCATCGTAAGTGTTGATGGTGGACCACTGGGTGTGGTTAAACACATTGAACGCGTCCCCGCGGAACTGCAACTCCCGGCCTTCGCCGAAGAGGTGGAATGACTTTTGCAGTCCCATATCCCAGTTGTTGATTCCGGGCTGGCTAACATTGTTTCGGCGTTCGTTGCCGCGAGCCACCGCGTAGTTGAAGATGTTTTGACTGGTGTAGTAGGGGTCCGTGCTGGCAGCGGGCTCCACGTAGCAACTGGTGTTGAAATAGTTGGTGAAGGTTCTGCTCCCGCGAGCGAGATTACCGTTGCAGGTTTGGATGGGAACATCCCCCATGCCGTCGTACGACTGGGTGTAGCCGTTATAGATAGTTGTGGGCGCCCCTGATTCGAAGGTGGTGATGGAGTTGATCTGCCAGCCTCCGATCGCCTCGCGAACCCAGCGGTTTCCCAGCGTCTTTCCCGGCAGTTCGTAGGTGAAAGCAGCCACGAAACGGTTGGTATGGTTCGCATCCGAGGGGCCATAACTCCAATTGGGATGCCACTGTCCGCCGATGGCGTGTTGCCCGCCTTCCCCGCTCTCGCCGAAGAACGTATCCATCTGCTTCGACCACGTGTAGGAAACCTGGCTCGTCAAGCCATGCCACCCACGCGTCTTTAATTGGGCGTTCATAGCGTTGTAGTTGCTACTCTGATTCGGGCGGACCGAATTAATGCCGCTCCAGCGGCCCGGAGCGACCGCCGTGAGCGGACGTACCGCGTCACAAGTCAGACATTGCGACTGGTAAATGTCCGGGTAGAAGCCTTGTGGATAGAGGTTCAAGTCATATTGAATCGGCAGATGCGTGCCCTCAGAACCCACATAGCCGAGGGTTGCCACTACGGTTTTCCCTATCTCGCGTTGGACATCCAGGCTCCAGCGCTGGCTGTAAGGGGTTACCCAAGTCTTCGGATCAACGGTCGACGTGGGGTAGGCGCTGCTGGGGTTGGTAATCGGCCACATCAAACCTCCGTTTGTACCGAGTGGGGTCGGGTATGTGCCCCTGGTGACAGTAACGGGAGGTTGGAATGTATCCGCGAATGTATAGTACGGCAGTCCGGGATCGGCGACCTGATTCGTGGAATAGTAAGAAGTTCCTCCATAGCCAGGACCGTTCCAGGTCACTTGGTCGAGGAACTTGAAGCGGCCTGTCTCATAGAAGATTCCATAACCACTTCGGATTACGGTTTTTTCTCCAAGCCGATAAGCAAGCCCAAGACGCGGCGCGAAATCCTTCTTGGGAGCGGAAAAGGGATGAGCCTGGGTGCCTGGAGTCAAACCCGGCATGACAAATCGCCACCCGGGATACGTCTGGTCGAGGACGGACCAGTAACTGTCGACGGAATATGCGGGGATGGGCAGGTCGTAGCGCAGGCCCAGAGTTACAGTAAGGTTTCGAGTCGCATTCCAGTTGTCCCCAATAAAAGCGCTGTACTCCGGCATGCCGTAATAAAGGCTGGCATCGCCACTGGCCACCGGCGTGCGCTGCCCCATAGAGCTGACATTCCCAACTTCGAAGTCGGCGATTCCGTTGCCTGAACCGTCGTTGATGTAGGACCCTTTGCCGGTGTAGTTCCCATTGAAATTGACTGAGCGAATGATGTCATTGTCACGCTCATAACGATGGGCCATGTAAAAGCCAGCCTTCAGAGTGTGCCGCCCAATGGTTTTCGCAACGTTGTCCGACAACTGGAATACCGGCACCCACTGATACCAATACTCCGTTGCTCCGAGGTTCAAACTGCTTCCCATGGCATTCCCGGGACTGGAAGGTAGGTTCCCGCCGAGTCCCACGGAGAACGTGGCGTCATTGCTTATGTTGAACAGGTTCTTGTCATACGACGTAAACCCGGCCATGTTCGAGGACGAGTTCTGGAACAGAGACGGGACCCACGAGTTGGCGAACGCATTGGCTTGCGAAGGATCGTCACTGAAGTTGTAGCCGTTATACCAACTCACATTGAATTCGTTGTTGAAAGTGGCGCTGAAGGAATGTACGTAGTGGGCCTGATAGGTATTTGAGCGGTGATAGGGACCGCTGTTCATGGATAACGAAGGAAGCAGGCAACACTGGTTGATGACGCTGCCGGAGTCGTGCAAATAGCGGAAATAAACGGAATCGCGGCTGCCGATATTGTAGTCCCCACGCGCGCTGTAATTGTTGTTGTTGATGCCGGCGCTATAAGACCCCGCATAGTTGTTGAAGTTATCGGCCGCGGGCGACGAGTATCCGTTTGGCTGCGGGAAATGTGAAAGGTACGTCGTAGCCTGGGTAGCCACTGCATTGGGGTTGATGACGTTGTACACGCCGTTGTACTGGAAGGGCTGCCGCAGACTGGTACTCAGGTCCAGCGTGCTTGGGTCGTAGATCACGTAACGGCAGTTGGCGGGCTCATTCGCCGTGCCATCGCATTGCGCTGGGTCCACGGGAAAACGAGTCAGCCACGCACTGAAATTTCCGTTGCGCTCGTCCGCGGTGGGGACGTAGGTCGTGAACTGGCTTTCGCCGCGGTTGCGCAAGCGCTCGAACGACCCGAAGAAGAACAGCTTGTTCCTCCCGTTAAATACTTTGGGAATGATGACCGGACCGCCCACGGTGAAGCCGTACTGGTTCTGGTGATACGCATTGCGCGGTATCCCCTGAAAGTTGCTGTACGGATTATTTGCGTTCATTCCCGAATTCTGCAGAGTGTCGTATACCGACCCATGGAAAGCATTGGTCCCCGACTTCGAAGTCACGCTGATTTGGCCCACATCACGGCCATACTCCGCCGAATAGTTGGACACCTCCGCTTTGACTTCCTGGATAGTATCCTGGTTCACGTTCACGAGCGGACCTTCCACCCAATTGTCGTTATTGTTTAGACCATCGACGTAATAGCCGACTCCATATTCCGTACCACCTACGTTCAATTGCATGGCGCCGGGCATGGTCGCCGAGGCCAGTCCCCAAGCCAGGCGCGAAGTATCGCCAGTGCCGCTGTTGAAATTGGGCAAGATCTGGGCGAAGTTCAGGTAGTTGCGACCCTCCATGGGCAGGTCGCGGACAAATTTGTTCTCGATGACCTCCGACACATTGGCATCATCGGTCTTAACCAGCGCCGCCGCGCTGGAGACTTCCACGGTCTCATTGGCTTTTCCCAGCCTCACTCCAAGGTTAATGCGCAGAGTGGTACCGTTTTCGAGAGCTACAGCGGTCGAGACAGTATGCGCGAAACCTTCTTTGACTACCTCGACCTTGTAGGTGCCGGCTATGAGGTGGGCAAATTGATAGTCACCGTTCGCACTGGTGGTCATCTTCCACTGGACACCAGTGTCGATGTTCGTAAGTGTTATTTTCGCGCCTCCGATGACGGCGCCCTGCGGGTCGGTGACGGTACCCACGATGTTGCTGGTGATCACGACTTGCGCGAATAACGCGCCAGCGAGCACGCAGAAGGCTAATAAAGACAGACCAAGGTTGCGACGCATACGATTCCTCCTCCACGCTCCGTGCCGCGCCGGCGCAAAGTTGCGGCAGAGCAGGGGCAAAAGCAGGCTGTTTGAAACGTTTCAATCGACAACGCGCGAAGTTTATTCCCGCTGCAAAACCGTTGTCAAGTAGAAATAAAACAAAAATAAAACAAATGAAATAAAACAAATACTGGAAACAAAGCTCGGCAAGGACTGGTTTTTGGAAACTCAGCGCAACGCAACCGCCTCGGCGCGCCGTTTGGGTTTGGAAGGAGAATTCGCGGGGGAAAGAGAAGCCACCGAATGGCGGATTTTCAGCTCACTCGGCAGCGTGATCTTCTGAGCCGGCGCCTGAGAGCCGTCGATGCGGTCCAGCAAAAGGCGCGCTGCTGTCGTACCCAGTTGATAACCCGGCTGGTGTACTGAAGTAAGCGCCGGAGCCGTAAACTCGGCAAAATCGAGGTCGTCAAAGCCGACGATGGAGACGTCTTCGGGACAGTGAAGGCCCAACTCACGCGCCGCGTGCAGCACGCCCATTGCCATCAGATCGTTACACGCAAAGATCGCAGTAGGCCGAGGCAACATTCGTAAGAGCCGCGTGGCCGCCTGGTATCCGCTCTGGCGGTTGAACTGGGCCTCCTGAATGTATTCCGGTTCGATGGGCACCTTGGCTTCGGCAAGGGCGCGTTTGAATCCCATCAGTCTCTCCACGGCGTTGGTCAGGTGCAGGGGGCCGGTGATCACCGCGAGCTGACGATGTCCCATTCGTAAAAGATGTTGCGTGGCACTATGGGATCCAGCCTCGTTGGCGACGAGAACTACGTCCCCCTTCCATCCCGGTGGCTGGCGGTCGATACAGACAACTGGAGTACCCGACGCTGCCGCCGATCGCAGCTGTGCCGTCATCTCGCTGTCCGCCGCAGGAATCACAAGCCATCCCGCGGGACGGTAGGACCGCAGTTCGTTGAGATAGGAGGTTTCTTTGCCAGGATCGTTGTCCGTGTTGCAGAGGACGAGGCGGAGGGAGTGCTTGTACGCGACATCTTCCACACCGCGCACCACGGCGGGGAAGAATGGATTGGTTATGTCCGGCATAATCATCACCACGATATTGGTCTGATTCCGCCGAAGACCGCGGGCCAGCTGGCTGGGCTGATAGCCCAGGCTGCGAATCGCATCCAGCACCCGCTGCCGGAGTTTCTCCCGAACCTTGGCCGTATCATTGACCACGTGTGACACGGTGCCAATGGACACGTCGGCCCGTTCAGCGATTTGTCGCATTGTCACTGGAGGGTTCATCGGATCGCGAGCTACGAAATTCAGGTTAGCAGATCGGCCGTTCTTAGCGGGCACCTCACCTTTCAGTTACAAGACCAGTTCCATGGCGATCTACTCTGCATCTTGAGCACAGCGGAAGCCGAGCCCTCCTGAGCGGTCCATGCTCGGCGATGTCATCAAGAGCTTTCCGTGCTCGCCAAGCTTATAGGCTTGCGGAAAATACCAGATGGATCCTTGCGGCTGGTAATAGCTGCCGCCCCGCAGAATGCCTCCTCGCGTGTGCTCGTCCTGAAACTCTTCGGTCCACTGCCACACGTTTCCCACCAGGTCCATCACGCCAAACGGGCTTGCACCCTGAGGGTGTGCGTCAACCGCGTCCGGCCCACGCATGGTGCGGCCCTTGTCCGGCGCTGGAACCGCCTCAGCATTCCACGCGTTGCCCCAAGGATAGGTGCGCCCATCCGTGCCTTGCGCTGCATACTGCCACTCCCATTCATGCGGCAGACGCTTCCCTGCCCATGCCGCGTAGGCGCGTGCATCCTCTACGGACACCCACGTTACGGGCTTGCTTTCCCAACCTGCCGGATACGTGCCGTTCTTCCAGTCCCGAAGGAAATTCAGATCATCCTGAGGATGGTAATGAGTCGCATCGAGAAACTTCTTGAACTGCGCGTTCGTCACCGGATACTTGTCAATCCAGAATGACTTCACATGCATGGGATGATCATGAAAACGGCGGGGCGTATCCTCCCACGGATATTGCACGTCGACCCCAATGTCGTTGAATCCTTCAATCTCAATACCGGAGATACGAAAATCGAAATCCGCTTCTGGGATCTTCATCATATCCGCGGGCGATCCAGAAGGCGGCTTGACGGCAGCAATGGGCACGATCTGTTGCGGCACAACTTTCCACTCATGCGAGTATGTGGAAAGCGGTGTTGCACTCAATTCCTTCATCTTCGACATCAGTTTCTGAATGCCGGCATCAGGGGCGGAGTGTGAGGCAAGAAGCGCACCGTAGCCGTGAGCTTCGATGGGGAAGCTCAGCACGTTTCGGCCAGCCTGATTCTTCGCAGGTGTGAGTTCGACGCCGTGATACAGATCGAAGTAGCGGATGCCCTCCTCGGCCGCGAGTTCGATCTGCGGACCGTCTACGTCATAGTCGTTGCGGTTCACGATGGTCCATACAGTCTGCTGGCCTGAGGGCCACCGGCTGGCGTAGATGCCGTACCGCAGCATCGGCACCAGAGGCTCCCAATCGGTACTTACGAGGAATGAGGCAATTGCCCGTTCCATCGTAGCCACGCGGCGCGTGGCTTCAGCATCCCGCGGCGTGATTCCGTTCCAAATGCCCCAGACATTCTCCCAGCTTTCCCACCCGACCCCGTTGAAGAAGGCGAACTGCAGGTTGTCGGTTTTGTCACGCTTCCAGCGATCGGAAATGTTCACCATGTGGCGCGTTTCCAGCCATTTGTATTTGTCCACCATGGGCACGAACGGGTATGAATACTGCCCCCAAGTCATGACATTCCAGGCCAGCGCCTCGTCCGAGGGGCCGCCCTCCGGTTCAAACACGAGAGGATGGCCAATCTTGTCGGCGGCAAGCGAATAAGCAAGAGGCACGCCGTCCTGCGTGTCGCCGTTGATGCCATCCGCTCCGATTTCCGCCATGGTGCTGGCAATTGCATCTGGCCACGACATGCCCGGGTCCCTAGTGCCTTGATCCCACATCATCATCGGAAACAGCACGCGCACCCCGCGACGGTGGAAATCTGCGATCATTTGGCGCACGCCCGGAATGCCGCCTGGCATGGAGCGGATCATGTCGTGCTGGTTGCGATTGTCGATTCCCATGTTCGGATACGTGGGCCAGATGAGCACCGCGTCGATTCCGCCGTATCTCTTTTCCAGATCATCGAGATAGCGATCTACGGTGTAGCGGTGGGCTACCGGGTCATAGAAGTAGCGGTCTTCCACCATCATCTGCGGCTGGAAGAAGCTGGACTGCGTCCACTTGAAGGCAGGCAGGTCGTAGCGCGAACCCTCGTAGCCGATACGAATCCGGCGCTCCTCGCGCCAATGACGAATGTCGGCCAGCCAGGAATCATGCTCATTCTGAGTGCACGGTGTGGATCCACCCTCCCATGCGCCTTTCATATTCAAGCAGCCGGGAGTGGGGATCTGTTGACGATCGGGACGAAAGTGGGAGTCTTGTGCGGAAACGGTGCAGGCGATAGCGATTAGAGCCACGACCACAAAAGGCGCGAGAAAGCGTTTCATAAGTGCGCTCCAGTCTGGATAAGAGCCTTACGGCTGCCAAATATAAAACGTTTCAAATTTTATGTCCATTCTCCATTTTCTTCGTTAGGATGCGCAAAGAGGAATCACGCGCGCGGAATCTTGGCGTACGCGGGGGCGCGATCTATTCAGGAGAGGAATCCAGGTCATGAAGAATCTGACAAACATCTTGAGCATTGTGATGTTATCTTTGTCGTTTTTTCATGGTCAGAGTCCGGAACAACAGAAGGCGTCCTCAACCGCGGGAACGCTGGTGCTGTCGCACGGGGAGTACCTCGATCGGGCGCAAGCGGTCTGGACCGCACAGATGATCGCTCAGAGGACGGGCGGCCGTTTCGAACACAAGCCCGCCTCGGCTCTGCGGATGACTCCGATGTCCCATCTTCCGGGCTACGCTCCTGTCGACGACGACTACTACTACGAAATGGTTGCGATCCGCGCCTTCGAAAAATACGGCATTGGGCTGACGGTGCAGCAACTCGGGCAGCAGTGGCTGGAGAACAACGCTGGCTCCTGGGGATCAAGTGAGCAGGCGCTACTGCTGCTAAAGCGTGGCATCAAGGCTCCCGACACCGGGCATCCCCGCTACAACAAGCTTTGGTGGACCATCGGCCCACAATTCAGCAGCGACGTCTACGGTCTGCTGAATCCTGGCATGCCGAATGCTGCGGCAGAGATGGCACGACGGTTCGGCCACATCAACGGCTATGCCGAAGGAACAGATGGTGCGGTTTTTGTCGCAGGAATGATCAGCATCGCCTTCGTGGAGAAGGACACCCACGCCATTGTCCGCAAGGCAGCAACGCTGATCCATCCTGACTCTCCGTATCGCAAGTGTCTCGATATGGTCATTGCGATGGCCGATTCAGGGAGCCGTCCTGATCAGATTTTCCGGGCGATCGATGAACGCTGGGGAATCGAGTATCCCGCTACGAACAATGCAGTGGTGAATGGCGGTTTTGTTGCAACGAGCGTCTGGTTCGGCGGCGGCGACTTTCAAGAGACGCTTCAACTTGCCGTCCATGCGGCGGACTTCGCCGATACCGATTGCAATGCCGCCAACTCCGAATCGGTCGTTGCTGCGATGCATGGGATGAGAGCCTTGCCGCCGGAACCAGTATCCGAACTTAACGACCGAGTCTTCGGTAAGGAAATGGGCCCT
The DNA here is from genome assembly GCA_003134655.1 of Acidobacteriaceae bacterium. Taxonomy (GTDB): domain Bacteria; phylum Acidobacteriota; class Terriglobia; order Terriglobales; family Acidobacteriaceae; genus Sulfotelmatobacter. The sequence continues at coordinate 18,837 of PLBY01000043.1, forward strand.
CTTCAGCTGACTCCTCCAGTAGACGAGAGCATCACGGAACTGGCGCGGCGAACAGAAAAGCTCGGCCTCGCAATCACTGTGGCGCATGGGGCCCGCGATGACGGGAGCGCGCTACACATTCAGATTCAGGAACCACAGACTCAGTCCGCCGAATTGTTCAGCCTCGCCGATCTCATGAAATACTGGAACCCCGATTGGACGCTGGAACGTGCGGGATTCGGCGGGGCCGGGGGCGGTATGCCTGGAATCCGCGGCATCACCTATTTGGACGGCGAAGTACTGGCTACGTATCCGCGCGATGAAGTGCGTGGAACCGTTTTGAGGCGCACCTCCACGTTGAGCAAGAATCCAGTCTTGAAGTTCCAGGCGGGCGTAGATCCTGGACGCGCCTGGCAGTTGCTGGTCTACCTGAATGACGACAAAGTCCTCGATAAATTGATCGAGGGCCATTCGGAAACGCGCGAGTGGCAGGACATCGAAGTGAATCTGGAGAAGTATGCGAACCAGGAAGTGACGTTACGACTCTACCAGCGCGTACTGATTCCACAACACGAAGCCGGGAACGCTTATTGGCGAGACCTGGTCGTTCACTAAGATCGAGTGAGAAATGGCGCACAGAAGTCCGCTGGTGTGGACGATTAGCTCGCCGGCTCGTGGACAGTCATGATGCGGTCCACGTCGGCGTCGTGCAGCACTTGCTTAATGCCGCTGGGCCAGCGGATCTCGATCTCCTTGATGCGGCGGTTCGATCCCAGTCCGAAATGGACTCGGCTATCGCTGGAGGAAGCATACCCGACTGCCGTTGTTGCCTCGTTCCACTGTGACCGCCCGTCTTCTGTGGTGATGTGTATTTGGGCGCCGATTCCCATCTTGTTGCTCTTTGATCCGACTAATCTCAAGAGTATCCAGTGGTTGTCGTCACCGGAGACGTTGTGGAACAACTTGACCGCTCCGTTCAGTACGGTCACCACCGCATCGACCCGCCCGTCATTGTCGATGTCTCCGAACGCAACTCCACGATGTGGAGCTTCTTTTGCAAAATCGGGGCCGGCCCCGGAACTCACGTCTTCGAATTTTCCGTTGCCCAGATTCCGGAACACAGAATTTCGTTCCGGATACTGACGTTCGAAAACCAGGCCGCTGATGTTGTCCAGAACGTTGGAACGAGCCACAAACAGGTCCTTCCAACCATCATTGTCGAAGTCGACGATTCCATTTCCCCACCCTGACATTTGCGAGGTCAAGCGTGCCAGGCCGCTATTCGCCGTCCAATCGGCGAAATCTCCCCGGCCGCGATTCCCGTAGAGTGGGAATGTTTCGAATTCCACCGCGGTGTGCCAGATGTCGGGCAGGCCATCGTTATTCACATCACGAAAATCGGAGCCCATGCCGGAAAGTGCCGCGCCATTCGATCCATAGGCCACGCCCGCCAGATCTCCGACCTCCTCAAACTTTTTCCCACCCAGATTGTGGAACAGGAAGTTGCGCGTGGTGTCATTGGCCACAAACGCGTCTAAAAAACCGTCGCCGTCGTAGTCAGCAAAAGACACGCTCATTCCTTTACCGAATTGCAATGCGATCCCGGTTTCCTCGGAGACGTCGGTGAAAGTTCCGTCTCCGTTGTTTCGGTAAAGAGAATTGTGAGTTGCCGCATAATACCGGGGATGACAGTACCCGCGGGCACCGCCACCGATCGTACAGTAGGGATCCTTGTTGACCTCCCACTTGCAATAATTGACGACGAAGAGGTCCAGCAGTCCGTCATTGTTGTAGTCGAACCAGCCGGCACCCGCGGACCACATCTTCTTTCCGTCCAGAGTCGCACCTTGCAATCCCGCCTTAGCGGTCACGTCCGTAAAAGTCCCATCTCCATTGTTGTGAAATAACTGGTTCCCGGTAACGTTGGCGACGAACAAATCTGGCCATCCGTCATTGTCGTAGTCTCCTACGGCGACACCCATGCCGTAACCTGCCCCGGCTACACCTGCTTTCTCGGTAACGTCAGTGAAGGTGCCATCGCGGTTGTTGTGAAACAGCCGGTTCCAATAGGCCGGAGACTCCTTCTTGAGCGAAGGGATCGCCGCGCCATTCACGAGGTATACATCGAGGTAACCGTCCCCGTCGTAGTCAAACAGGGCCACACCCGCAACCATGGTTTCGACTTGATTCTTATTCGGGGTGGGCGAAGCTGCGGTCGTGAAACGAAGGTTGGAGCGTGCTGCAATTTCTTCAAATCGAATCCCCGGACGAGCAGGTAAGCTGGGGCCCGACACGAGCGCGACCGTCGCAGACAGGATGAGCATCAGTTGGCGCATGGCTTATCATCGGTCAACGGAACATGCTCACGCAATGGAGCGGGTACCATTAGCTGGGCATCTTTGAAATCGTATTATGCCGAATGGTATGAAGACCCTGGTCACGTTCTTGTTGATATCGACACTGATGACTGGGCAAGCCCCGCCGAATGTGGCGGCTGCTCTCAAGCGGGGAGCAACGCTCGTAGCCGCGGACCGTTTGGCGGAAGCCCGGAATGTTTATGAGCAAGCGCTTCGCAGTTCCCCTGACGATGCGGACCTTCTCTTCGGACTGGGTACGGTGTTCTTTCGAGAGCGTAACTGGCCAAAGGCCATCGAGAACTATAAGGGCAGCATCAACGCTCGGCCGGGCACAGTCAAAGTTCTCTACTACCTCGCAGAAGCTTTTTTCGCGGAGGCAGACGTGGATCGCGCCCGTCAAACCATTGCGATGGCGGCCAGCCTCGCACCCAATGATGCACAGATCTGCCAGAAGTATGGAGAATACCTGGCGGTGAACATCGAGAACCGCAAGGAGGGACTTTCGTGGATGGAGAAAGCTCGCCGTCTCGATCCCAGGCTGGCTCGCATTGATTTCGACATTGCCCGGACGCAGTTCGAATTGACCGATTTCCAGTCTGCCATTGCCAACTTCGACGCGGCGCTGAAACGGGATGCCGGCAATGGTGAGGCTGCATTTTATCTAGGGGAGTCTTGGGCAAACCTAGGGGACTGGGATAAAGCCCGCGATTTCTACTCCTACGCGCTGGCGCACCGGTACGAAAAAGGCCCCGCATTTTACGGACTGGGAAGAGCGCAGGTGGAATTGGGGCAGTTTGAGGATGCCGTGGCATCGCTCCAACGCGCGATCGTTCTACAGCCTTCCCTGATTACGGCCCACTTTCAGCTCGGGAAAGCATACCGGCAACTAGGACGAACCAGGGAAGCACGGGATGAAGCCAGACTCTTCGACGCGATGACGGACCGCATCGACACTTCCAAGGAGCTGAAAAGCCCCGAAGAGGAACAGGCCTGGAAGCAAGTGAAGCCGCTGCTCGAAGCGAACCAAGAGCGGGAGGCGCTGGAAATCCTGACGAAGTCACCCGCTGCGGATGCCTCCGGCCAAGGCGAGCCACACTACTTGCTTGGAACCATGTACTACAGCATGGGAAGAAGAGATGACGCGAGGCGAGTGCTGACCGTTGCCAGAACGAAGGATCCGCAGTCCGCGCGCATCGCGGCCTACCTTGGAATGGTGCAGCTTTCTGGTGGAGAAACAGCGGCAGCGGAAAGCTCCTTCCAGGCAGCCCTCGCGCTCGATTCCACTGAAACTCTTGCTTTGATCGGAATGGGGGGAATCCGATACCAGCAGCAGCGCTGGTCAGATGCCATCCAGTATCTGGAAAGATCGCGAACCGCGGATCCCGATGCCCTCTTCTTGCTGTGCGATTCCTATTACATAGTCGGAAAAGCGGACGAAGCCCTGCTCACAACCGAAGTGATTCGAGCCCTTGGCGCGGACAGGAAAGATCTGCTCGATAGACTCAAACAGCTCGTGACCATTCATCAGACGGATGCGCCGCATGTAGGACCATAATTCTCCCGATTGCGGGCCTCCCGGGAAGGTTTCTATGTCACCAGGGCCGGTCAGCAAGTTAGTTTGACGTCACCCGGTCCAAGCCGCCTTCAGGCAGCGTTTGAAGTAATCAGCTCTTCCGCTCGAAGAGCAGTTGCTACCTCATCCTGACGATGCCATGGGCATTCCTCATCCGAGCGTTCGCACGTGGCGCAAGAAACACCAAAACGCATCATCTGGAACTGCTCGCACTGCTCTCTGGTCCAAAACCTCAACATGGCAGCCCTTCTTGGGCGGAGGCCCAAGTTAACTCTGCTTTCGCTCGCGAAGTCTAGGCCGGCGATAGAAATCGTCGACCACGTCAGATTTCAGCATCTCGGGTTGGGGCATGCTTTCTTGATCAATCCATGTCACGCTCAGAGACAAAAGAGCTTAGAGCACGCAGGTAAACCCTAGCCGCTCTGACGGTTCTGTTGTCCTCAACCGCACCATTGGAGTACTTCTGAATCTGGGCAACCGCGTAGGCCACACGGGGCAGTTCGTCCTTTAGATTGTGCCTATCCGCAACGTCGTGCCGCCCCTCGTACAGTTCATAGGCGCGGCACTTGATTTCATGATGGAGTTCAATTTCAATCATGACATCTGCATTGATGGAGCTGATACGTTCGGGAGTCATGGGATACATCTCCTGTCGAGATGGATCGGGAGACCGATTCCAGCCCGCTGACCTCTTCACACAAACGTGCCACGAAATTCAGCGATCTTGATGCCGTAAAGATAGCATTGCTGTCCTAGACGTGAAGGCAGTCATAACTAACGTTTGGGGATCGCATGTTCTCGCCTTTCAGACGAGTTTCTGCACGAGCGCAGACGGTGTTTATGGCACTGAAGACAGAGCGGCGGCCACTTCGAGCTGCGGCTCGAACCTCGTAGGAATCGCGAGAGCGCGAGAAACCAGGCATAGCCGCTGCGCTTTCTTGAGAAGATCGAGAGCAAATCCTCGCTCCCCATCGTCGGAAATCTTTAGGGTCGGGCGAATCACGATTTCGCTAAAGGTGTAGCCAGACTCCATCTTACGCAGCGTCGCGGAGGCTTCCACTTCCAAGTCGGTAAAGTCGGCTTGTATGCTGCTCGCGATGCTTCGCAGAGTAGTGGTGAAACAACCGGCAGCCGCCGCCAGCAGCAATTCTTCGGGAGTCCAGCGGCCTTCGATGCCGCCAAACTGTGCAGGAGCGGAAGTGAATAGCGTTCGGAGCTGAATCCGACTTGGCGAGTCCAGCGCTACCGGATGTCCACCAAGCAGTGACGCGATACTGATGCTGTATCCCTTCTTGAGCCATAAACAAACCTCGATTTCAGCGTTGGTCCTTGATTGGTCCCTGATCGGAATCACGCGATCGTCTTACTTCCTCCGCCAACTCTGCTTTCTATGCTTGTGAGACTTTCACGTTCATCGAGAACTAGCCAAAGTTCCAAGCAGAGTTCGTCGTACTTCAACGGATCTTTTTCCTTCATGATCTGCCTTACGAGTGTCTCAAGTCGTGTACTGGAGTTTCCGAGATTGTCGGACATGCGGCACGCCCGCTGAGTTGAATTGATGGGATTCTCGCCGGACTTCGAGCTAGAGACCGTGACTGAGGTCACCAAACACGGTGATTCGGCGTGTGTGCGGTTGATCTAGGACGGGACGGGAAACTTATACGGCACTACCATCGATGGCGGCAAGTCCGTCCACTCCGGCCTCAGAGCCTCGGCTTATTGTTCCTCTATCCGGAGGATGTCAGAAGGAAAGGACTACTCCCAAGCCAGACCTTCCAGACCGGTGTCACCGTTCGCTCTCACATCACAATGTCACCGTACGCTCTCTTTACAACTTGTCACCGTTCGGTTACTCTGGATGTGCTCTAGTCGAGGTGCGCTTGATGCGTATTCGAACCGTTGCCGATTTGGGAGCCTTCATCCGCGAGCGTCGTACCAAACTCGGAATGGATCAAATTGCCCTAGCTAAGAAAACCGGGACGAGCCGGAAATGGCTTGTTGAAGTGGAACAAGGGAAACCGCGGGCTGAAATCGGTCTTATCTTGCGCACGCTAAAGAGCCTCGGAGTGTCCGTCGATCTAGAGGCGGATTCTTCCCGTGCGACTCCCTCGATCGGCAACGCAAGAACACCAGATATCAACAGCGTTCTTGATGCCTTGAAGAAACGGCCATGACGAATCAGCTCATCGCCCTTTTGGATGGCCGCGAGGTCGGAACGGTCCACTACAAGAACGCCAGACTAGCGTTCATCTACAGCGATGCATGGAGAATCGATCCCAATGCTTATCCGCTATCGCTATCAATGCCGCTGGCGTCGGCAGAGCACGGCCATGCGCGGATCGAAGCGTTTCTGTGGGGATTGCTACCCGATAATGACCGTGTTCTTGAGAACTGGGGCAGACGCTTTCAAGTTTCTCCCAGGAATGTCTTTCGGCTGATTACACATGTGGGTGAAGACTGCGCAGGTGCTGTTCAGTTTGTCCGTCCGGAACGTCTTGAAGCGCTGCAGAAGGAACCGCTTTTCAGAGAGGTCAAATGGCTTACCGCGGACGAGGTTGCCGAGCGGTTGAGAGCATTACGCGCGGACCATTCTCAATGGCGTAATGCTCAAGACACGGGACAGTTCAGCTTGGCCGGGGCACAACCAAAGACGGCTCTTCTGTTCGAGCGCCAGCGATGGGGTGTGCCGTCTGGTCGAGTTCCGACCACTCACATTCTCAAACCACCGACAGGCGAATGGGATGGCCACGCGGAGAACGAACATTTTTCGCTGCGTTTGGCCAGAGCTGCCGGACTAATCGTTCCCAACTCCACCGTCCAGCATTTTGGTGACGAGATCGCAATTGTGGTGGAGCGTTACGACCGCGTACGGGGCGGAGGACGCTGGTCACGCATCCATCAAGAGGACATGTGTCAGGCGCTTGGCCTTCATCCTACGAGCAAGTATGAAAGTGATGGCGGACCCGGAGTACGCACGATTGCAGAACTATTGCGCGAACAATCGAGCAATCCCGAGGAGGATGTGCAGTCGTTTGTGGATGCTATTGCTTTCAATTGGCTTATTGCAGGAACCGATGCCCATGCAAAGAACTATGCGCTGTTGCTAGGCGGAAGCGGCGCGGTACGACTCGCGCCACTCTACGATTTGGCAAGCATTCTGCCGTACCAGACCATCAACTTGCAGAAAGCGAAGCTTGCCATGAAGATCGGCGGAGAATACCGGCTGAGGAATATCAGACTGCGGCATTGGAAAAGATTCGCAGCCGATCTGCGATTGGACGAGGCCTGGCTCATGGAGCGTATCAGAACAATGGCCGCCTCTCTTCCGGATCATACAACCTCAATCCGAAATGAACTTGAGGCGGACGGACTTTCACACATAACGATGACCCGGCTGGCACAAAGGCTGAAGGCGAGAGCTGCATCTTGCATGCGGCTTATGCGATGAAGTGGGGGCGCTTTGACATTGCCGTACCAGCGCTTCAGGACCCTGAAGTCACGGATGCAATGGCGACGCGCACAGTCCTACTGACAGAATAACGATGAACTTCATAGGTTTCTCCGCGGTGCCCGACGCCTTTCAGTCCATTCTCTAGACCAAGAGTCGTCTGCTAGAAACCAGCGTTTCAATCGTGCTTGGCACCCTGGAGTGGGTGTGACCTGCGCCACTGGTCATTTCTGCACCATCAACGCTATCCTTGCCAGCTGTCAGGCAAAGGACATTTCAGATATTCTGCGCTTGACTCATCGAGAGAATCGCCCTTTGTAGGTTTGCGCGGGCGAAAGAGCGTCTTCAGGTTAGCTTATTGCGTCGTGTTTTTATTAGCTCATTATGTTGAGCATATATTAGCTTACTACGTCGAGCTGGCTTTGTAATCGGTGTTGCCACCGGTCACGTCCTGTAGCAAGTCACGCAGTCCACGCCGGTTCTTGAGGAAGAGTCTCTTGGCAGGATCTGAGTAGGTCCGAACTACCTTGAAACCGTGGCCTTCGGCGTATCTCCGAATCGCAGTGGACTGGTTTTCCAGCGAGTATTGCTGATGTTCGGTTGACATGCGCAGGTACTGAGCGGCGGGGACAAGCAGATTAGCAGTGGTCATGGTGCCCTCCTAAAGAGAGCATCGACCAAATCAGAAGAAGCTTTAGGAGAATTCTGTGAAAAACTTGCCCCCGAGAGCGATTCCTTCGATGGCGTCATTACCCCGCGCAATCCACTCGTGCAACGCCCGCCCCACC
>PLBY01000157.1 GCA_003134655.1 Acidobacteriaceae bacterium
CGCCCTTTTATAATGCGGTTTCAACAGTTATCCTGTCGTAATGTCTTCCCGGAGAGTTAGACCGTGAACCGCCGCAGTTCCTGCGTGTTGCGTGTGGGGCTCGCATTCGCTGTTGGGTGCATTCATGCAACGCCGCATATTCCTCACCTGTGGCAGCCGGGGCAGCCCGACTCGCGTCCGAAACTGAGCTCTTTTGGCCAGACTGGACAGTCTTCGAATGATAGTGTTCGCGCCAGAATCATTTTTGCGAGCGTAAGCAGTCTGGCGACGCATTTCCGAGCGACAACAATCTCGATGACGGGAAAAGGAGAAGTGTTGATTCGACCTCTCAAAGCGATCCTAGCCCTCTGCGTTTTCTTCTTCGGCGTAATTCTCACCAGTGCAGGTCAGGACCTGCCCAACTCGAAAGATCCGGCGGGGATGAAACGTTACGAAGGAAGCGAGCTTATCGGCTATCGTGCCCCCAGGTTTGATGAGTATCTATTACCGCTTGGCCCACCTTCAAACTTTAGTCCTCCTGCCTACGAAAAGAGCAAGCCGGTAGAGGGCCAGGTAAGCTACTACACGTATCTCGCCCCAGCCGGGCGGACGCCGGCAGAACTATTTCGCAATTACAAGCAGGAGTTTCAGCGCCTGGGCATCGAGGTTCAGTATGAGAAAAATGCCGGGCAACCTGGTGACTTTGGCAGCACCTTTGACAAGATCGACAATGACTGCGATCTCGCCCAAATTCTTACTTATGACGGCGCCGATGAACGCCTGATGGTGGGTCAGAGTCGAGGTGCCAAGCCCAGCTATTACATGGTTTTCGTGACCGCGTACAACGATGGCGTCATTCCAGACCGCCTGCAGGGCCGAGTTGAAAAGGGTCGGGCTCTCGCACAACTTGTACTGATCTCGCCCGACGTACTGGAAAAGAAAATGGCATTCCTGAACGCCGATGACATGAAACAGGCAATTCGCGATTCAGGCGAAGTGGCAGTCTACGGGTTGTACTTCGATACAGACAAGGATGCGATCAAGTCCGAATCGCAGTCGGCCCTGGCCGAAATCGCCAAGCTTTTGAAGAGCGAGCCTTCTCTTCGTTTGCACGTCGTTGGGCACACGGATAACCAGGGAAAGTCAGACTACAACCTCGACTTGAGCCACCGCCGTGCGAGTAGCGTCGTAGCGGAACTCAGCAGCAAGTACGGTATCGTCGCAACCCGTCTGGATGCCTTCGGCTGCGGTATGTATTCGCCGGTCGCATCCAATGAGGCGGAAATTGGCCGGGCGAAGAACCGCCGAGTCGAACTGGTGCAGTGGTAAGTGCCGGACTCCTTCATTGAGCGAGTTGCGGCAGGGCCGTCCTTCGCTCGTTGACCGCGTCGGGCCGTGCATCGCCGTTCGGAGTGTAGCCGCACAAGGCTAGCTTGAACCGCGTCGCGCGAGCGCTGATACTATGCTTCGATGAAACAAAGAGAGAATATGAAACGCATCTTGATCCTGGCTTTGATCGTTTTCGCCGCTGGTTGTAGCTCGTCCAAGAACGCTGGAGGGGGATCAGGGACGTCCATGCAGGGGACGTGGACGGTGAGTGGAACCGGGAACTTTGGTTCCCAGAGCGGATCCGGTACTTACCAGGTCGTATTGGTTTCTAGTCCTTGCAGCGTAACCACTCCAGTGGGGACGTTCTCAGTGCAAGGCCCAGTCTGCTTTATCGCCAATAACAATTCTGCGCAGGGCTCTATCTCCGGAACAGGACTGCCCAGCTCCTCGAAAAATAACGGGCAAGGAGTTCTGGTAGGAGTGGCCTCGAACCCAGTTCCTGCGAATGCGCCCATCAACCTGCTTTTCGTAGTCGGCGAATCGAATGGCACCGTCCTCGAGTTCACGGGCAGCGCCACAGTTGCCAATGGCACGATCACAGGGACCGGATCCTGCAGCACAAGCACGCCCCTTTGTCAGGGCGCGACTGGTACCTTCTCGGCAAACCTACAGTAGTTGCGACTGTGGCAAAGATCGTTCAACTTCAGCCTCTAGTTGGTTTGTGGCTCTCAATCGGCAGGGCTGGACGTTACAGGCAACGAAGGGCGAGCCGAGACGATGTTCAACAATTGTTGAATACGCCATAGCGCTCTAACTGTTGATAAATCTCTATATCACTCAATGACCAGCGGTCAAAACGTGTAATGGCCTGATTTCGCCAGTCATGAGGCAGTTCACTTGAGCACCTGAAACAGAGGATTGCTGTTGAGCGTTCCAGACGGCGTGACTACAGAAACCGTGCCAGTAGTCGCGCCAGCCGGAACCGTCGCCTTGATGTAGGTGTCGGATTCCACCGTAAAGTCCGCGGGCACGCCGTTGAACGTCACACTGGTTGTGCCCGTCAGGCCGTTGCCAAGGATGATGACGCGAGCGCCAATTTTAGCCGCGAAGGGAACGGTTTTCACGAGCGGGCCCAGATTGTTGGAGAAGCTGTAGACGACGCCCTCGCCGTGCGTTCCGCCATCCGCTGTTGCTCCGTAGAAAATTCCGTTCGTGCCTTTTTCCTAGACATTTTCTATCACTCCAATTTGGCTGTTTGGGACGAAAAGGGAGTTTTTCAACAGCCACTCACTCATTGACCCCGGCGAGGGGGTTTTGAGCGTGATGGCCTGGTTACAGCAGTGATGTATCCAATAGGCGGGGTTAGGCTCTGACGAACGAAGGTAATGTTCTTGCCTTGCGGCGCAAGGCTACTCTGATTGTGCTCTGAGGAAGCGCCTTTTGTCTGCGACGATCCGCAAGGACACAAGTAAGAGTTATTTCGTATGCCAGTCGAGGGCATAGACCTCTTGGGTGCCGGTGTCACGGAGTAGGAGCGGAGAATCATCGGGCGCCATACCCAGCCAGACGCTCCAGTAACCTGCTTGGCGAAAATGCTTCAGGTCAGCGACGGTTTCCACTTTGTGATCACTAAGGTGAACCCTCATTACTGAGGGTTGATCTTCTTCGTGCAGGAAGTAGACGTAGTCTGAGTTTTTGGACCAGTTGGGAAAACCCATCGTGACGCGTGCGAGTTCCTGCCACTTTTGGGTTTGAAAGTCGAAGAGCATCAGCACACGGGAATCAAAATTCATGGCGGCGATGTAGCGGCCATCCGGGGACCACCGTGGGGAGTAGAGTCCGGTTGAGCCGGGGACGGTGGATCGTTGATGCGTGTTCATATCGAGCAATTGAACCTTGCTGTTGGGACTCGCAGGTCCGTTGCCGAAGATAATCTTTGTGCCATCAGGGGACCAGTCGACGTCGAGTTTGTCCTCAGGGTCGTCTGGGATCTGTTCGGTGGACGCTCCGCCATCTGCCGAAATCATGCGCAACTTCACATTTTGACCTGACAGAAGCTCGTAGAATGCGAGCTGCTTGCCATCGGGGGACCATCTCGGCAGCAACGCGGCCGTGGGTGGATAGGTGAGCTGAAGGCGCTGGCTACCATCGGTCTTGCAGCGCCAGAGGGTTGATTCGGGGTAAGCGGTGTACGCCACCCACTGTCCATCTTTGGAGAAGCTCACGCTGTCGGCGGAGATACCCCCCAGAAACGGAAAGAACTGTGCAGACTTGACCTCGTAGCGTGAGAGTTCGCCATGCGCCAGCCCACCACCGACGAACAGTTTCTTGCCATCCTTGCTGGGCAGCGGCGACCAGAAGCTCATTGGCCCAGAAGTCAGTTGCACGGGCTGAGAAGCGCTCTTTCCGAACAAACCTCGTTTTTCTGATCGAGCCCAAATGTTTCCCTGGGAGGCAAAGACAAAATATTGCCCATCGGACGTCCATCGACCGCAACACTCTCTTGGAGGATTGTGCCAATTAGGTAACAACGGATGCAGGTTCTTGCCGTCGACTGAAACTTCCCAAAGTGCACTCTCTCCAAAAATACCCCCGCCGAGTCGGAACCGGACCACGCTGCCATCCGGCGAAAAGTCGGGCTCAAGAACCAGGTCGGGAAGGGACATCAGTTTGCGCTGTCCGGTGCCATCGCTATTGATTAGGTCCAGGTCATTTCCATCGCCATATACGATGGTTCTGCCGTCGGGAGAAAATTCTCCTGCCTGGGCAGCGGCGTTTCCGAGCTTGCGGGGCGAGCCGCCCAGCACAGGCACTGACCACATGGGACCGTGGAATGCAGTCTGGCCCACCTCGTCGGCCGCCAATAGGGTAGAACCATCAGGAGAAACCGCCAGTTGGACCATGGTCGCGGTGGGAAGTGGAACCTTGGCTACTTCTCCTCCGTTGACCGATACCTGGCCGAAGAGATTTCCTTCCGTGGAGAACTCACCAAGATACAATCGTGCCCCGTCAGTTCCGACGATGCTCTTGCGATTCCCGTCATGGGTGATTGCAACGTAGCCCGAGACACTCGGCGTGGGCAGAGGTCGGGATGCGAGGTACGCAAGGACGGCGATGACAATCAGGGCGATTCCGCCGCCAGCAAATGCCCTGAGGTTGTGTCTTGCGCGAGGTTGTGCCGGTATCGCTGCCGCGCTCGATCCGCTGGCAGCCGCAAGTACCGGTTGCACGGCCGCCTGCGATCCCGAGATGAGGCCGGAGCGTCCCGAGTCGGTGTCGCGCTTCAAACGCTGCAAGTCGGCGCGCATCTCGGCCGCGCCTTGGTAACGCAGGTTGCGATCTTTCTCCAGGGCCTTATTGATGATGTCTTCGAGCCTGGGAGGTAGCACCGGATTGAAGCGAAGGGGCGAAGGCGGAGCCGAGTCGAGGATCGCTTTGAAGATTACACCGGAGCTTTCGCCCTGGAAGGGAAGCGTTCCGGTCGCCATTTCGTAGAGCACGGCGCCGAAGGAGAAGAGGTCGGTGCGAGCATCGAGCTCTTTCGCGCGTACCTGCTCGGGCGACATATAGGATACCGTGCCGAGCGTGGAGCCGGGGCTGGTCAATTGCTGCTCGGGCATGGTGCGTGTCTGGGTGTTGGGGGAGCTGTCAGCCTCCACTTTGGCCAGACCGAAGTCGAGAATCTTTGCGTGGCCGCGATCAGTAACAAAGATGTTGGCGGGCTTGATGTCGCGGTGGACGATTCCTTTGCCGTGTGCAGCGTCAAGTGCATCGGCCACTTCGATAGCTAGGGGCAGCAAGGTTTCGAGATCCATGGGCCGACCGGCGATGCGGTGCTTCAAGGTCACGCCTTCGAGAAACTCCATGGCGATGAACGCCAGGCCATTTTCCTCGCCAATATCGTGAATGGTGCAGATGTTCGGGTGGTTGAGGGCAGAGGCGGCTTGCGCTTCACGCTGGAAGCGGCTGAGCGCCTGTGGATCGCGGGCGACTTCGTCGGGCAGGAACTTCAGGGCGATAAAACGATGTAGGCGAGTGTCTTCGGCCTTGTATACGACACCCATTCCGCCGCCACCAAGCTTCTCGATGATGCGGTAATGGGAGATGGTTTGGCCGATCATTGGCGCGACGCCATGTTATGCGTGACACCACGGCAAGTCAATGAGAACTAACGGGGATGATGGTGGGTCAGATGCTCAGTTGGCGAAACATCGCCATTTCACTCATCTGGCGTTGCGCGGGGCACTTGTGTGTAACGGCCTGTTAACGTCAGTTACCGCGCAACGATCGGCTTCCGTTCGGCGCAAGCAAAGCCGCCCAGACATCGGGCGGCTGGCCCTTCATCATCCCAAACTACACACGCCGCGATGTGATCGCGGTCACATACTTAGAGAGCTGGAAAGCGCATAAAGGCAGCGAGATCGGCACGCAACCTCAGCCCTAGGACTTGGATGTCGTCACTCTTGTAATCGTCCAGCTTCTACTTCTGGAGCAGCCTTGCTTGCCGATTTCTTTCCCGAATGCCGGGCGACGAGGTTCACCTATGCCTTCCATAAGTCACACCCGGATATCCGTGTGGAATCACATTCCCGCTGCCGGGAGGCTATAATGGAAATTCCGGCTGACTCCATCCGAAGAACACCATGACAATCCCGCTCGACGAGTTAGGGTCCGACCCTCGGTCCCGCGCCGCCGTTGTCGTCGCCCATCCGGACGACGAGACGCTCTGGTGCGG
>PLBY01000052.1:0-3331 GCA_003134655.1 Acidobacteriaceae bacterium
ACATATCATGTGCTACCGACACCAGTGAGTAAACGCATTGCCAGCCGTTCCCTGCTGTGTTAGCCTCTACCTGTGACCACTTTGCACGACAAAGTACCTCAGGGGCTTGATCGCAAGGAAGCGGAAGCTTACCGGCATCTTGATCCAGCACGGCTCCCGAAACATATCGCCATCATCATGGACGGCAATGGTCGATGGGCCAAGCGGCGGCACATGCCGCGCGTGGCCGGACACCGTGCCGGAGTGTCGGCCGTGCGTTCAACCGTGGAGACGGCGGCGCGCATTCATATTCCCGCGCTCACGCTTTACGCGTTTTCCGAAGAAAACTGGAAGAAGCGGCCCAAGAGCGAAGTGGGATTCCTAATGGGACTGCTGAGCCGGTATCTGAAGGCGGAAGTCCCCACGCTGAACAAGAACAATATCCGGCTGGAATATATTGGACGACAGCACGAACTGCCCGGGGACGTGCAGGAGCGCATGGAATGGGCCCGCGAGGCGACGTCGCACAACGCCGGTATGGTGCTGACGCTGGCGCTCAACTACAGCGCGCGTAGTGAACTGGTGGATGCGTTCCGGTCCATGGTGCAGGCGGCGGCGCAGAACGGCGGGATCGAGCACCTGCATGTTGATGAGGACATGGTGGCGCGGCATTTGTATACGCGGAACCTGCCGGACCCGGATCTGGTGGTGCGGACTTCGGGGGAGATGCGGTTGAGTAATTTCCTGCTGTGGCAACTGGCGTACGCCGAGATTTATGTGACGCCAACCTTGTGGCCGGATTTTCGCGGCCTGCATCTGCTCGAAGGCATCGCGGAGTACCAGAAACGCGAGCGGCGCTACGGTGGACTGAACCATCCTGAGTCGAACCATGGCGACGGGCACGCAGCGGTGGAGACTTCTTCGGCTTCTGACGCGAAATCTTAAACCACAGAGGACACTTGAGGATACAGAGGAAGGGCTCGGTGCTTCTCTGTGCCCTCTGTGGTTAAATTTTAGAATTCGTGCAAAGATCTTAACGATTACCTTGATCTCAGATCACAAACACATCCCTTGTTAAAGCGCATCGCGACCGCGGTCGTCCTCATTCCGATTGTGCTGGCGCTGATTCTGCGGGCGCCGGTGCCGGTGCTGGCGGTTGTGGCCGCTGTCGTGGCGCTGCTTACCATCTTTGAGTTCCTCAAGCTGACGGAATCGTACGGCGTGCAGCCGTTGCGGATGCCGACCTACATTTTTGTCGGCTTCTTTTTCCTGCTGCTGGCGCTCAATGTGGGGAACGAGAAGCCACTGCTTTCCACGGCTGTGTTTGTGTATTGCCTGGGATTTGCGGCGGCGATTGCGCCGTTTCTGGCGTTGAGCATTTTGATGCTGCGAGTCGACTTACGCAGCGGATATCCGGCGGCGGCGGCCTCGGTGTTCGCGTTCACCTATATTGCGCTGCCCATGGGGATGCTGGTGCAGCTTCGGCAGCAGTGGGCGGGAGCTTTTTATCTGCTGTATCTGTTGCTGGTGGTTTGGGCGGGGGATATTTTCGCGTACTTCGTGGGCAAGTCTATGGGGCGGCATTTGATGTCGCCGCGCATCAGCCCGAAGAAGACGTGGGAGGGGGCGGCTGCGTCGCTTGCGGCAAGCGTCGGAGTCGGATGGCTGCTGTTTCACTACGCGCTGCCGTTGAGTTCTGCTCTGCTGCGGGTCGGGCTGATTGAGCGGCGCGACGGTCTGTTTGGGCTGGAGCAGCCCGCGATGGGGCCCGTCATTCTGCTGACGATTGCGCTCAATATCGCGGCCCAGCTTGGCGATCTAGTGGAGTCGCTGATCAAACGTGGCGCCGGGGTGAAGGATTCGGGAGCCATTCTGCCAGGGCACGGTGGCATGTTCGACCGCATCGACGCGCTGCTGTTTGCCGCTCCGGTATTGTGGTTTTATACAGCTTGGCGTGTGATGCAGTAACCTCCCCGCATCCTCCCCCAACAGCGCAAGCCAGAAGCGCGTAAAATAGAGAGTCTGTGCCAACTCTGCTCTAAATCATGAAACGCATCGCCATCCTCGGTTCGACTGGCTCGATTGGGCGCAGCACGCTCAGTGTGGCCGAGTCCTATCCTGACCGGTTTCAGATTGTCACGCTGGCTGCGGGATCGAATCTCGAAGCCGCGTTTGAGCAGGCGAAGCGCTGGCGGCCGCGTGTAATTTCGATGGCGGCAGAGGCCGATGCCAACGCTCTACGCGCCCGATTGAAACAGGCTGGGCTCGGCGAGATTGAAGTTGTCCATGGCGCGGCAGGGGCGGTGCGGGTTGCGACGCATGCGGAAGTAGACTTCGTGGTCAGCGCCATCGTCGGTGTGGCCGGACTCGAAGCGACCTACGAAGCGGTGCGCGCCGGAAAGCTTCTGGGTCTTGCTAATAAAGAGTGTCTGGTCGCCGCGGGGGAGTTGATCACTGCCGAGGCTCGGCGGCAAGGCAAGCCGCTGCTGCCGATCGACAGCGAGCACAACGCAGTGCATCAATGCCTGCGCGGCGGGCGCATGGACGAGGTCGAGCGCGTCTGGCTGACCGCTTCCGGCGGCCCGTTTCTCAATACGCCGCAGTCGGAGTTTGCGTCGATCACCGTGGAGCAGGCGCTGAACCATCCGACGTGGAAGATGGGACGGCGGATCACGATCGACTCGGCCACACTGATGAACAAAGGCTTTGAGGTGATTGAGGCGTGCAGATTGTTTCACATGCCGCCGGGAAAAGTGGAAGTGATTGTCCACCCGCAGTCGACAATCCATTCCATGGTGGAGTTTGTGGATGGCAGCATACTTGCTCAATTCTCCGTGACCGATATGCGGCTGCCGATCCTGTACGCCCTAACATATCCCGATCGGATTCAGTCGGATATGCGCTTTGCGGTGAGTGACTTGCGTCATCTGGACTTCTGCCCTCCAGACCTGAAAAAATTCCCTTGTCTCCGTCTGGCCTATGAAGCGGCGGAGGCTGGCGGCTCGAAAACAGTGGCGCTGAACGCGGCAGACGAAGTTGCGGTGGCAGCGTTTCTGGAAGGCAGCATCGGCTTCAACGATATTCCCAGGATCATTGAAGACGTTCTGGCAGCAACAAGCACTGGAAAACTGGAGTCCATTGGGAAAGTGCTGGAAGCAGACAGCGAAGCCCGCAGGTTAGCGCAACAGCGGGTGGCAGACGGAAAGAAAATTGAACGGCCCCGGGCAACATCGTTCGCATAATTTCGGAATCTAACCAGCTGGAGAGTACGTACCTCGATTATGTCTGACTTTCTGACTTCCCTCGTAGCGGTGGTGGCGGTCCTGGGCTTCATGATCCTGATCCACGAGTT
>PLBY01000052.1:3365-174983 GCA_003134655.1 Acidobacteriaceae bacterium
CGCGAGTTCATGAATCACTCGCGCTGGCACCGGTTTCTCATCGCGATCGCCGGGCCGACGATGAACATCCTGCTGGCAATCGTTCTACTCACGACCGTCTATATGGTGCATTACGAATATCCGGCGGTCTATGACGAGGCCCCGGTGATTGGCTGGGTGGCGAAAAATACGCCGGCCGCTAAAGCCGGGTTTCAGGTTGGCGACCGCATTACGCGCATTGACGATGTGCAGAATCCCACGTGGGAGCAGGTCGATCTGAAGCAGGCGCTGAGCCCCGGGCAACCGCTCGCGGTGACCGTAGATCGCAACGGGCAGACGCTGGAAAAGACTGTGGTTCCGGAGGCGATGGGACTCGACCAGATTGGATACGCGGGCTGGGCTCCGAAAGAAGACACGGTCACGATCGTCGATCTGCAAGAGGGTATGCCGGCGGAGAAGGCCGGGCTAAAGGAAGGCGATAAGATCCTCACACTCGACGGCAAACCTGTACCGGCTCTGGCAGAGATGGTGGAGAGTCTGGAAGTTTCCAAAGACAAGGCCATCACCCTGACGGTGCTTCGGAATGGCGAACAGAAGACATTTACGCTGCAGCCGGTGCTCTCGGAAAAGCGCTATCGGATCGGGATCGGGACCATGCAGATGAAAGTAAAGACGCTGCCCTTCGCAGAGGCTTTGGACCTTTCACTGCATGAGAACCGGCAGAATGCACTGCTGATCCTGGAACTCGTGAAGAAGATGGCGCAGCGCAAGATCTCGATGAAATCGATTGAGGGGCCGATCCGGATCGGCCAGGCCGCGGGCGAGGCGGCCCGGCGGAAGGGCTGGACTCCGCTGATGGGGCTGACCGCGGCCATCAGCTTAAATCTCGGCATCTTCAACCTGCTGCCGATTCCGATCCTCGATGGCGGGGTGATCTTGTTCCTGCTGATTGAGGGCCTGATGCGCCGTGACATCAGCCTGAATATCAAGGAGCGCGTCTACCAGTTCGCCTTTGTCTTCCTGGTGCTGTTCGCAGTGATGGTGATCTACAACGATTTGAAGAAGACGATTCCGGGGCTGGCAGATCGACTGCCTTAGATATTTCGGAGGTTGCAAGCAAAGGCCGGCGGCTGATGATTCAGCCGCCGGCTTATTTTTTCTGCCGTCTTGTTTATGCCGACCTGGTCGTACGGCGGTGTTCATCCGTTCCGGACGCGCCCTTGGCCGGCGGGAGCAACCGTTTCGACTTGGGCGCACACACCGTGGCTGCCTTCGCGTTGGAGACGGGAAGCATGGCAGAGCGCACGTTGGCCATCATTTGTTCGGGCTGCCGCCCGGCGGCGAGGTCGGAGACCATGGCTGCAAAAATCCTGCCCACCAACTCCGCAGTCTTTGGAGCCAGATGTGCCATTGCCAATGGATTGGCCAATCCGCCGAAAGGATCGTCGCTCGTAACGCCGTTCGGCAGGTTCTGGATCGCGCTCTGGAAGTTCGGGAACGCGTTGTCGGCCGAGGCGGAGGTTAGAGTGGCGTAGAGTTGGGACAGAGTTCCGGAGTCGCCCAGGCTCACCATTACGGGCGCGATCTTCTCCAGACCATAGCCCTGGCTGATCAGCCAGGAGAGGAACGCCATGCCGCAGCCGGTGCTGTCGGCGTTTTGATCGGTGTTGTCGGTCTGGCTGACGAAGTCTGGTTCGCCATCCTGCGCCCACTGCGGGGCGGTCGCGAAATCGGCGAGAGCATTGTTGCCGATCACGGTGGCGCACCAGCGGGACAAGGCTTCTCCGGTACTGAGGCCGCATAGGTTCCCGTTCATCGAACACTCGCTCAGTTCTGCTTCAAACAGAGCCGACACGCGCGCCGAGTTATCGAAGGAAGCGCAGCACTCGATGGCGGCTCCTGTGGTGTAATCGCAGCCCATGTGGTCGGCGCCGCCGGTGCCGTCCGTGGCGCCGCCGAGGGCAAAGACAATCACGCTGACGGGGCCTCCGGTAGTGCCGAAGATACCGTCATTGGCGGTCACGACGCGGTCGGCGTCGTTGACCAGATCCTGAGCATTCTGCAGCGCTGGCTGTCCCAGCGAAGGGTCAACGTAGACGGTCACTCGGCCACTGGGACTCGTTCCCACAAACTGCGAATTGCCCTTATAGCTGGGCCAGGCGGGGGCGACGGGATTGTCGCGGTGGATTTCGAGGGGTTTCTTACCCGTGGAAGTCGCCTTGATGCGGTGATTCATACAGAAAACCTCCATTGCGGACAAAGTATAGTGAGGATTCGGGGCGCCGCGTTACATCCCCTTCCTTCGGCCCGAGGTCGGTTCGGTCGTTCCCAACAGAGGGATGCCATGCTAGACCCAGTGATCCGAAGTAGGCCAAGGCGGGGTAATCCGTTACAAAATCCAGCCTTTTGTGTGCCTCCGGCGATGCGAGTCCAGATAAGCGCTTTTGAAACAACGGTTCTGCGGCAAGCCCCGGGGCAGCTCAATGGGAGCCAATCGCCACTAGCCGCAACTTCTGTTACGAAATCCGTAACCTAGGGGACTCGGAACGCCATTGCACCGGGACGATTTTGGTTCTGTGAGAGAAACCAGATGCCGATTCCTGTTCAGCCGTTCGCATCACGCTCGGCCGTCTCTAAAGAGGTCGAGGGTTTGGGTGGCGCAGCCCTTCCAGCTCTGCGCCACCCAAAGGCCCTCCGGGGCCCGCATTCTACGTGGTAAAATGGAAGTTCCCATATGGCTAATATTCAACGCAGAAAGACCGTGACCGCCCTTGTCGGCGGTGTGCGCGTGGGGTCGGATGCACCAATTGTGGTGCAGTCCATGACCAATACCGACACGGCCGATATCGCTTCGACCGTGCAGCAGGTGGCGCAGTTGGCTCGCGCCGGGTCGGAACTGGTGCGCGTGACCGTAAACAACGACGAGGCGGCGGCGGCCGTTCCGCATATTGTCGAGCAACTCGACAAGCAGGGCATCCGCGTGCCCATCATCGGCGACTTCCACTACAACGGGCATGTTCTACTGACCAAGTATCCGGAGTGCGCGCGCGATCTAGCCAAGTACCGCATCAATCCCGGCAACGCCAGCATCGGCAAGACCGGCGACTCGAACTTCCGCACCATGATTGAAGTCGCGGTGAAATATCAGAAGCCGGTGCGTATTGGCGTGAACTGGGGATCGCTGGACCAGGCGCTGCTGACCCGCATGATGGACGAGAATTCGCGGCTGGACGATCCGAAAGAAGCGCGCGACGTGACCATGGAAGCGATGGTGGTGAGCGCGCTGACTTCGGCACAACTGGCCGAACAGTTCGGGCTGCGGCCTGATCAGATCATTCTGAGCGCGAAGGTGAGCGGCGTGCAGGATTTGATTGACGTGTACCGCGCGCTGGCGGCACGCTGCAACTATCCTCTGCATCTTGGACTCACGGAAGCCGGGATGGGCGCGAAGGGCGTGGTTGCGTCGAGCGCGGCGATGGGCGTCGTGCTGCAGGAAGGCATTGGCGACACGATTCGAGTTTCGCTGACGCCTGCTCCCGGCGGCGACCGCACGGAAGAAGTTCGCGTGGCGCAGCAGATTCTGCAGTCGATGGGCATTCGCAGCTTCACGCCGCAGGTTACGGCGTGCCCGGGTTGCGGGCGTACCACGAGCACATTCTTCCAGGAGATGGCCGAGCAGATTCAGAATTACCTGCGCGAGCAGATGCCAGGGTGGAAGGGGCGGTACATCGGCGTGGAAGAAATGAAACTCGCCGTCATGGGATGCGTGGTCAACGGACCAGGCGAGTCGAAGCACGCCAACATCGGCATTTCCCTGCCGGGCACGTTCGAGGAACCCAAGGCGCCAGTCTATGTCGACGGCCGACTGTTCACCACGCTGAAGGGCGATCGCATCGTCGCGGAGTTTATTGAGATTCTCGACGGATACGTCGATTCGCACTACGCGGCCAGAGAGGCCGTGAAGGAAGAAGTTCCCGCCAAGGTCTAAAACCGGTTCTCACTGACGCTGTCCTGCTGCATTCCAGGGCAGGTCCATCCGATTACTGTCCGATAAGCAGGAAGA
Source organism: Acidobacteriaceae bacterium (assembly GCA_003134655.1). GTDB lineage: Bacteria > Acidobacteriota > Terriglobia > Terriglobales > Acidobacteriaceae > Sulfotelmatobacter. The sequence goes on from PLBY01000052.1 coordinate 7,408, forward strand.
CAGGATTCTGCGGCGGGGGTTCCTGACCCGACTGCGCAGGCGCTGCGCTGAACGGAGCGAGAAGATCCGTCACCAGCGTATCGGGCGTGTTGGTCCCGCCGGTAGCGATTGAACTGGTCGTGGTGTTGACGATCGCCACTGAACCTCCGTCACAGAGGCTGGCGTAAACTCGACTGCTGTCGGCGGCGGCGACTGCGGACATGCGGAAGCGCGCCACTGCAGGGGTATAAGTCGTTAGCGGCGCGCAGAACGTGGACGGCGCCAGTGCGAATGGGGCGACAGTTCCCGTGGAAGTCGTCACCGGGGGCAGCAGCGGGAAAACCGTCGTTTTTACGGTTAAAGACCGTGCGTCGAAAACGTTCACCTGCGGAATCACACAGCCAGTTGCGGCTAACGTTAGATCGGGACAGCCGGAGGTCGCGGTCGCGTAGCTGGCAACATAGAACCGGCTGCCATCTGGCAATGCCGCCACGGACACAGGCATTACTGCCGAGCAAGTCGTACTGGAACACGCCGGTGGCAAAGGGATGCTGATGCCCGCGGGATTTCCCACGGGAGTCGGTGGATCCCTGGTCGCGTCGAAAGCGTACACCGTCCCTTGGTTGGGATTGGTCACGTACAAACGGTTCTGGCTCTTGTCATAGAGGACAAAATTCGTGCCGGCGACACCCACGGACTGCGGAGATTGCGGAACCACGGCGTTGGTCGCGGTGTTGATCGTATAGAGCTGCGACGGCTGCGACGCATTCCCCTGAGTCACGACGTACACCCGCTGGCTATCCGGGCGCGCAACTGCCCACACCGGAGAGGATGCCACCGGTATCGTGGCCACCGTCGACAGGTCGATGGGAGAAAGATCGCTGACCGTATTGTTGCCCTGATTGAGGACGTAGAGATCGGATCCACTGGGCGTTTCGACCATCCCCACGGGATGCGCCGCCGCGGGAAGGTAGGCAACGTTGCTGATCGCGTTCGTCGCGGGATTGAGCGCCATGACGGAGTCTGTGCTCGCTCGATTGCAATTCGGATCGCCTTCGGCTCCGTAGTTGGCTACGTAAGCGGCATTGTTTTGGGTGGTTGCCACATAGTCAGGAAGATAGGGGCAAAACATCGGAACGGTAGCAAGTCCACCCGTAACCGCCGGCAGATTCGCATAGAGCGGATTCACATACTGGACGGTTGTGCCGCTGACGGAGAAAATTGGGAAGCACCCGTCGTAGGCAGCAGGGTTCGCACCTATGATCGAAACCCCGGAAATAACGATCTGTGATCCCACAGTGGCAGTACTGATCGGGGCACTGAGCGCGAGTGTAACCAGATTACCAGCCTCGCTAATCGCAGTGATCGAGGAAGCCTGCGAAGTGCCGACGTTGGGAAAGGTGAAGGTAGTTGTCGTACCCAGCCCAGTCGAAATCGCGCTGCCGCCCGCCGGAAAGAACGCCGTGACAGAGTCGGTCCCTCCAGAACACAGGCTGGCGCCGGCGTTGGCCACGAAAACCCGCGCATTATTGGAAAGAATGGCGGCATGGGTGGGATTCACACCCATGTTGGCTTGGCCGATGTCGGTATCTCCGGAGACGTCGATCTGGAGGGCGGCTCCGGGATTCAAGGGGACATTGGCGCTGATGCCAAAGACTGTGTGGAAATTCGCCGGATTCGGCGGAGTCGTGTTTATAGGAATGACTACGGGCCGATAGACCTGACCACAAGAAATCTCCAGCAAAGTTGCCAGCGCGATCGCTGCCACCCAGCCCACACGTCGGAAACTCATCGGCACCCCGAAGAAGAAGTTCTGATTCGAAGGATTAAGTTCGAATGATTTTAGACAGAAGCGATTATTGTAACGATTGCGAGCCCTCTGCGCTAGTTCAGAGCTTCCAGCTATCAGCCGTCAGCTCTCAGTTAAGTCGTCTGATGCCAAGGAATCGGGGTAAGTTGGATGAGCGGATGGCAGTGAAGTGTACGATTTTTCCCGTGCAAGCAGGCGGGATGAGGGCGTCAGATCAGGCTGCGCGCTGAAGAACTGCTCTACCCCCGTCCGCGACGCGATTTTGCAGTCGCGGCCACCGGTTCCTCGGTCTTGATGGTGGCCGCGGGCTTCTTCTTGCCTTCCATCTGGGCCAAGCTCTGTTTCAACGCCGCCATCAGATCGACCACCGGGGCTAGTTTCTTTGGCTTCTCGACGGCGGCGACTTCCCCGCCTTCGAGCTTGATCTCGATCAGCTTCTTCAAATTTTCCTGGAAGTTGTCTTTATACTTTTCGGGATCCCACTCGTCGGCTAGCGCTTCGATCAACTGGTGGGCGACCTTCACTTCGGCTTCCTTCAACTCCACGTCGGGAGCGCCGAATCCTTCCACCTTCTTCACTTCTTCGGCGTAATACATGGTATGCAACATCATTCCGCCTTCGTGCGGGCGCAGGAACACCGTGTATTCGCGGTTGTGCATGGTGATTTTGGCGATGGCGACGTATTCGCTCTCTTCGAGCGCCTTGGTGAGCAGCGCGTAGGGGCGGCGGCCAGCTTCCTCGGGCATCATGTAATACGACGACTCGAAATACACCGGATCGACGTCGCTGGTCTTCACGAATTCGAGGATCTCCATGGTCTTGGCGGTCTGCGGCTCGATCTTTTTGATCTCATCGGGCTCGATGATGATGTATTCGTCCTTGCGGAACTCGTAGCCCTTGACGATGTCGGCGCGGTCGACGACTTGGCCATCCGCCTGACAAACGTATTGCTGCTTGAGCCGCGACTTGTCAGTGCGATGCAGCATGTTGAAGGAAATGCCGCTGCTGCGCGCGCCGGAAAACAGACGCACCGGCATGGAGATGAGTCCGAAGGTTAAGTGACCAGACCAGACCGACGACGGCATAGTTCCCCTCGCAGGCAATTCCCGAAGGCAGGCACCGTGGCCGGCCCTTGGGAATCGAGTAGCTAAACTCAATCGCTCAGAGAGTTTAGCCTAGAACACACCTTGGATGCACCAATCGAGTGGCATGTTGGGCGCACGAGGAACCGAAATTCGAAGCCGGAGGGAATGGGGCCGCGCACAGGTGGGTACTAGGGGTGGTAGTTAACGGCGCGGGTTCCGGTTGGTCTCTAGCGAGCAGAGACGAGGACCTTCAGTCATTTGCCCCTTGGGTCTTGAGAATCTCGATCATCGCGGCTGCACTAATGATTCGCGCGGATTTGTGATGCTTGAGCGCGAGGAGTTCCTTGTCGCCAGTCACGAGAAAGTCGGCGTCTCCTGCTTCAGACAGCGCGAGCAGATAACTATCCTTGGGGTCCGGCGCGGCGGGTCCGGATGGAAGATCCTGGCAAAATGAAGAGAAGTCCCGTAGGCCGGCGGCCAGCAACTCGGCAGCCCCAGCGCGTAGTCTACTCCTGAAAAACGGTCGCCCGGCGACTTCCCGGAGTTCCGCGATAAGCGCATGGCAGGCAATGAGGGTAACCTTCTTCCGCTCCCAAGCATCGAGCAACTTCGCGGGAGCGCCTCGTGGGGACAGGAGCGCGGAGAGCAGGATGTTGGTGTCGAGGATCAGGCGCATCACGGCCGTCTGGAGCGCTCGCGGTAGTGTTTCGCCCGCACTTCTTCGACGGACTCATCAATCATCTTCTGCAGTTCGTCGGAAGGAACGTCAGCAAAAGCGGCACGCGCTTCGCGGACCGTCTGATGAAAGATCCGCCAGCGGACAGCCTCCTCGATAAATTTTGAGAGGTCCCCCTTCTTCATGCCTTTGGAACCCAGGAAGGTACGCAAGGCGTGGTCGGCCTCTTTGGACCAGGTAATGGTCAAGCGGGTGGTTTCTGTCTCGGATGTTGAGTTAGCCATATAAGCGTATATCTGCTTATAAGTATAAGCATTTATATGCTTTTTCGACAAGAGAGAGAGAGAGAGAGCCACAACGGCTTCTCAGGCTCGGGTTCGGCAGCGAATCGACTTGTTGAAACCAGCAACGATCCTCGATCATCTGTAGTTGAGACTTCAGGAAATAACAATGACCGACCTTCGCTTTCCCATTGGCAAGTTCCACTTCGACGGGCCGCTGACCGAGCAGCAGAAGCAAACGGCACTGGATGACATTGCCCGTACTCCAGAGAACCTGCGCGCCGCGATCAAGGGCCTGTCTGAGGCTCAACTCGACACGCCGTATCGTCCGGGCGGATGGACGGTCCGACAGGTCGTGCATCACGTGCCCGACAGCCATCTGAATTCCTATGTGCGCTTCAAGCTGGCTCTGACCGAAGACGAGCCGACCATCAAGCCCTATGCGGAAGATCGCTGGGCAGAACTGGCCGACACGAAGTCAACTCCGGTTGAAGTTTCTCTGACGATGCTGGACGCTTTGCACGATCGCTGGGTACGCCTGCTGCGGTCGCTATCGCCCGAGGAGTGGAAGCGCACGTTTCGCCACCCAGACTTGGGCGCGATGACCCTGGAGAAGACCCTGGCTCTTTATGCGTGGCATGGTCGGCATCATGTGAGCCACATCACAAGCCTGCGTGAGCGTGAGGGCTGGTAGTTTTTTGGAGATCACTTTCGTACGAGCCGCAGTAAACTTAGGTCATCTCTCAGGAGTCCGGTTGCCCCGATAGGCTTGGCGAGGAATGCAAAACTCGTTCAAGATTCAAAGCAACAGCTATAACGGCGATGAGTTATGACGGATGCGGGTCCGCCAGAACGGCTTCGGTTTGGCACATTTCGAGCTTCGAGCCCGAATTCCTCACTCTAAGTAATCCCCAGTTTCCACAAAAAATAGCTGGCTGTTTCGCGGAGGACCGCGACTGAACGCTGCCACATGCTGTGTGGAAGCGAGTCCGGGCGCGGTGCTACGTAGACCGGCCCAATGCCTTCGTGCTCCAGAAGTTTGCGGATCCGGAAAACGTGGTAGGCGTCGCTGACCGCTACGCAGCTGTGCAGACCGTTGGCGCGCATAATCACGCCCACGCGAATGGCAGATTCCGCCGTGTCGCGGCCTTGCGTCTCGGCGATCAGGCTGCGTTCGGGGACACCGTGGCGCATCAGATAGTCGCGGCCCACGCCTCCCTCGCTGAAGGTGGGATCAGCAGCGGCGCCACCAGTCGTAATCACCACAGGCGCAACTCCTCGGTGGAAGACCTCGAGTGCGTGATCGAGACGCGCGCGCAATACGGGAGACGGGCGCCCGGAATACTCCGCAGCTCCGAAGACGACAATTGCGTCGGCAGCGTGGATTTCCTGGAGGGAGGCAGTGTGCGCCACCTGAACGGCGGTGATGATCAGGAACAATACAACGGAGGCGACGAACAGAAGCAACAGACGAAGCCACCATCGCGGGTGCGGACGCTGGTTGGCGGCTTCATCGGTCATTCCTTAGCGGTTCATCCTGTAGGCGAGCATCTTTTCGGCGTTCATCCTTGTGCGAAGAATTTGGAGATTTCGTCGGCGGCGATGGCGCCTTCGCGGATGATGCGCCAGCGCGTGGCTTCGTCCGTGAGATCGATGATGGTGGAAGCAACATCCCGCGGAGAAGAGCCGCCATCGACGATGATATTGATGCGGCCCTCGAGTTGTTCGCGCACCTGTTCGGCGCTGGTGCACTCCGAAGCACCGCTGAGATTGGCGGAAGTCGCGGTGATCGGAATGGCTGCCGCCGTTACCACCGCTAACGGAATCTGAGCGTTAGGCACACGCAAGGCGACGTTGCCGGTATTGGCGGTTACTTTGAGCGGCAGACGCGAGCCGGCCTTCACGATGATGGTCAGCGGGCCCGGCCAGAATTTCCGCGCCAGCGCATAGAACTCTTCGGGCAGCGGCTTGGCGAGTTCCTCCGCCTGGTCGGTGCTGGCAATCAGCAGCGACAGGGGCTTGTGACGCGAGCGGGTCTTGATGTCATAGACCTTATCGACCGCGCGCAGGTTGAAGGGGTCGGCAGCTAGTCCGTAGAAAGTGTCGGTAGGCATGCCTAGCACTTCGCCGGAACGGATCTGATCGGCGGCGTATTTCACCAGGGACGATTCAGGAGTATCGCTATTAATTTTTAGGATCTCGGCGCGCACGGGCGCTCCCTTCTAAATGCAACAGACTAGTTTAATTAGACCGCGAAACCTACCATAATACGGCAAAACGCGGCAAGAGGAAGCGGCAGCGTATGATTGCAATTGCGCACCGTGAATCCTAGATGACTCGAACCGCAGAATCCGCCCCCAGCGCCCAGCACCGACTCCGCCGCATTGAGGGCCGCCACAACGCACTCGTGAAGGAACTGCGTCAGGCTTTCGCACGTGCCGAACGCACCGAAGACGGAAGCTGCGCCATCGAAGGCCTGCGCATTGTGGAAGAGGCGATCCGCAGCGGGCTGCGTTTTCGCGCAGTCTTCTTCAAGGAATCCGCGCAAAATCTGGCGGAGCGTCTTCTGCCTCAGATCGGTGCCAACGTCGACACGCTGCTCCTTCCCGACAAACTCTTCGACGCCACCGTTCCGACCGAGACGCCGCAAGGAGTCGCGGCGCTGGTTCGCCTGAAGGAATTCTCTCTGGCAGATCTGCTGGAGCGATTGCAGGTTGGCCCGGTCATCGTTCTCGCAGGGCTGCAGGATCCAGGAAATCTAGGGACGATCTTGCGCTCGGCAGAAGCCTTCGGCAGCGCAGGAGTAGTGCTCGGCGAGGGCACGGTGAGTCCGTTCAACTCGAAGGTGATTCGGGCCTCGGCGGGCTCGGTGTTCCGGCTGCCGGTTATTGTTGGAAAAACTGCGGGCGGGCTGGAAGAGATTTCCGCCAAGCTGCGCGCGCAGAGTGTGCGGCTGATTGCGACTTCTTCGCACAAGGGCACGCCGCTCGATCAGGCGAATCTTACCGGGCCTTCGGCAGTTTTCATCGGCAGCGAGGGATCGGGCCTGCCGCGTGCTGTGCTGGCGCAGGCGGACGAACTGATCGCGATTCCCCACACTGCGCAGGTGGAATCTTTGAATGCGGGCGTTGCGGGGAGCATCGTGCTGTACGAAGCGGCGCGGCAAAGGCGAAGCGGTTGAGGTCTGTCACCGTTACGTAGTAGAGACGTAGTCTTTGCCGGTGGTATCGGCGAGCGCGAGGCTTGCGTTGCTGCCGGCAGAGACGTTGCAAGTAACGTCTCTACAACGAACTCTAGGCTAGTCCTCCGCCATCCACCACTAGGGCTGCGCCCGTGATCCAACTCGACATGCGACTCGCCAAGAACAAAACCGCATCGGCAATGTCATCGGGAGTGCCGACCCGCGCCAGCGGACGATTCGCGGCTTCCCGCATGAACTCTCCCCTGTCTGCGCCAAGCTGGGCGCATTCGCTGGCCAGCATCGGAGTCTCGACGTCTCCCGGACACACGCAGTTCACTCGAATGTTGTGTTTGCCGTGGTCGATGGCCATGGCGCGCGTCAGGTTCACGACACCGCCTTTGGCGGCACAGTAGGACGCAGCGCGAGGGCCTCCCTTGAGCGACCATCCCGAGCCGATATTGATGATGCTGCCCCCGCCGTTGCGGACCATGTGAGGCACAACTTCGCGCGAGAGCAGATAGATTCCCTTGAGCGTCACATCGAAGGCAAGGTCCCATTCGTCCTCGGTGAGCTCGACGATGTCTTTGCGAATGGCGATGCCGGCGCAGTTGCAGAGGATGTCGATCTTGCCGGAACGCTCGATCATGGTCTCGACGGCTCGGCGGCAGTCGGCAGCGCTGCGGACGTCGCACTTCAGGAAGACGGCTTCGCCTCCGTGAGCTTCGATTTCGGTGGCAGTTTCGCGTCCCTTTGTCTCCTCGATGTCGAGGACAGCGACGAAGGCCCCCATCTCAGCCAGGCGAATCGAGATGCCGCGCCCGATCCCCGAGGCGGCACCAGTGACCATCGCCACCTTGCCTTCCAGAGATAGAAGGCGGCCCGCGCGTTCTTCGATCTTCCTCAATTCCATCATCATCATTGATCAAACGCCTCCGGACCCTGCGCGCTTACTATGGATCGAAGATCACGCCTCAGCGCTGGATCGTCATTACGGCGGCTGAAATATCCATCAACCAATGAGCCAGAATCAGCGGAGCAAGGCGCCGAGTGCGCAGGTAGACCAGCGTGAAAGCGATAACTCCGGGTAAGAACGCAAGGAAGCGCCAAAGGACGAAGCGCAAATCGGGGATAAACGGCAAGAAGCTGTGCTGGAGTGACCACCAGAAGCTGACCACGAGAACTGCGATCCAGGCGCGTCCCGACAGCGCTTGAATCCGTGGCAGAACATAGCCTTGGTAGGTCATTTCTTCGGTCGTCGACCAAATCAACCACCACAGACTGAGGCTGTAGATGACGGCCCAAACCGGCAGCACGCGCCCCCCGAGGATGCCCGGATATGCAGTCACTTGCAGCGTTCCATAGAACATTAAACCGCTCAGCACACCGCCACCCACAAACAGAGGAAAGATAAGCAGAAATAATCCGATGCCCACAAAGATGTCGCGACCGCGCTGCCAGCGAATAGGGCCGATAAGATTGCGAAGGGTAATTCCCTCCCGTCGGACGAACCTCCACATCAATATCAGACAACCAAGATCGATGAGCGTCCCGTAAATGGTCCACCATGCCCCGGCAGAGAGCCATGCCATGCGATTGCCTCGAAGCGCGAGGACCGCTGCTACGAGCCCTTGGGCCACAAACATCAGAGCGCTGCGCCCTACGACCACCAGAAGCGGTCCAGTCCAGGTGATTGTGCCTTGCTTGATACGGGTTCGAATCTCAGACTGCGAGTTGGCCACCATCGCAGTGTCTTGTTCTGGTTCTGGATCTTGCGCGAGTGCTTGTTCTTGCACTAATACTTGTTCCCGATTCACATCGACCTCTCTCCTGGTTCAGACTACCCGCTCTATTCCAGCGCTTTCCCCGCCGCCTTCAGAGTGAGGTCGACGTCCTGATCCGTATGAGCTAGTGTCACAATCGAATGCAGCGCGGCGGACGGTGAAAAGTACACGCCGAACGGAAACAGCGACAGCACGAACTTCTGAAAGGCGGCGCGGTCCACGAACTGGCAGAAGTCACGGTAGTCGCGGATCGTGGGTTGGTCGGTGAACATCAACTGAAACATCGGACCGACATTCTGCACTACAACCGCGCGGCCTTTCTTCTTGAACAGCTCCCTGTAGCCCGCGCACAGCCGTTCTGCAATGCGCCAAGTGTGGCGGAAGGAGGCGTTGTTATCGCGCGTGAGGACACGCAGGTTAGCGCGAGCGGCGTGCATTCCGATGCGCGAGCCGTTGTGGGTGCCGTAGTGCAGAACGCCTCCCCACTGCAGCGCATCCATCACGTCGGCGCGTCCACACAGAGCAGCCACCGGCAATCCGCAGCCCAGCGCCTTGCCGAAGGTCACTAGATCGGGAGACAGTTTGTAGTATTCCTGGCAGCCTCCGGGAGCGATGCGGAATCCGGTCACAGTTTCGTCGAGGATGAAAAGAATGCCGTTCGCCTTTGCGAGTTCTTGGAGGCCGCGCAGATATCCGTCCGCCGGTGGAATCACGCCCATGTTGGCCATGATGCCTTCGGTGATGATCGCCGCGATCTGGCTCGGGTGATTCTCAATGGCATGCTGCAGGGCTGGCAGATCGTTCCAGGGCACGACAATCGTGTCGTCGAGCGCGGTTCGATTCAGACCGGAGCTGTCGGGAATCTTGATGGGATCGGAACGCAACCCCAGAGCACTTGGCGGCAGGACGTTGGAACTTACCAGCAAGTCGTCGTGCCAGCCGTGGTAGTGGCCCTCGAACTTCAGAAGCTTGGGCCGGCCAGTGACGCCGCGCGCCAGCCGAATCGCCGCCATCACCGCCTCTGTGCCGGTGTTCGCAAAGCGCACGCGCTCAGCGTTCGGAACGATGCGCTGCAGCATCTCCGCCACTTCCAGTTCGACCGGTGTCGCGGTGGCAAAGTGCGCTCCGGTAGTGGCGGCTTCGGTGATGGCTTCCACAATCTCAGGATGCGCGTGGCCCAGAGGCAGCGCGCCGAAGGCCATCATCCAGTCGATGTACTCGTTGCCGTCGACGTCGTAGATTCGCGAGCCGCGGGCGCGCTCCATGAAGATGGGATACTTGCCGAAGTTTGCCGGTCCCCGTGAGGAGGAACTGCTGGCCTCGATCAGCACGCCCAGCGTGCGCTCGTAAATCTGTCTCGACTTTTCCGTGCTGAAAGGCAATCGGACCTCCGCGTCCCTCGTAGCATCCGGCTGTGGCGGCGAGACGCCGCCACGACAGCCGCCGGGACGGCGTCGCTACGACTTGCTATGGTACAGCAGAGCCGCCGTCTGACGCGCCTTCCCAACTTCTTAACACGGTAACCGTTACCTAATTTGCCCTGCAATTTCCTGTCGCCCGACCATTCTTACTCTGGATGGCCGCTACCCTGAAACATCCCCTAGAGAAAGACGCGCATCCCCAGAGTAGTTGGAGTGAGGCTTGAACCATGAAAAAGTCGATTCTCGCTGTGTTTCCGCAACTCAGACGATTTGCTCTGAGACCGTTTTTCCCCTGCATCGTCGCTGCTTCGGTCTGTTGGGGAGCCGCTGCGCAAGCCGTACCTCGAGCAGACGAGAAGCCCGTTGAGCCTTCGCATATCGCGGGATGGGTTGTGATTCCGGTCGATGAATATCGAGTGCTGCGAGCGAAAGCTTACCCGGTCGAGCACGATCCAGAACCGCCTCCCACCGACGCCACGCTGACGCGCGTGGACTACGACCTGCACGTGGCCGGCGACTTGGCGGCGGGGCGGGCCAGCCTGACCGTCGACGTATTGAAAGACGGGTGGGTGCGCGTGCCCGTGCCTGCGGGCCTGCTGGTGCGCGAAGCGCGCCTGGACGGCAAACCCGTATCACTGGTGCCGGGTGCACAGGGTCAAGGCAAGGGAGGAACGCATCTCTCGGCTCTGCTCTCTCATGCGGGGCGCTTCGAACTACTGCTCGATGTGGATGTGCCAGTCACAACTTCCGCGGGCGACGAGAGCATCTCTCTGCCGTCCACAGAATCGGGAGTGACGCGGGCCACGGTTTTACTTCCGCGGCAGGGAGTCGATTTGAGAATCGGCGGCGGATTGCTTTCCGAGAAATCGGAAGCCGCGGGCGAGACCAAGTGGCTCGCTTATGCACGCGGAAATGAGGCCCTGACGTTCACGTGGCGGAGAAAGACGGAAGATCATCACGTCGAACTGCCGCTGCGCCTGCGCGGCTCGCTGACTCAATTGACCAGCCTGGGGGAGGACTCGACTTCCGTCTACGCCGAAGCCAACTTCGAGGTCGTGCAGGGCGCGGCCCGCGAGGTACGCCTCCAACTGCCAGACAAGATAACCATCAATCAGGTTTCTGGTGCGGTGGTGGCCGATTGGGAGATGAAGAACGGCGAACTTGCCGTGACCTTCCTGGAACCGGTCGAGCACAGCGCTCGCTTCGTCATCAGCGGCGAAGCACGGCTACCCAAAGACGGCATCATCGACATTCCGCTGCTGCGGCTTCTGAACACGGAACGCGACACGGGAGGAGTGGCCGTGGAAATCCTCGGAGCGGGTGAAATCAAAGACCAGAAAGCGCAGGGTCTTGAGGATGCAGACGCCACTGATCTCGGCGAGATGGTTGCGAACCGACAGTCTCCCGCTCTCGTCGCGTTTCGGGCGCGGTCGGGCGAGGCGGGCGCGACAAGGTCGTTGAGCGTGAACGTTGCTCGCTACGACCAGCAGGCCGTTCTGATGGCGAACATCGAAGAGGCTCGCTATCAGGTGCTGATGAGCGCCGACGGGAAAGAACTCGTGCAAGCACGCTACGCCGTTCGCAACAACCAACGGAACTTTGTAAAGGTAACGCTTCCCGCGGGAGCAACCGTCTAGAGCGTAACGCTTGCGGGAAGGCCGGTTCGTCCGGGCCAATCGCCAGACGGGAGTTTGTTGCTGCCGCTGGAGAAATCGCGCGGCGGGGACGATGCGCCGGCATTCGCCGTCGAGATCCTCTATCTCGCGAAGGCACCGGCTTGGAACGATAAAGGTCAGCAGAAGGTAACTCTTCCTGCACTGGATCTTCCGATCTCACGCACCGGATTATTGCTTTACTACCCGCCTCTATTCAAGGTTTCGGCAGAGCCGGGAACGTTTCGCACGCAGGAGTATGTGAATCCCGTGTCTGCGGCGCTGGAATCGCCGAGCGGCGTCGTGGTGATGCGGGCTTCGGTGAATGCCCCTGCTGCTAGTCCCAAAGAGTTCGATCGAATGGACCAGTTCGCCAAGTTGCAGGGCGCCGACGACAAGGAGAAAAAGGACGCGACCCAGGCTCTCCTCGATTCGTTTAAGGCAAAATCGTCGGCCGGAAAGGTGACCGGCATCCTACCGATCGACGTAGCATTCCCCGCATTTGGTCCCTCGATATTCCTTGTGTCCGAACTCACCAGCGAGAACCAGTTTCCAGCGGCAGAATTCAACTTCCAGCGTGACAAAAAGGCAGGTGTGCGATGAAAAACATATTCGTGATGTTGGTGCTGTGTTCGATGTGCATGGCGCAGGTGCCTCCGGGAGAAGAAAAATCCACGCTGCCGTTGCCCGACTCCGGCAATGTCACGCTGAGCCTCGACGAATACAACAAGCTGGTGGAACTCGCGGCGAAGCCGCCGAAGAAATCCGATGTCGCACCCCTTCCCTACTCGGTCAAGCACGCGGATTTGAAGTTGCACGTTGAGAACGACGAGGTGTGCGGTACTGTGAACCTGGAAGGTGAAGTCTTCCGTAAGGGTATCAGCAAGGTTCCGCTGACCAGCGGGATGACCGTGCTCGATGCGCACCAGAACGGCAAAGGCGTTCCTTTGCTGCAGGAGAATGGCACGCACATGGCGTTGCTGCCGGGGCCGGGCGAATTTTCCGTCGCGCTCGACACCGGGCTGCCGCTGCGAATCGAGGCGGGACGCGCGTCCTTCAGTCTTCCCGCGCCCGCGGCTGGCAGCGTGCAACTGGCACTCGTGATTCCTGGCGATCATACCTTTGCCAACATCAATCCCGGCATCATCACCAGCCGGAAATCGGAGAACGGACATACCACGATCGAAGCCACGCTGGTACCGGGACAGCCCGCGAACATCTGGTGGACCACGCGGGAATCTGTGACTCCGACGGTGCCGCGTGAAGTGCGGTTTCTCTCCGATGCAAAGACGCTCATTTCGGTCAGCGAGGCGGAGATGCGCGTGGCCGTGCTCGCCGACATCACGGTCGTGCAGGGTGAGCCATCGCAATTTCACGTGGACGTCCCGGAGGGATTTGAGGTCACAGGAGTTACCGGCGCCACGCTCGATTCCACCGAAACGAACTCGGGAGTCTTGGCCCTGAAGGTGAATGCGCCCAACCAACGCAACCACCAGTTTCTGATTTCTCTGGAGCGCTCGATCAGCGGTGAGAAGGCCGACGCGCCCTTCCTCAGCTTTAAGCGAGCCCAGCGTGAGACCGGCGAAGTGCTGGTCGAGGGCTCGGGTACCATGGAGCTGACCGCGACGGAAAGCGGCGGCTTGAAGCGCATGGACGTGAAAGAAGCGAACCCTTATCTGCGGTCGCTGGCGCATTTCCCGNNCCCGACGGTAGCGTGCTCGCCGCGGTTGCCGAGAGCGCAGTGGTCACGACCATGGTCACCTCGGAAGGCAAGTCGCTCACCGAAGTAAAGCTGATCGTTAAGAACCAGGCGCAGCCGTTCCTCAAAGTGGCGCTGCCCGCGGGCGTCAGCATTCTTTCGGCGGAGGTAGGCGGCGAGCGCGTGAAACCAGTGCAAGGCCCGGACGGAAGTCGCGTCCCTCTTCTGCGGCCGGGATTTCGTCCGACTGGTTCGTACGAGGTATCGTTCGTATTCATGCACTCGGGAGCGCCGTTTGCGAAGAAGGGCGGCGCCGATCTCAGCCTTCCGAGCATGGACATTCCCATCAGCTTGTTGAGTTGGGAAGTCTTTCTGCCGGAACAATACAAGGTGAAGGACTTCGGCGGCGATGTAGTTGCCGCCAACCGTGTGCCTGCGCCATTCCGCGAAGAAGACGCGATGAACGCGGAAAACCGTGACTCGAGCCTGTATAGCAACGCAAATTTGGAGGCGCCTCCCGGGCAAATGGGCGGTTACGTAACAGGCCCCAGTGGAGCCGTGATTCCGAACGCGCGTGTCACAATCACCGCGAGCAATGGATCGAGCCGAACGGCAACGACTGACGGCGCGGGTCGCTGGGCAGTCACCGGACTGGGATCAGGAAACTTCAAAGCCAAAACGGAGATGCTTGGCTTCCAAACAAGCACGTTCAATCTCAACTACGATGCCAACAAGCCGTCGAGCTACAACTTTCCGTTGAGCGTTGCGAGCGTGACTGAAACGGTGGAGATTTCGAGCACGATGCCTCAAACAACGAAGAGCGGAACGAACGCGTTTCACGGCGAGGCGTATGGCACTAACCGTGGTGGGCCAATAGACGGCCAACGCATGACTTCATTGGAGAGGCTTGGTCCCGGGGTCGCAAACCAAAATACAGCCTCGGCGAATGTCGTGAACCTGCAGCGCAAGGTGGCCGGAGTACTACCTGTGGCGATTGATGTTCCGCGGGCTGGCACCTCATTCAGCTTCGTCCGGCCTCTGGTTCTCGACGAGGAGACGAAGGTGACGTTCAGCTACAAGAGCAGGTGAACTGACTTCTCAGCCACAAGCGGCTCCCCGAAGTCCGCTGTATTTACCGGTTTTTTGCGGATGGCATAGAATGTCTGTTCGCGGGGAGCCGCTCATGAGCAGTCCTGAGGAATGGAAGAAGTGGGAAGGCCGCGTCGACGGGAAATTTCCGCTTCGGCACTGGCTGGGCGGCTCGGAGCATAGCGCAGTCTTTCTCACCGAGCGGCCCGGTCACGCCGATGAAAAAGTCGCAATCAAACTGATCGCGGCCGGTTCGGATGCTGACCGTCAGCTTTCGCGCTGGCGTGCGGCGGCCAAACTCTCGCACCCTCACCTGATGCGCATCTATGAAGCCGGACGGTGCCAGCTGGATGGCACGCCCCTCCTTTATTTCGTCATGGAATATGCGGAGGAAGATCTATCGCAGATCCTTCCACAGCGGCCTCTGGCGGCGACCGAGGTAACGGACCTGCTCCCGCCGCTTCTGGACTCGCTGTCGTATTTGCATAGCAAAGGATTTGTGCACGGGCGCATCAAGCCGTCGAACGTGCACGCCATGGGCGATCAGTTGAAGCTCTCAGCAGATCAGATCGTTTCGTCCGCGGAGTTGAACCCCGCTCCAAAGCGGCGCGATGTATACGATGCACCCGAAACGGCGGCCGGAATAGTCTCGCCTGCGGGCGACGTATGGTCGATTGGAGTGACACTGGTCGCGGCGCTCACGCAGAACGTAGCGTTTGAAGGCGAGACGTTGCGCGGAGATCCCGACCCGCCGGAGACTGTTCCCCCGCCGTTCCGTGGAATTGCTCGTGAGTGCTTGCATCTCGATCCCAAGCGGCGCTGCTCGATCACAGAAATTCAAGCGCGGTTGCAGCCTGCGGCACGATCGGTGCCGGCGGAGGCTGAAGCGCCGTTGCCGCGAAGACGCCCGAGCAAACGCGGGCCCATTGCGGCCGCGTTGCTGGCAGCGGTGGTCCTGGTGGGATTGATCATCTATTTCTCTCGCGGGAAAAACGCGCCTGTGCCTGCCACCGCCACGACCGAGCCGCCCGCCGTTCAAACCGCACCACAACCTTCGCCTCAAAGCCGACCTCAAACTGTTGCGCCTCAGGCCGCGCCCCAAACTGCGCCGGCAGTTACACCCAAGCCGGCGGCTGCTCAGCCAGTCGCGTCGCCGAAGAAGGCGGTCGCCTCCGGCGGCGAAGTCGTGCATCAGGTGCTGCCCGATGTTTCTAAGAGCGCGCAGCACACGATCACGGGAACGGTGAAGGTTGGAGTAAGAGTTGAGGTGGATCCTGCTGGTAAGGTGACAGCCTCGAAGCTGACGTCGCCCGGGCCCAGCAAATATTTCGCAGGGCTGGCTCTGAAGGCCGCGCAACGCTGGGAGTTCTCGGCTCCCGTGGTTGACGGGAAGCCAACGGCCAGCACGTGGCTGGTTCAATTCCGCTTCAAACGAACCTCAACCCAGGCCGTGCCAGAACGAGTGACGCACTAGGCTTTGGTCGTCTGGCGCAACTTCCACACGATCTGCCTCACCATGCCGAGCAGCAACTTGGCATCGTAGGCTTCGAGCCCGAAGCGCAGGATCAGTCGCCGGGCTTTTTTCTCGAACATGGCGTCCGTCCCAGGCTTCACGTAGCCGCTGATGCGAAGCGCTTCGAGCAATCCCTCAGTGATATGTTCGGTCTGACCAGCTGACGCCGGCTCAATCTCCTGTTTCGCTAGTGGGACTGACGTGCCCCGCGCCAGTTCGTAGAGACAGACCGCGACGGCCTGTCCCAAATTCATCGAGATGTTCTGTTCCTTGGTCGGAATGTTCAGTAGCCAATGACAGTGGCTGAAGTCTTTATTCGTCAGGCCGATTTTCTCGGAGCCGAACAGAAGGGCAACCCGCCCGGTCTGAAGCTGCTGGCGGATCGCGCTGCCAGCCGGTTCGTCGAGGTGGCGCACGGGCTGCTGCAATGCTCGATTGCGCACCGCAGTCGTGCCCACGACCAGAGCACAGTCAGCAACCGCCTCGGCAACGGTCTTATATTCTTCGGCCTTCTCTAGCAAGTCAGATGCGCCTACGGCCGAACGGGCCTCGCGAAATCCCTCCGCGAAAGCATTCACCAGGCGCAGCCGGTGCGCGCCGAAATTGCTCATTGCGCGAGCGGCGGCGCCAATATTCAGGGGATTGCGCGGACGCACCAGCGCGACCACGAGTCCGTCGAGTTCTGAAAGGACAGGCAAGCGCTCAATTCTACGACAGGTGGGTCCAGTGACGAGGATGAGGATGGAGCCGCTTCAGCGAGACGGCGCAGCAGCGGCCTGGGCGAGTTGTTTCCGTTCTGCGGCGGCGTTCTTGGCTTCTTTGCTGGCTTCGATCGTCAAGTCGCGCGCTCCAAAACCGACGCCAATCTTCTTCAGGAAGCCGTTCGGCGGAGTCCCCCCGGCAAAGATCCACACAAAATCGTTCGCAATCTCCTGCTTGCTGCCGTTGACGTCAATAATGACCGATTCCGCCTTGAACTCGACCGGATTTGAGTTGAACAACACCTTCAATTTCCCGGAGCGCATGAAGTCTTCGATGCGGTTCGCGTTGCGCTCCTTGATGCGGCTGAACCGCTCGCTCCGGTAGGAGACGGTCACTTGGTTGCCGGTCTGGCAAACGAGTCCCATGGCGGCTTCCACCGCACTGTCCCCGCCGCCGACGACTAGGATCTTCTTATTGATGTAATGGTCCGCCTCGATGAGGCGATACATCACCTTGGGCAACTCTTCCCCTTTGACACCGAGCTTGCGGGGTTCGCCCGCCTTGCCCAGCGCGAGGATGACAGCGCGAGCGCGATATTGATTGTTAACCGTCGTGACATTGAAAATGCCGTCTTCGCCGCGCTTAACGTCTTCCACTTTCTCGCCGGTAGACACGTTGAAGTCGGCCCGGTTCAGAATCATGTCCCAGAAGGCAAGCAGGTTCTCTTTGGAAAGTTGCATCTTCTTAAACTTGCCGTACATGGGGAATTCCACGGGACTCGTCATCACCAGCTTCTGCCGGGGATATTTCGCAACCGTACCGCCAATCTCATCGCGCTCGATCGTAAGGTAGTTGAGTTTGTTTTCAATCGCCCGCAGCGAAGCGCTGATTCCGGCCGGCCCCGCTCCGATCACCAAAAGATCGTGGACACCGGGAACTGGTTGAGCCGCTCCATTCGCTTTGAGGCGGGCGGCAATCGTGTCCACGCAGTCACGACCCTGGTTCACGGCGTTCTTGATCAGCGCCAGACCACCGAGTTCTCCGACGATGAACAGATTCGGCACGGTGGTCTCATATTCCGGCGTCAGGTACGGCATATCCGCAGCCATGCTGGGACTCGCCATCACCATGGTGATCGCGCCGACCGGGCAAGCGTCCGCGCAGAGGCCGTGGCCGATGCACTTGTGTCCGTTGACGATCACGGCCTTGCCGCCGATCATCGCCAGCACATCGCCTTCGGGGCACACGCTGGTGCAAGTTCCGCAGCCGATGCAGTAGTTGTTGTCGATGTGGGGATGCTGGGCTTTCGGACCCTCAGAGAAGAGCTTCCCTTTCTCAGCCGCTTCGCGCGCGCGAGCTTCTTTCTTTTTCAGGCTCTTGAGATAGCCCATGAGAAAGAAGAGGCAAATAACGCCGCCGATCCCGTACGTGATGAGCGTATCCATAGCTGGCTGCTAGAAGTACCCCAGGAAGAATTGCAGTCCGATATGGATCATCGCGAGCACGGCAAAGGCATAGCTGAACGGCTTGTGCACCACATGCCACAGATGGAAGACTTTCTGCGAGCGTGAGAGAAAGAGAACCCGCTTCGAGAGTGCGGCTTCTTCCGCCGCGGCGTGAATTGCCTTTTCAAGTTCACGATTCTGCGTGGGAAGGAATCCAGCCAGCGTCTTGAGCGATTCTGCAAAGCTCAACGCATGGCGCCGCAAGCGGGCCACGCGAAACACACGAATCACATCGAGGATCATCATGTAGACCAGCGCAACGACGATAGGAAGCCGCGAAACACGGTTTGCATCGGGCATCCGCAATAAGGCGCGCAGATCGGCTTGCGGCAGCACGTGTTGCGCTGCCAATTGCTGCACCAGGCTCTCCTGCAACTCCTGCAGTTCTTTCATCGATAGTTCTGCCGTGGTAACCTTGCGCGGAATCTGCGCGTACAAGTACCGTCCAACAACTCCGCTGGTCGAGACCGCGAACATGATCCAGAACGCCATCCCCGCGATGCCCTTGAATTTCAGTGTCGAGTGAAATGCAACGATGAACGGCGCGGTCAGTCCCATCAGCACATGAATGTCGAGCCAGTGCCGCGTGCTGCCTTTCGTGCCCAGCCACGCCCAATGCTTGCGGATCGGATACAAGAAGATTCCTGCGAATAACGCGACGCCCACGAATCCCAGGTACAGGCCAATCGGTCCGCTGGGCCGCAGCATGTGATGCTTGGGCGAAAACGGACGATCGATGGACGACAGCTTGTAGTAGTCGAAGCCATAAAAGAAGATGGCAAGATTCGACGCAACGGCAAAGGCATAGAGGAAATAGAGGCGCACACGGTGGCCTCTCTCCGCGTCAG
Organism: Acidobacteriaceae bacterium; assembly: GCA_003134655.1. Classification (GTDB taxonomy): domain Bacteria; phylum Acidobacteriota; class Terriglobia; order Terriglobales; family Acidobacteriaceae; genus Sulfotelmatobacter. The sequence goes on from PLBY01000052.1 coordinate 26,630, forward strand.
GGACGGTCTTCGCCCCGGTAGCGATGCGGGCGGTTGCTGTGGCGTTCGCGCTCATTTCTGTGTGACCTGCTCCTCAGTGCTAACAGTAAATTTCTTGTATGCCGTAAATTGGTGCAAGTTACGCCAGTGCTGTCTGGGGGTCTCGACCTCCACGCGGGCCGAGGTGGGAAACCAGTACACAACCTTCGAATCGGAGAATGGCACCGGAGCAAAGTCGATTTCAGAGTTCAACGCTTTCAGACCGACGTCTTGCAACGAGTCTGCGATTCCCGCCTGAATCTTGGTGATCGAGCCCGTCTGCGGGTCGATCCAAGCCGTTCCAGTGAGTTCCAGCGGATATTCCCTACCGCGCAGGGCCAGAGCAGCCGGAGATTTCATGCCGGGAATATGCTCGAAACTGACTTTCTGCAGGGTCCGGCCGCCGACAACTTCCTCGCCCACCAAGGTGAATTTGAACGCTTCCGCATAATACGGGTGAAAGACCAAGAACAACGTGGCAAAGCCGTTGCTGAGCAGCATGGAAGTGTTTTTGCGGTCCCGCTTTGCTGCGTGCATAGGAATGCGGGATTCGGAGAGGTTCAACTCGCCTCCGGCGTTGGTCAGAATGACGAGATAGTCGTAAGTGGAATCTTCTTTCAGTTCGACCTTGTCATCTTTCCCCAATTTTTCCTGCCGCACCTGCTCGGTACACTTCACGTCGGAAAACTGATCGAGGAATAAGGAAGTCTGGTTGGCGGTGCGCGTCAGCAGATCGTTCAACCTTTCCGCCTCAGGAGAGGCAGACGTGGTGCTGGCAAATCCAAGAGTTGCCAGAAAGAAAATTCCCAGAGCCAGGAGCGCTGCTTTGCGTCGAGATCCCGACATGTTTTTTGGGTTGTACATCATTCCCCCTTCCTCTTCGAATCGAAGCGATACCCGACGGAGAACATGAACTGGTCGTAGCTCAGGTCCCCGCGGTTTGTGGTGAAGCTGCTCTGCAGGTAATAGTGAGGCCCGAGCGTGGTCTCGACCGTGCCTGTAACGAAACGGCCACGATTGCTGGTAGTTAATGTGGAAGCAAAATTCTGTTGCCCCATCAAGACCTCGAGGCGCAACCGGTCGCTCATTTGGCGTGAGAGCGACACCGATTCGTACGAGCCACTGCCGAAGGAACTGTCAAACTTAGCGTAGTGCGCATCGGCGCGCAGCCTCACCCACGGCAGGCGCGCGAACGTGATGCCGAACATTTCATTGAGCGAACTCTTGGCGTCTCCGGTGCCACTGCTCCGGCCAAGACTCGTGGAGAGCCAAATCTGCTTCCACACCTCGACGCGCCCACCCGCGCTGAATCCCTGGAACAAATATTTATCGAGTAGCCCGGTCCCGACCAGGGTCGAATCAAAGGTCGGGATATCGCGAAAATAGTTGTAATTAAAATCTAGCTCGACGCGGGGATGTGGATTCACCCGCAACGTGAAAAAGTTGCGGCCCAACCCGACGCCAGGGGAAGGCGTAACGGAATTGCCCTTAGGATCATCCACCTGCGCCGACTCATAGATGGCGATGTCGCGCTTGTACGACAGCGAGTCTTCGAAGAAGACAAACGGCCGGTCGACAGCCCAGTTCACCATGCTGACGCCGGCGCCGCTGGTGCTGCTGTAATGGAACCCGTTGTATTCACCACCTTCGAAGTTGATGAAGGCGCCACTAATGACGCGGTTGGGGCTGTAGTCCCAGGACGAAGGATCGGGAGTGGAGCCGCCGAAAACGCCCAGCGTCGTTCCCTTGGATAGCCGCTTGCCAAAGTAGCCGCCGTCGATCGTGTCGAGGCTGGGCGCCCATGGCAGGTAGAGGCGTCCGAATCCAGCGACCAGCGTCGAGTTGGGATTGTCGTAGGTCATGTTCAGGTGGTACGTACGGTTGATCAGGTTCTGCAGCGTCTGCTGGCTGGCCACCGATTCCTTGGTCAGCCGTCCACGCCAGTAGCCGCTGAGATTCCAGTACGTGCCGCCGATTCGCGTAATGTCGCCGCGGAACACCATACCCACGTCGGAACTGGTTACGCTGCTCGTTCCGTGGCTGATGGTTTCGATGGCATCGAACCCGATGCGTCCCCGAGCCCGGTTCACGGATGGCAGTGGAGGCCGGGGGACCTCTTCGCGGGCTTCTTCATCGAGCGTGTCGCCCTCGGTAAACGAGATGACCGCGGGATACTGCCGCGTGGCGCTCAATGCACGTTGTTGCACCAGGGCTTCCGCATCGCTGCTCGAGAGGTAAGCCAGGTCGCCTGCCTTCACGGGACGTTTGGGAGAGTGGATGTCGGTGACCGCCGAAGTCTCAGCGACGCCGCTGACTTCGAGTTCGGCCACCACGCGCGGATCTGCGGCGTTTGCACTGTCGCCCTGGGTTGCAGGCAGGTTCGTGTCCTCGACCTCCAGCTTCATTCCTTCTTTCAGACCTTGCGCGCGTCCGCCTTCGAGGTAGGCAACGCCTTCAGCCACGTACTTCACCTTGAAGACGGTGCGCAGACTGGGATCATCGGACCGGGCAATCATCGTGGAGGTTTCTGGAGAAGGACTGGGCGTGATCGCCGGGGCGCTGGAGACTGGCGCCGCAGGTTCGTCGCTCTTCGCAATCACCGGCGCAATCACGGGCGCCGCGGCGGCCTCGACCGGGACAGCAGCTTTCGCAGACGGAGATGCGGCTGAAGGTGAAGAGGAACTGGTCGGGGCTACCGGCGCCACCGCCGTTGCCATCTGATTCTGCTCGACAGAAGGTTGTGGTGCGGCATTGGCTGCGGCAGTTGCTGCGGCGCTCGATGGAGCGGGGGAGGCCGGTTGGCTCTGGGGGATCGAAGCCGTTACAGGTTGGGGAGCGGCGGCCACCGAAGAATTATTCGAACGAGGCTCGAACCCCGGACCAGCAGTGGTGGCTGGCGGTACAGGCGTAGGAAAATCCGTGGAATTGTCTTCCGGGAGTGGTACCGGTGTGTCGTGTCGTCTGCGGAACACCCCAATCAGATTGCCCGACGTGGCCGCTACCGGAGCGCCTTGCGTGGCTCTGCGCACATGCTCCACGGCGCCGATCGTAACGATGATCTTGTTCCCTTCCGTCTTCACGGTGTAAGGCTGGGTCTGATCGAGATCGAGAACCACGCGCGTGACGAGAGGGCTGGTGCTGTGCTGCCCCGAGCGCACGCGCCGCACTCCGTTCACATTGACCGCAAGACTTCTTACCGCGTCGTTGGAACGGGTATCGGGAAGGTCGAGCAGAATCCGGTCAGGATTAGACGCGGTGTCGAACGAAGGTTTTACCGGGCTGCTGAGAGTAACTTCCACGCGCAACTCCGCTCCCTGGCGAGCCGTGGTCACGCTTTGCAACGTCGCCGGCCCCGCTGCGTTCTGCGCCGAGGCGCAAGACAACAAGAGCATCAAAGTCCCGAGATGTTTCTGAGCTGCCATCATTCTGTGTTGACACTCGCTGGCGCTCCACTTGCCGCCTGAAATTCAGCGTTGCCGCCGTCTGCTTTTGATTGAGCACGTCACCCGCCAAACTCGCTATCCGCCGCCTTGTCCGTTCTGATGGCACTGGTAACAATTGACGCTGTTGTAGACGTAGCCGGTCACATGATCGTGCTGGAAATTGTTCGCGTTGTTTCCGCCATGACAACCGGTGCACTGGAATACGGAATAGTCGTTCGAGTTCGTATGGCACGTGGAGCACACGTTGTTCGCATTCCCATGGCTCGTCGGGAACTGCGTGTACTGTGTGTGGTTGAACGTGGCGCCGGTCCAGGCCGTGGTGTTGTGGCAGTTCTGGCATGTAGTTGGGAAGAACTGCTGCTGCGCTGCGTGTCCCGGGTTCGTCGTGTTGTTGTAGTCGGTCTGGTGACAGCCGACGCAGGTGATTGGCAGGGTTGTGTAATTGCCGTTGACGTGGCAGTCGGTGCACACCCGCGGCGGCACCGTATGCGAACCCGTCAGCGGGAAGGTCGTGGTGTTGTGGTTAAAGGTGGAGTCCGTCCAGACCGTCGTGTCGTGGCATAGCTCGCACGTGGTGGGGAATCCCGCCGACGCGTGCGCCGGATTCGTCGTGCCGGAGTAATCCTTTTGATGGCACGAGTAGCACAAGGTGCTGTTCAATGCATAGTTGTTGTTGACGTGGCAGTCGGCACACAGCCGCGGAGGCACCGTATGCGCGCCCGTCAGCTGAAAACCAGTGGTGGTATGGTTGAAGGTCGCATCAGTCCAGAGCACGGTGTCGTGGCAGGTTTCGCACGTGGTCGGGAAGCCCGCTGCAATGTGATTCACTGGCGTGGTCGCGTTGTTGTAATCGGTCTGATGGCACGACACACACGTGGTGCTGGTCAGGTTGTAGTTATTGTTGACGTGGCAATCCGTACACTGCCGCGGCGGGGACGTGTGCGCCCCGGTCAGCGGGAACCCCGTGCTGTTGTGGTTGAACGTCGCGTTCAGCCAGGTCGAGGTGCTATGGCACTGGTCGCAAGTCTGGGGGAAGTTTGCCGTCACGTGATTGGGGGTCGTCGTGCCCTGGTAGTCCTTCAAGTGACAGGTGACGCACGCCGTGCTGTTCAGCGTGTAGTTGTTGTTAACGTGGCAGTCCGTACATAGGCGCGGCGGAACGGTGTGCAGGCCCGTCAGTGGGAATCCGGTACTGTTGTGGTTGAACGTCGCATTCAGCCAGGTCGAGGTGCTGTGGCACGTCTCGCAGGTCTGGGGGAAGTTCGCCGTGACGTGATTCGGGTTCGTGGTGCCCTGGAAATCCTTCAAGTGGCAGGTGACGCAGGCCGTGCTGTTCAAGGTGTAGTTGTTGTTGACGTGGCAGTCGGTACACTGGCGCGGCGGAACGGTGTGCAGGCCCGTCAGCGTAAAGCCGGTGGTGGAGTGGTCGAACTTGCCATCGGTCCACAGCACCGTGTCGTGACACTGCTCGCACGTCGTGGGGAAACCCGTGTGCGGCACCGGCGCGGTAGCATTGCTATAGTCGGTCTGGTGACAGCTGATGCACGTCGTGTTGGTGATGCTGTAGTTGTTGTTGACGTGGCAGTCCGCGCATTGCCGTGGCGGCACCATATGGTTGCCCGTCAGCGGAAATCCCGATTTCGAGTGGTCAAACGTTGCCGGCTGCCAAGCCGAAGTGTTGTGGCACATCTCGCAGGTCTGCGCGAACCCGCCCTGCACATGGTTGGGATTCGTCGTGTTCTGGAAGTCCTTCAAATGACACGACACGCAAGTCGTCGACGTGATGTTGTAGTTGTTGTTCACGTGACAGTCCGTGCACTGCCGTGGCGGCACGGTGTGCATGCCCGTCAATGGGAAGTTCACCGTCGAGTGGTCGAAACTGGCGGGCTGCCAGGCGGTGGTCGTGTGGCACGTCTGGCAAGTCTGGGAGAAGCTCCCGGCCACGTGGTTCGGATTGGTCGTGCCCTGAAAGTCCTTCAAATGGCACGACACGCATGTAGCGCTGTTCAGGGTGTAGTTATTGTTGACGTGACAGTCGGCGCACTGACGCGGCGGCACAGTATGCATGCCCGTCAGAGCGAACCCTGTCGTGGAGTGGTCAAACTTGCCATCGCTCCACTGCACCGTGTCATGGCACTGTTCGCAAGTCGTCGGGAAGCCGGAGTGCGGCACAGGAGTGGTCGCGCCGGCAAAATCTTTCTGGTGACACGAGAAACACAAAGTGCTGGTCAGGTTGTAGTTGTTGTTGGCGTGGCAATCGGCGCACTGCCGTGGCGGCACTGCATGTCCGCCGGTCAGCGGAAATCCCACCGAAGAGTGATCGAACTTCGCATTCAGCCAGTTATCGGTTCCGTGGCAGCCTTCACACGTGGTGGAAAACTTCGCGCTGACGTGGTTGGGATTGGTCGCCCCCGTAAAATCCGTCGCGTGGCAGGAATAGCACTGCGTAGACATCGTCTGAAACTGGCTATTGGCCGCGCCCTTATGGCAGGAGTCGCAGTCGACTGCGGCGTGCGCTCCGGTCAACGGGAACCGGTTGTTATGCTGCTGGATCTGTTGGATCGACACCTGCCAGCCGCGCACCGTGTGGCACTGCTCGCAGTTCGCTCCCAGTTGCCGCTTGTGAATGTCCGCGTGGCAGTCCTGGCAGCGTTGTCCGACGTTTGAGAAAACGGGCTTCACGTGACATTGAATGCAGGTTACGGACTGGTGCAGGCCGCGCAGTGGGTATCGCGTCTGATTGTGATCGAATTCAGGAACCGCACGGATCGGTTTCCATCCGGCGGCTGTGTGGCAGTTTTGACAAGGCACGTTCAAATTTCCGTGCGGACTGTGCGTACCCGTTGAGGCCTGCGCGTGCGCGCTTCCCGAAAGTCCGGGAAACGACAACAGCAGCACTGCAATTAGATTGAGTACGCCCCCCGATGCCGACATGACTTGCCCCTTGCGTTGGCCCGCACTGCATTAGAAAAAATAACGATATGAGGATTTATGACGAGTGATGCAATTTTCTGTCCACTTAGAGTAGCGATCCGAATGCTCTCTTCGAAAGTTACGCAAGGCCCTGTTCGGAGCGCCGACCGGTTCATTGTCCGAATTACCATCGAGTGCAGTATTACTTTGAGTCAAATGTAACTTCTGCGCATTGCCCTGAACTTTTTTCTCTGGATTAAAGGCGTTCAGAAAACTGAACCGCGTACAAAAAACAGAGCGAGCATTGGTCATGCTCGCAACTACGTCTTAGAGATATACCCGGAGATCCCTGGAAAAACTGGAAGGTTGTACAACTTCACGCGCCCAGAAGTGCGCGTTTCACCAGTCAAATTCCGGTTTTCTTACCTGTGGGCACGGGATTCGTCGGCCCGTGGCAGGCAGCGCAGTCCTTCGGCGTGGGCTTGTAGATGAGCACCGTCTTGGCAGCGATCACTTTGGTCAGCTTGTGGCATTCGGCGCAGCGCACGTTCTGGTGCGCGCCGCGCAAAGGAAACGTCGTTCGCTTTTCATGGTCAAAGAGGGACGGCTTCCACTTCATGCTGGTGTGGCACTCGGCGCAGCGCGTGATGTCATCTTTAACGAACTGCTTTCCGTGGATGTCCTGGTGGCAGTCCTCGCACTGGCTGGGCGCGGCCCTGAAGTCCACGTTCATCAATTTGGTTTCAAGGTTAGGCGGCTTATGGCAGTCGATGCACGCGGTCGCACGGTGCGCCCCGAGCAAAGCAAACTTCGTCTTGGAGTGGTCGAAGCCTGAGAGTTCTTTCCACGATTTGGTAGTGTGGCAAGCCTCGCAACCCGCCGCTGAACCGTCGGCCCGCGCCTGCTGCATGCGCTCCTTGAACTGTCCCTTATGAGGATCATTGTGGCAACTGGTGCAGTTCAGACTCTTCCAGTGATAAATCACGGCCGGCTTCGGCTGGAACTCCGCTGATTCCTTGTGACAGTCGGCGCATGGAACCGCGATGTGTCCGCCTGTTAGCACAAAGTGCGTCTCCTTGTGTTTCGCAAGGCTGAAAGTCGAAGGTTTGTAGCTCTCAAGATTGTGGCAGCGGTCGCAGGCATTGAAGTAAGGAGCCGCCGCAAACTGCGCGGCATGCTTGTCGGCGTGACAGTCGGTGCAGCGCTCGAACTTAACCTTGAACAGCGTGTCCTTCCCTTTCGGAATGTGGCACTGCGCGCACTCCAGTCGCGCATGCTTGCCTTGCAACGGATACGCGCTGGAGGCGTGCTCCTTCACCGTAAAGGTCGAGGGCTTCCATCCCTTCACCGTGTGGCAGGAGGCGCACTCCCCGCCGTCCGGACGCTTGGCAAATTGCCCGTTGTGAGGATCGGGCTTGTGGCAGTCCATGCATTTCTGGAACACCAGCGGCTTTTTGAAATCGCCGCCGGCGTGGCACTGGGCGCAATCGACGCTGGCGTGCTTGCCTTCCAGCGGAAATTTGGTCTTGGAGTGGTCGAAGCGTTCGTTGACCGCTTGCAGAGAAATCTTCTTCCACCCGCTCGTGCTGTGGCACGACTGGCAGCCTTGCGGGAAGCTTCCGTGGTGCGGGTCCTTATGACAGTCGGAGCACTGGTTGAACGGAATGCCCACGTATTGTGGCTTGCCGTCTGCTCCATTCGTGTGGCACTTGGCGCATTGCACCTGGGCATGCAGGCCGGTCAGGGGATAGCGCGTCTTGGAGTGATCGAACTGGGATTGACCAGACTGACTGACATTGATGCTCTTCCAGTCCACGAAATTGTGGCATTGCAGGCAGTTTGGACCGAGGCGTCCTTTGTGCTGGTCTTCGTGGCAACTGATGCAACCGGTCGACAGCCCCAAGTAAGTCCGGCTCGGATCTTTGATCTTGATAGACGCACGTTCCTGCGGAGAGATGCGGGTGGGGTTGTGGCACTTGTTGCACGTCAGGCCCGCATGCTTGCCTTCCAGCAGGTATCCCGTGTCTTTATGATTGAAAGTCTTGATGTCCCACTTGATCAGCGGGAAGTCTTCCCCGTTGTGNNATCTCGGTGTGACAGTCCAGACACTTCAGCGCCGCCTGCCCTCCAAACTTGTGGCAGCTGGCGCAATTGGTGGATCCGTTCAGCGATTGGTGCGGCCGCGACAGTGGTCCGGGAGAAATTTGCGCCGAGGCCCCAGGCGCCGACAAAACGAACCATGCGAGCGCGAAAAATACCAGGACGCTCAGCGACGGAGTACGCACCAAGGTCGGCCAAGTGCATTTAGCAGCCAGGCTCTCTGTCCTCGCTCGAAGTCTTGCCCTCAGTTCTGTCTTGCCCCGCACCGAGCCCCTCGCGGACGTCCAACCGCACGTTCGTAACCACTGATGATGGTTTGCAGTCTAGTTGTCGGTGACGGAACGGACTAGTTACCAGGAGTACACTCCGGAACAAGCGTTTAGTTCAAGGTCGTCCCGGTCAAGTCGGCCATCCCCGCAGGAGTCATCTCTACTGATCTGCAAAATCCAGCCCGGCAACCTAGCTCGAACCTGTCGTCGCTCGTGTCCTCGGAGAACTCAGTACAGATTCCTGAACGAAGCGCCGAGAGTTTTTTGTACAGGTTGACCCAGGAACCTGCTGACTGAGCCGCGGACCAGCAGAGAAATGTGATTTGAATCACTTACACGAGTGACGTACCTCAGGCACCCTGATTGCGGGGGCTCAGCGAATTGAGGCCGGAGCGTTTGGCCTGGCTCGAGCGCTGAGGGTTCGTGCTCAGAAAACTATTTCCGTCCCGCTCGTTATTGGCCTTGCATCGCGTCTCGTTCCGCCGCCAGGAGTCCATTTTCATTGGACTGAACCTTCTGATTCTCGGGGTTTTTGTTTTCTATCCATGTGTAAAGCCAACTCGGCTGCCGATGGCGTCATCGGGCATTGGCGTCGTCTTGAAAACTGAGGAGCATCGTCTGGTCAACAACGTGCTTGAACCGGAGCGAGCACGCGAAGAATTGCTGCGCGAGGAAAAACTGGCTGTCATGGGACGTCTGTCCAACTCAATTGCACACGAGATCCGCGATTCGCGTACGATCGTCTGTTTCTCGCTCCGTCCACTCTCCAACCGGGAAATACAGGCACGATAATGGCACGAATCCTACTAGTCGATGACGAACCGAACATGCGCCGCATTCTGGCGTCGAACCTGCGCCTCGACCAGCATCAGATATGGGAAGCGGGCGGTGTCGAGGAGGCCCTGCACAGTCTGGCGGCCAACGATTTCGACGTCGTCATCACCGACCAGAAGATGCCGGATGGCGACGGCCTGACCGTCTTGGCCTCGGCTCAGGAAAACGATCCCACTCTGGCGGTGATTCTCCTCACCGCTGTGGCCACCATCGAACTCGCCGTTGACAGTATGCGCAAGGGCGCCTTCGATTTCCTCACCAAACCGTTTCAGCCTGAAGTGGTGCGCGCTACGGTGCGTCGCGCCTGCGAACGGACCCGCCTCTTCCGGGAAAACATTCTTCTCAAAGATGCCGTCGTACGCCTCGAAGGAACTTCTGAGATTTATGGCGACAGTCCGGCCGTGCTCGAGGTGCGGGACCGTATCGCTCGCGTTGCTCCGACTCACGCAACTGTCCTGATCACGGGCGAGACCGGCACGGGCAAGGAACTCGTCGCCCTCGCCATTCACCGTAACAGTCCGAGAGCAACCAAGCCCTTCGTCGCGGTGAACTGTGCAGCGTTCACGGAAACCTTGCTGGAAAGCGAACTCTTCGGCCACGAAAAAGGAGCCTTCACCGGTGCCGACCGCCAGCGTCTTGGACTCTTCGAAGCCGCTCATGAGGGCACCCTGTTCCTCGACGAAGCGGGAGAGATGTCGCTTGCTGCGCAAGCCAAGCTCCTCCGTGTTCTTACCGACGGACAAGTATTGCGGGTTGGCTCGACTCGTCCGCGGCGAGTGGACGTCCGTGTTCTGGTCGCCACTCACCGCAATCTCGAACAAAGAGTCAAGGAAGGGACTTTTCGCGAGGATTTATTCTACCGGCTAGCAGTGGTTCCCATTCACATTCCCCCATTGCGCGATCGGCGCGACGACATCAGCGGCCTGAGCGACGTCTTTTGCCACCAGGTCGCGACCGAACTGAAAATGCCGCGTCGGCGACTGACTCCCGAAGCCCTGGAGAAGCTCCAGGAATATCGCTTCCCGGGAAACCTCCGCGAGTTGAGGAATCTGATCGAGCGCGCCTACATTCTGACCAGCAATCAGGAGATCGGCGCCGACGATCTGCCTCTCGCGCAAAAAGAAGCCGCACCCACCAACGGGAATGGTGTCCATCCCGCTGGGCTTTCGATTCCCTTTGCGCCCTCCTTTGACCTGACCGGAGTTCTCGAGAGCGCAGAAAAAGAACTGATCGTCCGCACCCTGAATTCCACGCACGGAGCGCAAGCCGAAGCCGCACGCCGCATGGGACTCTCCCGGAGCGCGCTGGCCTACAAGCTCACCAAGTATGGAATCCGTTCGACAGAATAGCGCCGAGTTTATGGCAAGAAAAAACGTCCGCTGCTGAAACAACGCACGGGCGTTTCTGCTTCCTGTGATTCGCTGCTCGCTACAGCGCGGCCAGTAACTTGCGACGGAGCGCGCCGGCAAAAGCAAATGCGCCCGTCCCGAACAACGCGAGCGTCGAGGGCTCCGGAACCGAGGCCGCTACCGTCGTATCGCCACCAGAGATCGTGGTCGACCCGTTGAAGAATCCCTTCCCGGTGTTGATCGTTAACTGCACAGTCACACCGCTGACGCTCATTCCACCCATTGTTCCGGTGACCACTCCGGTGAGGGTGTAGTTGTGGGTTGAGTTGGCCAGTGTGGTGAGGGTCCACGTGACCGTTCCCGAGAATGTTCCCGAGAATAAAACACCATTCGGAAGTCCGCCCGTACCGTTGCCGTCAATCGTGAAAGTACCACCCGGCGCGAAGCTTCCGCCCATTTGCAACGACCCGCCGGATAAAGCACCAGTAGTGAACGTTACGGTACCGAGGTCGCCCGTAATTAATCCGCCACCGTTGTATCCGTTAACGGCGACAAGAGTTGATCCGGTAAGTGAAAGACCCACATTCGTTCCGGAGAGTGTTCCGCCACCGTTGCTAAAGTCGGTGCCGCTCGTGGCGAAAGACAGACTGGGAAGCATCAGGGATGACAGCAACAATAAGGCTGGTGCTAGAAACTTGCCAGACAAGCGCATCGCAAACTCCTAAGGGCGAAGGATGAGGATCCAAAGACAAGACGTTGCGGCGCCGCAAACCCGTACAGCGTAGAGCAAACGACAGAACAAGGTCCATACAGAGATTCCCATAGCTACGCAGGGCTGAAACCTTAGGACAGCGGCGCCAAGCGGATTTTCAAGAACTTTCAAGAAAAAGGACTTCGGACTCTCAGCGAACTCCTGCGCGGTACTTTTCTGGTTGCAATTGCGCTTCCGTCGCGTGTTTTGACACCAATTTGAAATTGTAAAAAAAATGTCAAAAACAGCCGTTCCGTGCCTACTTTGCCGTCAAACCGTTGTAAGCTTCAGAGGTCGAGCCACTTCCGGTGGGGCGATTCGAATGAACCGGAAGCTCCCCGATCACAGGACAAATATCACTTATGGGGAACCTTGCTACGCCACTCAGCACCGTCAGAACAGTCAATCCAACTGCTTCCACCAAGCCCGCTGGCCGTATCCTCGTCGTCGAAGACGATCCGGCGGTGCAAAAAGCACTGCGGCGGCTGTTTGAGACCGAGGGCTATGCCGTAGAAACGCAGTCCGACGGCAGGTCCGCGCTGGACAGTTTCCAGTCCTCGGCGCCGGCAGCGGTCGTACTGGACTTGCGCCTCCCCAAGGTCTCTGGCCGGGACGTGTGTAAAGAGATCAAGGCAATGGCCCCCACCTTGCCGATTGTCGTGCTCAGCGCTGCCAGCGACGTCTCCGACAAAGTCTTATTGCTGGAGTTGGGCGCAGATGACTACGTCACCAAGCCCTTCAGCCCTCGGGAACTGCTGGCCCGTGTCCGTGCCGCACTGCGCCACACCGCGCGCGCGCCCGATGCGCAGATCGTGAGCTTCGATGACATCACCGCCGACTTCAAGAAGATGGAAGTGAAGCGGGAGGGCAAAGTCGTGGTTTTGACGGCCCAGGAGTTTAAGACGTTCCAGTTTCTGGTGCAGAACGCCGACCGGGTCATCAGCCGCGACGAGCTACTGAACGAAGTGTGGGGCTACCAGAACTATCCCTCGACACGCACCGTCGACAACCATATTCTCAAGCTTCGCCAGAAATTGGAGAAAGACCCGTCCAGCCCGGTACATTTCCGCACGGTACACGGAATGGGATACAAGTTCGTCCGCTAATTCCGTGAACCCGTCTACTGAACCCGCGCCTCATTCTGCTCAGGCCAATTTAACGACCGAGTCCGCCGCCGGACTGCCGCGCCTTCGCCTGCGCACCCGCTTCCTGCTCTCGATGCTGCTGATCACCACCGGCCTGACCACCACCAGCCTGCTTCTGGTGCAGCGCAGCATTCGCAGCAACGTCCGGCAAAGTATTGCGGTCAACCTGCGTAATTCGGTCGCGGCTTTCCAGGACTTTCGTCACGAACGCGAAACCATGTTGACCAGCGACGTGGCGCTACTGGCGGACCTTCCTATTACTCGCGCTATCATGACCGCTCCCCATCCGGCGACCATCCAGGATGCTTCGCAAGACGTATGGCAACATGCACGCAGCAGCAGCGATCTGTTTGTGCTGGTGGATCGCAGCGGTCAAGTCGTCGCACTGCACACCAAGACTCCCGGATTCACAAAGGAAGCGGCCGAAAAATATTTCCAGGAATCCCTCGATGACGACCGGGGAGAATCCAGCCACTGGTGGCTGGGGGAGCATCACCTCTATCAGACCTTTATCGAGCCCATCTACCGCGGTTCGCGCACCGACGGAACCTTACTCGGCTTCCTGGTCATCGGTTACGAGATCAATGACCGCCTGGCGGCACAAGTCAGTAAGGTGGCCGGAAGCCAGGTGGCATTTTCCTGCGGCAGCGAAATCGTAGGCACGACATTGATGCCGGCGCAGACCGAGGGCGGAAGCATTCAGAGCCTCATCGCGGGCTCGATCCATAACGACCCTCGTGACATCGAGATTGGCAGCGAACGCTTTCTGGCGACTTCCCTCCAATTGTCTGGCTCTCGAGAGATGCCGGTTCGACTGAGTGTGCTGGGCTCTTACGATCAGGCTACGAAGTTTGTCGATCAACTGAATCGTTATCTGCTCCTCCTCGGCTTCGCCGCGATTCTCGTAGGCAGTGGACTGGTCTTCTTCATCTCGCACACGTTCACGCGCCCGCTGGGAAGTTTGGTGGCGGGCGTGCGGGCCCTCGAAGGCGGAGACTTCCATCATCCTCTCGATCCACGTGGCGGCGACGAAGTGGCCGAACTCACCCGCACCTTCGATCGTATGCGCGCCAGCCTGCTCAAGACCCAGCGCGACCTGCTGGAATCCGAGCAGTTGGCCACCATCGGACGCATGGCCAGTTCGATTTCCCACGATCTTCGTCATTCGCTGGCCGCCATTGTCGCGAACTCCGAATTTCTCTGCGACAGTCACCTCACTCCTGTTCAGCGCGAGGAGTTGTATCAGGAAGTTCGTACCGGCGTGAATCTGATGACCGACCTCATCGATTCCCTGCTCGAATTTGCCCGCACCCGCGAATCGCTGACTCCCGCTTACGCGAATGTCGCGGAAACCATCCAGCGCTCCGTGCTGGCCGTTCGTCTGCATCCCCGGCATCACAATCGCTCCATCGATGTGATGTGCGGCGTCCAGCTTTCGGGATGGTTCGACCAGCGCAAGTTAGAGCGCGCGTTGTACAACCTGCTGTTGAATGCATGCGAGGCCGCGCCTCCCCTGGGAGGCACGGTGGAAGTCACCGCCGCGGAAGTCGCGGGGTCGATCACGATTTCAGTCGCGGATAACGGTCCCGGCATCGCCGAATCCATTCGCGAGCGGCTGTTTCATCCCTTTGTGAGCTACGGCAAAGAGAATGGCACTGGATTGGGACTAGCGGTCGTGCAGAAAATCGTTCAAGATCACGGGGGCGAGATTGTTGTAGAACGTACCCAGGGCAGAACCATTTTCCGGATCGTGCTGCCCGGGCATGTGCAGGATGCCTCTCGCGGCGCCAGCGACACCGGCGCGGAAATACCTTCATTTGTGCCCGTGCAGCGGGATGATGCCAGACAGAATTCCATTTCTCATCCGGGCCGATAGGCGCGATTCCTCTCTTCACCAAATGCCTCAGGCCCTGGATGGTGTAGGAGGACGGTGTGAAAAGGACCCCTGCGCTTCGCGCTACCGCTCTGACGGTAGCTGCCTTCGTCTTGTTCAACCCGCTGGCCCGCGCACAAGCAGCGCCCCCTGATGCCTCACCAGCAACGGGTGAGACTGCCAGCGCCGTTCGAGACCTGCAGGATCAGGTGCGTCAACTCCGAAGTTTGGTGGACCAGATGCGCGTCGAAAATGCCCAGTCTCGCGCCGAGATGCACCAGTTGCGCCAGGACCTGCAATCCACGCGCGCCCTGCTGGAACGGCCTGCGCCCACCGGTGGCGGCCCTGAGGTGGCGGCAAGCAGCGCCCCGGGCATGACCACCTCCTCGACTACCCAAGGCCCGGCTCCACTTGAAGAACGCGTGCAGAAACTGGAGGAGTCCACTTCGCTGATCGGCTCGAAAATCGATGAACAGTACCAGACCAAAGTCGAGAGTGCTTCCAAGTATCGGGCGCGGCTTCATGGCATCGTCCTGATGAATGCGTTCCGAAATGTAGGCGGCTCCGACAATCAGGACTTCCCAAGCTACGCCATGCCAGTCCTAACCGGTTGGTCCAGCGTCAACCTCGGCGCTACGCTGCGCCAGTCGGAGATCGGATTCGAAATTTTTGGACCGAACATCGCCGGGGCGAAGACATCTGCCGATGTTCAACTCGACTTCGCTGCAGGTTTCCCCGCAACCGGCAACGGTGTGAACTTCGGAATCGTCCGCCTCCAGACCGCCAACATGCGCTTCGATTGGGAGAACACTTCCGTCGTGGCAGGCCAGGATTCCCTATTCATCTCTCCTCTCTCGCCCACGTCGTTCGCCTCATTGGCCACGCCCGCCTTTGCCTTCGCCGGCAACCTTTGGGGTTGGACGCCGCAATTGCGACTCGAGCACCGCTTTTTGCTCTCTGACCAGCAAACCGTGACCGTGCAGGCGGGTGTGCTCGACAACCTCGACTGGGAGTATCCCCCCAATTCGTTCTATCGTTGGTCGCAGGCCGGAGAAATGTCCGGACAGCCTGCCTATGCGGTGCGTACCGCGTGGTCGCGCCCGGTGCGGGAGCATCCACTCAGCCTCGGCGTCGCCGGCTACTATGGCCGCCAGGACTGGACTTGGGGACGCAACGTCGACGCCTGGGCCGGAATGGCAGACTGGCAGATTCCCATTCTCCCGCGACTGGGTCTCTCGGGCGAGTTTTATCGTGGCCGCGGCATTGGCGGGCTCGGCGGCGCGATCGGAACATCTATTGTGTACGGCGGCGATCCGAGTGTGCCCTTCACGCCCATCCGCGCCGTCGACACCGCGGGCGGATGGAGCCAACTCAAGTTTCAATTGACTCCAAAGATCGAATTGAACGGCGTCTTCGCCCTGGACGATGCGTTTACCAGCAACGTGCGGGGCTTCGCCTCCGACCAGAACAACTTCGGTGAGGTTCTGGGACGCAACCGCGGCGCCTTGGGAAACGTTGTCTTCCGTCCTCGCTCCGACCTCGTGCTCTCGGCGGAGTTCAGACGATTGCGTACCTTCCCCGTCTATAGCAGCAGCAGCACGCTCAATCAGGTGAATCTGTCCGTGGGGATTTTGTTTTGAAGACTCGCTCGATCAATTGCGGAACGTTGGTCTTCGCGGTGCTGGCAGCCGTTGTGTGTGCGCCGGCACAGCAAGCACTCAGGGGACATGTGCAACTGACCCGAAATGGTCATCCGATGACGAACGCCTCGAAAGCGGTCATCTGGCTCACTCCGATAGGCGCAACGGTTGAGCCCCCACGCCAGGAGACCTCTCAGATTCCACAACTGGTGCAGAAGAACAAAAGCTTTCAACCTTCGCTGCTCGTGATCCCGGTGGGCGGCAAAGTGGAGTTTCCCAACCACGATCCGTTCTTCCACAATGTGTTTTCCCTGTTCGAGGGAAAGCGTTTCGATCTTGGACTCTACGAAAGTGGAACCACGCGCTTCGTTCAGTTCGACAAGCCGGGAGTCTCTTTCATCTTCTGCAACATTCACGAGCAGATGAGCGCCGTGGTCATAACCTTGGCGACGCCCTACTACGCCATTTCGGACGCGCGAGGAGACGTCACGATTCCCAACGTTCCGCCGGGCCGCTATGTGCTTCAGGTTTTCCACTCTTCAGTCGCTCCCGACGCGCTGCGCGCCATGAACCGCGAGGTTACGATCGCTCCTGGAGATACCTCGCTCGGAACCTTCACTCTGACGGAAACCGACGTCACGGCCGCGCACAAGAACAAATACGGACGCGCCTACGATCGCCCCGACCCCGACAGCCCCGCGTACGCGAGGCCGTGAGAGCAAAGTTTCAAGGTTTCACAGGTTTCAAGGTTTCCAATCCAAACCTCGGGTTATGGACCTTGAAACTTTGAAACCTCTGAAACCTTGAAACTTTCTGCCACAGAAAAAGGGCGTGCCGTTTAGCACGCCCCTTCTCGCCTCTGTCTTCACTTCGTTTACATCCACTTGTTCCTGGAGACGTCTAGTGATGGCCTCCACTGGAGTGGCCGCCGCCACTGCTGGCGTGTCCGCCGCCACCGCCGCCAGAGGGATGCCCGCCTCCTCCTCCACCCGAGGAGTGTCCGCCGCCGCTCGGAGCGCTCGGATGACTACCGCCGCCGGAGCTTGGCGCCGCGTGCGAGCCACCGTAACTAGGCGCTCCGCGCGATCCGCCGTAGCTCGGAGCACCATGGTAGCCAGGGTACCCGCCCCGGGGATATCCGCCGTAGGAAGGTGCCCGCGCGATCGGCTGCCGCATATCCAACTGCGGACGGGACGAGGATCCGCGCCCGTAGCTGCCCGGGTTCGAAGTGGGGCTGCGGGATTCGACCGAACTTGGCGCAGTCCGGTTCCAATAGCCGCCGCTGCTGCCGCGTGTCACCGGGCCACTCGACGTGCCTCGCGACACCCCGCTACTCGATGGCGGTGTGAAGGGCCGGAAGCCATCCCGGTTGCTGGACGGAGCAGACGGCGTCACACCGCGCTGCGGTTCCATGGTTCGCGTACCCATGTTCGACGAACCCGTGTTGGAAGAACCCATGTTCGGCCGTTCCGACGTTCCAACAGTCGGGCGACTATTGCTGCTCGGCGGGGTGAACGGACGATCTCCGCCACGGTTTCCAGTTTGCGTTGATGACGGCTGATTGCCCGCCGTTCTGTTCCCAGGATTATTCGTCTCCCGGTTCGAGAGCGTGCCTGCACTCGGCCGCTGCATGTTGTTCGCCGGAGTCGTACCGTGCATTCCCGCAGACTCGCCGGCACTTACCCGGCCACCAGCCGGAACTGCGCCTACATGACTCTGCTGCATCGTCTGGCGCAGACTCGCAGTCTGCTGCTGGAATGATTGCGGCCGCGCAACGTTGTTATGCACCGATCCATAGAAACGCTGCGAACCGGTGTTGCGCACCGTGGACGGCGCTGCCGCGCGTCCGCTCGCCGACAAGCTGGCGTGCGAAGGAACCACGGGCAGGTTGCCCGCCATCATGCGTGCACCGCCCAGCTGCGCGTGGCTCGCCGCCACTGGGGTCACCCTGCCGGCGCCGAAGTGTCCCGCATTGACCGTCGACATTGCACGGAAAACATGGTTGTTGTGAATGTTCGCGGTATTCGAGAACCGGTTTCCACCATGGAGCGGCCCGATCCCACCGAATTGATGAAAGTTGTGGACATTGTTTACGTTGACCACACCGAACCGGCCGCGGTATCCGCCCCACCACGGATGGAAATAGTCACACGGTCCGATCGGAAGCCAGCCGAAGCCGCCCCAACCGCCCCAGCCCACGCCGAAGCCAAAGCCGCCGCCCCATCCCCAGAACGAGACGTATGCGGGTGCCCAGAACGGGTTGTAGCCTGCGTAGATCGGGCCGGGCCACCATGCCCACGCGTTGCCGTACGGGAACCAGCGGCCATAGTGATATGGCGCCCATCCCCAAGGCTCGGAGCCAACCCAAGTCCAACCATAGGTCGGCTCATACACCCAGTTGCCATCACGATACGGAACCCAACCATCTGGTTCATTCGGAACCCAGACGTCGCCGTAGTCGGGCACGCTCTGCCAATTACCATACGAGTCCAGATCTTGCGATCCCGTGTAGCGGCGGTTGGTATGGCGCCACGAACTGGCGTTGCGGATCATGTGGTCGCGATCGCTGTTCCACTGATCCCAGGCGTCGCGATCCGGAGCCGAGGAAATCTTGTACTGCGCGGAATCAGCGTTCCCACGAATCGTGGCCATTTCGCCGCTGCGGACTTCAGTGCTGCCCTGCGGCGTGGCAATCTGCAATTCGCCTTGGCGCACGATCACAAGCGTATCGCCATCCGGCCGCACTTCGATGCGGAACACGCCATCATGATGCGCAGGATGCACCGACACGTTCGGTGTATCGATCTCGGGCTCGGCTTCGCTGTCTTTCGAGACCGTGTAATTCGCGATGCCCTGGCCCAACTGAATCTGAATATCTTTCTGCGTGAGGTTTGCGATGTTGGCCTTGGAGTTCGGCCCAAGACGAAGAATGTTGGCAAAATCGAGTTGCAACTCGGTGCGCGCGTTGTCGCCGGTCGAGACTTTGTCGCCCGTCATCACCGGCTGGTTCAACACCGCGGCAGACCAGTCGCCAGAATCTCCACGCTGTGTGGAGACGTCGCCGTGCATCAAGCTGACGCGCGCCACACCTTGGTCGGTCCTCGCCGGAGCCTCGCCCGACGGTCCGCCGGGCTGCGCTTCCGTCGGCTGGGCGTCCCCAGGCTGTCCCTGCGGTCCATTTTGATCCTGACCAATTTGACCCTGACCGATCTCCATCGGAGCACTCGGCTGCTCGGACGGACCGGGACCTTCCTCGGTCGTCTGCGCCAGAGCGCTGATCGACCAGGCGCCCGATAGCGCCAAAGTTAAGACTGCCAAACTTGCCATGAGTCTGCTTTTCATAACCCACCTCTTCCAAACGGCCCTAACTGTATAAACCCGCATTTCTAGGAATATCTCTGTCAAAAGGATGGGCAACTGCCATGCCAAACGAGGCAAATGCGGCATAGTGTAACTCGTGTGTTTTCAATTCGTAACGACGGGCAGTCAAAAGGCGAGACGGCCAGATTTGGCGGAAATGCCTGACCTCAGCCAAGGGTGGTGGTTTTCGGCCAGTTGCGGCGTTTTTTGCTCTCTCGCCGACATCAGCAACACCCTGGGTGGCCCATCCTTCGCGCACTTTGCGAAGGGTGGGAGTCGCAGCAGGGAAAGGATGGGAAAGGGGACCTTTCCCCACATTAGTTCCGTTTCGACCCTCGAATCAGAGCAATCAACCCAACTCCGATCCAAACCAGATTTACGACAGACGATGGCCACGCATGGTGCCAGCCGGCATTCGTGAGCAGCAGTAAGCTACCGACAATGTTGAGCGATTGATAGCTGCCACTGCTGCCCCTGACCCGTCCCCAGGAAATCCAACTATAGGCAACAAGCAAAGCAAGCGCTCCCATCCAGCCACCTACGTCCAGCCAAACGCCTGAAATCATTGCGCAGCCCCCAAACTTGCGAATGCCCGCACTGGAAAGGTGCCCATACCCTTAACCTTGACCGGGACGGTGGTGAACCTGAAACCTGTGATAGGAAGCGGATGGAGATTGCAAAGATGCTCGACGATTGGGATGCCCGCACCCAGAAGGACTGTATGCACCGGGCGCGCACCGCCCGAGATATCGTCGATGTTCAAGGAATCGATTCCGACCAGCACGGCACCTTGTTCTTTCAAATAAACCGCAGCCCCTTCCGTCAAGAATGAGTGCCCCTCGAAGTATTGCTCGGTTGCCCAATGTTTAGCCCATCCAGTGTGCACAAGGACAGCTTTGCCTCTCACATCGATCGGCACAAAGGTCTGTCGGTCTACGGCACGTCCCGACATGCCTTCGGCGCGCACGACCACAGCCTCCAGTTGCGCGAGAGCCGACAAATCGAGTTCAGAAATGTCCTTGCCTTTCTGAAAGCGATGAAAGGGACTATCAAGGTATGTGCCAGTATTCGCTACCATTTCGATTTTTCCTATCTGAAAGGAGGTGCCCTCGTCGTAGAGCTGCCTTGAAGCCTCGCGACTCAGATAATCGCAAATCAGAGGCGCCGGAAAGCCTTTGTACGTAATCAACCCCGAGGTGATTGTGTGACTCAGATCGATAAACCGGGAATGGGTTCCACTAAGCTCTTCGACGGGCTGAGTGCCCGCTCGTTTGTGGCGCTCAAGGATGACCTTCTTATTCAGAATCCGGACCTTACCGACCATCAGCAGGCGGAGGTCTTTGATGATGTAATCTGCAAGTTCTTGATCAGTGATGTCATCGCCATCAATATCCAGACGAAACTCTTGTCCTTGAATTCCGCCTCCGTTGGAGAAATCGATTTCGAAGTCAAACTGCACGCGCTTTTCAGGAGCCTCGTTCGCCATTTTGATCAACTCCGGGTATCAAGATGTTTTCAAGCTTAGACAAATCGATTGAATGAATCAAATAGATGGATTAGATAGTTATCATATATGCTGTGCATGGATGAAATTACATCAGCTGAGCGCTCTGGTAGCCATCGCGGACAGCGGTTCTTTCACCAGCGCGGGAAAACAGTTGAGGATCTCTCAATCCTCCTTGAGCCACGCCGTCACAGGCTTGGAGCAAGAATTGGGCGTTTCTCTTCTCGATCGAGGCCGCCAGGGGGCCAAAGCGACTGACGCGGGCGGGCGGGTGCTGACCCACGCGCGCCAAGTCCTCGCCTGTCTGGATTCAATCCGGGCAGAAGCGGACAACACTTCCGCCCTCGTTCAAGGGCGGGTACGGGTCGGTTCGATCCCCAGCGCCACTGTGGCGTTTCTTCCGAGAGTAATTGGAAGTTTCACTCGCCAACACCCAAAGGTGGAAGTCATACTTCTGGAAGAGCCAAGTCAAGAACAACAGCAACTCAACGAATGGCTGCAAACAAACACCATTGATGTGGCCTTGATCCAATTGCCGTTGGCCGGATCGAATGTTGTGCTGCTCATGCAAGACGAGCTGTGCGCAATTGTCTCGACAAGGTCAGCGCTCGCTGAGCGTAAGCGGATCTCGTTGCGCGAACTGGCCAAACAGCCGTTCGTGATGTCACGGTACAGTAGTGAGAGCTTGATCTATGCCGCTTATGCCAAGCTGCGGCTTTCGTTAGTTCCCCGTTTTGCAGTGCAGGATCTCGGCACCCTTGTGAGCATGGTCCGGGAAGGTTTGGGAATTTCAATCGTTCCCCGGCTGGCCTTCTCTGAGATTCCAGAAGGCGTGTCGCTGATTCCAGTTTTGCCGCGTATACGCCGGGAACTCGGGCTTGTTCTCAAGTCACCGGAACACTCACCGCCAGCAGTGTGGGCGTTTGTCCGCCAGGCACAAGAATTGGTGCGAAGGGGCCCGAAGAAATGAACGCACCGGCGTCATTCTACTGGTCACTTATTGTCTACCCACTGCGGCGCGGCGATTCCTGATGCCATGCTGGAATGAAACGATGGAGCCAGCGCTGGACGCCAGCGGAGTGGGTGGAGTTCCTTGCCGCAGCCGAATCGCCGACCGATGTTCGCGAACTGCGTCGGTCCACTCACACCGGACGCCCTCTGGGCACACCGGAGTTCGTGGAGGCTTTGGAGAAATCGTCTCTACGCCCCTTGGCTGCGAGAAAAGCCGGTCGACGCAAGCGGCCTGGCGGGGATATGCTGCAGGCTGGACTCACTTTTGTGGCCTGAGAATCGGGGAATGTCCCGTCCGTCAACGCATTTTTGACCCTAAGTGTTGTCATCCTGAGCGGAGCCGTTCTTCAGGCGAAGCGAAGGACCTCGGACTCATCGACCCTGTCCCTCCGAAGCGAACCGCACACAGTAACGTGGGTCGCGCGCCCCGGCACTATCAGTGTTGTCATCCTGAGCGGAGCCGTTCTTCAGGCGAAGCGAAGGATCTCGGACTCATCGACCCTGTCCCTCCGAAGCGAACCGGACACAAGTAACGTGGATCGCGCGCCCCGGCACTGTCCCGGAGCAACTTTTGTCACCCGAAACTGCGCCGCACGCGATTCGTCGGCCTTCGTCGCTGATAAGTAAACGGAGCCTGCCCTGAGCGACTGAGCAGTGCGAAGGAGTCGAACGGGGCGGTGGTAACAGCAGAAAGTTGAGGCGCCTAGCGGGCGTCCGAGCCCGCTGCCGAAATCCCGAGCGAAGCCGAGGGATCAGATTCGTGAAAACGCGTTAGCCCCCATGGCATGAGGTCAGTCTAGTCTTGTTCGCCGGATTAAGTCTGTGACGTGTGAACATCCCCACTCAAGCCAAAACCAGGCTTCAGTGGGCCACCCGTCGACACGGTTATCCAATCAGCCTCTCGGTTCGATGGCGAAGAGATCGCGCACATGAGAGAATTGCGCGTCGTAAGTACAAACTCAACATGACTTCCTCTTCGTTTCTTAGCTATCCTGAGCTTTTCAGCAAAAAGCTGGAGGGCAATCTAAGAATCCGTTCGGCGATTGACTCGTCGTTCAGCCCTGTAGCCGACATACTCAAGATCAGTAAGTTACCCTTCTTCCCCGATTACACAGATCACGGCATCCCGCATCTGTCGAAGGTACTCGAAATTGCCGATAAGCTCATTGCGGATCGCGCGCGCGAGCTCTTTTCTGCCGAAGACGCCGCAGTCCTGACCTTTTCCGTCTTATCGCACGACCTGGCCCTCCACCTCAGCGAGGCCGGCTTCCAGTCGTTGCTAAAAGCCCCCAGCTGGGCCAACCTTTGGCGCGAATTTCTGAGCACTGCTAAGCACTGGGACGACCGCAAACTCGTAGAAATATTCGGCGCCGATGAAGCCGGCGCCCCACTCGCCTTGGTAAGGGACCCTTTCGGCGACTACAACAACCTGACCGAAAGCGACCGCAAGTTGATCGGAGAATTCATAAGACAGCACCACCCACAGCTGGCATACGAATTCGCGATGGTCGGATTCCCAGGCACCGACGGCCGAGTAATTCCCTTCGGCTCGTTCAGCGAAGACCTGAGGGAACTTGCCGGAATCATCGCGCGCAGCCACGGATTTCATCTGCGAGAAGGCATCCGTCAACTCGAGCAAAAGCAATTCAGCAAGCTGGAGCACAACAACGTACATCCAGTCTTTCTGATGGGAGCCCTCAGAGTCGCGGACTTTCTGGACCTCGGCGATAACCGAGCCCCGCTAATTGCATTCGCATACAAAGAATTCAAGAGTCCGATCTCCAGAAGAGAATGGAGAACGAACCAGGCCTTCCGCACTATTAGCTGGGGCAATCCCGATCCCGAATCAATCCATATTCCTGCTAAACCGACCGACGTTTTCTCGTACCTTGAGCTCAAGCAATGGCTGGCAGCCATCCAATTTGAGCTGGACGTGACCTGGGCGGTCTTCGGGGAAGTATATGGAGCCCACCCAAAATTTTCGTGCCTCGGATTGTCCATCAGAAGGGTCCGCTCGAACATAACCGACGACCCAAAGGCGTTCGCCAAGGACGTTCCGTATGTTCCGGTGCGTGTCGAGCTTGGTGCTGCGGGCGCCGACGTTCTGAAGCTGTTCGTCGAACCTCTTTATGGCAACCGCCCCGAGGTAGGCATCCGCGAGTTGATCCAGAACGCCGTGGATGCAGTCAGAGAGCGCTGGGAGTTTGAGAAGAATCATCCACAACCAGCGGATCGGGCACCCTCGGAACTGGAGGGAGACGTGGTCGCCTGGCTGGACGACCCTGACCAGAAGGGGGTAGCCATGCTTACCGTAAGCGACCGAGGTATCGGGATGACGGAGGAAATCATCGTAAACTACTTCCTGAAGGCAGGTGCATCGTTCAGACGAAGTGTTGCTTGGAAGAAGGAGTTTGAGTCAGAAGACGGCGCCGCCGCCGCCCAGGGGCATCCCAAATCGCGCGTGCTGCGTTCCGGGCGCTTCGGCATCGGGGTGCTCGCGGCCTTCCTTCTCGGTGACGAAATCGAGGTCTCAACGCGGCACATAACATCCGAGCGCGGAATTCGCTTCTCTTCGCGGCTCGATCTGCGGCCTGCGGCGTTCGAAACTGCCCCAATCCAGTTGACCTATGCCGCTGACCTCCCGGTGGGTACCACAATCAAGGTGAGGGTGACAAAAGACACTTCCGAACGCAGCTACAACCTCCTCCACCAATCGGACCGCTGGGACTGGTATTGTCTGCGCTCACCCTCTGTGGTCAGGCTGCTGGGCTCGCGGCGCAAGCGACGCAAGCAATTCCACATGTTTCCCGACGAGACCGCCCCCTCGTTGCCCGTGGGATGGTATCGGGTAGCAACCTCCGACTACAGGACCGTTTACGCTGTGCCTAACCCCGCACGGTGCAGCCACTTGCCCAAGTTGACGGTAAACGGCATTGTCGTGAAACAACTTAGCTACGAAACGGAAGATTTGGACACCGTCAGCCTTGACTTTTGGCCCGACACTTTCAGGCTCGAGCCGTACTTCTTGGGCACACCAAGCTTTTCGATTTTCGATCCCGACGGTAATCTTCCTCTCGACGTAAGAAGAACCGGATTGACACACAAGCAACTCGATTTCATGGAAGGGGCATTTGCAGTACAAGCCAAAGCGCTGTTGGCGACGCTCCTCATTACTGTTCCCAGAGAACCTACGCCCACCGATGAGTTCCGGCAGGCAGTTGAACAGATGTTCAGAATAGTCACTCTCTTCCCGGTTTTCTTCACAAAGCTAGGCGCGGGGATCCTGCTGCAAAAGAACCTCCAAGCTGCAAATGTAAGGAACTGCCTGCTCGTGAACGTTCGCGACATAAGCGAGATAAGCAAAGGCTGGCTAGAGCAGGTGTCCGGAAGGTATGACGCGACGATCTTCTCAAGCGGTGATCTCGCTTACGGCGTCGACGTCGAGAGCTTCAGCTCCTGGGTCGGCAGTGCCCGCATGATCACTCGCCGCGGAACCGGAGCGTCGTTAGGGAAATTAAAATTCAAGGTAGAGGACGAGGCAATTAACGCATTAAGTGTCTTTAGAACTGGAGATTGCCCCCCCAGCCTACTGACAAGGAAAGACTTCGAATCTGCCGAATTCCGTGCTAACCCCATGACAGTAACTGTGGCTGAACTGTTCCTACGAGCCCGACGAGCGTCGAAACCGGAACCCGAGTGTTCCGTGGGCCATTACTGGGAAGAAATAATTCGCCAGCCCCTGATCCCCTTCGACCTCGCCGAGAGACGAAGCAAGCTCAGCTACGCATACGAAGCCTTGAGCGAGTACATCGCCGACTTCGCGAGTCCGAGCGGATCTCGCAAACACCACAAGACCTAGCTGCCGCCCGTGCCCCGCCTCTGGCGGTCTTTGCCAGAGGGACTTTGACCTTTATCGCACTCCCAAATGTTTGGCCCAAGATGGGAACGTTGCGGACTGGCGGGACGCGTCCACCGACATTTCAGATCATGTCTTTTTCCACAGCCCTCCACAACAAAAATCCCACTTCTTGTGACGAACAACCTTGACCGAGAATTTCAGAAGGCTCAAGCTCACTACATGCGCCAGGGCTCTCCCAATCCAGGCTCGACGAGCGATCTTCTCCACGGCCCTCAGTCCGCAGCTAAGTCCTTACTCTGGAATATTTTACAAGTAAGTCCTTGCGGCTCAAGATTTTGCGCGGGTCCTCACCCGATCCCTACTCCACAAGTGATTCAGAATCAGGATTTTAGGAAAAAGAACGAAAAAATGGAGAGCGATCAGGTCAGAGCTAAGTCCTTATTCCAGAATATTTTACCCGCAAGTTCTTGCAGCTCAATATTTTGCGCGGACTCAACCCTATCCCAACCCTGTAAGTTATTAAGAATGAATATTTTAGAGAAAGGGACGAAAAAAAAGCAGGGGTACCCCTAGTCCGGCTCGGCAAGCAGCTTCCCGAGACGATCAAAGCGGGCTTCCCAAAGCGAACGGCGGTCAGAGATCCAGCGCTCGACGACCGAGAGGCCTTTCGGTTCGACGCTACAGGTTCGGACTCGCCCCACTTTTTCGGTACGCACCAGGCCGCTTTTTTCCAGCACCTGCAGATGCTGCACGACCGCGGCCAGCGTGATGTCGAGAGGCTTGGCCAGCTTCGAGACGGAGACCGGCCCTTCGCTCAATCTCTCAATCATCGCCCGGCGGGTAGGATCGCCCAGGGCATGGAAGACGCGGTCGACTTGGACTCTTTGACTTAGCATCGTGCCTTTCCGGTGCTCCGGGATCAGTGGGCCAACTGCTTCGCGAGGTGGTCGAGCAGCTTAAGCCTCGCCTTGATTATTTCGGCAGGCCTTTTATGAACTCTTCGAGGACGTGATTGAATTTCTCCGGTTCATCGACAAACAGGGCGTGGCCGTCGCCTTCGAAGCGCTCCAGTCGGAGCTTGTCGCCAAGTTTCGATTTCAGGAAGTCGGCGGTTGCCTGCGACTCGGGCTGGTAAGCAAAGAGCACCGGGCGATTCATCTTGGCCAATCCGGCCGAGAAATCCTTTACGGCAATCATGTTGTAAATGAGCACGACAGCGGTGTCGGCCGGAACCTGTATGGACGCGTCGACGACGCTCTTCAAGTATTCGTCGGTCTGCGGCTTCTTGTACATGCTGCGGACAAAACCGTCCGCCTGTTTCTGGCGGTCCTGCTGAAGCTGGTTCATCCACCCGGAAAGGGCGGCGAACATCTCAGAGTTCTGTTTCTCCGAGAGATAACCGTCCACCAACACGAGGCCGCCGACGTTATCGGTGCCAAACTGTTCGGCGTACTTCACCAACTCTCCACACGCCATCGACCAGCCGACCAGTACCGGCTTCTTCAGTCCAAGATGATCGACAAGTTCTTTGTAATCGCGGGAGCGGGTTTCGGGCAGATGACCTGACGGGGGCTTGTCACTCTCGCCCTGGGAGCGCGGATCGATAGCAATGACGTGATACGTCTTCGAGAACTCGTCGATTTGCTTCTGCCAGATCCAGGCCGGCATGGTCCATCCGGGAATGAAGACGATGGGGCGTCCGCTGCCAGCTTCCACGTAGTGGATCCTGACGCCATCGGAGGTCTTGAAGAAATCGCTCTTCGTCGTCTGGGCAAATACGCCCGGTGCGGTCAGGATGCACATCACGACCAGAACAAGTCTGCTTCTCATTCTCACTCCTGCTTCAAGCTGCCGGTTCGTAGCACAGGTAGACCTTACCATTGCCGAAGGTACGTGTCTTGGTTAGCTTCAGTTTCAGCTGCTCCCGGATGCCGTCGAACATCGACCGGCCCTTCCCCAGAGCCACCGGGTCCACGATCATCTGGTACTCATCGATCACATGCTCCAGGGCCAACTGCGCGATGATGCTCCCGCTGCCCAGAATGGCCATGCCGGGGCCGGATTCATTCTTCATCTTTCGGATTTCCGCGACGAGGTCGCCCTTCACCAGTTTTGTATTGTTCCACGAGGTCTTGGTCAAGGTTCGCGAGAAAACGACTTTCGACATGCTGTTCATCCCTCTGGCCACTGCTGGATCATGTTGCTCCGCGACCGGTGTTGGCCAGTAGCTCGCCATGAGTTCGTAGGTGACGCGGCCGAATAGTAACTGGCCTCCACCGCTCGCATTCTCGGCTACGAACTTGGAGTACTCGGGATCATCGTTCCCCGCATGCGCCCAACGGAAATCTCCGTTCGGGCCGACGAAGTAGCCATCCCGCGTCACGTGGTTGAAAGCGATTAGTTTGCGCATGGTCTTTCTCCTTTAGCGGAAGCAGAAGGCCTTCATTTGTTTAGTTAATACTTAAGTATTATCTCAGGCCAAGATTATTGTCAAGCGTTTGCTTAAGTATTGACGGAGTCCAATCGGAGTGTAGGCTTTTGCGTTTTACTGCTCTTTTTCGCCTTCGTCGGCGATGCCGATTTTTGAGAGCCGGTAACGCAGGGCATTGCGGGACAAGCCAAGCAGGCGGGCGGCCTGACTCTTGTTGCCGTTGGCGCGGCGCAGGGCTTCCTGCACCATTTCATCTTCCCATTTTTCCAACGTCATGCCTTCGGGAAGAAATCCGCCGGCGCCATTCGCGTCTTTTGCGGGACGTATATCCAAGTGGATGTCGGCGGGAGTGAGGACGCTGCCCTTTGCCAGCGCACACGCGCGCTCGACGATATTCTGCAACTCGCGGACATTCCCCGGCCAGTGATAATTCACCAGAATCTGCATCGCTTCGGGTGTAATGCCTTCGACAGGCTTGCCGGATTCGCCAGTGAAGCGGGAGATGAACAGGTTCGCAAGATCGGGGATGTCTTCCTTGCGCTCCCGCAGCGGCGCAATGTCGATGGGCACCACGTTCAAGCGATAGTAGAGGTCTTCGCGGAATGTGCCTTGCTCCAGCGCTTCCCGCAAATCTTTGTTGGTGGCCGCGATCAGGCGCACGTCGACCTTTACGGTCCGGGTGCCGCCGAGGCGCTCGAACTCGCGCTCCTGCAGTACGCGTAACAGTTTCACCTGCGTGACCGGAGGCACGTCGCCGATCTCGTCGAGGAATAGCGTCCCCTTGTCCGCCAGTTCGAACTTGCCGGGCTTGCTGGCAACGGCTCCGGTGAACGCTCCTTTTTCGAAGCCAAACAGTTCGCTTTCCAGAAGATTTTCCGGGATGGCAGTACTGTTGATCTTGAGAAACGGGCCGGAGGCGCGGCGCGATTTTTCGTGAATAGCGCGCGCAATTAAATCCTTGCCCACGCCGCTCTCCCCGCCCAGCAGCACGGTGGCGTTGGTGGGCGCGACGCGCTCCACCGTCGCGAGCACTTCCTGCATCTTCGGGCTGCGCGCTACTACGTTCGGATGCGCATAGCGCTTGCCCAATGCCTCCCGTAAAGACCGGTTCTCTTCGCGCAGATTGCGGACGTCCAGTTCCTTATGGATGACCATCCGCATCTCGGTCAGCGAAAACGGTTTCAGTACATAGTCGCTGGCTCCGGCCTTCATGGCCTCGACGGCGGTTTCGACGCTGCCGAATGCGGTCATGACGACAACGGGTGTAGCAGCGTTGTGTTGCTTGATGGTTTGCAGAAATTCCAGACCATTCATGCCGGGAAGTTTGAGGTCGGTCAAGACCAGATCGACGGGATTCTCGTGCAGAAGTTTGAGGCCGGTCTCGGCATCCCCGGCAGAGTGCGTAGTGAACCCGTCTTCCCCGAGATTCAACTCGAGCAGGCGGCGCATCTTGGCTTCATCTTCGACGATCAGAATTGCCGGCATGCGCGCATCTCCCTCGATTCGCGGGGTCTCACGAGATCACCAGATGAGCCGTCTGCCCTACGGCAACCTTGTCGCTGGCGGCTGGGAAAAATATCACAAAACGGGCGCCAGGGCCTTGCCCGGAGTCGCCCGCGCGATTGCCAGGAGTTTCCACCCGGATGCTGCCCTGATGCCCGTCAATAATCTTCGACACGATGGAGAGTCCCAGGCCCACGCCAGACTTCTTCGTGGTCACAAACGGATTAAATATTTGTTCCCGCAACTCCGACGGAATCCCCGGTCCCGTGTCTTCGATGCGCACTTCGACTCCGTCTAGGTTGCCGGCGTTCCGATTGCTGGCCCGCGCTTTCCGGACCTGGACGCGTAGACTGCCACCGCCGGTGCCCATGGCATCGTAAGCATTCTGCACAATATTAACGAATGCCTGCTCGCACAGGCTCTCATCCAGGGGCACAAGGGGTAGACCGGCCGAATAGTCCTTCACTACCTGAACCGGCGCGCCCCTCCAGAATTGCGCAACATCGTTCAAGGCGCGGTCAAGTACGGCGGTGATGTCTTGCGGCGTCAGGTCGGCGTGCAGGGGGCGTGCGAAATCCAGGAAGCGAGTGACCAGCGCGCTGAGGCGGTTGGTTTCCGTCGAGATATAACCAGCCAGTTCGGTGGCGAGAGGATTCGAAGCGCCAAGTTTCTGCGTGAGCATCTCCGCCGAACCTTTAATCACGCCCAGCGGATTGCGGATCTCGTGCGCGAGCCCGGCAGAAAGCTGGCCCAGCGCGGCGAGACGCTCGGAGCGGCGCGCCTCGGCCTGTGCCTGCTCCAGGCGGCGGTTCGTCTCGGCGAGCGTCTCCGCGAGTGCCTGATAGCGCTGCGTCTGGCGGCGGTTCTCGACGACGAAGCGATTGACCAGCATCGACGCCAAGAAGAAGAATAGAACCCGAATGGCGAGCAAGCCGTAGCTCTCGGCTGGGATCTCCAGTTCCCGAATCTCAGGATCAAAGAGATAGGCACAATAGGCAGCGGACGCCAGGGTTGTCCAGGACAGCGTGGCCCACGGACCGAAATATTCTGCCGCCGTTACGACCGGCAAGAAATAGATCGGCCAATAACTGCTGTTGATGCTGATCTCCCCCGTATGCTTCACCAGCACAGTGGCCAAGCCAATCTTGATCAGAACGATGTAAATCTCGCCGCGCCGCGGCACTCGCCCGATGATCCATCCTTCAGTGAACTGGACGATGCCAAAAACCAACAGCGTGACTTGCTTATGCCACTCCCAGAACGGAGGCAAGAGGGCCAGCCCTAGCAGAAACACCAGCCACAGGACATCCATCCAGTTCATCGTGGGGCGTTTGTTTTCGGTCATTGGCTGCACTCTGCTAAACAGTTTGCTGAAGACTCATCTCTCTGCCGATGGCGGCCTTAGGCGGCCCTGGAAGGGCCGCTCTTCCACGGTAATGAACATTCCGCGAACGATGAGCACCTCATCACAAAAAACTACGCCGGGAGAATTTGTGTTTCTCCCGGCGTTGCCGTTACTGATTGTCTGGTCCGCGGGCGCATGTCATGCGAACCCTATCACACCGCAAGAAAGCCGTCGGCGTCAATGTCCCTTCTTTGACGGCTTCTCCTGTTTCGGCTCCGGAGGCCGCGGGGCTGGCCGCGGGGCAGGCGGAGGAGCGGCAGGCCGTTCTTGATGCCACTGATTAAACTTCTGCTCCTGCTGCTGCTCCTGTTGCGGACTGCGCTGCTGCACCGGCGGAGTGGGACGCACTAACGGATGCGTCTCCTGGATCGGCGGCCTGGTCTGCTCCTGTTGCGGTGGACGGAATTCGCGATTCGCCGGCTGCGGATTGCGATTCCCCTGCGGCGGCGCGTTCCGGTTCTCCGGCTGCGGAGTTCCCTGCTGCTCGTAGGTCCGCGGCGGCGTCGGCTGCATCGGCCGGACCTGGTTATTTCCGCCGTTGGGCTGAGTGAAGGGTTTGAAGCCTTCCTGCGGCCGTTGATTCGTCGGCGCGGGCTGCGCGGGTCCCACGGGACGAACCAGCGCCTGCTCGTTCAGATGTCCACCGGCCTGCACCTGCCGCTGCTCCATCGAGCGCGGAGGCGGAGGTGGTGTCCTGACGGCAACCACCGGACGGCTGATCACGGCTGCCGGCGGCCGCATGGAGACCGGCCGCCCAGCCCCAATCACGCTGGTGCGGATCGGCTCAGCGTGCGCGATATGGCTCACAGGTGCAGAGGCAATCTCTTTAGGATCGACTCTCATCACGTTCCCCGCCACAGGCCGGGCATTCACAAACGTGTCATGCGAAACCACCGTCACGCCGTTGTTTACATGCTGGTTGACGTAGGTGATGTTGTTGACCGTCGTGCTCTTGTTGAGGATCACCGTGTTGTACACATTCGTGACCTTCGTGACCGTCACCGTCGTATTGGTGATGTTCACGTTGTTCACGTACGCGCGGCTCACGTGGTATCCGGGCAGGTAGACTTCTCCCGGAGCCAGCGGGAACCACCCCACGCCAACGCCTGCCGAGAAGTGGAAGCCCGGGCCACCGCCCACGAACGCAACCAGCGCCGGAGCCCAGACCGGCCGGACGACAAGCGGTCCCGGCACCCAGAACCATCCGCCGTTGACCGACGCCCAGCGGCCGTAGTGGAAGGGCGCGAATCCCCAGGGCTCATCTTCAACCCAGGTCCAGCCCCACGGGCCAACATAGATCCAGTGGCCGAAGTGATAGGGAGCCCATCCCACGACGACTGCGCGCGGCCGCCAGCACGGGCCATAGCCAGCCACGTAACTCCAATCTCCATTTTCGTCGAGATCTTCATAGCCGGTCATTTCGCGCGAAACATAATTCGCGGAATCGGCGCGATCTTCACGGTCGTCACGCTCGAAGGCCCAGCTCTCGAAGTCATCTCGGTCGGGGATCTGTCCGAGATCGTAGTCCAGATGCTGCTCGTTCCCGGTAAAGGTGGCCGACTGACCGGCGACCACGTTGTAGGTAAGCCCTCCACCGGTAACGCGGCCCCGGCCGTGCCAGACGTCGGTAATGGTCTGACTGCCGTCCTCGCTCACGTCCACGCGGTACTCACCCGGCTGCAGGATGCTAAGCGCAATGTTGGGTGTATCGATCTCGTAATTGTCTTCGTCATCGACGTGACGCACACGGAGAATGATCGATCCCTGCGCCAAGCGGATCTGCGTAGTGCGGTCGTCGAGAGTCAGGAACGTGATGCCGGTCTTTGCGCCCAGGCGGATCGCGGTCGAACCAATGTGAACTTCGGCGCGGGAATTCTCGTCAGCCCACAGGTCGTCGCCGGTAACCATGGGCCGATTGGGAACGCCGGAGACCCAATCATCTTCGCCTGCCGGACGAAACGAAATTGAGCCCTGCGAGAAATTCAGGCGTGCGACGCGGCCCGGAGGATCCTGATTCTGATCCTGATCTTGATCTTGATTCTGAGAATCCACATCATCCTGCGCCTTCGCGATGGTCGAGACTTGCGGTACAAAAGCAAAGCTCGCCAGTACCAGCATGCAGGCCCACAACTTGCGTGTTTTCATATGTTAAGCCTCGACGGAATCGAAGTCCGTTTAGCTTTGATTTTACCGACAAGGGTGTAAACACAATAGAGACGGTTTAGTTTCCTGGAGGTGGAAGTGCTTGGACCGGGCGGACTTGCGAAGGACTGAAACTCGAAGATTTGTCATCCTGAGCAATGCGAAGGATCTGTGCATTCGCTGGCAGCACTGGCGCTTACGGCGAATGCACAGATCCTTCGGCCCGCAGAAAGCGCGGGCCTCAGGATGACAGATTGAGTAGTCAGTTTTTCATCTTCGGGCGCTCGCAGGTATCGACGATCTTGGTGGGATCGATCGCGTCTTTGTCCACCTGCTCTTCCAGGATCTTTCCATCTTTGCCGATCAGGAAGTTCACGCGGCGCGGGGCCTGGTATTCGTCTTTGTAGATGCCGTATTCGTGGGTTACTTTGCCGCCCCAGTCGCTGAGAAGGGGAAAGGTCACTCCGATTTGGTCGGCGAAGGCTTTGTTGGCGAAGGCACTATCCATGCTCACACCCAGGACCTGGGTGTCGGAAGCTTCCAGCCTCTTCAAGTTCTGCTGGAAGTTTTTCATTTGCTGCGTTCAACCACCGGTAAAAGCGAAGATATAGAACGCCAAAACGACGTTCTTCTTGCCGCGGTAGTCGCTCAACTTCACGTCTTTGAGGTTGTTGCCGTCAAAGTGTTTCAGAGTGAAATCCGGCGCCATGTCGCCGACTTTCGGCATGCTTGAACCCTCCTTCTTGGTTTGCGCGAACGTTGGGAATGCCGTGGTCATCGCCAGCAGCAACCCCAGCGCTAGAATTCCGAACCGTTTTGTGTGCATTGAACTCCTCCCACTGGAGTGATGGATTGAGCATACCCTTCCGGGATCACACGGTAAACCGGAGAGTACCTAACGAGTGTGACGGTACGCATTGCCCAAACCACCGGCGAAACAGTAAAGTTCTGTTCGGAGCCGGTTGCGACAGCGCAGGCGTGGCTCCGCGGCCAGGACCCGAAAGACGCAATGAGCATCACCACTCTGAACGACATTTTCTTCGCCGCGGTGGAACGCAATCTGGACCGCATCATGCTGTACCGTGATGCCGGGAAGTGGTTGCCGATTTCCGCTCGCGAGTTCGGCATCAGCGTTGCCAGAACCGCGCGCACACTGCATAGCTGGGGCATTCGAGCGGGGGATCGCATTGCTATCCTCAGCGAGAATCGTCCCGAGTGGCCCACGGCCGATATCGCGAGCCTGCTATTGGGAGCCGTCACGGTCCCGCTCTATACCACGCTCACGCCGGAACAGACCGCGTTCGTCCTGAACGACTCGGGCTGCCGCACCATCTTTCTGTCGTCGGACCAGCAACTGCATAAGGTCTTGTCGATCCTGCCCCAGACGCAGATTGAAAAAATCGCCGTCATGGATCCGGTGGAGTTCATCGGCGATCTGGCTCCGTTCGCGGGCAAATGCGTCACCATGAACAACCTTACGCTGCAGGGCCCGGAAAACCTCGGTGCCGAGATCGAGACTAAGGCGCGCTCCATTGGCCCCGATGATCTAGCCACGATCGTCTACACCTCAGGAACGACGGGCACTTCCAAGGGTGCGATGCTGACCCACGGCAACATCGCTTCGAACATTCAGTGCTCGCTGCTGGGCTTCAACATGCGGCCCGGCTTGACCAGCATTTCTTTCCTGCCGCTGTGTCACATTACGGCACGCCACGTGGATTTTGCGATGCTGTATCACGGCGTGACGCTGGCCTATTGCCCGTTCCTGGACCGGCTGCCAGCGAGCCTGATGGAAGTACAGCCATCCGTTTTTGTAGCAGTGCCCCGGGTATACGAGAAGATTTATGCCCAGGCCAAGCAAAAGGCCAAGGGCCTGCCCAAGAGCGCCATCTTCGATTGGGCGCTGTCCGTTGGGGAAAGCCACAAGCCGGAAATTCTTGCCGGAAAGACTCCAACCTCGCGCAGTTGGAAGCTCGCAAACAAGCTGGTCTTCTCCAAGATTCGCCAAGGGATGGGCGGCAAGGTCGAGACCTTTATCTCTGGCGGTGCACCGCTGGGACGCGAACTGGCCGAGTGGTACGCCACGGTCGGCATTCGTATTCACGAGGGTTACGGGCTCACCGAAACGTCGCCGGTAATCGCGGTAAACACGCCGATCAATCACCGCATTGGGACAGTGGGCAAGACGCTGCCGAATCTGGAGGTTCGCATCGCCGAGGATGGCGAGATTTTAGTGAAGGGTCCGTCGGTGTTCAAAGGCTACTGGAACCGCTCGGAGGAAACGAAGGCAGCCCTCGTCGACGGATGGTTCAAGACCGGCGACATCGGCAACATCGACGCCGATGGATATCTTTCCGTCACCGACCGCAAGAAGGATCTCATCAAAACCTCCGGTGGAAAATTCATCGCGCCGCAGCCCCTCGAGAACTCGCTCAAGCTCAGCCCTCTGGTGGGAATCGGCGCCATCCTCGGCGACCGGCGCAAGTTCCCGGCGGTCATGATCTCGCCCAACTTTGCTCTGCTGGAAGAATGGGCGCGGGAGAACAGTATTCCGTTTGGCTCACGCGCAGAACTGATTGCCAATCCGAAGGTGCAGGCGCTCTACGAAGGAATCGTCGAAGGCATCAACGGAAACTTGGCACGCTTCGAAAAGCTGAAGCGTGTGTTATTGGTGGCGGATGAATTCACCCCCGACAATGGCGTTCTGACTCCGACGATGAAACTGAAAAGGCGCGTGATCGAAGAGCGCTACAAGAAGCAGATCGACGAACTCTATGCGCAGGCGGAAGCGACGGCCGTGCCGTAGGCAAAGGTAACGCCGGCATCCCTTCGATTTCGCTCAAGGGCAGGCTTCGCCGGCTGTCCCGTGGGCGTCTCGCCCTCGGAGGTGCGGGTTCCCAGCCGCCGGGACGGCGGCGCTACAATAGATTCCATGTCGGACTCATTGATAATTGCCGGACGCACCTTCCGCTCGCGCCTGATCGTGGGCACGGGAAAATACAAATCCTTTCAGGAAACGGCGCGCGCGCTCGAAGCCAGTGGCGCAGAGATGGTGACCGTCGCGGTGCGCCGCGTGAATCTCGACCGCAGCAAGGAATCGCTGCTCGACTACATCGACGCCAAGAAGTATTTTCTGCTGCCCAACACCGCCGGATGCTACACCGCCGACGAGGCCATCCGCGCCGCTCGCTTGGGACGCGAAGTCGGGCTTTCCGACTGGGTCAAGCTCGAAGTGATCGGCGACCAGGCCACGCTTTACCCGGACGTGCAGGCAACGCTCGAAGCGACACGCGTGCTGGTGAAAGAAGGCTTCACGGTCCTTCCCTACACTTCAGACGACATTGTTTTTGCGAAGCGCCTGATTGATGCCGGTGCGGCGACGATCATGCCCCTGGGCGCGCCCATCGGCAGTGGCATGGGCATTCAGAACCAGGCCCATATTCGCATTTTGCGGGAAATGATCACCGGTGTGCCGTTGATTGTGGACGCAGGAGTCGGCACGGCTTCAGACGCAGCGATCGCGATGGAGCTCGGCGCTGACGCCGTATTGATGAACACGGGCATTGCCAATGCGCAGGATCCCGTGCTGATGGCCGAAGCCATGCACCACGCGGTGCTGGCAGGACGACAAGCCTATCTCTCCGGTCGCATGCCGAGGAAGCTGTACGCCACGGCGAGTTCGCCGCTCGAAGGCGTGGTGCGCTAGAGTCTTCGCCGGCCCTGTCGTAGAGACGTTGCTTGCAACGTCTTCTCTCGCCATCGTCCGCGATGCCGCCGGCAGAGACGTAACAAGTTACGTCTCTACAACAAAAGAGGGCGGCTCTCGCCGCCCTCAGTCTGCTTCAATCCGTGGATCGACTTACATCATCTTGACGCTGGCCACGTGCATGGAGTCTTTTTCCACGGTGCCGGTCACGGTGACGTGGTGTCCTTCGTGACCCTTCAGGGCATCCTGGTTATCGACGGCCAGCACTTTGGAATCACCATCGGTGACGATGACCATCTTCTCACCGGCGGCCACGCACTTCTTGGTGCAAGCCTCGCCGCCCGCGTTAGCGCCCTTGGCGCCGCATTTGGCATCTGTGATCCAACCGTTGACGGTCGTGCTCTTGCCCATATCATCGAACGCCATTGCCGACAGGGCGAACACGAAACTTAACGCGAGACAAATCAACAGAACTTTTCTCATGGCCGGTTTTTCTCCTTTTGGAAGTTCAGATTGCGGCCCCAAACCGCAATAACCCGCTGTACGTCGCAGATCGTGCTGTTCCCCTTCGGGAACAGCCATCCCCGCTTGATTGTGAGATGAGGCAACGGAAATATACCACAGAGCCCCAGTGGGATTGTCAGGGCGCCCTAAAAGCAGTACTCAGAAGTTGCATGCCAGGAAAACGGCGAGGCTATTTTTTCGCGGAGTGCGTTGCGGGCGGCGCGGGTCTCGCAGGAACCGGCGGGACGTAGACGTACTCCCCCGGCTTGGCATAGCCCAACTGTTCGCGCGCTTCTTTTTCGATCGACTTCTGATCGCTCTTCAGGCCCTGAATCTGCTGGGTATAGCGGTCGTTCTCCTGCTCCACCTGAACGATCTGTTTGCGTAGCGCTTCGTACTCAGCACGCTTCTGTTTGTAGACCACCATGCCGTTCGCGCCGAACATAACGTGGACAAACAGCGACGCCGCCAGCACGGTGACGGCGATGGTGGCAAGGCGGCGCCGCAGCGCATAGATGCGGACCGCTTGCGGCCGAACCCGCTCGATCCACGACGCGGCAAAGGCTTCCGCCTGCGGCGCGCGGTCGACCACCGCACGCAACCCGTCTTCGGGCCGCGGAAACCTCGGGATTCTGGAAAATGACTTCAAGGCAAAACCCTCTACTCGAAAATCCAATGCTTCGCGGCGGTACTCAGCTTCTCCAGGCCTTTCTGGCTGCGCGCCTCCGTATAAACGCGCACCACAGGTTCTGTTCCCGACAACCGGTAGCAGACCCACGACCCGTCGCTGAAAACCAGTTTCAGTCCGTCGGTGCGGACGACCTGACCGACCGGGTGCCCGCAGAAATCCTTCGGATCTTGCCGTAACTTCTCAGTGAACTTCGCCTTGACCTCGGGCGTCAAGCGGAAGTTCTGCCGTTCGGGATAATAGGAACCAACCTGGTTACTGATCGCCTTCAATTGTTCGCCCAGGGACTTCCCGCGGCGCGCCACGGCTTCGCAGCACAGCAGGCCGGCGAGCAGTCCATCCTTCTCCGGAACGTGATGGCGGATCGACAAGCCCGCGCTCTCTTCCCCGCCGATTGCAATCTTGTCCTGCATGATGAGTTCGCCGATGTATTTGAAACCCACAGGAGTCTCGTGCAACTCGACTTCATGATGCTGAGCTAGCGCGTTAATGAGATTCGTGGTCGCGACTGACTTGGCCACGCCGTTCTTCCAACCACGGCTCTCGACGAGATAGTCAAACAGCAGCGCAATCACGTAATTAGGCTGCAGGAACGTTCCGTCCGCATCGACGATTCCGAAGCGGTCGGCGTCGCCGTCGGTCGCAATGCCAATCTGGGCCCCGGTCTCGCGCATTTTTTTGCGAAGGTCTTCGAGCAGATGATCATCGGGTTCAGGCGCGTGTCCGCCGAACAGGACGTCGCGGTAGTCGTGCACTGTGGCAACCTGCACACCGGCACTGCGGAGCAATTCGTCCGAATATCCCCGTGCCGAGCCCCACATAGGATCAAATGTCACCCGCAGATTCGCTTTGCGAATGACTTCCAGATCGACGATCTCAGCC
Source organism: Acidobacteriaceae bacterium (assembly GCA_003134655.1). Lineage (GTDB taxonomy): Bacteria > Acidobacteriota > Terriglobia > Terriglobales > Acidobacteriaceae > Sulfotelmatobacter. The sequence goes on from PLBY01000052.1 coordinate 65,960, forward strand.
AGCCGCTTTTGGTAGCCCGGCTTGGGATCCAGGCTGGCCTGCACCGCGGGAGCGCTGCTGGAAGCCTTTGCGGAGGCACTGTCGCCCGCAACAATCTCAGCTTCGATCTTCTTCGTGACCTCGGGCAACGCCGGGCAGCCGTCGGGCGTCGAAAACTTGATTCCGTTGTATTCCGGCGGATTATGCGAGGCGGTGAAATTGATCACGCCATCAGCCTTGTTCTGAGCGACCGCATGGGCAAACGCTGGTGTAGGCGCGGGTTCGGCCACCACTAGCGGCACGATTCCCAGTGCGCCGAGGATTTCCGCCGCCATCGAGCAGAAAGTCTCGCCCAGAAACCGCGGATCGCGTCCCACAATGACCCGCGCACCTTGCGGCTTCTGGGAAGCCACATAGCGCGCGATTCCACCCACGGCCCGCCGCACATTGGCGAACGTAAACTCCTCAGCCATCACCGCCCGCCATCCCGATGTGCCAAACTTGATTTGCGTGAGCATATTCGACCTCATTCTATGGCAACCAGTGCTAATCTCTCCCTCGACAAGCCGGAAGCCGATGGCTGAGAGCTGACGGCTGATTTTATATGACTGACAAACGAATCGTCCTATCGACTGCGGGATCCGAAGAGGAAGCCCGGAAGATCGCCCGCCATCTGGTTGAGCACCAGCTCGCTGCCTGCGTCAACATCGTCCCGCAGATTGAATCGATCTACCGTTGGGAAGGCAAGGTGGAATCGAACCGGGAATGGCTATTGCTGATCAAGACCACGGCCGAGAAATTTCCGGCTGTGCGTGACGCCATTCTGGAGTTGCACTCCTACGAACTCCCGGAGTGCATCTCGATCAGCATCGAAGACGGTGGCCCGGAATACTTGGATTGGATGGCAAATTCGCTGAAGAATTGAGACACCGGCGATATGGTTTTGGCTTGATCCGTGTTAATCCGCGAAATCAGTGGCCGAGAAGTTCTATATGGCATTCAGCGCTTGATCCAGATCGTCCAGAATGTCATCCACATCTTCGATCCCCACGGAAATCCGCACCAAGCCGTCCGTGATGCCGATGGCCTTGCGGCCCTTCACGCCGAGAGCCGCGTGCGTCATGGTCGCGGGATGCGAGATCAGCGTCTCGACGCCCCCCAGCGATTCGCCCAGAGAGCAAACTCGCACTTTCTTCAGCATCTTGTTCGCATTCTTCAGAGATCCCGTCTCGAACGTGATCATCGCTCCGAAGCCGCTCATCTGCCGCCGGGCGAGGTTGTGCTGCGGATGATCCGGCAGACCCGGGTAGAAGACCGCTTTCACCTTTTTGTGCTTCGAAAGAAAATCGGCCACGATGCGGCCACTGCGGTCGTGAATCTCCATGCGGGCCGCCAGCGTCTTCACTCCGCGCAGCACCAGCCAGCATTCGAACGGAGAAAGAATCGCGCCGGCCGCCTTCTGGAGGAAAGCCAACTGGTCGGCGTGTTCTTGTTTGGCGCACATCACGACGCCGCCCAGGCCGTCACTGTGGCCGTTCAAGAACTTGGTGGTGGAGTGCACCACCATGTCGGCTCCCAGCGCGAGTGGTTGCTGGAAATAGGGAGACATGAACGTGTTGTCGACGACGAGTAAAACCTTCTTGCGGCGGCAGGTTTGGCTGATCGCTATGAGGTCGCTCAAACGCATTAACGGATTCGTCGGGGTCTCCACGTACACCATCCGGGTATTCTTGCGGATGGCGCTTTCCACGTTGGCGACGTCGGAAGTGTCGACGTAAGAAAATTCCATCCCGAAGCCAGTCATCACCTGGTTGAACAGCCGCGGAGTCCCCCCATACAAATCGTTGCCGCAGACCACATGATCGCCGGATTTCAGCATGCTGACGATGGCATTGATCGCCGCCATCCCGCTGCCAAACACGCGGGCCGCAACGGCACCTTCGAGCGCGGCGAGATTCGTCTCCAACCGCGCGCGCGTTGGGTTCGACACGCGGGAGTACTCGTATCCCTTGTGCTCGCCGATTCCCTGCTGGACGTAAGTCGAAGTCGGATAGATGGGCACCGTAACCGCCCCGGTCAAAGGATCGGGCTCCTGCCCACAGTGAATGGCTCGCGTGGCAAAACCTGGTTCTTTCGATTTTTTCATGAGTGTGAACCCGAGAGATTTGCAGCCCCAGAATTCGTAACGCTAGATGCCGCCCTCAAAAATCTTCTTCGATAAATACCGCTCTGCCGAGTCTGGAATGATGGTTACGACGCGCTTCCCTGCGCCCAACTGCTTCGCAACTTTCAGCGACGCAAACACGGCGGCTCCCCCGCTTGATCCCGCCAGCACGCCTTCCTGCGCCGCCAGCGTCTTCACCATGCCGAACGCGTCGTCGTCCATCACCATCATCACCTCATCGCAGACTGCGCGGTCAAATGTCTTGGGAGTGAAACTCGTGCCGATGCCTTCCACCTTGTGCGGTCCGGACGGCCCTCCCCCCAGCGTCGAACCTTGCGTTTCGACCGCATAGGCCAGCACCGCGGGCGACTTCTCCTTCAGGTAGCGCGCGATTCCAGAGAACGTTCCGCAGGTGCCGCAACCGAGCACGACGGCGTCTACTTTTCCGTTCATCTGCTCGAAGATTTCGTGCGCTGTGGTCTGGTAGTGATAGTCGGGATTGGCAAGATTTTCGAACTGTCCCGCCATAAACGCGGACGGATCGCTGGCCACCAGCGCCTTCGCTTGCTTGATAGCGCCCTGCATGCCCTCGACGTCAGGAGTGCGAAACACCTCGGCGCCGAGGGCCCGCATGATGGTGACCTTCTCCTCGGAGAAGCGCTCCGGCACAAACAGCCGTACCTTGTAGCCGCGGTTCACGCCGATGAGCGCGAGGCCGATCCCGGTGTTTCCCGCAGTCGCCTCAACAATCGTTCCATCGGGTTTAAGCTTCCCTTCCTGCTCGGCGCGCCGGATGATCCCAATGGCCGCGCGGTCCTTCACGCTGCCGCCCGGGTTCAGGTACTCCAGCTTGGCAAACACCTGCGCCGATCCGGCCGGAACCAGCCGCTTCAACTGCAACATGGGAGTTTCGCCGACCAGTTGGGTGATGTCGTCGGCAACGCGCAGGCGGGACATTTCAGAAGTTTTCGAAGTCACCTTACAGGGTACGAGGAGGTGTGCAGGATCGTCAATTACGGAGGGCCAAGCGAAAGTCCCGGCACCTCAGGCTATAATTACGCCTCCCGATACAGAAAGGAATCGCATGCGACGCTTCGCCGCAGTGCTGTTAATCATCAATCTGATTGTTCCATCGCTCGCTCTAGGCGCCGATGAGGCTGCGCTGGCGGGCTATTCGTCCCGCTCCAGCCAGACCGAGCGCGAGTGGGAAGCGAAGTTTCGCGCGATCCCTGATCCGGCCAATCTCAAGGAATACATGCAGCGTCTTAGTGCGCGCCCGCACCACGTCGGGTCGCCCTACGACAAGGAAAACGCCGAATGGATTCTGGCCCGCTTCAAGGAATGGGGACTCGACGCGCACATCGAAACCTTCGACGTCCTTTTCCCGACGCCCAAGATTCGCGTGTTGGAGATGATCGAACCGACAAAGTTCACCGCCAAACTCGAAGAACCGGCTTTGGCGGTCGATCCCACGTCGAATCAGAAATCGGAGCAGCTGCCCACCTATAACGCGTATTCGATCGACGGCGACGTGACTGCACCGCTCGTTTTCGTGAACTACGGGCTGCCCGAGGACTACGAGCAGCTCGACCGCCTCGGAATCTCGGTGAAGGGGGCGATCGTAATCGCGAAGTATTACCAGTCGTGGCGTGGCGTGAAACCCAAAGTCGCTGCCGAGCACGGTGCCATTGGCTGTCTGATCTATTCAGAACCGAAGGATGACGGCTACACCCGTGACAACGTATTCCCGATGGGCCCGATGCGCAATCCGGACGGCGTGCAGCGCGGCAGCGTGATGGACTTCGCGTCGGCCAGTCCAGGAGACCCGCTCACGCCCGGCATCGGAGCCACGCCCGGCGCGAAGCGGCTTGCACTGAAGGACGCGAAGAGCATCACAAAGATTCCTGTTTTGCCGATTTCCTACGGTGACGCCCAACCTCTTCTGGCCGCGCTCAAAGGCCCCATGGCGCCCGAGGAATGGCGCGGAAGTCTCCCGATCTCCTATCACGTGGGTCCAGGTCCGGCAAAGGTCCATCTCAAAGTGGAATTCAACTGGGACACGAAACCGGTGAACGACGTCATCGCAAAAATTCCCGGTAGCGTGGCGCCTGACGAATGGATCATCCGCGGCAATCATCACGACGCATGGGTGAACGGCGCTGAGGACCCCGTCTCCGGCCAGGCTCCTCTGCTGGAAGAAGCCCGCGCGCTGGGAATTCTGCTGAAGCAGGGCTGGAAGCCGCGGCGCACCATCATCTACGCCGCTTGGGACGGCGAAGAACCCATGCTACTCGGGTCAACCGAATGGGTCGAGGCGCATGCCGACGAACTACGCCAGCATGCTGCGGTTTATATCAACACGGATGGCAACGACCGTGGCCTGCTCGGCATGGGCGGGTCGCATACGCTGGAACAGTTCATCAACGGAGTGGCCCGCGACATTGAAGATCCTGAAACCAAGCTGACCGTCTGGCAGCGGCTGCAATTGTCGAAGATTGCGGAAGCAAAGACCGCCGACGATCGCAAGGAGTTGCGGCAGCGGGCCGATCTACGCATCAACGCGCTCGGTTCCGGCACCGACTTCACCGGCTTTCTCGATCACCTCGGCATCGCTACGCTCGACCTGGGTTTTGGAGGCGAGGATGAACAGGGAATCTATCACTCGATTTACGACGATTTTTACTGGTACATGCATTTTTCTGACTATGATTTCGTCTACGGTCGCGCCCTGTCGCAAACAGTTGGAACCTCGGTGATGCGGCTGGCGGACGCTGAAATCCTGCCCCTTGATTTCGTGGATTTTGCGGACACGATTCAGAAGTACACGAAGGATCTCGAGAAGTTGCTGGCGGACAAGCAGGAAGAAATTCGAGAGCGCAACCAGCAATTAGACGAAGGCGTATTCAAGGCCACGCTGGATCCTCGGCGACCCACGGTCGCACCGCCGCGAGAAGAAGTTCCACCGCACCTGAACTTCGCCCCCATGCAGAATGCAGCGGAATTGCTAACTCGCAGCGCGGAGCACTACAAGAAGGCATCCCAGCACAAGCAGGCCACGTTGAGCGAGAGCCAGATCGAATCGCTACGCGCCTTGAACCAGCAACTAATCGAGAGCGAACGCAAACTGACCAACGATGACGGACTTCCGCGGCGTCCGTGGTACAAGCATCTTCTGTATGCTCCCGGAGTTTATAGCGGATACGGGGTGAAGACCGTCCCCGGGGTGCGGGAAGGCATTGAGCAGAAACGGTACGCCGAGGCAGAGCAGGAAATCGTACGGGTGGCGAAAGCTCTGGAAGAAGAATCGTCTCTGATCGAGTCAGCCGCGAAGATGCTGGATCCGACGGGAGCGGCGCGATAGACGTCGACCTTACTTGGCACCGCTGGCCGCGGGCTGCGCTCCGGCATAATAGCCGCTCTTGGTGCGCACCATCATCTTGCCGTGACCCTTGGCTTTCGCCTCGACGCGAATCTGCCGGAATCCGCCGTTTCCCCTGGGATTCGTCGGCTTGTACCCAATCGCGTACTGGTTCCGAATGTCGCTCGCGACGGTCCGGCTGATCGCGTCCACTTCGTCCAGCGTCTTGGGGAAAAACGCAATCCCGCCAGTGTGCTGCGCGATGATCTCCAGCGCTTTCCTGGCCCGCTTGGGATGTTCTTCATCCCCCAGAATCCCGATGGCATACACCGAAGGGCCGTTTTCTTCCTGCAGGTGCTTCACCGCCTGCTCCAGAGTCTCGTTGCTGGCGTTATCCTCGCCGTCGGTCACGACAAACAACACCTTCTTCTCGAGGTGGGCGAAACGCTTCAGATGCTCGGCCGACGCGACGACCGCATCATAGAGTGCCGTGCCTCCGCGAGCATCAATCTTTTCCAGCGCTTCCTTCAACTTCAGCAGGTCATTGGTGAAATCCTGGTCGAGATAGTACTCATCGTTGAAATTCACGACGAAGACTTCGTCCTTGGGATTGCTCGAGCGCACCAGATTCAGCGCAGCCTGGTTCACCTTGCTGCGCTTCTCACGCATCGACCCCGAGTTGTCGATGACGATGCCCATCGCCACGGGAATATCCACGTGATGAAACGAGATGATGTTCTGCGGCTTGCCGTCCTCGAACACGGTAAACGCACCGCGGTCAAGTGTGGTCACGATATGCTGCTTATCGTCGATCACCGAGGCATGCAGCAGAACTTCGTCCACGTCTTTGCGGAAGACGAAGACTCCCTGGTCGTTGAGCTTCTTGTCCTGATCGTCCTGCGTTTTCGGAGGGGTAGGAGTTTCGGATGCCGGCGCCGCGGCAGAAGGCGGAGCCGGCGTGGACTCTTTCTGAGGCGGGGCGGCCTGCGGCCAGGCCAGCAATTGCACACCGGCCCAAATCACAAGCATGAACAGCACAACCCTCGCAGCCCTATTGCTGAGGCGCGTAATATCCCGTCCTGGCATACACCCGTAGAGGCGGCAATCCTTTCGGTGGCAGCAGCTTCACTTTTATCTTACGCCATTTGCCGTCGCGCACCACTTTGCTCGGACGGTATCCCAGGACATACTGATTGCGCAGTTCGACTCCAATCTTCGTCGCCACATCCCCTAGATCGTTGGGATTGTCGATGGTAAACGCCCGTCCCCCGGTCAGTTCCGTAATGTCGCTCAGCAATTGCGGCCCCAAGCGTTCTTCCATGGCGGAGGCATAACGGTCGTAAATGCCGATGGCGTAGATCATCACATCGGCTTCCTTCACCAGAGACTTAATCTCCCCTTCCGTGTACCGGCTGTGATTGTCTCCTCCGTCGGAAATGATCAGCAGCGCTTTCTTGGCAAACTTGGCTTGCCGCATCTTGCTGACGCCCATGTAAATGGCGTCGAGCAATGCCGTACGATGCCGAGGCACGGCGAAAACCAGCTTGTTCTGGATCTCGTCCACCGAACTGGTGAAGTCGCTCACGGTCTCCGGCTCGTCGGAGAACGTGATCATGAAGAACTCATCCTGCGGGTTCGCCGTCTTGAAGAACTCGATGACGGCGTCTTTGGCGCGATCCATCTTGCTGCTCATGCTGCCGCTGGAATCGAAGATCACGCCGAGCGATACCGGAGCATCCTCGCTGGAAAACGATCGAATCTCCTGTGAAGAGTTGCCTTCGTAAAGTTGGAAGTTCTCCTTGTCCAGTCCCGTCACTAGCCGGTTCATGGGGTCGGTGATCGTCACCGGGACCAGCACCAGATCCACGTCGACTTTCAGCGGGCGCACGTGCGCGCTGAGTCCGGTGGTGGTTGCGAGGAGTTCGGGCTTAGGGGGCTCCGGCGGCTTCTCCACCTCTCGCGGCGTAATGTGAACGTCATTGACGTCGGTTTGCCCGAACGCGGGGACGCACAGCCACGCGAATGCCACGAGAGCAATGGAAAAACACAACCACAGGTTGGCGGTGACGGGATTTTTGCGCAGCCGGGCTGGAGTCGGGTCCCAGGGGAGAACCTGACAGCCACTTCGAGCTAGGGCCATCGGGTGAGATGACCAGCGCCCAACGTATAGGCGGGCCATAAATACCTCATCTGACGCGGATGTTAGCACAGCTTTCGCCCCGCGCAGCACAGATTTTGTCAAAACTCAGAGACAAATCCCGCAACCGCACTTTCGTTGTTATTTGTGAGCAAAGAGTTGCCCGCAAGACTCGCTGTACTACAGTTTCTTGGAGGAATCATCCCGAAATGCGGTGCGGTTCCTCCTCGCGAGATCGTTCCCTTCTCTGGAAGATTAGAGCCGGAAGGATGCTCCATTTCGTGCATTCCCGGGGAATGTCCGCTAACTTGTTACAATCAAAAGTTTCCCATGGCAGACATACTTCCCTTTCGTGCTCTCCGCTACGACTTGCAGCGAGTTTCCGCTTCGCAGGTCGTTACTCAACCCTACGACAAGATCACCCCCGCGATGCAGGAGGGATACTACGCCGCCAGCACCTATAATCTGGTGCGCATAATCCTGGGCCGTCGCGAGCCGGGGGACAACGCCGGCCACAACGTCTATACCCGGGCCGCCTCGTTCGCCAGGCAATGGCACAACGACGGGATCCTTCGGCAGGACTCCGCACCGTCGATTTATACCTACTCCCAGACCTTCGCCGCTCCGTCAGGAGCGACCTTCGAACGCCGGGGATTCATCGCTCTCGGCCGCGTGGAAGACTACTCCGCCAAAGTTGTTTACCGGCACGAGCAGACTCTCTCCAAGCCGAAAGCCGACCGGCTCGACTTGCTTCGCACCACCCGCGCGCACTATGAGCAGCTTTTCCTGCTCTATGAGGACTCCGGCAAGATCGCTTCCCTGCTGACTCCCAAGCCCGGCACCGCCCCCACGATCGACGTAGCCGACGAATACGGAGTCGCGCACCGCGTCTGGCAAATCTCCGATGCCGGCGCAGTCGCTTCCGTTCAGGCAAAGATGCACGACAAGAAGCTAGTCATCGCCGACGGCCACCACCGCTACGAGACTGCGCTTAATTTCCGCAATGAATGTCGCGCCGCTGCGGGTACGGGCCCGAATCCGCAGGCCCCGTACGAGTTTGTGATGATGACGTTCGTCAATATGAACGATCCGGGACTGCTCGTGCTCCCTACGCACCGCGTCGTGCATTCCCTCGAGTCCTTCTCGGTGGATGAATTTCAGAAATCCAGCAGCGCCTTCTTCGAAGTGGCCGAAGTTGACCCCGCGCTCGATGCGGCCCGCGCCAACGCGCTGCTGCACGAGCGGGGCCGCACGGGAACCGCGCTGCTGGCCGTCACCGCCAACCGCGCTTTCGTGCTGCACTCCCCAAAGCCCGCGGGCGCCAAGTTCTTTACCTGGCTCTCCGCTCGTCAGCAAGCGCTCGACGTCGTACAACTGCACAAATGCTTACTCGAAGGCGTATTGAAGCTTTCGGAAGAATCCATCCGCAACCAGCAGAATCTCTCTTACCTGCGCGATGCCTCCGAGGCTCTGACCCAGGTCCGCAAAGGCGCGGCCAACATTGCATTCCTAATGAACGCTTGCCCGGTATCACAAGTGCGCGATGTGGCGTTCGCGGGCGAAGTCATGCCCCAGAAGTCCACCGATTTTTACCCCAAACTGCTCAGTGGATTGACTGCCTATGCGCTGGACTAGCACGCCAGGTAGCGCTGGCGTCCCGCCGGCGCGGCGCACACGAATCATGGCGACGTGGGTAGGAATCGCGATCAGCGTGATTTTCGCGTGCGCAATTCTTTTGGCAGGCACCCCGCCCGACAAGCGCCTCGCGGTCTACTCCGTGGCGGCAAACTACTCGCTCCCACTGGTGCAGCGCGAAGGCCGCGCTTACGTAGGCCTGCTCGAAGTGCTCGAACCCCTGGGCAAGGTCAGCGCCAAATCTGAGGGCAAGGGGTGGCGCCTGCACTACAACAATGTCGAGGGCGATTTCCAGATCGGCAAGACGCGCGCCCGCGTTCAAGGCCGCGACGCCGATCTCGGCGGGAAGTTTCTGGTCGAAAATAATCGTGGACTCGTGCCTGTCGGTTCTCTGCCTTCTCTGCTCCCGCGCTTTCTCGGCGGACCAGTCACCTTGCACGAAGAGTCCGGACGCCTCTTCATCGGCAGCGTAGCCACTCACTTCACTGCGTCGTTGTCAGGCGATAATCCTCCCCGGCTGGTCTTCCATTTCTCCGCGCCGGTCAACCCGATGATCGCCACCGAACCAGGTGCGCTGCGCATGACTTTCTCCCGCGAACCCGTCGTCGCTCCGGCCTCGCCCACTCTCACCTTCGGCAACAAAACCATCCCGTCGGCGATTTACAGCGAGAGCAACGGAGCAGCCGTCGTCACAGTCAATGCCGCGATTCCGGTGATTGCCAGTTTCAGCAATGACGGACGCACGGTGACGATCTCGGCCACTTCGGCTTCAGCACCCGCGCAAAATGCCGCGCAGAGCACCACGCCCTCGGCGCCCGGAGCGCCCCCAAGCCCGGCACAACCCGCCCCCACGGCGACTAGCACCCCCCCGACCTCTCTGGTGGCGCGCCGCTATTTCGCCGTCGTCGATGCCAGCCACGGCGGCGACGACCACGGAGAGACGTTCAGCAACACTCTCCTCGAGAAAGACGTCACCGTCGCGCTCGCTCGCAGCCTGCGCCAGGAGCTTGAGAGCCGCGGCATCCCGACGCTGGTGCTACGTGACTCGGACGCGAATCTCTCCGTCGACCAGCGCGCCGTCTTCGCCAACGCCGACCACGCCGCCATCTATATCGCCATGCACGCCGCCTCCAACGGTCACGGCGTGCGCGTTTACACCGCGATGCTGCCATTCGGCGCCGACGATCGCGGCACCTTCCGGGCATGGTCCACCGCCCAGCATGACTCGTTGCCTTTAAGCCAAAGCACCGCGAACGCGATCGCTGCTGAGTTCCAGAGACGGCAGATCCCGGTCCGCACCTTGACCGCTCCTCTCCGCCCTCTGAATAACGTGACCGGACCCGCTATCGCCGTCGAAGTCGCGCCCCAGGGAGCCGATTCCTCTCAACTCACCGCGCCCGACTACCAGCAACTCGTCACCAGCGCGGTCGCCACCGCGATTGCCGCTTCCCGCGATCAACTCGGAGCCGCGAGATGAGGCCGCAAGCTGGGGCGCAAAGTATGAGGCGCAAAGCATGATTCCTCGCCATCTTGTCATCGCGATGTCGGTGTTGCTGGTGGCGGTACTGGGACTGAGTGGGTACGCCTGGCACATGCGAAAAACCGCGGCCGTCACGCCCGTAACCTCAACCGATACGCGCCCGCTGGCGCCTCCGATCGCCGGTCCGACCGAGCGAGTCACGCTTTACGTCGCGCACGATGACAATGGCAGCCTGCGGGCCGAGTCCGCTCAGATTCCGCTGCCCTCCGGCAGGCAACAGCGCGCCGAGGAACTTCTGCGCGCGCTGCTCTCGCTGTACCTCGACAAGTCGTCGCCGCACGTTCTTGGTTCCGGCGCCGACATCCGCAGCGTCTTCCTAGTGGATCCCGGGGTGGCCGTCATCGACCTGAACTCCGCCTTTGCCGACACCCACCGCTCCGGCGTTCTCGTTGAAGAACTGACCGTGACGTCGCTGATCCACACCATCTCGGCCAACACTCCGGGAATTCTGAAGGTGAAGATTGTTGTCGACGGCAAAGAGCGCGATACCCTCGCCGGCCACGCCGATCTTTCGGACTTCTACGACGTCACCGCAGTCAATCAACTCGCGACGCAACTGCAGCCGACACAGTAAGAAGCGTTTGTCATTCCGAAGCAAAGCGAGGAATCTGCTTCCTGCCAACGTCCGGCAGAACGGCAGATTCCTCGTCGCTTCGATCCTCGAAATGACAAAAACTTATGCTGTCTTCTCCAGACCTTCGATCTCGTGCTTCGCGCGCTCCAGAATCTCGCGGATCTTTGCGATCTTCGCCGAATCGTGCGAGCCGCGGGTCGCTGTCTTCAGCGCCGCCTTCATCACCTCGGCCGCCGGACGCATCACCTCGGCGCCCTCCATCCCCATCCACGGCGCCCAATCTCCCGCCTGTTCCGCACGCTGCCAGATCTTCTTCACGGTCTCGGCCTCACGCTGCAACTCGGCTTTTCCGGCTTCCGTGAGCGAATACGTCCGCTTCCCAGCCGCCGTGTCCGAGGTGACCAGGCCTTCATCTTCCAGTTGCTGCAGCGCCGGATAAATCGCCCCCGCGCTCGCCTTGTAGATGCCGCCTGACTTCGTCTCCAGTTCCTTCATCAGCTCGTAGCCGTGCTTCGATCCGCCTTCGAGCATCGACAGCAACGCCAGCCGGATCTCGCCCGGTCCAAAGAATCGGCCCCAACGGCCACCACGGCCCCAGGGAAATCCGCCGCCCATGAACGGCGTCGCGAATCCGCCACGCCACCAACTTCCACATCTTCCGTACATACTCAAACTCCTCAAGATCGATTATCACATCATTCGATCTGTCGATAACTATATCGTTAGATATATCTTAATATCAACAACAACAATCCCTGTATATTCAATGACATGCACCGCAACCGCAGTTTCCGTGAGCTCGGAAGCCGGTCTTGCCCGACGTCTGAGGTCCCGACGTCGAATCATTTACAATCCCGAAGCATGTTCTATCGTTCTGATCATCGTTCTCCCGACCAACTGCGCCCCGTCGTCCTCACCCCGGAGTTCATCACCACCGCGGAAGGATCGGTGCTGATCGAAGTCGGCAATACCCGCGTCATCTGCACTGCATCCATTGAAGAAACCGTCCCGCAGTTCATGCGCAACAGCGGCAAAGGCTGGATCTCCAGCGAATACAGCATGCTTCCCCGCTCGACCCTAACCCGCACCCCGCGCGAGGTTTCCAAGGGCCGCCAGAGTGGACGCACCCACGAAATCCAGCGCCTGATCGGCCGCTCCCTGCGGGCCGCTACCGATCTCACGCGCCTCGGCGAACGCACCATCTGGATCGACTGCGACGTCATCCAGGCCGACGGCGGCACACGCACCGCCTCGATCACCGGCGCATTCGTGGCCCTGGGCCTAGCTCTGGAAAAACTGGTGGATGCCGGCACGCTCACTTCCGTCCCGCTCAAGGATTTTGTCGCCGCGGTGAGCGTGGGAATTGTCGACGGAGAGATCCTGCTCGATCTCTGCTACGAAGAAGACTCCCGCGCCGATGTCGACATGAATTTCGTCATGACGGCTGGTCACAAACTTGTGGAAGTCCAGGCAACGGCCGAACACCGGGTCTTCGACGACCAGCAACTGGCGAAGATGATCTCCTTCGCAAAACAGGGCGTGCAGTCACTGATCGCTAAGCAGCAAGCCGTGCTGAAGGCGTTGACGCTAAGGCAGTAGCGACAAACGATGTGGGACAGCCGCTCCGGGCTCTCCAGTGGAGCGAGTTCGGCTAGTTTGTGACCCCGGGTTTCAAGGTCACTCCCCCAGCACTCCCGCCAGCAACTCATGCTTCTTCGCCGCAAACGGATTCACCACCGTGACCCCGCCCCAAGTGAATCCTTCTTGCATGTCCTCGGAGAGCAGTAACCGGCATCCGGCCGCAGCTGCCGCTGAAAGGATGATTGCGTCCCATATGCTCAGACCATGGTCGGTGGCCACATCCAGGGCGGCGACCAGAATCGACGGTGAAGTTTCGATCAGCGGAAACGCGTCCTGCCAGCGAAGAACGATGGCCCGCGCCTCTGCCGGGGGAAATGCGGATTTTCCTACCAGGACACGGAACAATTCGCCGAGCACTTGGACGGGCAGAAACGTGCTGGATTCGGGCAGCTTCTTGATTAGCTCTACGGTCGTCCCGGCGAGGATCGCGCCGTTCACACCCTCAGCGTAAACCAGAATATTGGTGTCCAGCGCGATTCGCATGTCCCGCTCAATCAGTCATACAATTCGTCGCGCTTCCAGCGGCCAATCGGGCTCCGTCGCACGGGGCGGGCTTTGAGATGAGCCAGTAAGGCAGCCTTGGCTTTGCTGTTGCGCCCTTCTGTCACAGGAGCAATTCGGGCCACCGGTCTGCCATGGCTCGTCACTACGTAGCTTCGCCCATCCCTCACTTCCCGCAAGAGTTGGGAGAATTTCCGGTTCGCGTCGGCGGCTGAAATGGATTTTTCCATACTCCCTCTAATGTAGTGATATTACATACTTTTGCGAGAAGGCTGTCAAGCCCGAACGGAGCCCGTTTTAGGCCGTTTCCTGAAATGAAACGGTCCCCTACTACCTTCGTGCCCCGAACAGCCCACCCGGCATTTACACGCCTGCCTTCCAACGCTACCGTGAGGCATGGGAAATCTCCGCAGCATCAACGGCCGAAGCATCAATGGCACCAGCGAAGACCGCCGGCGCGAACCGCGCACCGATATTGACCTCGGGCTCACCGTCTGGGGCGTAGACACGCGGGGAGACCGCTTCCTGCAGGAAACCCGCGCCCGCGACATCAGCCTCAGTGGGGCGCTGCTGGTGGGACTCGACGCCGAACTCCGCTCCGGCGATGTGATTGGAATTCTCTATGCTGGAAAGAAGGCTCGCTACCGAGTCGTTTGGGTCCGCCACAGTGGAACTAGCGACAAGGTGCAAGCCGCGGTGCATCGTTTTGCCGCCGATGAATGCCCGTGGAAGGAGTTGCTCGCCGAAGAGCACAAAGACCGCGAAACTACAGCGAGTTCGTCAGCTCCGGAGACTTCGCACTAATCCTCCGTGTACTCCGTGTCCTCTGTGGTTAGGCTTTTCCCGCTAAGCTACCCACACAGTCTTCGCGTTGAGGAACTCGCGAATGCCTACCGCTCCCAACTCGCGCCCGTGCCCGGACTGTTTCACCCCGCCAAACGGAATGCGAGGATCGGACGCCACCATCTTGTTGATGAACACCATCCCCGCTTCCAGTTCGTTGATGAAGCGCTCGCGCTCCTTGTCATCGTTGGTCCACGCGCTCGCTCCCAGGCCGAACCGCACGTCATTGGCGATGCGGATCGCCTCATCCTGATCCTTCACCCGAAAGATCGACGCCACCGGACCAAAGAACTCCTCGCCGTACGCTGGCGAATCTTTTGGGATATTGGTCAGGACCGTAGGCGCGTAGTAATTCCCCTTCTGCTTTAAGGGATGTCCGCCTGTCAGCAACTTCGCTCCCGCCTTCAACGTTTTCTGCACGTCGGCATCGAGCGTGGTGACCGCATCGGCCGTGGCCAGCGGACCAAGTTCGGTCTTCTCGTCAAACGGATCGCCGACCTTCAAGCCCTCCATGCGCGCCACAAACTTCTTTTCAAATTCCGCCGCAATGGAATCGGCCACGATGAAACGCTTGGCCGCAATGCAGGACTGCCCGTTGTTAAGGATGCGCGCTTCCACGGCCGTCTTGACCGCCGCGTCCAGATCGGCCGATGGCATCACGATAAAAGGATCGCTCCCGCCCAACTCGAGCACAACTTTCTTGATCCGCTTGGCCGCTCCAATGCCCACCTGAATGCCAGCCTGTTCACTGCCGGTCAGCGTCGCCGCGACCACACGAGAATCGTTCAACAGCGCATCCACCTGCCCCGAGCCGATCAGCAGAGTCTGGAATACGCCTGCAGGGAACCCAGCCTCCAGGAAAATCTCTTCGATGGCCAGCGCGCACTGCGGCACGTTCGAGGCATGCTTCAGCAGTCCAACATTGCCCGCCATCAGCGCCGGAGCTGCAAAGCGAATTACCTGCCAGAACGGAAAATTCCACGGCATCACCGCGAGAATCGGTCCGATCGGCAAATAACGGATGAAGCTCTTCTTCGCGCCTGTCTCGACCGGCTCATCGGCCATGAACCGCTCGGTGTTCTCGGCATAGTAGCGGCAGGCGGTCGTGCATTTCACCGCTTCGGCCACGGCGGCCTTGTAGGGCTTGCCCATTTCGAGCGTCATCAGGTGCGCGAACTTCTCCTTGTCACGCTCCAGAATCTCGGCCGCCTTCAGCATGCGCTTGGCGCGCACGGCAAATGGAGTCTTCAGCTCGGCCTTGAACGCGCTGACTGCGGCCTGCAGTTTCTTCTCAATCTCAGCTTCGGTAAGCGCCTGGAATGTTTCGATAACTTCGCCGGTGGCGGGATTAATCGTTGCAATGGCCATAGATTACGTTGTCCTTCCGTAGTCGCCTGCGTCCAACGAAGTGGCGATCGAACCAGACCGCCCAAGTGTCAGTCTCTAAAATAACAGGGAACCTAGCGGTCATACCACTATACCATTGGTTCGGATAGTTCGCCCCATAGGCCTCCCTGAATCGCTAGCAGATCCACTGGATCATCCAGCACGGCATCCGCAACACCGCCATGTCGGCCTCTGGCCCGTTCTACTCTCCGACAAGGAAATGTGGGCGCTCGCCAGTTTCCTCAGGCGAATCGACAATCTGCCCGCAGGAGTGTTGAAACGCATTCAGGCAAAAAAAGCTCCCGACACCGGCACGAACTGACGCGCTCGCACCTTGACCTTATCGGTGGTGCGTCCGGGTTGCTGGGTGCCCTTCGCGGTCCCTTCTGGAATGCGGCCACAAGTCCTCGAACTCGGCGTAGGCACCGAGACCAATGAGGAAGACCGCCCCCGCCGCGCAGAAAAGCATGAGCACCATTAACATCGCGTCACCTCCAAACCTGTCGTGGTGGCAGGTGACTTTCCAAGCTCAGAATACGCGCGCGACTGGATTTGGTTCAGTGACGGCCATCACCCATGGCGTCCCGTTCACGTGGTGCTCGCGCAACCTGGCCGGCACTCCTGGCATAGTCCTTGCAGCTGCCCTTCGTTTTGTATATACTATGTGTATATACACCCGAGGAGGCACGCTTATGGGGACTGCGCGCGTATTCCGATCCGGCAACAGCCAGGCAGTTCGGCTGCCGAAGCAATTCCGCTTCAAGAGCTCGGAAGTCGAAATCTTCCGCCGCGGGGATGAGATCATTCTGCGCGAAAAAGATGGCGACATGACTCGGGCCTTCGACCTCATCGCTTCCCTGCCCGAAGATCTCGACCTCGCCGCGCACAGAGATGATCCTCCCCAGAAGCGCAAGGATCTCTAAAAATTGACGCGGGCGCCCATCGCCCGCGCGGGAAGTTTATGGAACCTCGCTACCTGCTGGATACGAACATCTGCATCTACATCCGCCAAAGCAGGCCGGAGCAAGTCTTGCGCCGCTTCCGCAAGCTTCGGCCCGGAGAAGCGGCGCTTTCGGTCATCACCTACGGCGAACTGCTTTATGGCGCGGCTAAAAGCGCACACAAGACAACGGCTCTTGAGCGACTGCGCGAGTTAGTTCAGTTACTGCCCGCGCTCCCCCTGCCCGAAACCGCAGCCGAGACGTACGGGACCATTCGCGCCGAACTGGAATCGAAGGGCGAGGTCATCGGAAACAACGATCTCTGGATCGCGGCGCACGCTTTGGCCACAGGATTGACCCTGGTCACCAACAATGAGAAACAATTCCGCAGAGTACGCGGGTTGAAACTGCAGAACTGGACGGTATAGGAGTCACGCTGCCTCGGTTACTTTTGAGCGCAAGACCTTTTAGACACTTGCGTTCTCTATAAGGGAGCCAAGATACGGATCTGGATTTTGGCGGCATCACTAATTTTTGTCAGCATCGCCCACGCTGGGGACTCTGTCGATTCGGCGTTGGATCGCCTCGCAAAGGTCGACCGATTCGCGTTTGGCGGAACTGGCTATGCGGGAGTAATTTCACAGGGAGAAAAGGACTATAGAGCCATTCTGTCTCGCCCATCGGCGGAGCCAGATTTCGAGAAACTGTTGGCCGTCGGTAACCCGCAGGCTAAGTCCTATGCCCTTGTAGGAATTCGCGTACTTGACCCATCCCGGTTCAAGCAGATATCTCGGCCCTTGCGCGACTCCACCGAAGAAATCGTGACGCAAAGCGGTTGCATCGTCCACCACGAATCCCTCGGCGTTGTTCTCAAACGCATCGATGCCGGGAGCTACTCCGTCCAACGAAACTAGGGCACCCATACAGGCGCAGTTGGCTTGCGTTCCTGAACCCGGAATTCTCCCCGCAACATGCGTGATTCCAATCACGTTCCCGCCGCGCCCTTGGTTTACAATAACGAGTCACACGCAATCATCCCACCCCTTTAGGAGGATTCTCATGAAACTCACCCCGGGCAAACTTGCCGGTCTCAAGAAAGTCTCGAACGAACGCGGCATCATCGCCGCCGCTGCCATGGACCAGCGCGGCTCCCTGCAGAAATCCCTGGCCAAGGAAAAAGGCGGCGAAATCACCGACGCCATGATGGAAGAATTCAAAATCCTGGTCAGCGAGGTGCTCACCCCGCACGCCACCGCCATCCTGCTTGATCCCGAGTGGGGACTGCCCGCCTCGAAGCGCCGCGCCAAGAACGCCGGTCTGCTGCTGGCTTATGAAAAGACCGGATACGACAAGACCGGTCCGGGCCGCCTGCCCGATCTGCTCGACGTCTGGTCCGCTCGCCGCCTGAAAGAAGCCGGCGCCGACTGCGTCAAGATTCTGCTCTACTACACCCCCGACGATCCCAAGCATGTCAACGAGATCAAACACGCGTGGGTCGAGCGCATCGGCGACGAATGCCGTGCCAACGACATTCCATACTTCCTGGAGTTCGTGGGCTACGAAGAGGGCGCCGACGAGAAGGGCCTCGACTACGCCAAGAAGAAACCGCACATCGTCACCGAAAGCATGCGCGAGTTCAGCAAAGACCGCTACGGCGTCGACGTGCTGAAGGTCGAAGTTCCGGTGAACATGAAGTTCGTCGAAGGCACCAAGTCGTTCGGCGGACAGAAGGCCTACACCAAGAAGGAAGCCATCGACCTGTTCCACAAAGCCGCCAACGTCGCGACCAAGCCGTTCATCTATTTGTCGGCTGGCGTCAGCAACGCTGAATTCAGCGAGACGCTCGAACTCGCCGGAGAATCCGGAGTGAAGTTCAACGGCGTTCTCTGCGGCCGGGCGACCTGGAAAGACGGTATTCCCATTTACGCGAAGCAGGGCGCAGCTGCCTTCCGCAAGTGGCTCGAAACCGAAGGCGTAAAGAATATCCACAACGTCAACGACAAGCTGAAAGCCGCGACGTCGTGGCACTCGATCTACGGTGTCGAGCTAGTGCACGCGTAGAATCTCAAGTTGTTATGTGGCGCGGGCGCCGTCGCCCGCGCCATTCTTTTTACTGTCATTACGCATTCAGCGAGTCCTCACTTTGAAACGAAAGATCCTACTTTCGTGGAGCAGCGGCAAAGATAGCGCCTGGACCCTCCACGTGCTTCGTCAACGAGGTGACGTTGAAGTTGTCGGTCTGCTCACCACAATCAACACCCATTTTCAGCGCGTCGCCATGCACGGCACGCGGCACGCGCTGCTGAAGGCACAAGCAACTGCCGCTCGCATGCCGCTCTGGGAAGTTCCCTTACCCTGGCCCTGTAGCAATGATATCTATGAAGAGGCGATGTCAGCTGCCTGTGCCTCGGCCGTTCAGCAAGGGATCTCCGCCATCGCTTTCGGCGATCTCTTTCTCGAAGACGTCCGTCGCTACCGCGAGGACCGCCTGCGCGATACTGGACTCGAACCCATGTTTCCGCTCTGGGGACGAGATACACGGCAACTGATCCGAGAAATGCTGGATGCCGGTCTTCGTGCTCGTATCGTCTGTGCCGATCCTTCGAAACTAACCGGCGATTTCATCGGCCGCGATCTCGACTACGATTTACTAAGTCGTCTGCCAGCAGCAGTTGATCCGTGCGGCGAGAACGGTGAGTTTCACACCTTCACCCACGCCGGGCCTATGTTCTTTCAACCGATTCCCATCAAGGACGGCGAAACCGTAACGCGCGACGGATTCCTCTATGCGGATGTCCTGCCCAATTCCGAGATGGCCGCCTGACGACGATCGTTAGCGGCAGGAATTAAACCGAGACCGGGAGAAACCACCATGTCTGCAACTACCGCCCTCATCACCGGCGCCTCCGGCGGCATCGGATACGAACTCGCCAAGCTCTTCGCCCGTGACCACCACAACCTGGTGCTCGTAGCCCGCAGCGCCGACAACCTCGCGCAGGTGGCCAAAGAACTGCAATCGCAAGGCGTCACAGTGAAGACCATCGCCCTCGATCTCGCCGAGCGGCCCGCACCCAAGTTCCTCTTCGACCAACTCCAACGCGAAGGCATCGCCATCGACATCCTCATCAACAACGCCGGCTTCGGAGCCTTCGGCGAATTCGCGCAAATGCCTGAGGAGGAAATCCGCGGCCAGATCGACCTCAACATCACCGCACTCACCGCACTGACGCACCTTTTCCTGCCGCCCATGGTGCAGCGTCGCAGCGGTCGTATCATGAACGTCGCATCGACTGCCGGATTCCAGCCCGGCCCCCTCATGGCCGTCTACTACGCCACCAAGGCCTATGTGATTTCGTTCTCCGAAGCGATCGCCAATGAATTGCGCCACTCGGGTGTCACAGTAACCTGCTTCTGTCCGGGCGCGACCAACACGGGTTTTGCGAAACGTGCAGGCAACGATCAGTCACGAGTGTTCAAGAAGTTCGGCGCGATGAGCGCAGAAAAGGTTGCCCTCGACGGATACCGTGCCGTGATGGAAGGTCGCACCCTCGCGATTTCCGGAATGCAAAACTGGCTGGTCGCTCAGTCCACTCGGCTCGCTCCCCGCAAAATGGTCACCGCCATCTCCCGCTGGATCAGCGAAAAAGCCGAATAGCAGCCCCAACAATGCACGGAGGAATCTAGTTCTGCCTTCGTGACCTTCGTGTGCTTCGGGGTGCAACGATCTTCACGACCGACAGCCGCGGGTGCTGTAAATTACCTCAAACCCCGCGTCCCGCAAGCTTTTACAAATCCCTACCGACTCTTTGCAAACCTTTACCTGCGTAAACGCTACCTTTGTAAAGGACAAGGGTCTAATCCATTGGGAGCAAAGTTCCTCTCCCCCGCTTCCGCACGAAATCGAAATCTTCCGCACCAACGGGAGCCTTCGACAGGAGGTAGCAAATGGCGAACACTCGTGGTATCTCTCGATCCGTTTCGACCATGTTTGCCTTTCTGAATCTGGCCGGGACCAATGCGAGGCGATCCCTCGCGGCTCTTTCAACCCTCTTTCTTGCCCTCAGCTGTTTGGCTCAAAATCAAGATCAACCTCAACCGCTCTCGCCCCCGGATTCCCAAACCAATCTGCAAGCTTCGGCAAATCCCAATCCAATCAGCGAGACGATTCCCGCGGGAACCAGGTTTGCTCTCGTACTCACCCATCCCATTCAAAGCCGGTACGTCCATCGCGGAGACGATATCTATGCCCAAATCACCGCTCCCATCACGCTGGGCAATAATGTCGTGATCCCACCCGGCGCGTTGGTCGACGGTATCGTGGACAAACTCCAACGCAAAAGTGGACGCGGGGAGTTGTACCTGCAATCGATGTCGATCACCTTCCCCGATGGCTACGTTGTTCCGATCGCCGGACCCGCAGTCCTCGAAACGGTGCAGGGTTATGCTTTGGTTGATCCCGGCCCGGGGCGGACCGTCGGAATGTTCGCACTACCCGCGGCGGGGGCCGGCATCGGCGCGCTGATTGGCCACTCCGTCGGGCAGTCGCAATCCGAAGTCACCTCCGCATTTCCGCCCGGATGCATCGGAGGACCGCCCTTTTGCTCCACGACCAGCACGCCCGTCTTCGGCACTAAGGGCAAAGACGCGATCATCGGCGCGGGCATCGGTGGCGCGATCGGAGCGGTGATGTCCATGACGTTGCTGTTCAGTTCACATCATTTCTTCCTCGATGTAGGATCGCCAGTTGATTTGGTGCTGCGTCAACCGCTCACGCTCGAGCACGACCCGGTCAGTGCTGCCGTCCGACAGTCAGAACAGCAACCGGTGCCAATACAACCCGTCGCACCGCGCCCGCTGCCGCCGCCTCAACTCCCTGACACCGGCCCTCCGCCGGGCATGCCCGGATCGCCCGGCACGCCTCCCACGATCATTCCCGGAGCGCCAAGCCCCGGCGGTGTCCCAGGAGCGCCGATCATCATTCCCGGCACACCCCCAGGCACTCCTTAATCCCGGCTGGAACCGAAGTAGAGAACCGGAGATCCGCTCTCCGGTCCGCCCCTGTTTTTTTGTGAAGCGCAATGACGACTTAACGCGTCCTCCGCGCCCTCTGCGTTGATAGCTCTTGTAGTACCCTAATCCGGAAGCCGAAAGCCGGAAGCCCATTCATGCCCACACTCATCGCTCAGCCCACAAGAATTCAAGCCGCCGGCAACAAGCCCAAACTCATCGACGAATACGTCGGCCGCGTCAACTCGAAGACCTCGGCCGCCAGCGTTGCCCACATGCGCAGCCCGCAAGGATGGCTTGAACCCGGCCAGACTCCCGAGTTCGACGAGTTCACTATCGTGCTAAAAGGAATGTTGCGCGTGGAGCACAGAAATCCCAAGGGAACGATCGGCTCCCTCGACGTCACCGCCGGACAAGCGGTCGTCGCCCACGCTGGCGAGTGGGTGCGCTACTCCACTCCGCAAGAAGGCGGCGCCGAATATATCGCCGTCTGCCTGCCAGCGTTCTCCATGGAAACGGTGCACCGGGACGAATAGGCCACCTACCATCTTCAGGCCGCATTCCCGTCCGGCCTAGGAGGCTAGAAGCTAGAAGCTGCCTACTCCCACTCAATCGTCCCCGGCGGTTTCGAAGTGATGTCATACACCACGCGGTTCACGCCCTTCACTTCATTCACAATCCGCGTGGAGATCGTCTTGAGCACTTCGTGCGGCAGTGGCACCCAATCGGCGGTCATGCCGTCTTCGGAACTGACCGCGCGGATGGCGCATGTGTAGGCGTACGTCCTCATATCGCCCATCACGCCCACAGACATCACCGGCAGCAGCACGGCGAACGATTGCCAGACCTTGTTGTAGAGGCCGGCCTCTTTAATCTCGCTGACTACGATGTCATCGCACTCGCGCAGCAGCGCCAGGCGCTGAGGCGTAACTTCTCCGAGCACCCGCACCGCGAGGCCCGGACCGGGGAACGGCTGCCGCTGCAGAATCTCTTCCGGCATGCCCAGGTCGCGGCCGATCTTGCGGACTTCGTCCTTGAACAGGTCTTTCAGCGGCTCGATCAGCTTGAGCTTCATCTTCGCCGGCAGGCCGCCCACGTTGTGATGCGACTTGATGACCTGCGAGGGCCCGCGCACCGAACGCGACTCGATTACGTCGGGATACAGCGTGCCCTGCACCAGCCATTTGACCTTGCCCTCGGTCTTCTCGATGCGGAGGGCTTCCTTCTCGAACACTTTGATGAATTCATTGCCGATGATCTTGCGCTTCTTCTCAGGGTCACTGACGCCCGCGAGTTTCTTCATGAACCGGTCGGTCGCGTCCACGGCCTCCAGTTTAAGGTTCAGCTTGTCGCGCAATACCTTTTGCACCTTCTCGAATTCGTTCTTGCGCAACACGCCGTTGTTCACGAAGACACAGGTCAGTCGGGACTTACCCTTGGCGTCACGCATCGCCCGGTCAACCAGCACGGCAGCGACCGAAGAATCCACACCGCCCGAGAGCGCGCAGATCGCGCGTCCGCTGCCCACCTGCTGTTTCACCTGCTCGATAGTCGAATCAATGAACCGCTGTGGAGTCCAAGTAGGCTTCGCGCCGCAGATCTCGAAGATGAAATTCCTCAGCATCTGCGTGCCCTGTGGCGTGTGGTGCACCTCAGGGTGGAACTGCACCGCGTACCACTTCTTGGCGGTGTTCTGGATTCCAGCCACCGCGTAGTGAGTCTTGGCCATCAGCTCGAAACCGGGAGGAAGTTCGAGCGCTTCGTCACCATGCGACATCCACACAGCCAGCTTCTTGGCCATGCCCTGAAAGAGTACTGATGCCGAAACCACGTCGATTTCCGCGTGGCCATACTCGCGCTTGTCAGCCGGGCGCACCTTGCCGCCCAGCGTATGAACCATGAACTGCAATCCATAGCAGATGCCGAGCACAGGCACGCCCAGTTCGAACACGCGCGCGTCGGCAGGCGGAGCGTCCTTGTCATACACCGACCACGGCGCTCCCGAAAGAATGATCCCGACGGGGGCATAGCTTTTGACCTCGTCAAGTTTAGCCGTGCAAGGCAGCACGACAGAGAACACATTCTGTTCGCGGATGCGGCGCGCGATGAGCTGGGTGTACTGCGCGCCAAAGTCGAGAATAACAATGCTCTGGCCGAGTGAAATTGGATTGTGCGGGGATTTGATTTCCACAAATGAGTTTCTCAAATTCGGGGAGAGGGTGTAAAGAGAGTGCCGCCTGCGTCCGTAGAGACGTTGCTTGCAACGTCTCTCTCGCCACCACCCGTGCTGCCGCCGGCCGAGACGTAGCGAGCTATGTCTCTACGGCAAGATTTGGCATGTCACTCAGAATCGGTTCGTCGCGGTCAATCGTGGTCTGGACCGGCGGCCCTGCGACGGGCGGTAGCACAGGCGGCGCGGGTGGCGACGGTCTCAGCAATGCCTCCGGCGTTTCCGCAATGCAGACATATCCCGCGAGCCTGGCCATGTACAGCCAATCAGCGACCGCAAAATAAGCCACCGTCACGAACATTATTCCCAACACCACCAACCGCCAAGGCAGCACTCCCGCGAAGCCCAGCGGCATGGAAGCAACCACGGTCGCACCGACGAACGCGACCAGATGCGCCAGTCCTGTCCAGGTGCTGACCGCGAACACGGGCCCAGTCCGCTCGCGGCAGAACGTCACCGCCGCAGCAATCGCGCCCACCGCGTCCTCCCCGTCACGCACCGCAAACATACCCGCCAGCGACAACAGCCAGTTCAGCGCCCACCACACCCAGCAGATCAGCGCCGCCAGAGGCAGAAATAGAAAGAAGGCGAGTCCGGGCTGGGGATTGGTGCCCGGCGAAGCGAACCCCGCCAGAATCGAAGCCCCCACAAATCCGAACACCGCAGCCACTGCCACCGCAGCCCGCAGAAAGCTAATTCGAAGCAACGCCGGCAATGGCGCACCAGTCGTAGAGACGTTGCTTGCAACGTCTCTCTCACCATCATCCGGAACGCCGACGGCAGAAACACTCCGAGCAACATCTCTACGGAAATACTCCAGCAACCCGCGCACAGTGGCGATCCGCCCCACAGACGCGGCGACAATCCACAACACTCCCAGCATCAACGCCGCAAACAATCCGGCGATCACGATTCGGTTCAAGCTTCCGCGCAGAATGTGCGCGATTGCCTCTCCGACCAGGTAAGGATGCCGCGTCCGCAGAAACAGCAACTCTCCGTTGGTGACGGGTAGGGTGTTGAGGTATTCGAACAGGCCGAAAAGGAATAGAGCCGCGGCAGTCGCCCCCGTAGTCCAGCGCCACATAATCTCCGCGAGCGTGACCGACGGCCGCCGGAACGCGGCGCGAAAACCTTCAGCGGTGGGAGAGATGGCCATGCCTAGTCAGGATAACTCATTCCCAATCCATCCCAGCTCACCCCCTGTCATCCATCCTCGCGCTTTGTCATCCTGAGCGCAGCAAAGGCTCCACGAAGTGGAGCCTTTGCGGAGTCGAAGGATCCCTACCCTGCACGACAGACCGGAGACTCGTCAGGAATTCTCCCCGTGATGTCATCGCAGCGTCGCGCAGTAAAACTCACTTCACCACGATATTCACCAGCTTGCCCGGAACGTAAATCTTCTTCACCACCTGCTTGCCGGCGATGAATGCCTGTACCTTCTCATCAGCGAGCGCACGCTCGAGCACTGTCTGTTCCGTCGCGTCCGCAGCCACGACCACGCGGCTGCGCAGTTTGCCGTTGACCTGAACAGGAATCTCAAGCTCTTCTTCTTTGGCCAACTCGGCGTCGAACTTCGGCCACGCCGCCTTGAGCAGGTTCCCCTTTTCGCCAAGCATCTCCCACAGTTCGTGCGCGAGATACGGCGAGAACGGCGCCAGCAACAAGACAAGATTGCGCTGCACATCCGCCAGGAACGGAACTGGAACCTCATTCCGGCCAATCGCCTCTTCGGCCGCATAGAGAACGTTCACCAGTTCCATGATCGCCGAGATGCACGTGTTGAAGTGCCAGCGCCCTTGGAAATCATCGCTAACGCGCTTGATCGTTTGGTGCAGCTTGCGCTGGATGCCTCGCGCCGCCGGCGGCAACTCCGAAGGCACCGCCTTGCGCCAGTCAGCATGATCCGGCCGCGCATTGCGCATGACGAACCGGTACACCCGCCCCAGAAATCTCTGGATGCCCTCTATTCCCGAATCCTGCCAGTCGAGATCGCGATCCGGCGGCGCCGCGAACAAACTGTAGAGACGCGCAGCATCGGCCCCATAGCGCGCAACCATGACATCCGGCGACACCACGTTGCCGATGTTCTTCGACATCTTCCTGCCGTCCTTGATCACCATCCCCTGCGTGAACAAACGGTCAGCCGGTTCGTCGTTCGTGATCATGCCAAGGTCGCGCATGAACTTCGTCCAGAAGCGCGAGTAAATGAGGTGCAAGATAGCGTGCTCGACACCGCCAATGTACTGATCGATGGGGAACCAGTATTGTGCGGCCTTGCCATCGAACGGCGCGCTGTCGTTATGCGCGTCGGTGTAGCGGTAGAAATACCACGATGAATCGACGAACGTATCCATCGTGTCGGTTTCGCGTCGGGCAGGGCCATCACACTTCGGACACGTGGCGTTGACAAACTCGGGAACGTTCCCGAGCGGAGATCCGCCAGCAAGAGTGACTTCCACGTTGTCCGGCAGGATCACCGGTAAGTCTTTCTCCGGCACGGCCACGATCCCGTCCTTCTCGCAATACAGCATCGGAATCGGCGTGCCCCAGTAGCGTTGCCGCGAAATTCCCCAGTCTTTCAGGCGGTACGTGACGGTGGCTTTGCCGAACTTGTTCTCTTCCGCGTAGGCGGACATCCTTCGGATCGCGTCGTCGCACGACAAAGTGTTGTGTCGTCCCGAGTTGATCAGCATGCCCTCGTGCCCGACAAACGGAATCTGGGGCTCGGCGACCGTGTCATCGGGATCGCCCGACATCGGCAAAATCACGATGCGAATCTCAAGGCCATACTTTTTCGCGAACTCGTAGTCGCGCTCGTCGTGCGCCGGCACGCTCATGATCGCGCCTGTGCCGTAGTCCATCAAAATGTAATTCGCGACCCACACCGGCACCCGCTCGCTGTTGAACGGATTGATGGCGTGGCGCCCGGTAAAGACGCCGTGCTTTTCGATCTCCCCGATGTCGCCGGCTTCCCTCGCCTTCCGCTGCTCGCCAATCAACTGATCGACCTTCGCGCGCAAGTCAGGATTCGCCGCCGCCAGATCCTTGATGATCGGATGTTCCGGAGCAAGCTGCACCGAAGTCGCGCCGAAAATCGTATCCACTCGCGTAGTGAAGACAGGGATGGTCGATCCCGCGGGACCAAACCCAATATGGTTTTCCGCGTAATCGAGCTTGAAATCGACCAGCGTGCCCTCGCTGCGCCCGATCCAGTTGCGCTGCATCGTCCGCACTTTTTCCGGCCAGCCTTCCAGCTTGTCGAGCCCGGCGAGCAACTCGTCGGCATACTTCGTCGTGCGCACGAACCACTGCTCCAACTCGCGCTGCTCGACCAAAGTGTCTTCGTGCCGCCAGCAGCAGCCATTGACGACCTGTTCGTTGGCGAGCACCGTCGCGCACTTCGGACACCAATTCACCTTGCTCTTCTTGCGGTACGCCAATCCCTTCTCAAAGAGCTTGAGAAAGAACCACTGGTTCCACCGGTAATACTCCGGAAGACAGGTGGTCACTTCGCGCGCCCAGTCATAAGCAAAGCCCAGGCGCTTCATCTGCGCCTTCATGTTGGCAATGTTGCGGAGGGTCCATTCGCGCGGCGGCGTGTTGTTCTGGATCGCCGCGTTCTCGGCGGGCAAGCCAAACGAATCCCACCCCATGGGATGGAGCACGTTATACCCGTTCATCCACATGTAGCGGGCCAGCGCGTCACCGATGGCGTAGTTGCGCACATGTCCCATGTGCAGCGCGCCCGAGGGATACGGCAACATCTCGAGAACGTAGTATTTCTTCTTGGTCGAGTTGGGCTCAGCGGCGTACAGCGCGGCATCCTGCTGCCAGCGCTCAAACCATTTGGTCTCAACGCGCTGTGCGTCGTAGCGCTCGTCGTTTGGACGGTCCGCGGGAACTCCAGGTTCAGAGCCGCTAGTTACACCGTTGACAGTTTTTTCTCCGATAGCCATAGCAAGGAAAGCACCAGTAAATAGTCCCCTATTTTACACGCCGGAGAGTAATGTCCGATGCTGTCAACGACATGACAGCCTACTCGCCCCCGCATTTCAACCAACGACGTTCACCAGCGTCCCAATCGGCGGAATCGTGATGCGAATCTCGTCTCCCGCCTTCAACGTAAACGAATCCGGAGGCACGACGCCCGTCCCGGTCAGCAGAAAGCACCCCTTCGGAAAACTGTTATTGCGGTAGAGATACTCAACCAGTTCCTCCGGCCTCCGCTTCATTTCCTTCAGCGTAGTCGCGCCGGAAAATGCCAACGCACCACCGCGTCGAATCTCCAGCGCAATTTTCGTGGTTGCAGGCAATGGCTCATCCGCGATCAACAGGCAGGGCCCCAGGGCGCAACTGCGGTCGTACACCTTGGCCTGCGGAAGATACAAGGGATTTTCGCCTTCAATGTCCCGTGAACTCATGTCGTTGCCAACGGTGTAGCCGGCAATCTTCCCGCCCGGTGAAACAAACAGCGTCAACTCCGGTTCCGGCACCGACCACGAAGCGTCATCGCGGATTGCCACTTTCGCCTCCGGACCCACCACCCGATGCGGCGCTGATTTGAAGAACAACTCCGGCCTGGTCGCATGATACACGCGATCGTAGAAGTCTCCGCCGCCTGCGCCCTTCGCTTCCTCCATCCGCGCGTCGCGGCTGCGATAGTACGTCACGCCCGCCGCCCAGACCTCCTGACTGCCAATGGGCGGAAGCAAATCTTGAGGCACCACCGCATCCGCAGGCTGGCCCTCAGCAATCAGATGTTCGAGATAATCCCGAAGATTTTCGCGCGCAACCATGTCGTCCCAGGAAGACGCATTCGAAGAGGCATTCAGGATGTAAAAGCGCCCAGCATGCTCGGCGAGCATCCCGCGGCGCGAACGGTAAAGTTTCATGAAAAAGAGTATCGGCTGTAGAGACGTTGCTTGCAACGTCTCTCTCAACACGATCCGGAATCCCGCCAGCCGAGCTGAACCGAGCCAAGCCCGCACGATTAGCGCGGCAGGAACTCGGCTTCTCGGTCGCCCTTCCAATTCACAGGATTGTTGCGGATGTATTCGCGAACGGCGCTGATGACTTTGTCTCCACGAAGGAGGTGATCGTGAAAACGAGGCTGCCAGATCACTTGCTCCAAGCCAAGTTCGTGACACTGACGGGTTACGCCCGCCTTATACGAACGAACGATCGCGGACAAAGAACCAGCTTGTGGCGACGCAAAGAGAAAGCCAACGTTTGTGGAACGAAGATTCGCCTGCGCGTTCGGAGAGAAGCAGTGTTCGCCGCCAATCATGACGATGGCATGGACATGATTCGGCATGACGACGTGCTCATCAATGTGGACGTTGTCGTAATGGCTGGCGAGCGTTTGCAACTCCAGTTCCGCGATTCGCCCAATGGCTGACAGGCGCACCTCACCATTTTCGACCTCACCGAAGACGCGCCCATGACGCTGAGCACAGATAGTCACAAAGTACCAGCCTCGAGAACGATAATCCCAGCCGCGCAGGCGGGTTGATTCAATTCGATACTTGTCTTGATAGAGCGACATGGCAGGAAACTCCCAGCGCAGCTCTTGGCAAGTCTCCCGCTATTATCTCGTGTCTGCTCGTGGTTAGAGAGACGTTGCAAGCAACGTCTCTACGAAAACGTTCCGTTTTGGCACTCGAGTTAATTCATCGTGATCACGGCCCGGAATCGCACCTTGCCATCAGACACGCGGTCATACGCTTTGGCGATGTCATCGAGCTTGTAGGTCTCGGCAACAACCTTCACTTTACCCTTCGCCGCATAGTCCAGCGCTTCGTACAAGTACTCCGGACCGTTCTGGCTCGACCCAATCAACCTCACGCGCTTGAACATGAGTTCGGGATTGTAGTTCAGCGGCTCGTGGCCAACACCCATGAGAATGATGCGGCCATCGGGACGCATGCCCTTGGCGGCATCAGCGGTCGCAGCCCACGAATTCGAGGTCGCCAGCAAAACATCCGCGCCTCCGGCGGCGAGCAGCTTCTCACCGCCTTCCACCACCTCGTCGGCTCCCAACTCGCGAATCATCTTCTCTTTGTCTTTCGACTTGGTCACCGCGATGGTCTCGAAGCCCGACGCCTTGGAATACTGCAGCGCCAGATGGCCGAGTCCCCCAATGCCTACGACCGCGACCCGCTCGTGCGGCTTAGGGTCAGCCAGCCGCAGCCCGCTCCATACTGTGTATCCCGCACAAAAAATCGGCGCAGCCTGCTCGTAACCGAGCGCATCCGGGATCAGCATGGTCGCATCCGCGTAGGCGAGCATGTACTCGGCATGGCTGCCCTGAGTCGAAATGCCGGTAGAGATGTTGTTCTGGCACAACTCCTTTTTGCCACGCAGGCACCATTCGCACCGCCCGCAGCCCTTTTGCACCCAACCCACGCCGACCCGGTCTCCAACTTTGCGCGTGGTTACGCCAGGCCCTACTTCAACAATCTCCCCCACCGGCTCATGCCCAAGCACGCGCGGAAACTGCAGCGGGAACAAACCGTGGGTCAAATGCACGTCGGTATAGCAAAGTCCGCTGGCATGAATTTTGATGACGACTTGATTGGGACCGGCCTTAGGAGTCTCCCACTCTTTCACTTCCCACTTGCCATTCACAGACGGAACGACTGCTGCCTTCATGAAGAACTCTCCTGGGGGATCGCTACTGCAGAATTGTCAATAATCCTTTCGTTGGATGCTCCCCCAACCCGGCGGATTCATCCCGCCGGCCCTATTTGCGGTGCGAGTGCGGCCAACGGTAGACTTAGGAAACAACCATGTGGGGACAGTCGCCTCGGCTGTCCGTCGAGCGAAGCTCGACCTTCTTGCGCCTAGCTCGCAGGAGAAGCCGCCCAAAAGGTGAACTTATGCTCGTCGTCATGAAGGCGCAGGCCACCGAAGAACAGGTGCGCGCCGTTTGCCAAAAAATCGAAAAACTCGGATACCGCGCCCACTCCATGCCCGGCGCAACCCGCACCGCCATCGGCATCACCGGCAACAAGGGCGAAGTTGAACAGGGCACGCTCGAAGAGATGCCGGGTGTGCAGGAAGTCATCCAGGTTTCGAAGCCCTACAAACTGGTCAGCCGCGACGTCAAGGAAGACAACACTGTCATCACCTTCGCCGGAACCGCCGCCACCATCGGCGGCCCCGGGCTCGCCATTGTCGCCGGACCATGCGCCATCGAGAACCGCGACCAGGCCTTTACTGTGGCCGAGCGCGTGCACCGCGCCGGAGCGCAATTCTTCCGCGGCGGAGCCTACAAGCCCCGTACCTCTCCCTACTCATTTCAAGGACTGGGCGAGGACGGCCTGCGCATCATGGCGGAAATCCGCCAGCAATTTGGCATGAAGATCATCACCGAAGCCATCGACCACGAGTCACTCGACCTGGTCGAAGAATATGCCGACGTGATCCAGATCGGCGCTCGCAACATGCAGAATTTCTCCCTGTTGAAGCGTGCCGGACGCTCCCGCAAGCCTGTCCTGCTCAAACGCGGTATGTCGGCAACGCTGGAGGAATTCCTCATGGCCGCCGAGTACATCATGAGCGAGGGCAACTATAACGTCGCCCTCTGCGAACGTGGCGTGCGCACCTTCGCCGACCACACCCGCAACACGCTCGACCTGAGTGTCGTCCCGGCGGTGCAGCGCTTAAGCCATCTCCCGATTCTGGTCGATCCCAGCCACGGCACCGGCAAGCGCAACAAAGTGACTCCGCTGTCGCGCGCAGCCGTCGCGGTAGGAGCCGACGGATTGATGGTGGAGGTTCACAATCAGCCCGATCAGGCGATGTCTGACGGCCCGCAGTCGCTCTTCCCCGATCAGTTCGACACGTTGATGGAGCAAGTGCGCCAGATCGCCGCAGTTGTAGGACGCACGGTCCCTGCGATCGGGGTAGGGGAACCGGTTGCAGCAAGCAAGTAGTCTCGGTTTCGCTCTGGAGGCCAAATGAGCATCTGGAAAAACGTGGCCCGAAACGTCCCACATGCCAGCATTATCCTAATCCTACTTGTGTGCGGCGCCGCAGTTTTTGTAGCTCAAGAAGAGCAAGCGAAGGCCCCGCCTCCAGGATTAACCGTTCTGGTAAATGGCGTGCGCGAGCCCGTCTACAAAGCCGGCAATGGGGTTAGGCCGCCTCGGCCGCTCTATCAACCCGAACCAGAACTCAGCTACGAAGCACGGAAACGAAAAATTCAAGGAGTAGTTACGCTCGACGTCGTTGTCACTTCAATTGGCAAGACGACGCAGATTCGAGTCTTGCAGGGCCGCGGGTATGGCCTCGATGAAAAGGCAATCGAAGCCGTAAGCAAATGGAAGTTCCAGCCAGGTACCAAATACGGAGTTCCCGTCTCTGTAGAGATAGCCGTTGAAATCGACTTCCACTTGCGTTCCTGAGGCCGAACCGCCAGCCTGCCTACAGTTCCACTCCATAACTATTGCGAACCGATTTCACTTGTTGTGTAAAATCTGATAATCTGATTCTATGAAAAAGACGGTCATCTCGGTCACGGAGGCGGCGCGTAATTTCGCCGAGTGCGTGAACCGCGTCCGTTACCAAAAGATGACGTTCGTCCTGCTTAAGAACGGCACACCCGTTGCGCGGCTTGTTCCCGAGCAGAAGAAGAGTTGTACAGGGCGGGAATTGGCAGCGGCGTTGAGAAAGGTGGACCTGTCGGAGACTGAGGCCAGGGCTTGGCATCGAGACCTGATGGCGGCTCGCAAAGCCTTGAAACCTCCTAAAGATAAATGGCGATAATTCTCGATGCCGATGTAATCATCAAAGGCGAGAAAGGCAACTTCGACCTCATCGCATGGCTGGATGGGCAAACCGGCCAGGATCTGGAAATTGCCGCCATCACCATAGCGGAACTGTGGCATGGAATCGAACGGGCAACAGCCCCGCATCGCGCAAGACGAGAACGCTACCTTAGAACAATTGTCGAGCGACTGGAAGCGATTCCCTACACCGAGTCTACGGCCTTGGTTCATGCCGAGCTTTGGGCGAACCTCGAGTCCTCAGGAAATATGATCGGGGCGCATGACCTGATTTTGGCCTCCGCGGCTTTAGCGCGGTAGTGTCGTGGCCACCTTCAACAAGCGACATTTCGCTTTGGTTCCAGGGCTTAAAGTCATCGAACCCACGTGAGTCACCCGCACCCTCGCACTTCTGCTAAGCTTTCTCCTTCCTTTCTTCAAAGTCTCTGATAATTGACGACGCTATCTTGAGAAAGCTCCTCTTCATCGCAGTCCTGATTCCCATCCTCGCCGGAGCGGGCTGGTGGTATTTCCGCGAGCAGGCTCTGCCCGACTATGGGCCCGCTTACCGTGAATACGCCTACGTCTCCAACGGCAAGAGCAACACCGTCAGCGTGATCGACCTTCGTACGTTCGCGCTGGCCAAGACCATCCCAGTCGGCAGCGAGCCGACTGGTCTCGCCGCCAACAGCAAGAAGAACGAAATCTACGTCGTGAACACCGGATCAAACAACGTCAGCATAATCGATGCCGAGTTGAACACCGTGGTGGCAACAATCGGCGTGCACGGCCGTCCCTACTTCATCGATGCCGCCGAAGACGGCAAGCGGGCTTTCGTCGCCAACTCAGGGTCATCGGACGTCAGCATCATAGATCTCGAGAAGCGGCTGGTAATCGGCAATGTGAGGGTCGGATCTGCGCCGGGGCTGGCGCGGATTTCCCCGGACGGATCAACCATCGTCGTCAGCAATCGCGGCGACAACACCGTCTC
Organism: Acidobacteriaceae bacterium; assembly: GCA_003134655.1. Taxonomy (GTDB): domain Bacteria; phylum Acidobacteriota; class Terriglobia; order Terriglobales; family Acidobacteriaceae; genus Sulfotelmatobacter. The sequence goes on from PLBY01000052.1 coordinate 99,655, forward strand.
CCTGATCGACGCGAAGGCCTTGCGCGTGCGCGCAACGCTGCCGGTCTGCCAGCAACCGGAAGACATCGCGATCCTGCCAGACTCGAGTAAGGCCTTCGTCGCTTGCTCCGGCTCTTCGCAAGTCGCCTCGATTGCTCTGAAAAGCGACGCCTCCAAAAGTGGCAACCAGAAGGATGACCGCGTACTCGCGTTGCTCGACGTGGGCCGCACCCCGGTCAGCCTCACCCTCAAGCCCGACGGCGGCGAACTGATGGTCTGCAACTTCGACTCCGACAGCATCTCGATCATCGAGACCGGCAACGACGAAGTCGGCAGCAGCCAGGAGATCGGCCAGCACCCATCCCGCGGCGTGGTCACGCTCGACAACTCGCGGCTCTACATCACGAACTTCGGCTCGAACAGCGTTGCTGTATACGACATCGATATGGGCCGTCGCATCTGGACCTTGACCGTGGGCAGCAGGCCTGACGGCCTCGCGCTCACGCCGGACCAGAATTATCTTCTGGTGCTCGACACGCAGTCAGGGGATGTCACCGTGATCCAGAAGCGCAAACCACGGCGCACGTTGGAAACAACCGAGTACTCGCTCCTCACTCTAATTCCGGTAGGCGTGCAGCCGAGCGCAATCGTGGTCAAGACGTTCATGGCCGCCCCTCGATCAAAGAAATAGCTCGTGGCAATGTGGCGCGGACGCCCCCGCCCGCGTGCCGTCGCGGCAACGGCGTTAACCATCGATCCGAGTCATGGCCCGAGCCGGCTAAAGGAAAAACAAGGGAAAAGTCTGCGCGGACGGGCGCCCGCGCAGCGCGAAGCTACACCGCGGCGGGCTTACCGCAGAACTTATCAAAAGCCGCCTTCAGATCCGCCGCAATGGCCGGCGCTTCGCGCCTCTCAATATCGCTGCGCGGCATCAGATATACAAGTTGCCCGTCTCGCAGAATCCCGATCGACGGTGAAGACGGCGGCTGTCCCGTGAAATAACCGCGCGCGCGTTCGGTAGCTTCCTTCTCTTGCCCCGCAAAAACGGAGTAGGCATGATCCGGCCGGGTAGAATTCTGCATCGCAATGCGGACCGCAGGCCGCATGCGTCCCGCCGCACATCCGCAAATCGAGTTCACCACCACCATCGTCGTGCCGGGACTGTTCTTCAAAGCCTGGTCCACTTCCTCAGGTGTGCGGAGTTCTTCAATTCCCAGCCGAGTCAACTCCTCGCGCATCGGGATGACCATTATTTCGGGATACATTGGCATGTCAGTTTTATTCCTCTGATTGGATTCGGTGATCTCATTGTAACGGGTCTGTGATCCCGAGCGAAGTTGCCGTCCACACCGACCTCTCGCGTGTCATCCTGAGCGAAGGGACTGCTTCGCGAATGCGAAGCAGTCCCGCAGTCGAAGGATCCCTGCCCAGTTAGTCACCCTGTCCTGTGTATATTGAAAGCACTCATGCTCCTTCAGGAAAATGTTCCGCTGGCGCCGCTGACCACCTTCCGCCTGGGAGGTCCAGCCCGCTTCTTCGTGGAAGCGAAGTCAGCCCCAGAGGTACAGGAGGCAGTCACATTCGCTCAGTCAAAGTCCCTGCCTCTCTTTGTTCTGGGCGGCGGCAGCAATCTGGTCGTTTCCGACAGCGGATGGCCCGGTCTGGTCCTGAAGGTCGCGATCCCGGGCATCGAGCAACGTCCAGGTCATGACGACGAAGGCCATGTTCTTTACGATGCCGGCGCCGGAGAATCCTGGGACCGCTTCGTCTCACACGCCGTCATGGCGCGGTGCGCAGGCGTCGAATGCCTGAGCGGAATCCCCGGCAGCGTGGGTGGCACGCCCGTCCAGAACGTAGGCGCCTACGGACAGGAAGTATCGGAAACCATCGAGTCAGTCGAAGTCTACGATCGAAAAGACGACCAAGTACGCGAACTCTGCCGCGAGGCCTGCGGGTTCACCTACCGCTCCAGCATCTTCAATACGACCGAGCGCGGACGCTTCATCATCCTGCGAGTGACCTACGCCCTCACTCCCGGAGGTGAGGCTCACATCGAGTATGCCGACCTGAAGCGCCACTTCGAAGGTCGCGAGACGCGCCCCAATCTCGCCGAGACCCGCGAGGCCGTCCGCCACATTCGCGCCCGCAAAGGCATGCTGATCGTCGCCGGCGATCCCGATTGCCAAAGCGCGGGCTCATTCTTCAAGAATCCCGTACTCTCCGATCAGCAGCATGCAGACCTGCAGAAACGAGCCGAAGTGAAGGGACTGACTCTGCCCAGCTATCCCGCGCTGGAGAAAAGCAGAAAAGTTTCAGCAGCGTGGCTGGTGGAGAAATCCGGATTCGCCCGCGGCTACGGCTTCGGCCACGTCGGCATTTCCAGCAAACATGCGCTTGCAATTGTGAATCGCGGCGAAGCCACAGCCGCTGAAGTGCTCGCCCTGAAAGATCAGATCCAGCAGCGCGTCGAAGAACTCTGGGGCGTGCACCTTGAACCAGAGCCGGTGATGGTCGGCTTCTAGGACTCAAGTTCCCCAGCCCAGTCTCCTATGATTTGTCATTCCGAGCGAAGCGAGGAATCTGCTTCGTCTCGTCAGCAGAACAGCAGATTCCTCGTGCCAAAACCAAGCCGCTCGGAATGACAATCCCTTCTTTAGCTGTGCAAGCGCTGCCGCTGTCACCGTTCTCCCTAAGAATTTCCTGAACAAAACTGACCCCAAGCAGGTCTTCATGAGTGAGGGCAAACGAGTGCTGGCAGGAGAGGCGATCCTGAGCGGAGTGGCGACGATCCAGCGCAACGAAGCCGAGCGCAGTCGGGCCGAGAGCAGTCACGACACGCTCGAACGCCTGGTCCGGGAGCACTCCCGCCTGGTCTACCGTATCGCGTATGCGGTCCTCCGTAGCCACCACGATGCCGAAGACTCCACCCAGGAAACGTTCATACGAGTACTGCGCTACAGTTCGAAGCTCCCGGAGGTGGAAGATCCCAAGACGTGGCTCGCTCGAATCGCCTGGCGCGTCGCCGTCGACCGCAGCAAAAAACGGCGATGGGCGCGGGAAATACCTCTGGACGATCCCGCGAAGCCGGTCGCCGAAGTAGCGTCTTCCGAAATTCCAGCCGACGAGACCGTGCAGGCCACTCAACTGGGAGTAGCCGTTGAGAAGCTGATCGCGGCCCTCCCCACAAAACTCCGCGAGCCGCTGATCTTATCGACGGTAGAAGAAATGTCTCCGCGGGAAGTCGCCGCGACCCTGGGCATCAACGAAGCCGCCGTGCGCTCCCGAGTCTTCCGCGCGCGGCAGATCTTGAAGGAGAAGCTGGCGCAACAGACAGGTAGGAGACAGGTGGAACCATGACGGATCAGAATCACGAGCAAGCGCACGTGCAGGATTCGCAGAATGACGAACTCGATCGCGCACTGGATGCTGCTCTGACAAAGTACTCGTCGGTCGATCCGCGCGCAGGATTGGAAGAAAGAATCCTGGCAAATCTTCGCGCGCAGCCGACGGCGCCAAGTCATGCGTGGTGGAGATGGGGGCTGGCTGGGGCTCTGGCGGTTATGGTGATTGTCGCGATGGCTGTTGCGTGGAGATCGGGCAGAACCATGCATTCACAATTGGCCAGGCATCCGACGAATACTGAACAGATTCGCCGGTCCGCAAATCCGCCGGAAGCAACTGCGAGCGAACGCCTCCTCGGAAACACTCCGACTAGAGCCACGCACCGCGGGGGCGCGATTGCGGTGAGAAGGTCTGCGCCCCGGGCTCGAGCAGTTGCCGAGGCAGATCCCAAACTGGATGTCTTTCCTTCACCGCAGCCGCTGAGTGAAGAAGAATTGGCGCTCGAGCGATATGTTCGAAACTTTCCCAGCGACGCGAAGCTGGTTGCACAGGCGCAAGAGGCATCCGAAAGAGAAGTTCTGGCCAAGATGCAAGCGCTGGCCAACGAATCCACTGAATCTAACTAAGAAAGGTTGAACAACATGCGAAAACGAACGCTCCTGGTCCCCGCGTTGTTATTTATGATCGCGGTCTTCGGATGTACACGAAAGGCAAGCGCGCAAGAGGAACCCAAGGAATCCGGCGTATCCAAGACTGCCAAGGCTGAAGATTCAGTGGATGCCTATCGCCTCGATGTTTCTTTCAACGAACTCGAGGATGGCAAGAAACTGAACACTCGGCATTATTCCATTGATTTGACGGGCGGAAGGCCAAACGATATCAAAATCGGCACCAGGGTCCCCGTTGTCAGCGCCAATTGCAACTCATCTTCTGCATCTTCTCCGTCGGGCGGCGCGTCCGAGCAGTATCAATACCTGGATCTCGGGACTCACCTGAGCGCACAACTGATTAGCCACGGGAACGAACTGCATGTCTCCGGTGACATCAGCAGCCTCGACACGTCAGCCGGGCCCGAGACAAGTGCAAGGCTGGGTCCCGTAATTCGCCAGATCAAAATTGAAGGCAGTACGGCGCTCGTCCTGGGAAAGCCCATCCTCATCGGCAGCGCTGACGATCCCAACTCCAAGCGCCAGTTCCAACTCGAGGTGACGGTCACGAAGCTGAGATAGACCGTGTGGGGCGGACACTCCTGTCCGCCTGCCGACAGTGGCAAGGATTTCAGCAGGAGCACTCTTGCCCGCAGTCTACATCGGAATCGAAAGGATTCCCCGCCCCCCACAACAAACCGGCGCCGCCCCGATTCGCAACCCAGCTTTTTCGGCTATACCCTCGAGTGAGGGACGGTTGAACGAACCGGCACAAGCGGCGCCTCAGTTTCCTTATCGGCAATTCTTGCCGCCGCTTGAAAGATTTCGACAAACATTTTCCGCGTGAGCTTCCCCGTCTGTGTGTTCTGGTTCGACGGATGGTACGACGCCAGCAACACCTTACCGCCGGGCATCCGATAACTGGCGCCGTGTTTGAAGAAGTAAGCCTTCTTGCTCGCAAGCAGCCCCGCACGCTTCAGGTAGTTGAGGTAAGCCTCGAAGCCAATCTTCCCCAGCGCAACCACCACCTTTACATCTTTCAGTCCTCCCAACTCCCGATCGAGAAAATGAGAGCACTCGGCAAGTTCCTCCGGAAGCGGCTTGTTGTCCGGGGGAGCGCAGCGCACGGCAGCCGTAATGTATAGATCCTTCAATTTCATGCCATCGTTGCGATCGATGGCCGTCGGCTGGCTGGCAAATCCAGTCTCGTACAGCACCGGATACATGAAGTTGCCTGAAGCATCTCCCGTGAAGGGGCGTCCCGTGCGGTTCGATCCATGCGCGCCCGGAGCCAGGCCCATGATCAGCACCCGCGCATGCGGATCGCCGAATCCCGGCACCGGCTTTCCCCAATATTCCCAGCTGAGATACGCGCGCCGCTTGACCCGCGCGACTTCCTGCCGGTAGGCGACCAGACGGGGACAGCGCGTGCAGGCGACGACTTCCCGGTTCAGAATGGTGAGCCAGTTCACCCGCTCATTACACCACATCGCTCAGGCATCTCATCGTAGAGACGTAGCTCGCTACGTCCTTCGTCCCGCTACACCGGCCTCTCTACGAATTCCGCTGCTGGGAGGGGACTCACGGCTGAACGACAAATGATGCTTTCCGTCGTTTGACGCTGCTCTCCCTAAGTCTTTACACTCAAGATGAACGGCGTGTGAACAGGATTGGTCCTTGTGCTCAAGGACCCTCGGATACGGCCGGATTTTGCCAGGCAAGCCGAAAGGTTAAACGTGAGTCCCACAGAAACAGTCGACGCGAAAAAAGACGGCGTCAAACGCGAAATCTCGGTCGAAATTCCGGCCGAAGACGTCGCTCGCGAAATGGAAATCATTGTCCAGAAGTACCAGAAGGTGGCGCGCCTCCCCGGTTTCCGCTCCGGCCACGTGCCTCCGTCCATCATCAAGCAGCGCTTCAAAGAAGATCTGAAGAGCGACGTGGTCGAAGCCCTCGTCCCACGCTATTTCCGCAAAGAAGCCGACAAACTGGGGATGATCCCCGTCTCCCAACCGCGCGTCACCGACCTGCACATCCACGACGGCGAACCGCTGCGCTTCAAGGCCAGCTTCGAAGTCCTGCCTGAGATCGTGGTCGAAGGCTACAAAGAGCTTCGCGCCGATCATCCCGAGATCGTCGTAAAAGACGAAGAGGTCGAAGCCGCGGTCAACAGCGTGCGCGAGCAGCACGCCACCTACACCTCGGTTGAAGGACGCCCTCTCGCCGACGGTGACTTCGCCCAATCCTCCATGGACGGCAAGCCCAAACAGGACGACGGCACCTCCCAGCCCGTACACATGGATGAAGTGCTGATCGAAATTGGCGGCAAGAACACCGTCGCAGAGTTTACCGAGAACCTGCGCGGCGCCAATGCCGGAGACGAGCGCGAATTCGAAGTAAGTTATCCCGAAGACGTCGCCGACAAGCGCCTGGCCGGCAAGACCTTCGTTTATACCGTCAAGATCCAGGGCATCAAGCAGAAGAACCTGCCCGAACTGAATGACGATTTCGCCAAAGAACTGGGCGATTTCACCAGCCTCGACCAGGTGCGCAAACAGATTCGCGAGAACATGGAACATGAGCGCAAGCACGATGCCGAGCGCGAAGCCAAAGACAAACTGGTTGCTGAACTGGTCAAGCGCAATGATTTCGAAGTGCCAGAGTCGCTGGTCGAACGGCAAATCGATGTGCGTCTCGAACGTGGCCTGCGCGCGCTCGCCGCACAGGGCATGAAGATGGAAGATCTGAAAAAGATGGACCTTCCCCGCTTGCGGGTAGGTCAGCGCGATCAGGCGGTGCAGGATGTGAAGTCGTCGTTGTTACTGGAACGCGTCGCGGATCTGGAAAAAATCGAGGTTGGCGAGGACGAACTCAATCATGAGATTGAAGCCCTTGCCCAGCAGTCGAAACAGACTCCCGAAGCGGTCCGTGCTCGTTTGACACAGGATGGGGGCCTCGATAGAATCCGGATCAGAATCCGCAGCGAGAAGACCCTCGATTTTCTGTATCACCAGTCCGCGTAAGTCCAGAAAATGAACGCGGGCCACTTTCGATCCTCCCCAGCAAGCTAGCCGTTGCATCGGGGCGGAGTGTGACAGGTGAACATGAAACACAATGATGGAAACAAGAACGACGCACAAATGATGCTCGTTCCGATGGTCATCGAGCAGACCGGGCGGGGCGAACGCGCCTACGACATCTATTCCCGGCTGCTGCGCGACAACATTATCTTCATCGGCACACCCATTGACGACAACATCGCCAACCTGGTGATCGCCCAAATGTTGTTTCTGGCTCAGGAAGATCCCGAGAAAGACATCCAGCTTTACATCAACTCTCCGGGAGGCTCCATCACGGCCGGCATGGCGATCTACGACACCATGCAGTACGTCAAAAACGACGTGATGACGCTGTGCGTGGGACAGGCCGCCTCCATGGCCGCGTTACTATTGGCATCAGGCGAACCTAAAAAGAGATTGGCACTTCCGAATTCGAGGATTCTAATACATCAGCCCTCCATGGGAGGTTTGTCGGGACAAGCCACCGACATTGACATCCACGCCCGCGAGATCCTGCGTATGCGCGAGATTACGAACCAGTTACTCTCGAAGCACAGCGGTCAGAAGCTGGACAAGGTGGAAAAGGATGTCGAGCGCGACTTCATCATGAACGCGCAGCAGGCTAAGGAATATGGAATCATAGACGATATCATCTATAAGACGGCAAAAGCGGTATGATCTGCCTTCGCTCCTGACCCTAGGTCGGTGGCGAGAAAAAGCGGAACGGGCCGAAGCACGCTGGGATCCCGATCATGCCGGAGAAACATTTAAGGAGTAGAGCCGAGTGAAAACCAAGTCGGGCTCCGACGAGATTCTGCGCTGTTCGTTCTGCCACAAGTCGCAGGATGCAGTAGCCAAGCTGATCTCGTCGCCCAGCGATTATCCCCGCGCCTACATTTGCGACGAGTGCGTGGCGGTCTGTAATTCCATTCTGGAAGACGACCGCACGGCCACTCCCCAGACCAGCACCCCCAACCAACTGCCCAAGCCGCAGGAAGTGAAAACCTTCCTCGACGAGTACGTCATCGGGCAGGAGCAGACCAAGAAGAAGCTGGCGGTCGCCGTCTACAACCACTACAAGCGCATCTTCATGAACCGCCAGAAGACCGGCGACGGCATCGAGTTGAGCAAGTCGAACATCATGCTCATCGGCCCGACCGGAACCGGCAAGACGCTGCTGGCGCAGACTCTGGCCCGCATGCTCGATGTGCCCTTCGCCATCGTCGACGCCACCACCCTCACCGAAGCCGGCTATGTCGGCGAAGATGTCGAGAACATCATCCTCAAACTGCTGCAGGCGGCCGACGGCGACGTCAGCCGCGCCCAGACCGGCATCATCTATATCGATGAAGTGGACAAGATCGGGCGCAAGGACGAGAACCCTTCCATCACCCGCGACGTTTCCGGCGAAGGCGTCCAGCAGGCCCTGTTGAAGATTCTGGAAGGCACCATCGCCAACGTTCCGCCCCAGGGCGGACGCAAGCATCCTCACCAGGAATTCACTCCGGTCGACACGACCAACATCCTGTTCATCTGCGGCGGAGCCTTCGTCGGCCTCGACAAGATTATCTCCCGCAGAATCGGCAAGAAGTCGCTCGGTTTCCGCAGCGGCGAAGATGCCGACAAGGAAGATGCGATCACCTCCAAGAAGCGCACCCAGGAACTGCTGACCGAGATCCAGCCCGAAGACCTCATCAGGTTCGGCCTGATTCCCGAATTTGTCGGCCGCTTGCCTGTCATCGGCATGCTGGAGGATCTCGACGAGTTCGCGCTCATCGAAATCCTCACCCGTCCAAAGAATGCCATCGTCAAGCAATACCAGCGCCTGTTCGAGTTCGAGAACGTGCGGCTGAAGTTCAACGATGAGGCCCTGCGGGCCATCGCGCGGCAGGCCATGGCGCGCAAGGTGGGAGCCCGCGGGCTGCGCATGATCCTCGAAGAGCTCATGCTCGACCTTATGTTCAATCTGCCCAGCCAGAAGAAACTGAAAGAGTTCGAAGTAACAAGGGAAATGGTGGAGAAGCGCAGCGCTTCCTTTGCCACGGTAATGGAGAAGGCGGGTTAGGCCTTCGTAGAGACGTAGCTGGCTACGTCTCTGCCGGCAGTACCGGTAGCCCCTAAGTGCCAGGTACCACCGGCAGAAAATGGTCAGTAAGTGCTATGTCGCCGGACGTGCAAGGCGCGGTAGAATCGGGCAGGGTTGCAGGTTGGCTGTATCGTTGACCTTTACCCCAGGGAGACTCAGTGACCACATCCAAGGAAAAGTTCGAATCCAGGAAGCTGCCCATGATGCCCATCCGGGACGTGGTCATCTTCCCTTTCATGATGACGCCGTTCGTGGTGGGCCGCGAATCGAGCGTACGAGCCTTGGAAGAGGCGCTGGCTGCCGACAAGAAGATCTTCTTGGCTACCCAGCACGATGCCTCCATTGATGAACCGAAGGCCAGTGAGATCTACCAGGTCGGCACGATCGTCAACATCGTGCAGAGCCTGAAGCTCCCCGACGGCAACATTAAAGTCCTGGTCGAGGGCGTCGAACGCGGCAAGATTCTGCAGGTCGTCGACACCGAAGGCTTTATGCAGGCCACGGTCCGCGTCGCGCGCTATGGAACTGAACCGAATCCCGCGCTCGAAGCCAGCATGCAGCGCGTCACTTCCCTGTTCGAGCAGTACGTCAAGCTGTGCCAAGCCCTGAATTACGAGACCATGATTTCGGCCGTGCGCATGGAAGATCCGGCCAAGCTCACCGACGTCATCTCTGCTAACCTGCAGCTCTCCATCGAAGAGAAACAGGAACTACTCGAAATCTTCGACCCGGCCGAGCGACTCACCCGCATCGCCGACGTGCTCGACATCGAAATCGAGAAGCTGAACGTCGACCGCACCATCCAGTCGCGCGTGAAGCGCCAGATGGAAAAGGCGCAAAAAGAGTACTACCTCAACGAAAAGATCAAGGCTATCCAGAAAGAACTGGGCCGCGGCGAGAAGAGCGAATTCGACGAACTCAAGAAGAAGATCGAATCCGCCGGCATGCCGAAAGAAGTCAAAGACAAGGCCGTGCAGGAACTGAAAAAACTGGAAGCGATGCCGCCCATGTCGGCCGAGTCCACGGTTTCCCGCAACTATCTCGACTGGCTGCTGGCCGTGCCGTGGAAGAAGCGCTCCAAGGAAATCCGCAACATTACTCGCGCTGAAAAAGTTCTGAACGAAGATCACTATGGCCTGGAGAAAATCAAGGAGCGGATCCTCGAATTCCTCGCCGTGCGCCAACTGGTCAAGAATCCCAAAGGCTCGATCCTCTGTTTCGTCGGGCCTCCGGGCGTAGGCAAAACCTCGCTGGGCATGTCCATCGCCAAGGCCACCGGACGCAAGTTTGTCCGCATGTCCCTCGGCGGCGTGCGCGACGAAGCCGAAATCCGCGGCCACCGCCGCACCTACATTGGCGCCCTGCCCGGCCAGATTATCCAGATGATGAAGAAGGCCGGCACCAAAAACCCGGTCTTCATGCTGGACGAAGTCGACAAGATGTCGATGGACTTCCGCGGCGATCCATCCGCCGCGCTGCTCGAAGTACTCGATCCCGAGCAGAACTTCATGTTCGTCGATCATTACCTTGACGTCGAATACGACCTTTCGCAGGTCTTCTTCGTGGCGACAGCCAACGTGATGCACACCATTCCGGCGGCCCTGCAAGACCGCATGGAGGTGCTCCGCCTGCACGGCTACACCGAGCAGGAAAAAGTCGAGATCGCCAAGCAGTTCCTGGTCAAGAAGCAGATGCTGGCCGCCGGCCTCTCGGAAAAGAACATCAAGTTCACCGACGAAGCCATCACCGGACTCATCCGCTCCTACACGCGCGAAGCCGGCGTCCGCAACCTGGAGCGCGAAATCGGCAACGTCTGCCGCAAAGTCGCGCGCAAGGTTGTCAAAGAAGGCGAAAACTACAACGTCACGATCACCGGCGAGAATGTCAACGACTTCCTCGGTGTCATCAAGTACCGCGACACCCTGGCTCACGAAAAGTCCGAAGTTGGCTTGGTCACCGGCCTCGCTTGGACCGAAGTCGGCGGGTCCATTCTCAGCACGGAGGCCAGCGTCGTCGACGGCAAAGGCAAGCTGACGCTCACCGGCAAACTCGGCGACGTCATGCAGGAATCAGCCCAGGCCGCCATGTCCTACGTGCGCTCGCGTGCGCAGCGTCTCGGCCTGAGCCGCGATTTCTACCGTAATCTCGACCTGCACGTGCACGTTCCCGAAGGCGCAATTCCCAAAGATGGCCCCTCGGCGGGCATCACCATCGCCACGGCCATCTCCAGCGCGCTGAGCAAGATTCCCGTGCGTCGCGATCTGGCCATGACCGGCGAGATCACCCTGCGCGGCAAGGTTCTGCCGATCGGCGGCCTGAAAGAAAAGCTGCTGGCCGCTCACCGCGCCGGACTCTTCGAAGTCATTCTGCCCAAGGACAACGAGAAAGACGTAGCCGAGGTCCCCGAGAATCTACGGAATGCCATGAAGTTGCATTTCGTCGATACCATGGACCAGGTCCTGCAGATCGCTCTGGAATCTCCGTTGCCCAAGCAGTTGGATGAGGAAGCCGCGCAACCCATCGCGCCTCTTACCACCGAAACCGGAGAAGCTCCCACAGCCCACCAGTAGCACGGCTGATAGATCATTTAAAAAGGCCCGCCTTTCGCGGGCCTTTTTTAGTTTCCCTGCAACCGCTCTTTTGTCACTAAGCGCAGACCGCCCGCATCCTCCCGCACAATTCCGCCAGCGACCGCTCGACGCACTCCGTCATCCACTGTTCCAGCGCCAGTCGCTCGTCCTCGGGAATATAACTGAACTTGACGCCGCAGCAATGCAGCGTCGTCCAGACCACCCTTCCCGTGGTGTGAAGGATCTCCCCGCTGGGCAGGGCAAAGCGAATGTCCACGTCCTCCCCGGCATTCAGCGCCACACGCCCCATTTTGTTCTGGGCTTCGGTCTGCAGCCCCATCCCGCCTTCGCTCAGATTCACAATGATTGCTTCGGTAAACGGCTGCGTGCGCGTGCTGACCGTCGCCAAAGTTCGGACCGGCTCGCGATGCTGCTTCCGCCGACGCGCCACCGTTGCGCAGTAGGCCGCCCGCAGGCAGCGCTCGATCTGCACTGCCGAAGCCGGCTTGTGAATCAGAAAGTGCACCCCCGCTGCAAACGCTTGCCGCAAATCCAGCAGGTCGCGCATGATAGCAACCAGGACGCACTCCTGGTTCTTCTTCGATTTCCGCACCGCACAAAGGAAGTCCGCCAGATTGTCGATCTCGCGCCAGTCCACAATGATCACGTCAAACTCATGCTCCTGAATCAGCGCTAGCGCCGCATCGCAGTTGCCCACAATCTTCGGCGTCACCTGCAACTGGTTCAGCACGTTCCGGGTGATCCCCAGAAACTGAACGTCCGCGCAGAGCAGCAGAGTATGCATTTCGAGTGTCGTCTTCCGGATGCTTTCCATTTTGAGTCTCTCCGTGCTGCTACTGACTCAATCGGCGGCCCGGGAGCCAAGGTTGACTCCGCAGCCGGCCCCTCGGTGTGCGGTTGGTTACCTAGGTTTGTGAAGGCATTGAAGTTTTCGTAGAGACGTAGCTTGCTACGTCTCTGCCGGCAGCTTGTCAAAATGATGGTGCGGGAAGGACCCAAGTCGCGATTGTTTCCTTCGTGATCCTTCGTGTCCTTAGTGGTTTATGGGTTGCCTAGACCAGGGCCCGACCGCCTCGCTTGCAAATTCCCTTTCCCCCGTTGCAAACTTGAGCATGAGGGTTCTCTCCCGCTTCATGGCGTCTGCGACCGACGCCGCCCAATTCCCCGCCCCCAGCCTGCCGGAGATCGCCTTCCTCGGCCGCTCCAACGTCGGCAAATCCAGCGTTATCAATTCGCTCGTCGGGGATAAGGTGGCCCGCACCAGTTCCACCCCCGGCCGCACTCGCGCCATTAACTTCTTCGAGATCCGCTGGCCCGGAAAGCCGCGTCCCGAGCTGATCTTCGCCGATCTCCCCGGCTACGGTTATGCCAAGATTTCGCGCGAGATCTCCCAGGAATGGCCCAAGTTCATCGAGCCTTACCTCAACGAGCGCCCCACGCTGTGCCTGAGCATCGTCCTGGTCGACTCCAACGTTCCTCCTCAACAGAGCGACCGCCAACTCTTGGACTTCCTCACCTCCTCCGACCGCGAATTCCTGCTCGTCGCCACCAAAAGTGACCGCCTCTCCAATAATCAGCTGAGCGGCGCCCTGCGCACTCTGACGGAGGAATATCCCACGGCCCGCCTGCTTCCCTTCTCCGCCAAGACCGGCGCTGGACGCGACGAACTCTGGAAGCAGATCCGTCAGGTCGCGCAGCGGATGACCGAGGCCGAAGCCTCCTCGGGCACTTCCCTCCCTTAGTGTTCTCTTAACAGCAGCCCTTCACGCTCCATGCCTAATGTTCCAGCATGATCCTCCCGATAGACGGATCAGAGTTCCCGGCAACGCTCGTCCTCCTCTCAAGAGCCGCACCGGGCCTGACATGAGACATGAGCGGAAATAGCTCGTCCGCAACGGGACACCTATGGCACAGGAAATCGACGACGGCGTTGCCTATCTGAGGGCCTTGAAACAATCTGCCACTCCACTCGCCGCAACTGCGGCCACACCCGCACCAGAAGCGAACTCGGAGACCCACCCAACTCCAGCCGCCGACGCGGGCGATCGCTTCAATGGCGCGGAAAAACGTCGCAGGTCCCCGCCACAAGTGTGAGGGAAGCGCCGAAATGTGCGAGGCCGGCCACGAGGTCAGGACCTGGGCCACCTTCAGCGACATCAGCCTGCACGGCTGTTACGTCGAAGCGCAGGCCACATATCCCGCTGGCACCATCCTGCACATGAAACTCGAAGCCAACGGCATTCGCCTCGAGACCAACGGCAACGTGCGCGTGAACTATCCCTACCTCGGTATGGGGATTGCCTTCGTGGAGATGTCGGACGAGAACCAGTCTCGACTGCGCGCACTGCTGGCCACCATCACCCGCCCAACTGTGATCATGGGGCCAGGAATCGCTTCCTCCCTTCCCGCCGGCGGGCCACTGGAAGCTGTGCCCCCGATCGCTAATCCCTCCGCAGCCCTGCAAGCGCTCACAGAATTCTTCGAAAACCGCCAGATGTTAATGCGGGAAGACTTTCTGAGAATCCTCCGGAAGAGCCAACGATCAGAAACCAAAGAGTAAGTCTTCACATCAGACTCTAACCTTCGTACTTTTAACTTCTAACCTCGCGCTCCCAGTTACCGTCGGAATCCCTTCCGTTCCAGCCCGGGTCTTCCATTTATGATGAAAAGGTATGGCTCTCTATCTGATTACTGGCATCGGCGGCTTCATCGGCTCGTCTCTGGCGCGCGCAATCCTTTCCCGCGGTGAGCAAGTGCGCGGTGTCGACAACTTCTCCACCGGAAAACGCGAGAACATCGCCGACATTCAGGACCGCATCGACTTTCGCGAAGCCGACATTGCCGACCTCGACGCGATGCACAGCGCGTGCGCCGGGGTGGACTTCGTCCTGCACCAGGCGGCCATTCCCTCCGTCCCGAAATCTGTCCTCGACCCCCTGGGCAGCAACCGCGCCAATGTCGACGGCACCGTCAACGTGCTGGTAGCGGCGCGCGACGCCAAAGTAAAGCGCGTGGTGTTTGCCGCGTCGTCCTCTGCCTACGGCGACACACCGACCCTGCCCAAACACGAAGCCATGAAGCCCGATCCCATCTCCCCCTACGCCGTGGCCAAGCTGGCCAGTGAGCATTACCTGACTTCCTTTTACCGCTGTTACCAGCTCGAGACAGTCTCCCTGCGCTACTTCAATATCTTCGGACCGCGGCAGGATCCATCCTCTCCCTACTCCGGCGTGCTCGCAAAGTTCATCACCGTAATGCTGCGCGGCGAGCAACCTGCCATCTACGGCGACGGCGAGCAGAGCCGCGACTTCACCTACATCGACAATGCCGTCGAGGCCAACCTCCTGGCCTGCAAAGCTCCCGCAGCCCAGGTCGCGGGACAGATGTTCAACGTAGCCACCGGCCGACGGGTCACGCTCAATGAAACCTTCAAGCTCCTGCAGGGCCTGACCTCCCATACCGGCCATCCCAAATACGGCCCCGAGCGCGGCGGCGACATCAAACACTCGCTGGCCGACATCTCCAAAGCAGAAGCCGCCCTCGGCTACAAACCCAAAGTCGATTTCGAGGAAGGCCTGCGGCGCACCGTGGACTGGTACCGGGGAAAGTGAGCCGCATTTCTGAAGTGTGCAATATTGAGCAGCACTCAGCGAGCGCCTGTTGTAAAGTCTCGGAAAACTTGGACGTGAAAGGGTCGATGCAACCTCACGGGGCATGTGCTTCTCCACGGAACCGCAAACGAGACGTTAAGCTAATGGTCAGCCGCACCAAGTCCCCCTCGACCATTCGCACTGTGATCGCCCTGATCGGCTGGGCGGCGCTGATCCCTGTACCGAAGCTCCTGTGCGCCGATTCGGGATCGGCGCCACCGTCGTTACCACCCATTTCTCTCTCCGCCGACCAGGTAGTGGACAACCTCGTGCGCAAGAATCAGGAGCGCGCGCAAGCCCTGATGCACTCCGAGGGAACTCGCGTCTACCACCTCGCCTACCGCGGGTTCCCCAGCGACCGGGACGCCGAAATGACCGTAAAGGCCACCTACGACAGCCCCTCCTCGAAGGAATTCAAAATCGTTTCCGAGAGCGGATCGAAGCTGATTCTGAATCGCGTCTTCAAGAAACTTCTGGAAAGCGAAAAAGAGGCAGCCCAACCCGCGATCGCCGCACGGACACAGTTGAATCGAGATAATTACGACTTTGAACTGGTGGGTTACGAACCCTCGAACGCGGGTGGGCAATATGTGTTGCAGGTCAACCCGAAATCCCGCAGCAAATACGTCTATCGTGGCAAGGTGTGGGTGGATGGAGTCGATTTCGCCGTCACCCGCATCGAAGTCGAACCCACGCAGAATCCGTCATTCTGGACCAAGAAGAGTGAGATTCATCACGAATACAAGAAGGTCGGAGCCTTCTGGCTGCCCGCGCGGAATGAATCGGTCAGCTACATTCGCCTGGGAGGACGCGCCACTCTAACCATCGAGTACAAGGATTATCACGTCAGCGCCGTCGGTCAGCCCGCGAAGAACTAACCTTTCGATCGGCGAAATCCCACTTAGAACCCGATGGCGCCTGATCGCAGCCCCAGCCGTTGACAAAAATTCCGGAAGCCGGAAGCCGACAGCCGGAAGCCTCGTCATTACGTTGGTTATCTACGGCAACGTTACCGCCACCGCTAGAGTGAGTACATGACACTTTCCTCGATGGTGGTTTCGCGCGACTGGCAGGAAGTCAGTGTTCTGGAATGTATCCTCGGCGGACTTCACATGGACGTCTCGGTCGAGAACGAACCGCAGCGAGCCATGGCCCGGCTCAACAAATCCAAGATCGATGCTCTCATCGTGGACTGCGATCTCAACGGAAGCTCGCAATTCCTGCGCGAACTGCAAAACGCGGAAAATCCCCGAACCCTGCCTCTGGTCATCATGGGCGGCCCACGCTGCCAGAATCTGGAGGACAGCGGCGCTCTCTTCGCCTTCGAGAAACCAATTTCAGTCGAACAAGCCGTGCGCACGCTTTCCGCGGCGCGCAGCATGATTCTCGACGGACGCCTCCGCTATCACCGCGCCGGGCTGGAAGTGCCCGTGTCTCTGAGTTGCAAAGGACAAAAGCCGGTCGACGCCTTCCTGATTAACGTGAGCCAGGGAGGCATGCAGATTCACACCAAGAACCCGGTCGAGCCTGTAAAGTCTCTGCAAGTCTCCTTCGACCTGCCCGGCGCCCGGTCGAGTCTGAAGGCCAAGGCGGAAATCGCGTGGCAGGACAGGCGCGGCAATACCGGCATCCGCTTCGTCAAGCTGGCGCCGCAACAGCAGCGCACTCTGCAGCTCTGGTTGGCGCAGCAGTATTTCGCGAACTAGTTTCGCGAACTGAGGCGCCGTTCCGAACCGTAGCCGAACGTCACCGAAAGCGAGCGTCTGCCGGTTCTTCCTCTTCCAGATCGCACCCCATCAGGCGCGCCAAACGGGCTCCCGGGCTCGATCCTCCGAATATCTGAAAGAATCCCCAATACAGCGCGGCGACTACGACCGCGCCTACTCCCATCATGGCGAATGGCCTGGTTGGAGGTTCCCGGGTAACCGCGAGGAACACCAGCACGAACAGCAGCAGGGCTGCCACCACCACAAGCGTATTGATCGTCCACACTAGGCTCCGGCCAGAGAGCGGCTGCGAAAGCCAGTCGAGCTGAGTGGGCGGTGCGGCCGTCTCATCGCGCGCGTACGCTGGCTGGAATGGATCGGGCCGCACCGGTAATTCGATGACCTTCAGCGGCGCCGCCGAAACCATCAACCCATCGTCTTCCTCGGCCACAGCGGGCGCGGCAAACATGGTTCCTGCGTGATCCGCATGCAGTGCGGCTCCTTCCAGCAGGTCGCCAAGAATCCACTCGTTGATCTGGCGCGTCATGCGCAGCGACAAGTCAAGGAACCGTACGCCGCAATGTCCCGACAACGTGGACCAAGTCACTTCTCCACGCGTTTCCACCCGCAGACGCGGGTCGCGCAACTCGAAGCGCACCCGGACCTGCTGTCGCGGATGAGGCGCCGCTACCGCCTGCACTCCGATGCCTTCATGGCTCAGATTGCGGACGATGCCGCCATTCGCCTGATCGAGCATAACGTAGACGAGAGTACGCAGCTCGTGCCGGTGCTTCGCCCTGGCTTGCTGCGCGGGAGATGTTCCTACATCCATACTTCACCACCGGAGATCAGGTCGGCCAGGGCCCTATCCGCTGAATGTTATCTCCGATCGTACGTACCGTCTTAGTAACTACGATGGTTCAAACTGTAATCCTAGTCGTAGAGACGTAGCTTGCTACGTCTCAGCCGGCACCAGATCGGACGATGAAGGGATAGGTGTTGCCACCATTTTTTACGAAGGGTTCGGTTTCGTGCCCAGAAACGCTTCTTTCCCTCGACGCCCGGAGGCCTGCCAGATCTTGACCGCTTCGAACAGAATCACCGTGCCGTACGTGACCGCGAGCCAAACCACCACAGCCTCGATCGGCAGGCCGGACCAGGCCCCAATGAACACCCCCATCATGGCGGGACGCTGATAGTTCCACCAGCCGTAGGGCAACGCTAGAGTGGCTTCCCAAAGCAAGCTGACGAGCAAGATGAAGAACATCGTCAGGCTCATCGCGCGCCAGTTGATGAACCGCCGCACGACCGGATAGAAGCTCACCGAGGGAATCAGTCCTCCGGCCACCAGCACAATGAAATAGCTGGGCCAGCCGCCAGGCACGGAAGAAAACCATCTTTTGTAGACAATCGCAACCGCAACCAGCGCCAGGCCCAGAACCAGCGACGCAGGATGAAACTGCAGCAGACGGCCCAATGCGCGCGCCTCACCGCGATAGTCGTCCACCGTATAGGCAGACAGCCAGTACTCGCTGAGCCAGACATACAGCAATAAGATCGTGATAAAACCGGTCAGATAAAAGACATACTCTTCGATGGGCACCGGTTTCCCCAGTGCGGGTGCGAGTATGCCCAGGGTCGCTTTCGGGTTGGGGAAACAGAAGAACCACTGCGCGAAAATCACATCCAACAGGCATCCAATGGGCGCGAGAATGCCGATGGTTCGCCAAAACGAGCGCCGCGGAATCTCCAGACCTTCACTCGGAAAGAACCACAGCGTAATCGCGACAATAGGAACGACAAACAGAAGGAGGCTCCAGGTATAGCCGTGTGGCGAGGGATCCAATCCAACATCCAGCCTTCCCGGAGAACTCACCGAACGCAGAGTGAATACTGCCGGAATGACTACCATGGCCAGCATGCCGATAACGATCGACGCGGCAACAGTTGGGCTGGGAGATGCGTGCGTGCGCGGTTGGGGCATGCGCTTTCCCTCGTTTCTGGATTGTGGATTCTACTCCGGGGAGTGAGCCGTCAGATAAACTTTCGGAATGTATCCGGAAAAGTGAAAACCGGTGCACAATGACTTACTTAAGTACATGCCCAAAGGGGCATGCCCAAGTAATTGCAACTCGGGCCAAAGACCGATAACTTACAAGTGAACTGTCTCTAAATGGCGACGACCACCACCAAACCGGACCTGGGCGTGACTACTCCGTTCGCTGGTGCTGGTGTGCCCGGATGGCCGCGGGAGCACGGCGATTCCACCGCCTCCAATCGTCCCGAGGACGATCCCTCGAAGCCCTCGCAACGCGACGCTCTACATGCGCTGCTGGCCTTCTCCGCACTGCACGATCAGGTGCGCCGCAGAAAAACCCTGGCCGCACGCCATAACGCGTTCGATGCGGTCGCTCCCGCTGCGGAGTTTGACCAGCAAGAACTGTTTGTTCTCGACGAAGTCCTGCAACTGGTCGCCGAGCGTGCCGTCGCCATCACCGGCGCCGACGGCCTGGCAATCGCTCTGGCGGAAAACAATGAGATTGTCTTACGCGCGGCCGCAGGCGCAATTCGCCCCGACATCGGCGCGCGCATCGATCGCGATTCTGCCTTCTCCGGCGCCAGCTTCCGTACAGCACAGACCGTGATGTGCGACGACACCGAGACCGATCCGCGCGTGAATCTCGAAGCCTGCCGCAAGCTGGGCGCGCGTTCCATGGTCGCGGTGCCGCTGTGCGGGCGCCGCCGCGTCATCGGCCTGCTCGAGGCGTTCTCCGAATGGCCCTTCGCCTTCAACGAGAGCGACATCCGCAATCTAAGCCTGCTGGCCGAACTGGTCCTGGGCGCGCTGAAGCCCGAAGATGAAGACCGCTTCGCCGAATCCGCGCAGGCTGCCGCACCCAAGCTGGAACCAGCACCGCGCGTACCAACTAAGTCTGCTGCCGTCGAGCCGGCTAAAGCCGTGACCGTTGCGCCGGCCGGTGCCGTTAAGATCGCGCCAACCCCCGTCTCGTCTACGCCCGTTGTCGCACCTCCCGTTGCTCCTCCGGTCGTGTCCGTTCCCGCTGCATCAACTGGGGCTGCGGTTGCGACTGCTGTGGTTGCCTCGGTTCCGGTTGTACCCGCGAAAGATTCAAGGGTTGCCGGGTCAAAGACGGTCGATTCGAAAACCGCCGCAGCGAACGCGAGTCCAGCACCCGCACCTGAGATTCCCAGCAAATCCTTGATTGTTGATGCACCCGCCGAGAAGACTCAGCCGGCCGAGTTGGTTGTCACCCCCACTGTCGCCGCTGCGCCCGAGTTCGCCGCACCGGAGACCGAGTCCGCTGAGCACCGGCCGTTCGTACTGATTCTGCTGGTATTCATCGTCATCGTTACCGCCTTCGCCGGTGGAGTTTGGTGGAAGATGAAGACGGCGCAGTTGAGCAGCGCCATGATCCACACCGAGAAAATGCCGGTCAAGCCCGCCGACTCATCCGCGAAAGAAACGGCTGCGGCTGCACCCGCAACCGCGACTCCCGCGGCCGCCGAGAACACGAGTTCCGACGAAGCGAGCCAGCCGGAAAGCGCGTCCGCAACCGCGCAGGAGTTGTCGAAATTCCCGAAGGTCACCGGAATCCGCCACTGGTCGTCCGCCGACTCCAGCACCATCGTGTTCGATCTCGAAGACCAGATTCAGTACGAGGCCCATCGCCTCTCCCGCCCGGACCGCATTTACTTCGATTTGCGCGACACGCGACTCGCTCCCGAACTGCTTGGAAAATCGATCGAGATCGGCGACTCCTTCGTCGACCGCATTCGCATGGCCCAGCCCGTGGCTGGCATGACGCGCGTAGTCCTGGAGACCAGAGCCAACTCCACATTTTCAGTTAGCCTGGAACCGAATCCGTACCGCCTGGTGGTCGAAGTGCGCAAGATGGGCGCGACTCCCAAAGGCACGGTGAACCTCTTCCCAAACTCCAGCGAAGCCGAAAAGAACAAGCTCGCAATCGTAGTTCCGCCTCCGACTAAAGAAGACCTGCAACTACGCGCGCACGTGCCTAAGATGCGCATCGTCGTCGACGCCGGACACGGTGGCTGGGACCTCGGCACCGTCGGCCGTCGCGGCCTGCTCGAAAAAGATTTAGTGCTGGAAATCTCCCAGCGTCTAGGCAAGTTGCTCGAAAGCCGCCTGGGGATGGAAGTCCTCTACACGCGTCCCGACGACAACTACATCACGCTCGACGACCGCGCCAGCATTGCTAACCAGGCGCAAGCCGACTTGTTCATCTCGGTCCACGCCAACTACAGCGACCTGCCCTCCGCCCGCGGCGTCGAAACCTACTACACCAATCTGTTTTCGGCGCCCGGATCGAAAGATGTTGATGCGCACGCTAGCGCCGCCAAGCCGGCTGTAACAGCGACGCTCTCGCCGGCCGACTTGCACGAGCGCATCGAGCAATCGCGGCATCTGGCGGCCAGCGTGCAGCGTTCGCTCTACGGCACACTCTCAGCACATAATCCCGGCCTGCGCGACCGCGGCATCAAAGAAGCCGGATTCGTCGTTCTGACCGAAAGCGCAATGCCCGGAATTCTGGCGGAAGTCTCCTTCGTCAGCAGTCCCACCGACGAACAAAAACTGCGCAGCGACGGCTACCGCGAACAAATCGCCGAAGCCCTCTACAAAGGCATCGCCCGCTACGCAGCTGCGTCGCATGGCGTGAAAGTCGCCAGCGCCGCGAAGTAGTACCGCATCAGCAAGTCTTGTCTTGAGTTCCCTGTCCGCCTATTGAAACGGATTCACGATGCGAACCCCGTCGATCTCGCGCGCCTGCTGCAAGTCTTCCGAGAAAAGCACGCTACATCCGGCCTGCTTCGCTGCGCGCAGTGTCAGGGCATCCCAAAAGGAAAATCCGTGAAGGCGGTGCAAGTCGATCGCCGCTAGAATGTCCTGGACTTCGGGGACAGCGACGTCGAACTCCGCTAGCAGTTCGATCTTGCGCCGGGCAATGGCAGCATCGACGCGCAGTTTCCGCGTGGCCGCAACGAAATACTCCTGCAGCACCTGCAGCGACACAACTCCGGTCCTTGCGCGCCGATGCCCGGCCACCAGATCGAGCGCCTTTCGCTGCTTTGCCGGAGCCGCCTTGTCATCGGCATAGATGAGGACGCTGGTGTCGAAGAAACTACGGGCGCTCATGAATCTCGTCCCGGTTGAAGCGCCATCCGCGCGAGTGACCTTGACCCGAGAGACGATTGAACTCCGCAATGCTTCGCCCGGGATCGTCCCCACCAGCGACCGTCTGCAGGTAGTCCCGAATCATCTGATTGAGACTCTTCCCCAGGGCTTTGGCTTTCTTCCGGGCGCGAGCCACGAGCTGGTCTTCGATGGACAGCGTAACATTCATGAACACATAATATGTGCGCACATATTATGTGTCAGCGAAGGTTTTCTATCCTAGTCGCCATCGACGATGAGCGCTACTTCTGCTCGGCGGCGCTTTCCTTCTGATACGCGGCACTGAGGGTCCCTTTGCTCTGCGCGATCGGCAGCAGCGTCGGATAGAACTGGACGAACGTAGTATCCACCGCCGCATGGTCGGCGTGGCAACTGTAGCAGTCCATCGTCGTCGGGACCATCTTGGCAGTCTTCGCGTCACCAAAGATAAAGAACGCCCACTTTCCCGGGAAGCGTGCTTCATCTTTCACGTGCGCCTCGATCCCCATGATCTCCGTGCTCTGAAAGTTGCCCTTCTGATTGATCGACCCTTTCCCTTGAGCCATGCGGCCTTCGAGCATCAGCACGGTCTTGTCCGGCCATGTCCCAGTCTGCTGAAACGCCGCGTACGACTCCGGATTGACGAACACATTGTCGAACATGTGGTGGTCCATCTGCATTGCGGTCTTGTTGTAGCTCATGTCGAATCCGGTCGTCAGGTAGACCCACTGGCGATAGTTTTCGGGCAGCTTCATCTGCGCATCGCTTGTATATTCCGGGCCCGAACCCGGCGGCGTTGCCGAGTTGAGCAGGGCGGCCGAACACAATACGACAAGCCCAGCGAGCAGTAGAGCGGTTTTCTTGTTCGTCTTCATGCGCAGCAGTATGACCCCAATCTCCGCGGACCGCCAGACCGCCCGCTGCACGCCTCGGGCGATTGGCTGCATTGTTCCCCCTTTAGGCTGGTCGTAGAATACGATCCATCTTATGGACAAGACTCGCAGCCAATCCGAATCCTCGCGCTGGCTGTGGCTCGCCGCCATCTGGTTCGGCATGGGACTGTTCGACGCGACGCAGAATGTTTTTGTGATGCGCGCGGAGGGCATGCACCATTACTGGGGCCGCCTGTTTTTCACGCTGCTGATTTCGTGGCTTCCGTGGGTTCTCGCCACGCCGCTGGTTTTGCGGTTGGCTCATCGCTATCCTCCGGCGCAATGGAATCGATTTTCGACCTGGGCCACGCATCTTGCCGCCTGCGGCAGTATGGGTCTCATACACGCCGCGTGGGTCTCGATGTGGGAAGAATGGCTGAATCCATGGGCATTGATGCCCGGTCCAGACCCGTATCCTCAGCTCTGGATGCACAAGTTCTACGCCGGAATGCTCTCGTACCTGGTGCTTTACGGCATGATTCTGCTGATCAACCACGTGCTCGATGCAAGAGAGCAACTGGCCTTCCAGCAAACCGAGACGGCGCGTCTCAACGAGCAACTCTCGAAGGCGCAACTCAGCGCGCTGCGCCGGCAGATCGAGCCGCATTTCCTGTTCAATACGCTCAACGCCATCGCCGGCCTGGTGCGCGAAAAAAGAAACGACGCGGCCGTGAACATGATCGTCGGGCTAAGTGACTTCCTGCGGCGAGTGGTGGAGGATTCCGACCGCCAGCAGGTTCCCCTCGGTGAAGAACTGGAGTTCACCCAGAAGTATCTGGATATTCAGAAGGCGCGTTTTGCCGAGCGTCTCCAGTTCAGCGTCGACGTTCCCCAGGAACTCCTCCCTGCGCAAATTCCCAGCCTCATTCTGCAGCCCATGGTCGAGAACGCAGTCAAACACGGCATTGCACGCCGAGTGCAAGGAGGAGCAATTCGCATCACGGCGTCGCGCTCGAACGGAACGCTGACCGTCCGCGTCTATAACGACGGGCCCAGTTTGCCCGCGGGCTGGGAGACAAGCCCGTCGGGAATTGGAATCCTCAATGTGCGCACGCGCCTGCAAAACCTGTATGGCGATCAGTTCGAGCTGAACATGCGAAATCAGCAGCCCGGAGGCGTCGAGGCCACGGTCTCCGTGCCCTTCGTTTCAATGCCGGCTTCCGGAAAAACCCAAGGGTGACGTCGTGCACGCAGATGCACATCCCGCAAAAATACGCGCGCTGATTGTCGACGATGAACCCTTGGCGCGCAGCAACCTTGTCGTGTTGTTGCGCGGCGATCCGGAAATCGGAATCGTTGGCGAGTGCAGCTCTGGAGAAGAGGCCCTGAGCGAGATCAGAGTCGCGAATCCCGATCTGCTTTTTCTCGATGTGCAGATGCCGGAGTGTGACGGATTCGATGTACTCGAGTTGCTGGGTAGCAATCTGCCGCCCGCGATTGTCTTTGTCACTGCATACGACCAGTACGCGCTGCGGGCTTTCGAAGCGGGCGCGCTCGACTACCTGCTGAAGCCGTTCGACAACGCCCGCTTTGAACTCGCCCTCAGCCGCGCCAAACAAAGGATCCGCCTCGGCAGAGACCGCACGCAAAAGCTGGAGCGCGTCGCCATCAAGAACGCCGGGCAGGTCTGCTTCGTGAAGATCTCCGAGATCGATTGGATCGAAGCCGCCGACTATTACGCCTGCCTGCACGTTGGACCGAAAAGCCACCTGTTGCGCCGCACTCTGTCGGACCTGGAAGATGACCTGGACCCAAATATCTTTTGCCGCGTCCACCGATCGAGCATCGTGAACCTGGAGCGCGTCCGAAGATTGAAGCTCCGGCAGGACGGCGAATACGAGGTCTTGCTCGACAACGGCGCGACCGTCCGCCTGAGCCGCCGCTACCGCAAACACCTGCAAGCGCGACTGGGCGTCCGCAAAGGTGTGGTGCAGGACGCAGACTAGCCTCACCCGAGGCCTTGTCATCC
This sequence comes from Acidobacteriaceae bacterium, assembly GCA_003134655.1. Lineage (GTDB taxonomy): Bacteria > Acidobacteriota > Terriglobia > Terriglobales > Acidobacteriaceae > Sulfotelmatobacter. The sequence continues at coordinate 124,810 of PLBY01000052.1, forward strand.
TGAGGCCCGAGCCCTTTGCGGGCCGAAGAGCCTGCCCTGAGCTTGTCGAAGGGATCTATGCACTCGTCGTCGGCGCGGATGCTGCCAGGAACGGTCGGGGCGACACCGCTGAGGGCCGCGCTCTACCCGGACGCGTGAACGGTTCGCGCATTCAAGAAGCAAAGGCGGGTCAGGCAGACCCTCGTCATCACCTCGGGGATCCACTGTTCGCCGGGACGTTCGTCCAGTGGTCGACCAGCGTTTGGCCTGCCTGTAGCTGTTCTGGCGTCATCTTGGCGGCCAGTTCCTTCAGAGCTTTTTCGCTGTGTTTGTATCCGCCGCGGCTGGCCAGCGTGTACCACATGTACGCTCTGGAGTAGTCGGCGGACGCGCCCTGATGAACGATGTGTTCTCCCATTTCAAACTGGGCGCGCGCCAGACCCTGCTTGGCGGCCTTCTCCAGATAGCTCAAGCCCGTCTGTTCATCCTTAGGGGTATCTTTGCCTTTGAAATATGCGTTTGCGAGTTCCAATTCTGATTTGGCATCGCCCGAGTTCGCTCGCCTCGCCAGGTCCGCAATGCTGGGGCCGGCCCCGGGAAAATGGAAATCGACTTCCACGACGATTTCTGCGGCGACTGGCTTGCCATCCTTCAGCGCAGGCCGGAACTTCCACGAGCGAACTGCTTCCAGCGCCTTCTCGTCGAGTCCCATGCCGATTGGGTTGATCACTCGGATGTTCCTCGGATTGCCATCCGCCCCGACAATCAGCTTCAGGATGCACGTAGCCTGATACTTGGCGGCGCGAGCTTCCTCGGAAAATTCAGCAGGAGGTGCGTACGTGACGCGTGGAGGGGTCACATTAGGGCCCCCCTTCGTCACTACCTCGGGCGCGTCCTGCGTTTGCGCGCCCTGCGTTTGCGCAGCCAGCATGCCGGCCGCGCCAATCGTGGCAGCCAGACCTAAGACGAGGAATGTCTTCGAGCGCATGCTGGGTCGGAGTCTAGCACAGGGCCGCGTGCGCCATCGCGGACTGGCTGCCCCATCCGTCGCGGTTTTCGACGGATGGGAACCGATACTGCTGGCACCAAGGGGCCGCGCACCGAATTATTTCAAGGAAGACATTCTGGATTGAGGTCCGTGGGGCCCAGGCTTCGAAAACCGCGAAGCCTGGGGCCGCCAAAGCCGCGGCAGTACATGCAGGCTTAGGGTGGGCAACCCCGTCCGCCCCCTCATTGCTATGTAACTTCCCGCCCACGGCGCATTATGATTTGGTGTTCTTCTGGAGTATTGTTTGGAACTTTCCGATTGTGTGCTTACGCCATTCGTCCGGGAACTCCAGGCTGAGGGCCACCCTGGTGAGGCCTACATGTGCAAAGAACACCCCTGCTTCGATGCGCTCGCGTTTACTGGCCGCGCTGCGCTTAGGATCGTTGCGGATGTCTTTCACCGTCTTAGCATCCTCGGCAAGCGTTTCATGGTGCCGTTTCAAGATCACCTTGATCAGAGCATCCGAAGTAGTTACACCAAGCGTGTTTAGATCGCTCAACAGATCCGCATAGTTTTCTCCGTCTGCACTCTTGTTCGCCTTAGGCCAACTCGCATCAAGGATCTGTTGGAGCGTATCGACATTCAACGGCTCACTAGGTGCCGGGCTCTGCGCCACCTCAGACCTATAGCTGTCCCGCGCCGACAGCACACGCTCGAATTCAAGATCGACGGTCTCTAGCAGGGCGGAGACGCGATAAATTGCACGCCTCAGTTCTGGTGGAACGGCTCCCTCGTTCTTGTATTGCAGGGTCTGGGACGCCTCGGCCCAAATGTGTTGAGCCGTTGTTCGCACTTGGATCTCAGCCTTGAGGTTGTCGAGCCCGGCCATCGTTGGAACACCAAGCCATCCCTCTGGGAGTTCCACCAAAAAGTGGACCGAGGAATAACCAAACTGATCCTCTTTCAATCGCTTAACCGTGTCATAGCGATCTACGATCTTGAAATTCTTTTCTACGAGCGAGCACACTCGGTCTACATCGCGCGTAAACTGCAACACAATCCGAAAACCAACGAGGTCTTGCAAGTCCCGCACCCCACCAAGTGACAGTGATACCCTCTCTAGTTTCTCAGCGATTGACGCCCAGGACTTCACGCGATGCTGAACAGGAAAAGCCAAAGACACATTCCGATAAAGGAGCTGAGCCAGTTGGTGATCTATTTCCTGATCGAGTTGCGTCAGGAGCGGGAGGATGGAAGTGTGTTCCTTCTCCAACTGCACCAGATCGTACTCGGGCTTTTTCGTCATCGTCACCGCGCCTTTGGGGCCATGCGCGGGATTGTAGCACCGTTAACCCAGCACATCTGAGCTATGGGGGTGGCGATACCCGCCCTGGGCTACCCGCGCAGGAATTTCACCAGCATCGGCCACTCGCCTGAATCATCTCGCGGCTTGTTGGGGCCATGGCTCCAAGTCAAATTGAAGCACGGGAACCTTAGCTTCTCGATTGTGGCCGCCGCTTTCTGGCGATCGGCGGGTGGCCCACGGAGTTAAAATCCTCCACGAGGCTGTTCTTCATGGTTTTCTTACCGCCAACACCGGATCTTGCACTCTACCTCAACGGGTTGAGTTTGCTATTTAACGTTTACGTTTCACAGAAGCCAGGCGTCGCAGCGCAGTTGGCGGAACTCATCGAGGAATTGAAGAGTCTTAAGCCCTCAGCGCAATCCCAGACCCGAGCAGAGTTGGACAAGCGTCTGGAGGAGAAGTTACTCCCCTCAGTTGGGCAGGTCGAGACAGAAGCTGTGAAGAGGGATATTGACCTCGTCACCGTCTTTGCGGAGCCAGTACGCGTGGAGGATTTCGACTACTTAAGCACCATGACCATCTACGGGAGTAAGTATGCCGCTCTCGCGGACAAGGCATCTCTATTTGAACTTCGGGGAGCAATTGGCAAAGAAGAGTCGGTGCTTGTGCTGCCGACAGCTGGATCTCGCCTGTTCAGTGCCAACGACTTAGCCAATTTCATTTGTGCAAGCACCAGTCCAGAGTACATGCGACCCGTAAGCGTCAGTTCCTTCGATGCTCTATTGACAAAGACTGGATCGAAGTTTGGGCTCAGGTTCTATATAACTGGTAAATTTAACGTTACTTACCGAATGACTGCTGAATCCCGGAACCTGGAAATCGGATGCGGATACGACCTCGCGGTCGAAGGTCGGAAAAACTGGATCAAACTCGAAAAGCGAAGAGCGATAGAAGGCTTCCAGTGGGTCAGTAAGAGACTTGAAGCCAGAGAGGTGCTGAGATTTATGCACGCAATGCGCAGTGATGTTATGAAATATGTGACTGAACTAAAGGAAGAACAGTCCTTGATCCACGGCGGCATTTCTTCCCTTTTGCAAGAGGTCACACAATTCTTCGATAAGACACAACAGAATCAACTGACATTGAAAGCCCAAGAGTGAATCCAATGTTGCGAAAACTGGGGACAGGAGGGTGGAGTGCACCCCAATTGTTTGGCCCAAAATGGGAAAGTCGCTGACTGGCGGAACGCTCCCTTCGGCATTTCTGATCAGCTCTTTTTCCACAGCCCTCCACAACAAAAATCCCATTTCCTGTGACGTACAACCTTGACTGAGAATTTTGAAAAGCCCAAGCTCGATCCATGCGCGAGGGCTCTTCCAACCAGTTCTCCACTACCGATCCATTGAGCGGCACTCGGCTCGCAGCTAAGTCCTTATTCTGGAAGATTTTAGCTGCAACTCCTTGCGGCTCAAGATTTTGCGGGGATCAGGGGGTATACCGAGGTAGCAAGTTCTTATGAATCAGGATTTTAGGAGACTGCACGAAAAAAATTCGAGGTGTAGATCTCATGAAGATTGTCATCCTGAGCAACGCGAAGGACCCATGCACTTGCTGGCGGCATCGGAGCTGACGGCAATTGCATAGATCCTTCGGCCCGCAAAAAGCGCGGGCCTCAGGATGACAAGTCTTGCGATCAGTTCGAAGCTGGCACGCCGCCGTACTTCTGCAGCCACTTCAACTCCTCGCGGACTTTGATTTTGCCGTGCCAGGGATTCTTCGACAGCGAGTGGCCTTCGCCGGGGAAGACGAGCAGCTTGTTCGGAATGCCGAGCGAGTAGAGCGCGTGCTCGAGCAAGTAGTCTTCGAGCACGGCGACGCGAATGTCGTCGGCGCCGGCCACCATGTGCGTGGGCGTGCGGACTTTGTCCATTTGGAAGATGGCGGCTTCGTCGTGATAGCGCTGCGCGGCTTCCCAGGGACGTCCGCCGAGGAAGTAGGCGTCGTCCATGGTGGTGTCGTCGTTGCCCCAGTTGCCGATGTGCTCGACCGCGCCCGCGCCGGTGACGGCGGCCTTGAAGCGCGTGGTCTGGGTGATGAGCCAGTTGGTCATGTATCCGCCATAGCTGTAGCCGCCGATGGTAAGGCGGTCGGGATCGGCGATGCCGTCTTTCACCAGCGCGTCGACGCCGGAGAGAATGTCCTTGCCCGGCCGCGAGACCAGTTGCGGAACGATCTGCATCAGGAACTTGTCGCCGTATCCGGTCGAGCCGCGGTAGTTGGGTTCGAAGACCAGCCATCCATTCGTCGCGGCCAGACCGGCCCACTGGTACCAGTCGGCTTCAAAGTGATTGCCGTCGGCGTCGGCGGGACCTCCGTGGATGAAGGTCAGCATGGGCAGGTGCTTCGCTTCAAATTTGCCCGGAGGATAGATCAGCATGCCTTCGACGGTAGTGCCGTCGTCGGCCTTCCACTGGTAGGGCTTGCCCTGCGGCAGATCGCGCTCGGTGAAGAGCTTGTTGAAGGAAGTGATGGCGCGGGCTTGATCAAGCTTGTCGGCGCTGTCGGCGAGATAGACTTCGTCGGGCTTGCCCAGCGACGAGTAGACGAAGGCCACGCGGGGAGAGTGCGCGGCGACCGAGATTCCGGCGTAGGTGCCGGGCCATCCGCTGATGCGGTGCAGCGACTCCGCGGGCTTGGTGACGGAATACATTTGGACTTCGGTGCCGATGCGGGCCGACGTCAGCACCGTGTCAGCAGCGACGACATAGTGCTCGACAGGGCCGATGAAGTCTTTGCTCCATTGCTCAATGGCACCCGACTCTGTATCGACCGAGTAGAGATGCGGCTGGAGGTCGCGGTAGGGTCCGGACACGTCCCCAACTTCGACGCTGAAGAAGATGTGGCGGCTGTCGTTGGACCAGCGTGGGCGGATTTCGGCGGCCTGGTTCTGGGTGATGCGGCGCGGTTGGGTCGTCGCCGCCTGCAAGTCGACCACATAGATCTCGACGTCTTCGTATTTTTCCTGACGCTGGTTGATGGCGTTGCTCACGAACGCGAGTTTGTGGCCATCGGGCGAGGTGACAAGGCCATCGACGCGCAATGGCGAGGATGCGATGGCGCGGGTGCCGGGCGTGAGGTCGGGCTGCTCTTCGGGCTCGCCTTCTTTCTTTGCAGCTTTCGTCGGGGCGGCGGCGTGGTGCGCCAGAGCAACCGACAGGTCGAGTGCGAAGATCGTGTCACCGCGCTCGGCCGTGCGATATTGCACGACGTCTTTCCACTCTTGCTTGTAGTCGTCCTTCTGCTTTCGCGTCCAGGGCTGGCGCGTGGAGAAGTAGATGGTCTTCGAATCGGCCGACCACGAGAAGGAGTGGACGTCTTCTTCTCCCTGGGTTACGGGGAAGGCTTCGCCGCCGTTGGGCGAGATGAGGTAGATCTGACTGGCGGCCTCGTCTTTCGAGTCCGCATCCGAATCTGCGTCGCCGCCCTTCTCCGCGGAAGTCTTGCGCTCCGAGAGGAAGGCGATCCAGCGGCCGTCAGGCGACCACTTCGGATCGGAGTCGTGTCCGGATTGCGTCAACTGAATCAGATTGCCAACAGAGCCGCCGCCCTTGCCGTCGTCGTGATAGAGCCAGAGATCGGTGCGGAAGATTTGCTGGTCCCAATCCGCGCGCTCGGTCGCGATGACCACCGAGTTGCCGTCAGGCGAAACCTCAACCGCGGGAAAGCTGACGGAGTTGAAGAACTCGTCGAGCGTCACCTTGGGCTTGCTTTGAGCCATCACGGCGAGCGCACAGGTCAACATCATCAGGGCGATCAGGGCAGTTTTGTGGAGTCGCATAGGGTTCCCGGTGGGAAGAAGCGTTATACAACGGCGGATTCGTTCGAGGCAAGTTTGTGACTCAGGGTTGCTGCGGAACATGCGTTGCATGTACCCGTGTCTTCTATCGGACTTTTGTACTATTCTGCTACGCAACGCGCAGATCAAACCGTGCTCCGTCTAGGACGAAGGCTTAACGCGAGCACCGCCAGCAACACGAATGGAAGGACCGCTGCCGTGCGAAGGGGAAGGGCGAAGACTGCTTTGGAGTAAAACACCTGGGGCGGGAGCACTGGTCGCAGCGTAATCAGGCCAAATGCGGCGATCCATGGCCACAGAAGAACTGCCGCTCCAATAGCCACAAGCGCCTTATGAGTCCAAGTCGATGAGAGTTCTCTCCAGTGATAGGAGACGAGAAAGATGGCAGGGAGCAGAATGACATGGTCCTGGAAGCCCTGACTGGGAAGTAATGTAACCGCCGTGATGCACAGCACAGAACTCGAAGCCAACCAGAATTCGATGGAACTAGTGGCCAGGCTCCGCTTCCTCCATGACAGCAGCAGAGTCAGTAGGGCCGCCATTGTCCCCAGCAAGGCGGTTCCGCCCAGATTCGGGCCCAAGTAAAGTATCTCACCTATCAAGGGAGGCTTCGCGTAGCGAGGATATGCGAGTAGAACCCGGGCCCACGAGTGGATCCAATGCGGCCAAACAAGCATGGCCGCACCAACCAGCACCAAAATCGCCGAAAACAGGCCGATGCAAAAACGGCCTCGTTCCCGCCAATTATGCCAGCTCCAGACGAACAGATAAACCAGCACGAGAATGCTCATCTGCGGCTTGATTGTCGTGAAGGCCATAACTATCCCAGCCAGCAAGTGCCATCCGCGTTGCAGAGCGAAAAGGGACGCTGCGAGCAGGAATCCTACCAACAGGCCCAATTGGTCGGCATATAGACCTTCAAGAACAGGATAGCTACATAGGAGAAGCAAAACGATGGCAGCCAACGAAGATGGTGTCGGACGCAATGAAAGAGCTTGCACCCACAAAAAGACGCTCGCGATTGTCAGCCCGATCAGAAGGAGTGCGATAGCCACGCGCACTGTCGAGAAGGGAAACTGCGCAGCCGGCCAAAATAACAGATCCGTGAAAGCAGGATAGACGAAGGTCCGATAGTCCGGGGGCGGATCGGAAGGAAGGCGCGAGTCCAGAGTTCGACCGAACAGTCCCTGCTGGATTTTGCGAGTCATCTCGGGACTGTATGGATCACAGGCGGCTGGTATGCAGTCGTGCGAGGTCAGCCACACTGGGTAGAAGTCGTGCCCGAAGGCATAGCCGCCCACAAAATTGGCGGCTGCCTGTGCTCGGATGAGGCGGGGCATAAAGAGCCCCAAATAGTAGTCCAGCATTGATCCAGAGCCCAGCACAGCAAGAGCCAGGACAATTAGACCTTTGCGGAAACCGCGAGTCTGTGGATCACGAACAGTTGTACCGCGAATGTTCAAATGCATTCCTGGTGGAGATCGAGGACAACGGAGTCGAGAATTCACTCCTAGCTGCAACTCCGACGGATTCCTTTTGCGATTCCCGTCATCCTATCGCACTCCATCCTGTGAAGCACGCGAGCAATCGGCAAAAAAACCATCCGCGCACAGCAAATGGTATAAGGCACAGAACTCAGCTGCAACAACTACACAAGGTGTGCAGGACCGATAGCTGTCACTGGGCAGGCTCGGCGTTTTTGAAGGCGTCGTCGAGCGTCTGCGCGGAGTGAGGAGCGGTTTGCATGAGACGCCAGCCGTCATCGTACTGACGAAATCCGACGGTCGAGGTGTAGCGCAGGTCGCCGGAGTAGAGCGCGGCGCCGACTTCATTCAAGGGCACCCACCTCCACGTGAACTCCACATCGGCCTGGCTGCCCTGCTTGGCGATGCCGGTGACGCCGATGAGTTCCCTTCTGGCCACGGGGATAAAGAACGACGCCTTGTCGGCCTCTTCGGCGGGGACGAGGGCGCGAACTGTGTCGACGCCGGACGGAGTCAGCAGGACATCCCAGCACGGCGGCGGCACCATGGCGGGACCGCAACGGACTGTGGTCGCGGAGATCCAGCCGTGTTGTTGGAGGACGAGATATTCGGGCGAGACATAGTCTTTATTGGAGACGATGCCCGTCTGCAGGGAAAATTGCTGCGGCGTTTTGAAGGCGCTGGAGGCTGCGATCAGATCGGTGGCGAGGCGGCGGGTGAGGAAGTCGCGCGGCGAACATGCGCATAGGGTGAGAGTCACCACGAGACAGAGAGCGAGGATCGGTGTTTTCCGCATCGGTCCGGTTGAGCGATTGCCTGTTGCCGGGCCTCGCCCGGCGGACAGCCGAAGGCGGCTGTCCCCACATAAACAAAATCAACACATAAGCAAAATCAACATCATCGAGATTCAACGACTTGTGATTGTAAATAAATGCGAGCGTTTGTGCGGGAGGAAAGGACGAGAGGTGATCTGGCCGTCGAAGTGAGCGGCCCAGCGTCCGGGGATTTGGCACGAGCAGCGCGGGCAGCGGCCTTCGGGAGTGAGGCCGTACTCTTCGATGTGGTATCCGTATCTGCGGATCAAGGTCTCACTGCACTGCGGGCAGCGGGTATCTTCCCAACGGCCGACCATGCCGGGAAGATTGCCTGCGTAGATGTAACGCAATCCCGCCGCGTGGCCAATTTCGGCGGCCTGCAACAGATCTTCGACGTTAGTGTCTCGCTGGTCTTCGCCTTGCATTTTGTAGTCGCCGTGGAATGCGGTCACATGCCAGGGAATGTCGGGCGAGATGCCGGCGACGAATTCGGTGAGGCGGCGCAGTTCGTCGGCGGAGTCGTTGAAGCCGGGAATGAGCAGAGTAACGATCTCCAGCCACAATCCCATTTGGTGAATGCGGCGGATGCTGTCGAGGATGGGACCGATGCGTCCGCCGAGTTCGTGATAGTGGCGGTCGTCGAAACTCTTGAGATCCACTTTGTAGAGATCGATATGGGGACGGATGAATTCGAGAACCTGCGGCGTGGCGTTGCCGTTGGAAACGAATCCAGTGAGCAGTCCCGCAGCCTTCGCTTCTTTGAAAACGGCGACGGCCCACTCGCTGGTGATCAGAGGTTCGTTGTACGTGCTGACCAGAACTTTCGCGCCATGATCTAGCGCATCGCGCACCAGCGCTTCAGGTGAGGCTTCGAGCGGGGGCGACACAGCATTCGGATCACGCAGCGCCTGCGACGTGACCCAATTCTGACAGTAGCCGCAGTGCAGATCGCAGCCCAGCATGCCGAAGCTGTAGGCGAGCGCGCCGGGATGGGCGTGGAAGAACGGCTTCTTTTCGATGGGATCGCATTGCATCCCGGCGGTGTATCCCCAGGGCACGTACAGCGTGCCGCCGCGGTTGTAGCGGACTTTGCAGACGCCGGGCTGGCCTTCGGGAATCGGGCAGCAGTGGCCGCAGGAGAAACAGCGGACGCGATGGTTGTCGAGTTTCTCGTAGAGAGTGGGATCGGCCTCGCGAACTTTGCGGTCGAGGATGTCGCGAAGGGTGGGCACAGGAGCCTCTGGCACTATTCTAGCGCCGGGATGTGCCGCAGGGGCTAAAGCATCCACCGATAGGAAGGCTAGATCGCAGCGCTGAAAGCGCTGCGCCACCCAAAAGCATGCTTATCCAAAAGCAAGCTCACTCAGAAGCAAGCTTGTGGGGAGAACTGTTCGGTGGAACGCAGGAGAAACGGTCGACCGGTGCGAGATCGCTCCCTCAGCCTGAAAAACGGCTCCGGTCGGGATGACGCCTTCGAAAGAAATGCTATCGAAACTCAGACTACGCCATCAATGTCCGGCGCGGGGCTTGGCGGCTGTCTGGTGCTGGCGCAACCAACGATCGGCGTCCAGTTCAATGGAGGTGACTTGGGCTCGCGTGAGGCGAGCGCGAACAAATGGCCCAAGCGTTTCGCTGGCATGGTCGCCACTTAATCGGGCCACCACCATCCAGAAGTAAGCTTGGGTGAAGTCCTGGGGGACACCGCGACCGCTAAAGTAGATGGAGCCCAACTTGGATTGGGCAGCTACATTACCCTGCTCCGCAGCTTTGATGAACCAGCGAACCGCCTCGCGCTCGTCCAGTTTCACGCCCTCGCCGGTGGCATAGCGAAGGCCCAGAGTATTCTGGGCCGCGGGGTAGCCCTTCTCGGCCATCTGGTGAAGTTGGTCGAAGGATGCAGTCTCGACCGACGGAGCAACCGCGGCAAGACTCTCCGACTTCGGCGGGCGAGATGATGCCAGAACAGTCGGCAGTGTGCTGCGGCCACGGTCCTGAAGCTTGCTCTGAATCAAGGGGGCGAGGCCGTACCCGAGAACAAAGAAGATCGCAATGGCGGCGCAGATCAGGATAATGAGATGGGCACGCGGCAGGCTGATGCCGCCGGAGATCTTCTCTTCCGAACCGTCCATCTTCTTTTCTTGACCAGGCTCGGAAGCGAAGAGAACGCTTCCCGGTGTTGGAGCAAATTGAACGGCGGCGGGCTTGGTCCCGATGGGCGGAAGGTTCTCGGCACGGGCGGCGCGGTTGACGGCGGCAACGATGGTCTCCGCAAGGCGCTGCATCACGCCGCCATCCGATGCGAAAAATCGATCCGGCTGGTCGGAGAAAACTTCGAGAATCCCAATCGACTTATCGCCCGCACGCACAGGCACCGCCAGAATGGAACGGATGCCCAGGGCGCGGCAGCTTTCGCGATCCACGCGCACATCGACTTCGGAATCGTCGCAGCGAAGCAGCACACCGCTCTTCACGCACTCTCCGGAGAAACCGGAGCCCACCTGCAAAGGTGCACCGACGGGTGGAGCATCTGCTCCGGAACTGGCGCGGCAAACCATGAAATCCGGATCGGTATCCGCGAGCGCAATCGCTGCGCCAGAAGCGCGAACCAGAGTTTGTGCGCGCCCGGCAATCAACTGCAGGGCACCAGCGAGATCGGAACCGAGCGCCTCTACTTGCCGCTGCACCGCGGTCACGGCCGCCAGCGTATCGGTGTAGTTGGGACGCGGAGGAGTTGCGTCGCGCGAACCGATAAAGGCGGCAACCTCAGCATCACCGTTGGCGACTCCGGCCATCACGTTTACGAAGAGCCACTCGCGCAGTCGCGCCACGGACTCGGACGACAAATCGGAAAAACGAAGCCCGGCGCGTCCTGAGGCGTTCGACCAGACCACCTGTCCGGTGGTGTAGAGGTGGTCGGCGCAATCGGCCAGGTCCAAACAAAGGTTCACGCGCTTATCCAGTTCCAGAGGGGAGTGGCATTGAATGGCGACGCCGTCTTCGCTGATGTCAACGATCTCGTGGAGATCGAGCATCGCGCCCTGGGATTCTCCGGTGAAGGTAGCATACGCCGGCGTTTGAATCTTATGCCGCACACGCCGGCGACGGTTGGGTGAAACCGTCTGCAACGCCGAGGTCATCACAGCCATGGGGAATCGGCCCTACTTCGTGGCTCCATATTAGCGCGGGATGGTTGAAAAGCAAGCAATCAAAGAAAAATCAGAAGGACGACGAGGGCAGGCGCTCCCAGCGGGCGAACCGACCGGAAACAGGTGCGCGAGGGACTTAGGGGCTGTATTCAACATTCTGTACCCTGGGTTGCGTACCCGACACCAATAGGAAGATAAGGCGATTTTACGACAGACGCCAGCAAGTAAAGGCCATTGGGAATCTTCATTTCAATTTCTGCCAATCCCGTCGCGAGTGTGACATCTACTCACGCGCTGGGCTTTCGCCTGGACTCCACCGAGTCAAGTACCTGGTATTTGCCATCCTTCACCCTCTCGATGATCCATTGGGAACAGTCCCTGCCAGCATGTCGCATCGTGTCGCAGTTTGTCGCTGGTCACCGCTTGCCTCGTCTTGGGAGTGGGACTAAGTTTCCGGTGCGATGCAGGAGCCAGTTAATCGACTGTCAGGATAAATGGCAGTTGAGTCGCCTGGGCTATCTGGAACGCGGTGGCAATTGGTTGGGTGGGAGAGGAAACGCAGTGAAACGCAAGGCACTCGCGATTCTATCAACTCTGGAGATGCCAGAGAAACGGGCCAACTGGCGCCAGGTTTTGGGCATTGCGGAGGAAGCTCAATTTTAGAATCTGCGCCTGATCGTGCGCGTCGGCCCCCTTCTTTCAGTCTGGCTTGATTCTATCGGGCAAGTTCGAAACTAACGGAGGTTCTATGAAATACAGGAGCATTGCGATTCTGATCTTCTGCGCATCTGTGGCCGCGACGGTTTCGGCTCAGAGTGGAGATGACGAGATCGGCGGCGCGGGAATACCCAACTTCATACCAGAATTCACCGGGAAACATGAGTTGGCAGACTCTAACATTTTTCGAGCGGGTGCGAAGATCGGAGTGAACACCACAAGTCCGCAGGCGACATTGGATGTTGAGGGCACCGGTATCTTCGGCATTTGGGGAGCCACATCCAGCCTTAGTCCCTTCGCTGTGGGCGTGACTGGCCAGAGCGCGAGTACCACCGGCAATGGCGTTGTCGGTGAGGCTACAGCCACCACGGGCGTCAACAATGGTGTGTTCGGCCTTAGTGCCAGCACGAGTGGCATCGGCGTAAGCGGAAGCGCCACTGCAACCACTGGCAATGCATACGGTGTATATGGCCAGACTGCCAGTACTGGCTTCGGCGCTGGTGTGTTCGGAGGGACAACCGCCAGTACGGGGACCGCGTTCGGCGTGTTTGGTCAAAGCAGTGGAACGAGTGGCAACGGGGTGTTTGGATACGCAAGCGCGTCTTCGGGTTCTACTATCGGAGTGGTCGGATTTGTGGAAAGCCCAACTGGCACAGCCGGCCGGTTTGTCGCCAATGCTGGGTCGGGCTTGATTCTTCAGGGCGTCTCGGGCAGCAGCGGCACCAATGTTGTGTTCACCGTCGATGCCAGCGGCAACGGTTCCTACGCAGGCAACCTCAGTGTGACCGGCAATCTGACCAAAGGCAGCGGCTCCTTCAAGATTGACCATCCCCTCGATCCTGCGAACAAGTACTTGGAGCATTCGTTCGTGGAGTCTCCTGACATGATGAACATCTACAACGGTGTCGTCGTGCTAGATTCAAAGGGAGAAGCTTCCGTAAACCTGCCGGAGTATTTCCAAGCACTGAACAGCGATTTCCGGTATCAGCTGACTGCGATGGGAGCCCCGGGGCCGAACCTTTACATAGCGGAAGAAATCTCACGCAATCAGTTTAGGGTCGCGGGAGGGAAGCCGGGATCTAAGGTTTCGTGGCAGGTTACTGGCGTGAGGCAGGACGCCTACGCCAAGGCCCACCGCATCAAGGTGGAGGAGGACAAGCCAGCACAGGAGAGGGGTCACTACCTACATCCCGAACTATTTGGAGAAACTCAAAAAGAGGCTATCGGATCGAACGTTGCTCCGCCAGTGACGTTACCAGTCACAACGGCTAAAACGAACGTAGGCAACCCGCGTTAAGAAAAGAAGGGCAAACGCACAGCACAAAAACGCCGCTCGGTCTCGGGCGGCGTTTTCTTCGTTAGCCCCGACGTCCCATAAGTGTCGAAACCAGCCTTTAAACTCATTGGCCCGGTTGTAGTTGTGGGCGGGGGGCGGACCCGAACCTGATGAAGGAGTGCTGCGGCGGTTAAGGTCACTTCTCAGCAGCTAAAGCCCTCGAGGGAAAAAGATCTTTCGCAGCGCTCGAAGCGCCGCGTCATCCAAAAGCGTGATCCCTCCAGGAAGGAGTTAGCCGGCGCGGCGCATGACCTGGGCCTGGTGCAGGCTGGAGATGCGGGAGATCGCCGCCACCATCATGCTGGAGAGCAGTTGCATGGTCGCCACGTCACGCGCATCGAAGGCGCCGGGAGAAGAGGACAGCACCTCGAAAACGCCGAGCGTGCGGCGGTAGTGCCGCAGGGGCGAGACGAGGATCGAGCGGACTCCGAGGCGACGGCAGCTGGCCAAGTCCACGCGCGGGTTCCGCTCGGCGTCGTGACAGAGCATGATTTCACCGGAGCGGACGGCTTCGGCGGAGATGCCGGCGTCAGTTTGAAGGCGGACTCCGAGGTCGGGAGCGGTTCTTCCGGCGCGGGCGCGGCAGACGATTTCGTCCCCTGCGCGCAAGGCGATGGCCGCTCCGGTTGCTCCAGTCAGATGCTGGGCGCGTTCGGTGATCGCGCTGATGGCGGGCTCCAGATCCAGTTCCGCAGGATGAATCTCGATTTCTTCTGACGACACGGCGCGAAAGCCGGACACCGGGTGAGCTGCGTTGGCGACGCGGAGCTGGCTGCGCTGCGCCAGAGATGGCATATGAAAATGATCGGCGATGTTGGCGACGTCCGGGTCGGGCACGGTGCGCAGCAGGTCGCGCACGAGGTTATTCAGCTCCATGTCGGTGATGAGATGGGCGGTCTGCTGGTTGCGCAGCGATCCGCCCAGAACGCGCGAGAGACCGAGAAGAGAGTGGCTGCCGCATGCCAGGCAATAGGGCTTGCTGTTGGTGCTGATCATCTCGCACTGAACGCAGAATGTGGCGGACTGTAAAGGAACGAAATTGACGTCCTTAAAAGTGCTGCCATACAACGTCTTGCCAAACATGGATCGTTGATTCCTCGCTTCTATATAAGTGCAGTCGAAGTTAAACAGATAGCGAAGGTTGAGAAAGTGACGGTAGTGGTTCCTGGTGTGGAAAACAGGGCCTTAAATGCTCACCCAGTGCAGGAGTATGCACAAACTTGCAACCTTTCTATCGATCTCATCGCAAGGGCGTTGCGGAATGCGGCTTGAGGCGTGCTTATTTTTGCCGGCAGGGTTGATTTCATCCTGAGGGTCGGCTATGCTAAACAAACGTTCGCGGCCTACCCGCAGAGCGATTGACTGGGGGAAATCATGGAATGGACAGCTCCTGCTTTTGAAGAAGTTTGCTTGAACTGCGAAATCAACTCCTACGCCAGCGCGAAACTGTAACCGAAAACGCTCTCCCCTGAAAGCTCTCACGTGTCGCTCTTAGCTCGCGACGATTATCGCGGCGCGCGCCTATAAGTCTGCGACTGCACCCGCAACCTCTGCTTTCCCCGCCCAGAAGTAACACTCTCCAACACCATCATTTCATGCGCTGCGCTTGTCCTAGGTATGCGGGACTGGCGAGATTGTGCCCGATTACCCGGCTTGGGCCGCGATCAGCGATGTGTCCTGCTCGGGCAGAGCGATCACCTGCGCCGAGTGCGCAAGGGTGCGGTCAAGGGCGTCGGCCAGCGCGGTAGGAAAGGCCGAAGTGAGCAGATTGATGTCGATCTGCAAGTCCCGCGAACAGTACAGCCGTTGCACAGTCAGCATACCGCGCCGGCGGTTGGCGGAACTCATCAGGTTCAGAGCGAGGTTCCACACCGCCGAGCCTTCGAACGTTTTCGGCGTACCGGCTTTGGTCCAGCGGAACGAGTTTCCGGCGCGGCGAGCGGCAGACGAGTCGGACGTTTCGAACGGAACAACTTCCCCCGGGAGCAGTTCGAGCTTCAATTCGAAACTGTCGAAATCGTTGCTATCGAAGGCCGCGGTAAGAATGCGGCGAACCTGATCGTAGTCGCGCGCGACTTTGAGTTCCTCGGTAGCGCGGCGGATGGCCAGGTTGTTGACGAAGATCTGCGGCTGGTCGAAGGTGCGGTGGGCGACGCGGGCCAATTCGCCAAATTCGAGATAGCCGAGATGCTGGACGCCAATCCAGATCCCGATGCCAAGCACCGCGAGCACCAGTCCCAGGGAACTTCCGGTCGGCCAGAGCAGGAACAAGCTCAGCATGGCGAAAACAGCTGAGACGCCGTACAGAAGAATGACGACCTGGCGATGCGTCATGCCGTGCTGCAGAAGTTTGTGGTGGATATGTTCGCGATCGGCGGTGAAGACCGGACGGCCGCTGATCAGGCGCCGGACGATGGAGAGCGAAGTCTCCAAAATCGGCAAACCGAAAGAGACAACTGGGATGGCGACCGCCACGATGGTGGGGGCCTTTTGGGCACCCTGGATAGCGAGCGCGCTCAGCACAAATCCGATGAAGAGGCTGCCGGAGTCGCCGAGGAAAATGGTGGCAGGATTGAAATTGAAGCGCAGGAAACCGAGAATCGCGCCCGCCAGGGCGATCGTCATCACGGTGACCAGGGAATACCCGCCGAGGAGAGCCACCACAAAAGCGACTAGCGTCGAGAACAGAGCCGATCCGGCGGCCAAACCATCGAGGCCGTCAATGAGATTGAACGCGTTGGTGATGGCCAAAACCCACAGAACGGTGAAGGCCCATCCCACGATCCAAGGCAGCTTGATGTCGCCAAACAAGACCGGGATGTTGACGATCTTCAGACCACCCATGTACAGCATGGTCGCGGCTACGCCTTGCACCGAGAATTTGAAATAGGGCCCGACACCGCGGATGTCGTCATAAACACCCAGCAGGAACACGAGCGAGGCTGGCAGGAGGATGGTCAACAGCGTCTTTAAGGAAAAGGCTGAGTGGACCCGTGGACTATAAAGAGCCCAAATGGCCGCCATCCCCATGCAGAGCGAGAAGGAAAAGAAAATCGCTACTCCGCCCAGACGCGGGAGTGGGCTCGAATGCAGATGGCGTTCTTGCGTGGGAACCGCCACCCAGCCGTGGGCGGTGGCGAAATCGCGGACGTACCGAGTCAGCACAAAGGCCGACAGCAGCGCTAAAACAAATGTCCCGAGGAAAACGCCAGTCAACTATGCCACCTTCGGCAAGCAAGCATGCAGACGCGGCATGCCGGCTCGACATTCTTCTAAAGTATTGCAGCCATGCCCTGCGGTTAATAGTTAGCGCGTAGGTTCCTGACGAAGTTGTGGGTGTTCAGACTGTAGCAGCACCAGAAAGAGACTTTCAACACTCCCAAGGAAAAACCTGTGGAAAACTAATCGGGGCCCTCACGGATAGCGGGCGCGCAACCTGTGCTGCTGTGCTAAACTGCTGTTCAAATTCTCACTTAACACTTCAGGGGTTTCTGATGGAGTTGGGCACATCGGGTTACAGTCGCTGCGGGCGCGCTTTCTTGATTCTGCTTACGGCATTGGTGGTTGCAGCGGGCAGTGCTGTCGCCCAGCAACCGGCGAAGAACTCCCAGCCCGGACAGAGCGACACTCCCGGACAACTTCCCGCAGCTCAGCCGATCTCGCAGGCGGCAACAAACGCCTCGGGAGCAGCCCAGACTACCCCTTCGATTACACCCGAGACGGCGAAAGACTCCCCCGACCAATCCGCGTTGATAAAGTTGGGTCCGGGGGATCTGATCGAAGTGAGCGTGTACAACGTGCCGGAGCTTGCTACAAAAGCGCGGATCAGCAGTTCTGGTGACGTTTACCTTCCGCTGATTGACTACGTCCACGTCGACGGCCTGACCCAGGAAGAAGCACAAACACTCATCGAGAAGCGGCTGTCGGACGGTGGATTCGTCCGGAGTCCGCATGTGACCATCTTTGTGGACGAGGCTTCGTCGCAAGGCGTCACCATAATCGGCGAAGTAGGCAAACCCGGGATCTATCCTGATGTATCGGATCACAAGCTTTACGAAGTTATTTCTCAGGCGGGCGGGTTCAGCGCATCTGCTTCGCGCAAGATCGCGGTCATTCGGCGGAACCAGCCCGAACCGATTCGCATCAACCTGCCACGGAATCTGGCCGACGATCTGAGTGGCAATATCGACATCCTGCCGGGCGACACGATCAGCGTTCCGCGGGCTCCCATTATCTATGTCGTGGGAGATGTGGGTCGTCCCAGCGGCTTGCTGGTGGACAACGGTTCGCTCACGGTGTTGCAGGCGCTGGCGCTAGCCGGGGGTACGAACCGCACGGCGAAGATGGGTGGCGCCCGAATCATCCGTAAGACGCCCGCGGGGATGACAGAAACCAACGTTCAGCTCAAGAAGATGCTGGAGGCCAAGGTCCCCGACGTGACGTTGCAGGGAGATGACATTCTCTTCGTTCCGGTGAGCGCCGGCAAATTGGTAGCAAGTAGAACCATTGAAGTTGCCCTGACCATGGCTACGGCGGTTTCGATTTATGCCGTGCATCCGTAGCCGGTGGGTTGCAGCTGCGGCGTTTCTGGTTCACGCCTTCTCGATCATCCTCTGAAGAACGTCCAGATACTTTTTCGCCGTGTTTCCGCGCGAGAAGTGTTGCAGGATGTGTTCCCTTCCCTTCTGACCTAAAGCTGTGCCGAGTTCGCGATCGGCAGACAGCCGGCTGATTGCGGCTACGAGCGCTTCGGCATTTTCTGGCTCGATCACGATTCCGGCGCCGGCTTCTTCGATAATCTGCCGGGCCTGGCCCTCGACGCCGAGAATGACCGGGCGGGCGCAGGACATGAACTCCAGCATCTTGGTGGGAATGACGGTCTTGAAGACATCGGTCTTTTTCAGCAGGACCAGGCAAGCGTCAGAAGCGGAGATGAAAGCGGGGATGTTCTCGCGGGGTTGCTGATCGAGAAAGCGAACGTTGGCCAATCCGCGGGATTGGGCCGTAGCTTTGATTCGTTCTTTTTCCGCGCCCTCGCCCACCAGGAGAAACTGCGCGTTTGAATTTTGACGCTGCAGTTGGGCAGCGGCGGCGAGCAAGGTTTCCAGTCCGTGGGCCATGCCCATGGTGCCGATGTAGCAGACCAGGAATTTTCCATCGGCCCCGAGTTCATGCCGCAATGCGGCGTTGGCCACTGAGGAGGCTGGCGCAAAGAGGCCGGCCTCGACACCATTTTCGACGATGGAGATCTTTTCTGCGGGAACGCGCCAGCGCCGAATCAGATGCTCTTTGAAAGCTGAAGTCACGACGACGATGCGGTCAGAGCGCCGGTATAGAAACTCGGCGACCGCCGCCAGGGCGTGGTGAAGGAGGGAATCTTCATCGCCAACTCCGACAGCCGTCAACGATTCCGGCCAGAGGTCGCGCACTTCGAAAACGAACGGAACCCGGCGCGCGAAATGGAGCCACCACCCGGAGAGGCCGACAAGGAGTTGTGGCGACGAGGCTATGATCACGTCGGGACGCGGCAGGGTCATGCCGCGCAGGGCAGCGGAGACGCAGAACGAAGCGTAGTTGCGCATGCGCTCATGCGCCTTGCGGTTCGGCAAAGGCCAAAGCCAGGTGCGAAAGACATCAACGCCGCCTACTTTCTCCTGGTAAATCATGCGGCGCAAACGGCTGCGCCATTCGGCGGGAACCACTCCGGTCGGGTGATTGGGGAATCCGGTCAGCACAGATACTTTGTGGCCGGCCTCTGCCCAGTGGTGGGCGAGTTCGGAGGCACGAGCGGCGGGCGCACCCATCTCCGGCGGAAAGTATTGTGAGACGTAAAGAATCTTCACTCGATCAAGAACTCACTTGCTCGCGGCACGCCACTCATAACGCCGCAGCAAGTACAGGGCGTCTTGATTGACATCGTCGCTATTCTTAGGCGTCTCACCCCGGAGCACGATTTTATAAGCGTCGCGGAAATTACCATCTCCATAGATATCTGGGAACCGCGCGCCAGCGAAGGTCAGACGAGTACTAAAAGCCAGCGCCAGCAGTCCAAGCATGCAAAAGAGTGAACAGTAAACGACTAAAAGAGGGCGCAAGATGCCGGGTGAGACCATGTGCCTCAGTCCGAGCAGCACGTACCCTATTAAGGAACGGCAGAGCCGGCAACCAGAGCCGTGGCGTCATTCCAAGGATAGGCAAAGACTATACATCCAAACCCTAACAGGTAGCACAATAGCGAATCAGGTCGGTCGCGTTTCACCCAAAGCCCAACGACGCACGCAATAATTACAAACGCTCCAAGGATCTGCAACGGCAAACTGAGCGCGCCCGGCAGTTTTGACGCAGGGGCGTTCGCGGTCATCTCTCCCCATTCCGCAGTGTGGTATCCAATGTTCGCGACAACGCTGCGGAGTACGCCCTCGTTTGGAAGATGTGTGAATTAAAGCGCATGTATCGGGAATCGAGGAGAACCCTGCCTACCATCACGAGTGCGACCAACAAGAACGCGAAGGTTATGAATCGATGTCGCCGCAACGTGGGGTATATCCTCACGGCCCCTGCAACCCCGCCGATCGCTGCCCAAATAAAAGCTGGGATGAAGACGATTCCAATGGTTCGCAACTCGATGCAGAACAAAATGAGCGGAATTAGCAGCATGAGCCACCAGAGCCGACGAGATCCCGGATCCGCTTCGGCTCTAATCAATACGAGGAGACACGGTACAGACGGACGAAGGTCAACGGTCCTCCCGTTTGCAGCAAAGATAGCGCGATCATGCCGATGCGTCACTTGTAACATCATGATCGTAGCGAACTTCCCAATCTAGTAATAACAGAGTTTAAACGCGCTCTTGTAGCAGAGGGCGCGGGTGCGTTTGCTGCGACTGCGACTGTAACTCTCCCAGCGGTCGGCGACGCGGGCGAAGGTGTCTTCTCCTGTGAGGCGATGCATGATGCGCAATTGCACGATGTGCAACTGATGATAGAAGGGGCTGGCCACCATGGGTAGGCGTGTGCCGGACTGCTCGTAGAGCGACCAGAATCCCAAGTCGTAGCGATCGAGATTGTGCAACATCGTCCGGACGGCGCGCGAAAATAGTTCCCGCATGCGAGGGTCTTCCGTAGCTAAGAAATAGTCGTAGATGCCCCATGACGCCCAGATGAATCCGTTGAGAATGTGCGTGGGGGGCGAGACGATGTACTCCTCGAACCACAGGTCACCGCATTCATCAGTGAAGGCGACGCCTCCATCTGTCATTGAGACATGGAAGCATGCGAGAGCGCGTTGGGCGGCATCGAGATAGCGGGCGTCGCGCGATTCTTTGTGGGCGCGCACCAGCACGGAAATTCCCTGTCCCTGCGCGAGTGCCGAGTACCACGGGGCGCGAAGAGTGTCGCGGTATTCCCAATCGAAGTGGTGGTTCCAGACGGCCAGTCCTTGCGCGTTCTGCTCGAGGTGCGAGCAGAGCCAGTCGGCGGCTACGAAAAACTTTCGGCGGCGCTCCGGGTCGGAGCTGCGCCGGTACAAGTTGTAGTTTCCGAGACCGTATTGTGCGATCGCGATGGGGTTGTACTGCAGGCCGATGTGGCCGTGATAGTTGAGTTGCGGGACACTGGAGGAATCGTAGAAGCCTTGGTAGTCCGCCTTCTCGGCGAAGAGCATGTAGTACTCGCCCAGTTGTTCGACGGTCGCATTCGGATTCTCTGCGGGAGATTCGTGCCAGAAGGTGAGATGGCTTTTGCCGCCGATGAGGTAGGCGCTGAAGATGCGTCGGTAGTAGCTGAGGCGGGGCAAGGGGCGTTGACGATTTCTCATTCCATCTTACGGCAATGGGAAGTGGTCGTACCAAGCTCGCGGTTGTCGAGCTGCGCTCGACGGACAGCCGAAGGCGGCTGTCCCCACATAGGCTGTCCCCACATTCTGACTCAAGGAACTACGGAGTAAAGCGATGTGACCATGTCGTCGGATTCGACGGCGATCGTGGTTAAGGCCAGGAATGGGGTGGTGTTGGTGCCATCAGGCATGAAGGCGTTTCCATACTGAAGCAGGCCCATGGGCCAGCGGTCCTTTTGCCATGCGCGCAAGAGGTGCCAGTCCGGGGCGCTTCCGCCGGTGCCGCCATACAGGCGGACGTGATGATCGCGGTTCACTTCGCTTGGCTCCACCATCGTAGAGAAGAACACGCGGCTGCCCACGCGGCATCCGTAGATGGACGAACTGCTGATCGGAGCGACTTGCAGTAACGATTCCTGACGGTCGAGCCTGTAGATGTAGTTGGGTTCGAGGGGAGTGTCGGAAGAAAAGTAAAGCCCATCTTCAGTAGGAATGGCTGCAACCGCGCGGGTCTGCTGCTGGCCTTGCAGGACGGCCTCGACTCTACTGAAATCGCAAGCGGCACGCAGGATGCGGCATTCGTCACCATAGTCGCCGGTCAGAACCCATAGGCAATCTCCCCAGGGATCGTGGACGATGTTGTGGATGTGGCGGATGGCGCCCTTGGGGAAAGTGTAGGCGACGCTCCAGGTGGCGCCGGCATCGGTGGACGCGTAGACGTGGACTTCGTCGCGGGCGCTGTTGTCGAAGTATTCTCCCCAATAAATTGGGCCGTCTGGAACTGCGGTGATGTGCAGCGGGCGAGTGCCGCGGAGGATGGAGTGCGTGCGGCCAAATTCGGTCTCGCCGGGACGTAGCGTGACGATGGCTCCTGGAACGGCGGCTACGAGTCCGCCCGACGGCAGGACCGCTAGCGCGTGGAAGCCGTCGCGAAACAAGCGCGCTGTAAGGCCATTCATCACTGAGAGCCGGCGGCGCCATTCAGCGTGAAAGTCGGCCACTGGCTGCCACGTCAGAGAGGAGGAAGGATCCTGAACGTTGGCTCGCAGCACCTGGTAACCGCGGGACGCGTAGAGCTGATCGCCGCACCATGCCAGTACGCGCAGCCGCGGGAAACGCGCGACGCCAATCAGGCGACCGTGCAGATCGATAGTGGCTTCTTTCATTGCCTTTAGCGCACCCGCGAGTCTACGGCAAGAACGTCTTCATGCAGAAACAACTTCCGCCTGCTTTTTCAAACTCCGAGGTATCGACGATGACCGGCGTCAGTCCCTCCTGATGAAGAATGGCTTCCAATGGAGGCGTCATGTGAGGAGTGATGTAGCTGCCGTTGATCACGATCCCGTTGCCCATGAAGCGGTGAGCCTCGTCGGCGGTGAGCAGGTGAACCCGCTTCCAGAGCTTGTGCAGAGAAGCGAGAGCCTCGGCCGAATAGGCGCCGGGAAAAATCAGAGCCGCGTCGTTGTTGAGTGGGCAGAGGCAGGTGTCGAGGTGGTAGCAATAAGGATCGACTAGCTGCAGGGACACGACTGGAATTCCCATTTCGGACATCGCTGCGGCGAATTTTTCCACGCCGCCGAGCGTGCTGCGGAAGCCATAGCCGGCGTAGATGCGGGAGCCGTCGGGATGCCAGAGCAAGTCGCCGTGACCTTCGAGATAGTCGTCTCCGTAATCGAGGTCGATCAACTTGTAGTCGCGTGCGCGGAACCAGTCCGCATAGAAAGGAACCTCGCGATGGCGTGACGGATAGACCATACGGCTGGGCACGGCGAATTTTCCGTATCCAATTTTCTCGCCTACGAAAACCTGGTTGGCGGCAAAGACCATATCTTCGAGGCCGTCGACGGGATCGATGGTTTGAACCTCGCATCCGTTCTGTTGCAAAACACCACACAGGGTTTCCCACTGCGTGCGCGCTTTCACTCGGTCCACTGCGGATTCTCTCGACATGTACGGATTTTTCTGATCGACGACATCGAAATAATGCGGCGGGCAGAGTAGGACCGTGGGCATACGATTGATGGTAGCTGGGTGAACAGAGCAGAGGCAAGGAAACAGCGACGGGACATCGGCAGTCGGTGCCGACTATTCGTCACGATTGGAGGGAGCGACGATCAGAACGAGCGCCGCATCTGGGAAATCCATCATCGGCACAAAGAAAACTCTCTGGCAAGCGACGTGCTACACATTCGGAATCCAGTGCTCTATGAGTTTGTCTAACCAGAGCAGAAGGCAGTGAGAAGATGCTGAGCCGATGCGCCAATTCACAATGCTGCAAGCCCTTCTTAAAGCTCCGAGAGGGCAAGCTGTTTCTGGTCGAGACCGACCGCGTGACCAAGCCAGGAGAATCCGCCGTGCCTCCCTTTATTCGCGCCCGGCAACAGCAACGGTGTGTCGAGCACTACTGGCTGTGTGATGACTGCGCCACGCACTGGACTCTCGTCTACGACCGGGAGCGCGGAGTGGCGCTGGCTACCCTGCACCGGCCCGCGACAAGCATTCCCGCAACGGCTGCGACCGCGCGCAGCGGGGCGGCATAGGACGAAGTTCCAGAACAGCGCTCAGGTATCGCCTCCTACGCGTAACCCTCTTTCGCCCAAGTCTTCCAGTCGTCCCGGACAGCGTTCAACATCTGTTCTGTGGCCTGGTGCAGCCACTTCCCTTTCTGTTCTTGCATGTGCTTGAGGATTGGCTTGCGGGCCGTCTTTGTGCCCAGATGGATGTTCGCAGTTTCCCATCCCATGGCGCGAAGCAGGCGCAATTCCTTGCCCGGGGCGCGGAGCGTGGCCAATTCAATGCGTGAGCAGTGGGGACTCAGCCTGCGGATGATCCAGCGTCCACGCAACTGAACGAACGGATCGGGACATCGAACCGCCCGGCTGATGATCGTCTGATACAAAATCTCGGCAGGGCCCTGGTCATCCTTGGCCCAATAGCAGGCGGACGACACGAGTGCCTTGGCCTCGCGGGCGATTCTGCCGCCGTGCCAGTCGGCGATGGCGACATAGCGCGCGTGCCCCAGGCTGCCGAGGCCTGCGACACGACTCGCCAGTCGGTACGCCAAGTCCCGGGCGGGCATCAGGTGCTCGATGGCGTCGATCGCGCTGATCGGAACATCGTGTCTCACAGTCGGCAGGGCATCGATTTTCGCCCAGAAGTGGACTGGATCCCGCAGTTCACTCTCGGCAATCTGCCGCAGCCAGTCATTGTTCTCACCCAGGACAAACGCTAGTCCACCCATGCGTAAGCTTTCGCCATAGCCCTCGAGAATGGCGTCGCAGATGTCTCTCTGCTTGAGCGCCAAGTGGCCGCCTTCGGCAGCCAGATGAGCACTCACGGCGAGGCGGACGAGATCGTTGGCGTAGGACATGGGATGGGTTTCGTCGAAGTCGTTGACGCCCCAGATCAGGCGGCCTTCAATGTCGCGCCAGGTGCCGAAATTTTCCACGTGCAGGTCGCCCACCGCCAGCACGCGCGGTCCCTTGGCAAGTTCGGGGCACACCTTCGGCCAGATCTGCGCCCAGCGGTAATAGGTAGCGCGCAGAAATGGAAAGACCGCTGACTTCATGTTGATGTGCTTGATGCGCAGATCCTTCTTGACCAGATCTGTGCGATGGCCGAGCCAGTCTTCGAACTGGCGGGTCGCTTTGACGATGTTCATAGCGTCCGCAACGATAGCGAGGGAGCGCCCGGAAGTCAACGGACGGAGCGGGTGGGAGAACACAAGCGGAGACAATCACCAGGCGTGGGAGAGGGCTGGTTCAACTTGCATCCCCACGCCCGGCAAATGCGGAGTGGAACAGGCAAATCTGTCGGAGGTCAGTGTTTGTAGAATGCCGCGTTCTTCTCGACGAATTCCTTTTTTTCCTCCGGCACATCTTCGAGCGCGTGAATTGAATCGGAGGTGCAGGCCGGAATGCAGGCGCCACAGTCGATGCAGCCGTCGGGATCCACGTACATCTGAGTCGCGGCTTCGAAGCCGGGCTCGTCCTGCTTGGGGTGGATGCAATCGGTGGGGCAGACCTCGACGCACAGTGAGTCTTTGATGCAGCTATCGGTGATTACATAAGCCATGATGAAATGATCTCCAGAATGAAATGAGCACTTTCGGCCCGCTCAAGAGTGAGTGTAAGAAGTAGGGAGAGATCGGGCGGTGATTTTGATCACAGGCGGCTGTGCGCGGACAAAAAAGACAGAGACTTGGCGGTGAATGGGGGCAATTCTGTCTTTCCTGGGACTCATGACGGCAATCACGCGCAACTGTGACCATGGTCACAGAAATAGATAGGCGACAGGTCTTAAATAGGCACAATTGAACTAGGCCTTCTAGTCATAGGATCGCCCGGCCGCACCCACAGAACCCCACAAGCCGTTACCCCAGACGGCAGCGGCCGGGCGCTTGAAGGCTCCAAGATTGGTGCCCTCCCCACTCCCCCCTTTCCTTCAAACCATTGAATCCGCGCCTAATTGTGTCTGATCCCGGTGTGTGCCGTTAGACACACCGTGGCTTCCAGTACACTGATCCGCCCCTTTTTTCAGGCACCAACCAGCCTGTTTTCAGTCAGATACAGTTTGGCTCCACTCCTGCCTCTTGCATTGGCGCAAGGCAATTCAATAGGGGGCGGACATGGAACGCACGGCTGGCAGGGCGACGACGAAGCGAGCAGCGGGAATCATCCTAGCGCTATTCACTCTGGCGGCCGCAAGCCCTTCCTTCGCCCAGTTCACAAAGCCCTCTGAGGCCGCTCCCGTCAACCGCGTCGTGTTGGTAAGCATTCCGGACCGCAAGCTTGCGGTCATGGAAAATGGCAACGTCATCGCCACATTCCCGGTCGCAGTCGGCGCAGCGGCGAGCCCCAGCCCGACCGGTGAATTCCAGATCGTCAACCGCGTTGCGAACCCCACGTACTACCGTCCCGGCACGGTAATCCCGAGCGGCAAAGACAATCCCGTGGGGACCCGCTGGGTGGGACTGAGCCAGAAGGGCTATGGGATTCACGGCACAAATGCGCCGCGGTCTGTGGGACACGCGGCGTCGCACGGATGCATCCGGTTGCGCAATCGGGATATCGAGAAGCTGTTCACGATGGTGCAAGTCGGCGACGTGGTTCAGATTCGCGGCGAGCGCGACGAACAAGTCGCGCAGATTTTCGGCAGCGGTGCGGACGACACGACCGTGGCAGCAGCAGACGTTGCCGAGCAGGACGGTGGGCAACCACAGCAATCGTCGACATTTTGAGCTAGAGGAATTTGAAACTCAAAGTTGAACTCTCAGGAGGACACTATGCAGATGGCAATCACATTCATGGCGGTGGTGGCAGGAATGATCTTCTCGCTGGCGGTGGCGCTGCTGGCGGAGGAACTGATCTTCGGGCAGGTATTCCGCCTGTTCTTTTCACGGCAGGCGGTCGCAGTGAAATCTGGACAGAAGCGCTAAGGCGCAAAGGAGAACGACGATGCTGGCGTTGAAGTACTTGTTGATTGCCGGTGGCCTCGGGATGATTCTCGTGGCTGTAAGTATTTTGGGTTATGACTTGTATCGCGAAGTGCTGTACCGGCGTGCGCTCGCTACACCCGGGGCGGGCACGTTGCCGCCGCTCCCGGAATGGCGCTGGCGGACATCGCTGGCGCTAGCGCTGCTGGCCTGGGGGCCGATTCTGCTGGCGTTCAGCATTGTCGTGGTGCCGAGCGGCATGGCGGGAATCCGCGTCAGCGAAATGAGCGGCACGGTGGCGGGGACTTTGTATCCAGGTGTCCATTTTGTAACGCCGCTGGTGGAGGACGTCGCGCTGTTCGACACACGCGACCAGGTCTTCACCACCGGAGTGTCGGAGGATGGCAAGAACGCGGCGGCGAACATCTCGAGCAAATCGCAACTGCTCGACGTGCAGGCCAAGGAAGGATTGACACTGGGCCTGGCGATCACAGTACGTTACCGGCTCGATCCCAAACGGCTGGACTACATTCAGAGCAACCTGCCGCGTCCGGTCGAGAAGGAGATTGTTCCGCCGATCGTAGCCAGCGTGTGGCGCGAATTGGTTCCGAATTACACGGTGCGGGACGTCTTCTCGGCCAAGCGCGAAGAAGTGCGGCAGCGGGCGGCCGGAATGATCACGCAGAAGCTCTCGGCGGACGGAATCGTGGTGAAAGAAGTGATGCTGCGGGATATCCAGTTGCCGGAAGAGTATGCGAAGGGGCTGGAGACACTGTTGCTGAAAGAACAGGAAAACGATCGCATGGGCGTAGAAACAGAGTTGAAGCAGAAGCAGGTGCGCATCGCGGAACTCGAAGCCGAGGCGACGAAGGTGCAGCAGATCAAGGCAGCCGAGGGCGAGGCGCAGGTCCACGTATTGCAGGCGAAGGGCGAATCCGATGCGATGCAGTACACCCTGCCGCTAAAGGAGAAACAGATCCAACAGAGCAAGCTGGAAGCCGAAGCGCGCAAGGAAGCGACCATTCAAAACGCGGAAGCTGCGGCTCAGGCCAAGGTCATCGACAGCAAGGCCGAGACCGAGCGGCGGAAGATGCTGGCGGAGGCGGAAGCAGATCGTATCCGCGTGACGGCGTCTGCCGATGCGGAGCGGATGTCGAGCGAGGCGGCGATTCTGAAGCAGAATCCGCTGCTGATCAACAAAATCGTGGCGGAGCGGCTCTCTGACAAACTCCAGATCATGATGGTTCCGGCCGATGGCAAGTTCTTCTTCGCCAACGATGTGTTGCACAGTATGAGCGCGGCGAACCAGGCTAGCCAGGCTGAGGAACAGCCTAGATAGAATCTTCGGCTGATCACCAGGTCAAAATCCCCACCCTCTCGCGAAAGGCGCGAGAAGGGTGGGGCACCCGGAGCGAGTCCGATTCAGCGGTGTCCAAACAGTACAGGGAGCGGGGAATGCCTTATGCGCGCAGCGGTTTATAATTTGGGCATTCCAAACGCCATCTCGAACTCTGTGAATCGCCTCTCGCGCACCGCGCTCAGCCTCCGCTTTGCGATGCAACTTTCTTTTGTGCTGCTGGTGCTGGCGATCGCTACGCACGCGGCAGACTGGAGCGGGCCCGAGCAGCAACTGGCTCACAAGATTGTTGCGGTGACTGGGCCGGGCGCAGTTGCCCTGACGGTGGAGAACCGATCTTCTCTCGGCAAACGAGACAGCGAGATTGTGCAGAACGGCCTTCGCGGCACGCTCGAAGGGCTCGGACTTCGTTTTGTAAAAGTTGAGCAGTCGGCAGCTACGGTTTCGATTTTTCTTTCCGAGAATCCTGCATCCTACGTGTGGGTAGCGGAGATCCGCCAAGGTGCAGGCGAGGCTACGGTGGTCATGGTATCGGCGCCACGGCCTGCGGGTGCGACGACTCCTCACGAGTCAGTGCCCCTCAGCTTGCGCAAGATCTCATTGTGGACACAGGACGACCCGATTCTCGACGTTGCCGTGCTCGAGGAAAATTCGGCATCCACGCGCATCGCGGTGCTCGACGCGGAGAGAGTTTCGCTCTACCGATCGCAGGGCGGCAAGTGGCAGCAGGAACAGACTCTGGGCATCGTCCATGCGCGGCCCTGGCCAAGGGATTTGCGCGGAAGGCTGATCCCGGCGAAGGATCACCTGCTGGACGCTTATCTTCCCGGGGTCATCTGCCGCAGTTCCACGGGAGCGTCATTGGCGTTGAATTGCCGCGAGACGGATGATCCATGGCCGCTCGTTCCGGCCGGACTGAGCGGGGGAACGTTCCCGGTGTTCCCCAGTGCGGGATCGTCTGCGGTAGCAATTCCACCCATGGGAGGTTTCTTCGCGCCGACGCGCAACTTTTTCACGGGCGCGTTAACCCCGGGCGTGGGCAAGTTCACAACCGTGTCCAAGTTTTATTCCGCCGCATTTCTACCGCGCGAGAAGTATCTGCTGTGGCTCTTCGCCGCCGCTGATGGCCGCGTGCATATGGTCGACGGCATCAGTGACCAGAGCCTCAAGCTGGGCTGGGGCAGCGATCTGACGAGCGTGAAGACTTCGTGCGGCGCCGGCTGGCAGGCGCTGGCCACAAGTTCCGGAGAGGAAATGGGCGATTCCGTACGCGCGTATGAGTTTCCCGATCGCGATCCGGTCGCGGTTAGTGCGGCTGTCGATTTCCCTGGCAACGGGATTGTTACTGCATTGTGGACAGAGGCGAAGGGCGACACGGCAATCGTGGTGGCGAGAAACCGAGAAACAGGAACCTATGAAGCTTTTCGACTGGCGGTTGCTTGTAGTCAGTAGCATGATGATCGGGGCGCTAGCGGCGATGGCCGAGACGCGTCCGAAGTACGGAGGCGTGCTGCACGTCGCTATGCGCGCCTCGCCCACTTCGCTGGATCCGGCGGATCTTGACGCGGCAAGAAACGGGCAGCAGGATTCTTTCGCCCAACGCGGTCTCACCATGCTCATGTTCGACACGCTGGTCGCCACGGATGAGCGCGAACACATTGAGCCCCGGCTGGCGACGTCATGGCAGGCGTCGCCTGGAAATCAGAGGTGGCAGTTTCGCATTCGTCGCGGAGTGATGTTTCATGACGGGACTCCGCTCAGTGCTGAAATCGCGGCCGCGTCCCTGCGCGTGGCAAATCCATCATGGAACGTGAGTGCGGATGCGGACACCGTCGTGATTGAGTATTCCAAGTCCGACGCCGAATTGCTGGCGGAACTGGCGTTGCCGCGGAACGCGATTTTGAAGAGGAATCCCGGCGGCACCCCCAGCGGCACGGGGCCGTTTCACGTTGCCGATTGGCAGCCGGGGAAAAAGTTGTCCCTGGCCGCGGAAGAGAACTGCTGGAGCGGGCGCCCGTTCCTCGATGCCATCGAAATCGAGATGGGAAAGAGCTTTCGCGATCAGATGACCGCGCTCGAACTGGGCAAGTCAGATCTGGTGGAGGTGGCACCGGAGCAGGCGCACCGGATCTCGCAGGAAGGACGCCGTCTGGCGAGTTCGGCTCCACTGGAGCTACTGGCACTGGTCTTCATGCGCGATGCAGCGTCCCCGGAAGAGAAGCTTCTGCGTGAGGCGTTGGCCTTGAGCGTAGAGCGCGGATCGATCCGCAGTGTTTTGCTGCAGGGAGCGGGACAACCGGCAGCCGGCATTCTTCCGAACTGGATGAGCGGCTACGGATTCGTGTTTCCCACTGACGCAGACTTGGCGCGAGCGCGACACGCGCGCGAGCAAGTCCGCACGGTGCCGACGTGGACTCTTGGATACGATGGCAGTGACCCGGTGGCGCGATTATTGGCCGAACGCATCGCGCTCAATGCGAGAGATGCGGGATTGTCGTTGCAGCCTACGCCAGGGGCAACCGCCGATCTGCGGTTGCTGAGACTTCCGCTGGCGCCCGATCCGTGGATTGCATTGACGGACGTGACCGCGCTGACAGGGACTCCCGCGGGAAGAGAAGGTGGCTCCGCCGAAGATCTCTATGCGGCGGAAATGGCGCTGCTGGCGACAAAGCGCATCATCCCCCTTTTTCATCTGCCGGTCTCATATGCGGCATCAGCGAATTTGAACAACTGGACCCTGCGCTCCGATGGGGCATGGGCTTTGGCCGACGCGCGACTCGGAAATGGCAAACCCTAATCGATGACCTTTCGACGCAAACTTCTGGCCGTTTTCGCGCTGACAGTGTTCCTGTCGGTGACGACCGTGGCACTGCTGGTGCTAGGAGTAACTCGCAATGCGTTCGAAAAGACCGACGATCAGCGCACGACGGCGCTGGTCACGCAGTTTCGGCGCGAGTTTGGCCGCAGGGAAGACGAAGTGGCCCGGCGAGTCGAAGCGAGCGCTACGTCCAATCCCGTCAGCCGCATGGCGACAACGTTGAACGGGACGTCCGCGGATTCCGCCGAGTATTTTGATCTGGCCAGGCAGATGGCCGAGGGTTATCAACTCGACTTTCTGGAATTTCTCGACGGGCACGGAGCCATCATCTCGTCGGCGCAGTGGCCGGCGAAGTTTGGCTATCCTGATGCCGCGTTTGAGAGTCTGTTTGCGTCGAGCGGAGAGAGCGCATTTCTCAAACGCGAAGAATTGCAGGATTCCATTGCCTTGGGGCTCTTCGCGGTGCGAGCAACGCGCATCAGTGAGCATCCGGTTTACGTGGTCGGAGGCCGGCGTCTCGACAAGAACTTCCTCACCGGCTTGGACCTCCCGGCGGACATGCGCGTCCTGCTTTATCAGAATCGCAGCGATCGTTTCTCGGCCGACTCCCTTCTGGATCCGTCTGCCGCGGGGAATAGTCCGGACGCCGCACGGCCTGCTGACAAGTTCGCGACGTTGGTCGAAGCGGTGCGGAAGTACAACCAGGAAATGACCGGGATTGTATCGTGGTCTTCCGATCAGGCGGACGAAGAGGTGTTTCACGCGATTCCTCTGCGGGGAGCAGACAGGGATCGTCCTTTGCTGGGGATTCTGCTGGTTGGACATTCGCGGCGGTCTTATGTCGAACTGAAACGGCGGATTCGCGCATCGGCGCTACTCGCCGGCGGTGGTGGCATCATTCTGGCGATCCTGCTCAGTAGTTGGGTGGCTGCACGGGTGACGCGTCCAGTAGTGCAATTAGCGCACGCGGCGCAGGATGTGGCCGCGGGCAATTGGGATACGCGGGTGGAGATCGCCGGCGGCGACGAGATGGCGCAACTTGCGGAGTCCTTCAATCGCATGACGGCCGAATTGCTGGCGCAGAAAGAGCGTCTCGTGCAGACCGAACGAGTGGCAGCGTGGCGCGAGTTAGCCCGGCGTTTGGCGCATGAGTTGAAGAATCCGCTGTTCCCCCTTCAACTCACGGTTGAGAATTTGATGCGAGCGCGGACGCAGAGCCCCGAGCAGTTCGATGAAGTATTCCGGGAGAGTGCAACTACTCTGCTGGCGGAGATCTCGAACCTCAAGAAGATTATCGGCCGCTTCAGCGAATTTTCGAAGATGCCGCAGCCACAGTTACAAGCGGTGCAGGTGAATGAAATCCTTGGGCAAATCGTGAAACTCTACCAGGCACAACTGCAGGCACCGGGGCGCGCCCCGATTGCCTCCAAGCTGGAGTTGAACGAGCATCTCGGGACGATCGGAGCCGATCCTGACTTGCTGCACCGTGCTCTGTCTAATTTGGTGCTCAATGCGATGGATGCCATGCCCAGTGGCGGCACGCTCACTCTGCGAACGCGACGCGACGATGGAAAAGTGATTATCGAAGTCGCCGACACCGGGTCTGGACTCACCCCCGAGGAGTGTGAGCGCATCTTCACTCCTTATTACACGAGCAAACAGCATGGAACAGGGTTGGGACTCGCGATCGTACAATCGGTGGTCAGCGATCACGGCGGAAGAATCAGCGTGCAGAGCGAGCCCGGAAGAGGGACGACGTTCGTCATCGAGTTGCCTGATAATCATGAAGCGCTACAGAAAACTCCTGCCGCGCAGACCACAGGCGAGAACACCGGTCAGTTTGCCGATCGCAACTAGCGAGGAGGACGGTTGCCACTCAAAGCGCATCTTTTGATCGTCGATGATGAAGCCAACACGCTGGCCTCGCTGTCGCGGGCCTTCCGGCTGGCGGGACACGAAGCCACCGTGTGCGACAACGCGGCGAAGGCTCTGGAACTGGCCAAGACGCAGCATTTCGACCTGATTCTTTCTGACGTGGTCATGCCCGGCAAGGATGGGCTGACCCTGCTGGAAGAACTCAAACGGCAGGGAGTGACGGCGCCGGTGGTCATGATGTCGGGGCAGGCGCACATTGAAATGGCGGTGAAGGCCACCCGACTGGGAGCGCTCGACTTTCTTGAGAAACCGATCTCCAGCGACAAGCTGATGCTTACGGTGGAGAATGCGCTCAAGCTGCAACGCCTGGAAAGCGAGAACCGGCAACTCCGCCAGCGACTCGGGAAGCACGAGATCGTGTGGAAGGGTGAAGCGATGCGGCGGGTGATGGCGCAACTGGAACGCGTCGCCGCAAGCGAGTCGCGGATTTGCATCTTCGGCGAGACGGGCACCGGGAAGGAACTCGTGGCGCGAACGATTCACGAGCGCAGCCCGCGATCGGCCGGCCCATTCGTAACTTTGAACTGCGCGGCCGTGCCGGCGGAGTTGATTGAGTCCGAACTGTTCGGCTACGAGAAAGGCTCGTTCACGGGCGCGTCCGGGCGCCATATCGGAAAATTTGAGCAGGCCGATCAGGGAACGATTTTTCTCGACGAAATCGGCGATATGCCCCTGAACATGCAGGCCAAGTTGCTGCGCGTGCTGGAAGAAGGCGAAGTCGAGCGCATCGGCGGAGACAAGCCCGTGAGTGTGAACGTTCGCGTGGTGGTGGCGACACATCGCGATCTGGAAGCGCGTGTCCGCGAGGAGAAATTCCGGCAGGATCTGTTTCACCGCATCCACGTTTTCCCGCTGGTGCTGCCTCCGTTGCGCGAGCGGCGCGATGACATTCCTGCGCTAGTGGAGCATTTTGCCGCGCAGGTGTGCGCGCAGAACGGGTGGAAACCGGTGCCGTTCACCACCGACGCGATTGAGGCCTTGCAATCTCATGCGTGGCCAGGGAACGTCCGCGAATTGCGCAATATGGTCGAGCGACTCATGCTGTTAGCCACCGAAGGGCAGGTGGATCTGTCAACGGTGCAAATCGCACTGCCGAAAACTTCTTCCGGAACCGTCGCGTCCGCTGACACTGGCTCCGGGGCACTCGCCGACCGCGTGCAGTCGTTCGAGCGCGAAGTGATTCTCGCGGAACTGAAACGCAGCCATCAGAACATGAGCCTGGCAGCAAAAACGCTTGGCCTGGAGCGCAGTCACCTGTATAAGAAAGCGGAGCAACTGGGGATCGATCTGCGGGCCATGCGGCGAGAGCAGGGACCACAGGACTGACCTCGGGTCAGCGCTATTGGCAATTCCCCACTTCTTCCAAGGAACGCGAGAAATGGGGCACCCAGACCACGGAGATGGCTTTGGCAAAAACCGCCTGGATCCTCTGCCTCGTTCTGATTTCTTCTGTTTCTGTTTTTGCGATTGAGCCACCGTCGCCTCCTGCTTATGGAGTCCGCATGGAGCAGGCGTGGATTCCCATGAAAGACGGTATTCGCCTGGCTGCGACTCTCTACATGCCGGATGGAGCGAAGGCGGGCGAGAAGTTCCCGGCTCTGCTTGAGTATCTGCCCTACCGCAAGGACGATGGCACAGCCGCTGGCGACTATCCCAAGCACGCCTATTTCGCACGGCGTGGATACGTAGGCGTGCGGGTCGACATTCGCGGATTTGGCGCCAGTGAAGGGGTTCCGCCCGAGCGCGAGTATTCCGAACAGGAGCAAGTTGATGGCGAGCAGGTCATTGCGTGGCTAGCGCGCCAGCCGTGGTGCAACGGCAATGTCGGCATGTTCGGAATTTCGTGGGGAGGATTCACCGCGATGCAGATGGCGATGCGGCATCCGCCGGCATTGAAGGCGATTGTGGCGGCGCACGCTACCGCGGAGTTGTTTCACGATGACGTTCACTACGTCGACGGGATGGCGCACATTGACGAGTTCGAACTGAACATGGACATGGCGGAAGGCTGGGTGGGCGCGCCGGATTACTCGCTAGATGAGAGAGTCATCGGGCCACGCTTCGACTCGCCACCGTGGTCGCTGCTCTACTTGAAGCATCAGCACGACGGTCCTTTCTGGCGCGACCGGGTGCGACCGCTAAGTGAGATCACGACGCCGAGCCTTCTGATTGGCGGCATGCAGGACGGCTATCGCGACAACGTCACCGACATGCTGATGAAGTCGAAGGCTCCGATCAAGGCGATTGTCGGGCCATGGAACCATTCATTTCCCAATGACCCCGACTTCGGACCCGCGACCGAGTGGCGCGATCAGGCGGTGCGTTGGTTCGACTATTGGCTCAAGGGACGGGACACTGGCGTTCGGGATGATCCGCAGCTCGTGATCTTCATGCAACACTGGCGTCCGCCGGATCCAACTCTCCAGGAGGTGCCGGGCGAATGGCGACGCGAAGATGTATGGCCGCCGAAGGACGCGACCAGCACCACGTTCTACCTACATGAGAATCACACGATGGAGGGAACTGCCGGGGTTCAGGCAACGCATCAGTTGAAATACATTCCCACAGTTGGCGTCGAGGCTGGCTTCTGGTGGGGAGAACTGTTGAGCGATCCGCGGCCGGTGGACGCATTCAGTCTCGTTTATGATTCGGCGCCGCTGGAAGACGAGGTAGCGATTCTCGGCCGTCCGCACGCACTGCTGCGCGCTTCGGCGACCGCGCCGCTGGCGGATTGGTTCGCGCGGCTTTCCGACGTGGCTCCCGACGGTACGGTCACGCAGATTACGGGCGCGGGACTGAATGGTGCGCAACGGGAATCGATGACCGAACCACGTGATCTTGAACCCGGTAAGGTTTATCCGCTGAACATCGAGATGCACCTGACTTCTTGGGTATTTCCCAAGGGCCATCGCATCCGTGTGGCGATTTCAAATGCGCTGTGGCCGATGGTGCTGCCCACGCCTTATGCGATGACAACGTCGCTCGAATTGGGCGGCAACGGCGGATCGCGGATTGTTCTGCCAGTTGTTCCGGTGCACGGGGCCACTGCACCGGAATTCTCGCCGCCTCAGCCGTCCGAACAGCGA
Source organism: Acidobacteriaceae bacterium (assembly GCA_003134655.1). GTDB lineage: Bacteria > Acidobacteriota > Terriglobia > Terriglobales > Acidobacteriaceae > Sulfotelmatobacter. The sequence continues at coordinate 160,900 of PLBY01000052.1, forward strand.
AACGACATCAAGAATGAAGGATTTCCCTGGCCCGGCGAATGGACGGTCGAACGCGATGAGGCTCGCCAGAAAACGACGGTACACTGGAAAGGCAAAGACGGATACACGTACCCGTGGGGCACGGAAAATGATTTCGAGAATCTCACCTACGAAGGCGACGACGCGCACCCGGAGACCTGCTCCGTGCGCGGGGAGGCGGAGAGCATCTTCGCTTTGAAGGGCCGCATGCTAGTGTGGCGGGGACATCTGCTCGTGACCACCGATCAGAAGAATTTCTATTACAAATACACGCGGGAGTTGCTGAAGGACGGACAGATGATCAAGTCCAAGAGCTGGCAAGAAACCATTCCGCGCGATCATCAATGATCGTAGAGACGCTGCTTGAGGCTTTTTCAGCTCGAGGGGAGAGACGCTGCAAGCATCGTCTTTACGAATGTCATGTCTAGTGTTTGTAGATCTGTCCGTTTTTCATGACGAACTTGACGTCCTCGAGCAACCGGACGTCTGCCGTGGGATCCCCCGGGACCCCAATTATGTCGGCATACTTGCCTGCCTTGATCGAACCAATTTCACTCGAGCGCCCAAGCAGATCAGCGGCAGAACTGGTCGCTGCCTGGATGGCCAACATCGGGGTCATTCCGTATTTGACCATGAAGGCGAACTGCTTCCCGCTCGTCCCGTAGGCGCACACGCCGGCATCGGAGCCGAACGACATTTTCACGCCCGCGGCGACTGCCTTGCGAAAGTTGTCGCGCTGGATCTGTCCGAGTTGCGCATCATGTTCCAGAAAATCCTTCGGCACATTCCCTTTTCTTCCGCCTTCCTGGATGCACTCCTCATCGTAGATATCCATGTCCAGATAAGTTCCGTGCTGCTTCGCGAGGGCAATGCCTTCGTCATCGATCATGGTGGCGTGCTCAACCGAGGCGACACCCGCGCGAATGGCGTTTTTGATGCCTTCGGCGGAATGGGCGTGGGCTTCGACGCGCAGTCCGAAGTGGCTGGCTTCGTCGACGGCGGCTTGCAGTTCTTCGAGCGTGAATTCCTGCGATTTCGGATTACTGCCATGAGTGAGCACGGCGCCGCTGGATAGGGTCTTGATGTGATCGACACCATCGTGGGCGAGCTGGCGAATCACTTTTCTCACTTCCCACGGACTGTTGGCTTCACCATAGCGCAGGTCCCACGGAAGCTGGATGTCGGGAGCAAGACCCGTGAGCGCGCCCGCACCGCCGGAAATGGTCACATAGGCGCCGGCGACGAACATGCGCGGGCCAACAATATCGCCACGGTTGATCGCGTCGCGCAGAGCGATATCACCCAGGGCCCGGTAGGCTCCCACGTCGCGCACCGTCGTAAATCCCGATTCCAGCATGGCGCGCGCATTGGGCACGGATTCCAGCGCGACTTGCGCGGCGGTCTTTTTGAACTGCCCCATCGGTTCACCGTCATGGGCGCCATCGGCGAGGTGAGTGTGGCAATCGATAAGACCGGGAAGCACGGTCATCCTGCTGAGATCGACGACCACGGCATTGGGGGGAATATCGATGCCCTTCCCGACTCTTTCAATTTTCGAATCCCGAATGAGGATGATCTGGTCGATCAGAATGGTTCCGGAATCCGGGTCTATCAGGCGGCCGGCTCGAATCGCCGTCAATTGGCCGTGTGCCAGCGCGGTAAGAGTGAAAACTGCGGCGAGGACTAGTCTCACGATGCCTTTCGTAAAGTAACCGGGAAGACTCAATCGGCCGCCGCCAGGGATGGTGCGGCATCCCTCTTCAGATCAGCGGCCAGCAACTGATGGAACAACTGCTCCCCGGCCTCCCGGCGCACAGAGAGCCGGCCCGCGCCATACGCCCGCGACTTCAGGCCGCGTTGAACATCTTCACAGATGCCGAGATCTTCATCTTGCACGCGGTTGCCGACGTTGACTGATTCGGTGTTGTATGCGCGCCGCGCTTCGCTCACGTCGCTGAAATAGAAGTCGAAGATCACGGTGCAATGATCGGCATCCACTGGGATGACATAGTTCGTATCCATGTATCCCTCGTAGCAATTGATCATCAGGTTCGGATATTGCCAAAAATAACGGGCGCGGTCGCCTTTGCGGGTCGCGCCCGTAGCGGCGTCTTTATCGGAGGCGACCATAGGGCTCGACTGCAGGCAATAACGATCTTCGTTCTCGATGGTGTACTGCTTGTAATCGAGCACCGAACTTAATCCCTTGTGAAGATGGGGCACGTGATATCCGCCGTCGAGGTAATTATCGACGTAGACCTTCCAGTTGCAATGTATGTCGTAGCTCCTACGGTCGAAGTAGTGCAGTTTGCTGACGCCAAGGGGAGCAACCCGCCTTACCAATCCACCCAGAAATTGCAGCAAAGGCGCGGCCTGGGGGTCGAGGTTCACGAACACGAAGCACTCCCAGGTTTCCACGCGGATGGGAACCAGTCCGTTCTCCGCGCGATCAAAGTTCTGCACGCCATCGAACTCCGGCATGCCCTTGAGAGAGCCGTCGAGACCGTATTTCCAGCCGTGGTAAGGACACTGCAGAATCTCCGCGTGACCGCAGGGCTGAGTCACAACGGCGGCAGCGTGGTGACGGCAGACGTTGTAGAAGGCGCGCAGCGTACCGTCGGCTCCGCGAACGACGACGACCGGTTCTCCGGCCAGCCGCGTGGCGATAAAGTCACCCGGCTTCTGCAACTGGTCGGTGCGGGCGACCAATTGCCAGGTCTTGCCGAAGACGTTGAGCCTCTCGAGTTCGGCGATGCGCGGATCGACATACCAGGGCGCAGGAATGGTTGACGCCTCAGACAGCGGGGCGCGGTCATTGTAGCTGGAAAGAATCTGTTCAATCGATGCTGGCATGTTTATGTTCTCACGCGAGTGCTGTGGCCTCTAGCGGCGATGATTCCCGCGTGCCTTTGGGCGCGCAATAGGCGCGGGATCTGCGCCGGTGCCGATCGCGCGCTGCAACACATCCAGAAACTGTTGGATCCTGGCTTCCTTCTTTTCTGTGAGTTCACCCTGACGCCGGAACAGCCCCGGATCCAGTTCCGCCGTGAGCAGCGCATCCTGAACGCGCTCGACCATCCAGTCAATGATCGAAACGACCATCTCGATGTCCATGTCCTTGCGCAGTTCGTGGCGCTCCAATCCGAAGCGCACAAAACTCACCGTGCCGTACGGATCTTCGCTAAGGAGGAAGCGGTTAATCTCGCGCTTCAGAACGAAATCGGTGCCGTAATTGCCCAGCAAAGAGATGCGGTAGGGAATCCAATCCTCGTGGACAAGGTGTTCGGTTCGCACCAGCCAGTAACGCAGCACCTCGAAGAAGCCAGCCGCGCGGATTTCCGCGGGCGCATCGAGGTATTTCGCAAACGACCGGACCGAACGCTTGTACACCTCGAAGAACAATCCGTCTTTGCTGCCAAAGTGCTGGAAGATAGATCCCTTAGCAATGCCGAGTTCGATAGCGATGTCCCCAACCCGGGCCGCGTGATAACCGTGTTGGGCGAAATGTTGGGTAGCCGCCTCAATGATCCGCGTGCGTTTCGCCTCCGACCTGGGACGCGTCGGGACCTGGCGTTGGTAGAGTGGGGGCGTGGCGCGGTTGCTGGCGATTCCAGGCATAGAGAGTGACTGCAAGTCACGAAAGCATACCTGAGAATTATTTCGGTTTCAACTTCATTTTCGCTGCTATCTGCGATAGTGTGGTTCGATTCAGGACACGTTTCGTGACTTCAAGTCAAACCGGCAATGTCCACGGCAAATCGGTCTACGACGCCATCGTGATCGGCGCCGGGCATAACGGACTTACGGCGGCGGCCTATCTGGCACGAGCGGGGCTCTCCACGCTGGTCCTGGAGCGCCGGGAGATTGTTGGCGGCTGTTGTGTGACCGAGGAAATCGCTCCCGGCTGCCGCGTGTCCACAACCTCCTATATAGCCAGCATGCTGCGCCCCGAAGTGATCTCAGACTTGAACCTGGCCAGGCACGGACTGCGCATGATTCCCTGCGATCCGGCGATCCAGGTTCCCTTTCCAGACGGGCATGTTGTGCCCTGGTGGGTGGATCGCGAACGAGCACGAAAAGAATTTTCAAAGATTTCCGCAAAAGATGCAGCGCGGTTTGTGCAAGTCGATGATCAGCTAAAAAAACTGGCCCGTTACTTGCAGCCCTTCTTCATGGAGCCCCCACCGGAAGTCGATACCTCCACCCTGAAGGGCTGGACGGATTTGTTCCGGGTGGGCAGACGATTTCGTGGCGTCTCCAGCGCGGAGATCTCGCAACTGGTGTCGTTCCTTACCGGAAGTCTGGGTGAGTTTCTCGATCACAACTACGAATCCGAGAAAATGAAGACGATGTTTCTGGCCAACAACGTCTACGGCAAGCATGGCGGCCCGTACCAGCCGGGGACAGCCATCGGACTGCTCTTTCATCTGCTCAGCGGGGGAGAGCACGAACTACAGGGCTTCTACGGACATGTGATGGGCGGCATGGGATCGATCACGCAGGCACTGGCTGCCGCCGGCAGACAATGCGGAGTAGAGATTCGCACTTCAACCTCGGTCGCTCGCATTGAGGTGCGCAACGGCAGGGCACGCAGCGTTGTGCTGGAAGACGGCACGGAACTTCGCGCCCGCATCGTTCTTTCCAACGCCGATCCGAAGCGAACCTTCATCGGATTTCTGGACGCGAAAGAACTTCCCGAAGATTTTCTGTTCGCGGTGCGCGGAATCAAGATGCAGGGACCATGCGCAAAAGTAAACATGGTCCTCTCCGAAGAGCCGCGATTTACCGGAACGTCGCCGCAGGCAACGGCGCTCGAACGCACGTTTTACACCCTTGTTCCATCGCTGGCGTTTGCAGAACGCTGCTACGACATTGCCAAGTTCGGAGAGATCCCCGAAGAACTGTGGGTGGATTGCGTCGTGTCCTCCAACGTGGATGATTCCCTGGCTCCTCCGGGCAAACACATTCTCACTTGCTTTGTGCAGTACGTGCCCTACCACCTGCGGGAAGGCAATTGGGACGAGAAGCGGAATCTGCTGGGCGATCGCGTTGTGAAGAAGATTGCCGAGTATGCGCCGAACGTTCCGAATGCAATCGTGGCGCGACAGGTGCTGACCCCGCTTGATCTGGAACGAACCTACGGGTTGACCGAGGGCAACATTTTTCACGGCGACCTGCGACTGGAACAACTCTTCTTTATGCGCCCGGTACCCGGATGGTCGCAATACCGGACGCCCATTGACGGACTCTATCTGTGTGGAGCGGGCGCACATCCCGGAGGCGGCGTGACCGGTGCGCCCGGACGTAATGCCGCGCATCAAGCGTTGCGCGACTGGAAGAAAGGACGATTGCGGGAGGCGGCCGCGTGAGTGGCGCAAACGGGCGCTCCAATTCGCTGCCGAAGACTGCCGACATCGTAATCCTGGGTGCAGGTGTCATGGGAGCGTCGATCGCGTTCCATCTCGCCAAACGAAAGGTTGGGAACATCGTTGTCCTCGACAAAGACCATGTCGGTCGCGGAGGCAGCGGGCGCTCGTCGGCGCTGGTTCGCATGCATTACAGCTATCCTCCGGAAGTGCAACTCGCTTTGATCAGCCTCCGCGTGTTTCAGAACTGGCAGGAACTTGGGGGCTCGACCGGAGATTTTCGTAAGACTGGCTTCGTGCGCATCGTTCATCCGAATGAAACCGCCCGCCTCAAGCTCAACGTCGAGATGCAGCGCAAGCTGGGAGTAACTGTGCATCTCATCGGGAAACAAGATCTCCAGCAACTTGAGCCTGACTGGAATGTCGACGAGGTGGAATTCGCCGCCTACGAGTCCGATTCTGGATACGGCGACGGCGCTGGGGTCGCCGGAGACTTCCTAAGTGCTGCTCGCGAGATGGGCGTGACTTATTTATCTCGCACCCAGGCAACTGAGTTCGTTGTCGAAGGCGGTTACATTCGGGGTGTCGCCAGTGACCAAGGAGCCATCTCGTCCCCAGTTGTGATTTCTGCCACCGGCCCGTGGACCCGGCCGTTGTATCAACAGGCGGGTTGTGATCTCCCGATCGAATGCGAATATCACCAGGTCGCAATTCTTCGAAACGCGCCGGGCATGAAGGGCGGAGGCTGTGCCTGCATCGATTCGGTGACGGCAACTTATTTCCGTTCCGACGCCCACGACAAATTTCTGGTGGGTGACTTCTACGGAAAGCGACCCATCGATCCGGATAATTCCCCCCAACGAGCCTCCGATGAATCGCTCGAAGAAATCATTGAGCGCGCATGCCGCCGCGTTCCGCGACTTGCGGGCGCCGAGGTCATGCGCGGGGTGACTGGCATCTATGACATGACACCAGACTCACGCCCACTGCTGGGCGCAATCCCGGAAATCCGCGGGCAGTATGTGTGCGCTGGATTCTCCGGCATGGGTTTCAAGATTTCCCCCGCAGTCGGCCTGGTGATGAGTGAGCTCGTGCTCGACGGCAAAGGCAAAAGCGTGGACATCAGCGCCTTCCGCCCGAACCGTTTCGCCGACAACCAGCCGATCAGGGCCGAGTACGAATATGTGGACGACTAACGATTCTCAGGAGCAGGCATGAAAAAGAAAGGCATTCTCGAACGATTGAAGGAAGGCCCCGTTCTTGGCGACGGCGGCTATCTGCTGGAACTCGAAAAACGCGGATGGGTGCGCGCGGGTCCGTTCACGCCGGAAGTGGTCCTGACGTATCCGAACGCTCTACGGGAACTGCACATTGAGTTTCGCGAAGCCGGCGCCGAGGTACTTCAGGCACTCACGTTCTACGCCAGCCGCGACAAACTGGCCACCGTGGGCCTTGAGAACCGACTCGAGGAACTGAACCGCTCAGCCGTCCGAGTGGCCCGCGAGGTCGCGGGAGATCAATGTCTGGTCGCCGGGAACCTGAGCCTGACGTGGATGTACGAGCCCGGCAGTCCGGCCGCCGCCGATCGCGTCCGCAAGACCTTTGACGAGCAGCTCGCCGTGCAGGTCGACGAGGGCATCGACTTCATCATCGGCGAAACGTTTTCCTGGGTCGGCGAAGCTCTGATTGCGGTGGAGCGCGCCAAGCGCACCGGCCTGCCTGCAATGGTCACCATCTGCTTTGAGAATAAGGATGAGACCGTCGAAGGCATGAATGCCGCAGATGCCGCGAAAACGCTGTTCGACGCAGGAGCGGACGTCGTCGGAATGAATTGCCTGCGTCCGCCACAGCACATCTTGGGACCGATGGAGCAGATGCGCAAGGCGGTTTCGGGATATCTCGCGTGCCAGCCGGTCGCGTATCGAACCCCGAAAGACAAGCCGGACTTCACGAGTCTTCCCGAATTTCCTTACGCACTCGACCCTTTGCAACTTACGCGCAAGGATATGGCGGACTATGCCGTGCAAGCTCGCGATCTGGGGATCAACTACATCGGCGCGTGTTGCGGGACGGTCGCGATGCATATTCGCGAGATGGCGCGGGTGCTCAACAAACTGCCCGAAGACTCTCGCATCTGGAAGAAGGGCGGCGAGAAACCAATGTCGGGGTACGAATACTACGACCACGACAACATGAAGGCATAAGGCTGCGTCGAGATCAGCGCGGGCCCTCGTTCATCGAGGGCCCGTGTATCATTCAGCTCGATCCGGAGATTATCCAAGTTTATTATCCCGCTTTGCGAGCGCGGGGTTCCTGCGCGTGCACCAGAGGGACATCGACCAGGTGCTCGCTCAGAAACCACACCTGTAGTTCGTTCGCTCGCAGAACGTCGCTGACGACCAGATCGTTGGTGCCGTCATCCCCGATTTCGGAAGCACGGCGCGCCAGTTGCCGGCAGTGACCAATAATGATCTGATGCGCATCCAGCAGCCGCGAGATCTGCACGGGCACTTCTTCCCTGCCGCGAGGTGGACGCTCGATGCGCGTGGTCTCGGCGACATCAGCGGCCATCGATACCGAGACTCCCCCGAGCAATTGGATCCTCTCGGCAATCTCATCAACGATCTCCACTTGCTCGTCGTAGTGCTTATCAAACAAAAGATGAAGTTGATAAAACGTGGGCCCTGCAACCTGCCAGTGCGACTTCTTGTAAAGATCCCGTAACGTCATGGTGTCGGCGAGCAACAGATTCAGCTGTTCGGTCATTTCCAGACGAACCGGTTCTTCCAGTTCGAGCGGCAGACCGTGAGAGACCGTGCCGTAGGCTTGAATTTCACTGGCACGCTGGTGAATCCGGGGCTGTGCGTTGATTGTAGTTTGACGAGTAGCAGCAAGTTCTTTCTTCGCCATAGGACGCCTCCTAATTCCGTGCATCAAGGTTAGCAGGGATTGATCGAACCCAGCGAGAGGGCTCGGGACCATCCCTGCAATACGGCTTGGATGTCGGCGATCCGCAAGAGGATGCGTAGTTTCGCAGTTTATGGAATCACGCAACCGAAGGAACCGCCGGCGAGCAACGGCTTCCGGCAATTACCAGCGAAGGATTCCGGGAGCGACATCCCGCGCACACCGCGTCCCGCCTGGGGGCTCTGAGGAGAAGTTTGACGGCACTCCACCCGGTTGTTATGATCGAAGTGCGGGGTGGAGCAGTCTGGTANNGGTAGCTCGTTGGGCTCATAACCCAAAGGTCGGTGGTTCAAATCCACCCCCCGCAACCAATTTACGGATTTGAGGGACTACCGGCGTAGTCCCCAATTCCAAAATCACTGGATCGTGGCTGTTTCGGGCCTCAAATTCTTCAGGGAAACTTCCTTCGCCCTATCCTTCAGCTGGCTTTTGATCGCGGGCGGCAAAACAAGATCTGCTACCCGGCTATTGGCTCGGCGCTTGGTCTTTTCAAATGCTGAGCCGTACGTATTCATGGTCGTCTTGATGTCGGCGTGCCGCATGAGGCGCTGCTGCACCCCGAGCGGCGTGCCGATATCATCAATCAGCGTTCGATTATGTGTGACGAAAGCTGTGCCACCCCACTCCTTGCAACCCGATCTTTTCGCCCGCTGGTCGCAAGTAGTCTTTCTGAATGGCATCGCCGTGGACCGGGCGTTTCGTATCCGCATTAGCGAATAGCCAAGCCTCCGGCGTTTCGACACATCGTTTCCGCCAATCCTCCAGATTGGGATCAGTCAACAGAAATCAGGGATCACAAAATTGACGCTTGACATTGACAGATCATCCACTACCATATGGTTGTGGATAAATTAGGTACAACGTTTGCGGCTTTGTCTGATCCAACCCGGCGGGCGATGATCGAACGACTCTCCCATGGGCCGGCCTCTGTGCATGGGTTGACGGAACCGTTTGCACTTTCGCAGCAGATGATTTCAAAACATATCGCCTACCTGGTGCGGGCGCGGATTGTGATCAAGACGAAGCGTGGACGAGAGAGTGTGTGCACGCTTAGGCCAGAGGCGATCAAAACAGTCCGCGACTGGGCGATTAGCTATCGCCGATTCTGGGAAGAGAGCTTCGACAAACTGGATGTAGTTGTAAATCAAATGAAGAAAGAGGAGGTCAGAGATGACAGAAAACACGGTTAGCGAAATTGAGCGGATGGTCGTTACAAGAATTTTTGATGCCCCACGCGAGTTGGTGTGGAAGGCGTGGACAGACCCGAAGTACGTGATGCAGTGGTGGGGGCCGAAGGGTTTTACTTCGCCTGTTTGCAAGATGGATTTTCGCGTGGGAGGAAAATTTCTCTGCTGCATGAGAACGCCCGATGGGCAGGAGTTCTGGAATGCGGGTGAATACCACGAGATTGTTCTGCACGAGAAGATCGTTTCCTCCATGTACTTCTCGGACTCGAAGGGAAACAAGATTGAGCCTGCGCAATTAGGAATAGAACATGAGGCGATAGACGGTGCGTGCGACGTGACCATCTTTGAGGATCTCGGGAACGGCCAGACGAAACTCACCTTCATTGGAAATGAACCCATGGAGAGCGCGAAAAATAGCGGTCAAATGGAGGGCTGGAACCAAATACTCGATAAAGTTGCCGCAGTTGTTACGAAGCTAGCGCAGGCGAAATAAGAAGTTGAAGTTTTGATGATTGTCATGCGCGAGATCTGGCGGGTGGCCCGGCTTTCAAACTGCAGAAGCCACCACGATGCGGGTGCCCCGTCCTTCGCGTAGGCGAAGGGCGGGTACGACGACGGCATACACAACGGGCGGTGTAGAACGGACAAGAGTTGCGCCGGCAGCATCGCCGCCCACCCTTGCAAAAAACGCAAGGATGGGGCACCCTCCGTGGGAATGGTGCAATGCAAAGATGGGCCACCTGCCCCCGTAATCAGGATTTGTGCGCACTCCAAGGGCGCTGGCGGTACTCTGACTAGGGTAAGGGTTATAGGACGCCCCCGAGTGCTCCCAAATGCATTTCCAGGCGTGCTCCGGCGCAGCCGGTGGGGTGGTGAGGGAAGGCAAAGGACATGCTCAATCAGTGTAAAGGCCAGTTTTCGCCAAGTATCAATCCACCAGCGTCGAACAAACGGAGGAAGCGAAACCAGTCAATCTCGGGCCGCAAATCGCGCGAAGGCGCACGGCGTCACGTCGCCACAGAGGGATTTTGTGTAGCTCGCGTCGCCGGTTCGGGCAGGTGCTGTCCGCAATACGCGCAATTCGCCCAAGTCGGCTCAACGGGCTTATGACATTTCGGGCACGGTGGCTGCAGCAAAGTGCCGCAGTGCGGACAGAATGAGAACTTTGCCTTTTCGACATGCCCGCAGCCGGGGCACGGCTTCGGCAGAGGGTCGCGGAGAATGAAGTACAAGATCATCCCGATCGCATTAGGAATGAAGATCGCCAGCAGCGTCCACATTACGTACCGCATCTGCCGCCGCTTCGCATCGCCATAGATGTATCCGATCAGCGCAACCCAAGCCACCTGGAGCAGGAGAAATCCGTAAATGAGCAGCGCTTGACCCCAGCGCGGCCATTTGCCCATCTCCGGATCCGTTGGTGCGACAAAGAAGAACAACGGCACCGTGACGCACAAATAGGCGAACCATGCAACGATCCACGCTGCCTTTGGAATCACGCGCAATTCCTTTGTGAAGCGGCTCATGCCAGCCCCCTTTCGCCGCGCTGCCGGATTGCCAGCATCACTGCGGCCACCCCTCCCGCGAGCCACCCTAGCGCGGTGAACGCGGCAAAACTGATCCACGTATGGCTGAACTGCGGCTCGAGCAAGCTCCGGAAACGTCCGCTCACAAAGTGGAAAACCGGCCAGCTCGCAATCGTCAGCAGCCACGCAAACGCTACTAAAACAATCATTACGCGGCGGTTCCAATCGTGCTCGGCCTGTTCGGTGAGCTTCGCCCCCGCACGCGCCAGCGTGGCCTGCACCAGCCACGAAGAAGGCTGCGGTGTCGGCAATCGGCGGAGTTCGCTCGCAATCGGCCGCCAAGCCCCCAATTCGTTCGAGCAGGCGACGCAAGACCGCACATGCTCCCCAACCTGCTTTTCTTCCGCGCTCGTCAGCGCGTCGGCTGCGGCCAGAGCCAGCAGTTCTCGAATCTTGTCGTGTTCGCTCATTGCCATGTACCTCCGGGATACCGCGCTTCGAGCGCGTAACGCAATTGTTCCAGCGAACGCCGCAGCCGCGACTTCGCCGTTGATACCGGAACCGCTGTAACCTGCGCGATTTCATCAATCTTCATCTCATCCTCAAACCGCAGTGTGAGGACTTCGCGATACATCATCGGCAGCCCCGCCATCGCTTCGCTGATCTCCGTTCGGCGCTCGGCCGCGAGCGCGTGATCGAGCGGCGTGTGGTCTTTACCCGGAATCCGGTCCGCCACGGTTTCGCTATGCAAGCTGTTGGCGAGCGGCTCGTCCAGGCTCTGCGGACGAATCCGGCGCAAATGATCGATCGCCAGGTTGCGCGCCAGCGTGAACAGCCAGGCATCGAAATTGCGGCTTGCATCAAAGGAACGAATCTTCTCGACCACTCTCAACCATGTTTGCTGGAACAGGTCTTCCGCCTCGGCGGGCTGCCGCACGATGCGCAGCAGGTACCGATAGAGCCGATTCTGGTACCGGGTAATCAGTTCCGAGAGAGCGTTCAAGTCGCCTCGGCGAAGCCGGACCACATCCGCATCCACTGCCACAAGCCCCTCCAGCGATAGTGCGGTTGCCCCCACCATACTCGTAATACGGATGAGTATCCAAAAAAGACGCAAGAGATGCAGTTGCGTCGGATACTCCCTCGTACCTTGCATCCTCTTGATGTTCTCGCCCGTATTCCCAAAGTACTCAAATGCACGGTACAGAGCGCAGGAGCGCAACTCAGATCCTGCATTGCTCTTTCGTAGGAGGTTGACATGCATGACACAAAGGAGCGGTTGTCTCTATTCTGGCTCTTCGCGTTATTGAACTACCTGTATGCGGACTGTACTGCCCTGTTTGCTATTGTTGGCTCGCCAAATCTATCCGACGCCCCACATTTCCCACCATGGGTTCTGCTGGCTTCATCGGTCTTCATGGAAATACCCATCGCCATGATTGTGGCGTGTCGACTACTTCCGTTTAGACCGAACCGGCTGGCGAATATCATCGCGGGTGCAATTGTGACCCTTATAAACGGCGGCCTGACCTTCGTTCCGCCCCTTGTCGGTGCCCGGACGCCCGCTCTTCCTGCGTACTTGTTTTTCGCCACGATCGAAACTGTATGCACATCGGTCATCGTCTGGCAGGCGTGGACTTGGTCAGGGGTTGAAGCCGCAGTTAGTTCGGAGCGGATCGTCCGCCAACCGAAAGCTGGGATCACTTCTTCTTAACTACCGGATTGCTCAAAAATGTACCCAAACGATCCATGCTCAAATGAGGTCAATGTGAAAAGAGAACGCCTAACACAGATCGTCCTGGTGATCGTGGGGCTGTTGAATCTGGCCCTGATTTATTTTCTATATACGAATCTGCGGCATTCCAGCTGGCTTTTGGTGCAGAAGAACGAGACCGAACCGATGTTTCTGAGCTTTTTTATTCCGGTCGGGGTCTTTCTACTCATAGCCGCAAGGAGACCGTTTGAGCATCGCTCGATGATTGCTCTAGCAGCTTGGTGGAACATCTCCCACGGCGCTGTGATGGCGATTCAAACCGTGGAAGCGTGGATTCACGGCGTCCACAGGAACTTTGCTGATGTGATCGTATTCCTTGTGATCGGAGTTGTCCTGTTAGCGCTTCTCCCAGCAAAACGAGAGGCAGTCGCGCCGGGAGTTGCCTGAATGAGCGCAGAAAGCAGTCGAAAATGTGGAAACGGGCAGAAAGAGGCATTCCGTATGCTTACTCCGATTAGTCGTCTACACTTTTCTAGCAATGGGAAGACAGACACGTTTTCATATGCTCCCTGAGGACTGTCGCCGGTTCGTGCATTTCTTGCAGGAGCGTGATCCGGTGATCGTCACAGAATGGCACTCCTCAGAGCTTGCCGAAATTCAAGAAGTGAACCGTCCTTGGGAAAGAGGGGGACATTATTGTTTGTGGAATCAGGCGATCCTCCCTGCTTTGACACGGAAAACTACCGGGAAATATTTCAATATCGACTTTTCGGCGCCTGTCATTCAATTTGTCTATGAATCTCCTGTGCTTAAACCTTGGAACGGTCAGCCCGCGCTTACGCAGGGTAGGGTCTGGGCCAGTTTCGAAACCGAGAACAAGGCTTTTGAGAAGTGGTACAACGCTGTCGTTCGATGGATTCGCAAGAACTTTATTCGAGACCTCGCGGTGGGACACGATCGGGATTCAATCGGCCCGGCGGCGTACGAATGGTTCAGAACCGGCGGCTTGCTCCTTCCCAATTTTCGACCTCCGCTGACCGAGGCTTGGCTGGCTTCGGCCAGCGTTCAGAATCAACATCGAACCGACCTGGCGCACAACTAAGCTCGATTGGAAAGACTACGAGATGCGGAAAGGGTTTACGAGAGAACCACAAGCGGACGAGCCCGCGACTCCAGTCAAGAACTACATAACGCGGAGCGGGCTCGAGCGCCTCAAAGATGAGCACCGGTTTCTGCTCACCAGGGAACGCCCGGCCGTGACGGAGGTGGTGGCGTGGGCTGCCAGCAACGGCGATCGCAGTGAAAA
>PLBY01000145.1 GCA_003134655.1 Acidobacteriaceae bacterium
CGACACAGACTCCTTCGGGACTCATTCCTCGTGTTGCGAACCGACCCAGCGCTGAAGCGCTGGGCTAAGTTGTTTCGCCGCTGTGCGGCTCTGGACTCCGTGGGTTGAGCAGCCTGGTTTACACCGGCCTGCAGGGATGGCTCGCGCGAGGATCCTTGGCAATGGCAAGAGCGCGGGCGGGGGCGGGGGCGCCCGCGCCACATACACCACACACTCATACAAAGCTAAAGCTTATGCATCCACTCGACAATGTGATTTGGCAGGCGCTGACTACTCGGGATTCGCAGTTTGCCGAGAGCTTCCAGGAGGCGCGGCGCTTTGTTCGGGAGGTAGGCCCGTTGGGCGCATTCCGCGAGTACGGGGCACAGGGCTTCGCGTCCTTGGCCGGACTGGTTGGAACCGGCGGGACGGTCGGGCTATTCCTCGACGACCCGTACGAATCGCGAGTCGGTTGGGACTTCGTGGTTGGCGCGCCGCTGCTGCAGATGGTAGCTGACAACGGAATTGGGTCGCCTGCCTTGGCGAACGCTGGCGCAGAGCTCATCGAGCTTGGTCCCCAGGACTCGCTGGAGATGATTGAACTGACTGCCCTGACGAAACCTGGGCCGTTTGGCAGTCGTACTCATGAACTGGGCACGTACCTGGGCATTCGAACGCAGGGGAAACTGGTTGCCATGGCGGGCGAGCGCTTGAAAGTTCCGGGGCACACCGAGGTTAGCGCCGTGTGCACCCATCCGGAGCACACGGGCAAGGGCTACGCGGGAATTCTGATGGCGGAAGTGATGAGGCGGATTCGCGAGCGGGGAGAGACGCCATTTCTGCACGTTCGAGCAGACAATGGGCGGGCGGTTGAGATCTATAAGAGGTTGGGATTTCGGGAGAGAAAACTGGGGCACTTCGCGGTGCTGCGAAAGGCTTAGGGTCCGATTCAGTGGTCGGGTGTGGCGGCGAGACGCCGCCACTACAGCCGGCGAGTCGCCGGCGCTACGAAGAAAACTCAGTACAGGTGGAAGTCGACTTCTACGGCGATCTCGACCCGCACGGGGTGACCGTCTTTCATGGCGGGCTCGAACTTCCAATTCTTCACGGCTTCGATGGCCTTCTCATCGAGTCCCATACCAAGGCTGCTCAGCACGCGGATGTTGCTGGGACGGCCATCGGTTCCGACGATCAGACCGAGAGTGCAGACTCCCTGGTACTTCGCTTTGCGAGCTTCTTCGGAGAATTCGGGTTCGGGCGCGTAGATCTGGCGTGGCGGGGAAACACCGCCGCCGACGTGGAAGATGCCTCCACCAGTGCCGCCGCCTTCACCGGGACCGAAGCCTGGTCCCTTGCCCGATCCCACACCTCCGCCGCTACCTGAACCGATACCGCTGCCCGAGCCGGTGCCGTTTGAGGGCAGCATGGCGTGGGACATGGGGTCCCCCAGGTTCGGCATGTTGTTGGAAGCCAGTTGGACTTGCGGGGGAATCACGATGGTCGGTTCCACCGCGAGTTTCGGATGATCATTGCGGATGACCACGACGGGTGGCGTGATCTGCGTCATCGCAAACTTCGGGAGCTTGCCCTTGCTGGCCTGCAGAACGTCGCGATCACCACCGCCGCCACCGCCGCCAACTTGCGTCTTGGAAGGCTTCAGAGCCGGGATCTCGCCGGGGTCCACCAGGGTAACCGTGACCTTTGCCGCCGGGGCTGCATTCACCACGTGGCGTCCCAGCATATAGCCGGCGATCACGACTCCCACGATCAGAACATGCACGCCCGTCGAACCCAGGGCGCCGTTTCTCCAATTGTTGTAAAAGCCCCAGATGTCTTTGACGGGTTCCGGCTTCGATTCCAGCTTGAGGGGTGGAAGCTTTTTGGGGAAGAAAAAGTCGTCCAGTTCGCGAAACAGGGACTTGTAGAGGGGTTCTTCGAAGGTAGTGTTCGCCAAAAGCAGGTGGAGCTCTGGCTCGTTGGCGGGGCCGCTCGGGTTGATTGGTTCGGATCCCATAATTCTGGTCTGGACATCCTCGCCGGTCTGCTTGGACCAGCCTGCTAGTTTCGCTGCCCTGCCACGCCCTCTGTACACAGATGAGCGCAACCCAGCACAAGTTGCATGGACTTCTGTCCCTTTTTTGTCAACAAGGTACCTGTCGGCTGCCCCCACGGACATCGGGCCAGAGTGCCTACTTTCTAAAATTGTACCTCTAGTCGACTTATTCCGACAGTGCATTCCGGTGTCCTTGGCAAATGTCGAAAAGACATGTCCTGAGGATCATCTAGACTTGCCGAAAAACCGCAAACCACGAAGGACACGAAGGATCACGAAGGCTCTGTTTCCATGAGTTTCCTTCGTGCGACTTCGTGCCCTTCGTGGTTAAGATTCGTCTCACGATCCCTCTGCATGGACGTTCCCTGCCCCGCTCCCTATAATGAAAAGATTCAATCATTTGGGAGACGCGAACCGAGTGGCCTTCGAACTCAAAAAGACCATCAATCTGCCGAAAACTGACTTTCCGATGAAGGCCAACCTGCCTCAGAATGAGCCCAAAATGCTCGAACGCTGGGAGCAGACGGGCATCTACGAGCGCATCCGGAAGGCCCGGAAAGGCGCGCCCCGCTTCATTTTGCATGACGGGCCTCCGTACACCAGCGGGCCCATCCACATGGGCACGGCGATGAATAAGTGCCTGAAGGATTTCATCGTCAAATCGAAGACCATGGCGGGGTTCGATGCGCCCTACGTGCCCGGGTGGGATTGCCACGGGTTGCCCATCGAGATCAAGGTCGACAAGGAACTGGGCGGCAAAAAGCTGCAAATGAAGCCCACCGACGTGCGCGCCGAGTGCCGCAAGTATGCGCAGAAGTATCTTGATCTGCAGCGGACGCAGTTCAAGCGCATCGGCGTATTCGGGAGATTTGACCGGCCGTATGCCACGATGACTGCGCAGTATGAGTCGGTGGTGCTGTCGACGTTCTTTTCGTTTTACGAGAACGGATTCGTGTACAAGGGGCTGCGCGCCGTCTATTGGTGCATGCATGACGAGACCGCGCTGGCCGAGGCGGAAGTCGAGTATGAAAACCACACCAGCACGACAGTGTGGGTGAAGTACGGGCTGCTCGACGATCCCGCGAAGATTGATCCGACGCTCGCGGGGAAAAAAGTTTCGACGATTATCTGGACGACGACTCCGTGGACGCTGCCCGCTTCGATGGCGGTGGCGTTTCATCCGGATGAAGAGTACGTGGCGCTGGAAGCGGGCGGCGAAGTCTACATCGTGGCGTCGCGGCTGGCCGCCGATGCGACGGCGAAGTGCAATCTCGCCGATCCGAAGCCGTTGGCGCACTTCCCTGGGCGGAGGCTGGAGCGTCTGAACTTTCAGCATCCATTTCTGGATCGCAAGGTTCTGGGCGTGCTGGCGGATTACGTCACCATGGACACGGGAACCGGCGTTGTGCACACAGCGCCGTCACATGGCGCCGAGGACTTTATCACCGGCATGAAGTATGGGCTCGATGCCACGAGCAACGTCGATGAAAAGGGCATCCTGCGCAACGGACTGCCGGAGTACACGGGCAAGCGTGTGTGGGAGGCGAACCAGCCGATCGTCGATCTGGTGCGGAGCCGCGGGGCGCTGCTGCATACCGAGAAGACGGAGCACTCGTATCCGCATTGCTGGCGCTGTCATAATCCGGTGATTTTTCGCGCGACGGAGCAGTGGTTCATCTCGATGGAAACGCCGATGCCGGGCGGGGCTGGGAAGAACGACACGTTGCGCACGCGGACGCTGGACGAAATCAAGAAGGTGAAGTGGGATCCGGCATGGGGCGAAGAGCGGTTGTCGAACATGATCCAGACGCGGCCGGATTGGTGCATCTCGCGGCAGCGTGTGTGGGGCGTGCCGATCGCCGTATTTCTGTGCGAGAGTTGCGGCAAGCCGCTCAACGATCACGCAGTTAACAAGAGAGTCGTGGAGCTGTTCAAGAAGTCCGGTGCCGATGCGTGGTTCACGCCGGAGTCGGACACGATTCTTCCCGCGGGGACGAAGTGTCCGCACTGCAGCGGAACTAAGTTCGAGAAGGAAACGGACATCTTCGATGTGTGGCTGGAGTCGGGCGCGAGCTATCTGGCGTTAGTCGACGATGAGCCTGATTATCCGTGGCCCTCGGACTTGTATCTCGAGGGCGGCGATCAGTACCGCGGATGGTTTCAATCTTCCCTGCTCTGCGCCATGGGGACGCATGCCACGCCGCCGTACAAAGGCGTGGTGACGCCCGGGTGGACGCTCGACGAAAAGGGCCAGGCCATGTCGAAATCGCGCGGGAATGACGTGGACCCTGTCGATATCTCGAGCCGACTCGGGGGTGAAGTTGTCCGGCTATGGGTGGCGTCGGTTGATTTCCGCGAAGACGTGGTCGGGTCGGAAGCGCTGATGCTGCGGGTGGCGGAAAATTACCGCAAGATCCGCAATACGTTCCGCTACATCCTGGGAAATGTGGGGGACTTCGATCCGCAGACGGATGCGGTGCCGTTCGACCAGATGGATCCGCTCGACCAGTATATGCTGCGTCAGACCTGCGGGTTCGTGGCCGACGTGCGGAGTGCGTACGAGGAGTACGCCTTCCACAAGATTTACCACCGCGTGAACCACTTCTGCATCGTGGACCTGAGCGCGTTTTACTTCGACGTGCTCAAGGACCGGCTGTATATTTCTGCGCCGAAATCGGAGGCGCGGCGGTCAGCACAGACGGCGGTTTGGCGTATCGGTGAGGCGCTGGTGCGGGTGTTGGCGCCGGTGATGAGCTTTACTTGTGAGGAGATCTGGCCGTACCTGCCGAAAGTTGCTGGGCGCGAGGAGAGTGTGCATCTGGCGCAGTTCCCGACAACGGCCGAGCTTCTGGGGAACGCTGCGCTGCTGGCAACGGGTTCGAAGTCGGACGAGGAGTGGGCAAGCCTGCGGTCGGTGCGCGATGAAGTGCTCAAGGCGCTGGAGGAGGCCCGGAACAACAAACTGATCGGGACCGGACTGGAAGCACAGGTGTCGATCACCGCGTCGGATCCTTTGTATTCGCTGCTGCAGCGCCACGCGGAACAACTGCGGTATCTGTTCATCGTGTCGGCGGTTACGCTCACGCAGGGGTCGGGCAATGGGACCGGTGGGGTGCACATTGAGGTGAAGAAAGCCGATGGGGCCAAGTGCGAACGCTGCTGGAACTATTCCACGCACGTTGGCGAAGATAAAACGTATCCCACGGTCTGCGAGCGCTGCAGCGAGGTGCTGAAAGAACTGGAAGCGCGCGCTCACTGATGAAGACTTCGGCACGAATCACACATTTCCTCCTCGCGCTGCTCGTTGTGCTGCTCGACCGCTGGACGAAGCGGATGGTGGCCGCGCACATCGCGATGTACACGCACATCCAGATTATCCCGGGATTCTTCCGAATCACGCACACGGAAAATACCGGGGCGGCGTTCAGCTTGTTTGCGGATTCTCCGTCGCATTGGAAGACTGCGCTGCTGATTGGGTTCTCGCTGATCGCGATGATCATCGTGTCGGTGCTGCTGTGGAGGCAGGCGCGCGCGCTGACCATCACGGGGATCGCGCTCTCGCTGATTCTGGGCGGGGCGGTGGGAAACCTTTGGGACCGCGTAGCGAGTGGCCGAGTGGTGGATTTTCTGCTCTTCTATGTGAAGTCGTACCAGTGGCCGGTGTTCAATCTGGCGGACAGCGCGATCGTCGTGGGCGCTTCACTGCTGGTGATTGAGATCCTGTTCACGCATCACACGCAATCGGAGACATAGCTTCTAGCGAAGCTCCAATTGCCCCGCGCCGACATGCGCATGGACCCGAAACTTGCCCGGTCCGCGATGATCAAACGAGCGAAACAATCCTCCCTTGGAAACGTCGAAGGCCGAAGCCTCCAAATCGCCCGTCAACACTGAGGCATCCACGTGTCCATTCTCGTCGGGGCGGCCGATCTCCATTGTGAGGTGGCCGGCGTGAATCTCCACATCTTTGTCACCACGAATGCCGTCGATATTCATCTCTCCGGCAAACATGCGAGCGTACAGATTCGATGTTTTCGGAACCTCGATCCTTAGCTCAAAGTTGTTGTGGGGACATCCCCTCACGCGGATCCCAGCCTCGTCGCCGTTCACCTGGATTCGAACTCGAACTTCCTTCTCTTCGTCCGTCCGCGTGGTGTAGGAGACGCGTAGCTGGCTGTCGTCCCTGCCCGTCACCTCAATGGCGCCGGGGCAAAGCGACATCCGCACGCGACCGCCCGAAACAAACCTGGCTTCAACAGGGCTCTTGCCGACTTCTTCAATATCCGAGGCCTGAGCATGAGCGCTCGGAAGAAACAGCACCAGCGTGCAGAACGCTACCAGCATTACCAAGGCATTTCGCATGGGCACACCTCCGCTCCGCTTTGGGATACGAAGGGTTCAACGCAGAAGTTCCGTGGAATTGGCAGCCGGTTACGGCGTGCCGTAGAGCTGTTTGTAGACGTTGGCGTTGCGCATGATTGCCTGCACATATTCGCGGGTTTCGGTGAACGGGATCGACTCGACGAACTCTGCCGAGTCGCGATACTTGCCCTGTCCCATCCACTCCTCGACGCGGTCGGAACCCGCGTTGTAAGCGGCCAAAGCGTTTTCGAACGATCCGCCAAACTTGTCGACCATGCCGCGGAAGTAACGTGTGCCCAGTTGCAGATTGACCTCTGGGGTAAACAGTTGGGTCGGGTTGTAGCGCTTCAGATCCACCTGATGTGCAACGACCTTGCCGGTCTTGGGCAGCAATTGCATGAGCCCCACGGCGTTGGCGCGCGAAACCGCGAGCGGATTGAACTCCGATTCCTGGCGGATCAGCGACGCCACTAGATAAGGATCGAGGCCGTTGGCGACGGAGAATCTTTTCAGGTCGGTCCAGTACGGGCGCGGGAACAGAGCTTCCCAGTACGCGCGCGGCAACGTCGGAATGTCGACGGCGAAATAGCTAGGGACAGAGTGCTTCATCACTTCGATAGCCCGGTCGTAATGGCCAGTGTCGATGTAGAGCTGCGCGGTCTCGGAGGGACCCCAGTTGCCGCCGTCGGCGGTGGCGGCTGCCTGCAATTCGCGCACGGCAAAGTCAATCAAGCCGCCGTTGCCCAGCAACTGCGCCTTCTGCAGGTGGAGGTCGTCCGTTGGAAGTTCCGACAACGTCACCTTCTCGCCATGTTCGAGCGGCGGAATGTGATCGAGCAGAGGATACTGCCCCGGTGGATCCGTTCCCGCGGGAAGTTTCTGCAAGCGCTGCCGGCCGAGTTCCGCATAGTAATAGTTGCGGAAGCGGTCCGACAATTTCTGGTAATAGGCGCGGGCCATCGCGGGCTGGTTGTCTTCTTCCGCCAGGCGGGCACGCCAGTACAACGCCGCGGAGGTTTCGTTGCCTCCGGGATACATCCCGATCTGCTCGTCGAATAATTTCTTAGCTTCATCGTTTCGTCCAAAGCGAAGAGTGAGCCACGCCGCTTTCCAGTGCGCGTACGAGCCGCGGGATCCGTTGGGGAAACGCTGCTGCAGTTCGCGAAAAGCGTCGAGCGCCTGGTCATATTCGTGATGCACGAGATGCAGATTCGCCACCGAGAGCAGCGCCGCCTCTAACCAGGGACTGGCGGGGTCGGCTTGGCGGAGTTGGTCCACCATACTGTAGAACAAGGCGTTCTCATCCGACGCCCAGGCGACTTCGCCGAGAATGTACAGGCGCTGGGCATTTTGCTCGGGAGTGGCGCCCGGCAGATTGGTCATCTCCGACTTGGCCTCGCGGTTGCGGCCACTTTTGTGGAGCGCGTCGGCTAACGCGAGTTCGGCCGCTGCCGGACGCGACTCCGCGGTGGCATGGCTCGCAAGCTCGCGATATTCATCCACCGCATCGTTGTAGCGCTTGGCCTTCATCAGCAGGTCGGCTCGGGTCTTTCGTTGCGCCGGGCTAGCGGGCGGCAGCGATGGAAGTTTCTTCAGCTCCGCAAATGCTGCATCGGCTTCGGCCGCGGTTGGCATGTTGTAGTAGACGTTCGCGAGGGCCTCGGCGGCTTTGTCCTTCTGGCCTATCGCGGCGTAAGCGCGCCCGAGCGTGAACTCGTAATCGGATCTCGCGGGCAGGCGGTCCTTCTCCAGCAGGTCGGCGGCTTCTGCGGCGCGGCCTTCGGTCAACAACGCGGCGGCGTAACTCAAGTGGGCGTCACGAACCAGCAGCGAATCCGAATACGTCGTACTGAAGTTGGCCAACGCGGCAAGACCTTCGGCCTGATGGCCGGTTTGCAGGTAGCAGGTTCCAAGCCAGTAGGCGACGTAATCGCCCAGATCTCCGGCGAGAGGCTTGGCGCGGTTCAGCGGATCGATGGCCTTGGCGCAATCATGGTCGAGGACGTGGGCGTATCCCACGACGAGCCAGGCGAGCGCTCCGGCGTCCTCTTTGGAGTGGCCGCGCGCGTAGGCTTCGACTCCGGCGTAACCCGCTGGAGTACGATCGAGGATTAACTGCTGCGCCATGGGGCGCAAGGTTGTGGACGCTACGAACGCCTGGCGAATGCGGCGCACGCGAGGGGACATCGGGCGGTGTTTCTTCGCGGTTGTATGGGCGGGTGCCGTCTTCTTAGCCGGAGCATGTGTGCCCGTGGTCTTGCTGGGCGTAGCGGACGATTTCGTTTGCGAAGATTTATGCTGTGCGGGCTTATTGGGGGCAGGTGCGGTCGTGTCAGTCTGCTTGTCGGGAGTCGGGGAAGCCGCTGGCGTGGAAGCCTGCTGAGGACGAGGGGATGCAGCCGAGCGCGTGTCGCTCAGAAGCCCGCACGTCACGGCGAGCGCGAGCACCCACCACCACTTGAGACCCAATCGAACCACCTTAGTATTCTTTCGCGCGCTGACGCGAAAGGCCAACTGTTAATAGATGTAAGAAGCGCGAACTTGGGAGTCCTCGGGGGCTAAAGCCCGGGTTTTTTTTGACACGCCCTACGCGGCCCTCAAAGGGCCGCTCTTCCACATCAAGAACCCCTACTTGCGGAAGTTGGCGCCCATGACGGAATAGTCATCTTCCGCCAGGCTGCGTACGACTTCCTTTTGAAAGTAGTCGCCACTCGCCGCCGCGGTGTTGCCGTAGCGCTTCTGGAATGTGGAACGGCTCTTTTCAATATCTTCTTTCAGGCGATCGTAGAGATCTTTATTGCGGCGGCCTTCGGCTACCTTCGCCTGGTTGTACAGCTTGATCTCGTCCACCAGCAGGCGGGCAAAACGCTGCGCCTTGCGGTGTGTGTCGGCGTCTTCGGCGGACATGCCGGCAAATGGATCGGCGGCTGTGGCCGGTGCGGAGGCTGCCGCACTCGCCGACGCGGCGTGAGCCGCGACTTCGACTACTTCCGCGGCCGGTTCCGGCTCGGGCGCGGCTTTCGCCGCGACATGCTTCGGAGGTGCTGCGGCAAACGGGTCGGAAAACGAACTCACAGTCTGCACGGGCGCCGCGACTGGCGGACGTTCCATGCTGGGGCCGGCATCGCTAACATCTCTTTGCGCCTGCTTGCGGAGTGAGGTGACTTCCAGCCAGGCGCTGGTGGCCATCACCAGAACCTCGAGCGAGGGCCCGTCGAGCACGCCTTCGGCTCCGCCGTCGGCATAAAGCAGTGCGGCAACTTTATCTTTCAGAACCAGGGGCAGAACCACGATCTGCTCGTTCCCAGGTCCGCCAAACTGTTTCACGAAACGCCGGTCCATCTCGGCGATGTTGGCCGGGGCGACGATGCGGTTCTGATAGGCATGGGCCGCGGGGCCGGTTGTAAGGTCGAGCGGAAAATCTTTTACGGCATCGGTGTCGCCCAGGCCGCGGCCTTGCCATCCGCTGGCCGATCCGGCTTTTACAACGAAGAGTGCGATGCGCGAACCGTAGGCGCTGCCCGCGTCGAGCAAGGCGCGCAGAATTTCTTTTTGCGTGGTACCCGCGTGAATGCTGGCGACGGCCTGCACCAAGTTGCCGTTTGCGTGACCGCCTTGAACCGGGCTTCCCGCGCCCGTTTGCGCCGGTGCCGCTGGCAGTTCGGCCAGAACGCGCTCGACCAACTCCGCCTGTAACTTTGGAAGCGTGCGGTCGAGAACCTGCGCCACCGCTCGCTCGACGATTTGCTGGAGTTCCTTGCTGTCCGCCATGCTCAGAGAACCGTTCTCAATACCCGAGTCTTCGCCTGCCACCGCGCACACCCGAAAACACACTGCCCTAAGTGCTGATTATACGGCACTTGTACGGGGGCATCAGAGTACTTCGGTACCTGTTCGTCCGCGTTACCGGCCTTGTTTTCGATTCTATAGCAATCTTGCGCTGGGCCAAGCGCGGAGTGGGCTCCAGGATTGTTCATCTTGACACCGGGTAGGGACCGCACGACGCGTCACCCCGGACAAGGAATTCATCTATCCCTGGCCCGAACCGAACTGGCGATTGGGCAAACCGCTCGTTACCAAGTAGAATAGTGGTTCGATTTTCACGGTTTTGATTTCCGGAAAATACTGCATCGATCAGCGAATGGGAGCCATCCAAAACAAAGTAGTAGGACCAGTTAGCGAAGAGTTGACCCTCGTCCAAGCGGCCAAGCGAGGGGACGACTCGGCGTTTGAAGAGTTGGTCCGCCGTTACGACCGCAACGTTTTTCGGATCGCGCAGCACATTACGCAGAACCGCGAAGACGCGGAAGACGTGGTGCAGGAAGCGTTCCTGAAAGCCTACGGCAACCTGAAACAGTTTCAGGAGCAGTCGAAGTTTTATACGTGGTTGGTCCGGATTGCGGTCAACGAAGCGCTGATGAAGTTGCGCCGGCGCAAGCCGGAGCGCACGGTTTCGTTAGACGAAGACATTAAGACGGAAGACGACTCCCTGCCTCGCGAGATTGCGGACTGGAGCCCGAATCCGGAGCAGCAATACACGCAAGCGGAATTGCGCGAGATTTTGAGTAAGACCATCCAGGGACTGCCCCCCGGCTTCCGGACGGTGTTTGTGCTGAGGGACGTCGAAGGACTTTCGACGGAAGAAACCGCGGCCGCGCTCGAGTTGAGCGTACCCGCGGTGAAGTCGCGGCTACTGCGGGCTCGCTTGCAGCTTCGGGAGCGGCTGGGACGATACTTCCAGCGAAGAGAGAGTGGCAATGGCAAGGATGGCACTAAGAGCGGTGAAGTTAAAACGGGTGATGCTCCAAATGGAGATGGCAACCAGTGAAATGCTCTGAATTTTTGACCGAGCTGACCAATTATTTGGACGGCGTCCTCGACGAAAAAACCAAAGCTGAGTTGGAAAACCATCTTTCCTGGTGCCACAACTGCTATGTCGTCTGCGACACAACCAAGAAGACCATTGAGATCTACCGCGACTCCCAACTCTACGAGTTGCCCGACGATCTCCGCAGCCGCCTGCGATCGGCCATCATGACCAAGTGCCAGCAGCAGAAAAAGCGCGGCCCACAGAGCGTATAAAGACTGTGTGAAACGTTTTTCCCCCTCCTGTAACTATATCTAGGGAAATGGCTTCGGGCTTTTTTCCGCCCGGGGGATGGTTCTTTTACGAAATCCTCAACCCTTTTGGCAATCAGTGAATCTAAGTATTTGAGTGAAAGCGTTCCACAGACACCGTGGAGGGGGCGCGCACTCTCAGCACAACCCAGGGACTCGGCATACAGCTCAGGTATGGAAGGTGGGGTCATGATTGCAAAATTGATCGATGCAGTGTTTGGATGCAGACACAATCACTACAGCTTTCCCGTAACCATCCGTGGCGCGAAACGGCGCCCGCAGGCCGCAGCTTTGACGGGAACTTATGTCGCTTGTCTCGATTGTGGCAGAGAATTTCCTTATGACTGGCAAGAGATGAAAGTCATCACTTCGCCCGAGCGTCATCGCGAGTATCTGGCCGCGTTGGCAAAGCACGCCGCTTAAGGCGCGAGGCTGATAACTGGAACGGCATGAGGGCGAGTCTTCCCCTCCCCGGAGCCGCAGGCGAACCGCTTGCGGCTCGTCGCTTTTCTGGTCTCAAATGAAAAACTGCCCCGCGGCAAGGCGGGGCAGTTTGTTTTTCAGACCTCGACAGGGACCATCAGTGCGCGGGGTAGTCGGCCGGAATCGGCACGGGAACCCGCTTGTCGAGGGGCGTGAATTCCCGCTCGCCGGGTCCGGTGTAAACCTGGCGCGGACGCGCGATCTTCTGCTCGGGGTCGGTGATGAGTTCCTGCCACTGCGCCAGCCATCCCGCGGTGCGCGGAATCGCAAACAGCACAGTGAACATTTCGGGGCGGAAGCCCATCGCCTGATACATGATCCCAGAATAGAAGTCGACGTTGGGATACAGTTTGCGCTTCACGAAATAGTCGTCTTCCAGGGCGATGCGCTCCAGTTCCAGCGCGATGTCGAGTTTGGGACTGCGTCCGGTAACCTGGAAAACCTGCTCGGCGCTCCAGCGGATGATTTTCGCCCGCGGATCATAGTTCTTGTAGATGCGGTGCCCGAAGCCCATCAGCTTGATCTGGCCTTCCTTGACCCGCTTGATGTAGGCCGGAACGTGATCTTTCGAGCCGATCTCGTCGAGCATCTTCAGAACTTCTTCGTTGGCACCGCCGTGCAGAGGTCCGGCCAGAGCCGAGGCCGCCGACGCAACCGACAGATATGGATCCGCCTGCGAACTGCTCACCGAACGCATGGCGTTGGTGCTGCAGTTCTGCTCGTGGTCGGCGTGCAGAATAAAGAGAATGTCGAGCGCGCGCGCAATCGCTGGATTGGCCACGTATTTCGGCTCGACCATCTTCCACAACATGTTCATGAAATTTTCCGTGTAGCTGAGATCGTTGTCGGGATACACGTAGGGGAACCCGACATTGTGCCGGTACGACATGGCCGCGATGGACGGCACTTTGCCGATGAGGCGTTGGATCTGGTGCATGCGGTTGGCGGGATCGTGCACGTGCTTGGCGTCGGGATACACGCTGGACAGGGCCGCAATCGTGCTCACAAACATAGCCATGGGATGCGAGGAGTAACGGAAACCCTCCATGAACTTCTTGGTGGTTTCGTGCAGCATGGTGTGATGGGTGATGTCGTGGACCCAGGTATGCAGTTCTTTCTCGGTGGGGAGTTCGCCGAACAGCAACAGGTAGGCGACTTCGAGGAAGGTGCAGCGCTCGGCGAGAACCTCAATAGGATATCCGCGATAGCGTAGGATTCCCTTATCTCCGTCAATGAAGGTGATGTTGCTTCGGCACGACGCAGTGTTCATGAACGCCGGGTCGTAAGTCATCAGACCGAAATCGTCGGAGGCCGTTTTGATCTGGCGCAAATCCATGGCCCGGATGGTGCCGTTGTCGACCGGGACGGTGTAGGTCTTGTTGGTGCGATTGTCGGTGATGGTGAGTGTGTTCTCTGCCATGGAAATAGTCCGCCTTATCCGCGTGTTCTGAAATCGGGCATTACCGAGCCTAAGTCCGTTCCCCAGTCCGATCTGTGATTAGAATCACAGCCACTTGTGACACAGGACAAAAATAATTCTATTCCAAATCGCGCTCGGGCGTGGTTAGGACGTTTGGTTCAACATGTTGTCCGGCCGTTCAACCGGGCGCCAAGCGGGACTCTTCCCGCCTCAAGGGGTCGCTGCGGGCTTGAAGGCGTAGTAGCCCTGGCGCGCCTGTACGGTGAGCTTTTCGGGACCGTTCAAAGTCACTTTCAGCTTGTGGAACTTGCCGTCGAGTTTCTGGGGCGAGAATCCGAGGACGTAAATGTACTCCGGCGTATCGGCAGTGCGGCGGAAACCCTCGTCGAGATCGTTGCTGTTGTGGAAGAACGTCCCGCCGGTGCTGTAGGCCAAGTTCGCCAGCACATCACTGCGTTCGAGGGCCTCTTCCCTGTCGAGCCGGGTCCTCTCCACTGGATCAGCTGGATGACTGGCGTTTGGCGCCGGGACTGGAGTGGACAGGCCACGCACGTCCAGGGTGTTAACGATGATGTCGGAGCGCAAAGCTCGGTCGATCAGTTCCGCGATGGACTGGCGTGAATCGACAGTTTGCGTCAAGAATCCGGGAGAGACCAGAACGATGCTGCGGCTGCCCGGAGTAGCCGCAGTTCTCTGGACGACCTCCCGCAAGACGCCGAGCGTGCTTTGAAGTTGGGCACTATTGGCGGTCAGTACTTCAACGGCTTTTTGCTTGGCCAGATGCTCAGCCTGCCGGTAGTCTTTCACGCCGCCATAGGCGCAGTTATCCGCATCCTGGGTGGCCAGGAAGAGAGTTTCCAGATCATTCTGATTCACGATCAAATCCGCCATATACGGTGTCATGGGCGGGCAGTCGATACCGGACGCAAAGGGATGGGGCCTGAGGCTCTTCAGAGCATCCTGCAGTTTCTGACGGTCGGCCGTGAAGTCGAGTCCGCTTTGTCCCGACGTTGTGAAAATCGCGGCGCGATCTTCGGGATGCAGGGCGGCCAGGTGCCGTGCGGCCGCGGCGCTGGCGCTCGACAGATCAGCGAATGTCGCGTGGATGTCATCGAAGACATAAGCCACATCGCGCCCGGCGGCTGCCGGAGTATTGTTAGGGCTCAGGACCGCGCCGGCAGAAAGCGTCGGAGACTGATTCTCAGTACGGGCGGCGGTCGAAGCTTTCTCCGCGGAGAAACTAGAGATCACCTGGGGCTTGCCGTTATCGAAGAGCTGGAAATCTTCCTTCTTGAGACTTCCCACAGCACGGCCCTTTGCGTCGCGCAACACCACGCCAACCTGCACCAATTTCACGCGCACTCTCAGGGTGGTCAGGCCCTCCTTCGTCGCGGGAGGTGTGACCTCCTGTACGCTGACTCGGAGTTTTTCGCTGGCTTCGAGCGCTTCCTGATTCTTCTGGCGAGTCTGTTCCAGCGCGGCCATTCTTTGTCGTACCGCTTCTGCGAAGGCGTTCAGGTCCTGCGCCTGCTCGGCCTGCAGGCGGGCCGCGTCCTCCTGCACCGCCTGCTCGCGGAGAATGGCATAGATTTGAGTGTTTTCTTCCAATTGGCGTTGCAGTTCCTCGGGATTCGCGGTTCCACCAGCAGGGGCTCCCGCTGTGAGACTCGCTGGGGCTTCGAGCAGCATGCGGGTCTTGGCCCGGAACTTGTGGCAGTTTCGGAACTGCAGCACGTTACGCCTCAACTCTTCCCCTTGCTGTCGGGTCGCGATGGATGCCGCCACGGGCAGCGCGAAGGATGAACCGTCGGCGAACGCAACGTTCTCATAGTCCGTCTGGAGATCGGCGCTTTGCGTGGGAAAATCTTTCGGGATATCCGTTGCGACCGAGCGAAACCGGAGCAGGTCGCCGGTCTTCTGGTCGACCCAGAGTTCTCCTCCGTAGGGCGGCGCAATGACCCGATCTGCGGTGCGTAGCCGCCACAAGGGATCATTCTGCTTCGCGATCTGGTAGGTGAATACCCAAGCCGTATGGCCATTCAGGTTGTTCACACCAGAAAACTCGAATACCGCCTGATTGCGCAAATCGAAGATGGCACGCAGATTACTGCCGAATTCTCCGGTGGACCACTGGCCCGGCGAATCGGTGATCGCGCTCGGAGCGGTCTTGCCGTTCAATTTGATTTCGGTATAAGACTCGTTCCCGTCTTCGTACCGGACCAGCGCCGTGATCAGATCGCGGGGCACCTTGCTGTCGCCGCGATACCGGGAAGTCTGCTGGTCACAGATGAAATTGGGCATTCTTTGCGGCAGGCTCATCGCGTACTGACATATCCCGCGCAAGGCGTCAGAGTGAGGAACGTCGGTGGGCAGCCACTTGCAGAAGTCGGTCCCGATCATCGCGACGTCGATCTTCGCGGCAGGCTTCTGGGCGGCGGTCGTGTCCTGAGGAGCGAACTCGCGGTGCGGAACGTTTCCACCCGTTTTCAGCTCCGCGAACACGGTAACCGCCAGTTGCGTCATTGTGTCCATTACTGCGTCCCTGACGGAGGAGGCGTCGTCCACCCTCGCCGAGCCGATCGCGAATTCCGCGCCATCCACCGTTTGATCGAGCTCATAGCTTAGTTTCGCAGTAACCGCTGGAACGCTGTCGAGGTTCCCTGTGGTGACGTTCGGCACCATCTTTTCCGACGTCAGCAGATCGGTCAGGTGGCTGAAGAGGACAAATTGACAGTTCTTCTCTCTGGCTTCGGCGAGGGCGATTTTTCCCTGCGACGCTTCGAGCGCGACTGCATGCACTCGCAGCTTCAGCTTCTTGTCGGGCTTCTGCTGGTTGAGCGCCTTCACCAGACGGTCGCGGGCTTCTGTAACCGAGATCTTCTCGGTGCCGCTGCGCAGGACCGCGACGCCGATGCGGACCGCATCTTTGTCCTGGGCGAACGCGGGAAGGCAGAAGAGAACCAGAAGAAGAGGAGGAAGCAACGTTCGGGGAAAAAGGCCGCGCATGGCTTAACTGCCCGTTCAGCAGCGTCTGGACGAGACAATCATACAGTGGCCGACTCCGGAGATTAGTTCGATGTTCCGGGCAAACAAAACCGGCGGCCGCAGCCGCCGGTGGAAGGCAAAATCAAAACCTGACAGCCGAAGACGGCTGTCTCTACATGTTAGTTCGAAGAGTCGTCGCGGCGCTTCAACGTCGGCCGATCATCGTCGCTCTTGGTGTCGCCAGTGTTGTCCGTAGGGTTCGAAGTCCGCCGCAGACTCGGCTTGTTCGAATCTTTCTCGTCGAGCACTTTGTGCTTGTTCTCGATCGCCGCCAGCCGCGCCTTGACCCCGTCAAATTCCGAGGTGGTTACAACATACTGCTGTTTGGCGGGAAGGATCTTGCGGATCTCATCCTGCGATTTCTCGATCCGGTCCGGAGTCTGCGGGTGGGTATCGAAGGCTTTCGACAGCGTGCCGGGTTTCTTCTTCTCCATCGCCTGAATCTTTTCGAAGAACGAAACGAAAGCCGAAGGATCGTATCCTGCGCGGTACATGTATTCGATGCCCAGGTAATCGGCCTCAGCCTCAAAGCCGCGCGAAAAGTGCAGGAACGTCAGCGGAATGCCGAGGCCCATGCCCTCATAAATTCCGTAGCCGAGCGCGCCACCCATAAAGATAGCCGGGAGCGAAGCCATCTGCAGCAGGTTGAGTCGCGTCATTTCGCGCCCGTAGTGGCAGGCGGCTACGTGGGCGATCTCGTGCGCCATCACGCCGGCCATTTCGGCTTCTTCATCGGCCGCGAGGATCAGGCCGGAATTCACATAGAAAAATCCGCCAGGCAGAGCCATGGCGTTGACCACGTCGGAGTCGATGACCTTGATGGTGAACGGAACCTGCGCGTCGGAATTACGCACCAGGTTCTGCCCGACCCGGTTCACGTATTCAGTGATCACGGGATCATTGACCAGCTTGATCTGCGCTTCGATCTGCTGGGCGTACTGCCGCCCGCGAGCGACCTGGCCTTCCACGGTGTACCAGTTGCCCACGCCGCGCCCGCAGCCTACGTTGCGGTTCCCTACGGCATCGACGTCGGTCTTGCCGCCGTCATGCTTAATTTGGCTGTCATCTTGGGTGGGCAGCGCTGCAGGCGCCTGTTTAGGGGCATTCTGCACGTCGCCGGATTTCGGCTGATCCTTGTCTTGATCTGAAACTTGGGCAAACGTCCAGGGTCCCACACTGAACGCCGCTACTGCCGCCGCAATTGCCAGCCATCTGAGCTTCATAGGGGTACTCCTTGAGCTTGATTATACGCCCGGTCGGGAAGACACCAAGGCCCAATCTTGGTCCATAAAGTTAGACGCGGTGGGGTCAGTCCGGGTTTATCCGGCAGGCTGGATAAAGCACGGGTAATTAACCAAAGGGATCCCCACTTTAGACCCCTGGTTCACGTCCTGGCGGAATGCTTGCCTAGGCATTCGACTTCCCCTGTCAAAACATCGGAGCAGTAAAACTAAGGACTCTGTACAGCTCGCCCAAGGCTGTTTTCCCTTGACTCGCCAAAGGCTGGGGCTGAGAATTGCCCAGCAGTTTGCCGGCTGCTTTCCCTTAGGGCCGGTCCCCGAATCTGGCCAAACCCTTTCTATCTGTTTGCGGTTGAGTTGTTGCGATGGCTCGGAGTGTGCGCAGGTTAGCCAGCCGTTTGAGTGCGGGTTCAAGAAGATGGAGAGAACAATGATGAAGACCACGATGCGTGGTGCTTTTGTCGGCGTAGGACTGCTCGTAGGTATCATTTTCGGGGCGCAGGCGGCATCCGCCCAGACCTTCGGGTTCCCGGTCGCGGGGTTTACCACCAGCAACGTGTGCAAGAACAGCGCCACGCCGCCCCCCTCCTGCCAGATCCTGACTGATGGATCTCCGTCGCAGCCCACGGTTGTGACGGGTGGTATTTTGCGGCTCACGACTGCGAATCAGAACCAGCATGGCGCAGCCTGGTACTACCTGACGCAACCGATCTCCACCGGATTTACAACGGCTTTCCAGTTTCAGATTTCGAGCACGAATTCCTGTTTCTTCTGCAGCTTTCCCGCCGACGGCATGGCGCTGGTGATCCAGAATGATCCGGCCGGCACAGGCGCGATTGGATACACGGGAAACGGGCAGAACATGGCATACGGCAACAACGATGTCTCCACTGCCAGCGGCCCCGGGAACGCCATCAAGAACAGCCTGGCCATCGAACTCGATACCCATCTGAATTCGAACTACAGCGATCCTGACGGCAACCACATCGCCGTGCAAACCTGCGGGCCTAACAACGCCACGACGCTCACGCCGAACAGCGCGGACCACAACTACGCCTGCCCGGACGGCAACCTGGCGAAACTCGCGCTGCAAAGCCTGCCTGCCGGAATGTCGTTGACCGATGGAAAGATACACACCATCACGGTGAACTATTTGCCGCCGGGGACCTGCACCAGCGCTTGCAACAATCTGGCCGTGTACCTGGACAGCACGCTGATTCTGCAGGCCACGATCGACATTACCAAGCAACTCAACCTGACCAGCAATGGTGGCGCGTATCTTGGGTTTACCGGCGCCACCGGTTCCAGCGTCGAGAACAACGACATCATCAGCTGGTCGTTCAGTTCCCTGCCGTTGGCGCCCATCACGATTAACCAGCCTCTGCAGCCCACGCAAACCAACTTCAATTACACGCCGAACCTGACGGCGGTGACGGACTACTCCCAGAGCGGGCTCAATGGCAACTCGTTCCAGGGCGTAGTGATGCAGGGGACGGCCCAGTCGATTACCGATCAGCAATTCTCTGACCTGGTGAACAACACACCCTTTCAGGGAAGCACCTGCCAGCTTCAGGACACCGGCAGCGGCAACTACAACTGCGTGACGACTACGGATCTCTGCACGACGCCCACCAACGGGAACGCGAGCGGAGCCAACTGCCCTAACACCGGCACGAGCGCTCTCATCATCGTCAGCAACAGCTATAACCTTGATCCCACACAGAAACCTGTAATCGCTCCTGGCTACATCATGGGCAAAGACACGGCGCTCAGTTGCGGAGCCTCCGGGGATAACACCTGCAAAGGGTTGATCAACATTTTCAGCAGTATTAACGGTGATTTGGTCAGCTCGGGCGGGAAAACGAACAACTTCAATTCCATTCTCATTCCAATTCTCGGTGTGGTGCAGCCCACCACATCGCCCACCACGACTCCCACGCTGACCAACGGCTGGACGAATGGCAGCGTCGCGCTGAATTTCAACAGCATTGAGACGGTGCCCAGCAATAATCACACGCCGCCATCCCCGCTGCCAACCGTCAGCAACATCACGTATAGCGCTACCGGAGCGAACCTTCCCAACCCGGCGTCGGGAACTCTGCCGGGGTCCAGCGGAACAATCACGATTCCCGGCACGGTTGAGGGAACGACGGTAGTGACCTTCTTCGCCACAGACAGCTCTGGGACCATCGAGAGCGTCATCACCAACGACAGTGGTGCGAATACGGTGAGCACGGGTACACCGACGATCACGATCCAGGTGGATAAGACTGCTCCCACGGCGAGCTGCGTGGGACCAAACCCGCCACCTACCGGATGGCAGGCGGCCGACGTTCTCTACAATTGCACGGCGAGTGACAGCGGATCTGGCCTCGCCAACTCGAGTCAATCGAGCTTTACGCTTTCGACCAACGTTCCTGCCGGCACGGAGACGAGCAGTGTCAGCATTCCGCTCGTAACGATTTCCGACGTTGCTGGGAATTCCACGACCCAGGGCCCATTCGGCCCGTTCGAGGTCGACAGGAAAGCGCCGACGATCAGCACACCGAGCTTATCTGTTACGAATCCGGTATTTGGCCAGTCGGTGACGGCCACCTACACCTGTGCGGACGGCGGCTCAGCGGTTGTGTTGTGCGCTCCCACGCAGCAATCCACGCAGATTCCTCCGACGGCCTCGGTCACGATTACGAGCCCGGTCGACACCAGTACGGTCGGAACCCATACGTTCACTGCCTATTCGCAGGATCTGGTGGGCAATGCAAGTTCGAACCCGTTGAGCTATACAGTCGGGCAAGCCACGCCAACGATCACCTGGACGGCTCCGTCCGCGATCATCTACGGAACGGCGCTGAGCGGAACGCAACTCAATGCCACTGCGAGCGTCCCTGGAACATTCGTCTACACTCCTGCGGCGGGCGCAGTATTGGGCGCCGGGACTCAGACCCTTTCGGTGACGTTCACACCGACGGATGCCACTGACTACGCGACCGCCACAGCCTCCGTATCGTTGATGGTGACTCAGGCGACGCCGACCGTCACGTGGGCTACACCGTCAGCCATTACGTACGGGACGGCGTTAAGCGCGGCCCAACTCAATGCCACTGCTAACGTTCCCGGCAGCTTTGTCTATTCCCCCGCTGCGGGCGCAGTCCTCTCGGCAGGAAGCCAGACCCTGTCGGTCACATTCACGCCGACCGACACAACGGACTACGGAACTGCAACCACTTCCGTACTGCTGCTCGTGAACAGGGCTACTCCGACCATCACATGGGCTACACCGTCAGCGATCACCTACGGGGCGGCTCTCAGTGCGACGCAGCTCAATGCCACTGCTAACGTTCCCGGCAGCTTTGTCTATTCCCCCGCTGCGGGCGCAGTCCTCTCGGCAGGAAGCCAAACTCTGTCGGTCACATTCACGCCGACCGACGCGACCGACTACGGAACGGCAACCGCCTCGGTCACGCTGATCGTGAACAAGGCCACGCCGAGCATCACGTGGTCCACACCGTCAGCGATCACGTATGGCACGGCTCTCAGCGGGACGCAGCTCAATGCCACCGCGAGCGTAGCGGGAACATTCCTCTACTCTCCTGCTGCGGGAACCGTGCTGGGCGCTGGAACTCAGACGCTATCCACGACGTTCACGCCAACCGACACGACGGACTATGGAATCGTAACGGCCACAGTCTTGTTGGTGGTGAACAAGGCAATACCAACCATCACTTGGCCGACTCCCGCGCCCATCTCCTACGGGACGGCGCTCAGTTCGACTCAACTCAACGCCACCGCGAACGTGCCGGGATCGTTCGTGTATACACCGCCTGCGGGCACGATCCTGGCCGCTGGCAATCAGACGCTGTCGGTGACCTTCACGCCCACGGATTCGGTGGACTACACTTCGGCGACTGCGCAAGTAACGCTGGTAGTGACGCAGCCGACGATTACGATCTCGCCGAGTAGCGTTAACTTCGGAACCGTCTCGTCCGGGAAAACGGCTAAGCAAACGGTAACGGTTTCTAACCCTGGGACGGCAACCGTGACCTTCACCAGTATCAAGGTCACGAACGCAACCGACAGGGACGACTTCTCAGCCACGAGCTACTGTGGCTCCTCTCTGGCTGCGGGCAAGAGTTGCAGCATCACGGTTAAGTTCAGTTCTGACGATTCCGGCACGCGAACGGCGAACCTGACGCTCACCGATAGCGCTGCCGGCAGCCCCCAAAACGTGCCCATGACCGGGGTGGTGAGTAAGAGGGGGCACTAGGACAACGCGTTCGGCTCAGACTCAGAGGGCGGGATCTTCGGATCTCGCCCTTCTTTAATATTTTGTATGGTCGGGGATTCCAACTCAGAAATTACAGTTTCGCGCTCATCGCGCGAACTTGGTGGCTTCGGCGTAGATGGGCTTCAGATCGTAGCGTTCGAGGATGTGTTCCGCGCCCGGTTCTTTCCCGATTTCGTCAAGCAAACGCACCGCCTCACGATACTGGGGAGTTGCTTCTGACGCGGTCCCCGAGAGGCGGAGGGCGCTTCCCAGCAAGTAGTGAATCTCGGCGTTCTGCAGACGCAGCCCCAGCTTTTCGCTCCTGCTGAGGTTGCGCTGCAACTCCTGTCGAGCGTGCGAATAATCCTTGTTGTCGATCAACGCTTGGGCCATGAGCGTGGAAGAAACCACCGAGACGTACTTCTTGCCCAGGGAGTCAGCCTGCTGCGCCAGCGCCCGCAAATCAGCGGCCGCGGCTTGAGCAGGCCCTTCGCTGACAGCCACCTTCGCCAGATTCAACTTTGACGTCAGCATCCCGTCCTTGTCAGTGCCGTGCGAAGCCAGGCGCTGTGCCTGCTGATAAGAATCCTTCGCCGATTTCAAATCGCCCTGATAGAAGCGGACGTCGCCTTCGGTATTGAAAAGACTCGTAGACAATGCGTCATTCTTCAGCTCCCGTGCAATCCCATGGGCTTCTTCGAGCGATTTCGCAGACTCGGTTCCTCTTCCCGACATGGCAAGAGCACCAGCGAGATCGGTAAGAGCTTGCGCCATGGTAACGCTTCGGTCGCCGGCATCGCGGAACGCCTGGACTGCATCCTGCAATGCACCTACCGCCGGCCCGAGTCGACCCTGCTCTTCAAAGACCAGGCCGACACTGCTCGACATCGTCGCGATGCCCTGCTTGTTATCGGATTTGCGGTACAAGTCCAGTCCGCGCATATAAGAGGTCATGGCCTGGTCATACTGCCCCAGGTTCGCGTATGCGCCGCCGAGATTGCCCAGCGTTTGCGCAATATCGCCGGGGACATTCAACTTCTCGCGGATCTGGAGGGCCTGCTGCAGGTAAGTGAGAGCGTCCTCGTTCTCGCCCTTCTGCAGATAGGCGGTGCCGATGTTGCTCAAGCACAAGGCTTGGTTGGTCTGATCCCCGGCGTCGCGCTGAATCTGCAAGGACTCCTTAAACATTTGCAGCGCCTTGTCCGGTTGACCCCGTTCCAGGTAGAAATCGCCCAGGTCGTTGAGCGTGTCGCCGGCTTCTTTCTTGGCGCCAATGTCTTGCCGGATCTTGAGAGCATCGTTGTACGCCTTCAG
The DNA here is from genome assembly GCA_003134655.1 of Acidobacteriaceae bacterium. Lineage (GTDB taxonomy): Bacteria > Acidobacteriota > Terriglobia > Terriglobales > Acidobacteriaceae > Sulfotelmatobacter. The sequence continues at coordinate 23,280 of PLBY01000145.1, forward strand.
AGCGGCGTCGGGTTTCCCCAGCGAGAGTTGCACTTCCGCGATTTCTTCCAGGCTCGCCGCCACCCCGCGCTTCTGCCCCAGGCGCTGGTTGATGGCCATCGAGTCCTCGTAGTTGCGGAGGGCCTCTGCGGGCTTACTCATTAGCTTGTAGGCAATTCCGGTGGCCTGCAGGATGAGCGCCTGCTGCTCCTGGTTATCCAGATCAATCGCAATGTGGCGAGCCTGATCGAGCGGATCGAGTCCCTTCTGCGGATTGCCGGACTTGATCTCCACTCGCCCCATGGCCAGCAGCGCGTCCAGGTTCTTGCCGTCGGCCTTCAGCACGTTCGCATAGTTGGCACGCGCCTTATCCAGGTCTCCGGCGTCTTCATAGAGACTTCCCAGGGCGAATTGCACGTCGAGGTTATCGGGGAAACTCTTGGCCAAGTTCTCGTAAGCCGCAAGCGCCTTCTGGTTGTCCTTCGTGATGCGCGCCAGACTGGCCTCAATAAAATATCTCTGAGCTAACGGGAGGCTCTGGCTCAGATCGACTGCATGCCGCGCCGACTGCTCCGCGTCCGCCTCGTATCCCAAGTCAGACAAGGCTTCTCCCAGCCGCGAATACGCGACGGCAAATTGGGGGTCTTCTTTGGTCGCAGCCTCAAACTGTTTCTTCGCCTCAAGATTATTGCCCTGGTGCAACAACTGCAGTCCCTGGTTGTAGTCGCGCAACGCGTCCACCGAAGTCGAGGTCGGCTTGAAGGACTGCGCCTGCAGTTCTTTCACCAGATCGGGCGACAGAGCGAGGTTCTGGCGAATCATCGCGGCCAGCCGGTCCACCGCCGCTGACAAGTCCTGCTGATTGGCCGCTTCCGTCTTCACCTGGATCGTGCGATTGTGTTTCCGATCCTGGAGCGTCGCATCGATGCGGATCTGGTCGCCCAGCCTGGTGTATTGCCCCCAAACCAAGGTGTCGGCATTGGTGAACTCGGCAACCCGTCCAAGCGTCGACGTATCGACGGTGGAGTTGGGAGCGATCCGCAAATCATGGAAGACCTGTTGCACGCGGTCAGAAGAGACGGCGCGCAGATGCGCGGATTGTCCAACATCCGTGCTCAACATGTCGGCGAGACTCGGTCCCAACCAGTCCCAGGACGCGTCCCCCGACTTGTTTTGAAAAGGAATCACGGCCAGCGACAGCGCCTGCCCCGTGGCCGCTTTCCTGGCGGACGGCGAGAAGAGCGGCCCCCGGAACACGTAGCCCACAATCGCCAGCACCAGCACGGTGACGATCCCGGTCACCAGAGGCCAGTGAATCGTGCGTCCCCAGGGCTCGACCGCCGGCTGGAAACGCAAGTTTGCCGCCGCGCCCTTGCCGGAATATGCGTCCAGATCGTGCAGCAACTCGGCGGCGTTCTGGTAGCGCAATTTCGGATCGCGCTCCAGACACTTGCTGACGATGTTGCTGAGCGGCTGCGGAATCGTCCCATCGTGATCGGAGACCGGGATGGCTCGTTCCTGCGTACGCTTGATCAAACTGGCGACGGCGCTTTCAGCCCCGTACGGCGCCTTGCCCGTCAGTAGTTCGTAAAGGATCAACCCCAGCGTGAACAAATCGGAGCGCTGGTCCAGTTCCTTGGCCAGCGCCTGCTCGGGCGACATATACTCCATCGTCCCAACGAGTGCCCCGGTCTGCGTCATGCCGTCGCCTTCGACGGTGCGCGCCAGGCCAAAATCCATCAGCAGGATGCGGCCGGTCTGATCGCGCATGATGTTCTGCGGCTTCAGGTCGCGATGGATCACTCCCACGTTGTGCGTGGCCTCGAGGGCGCGGCAGATCTGCTCCGTGATCTGCACCGCTTCTTCGGGGGAAAACTTCTTCTTCTCCTGGATCAGGGCGCGCAGGTCCACGCCCTCGACGTACTCCATCGTGATGAACTTCACGCCGTCGGCGTCGCCCAAATCGTAAATGCGGATGACATTCTTATGGGTGACCTGGTGAGCAAGAAGGAGTTCCTGCTTGAAGCGTGCCAGGATCGACGGGTTGGCTGCGAGTTGCGGCCGGATGAGCTTCAGCGCAACCGGGCGGTTCAACTCCCGGTCCATCGCCTTGTACACCGCGCCCATCCCGCCTTCGCCCAGCAACTGCAGAATCTCGTAACGGCCGCCGAGCACGTCTCCGGTCCGCAGCACCGGAGCGATGGTCTGTGGCCGGAGGGGTCCGGGACTGGTGAGGCGAACCGGCGGGCCTGTCCTGACGTACGAGGCATTGCCGTCCACTATGGTGGCGTCGGGATCCGCGTAAGAATTAGAGAAATCAACCAGCGTGGCGTCGGGCTCACCCGAAGGCTTGGAGCCAGCACTGTCCCCTTTGGCGGGAACGCTCACACCGGGCGAATTGGTCGCATTCTCTCCATCTTGGGGATCAAATCGCGGATTCCGGTTTTGCATGATTCGCCTGGCTGGGTCCAGACCGAACAGCTCTTAAAATGCGCCGCACAAGACTGCAGAAGTCTCTGCAGTATATACCGGGTGACAAGTGCGCGCACCAATAACGCGCCGAACCGGGCAGGCTCGGCGCTTAGTTTTTCGTGGCCGTTGTTCGTAGTAAACCGTAGACGCTCAACTTAGTCTGTGTCCCCACGTAGACCTTGCCGTTAACAACGGTGGGCACACTGAACTTCACTGCCCCACCCGGATTATCCCGGGTAAATCTCTGGCTGCTGGTATAAAGCTCCGTCGCCAGGTTCGTGGCATCGAACGCGTAAAGAACCGCGCCGTCGGCAGTCTTGTACGTGGAATTGTCCAGGGCCCACACGATGGCGTTGCCGTCCTGATTGGCGGAGACAGAAGTTGTGGTTCCGGGATAAGCAAAAACTCTCGTCGTCTGAGAGGTCGGAGTCGTGGTCAACAAACCGGTGGTCGTGTTCAATCCAAACGCCTTCAGCGTATCGCCACTCGCGCCGAAGTAGACGCGATTGTTCCACCACGTGGGCGAGGCCCACATGCCCAACTCGGCCCCCGCCAGACACTGCACAATCTGGTTATTGTTCAGGGCGTTGTAATGCCCCATGTTGTCGCGGTCGATCAGATAGATGTTCCCCACCTTGTCGCCTTGCACCAGCAGATGAAGATGTGGGCCCTTGGTCTGATCCGGCAAGAGCATGGCGCCTCCCGACCCGATGTCGAAGTCGCCGACGTTCAGGTTGGGTCCGTTGTAGGGCGTGAAGTAGTCCAACACCGCGAAAGTATTGCCGCTGGGAGGCGCAAGCTTCAGCATGCTCTGGCCGAAGTCGCCGCCTCCTGTGTTCGCGTCGAAGGTCCCATTACCGATCGCAAAATAGGTGTTGAGCGCGATATCGCCGGCGGGCCCCGAGCCGCCTTCCCAGATCGCGCCTTCGCTGCCATTCGGCGTCGTCACCCAGACGCCCTTCTGCGCCAGCGAAGTGTGGTCGTAGGCCATGAGCCATCCGTGGTAAAAGCCTTTGTCGCAGTGCGAACCCCACGCGATGTACACCATTCCGTTCTGAAACAACAGGGCGGACCGCTGGTTCTGGATCAGGGGATCAAAACTGATCGTTCCGTGCTGCGAGCCACTGCCGCTGCCCGACACTGACGCCTGGATCACCACCGGACCTCCGAATTTTTCCAATCCGCTCTTGATGTCGAGCGCGTGCAGGCGCTGGTAATACTGGCCGGTCTCTTTCGTTCTGGCGATCACATACAGAGTCCCGCCCGCAGTATCGACGACCGGCGTGCCCACGATGCCGATCTTTGGGCTGAACAAGTCGGAACAGTTCACGTCCGCTGCGGGTACAGTGGTGATCCCGCTCTTGGGATTGATGAAACTCACCTTCCAGAGCGGCTGCGCATTGTTTCCGGATTTGCTGTCGGCGTCAAAGGCATAGACGCTGTCGTTCATCGTCGCCACATACACCACATTGTGCGTACCGAGCCCCGTGATACTCCCGTTGGGCACGTATAGCGGCTGCGCGTAGATGTAGCCGTCGACAAACTGCGAGAACAGCTTGCCGAACTGAGCCGGATTCACGTTGCTTGTGGTGAGCGTAGTTTCGAGTAGATTGTTGCCGGTGCGGGCCTTGTCGTTGTGGTACGTGGCAACGGTGGCCTGCGCCGCGGCGAAGCCGCTCAGCAGGGTCCAGAGAAATAGAAGTACCACCGGCCTGCCAAAACGACCCAGGGTTCGGCCCGAAGTTCTCCACATGAAACCATGCTCCAATCGGCTCGTTCTTCAACCCCTGGTGAAGCCAGGCGGACAGAAAACCGCAGACGGAGGAAGAGAACCTGAAATGCAGACTTCGAAAACGTTCGGGGAGGAACAGCAGTACCGCCATCTTCCTTTACAGCGCCCAGACCGTCAAGGATGAAAGTTCTTGCACTCTTCCCGGCGTTCCAAGTCGATTGACGACGCGACGTGAAACCAGTCAATTCGTTCGGGAGGCTGGCATTTAGCTCTGATCGCTGGCCGGCCCCTGTTATGATCCGGCCCATGTCCGGACGCGCGATCAGGACTACATCTCGCATCGCGTTTCTTCTATGCGGCCTGATTTCGCTTTTCACAGCCGTTCCTTACGTGGCGCTGCGGGGCATCGACTTGCCGGTTCAGAGCGAATGGGTCGTATTTGTGGTTGCGCTAGCGCTGGTGGGCGTTTTCAGCGTGGTGGTCGGGCTGCTGCCCCGCTCGTGGATCGCGAAAGCCTGCAAGAAAGATCGGGACGACGAACAGTTGTTTTCAGCGCCCCTCAAACTGCTCGGTGGCTTTGCGGCTATTTCCTATCTGGTGGCGGTGGTCGCCTATCTCGCTCCGCATCGCTGGAATCTCGATCCTCAACTCATGCTTGTGCTGTGTCCGATGTATCTCGTGAAGATGACGTTCGATCCCCCGGCGGCGGCAGTTTTCTTGCTGCTGGCGCCCATGAACGCGGCGGTGTACGGCTCACTCGGCCTCACCGTGGGATACGGATGGTTGGCCTTCGGTAAACGAACATCCAGTTAGACTCCCCGAAACGAACGGGCGGACGGGCCCAACCGTTCGTTTCAGGGATAATCCGTGCCCGATAATCCCGCCCTCGATAGTTCCGTGGAAGAGCTGCGCTTCGAGGGCCGCGTTCCGCGCCCCCAATGAGGATCGGCCTTTAGGACTCGTGTTCCGTCTTGGCCTCCCCGCGCCCTACGCCCCAACACGACTGCGGCTGCCCCATCCGTCGCGGTTTTCGACGGATGGGAACTCGTGCTGCTGGCAGAGAGCGTTGTCGCACCGGATCATTCCAAAAAAGGCATCCCGGATTGAGGTCCGTGGTGCCCAGGCTTCGAAAACCGCGAAGCTTGGGGCAGCCGACTTCTTGACACGATAGAAAAGCTGCAAAGGTGGGCCATGCCGCTCTTTGACCTTTTGACAAAACACCAAACAACATCAACAATCATCGGCGATCCCAAGGAGCCCTATGCTCGACCGCCGTCATTTCCTCTCCACCGCCGCAACTGGAGTTGCCGCCTCGCTCGCCTTCCGCGGCAACCTCTTCGCGCAGCTCCAGAAAGTTCCGCCGCTGCCTGACCGCTCTCTGCTCGACAAGAACGAAGACGCCTTCTGGTCTGAAATGCGCAAGCAGTTCATCATCCCCGAAGACGAGATCTACCTGAACAACGGAACCGTCGGATCGAGCCCCGCTCCCGTGTTACGCGCCATCTTCGACGGATACAACACGACCGAGAGAATGGACCAGCAGGATCCCGAAGACTATCCGATTTGGGGATACGCCGCCTGGAACGAGTTCCGCGCTACGCTCGCCGCATTCGTCGGCTGCAAGCGCGACGAGATTGCCCTGCTGCGCAATGCCACCGAGGCGAATAGCTACATCGCCAACGGCATCGACATGAAGCCCGGCGATGAAGTGCTGATGACCGATCAGGAGCATCCCGGTGGAGAACATCCCTGGGACTTGAAAGCCAAGCGCTACGGCATCGTTGTGAAAAAGATCACGCTTCCCCGCCCCGTGAAAGATGCCGCGCAAGTTCTGAATCTGTTTAACGACGCCATCACGCCGCGCACGCGCGTGCTGTTCTTCAGCCACATCACCACCTTTTCGGGAGTTGTATTGCCCGCGAAAGAACTCGCCGCTCTGGCGCGCACGAAAGGAATCCTCTCGGCGGTCGATGGAGCGCACGTTCCCGGCATGATGCGCCTGAACATCAGCGAACTCGGCTGCGACCTGTATTCCGCTAGTCCGCACAAATGGCTGTTCGCAACCAAGGGCACAGGATTTCTGTATGTGCGCGACGAAGTGATCGACCGCATCTGGTGCACGATCGCCACCGAAGGTTGGGACGACACGAAGATCCGCGCCGAACGCTTCCAGCGCATCGGAAGTTCGAACGTGCCCACGTTGTGCGGGCTGCGAGCCTCGATCAAACTGGCGAACGACATTGGCATCGACCGCATTGAGCGCCGCCACCGCCAGTCGGCCGACTACATCCTCGCCGAAATGAAGAAGCGCGGCGTCGAGAGTTGGACCTCGCCCGACCCCGCGCTGCGTTGTGGCATTGTCAGCGTGAACTGCCCGCCCGTTCCCCGAATGGATCTCGAGAACTGGCTGTGGAAGACGCACAAGATCCGCATCCGCGGCGGCGATCCGAATAAGCTGCGGCTCTCGACTCCCTACTACCTGCAGAAGAAGGACATCGACCGCTTCCTGGAGAAGTTCGACGAGTACAAGCGCGAGAAGAAAGTGGAGTAAGCAAATTTCACCACGGAGACACAGAGCCGCTGAGAAAATCCTCCCGCTTGTCTTCTCTGTGCGTCGGTGTCTCTGTGGTTCATTTGGTACTCACATCTTCAGTCGTAGTACTCCAATCCGAGGTGCGTGATTAGCTCCTCGCCCTTCAGGTGACGGAGGGTGTTCTTCAGCTTCATGAGTTGGATGAACAGATCGTGCTCCGGATACAGGCCCGGAGGCGTCATCGGGGACTTGAAGTAGAAGCTGAGCCACTCCTGAATGCCGAGACCGCGCAGTTCGGAAGTACGCTTCGCCAAGTCGAGGAAGAGGACGAGGTCGAGCACGATCGGCGCGGCGAGGATCGAGTCGCGGCAGAGGAAGTCGACTTTGATCTGCATGGGATAGCCGAGCCATCCAAAGATGTCGATGTTGTCCCAGCCTTCTTTGTTGTCGCCGCGCGGTGGGTAATAGTTGATGCGAACTTTATGGAAGATGTTTCCGTAGAGTTCGGGATAGAGTGCCGGCTGCAGAATGTGCTCCAGCACGCCCAGCTTGGACTCTTCCTTGGTCTTGAACGAACCCGGATCGTCGAGCACTTCGCCGTCGCGGTTGCCGAGGATGTTGGTGGAATACCAGCCGCTCAGGCCGAGCAGACGGGCTTTGAACGCGGGCGCCAGAACGGTCTTCATTAAAGTCTGACCGGTCTTGAAATCCTTGCCACAGATGGGCGCTTCGTTCTTGCGGGAGAGCTCGAGCATCACGGGAAGGTCGACCGTGAGGTTCGGCGCGCCGTTGGCGAACGGGACACCTTCCATGAGCGACGCGTAGGCGTAGATCATGGAGGGCGCGATCATTTCGTCGCTCTCTTTCAGCGCCTTCTCGAACGCCTTCACGGACTGGTGCGCTTCGGTGGGCTCGATGTAGGACTCGGTCGATCCGCACCACATGGTGATCAGGCGGCTTGCCCCACTTGTCTTCTTGAAGTCGCGGATGTCGTCGCGCAACTGCTCGGCGAGATCCATTTTTGTCTTGCCCTTTTTCACATTGGGCCCGTCGATCTTCTTCACGTAGTTGTGATCGAACACGGCGGCGCGCGGTGTAATCGTGGAGAGGAACGGTTTCAGTTGCTCCAGCAGGCGGTAGTCGAGCACGCCGGCATTCGAAGCAGCTTCATACATGTTGTCATTGAAGATGTCCCATCCGGTGAAGACCAGGTCGTCGAGTGTGGCGAGCGGGACAAACTCCTTTACTTTGGGCGAGCGTCCGTCGGTGCGCTTGCCGAGACGCACGGTGCCCATTTGCGTGAGCGATCCGATGGGCTTGGCGAGGCCTTTGCGAATGGCCTCGACCCCGGCGACGAATGTCGTCGCGACCGCGCCCATGCCTGGGATCATCACACCGAGCTTGCCTTTGGCGGGTTCGATGGTGCCTTTAATCGCTTCGGTACGAGGCTTTTTACCGCCACCAGTTCGGGCCGCCAGCTTCATTTCCCGGCTGGCGCGCTCGGCGTGAGCGAGGGCGGTTTCCCGGTGCTCATGCTCTCGTGCTGACGCTGATGTTGCGAACTGCTTGCGATGGCGGCGGCCGTCGGCATCCCACCAATCGGCCATGAAGACTCCCGGGCGTTTTTGATACATTAGTTCCCTCTCTGGTGGCGGTGGCTGGTCACCGCCACCGCGACTGAGAATCATCTCACTTCGGATGGGAGTTTGGCAAACCGTCAATGCCAAGCGTGCAGAATCGCGGTTCAACGGATCCGCTCTGGCATTGAACGGACTTTTCGGCTTTTGTTGCGGAGTCCGGGCTTCCCGTTCGACTCGCGGTGCTCGCTCAGGGCGGGCTCTGGCGAGACAGCCGAGGCGGCTGTCCCCAAATGTTTAGATCCGCTCACGCGCAGTTACTTCGGTACCGCGGCGCGCGCGAATCACGTCCATAGATTTTTTGAGTTGGACTGTTGCACTGGTTGTGTTGCATAGTGGAATCACTTCGCAGCCGGCTCTGCAGCCGGTCCCGCGAAGCTGCTGTTTGCGTGCCAGCCGTGTTTGCGGCATGCAATTCTTATTGACCCCGTTGATCTCCACCTCAGCCTGAGCCCACGCCATCCGGACTCGCGCCGGTAGTGTGCTCTTCAGACGAGTTCTTCACAACGAAGACAAAAGGAGATTCCATGAAAACCACTCGCAACTACGTGTATGCCGCGCTGCTCGCGGCAAGCGCTCTGACCTTCACACCCAGCCTGGCTTCGGCGCAGGAGTCGGCGCGCGGCAAGTTCACGTTGACTCACGAAGCGCATTTGGGAAATGCGACACTCGCGGCCGGAGATTACGCGTTTTCCTTCGATCCCGACAACGGTACGCGCATGCTCAGTATCAGCAAGCTGAGCGGGGCCCGCACCGGATACATGGTGTTGGTTTCCGATACGGAGGATTCGAAGCCGTCGGATCAGAGCCGGCTCATTCTTGAAGCTACGCCCGACGGCAGCTACGTCAGCGCCATGCAACTGCCGGAATTCGGCATGACGCTGCGTTTCACCGTGCCGTCGCACACCACGGAAAGACAGATTGCCAAGGCCGGTACCTCGGCCACGGCGTCGGGCCAATAGTCTTTCTGCTTGCCCAGAAAGCCGAGGGCGGATGGCGAACCTGCTATCCGCCCTTGGTGTTTTTGCGGAGTCGTTTCGCGAGGGGCCTCAGCGGCTGAAGCCGGCGGGACTGTGCGGCGCTAACGGCCCGACTGAAGTCAGGGCCCTTCCCGTTTTCGGTCGTGCTACTTCTTGAGCAAGTGACTCCTGAACTTGAGTTCGCTCGTTTCTCGCTGTGTTGCTCATGACTAGACGCGGGCGGGGCGCCCGCGCCACATGTTCAGAATCGAAATTCAACACCTGGACGGGCAGGAGTGTCCGTCCCACACGAACCCGTCCACACAGGCTTAGGTTGGCTGGATTTGGGAGTTTCCACGGACGTCATCGCTCAGGACGATGGCTTCGGCAATTTCCTTCATCGGTTTGCGTTTCTGGCGGCTCTGGCGTTGCAGGGCAAGGTAAGCCTGCTCTTCGTTGAGACCCAGATCGCGCTGCAGAATTCCTTTGGCGCGCTCGACGATTTTTCTGGTCTGTAATTGTTCGGCGAGCGTGGAGTTGGCTTCTTCGAGACGCGCGAGTTCAAGCTCGGCGCCCACGAGAAATCCTACGGTAGAAATCATGCGAATCTCACTACGACGGTAGACGTGGTGCTGGCGGTGCTGCAGGTTGATGACGCCCACCACACGACCCCGGCACATCAAGGGCACCGAGAGAAAAGCTTCGTAGCTGTCTTCCGGCAACTCGTTGAAGAATTGAAAGCGCGGATCTTGGGAGGCTTCTTCCGGAATGGCCACGGGTTCGCGGTGCTCCGCTACCCATCCCGTAATGCCTTGTCCGACGCGGAGTTTGAGGCGGTCGACGACGTCGGGATGCGGATTCTTCGACGCCCTTAGAACGAGTTCATCGCCTTCGAGAATGTAGATGAGGCAGGAGTCGCACTTGACCAGCGCAGCAGCAAATTCGACGACGTGATTCAGAACTTCGTGAAATCCGTCTCCCGTACCGAGGCGTTCGCTGATTTCGTGGAGTACATCTACGTGTGAGTCCTCAACCGATATTAAGGGTTCCATGCAATACATTATCGATCTTGTAGAGATTATGTCTAATTCCAAATTTTGATGGGCGCGATAAAGGAATTCCGTCGAGATTGTTACCAAGGATTAACATCTTTTGCGGAGTTTGCGCATCGGAGTGCGGATGGCAAGAAGCGGGCGAACCGCACCTCAGGGGCGTAAAGCCCTGCGGGAAGAGAGAGGCTAACCGCAGCGCTCAAAGCGCTGCGCCACCCAAATGTGCTGTTCAACAGCCGCCGCGCTTGCCTTGCCTCGTGCTAGCGCGCCGGGACGGCTAGAAACCAGACAAGCAAGCCGAACAGGAGCAAGGTGCCGACCAGGGAAAAGAGGATGTGCAGCGGGTGGAAATGGAAGTACGGATTGCGATTGAGGCGACATCTTGTCGCGAGCATAAGACCTCCTTGGCACGTGTTACGGGTGCAAATGGACGGCCTGTCTAACCCTATTTTCCCACGATTTGGGGTGCGGAGCTCCAGTTTTTTGCGCGGCTGTGTTACACCATTCGAATGCCTGAAAAGATAGCTTTGGTTACTGGCGCATCCAGCGGTTTTGGATTGCTGACCTCGATTGAACTGGCGAAGGCGGGATTTCGCGTGATGGCGACGATGCGCGATCTGGGGCGGCGCGACCGACTGGACCGGGCGGTGGCGGCTGGTGGAGTCGCGGCGAAGCTCGACGTGCGCGCTCTCGACGTCACGAAGTTCGACACCATCCAGGGATTCGTCGATGGCGTCGTCCGCGATTACGGGCGGCTTGACGTCCTAGTCAACAATGCGGGATTCGCCGTCGCCGGGTTTGCGGAAGACATCAAACTGGATGAACTGCGGTTGCAATTCGAGACGAACTTCTTCGGCGCGGTTGCCATGACGAAGGCTGCATTACCCATCATGCGGCGGCAGCACTCCGGACACATCATTCAGGTCTCGTCGATTTCCGGATTGCACGGGTCGGTGACGGTAAGCAGCTATTCGGCGTCGAAACATGCGCTGGAAGGATGGAGCGAGTCGCTGCGCATGGAAGTGAATTCACTGGGGATTAAGGTGGTGCTGGTGGAGCCGGGAGCGTTTCAGACCGATATCTGGACGCGCGGCGCGGTGATGGGGGAGCAGGCTACGAAAGAAGCGTCACCGAATATTCAGCGAAGCCTGCGGATGCGCGAGCGCGTTCAGAAACTTCCCAAGGCGGATCCGATCGCGGTCGCCCGCGCCATTGTTGCAATCGCGCGGGATCCGAATCCCAAGCTGCGGTATTTGGTCGGGCGCGATGCGAAGATGCAGCTGGCGCTGAAGAGGATTCTGCCTTGGAAGTGGCATGAGAAGGTGGTCGCCAATTTCTTGAAGATCGACCAAGACTCTTAACCACAGAGGACACGGAGGACACAGAGGAAGAACTTTTTGTTCTGCGCCTCTTTGTCGGGTCACTCGCTTTATGGCTTATCCAGGTCTACTGTCTTGATCGGCAAGTCCCAGTGGGCATCGAGGATTTCGAAGCGGCGCTGCTCTTCGCGCTGGAAGGTGTCCTGGTCGGGATACATCTGCTTTTGCAGCGCGGCTTCGTCGAAGGGCTCGTTGGCGACGGTGGCGTTCTTAAAGACGATGGTCACGCGGAAATCCCAACGGCCGTCTTCAGTGGTGTGGTAGCGAGGTTGGTCCATCCAGACCTTGGTGATTCGGCCCATCTCGGATTCTTTTTTCAGGACGGGATAGTGGTTCTTCTTGAAAAGTCTGAGGAATTCGTCGGCGTGGCCCCACTTGGTTTTGTAGTAGTACTCGACGACGAATGGCTTGTCGGGCGCGGCGGACTGGGCGGGCGCGGAGATGGGGACAGCGATCGCCAGGAACAGCAGGGCGGCGAGAGCGTGACGCATGGATCCTCCTTGGACTGGGTGCTTTGCTTGTACACCAAGGCGCGGTTGGCAGCAATAGGCTGGGTGCTTGTTGAGAACTCCCTGGCGGGCCGGAGCTGTGTTTGCGGCGTAGGGATTCTTCGACTGCGTGGCGTTTCGCTTCGCGATCGGCCACTTCGCTCAGAATGACAAGCATTCAGAGGATAGGAGACCGGTAGAGTTGAACGAAGAACAAGAAATCTTGAGGCTCTTTGAGGATGGGGATCGGGCTCTGATCGCGGGCGACGTTGGGGAGCTGTCTCGCATCTTTGCGGACGATTATGTGCAATATGACGAAGCCGGGAATATGTCGACCAAGGCGGATGTGATCGAAAAGCTGAGGTCGGGGAAGATCCGGTATGTGTCGATGATCTCGACCGGGCGATGGATTCGAATCTTGCGGGAGGACGTGGCTATTGTTCACGGCTCAGAGGACGATGTGGTCGAGCAGGATGGGAAGCGCTTCCCTGTTCGCTATTTGTATATGGATGTGGTGATGAAAGGCGGTGGAAGATGGCAGATTGTGGGGTCACAGCTGGCCAAACCCGTTTGAGCGTCGTTCGGTTCAAACGCTCACTGACCGCTCATGGCTGAGCGCTGAGAACTGATGCGGTTCTGCCAGTGACTCCACACAAAGTACGCGACACCCGCTAAGAGCATCACGCCGATGACGGCGTCGAACTTGTGGAAGTATTTGCCGAGATCGCGCCAGTTCTCGCCCAGTTTCATGCCGAGGTAGGCCAGGCCGAGGCACCAGGGCCATGACCCGAGGAAGGTGTAGATGTGAAAGCGGCCGCGGGGCATGCGGGCAATTCCGGCGGGAAGTGCGATGAAGGTGCGGACAACGGGGAGCAGGCGTCCGATGAAGACGGCAAGATATCCCCAGCGCGCGAAGAAACGATCGGACCAGTCGAGTTCGCGGCTTCCCATGAGAATCCATCGGCCATAGCGCTCAACCAGCGGACGGCCGCCGTAAGATCCGATCTCGTAGGCGACGAGCGATCCCAGGTTGCAGCCGATGGCGCCGGCCGTCGCCAGCCACAGCAGTTTGAAAGTGCCTTGGAATACGAGGTATCCGCCGAAGGGCATGATCAGTTCGGAAGGGAGCGGGATGCAGGCCGACTCAATCGCCATGAGGAGCGTGATGCCGGCATAGCCGGTCACGGCGATGACTTTGCTGATGAAGACGAACAGGATGGCAAGAATTTTTTCAGTCATAAGAACAGTACTCGGTACTCGGTACTCAGTCAAACCCTTTGGGCCGCTGAGAACTGAGGACTGGGAACGGAGAACTTGCCTTCCAGTGTAAAGGAAATTGGAGCAGAAACGCCTGGGCTAGAACGAGCCTTCCTGCGTGAAGGCATATCCGGGTAAGGTGGCGCCCTGGGGGCCTTTGGTGACTTTTATGCGGACCGTGGGGGCATCGGGGGCGGTGATTCCAGCGGGGCGTAACATGGCGAACTGCGAAAAGACTTCGTTGTAGACTTTGGTGACAAGGTAATCCTGGCCATCGGCTTCGCTGCGCCAGACTTGGCCGAGTTGAATGGAATTGACTGCCATTGGATTCTTCCTGACTCTCGCTGGATTACTTCCAGACTACCGGGGGGAGAGGGACGCGTCAATTCCCAGCGAGGTTACCGAGGGCCAACGAGGGGCCTCGCGATTGGCCGACTCAATTCACCGAAGATCGCTGCTAAGATGTTGGGCCAAGGAGACGATCATGGCTCGTGGTGTAGTTCCGCGTCAGCCCGCCCGGACCGGGCGTCAGGACAAAGTTCGCGTGAAGAATGCTCATGTGGGGACGGGCGCCTTCGCCCGTCAAGGCCAAGGCAAAGCTTCGGCAGCAGCCCCGAAGGGGCGCCAGGGTACCGCCGGGAAGTCTACTCCCACGTCCGCCCCTAAGATCAAAGGCTACAATCCGGTGGCGCCCGATCGCGTGACAGAAATCCTGAAGCGGCTGGACCAGCTCTATACGGAGGTCAAATGCGCCCTCACGCATGCCAGCGCTTGGGAACTGGTGGTGGCGACGATTCTGTCGGCGCAATCGACCGACGTGAACGTCAACCGGGTGACGCCGGAGTTGTTCCGCAAATATCCCACGGTCGAGGCGTTTGCCGCGCTCACCCCAGAGCAACTCGAACCGGACGTGCGGTCTACTGGATTCTTTCGCAATAAATCAAAGTCCGTGGTGGGAGCGGCGAAGAAGATCGTCGCGGACTTCGGAGGGCAGGTTCCTGACGACATGGAAAAGCTGCTGACGCTGCCGGGGGTCGCGCGGAAGACCGCGAACGTCGTATTGGGATCGTGGTTTGGGAAGGCTGTGGGCGTGGTGGTCGATACGCACGTACACCGTATTTCGCGGCGGCTGGAATTGACGACGCAGAATGATCCGCAGAAAATCGAGCAGGATCTGATGAAGATCATCCCGCGGGAAAAGTGGATTCTGTTTTCGCATCAGATCATCTGGCACGGGCGCAAGTTGTGCATCGCACGCAAGCCCAAGTGTGCGGAGTGCGCGCTGGAGAATCTGTGCCACGCGGGGGATAAGACTTGGAGCACGGTGGAGATGCATAAGAACGCCAAGGTCTAGATACAACCACAGAGAACACGGAGGACACAGAGGAAGGCTCGGTGAACTCTGGGTCCTCTTCTGGTTAAAGCTCTATTTTGCTCCCAGTTCATCTAGTATTGGCGCGCGCAATCCGCGAAGCAGCAGGGCTTTCGGCTTGTCCTGGGCCAACACGACCACCTCGTTGGCGCCCTTTCGGAGCCAGGGGGCCGGGATGTACAGAGTCTGTTGCGGGCCTAGATTCCAGAAGCGGCCGAGGGCGTGGCCGTTGATCCAGACGGCGCCTTTGCCCCAGCCGCGGGTGTCCAGAAAAGTGTCGCCGGTATCGTGGAGATCAAATTGGCCGCGGTAAAACGCAGGTCCCTGCGACGTGTCGGAGCTCGCCTTTGAAAACCGCAATTTCGAGAGATCATCCATTGGCAAGAGGAAAACCTGCCAATCTGACAACTCCTTCCCGGCGAGGGTCACCGAACCGTTGATTCCCTGGCGCTCGTTGCGCAACTCGGTGGTGAAGTTGATGCGGCCCGTGCCCTCGACGAGTATGTCGAGGGTGAAGTCGGCTTTGGCTTCGATGCGCAGCCGATCCTGTTTCTTGCGGCGGTCGAGCGTGCCCGCGAGTTTCCCGTTGACGAAGATGCGCGCGTAGCTGCGCAGGTCGTGAATCGTCAGTTCGCCGGTGAGGAACTCCTTAATCTTTGTGCGATAGAGGATGTATCCATAGGACTGGCCGAAGGTTTCCATGCCGCGCGGCCTTTCGACGCGGATCGGAGTCGGCAGGTTCGACAACAGCGGCGCGCTTTCTGCCAACTCGAATTCCGGCACGTCAATCACGGGCAACGGCGCAGGAGAATCGGGAATCATCACTCCCGGGCTATGCTTCGCGATCACTTCTCGGAAGGCGAAATACTTTTTCGTCAGCGCGCCAGACTCGCTCACTGGAGAGTCGTAGTCATAGCTGGTGACATCCGGCTCGTAGACTTTCTGCCAGTTTGCTCCGTTCATGAAGCCGAAGTTTGTGCCACCGTGGAACATGTAGAGGTTGATCGAGTATCCCTGGCTCAGGATCCAGTCGAGTTCCTGCGCTTGTTGGCTGGCGTTTGTGGTCTGATGTTTCTCGCCCCAGTGATCGAACCATCCGTCCCAGTATTCGCCGCTCATCATGGGGCGGCCCGGGCGGAACTTCTGCAGCTTGGCAAATTCCGCTTTGGCTTCGCCGGGACCGAAGTTGACGACGGCGTGGATGTCGGGGAGAGTTCCGGCGGGGAGTTCGTCGCCTCCGTCCGCGGTGTAGAGCAGGACTTCTCCGAGACCTGCGTTTCTCAGCGCGGCGAGAATCCGCTTCATGTAGTCGTGATCGCTGCCGAAGGAGCCGTATTCGTTTTCGACTTGGACGGCGACGATGGGTCCACCGTGCGTGATCTGCAGAGGGGCGAGCTCCGTGCCGAGTCTTTGCTCCGCCGGGGCCAGAAACTTTTCGTCAGAGCTGCGCAGAACGATGTTGGGATCGGCCAGGAGCCACGCGGGCAGGCCGCCCAAATCCCATTCGGCACATGCGTACGGTCCGGGGCGCAGGATGACGTAGAGGCCTTCTTCCTGCGCGGTGCGGACGAAGGCGGCCACGTCGAGCGATCCCGTGAAGTCGTAAGCTCCGGGCTTAGGCTCATGCACGTTCCAGAAAACGTACGTCGAGATGGTGTTCAGGCCCATCGCCCGTGCTTTCTTCAGGCGATCTCGCCAGTACTCACGCGGGATGCGCTCGTAGTGCAGTTCGCCGGAGATGATCTGCAAAGGCTGGCCGTCGAGCGCAAGGTGATCGCCTTCGATGACGATGCGATGGGCTGGAGCGGAATTGTCCTGTGCGGGTGCGACTGGAGAGACTACAACTGCAGTACAGAGAAGAAACGGAACGAGGGTGCGACGAAGCGTAGAAACATTCATGGATTGTATGACCTGAAGCGCACGAGGCGCTGACCGAGCGCATACTGCCTCTGCTAGACTCTCTTTTTTACATTACCTTGAGGATCTGCGCCATGCGCCTCTGCGCACTCTTTGCTATCGTCATATTTATGAGCACCGTCATGAGCACCTTGGTTGGAGAAACCGCCGCCCAGACCTTGCCCGCGCCGCAGGCTGTTACCGATCCGAAGCAGATCTCCTCGAAGCCGAACGCGCAGGTTGAGCCTCGGAGCCTGACCATCGAGAAGCTGTACATGACGCGGCAGGTGGGACGGGCGACCTGGTCTCCCGATGGCAAGAGCGTCGCGTTTATCTCGAACATGAGCGGGCGGAATAATCTGTGGCTCGTCCCTTCCGAGGGCGGATGGCCGGTACAGTTGACGGTGAGCGACCAGCGGCAGACGGCGCCGGCGTGGTCTCCCGACGGGAAATGGATCGCTTACCAGTCCGACTACGACGGCGACGAGCAGTGGGACATCTTTCTTGTCTCGCCGAAGACCGGGAAAGTCGTAAACCTGACGCAGACCCGTGAGATCGCGGAACTGAATCCGACATGGTCGCCGGATGGGCGCTATCTGGCCTATGAAGTGAAGCCGAAGACTTCGGCGGCTTATGAGATCGACATCTACGACATGGTGATGCGCGAGGTGAAGCACCTCACTACCAACACGTCGCAGGATCGAGGAAATTACGGCATCATTTGGTCAAAGGATGGGAAGTCCATCGTTTACACGCAGGAGCAAGCGAAGGGGACGGATTCGAATATCTTCATCGCCGATATCGCCACGGGTAAGAGCACGCTGCTCACGCCGCATGAGGGCGAGCAACGCTACTATGCAAACGATATTTCGCTCGACGGCACGCGTATTCTGCTGACTTCGAATGCGGCGAATGGGTACGAGAACATCGGGTTGCTGGATGTCGCGACGAAGAGGATCACTTGGCTGACGAAGGACAAGTGGGAAATTCGCGGGGGCGAGTTTTCTCCTGACGGCAAGCACATCACCTTCAGCGCGAATGTCGACGGGAACGAAGACATCTACCTGCACGACCTCGCGACCGGAAAATCGTCAGCTCTTCCAATTCCGAAAGGCGTGAACGAGCCTACGGGCGGGCATTCCGCGTTCAGTCCGGACGGACAGCGGCTGCTCTACAACCACAATGGGCCGACGGCTCCCGGCGATCTGTGGGTCCACAACCTCGGCACGAGCAAGTCGCTGCAGGTCACTCATTCGCTGGTTGCGGGGGTGCGGTCGGAGGATATGGTAGAGCCGTATCTGGTGCACTATCCCAGCCGCGACGGCAAGTGGACCATCTCTGCGTTTCTTTACGTGCCGTTCAACATGGCGCGCAACGGGCAGAACGCGGCTATCGTCTACATTCACGGCGGGCCGACGGCACAGAGCATGAATTCTTTTAACCGCTTCGTGCAGTTCGCGGCAAATCAGGGATACATAGTGTTGGCGCCTAACTACCGCGGATCCACCGGCTACGGCAAGGAATTCCAGCAGGCCAATCTGTTCGACATGGGCGGCGGCGATTTGCAGGACGTGCTGGCGGGCGTCGACTGGATCAAGCAGACGGGACATCTCGATCCGAAGAAGATCGCGGTGATGGGCGGAAGCTACGGCGGGTATCTGAGCATGATGGCGGTGACGAAGGCGCCGGACGTGTGGGCCGCGGGCGTGCCGATTGTGCCGTTTGTGAACTGGTTCACTGAAATTGAGAATGAGGATCCAGTACTGCAGCAGTCCGACCTGGCGACAATGGGCGATGTGGTGAAGAACAAGGCGCTGTACGAAGACCGGTCGCCCATCAACTTTATTGATCAGATCAAGGCACCGCTGCTGCTGTTGGCTGGAGGGCACGATCCGCGGTGTCCGAAGTCGGAGACGCAGCAGGTGGTCGATGCGATCAAAAAGCGCGGGGGCACTGTGGACGCGAAGATTTATGAGAACGAGGGGCACGGGTTCGCGCGGGTGGAGAATCAGATTGACGCGTACAAGCGTGTGGCGGATTTTCTGCTGGCGCATGTGGTGCCGGCGGATTGCAGTTGCTCTGTGACGGAATAGGAGCGCAGGAGTTCACCACGGAGGACACTGAGGACACGGAGGTGGGTTAACCCTCAAGACTTCGTACGATTGCTGCCACCAGGCCCGGGATAGTAAATTCCTTCGCCGCGATGTCGACTGGCATGCCGAGTTCGCGCAGAGTGGCTGAAGTGACCGGGCCGATTGAGGCCATCCGAATTCCATCCAGTGATGCGGGTCGCGTTCTCTGCGCCGGACCCAGCAATTCCGCAAAATTCTTGACCGTCGAGGAACTGGTGAACGTGACTACGTGCGGGCGTCTCTTGGGATTCTTCAGGGCGGCACGCAGGCGGGCGCGAGAGGATTGGGGCACTACGGTTTCGTAGGCTTCGACGACGTCAACCTGGGCTCCGGCTTTACGCAGTTCATCGGGGATTACGTCGCGGGCCACTTTGGCGCGGACCAGCAGGACGCGCTTTCCTTTGACTTTCTTCTTCAGGCTTTTGACGACGGATTCGGCTACGTATTCTTTGGGGACGACGTCGACTTTCATCCCACGCTGCTCGATGGCCTTCTTGGTGGCGGGGCCGATGGCGGCAATGCGCAACTGCGCGCCCCCAGCGGCTAGAGCCGGTTTTGATTTGGACCTCTTTACGGCAGGACTGAAGTCGTGCCCCTCCCTCGTCTTTTCCATTCGATCCCACATCGCTTCTACGCCGTTTACGCTGGTCAGGATCAGCCAGTCGTACGTTTCGAGGCCCTTTAGCGCTGCGTCCAGGGGCTTGAAGGATTTGGGTTTGCGGATTTCAATGAACGGGATCTCGAGCACTTCCGCTCCACGCTTGCGCAGTTCCGCGGAGAGCGCGCCGGCTTGATGCTTGGCGCGACCCACCAGCACGCGGATTCCGCTTAGTGAGGTGTTCTCGGGATTGAGTTTCTTTGTCATGGTTATGGTTAGAGTGGACGGGCAGGAGTGCCCGTCCTACACAGGGTAGGGCCACACGAGGTCACTCGCTCTCTTTCTTCACGCCTAGCTTCTGCTGTTTCATCAGGCACGAGACGCCGGAGATTGCTGTGTCTTCGGCTTTTTCGAGGGATGTGATCACGTTGGATTGTTCTTCTTTCGTGCGATTTTGGCTTAGCTTGAATTTGGCTTCGACTTTGGTGACTGCGATTTCGAAACCGACGATATGGCTTAGCATGCGCTCGCGGTAAGCATGGGTCAGGCTTCCCCACTGTTCGGCGTAGGCGGGCTCGAATGTACCGATGAGTTGGTGCAGGACTCCTTGCAAGTCTTCCGGAGCGGCGAAAACGCGGGCGCTGCCGTGGACGTGCACCGCCCCATAGTTCCAGGTGGGGACGTTTTCGCGGGTGACGTAGTTCGAGGCGGATACGTAGGCGTGGGGGCCGTGGAAGATCGTCATGCACGTAGGGTGCATTTCGAGATGGCGCCAGTGTGGATTCGCTTTGGCCACGTGGCCACGGATCACGAGGCGACCTTCCTCCTGCTGGACGAAGACGGGAAGGTGCGTGGCGAAGGGGCCGTCGTCCGTGATCGAGACCAGGATCGCGAACGGATTCGCGCGCATAAACGCAATAGCATCGGCGTGGTCGTGCACGCGGAAGTGTTCGGGGATGTACACGTCGTTTTCTTTCTTTCGCCCCTTCGGGGCCTGTTCAAACACTGGCGGCTTTTCCCCACGGCTTACGCCCCTTCGGAAGCCTCAGGGCAAGCTGTGGGCTGCACTCTTTCGCCGCTTCGCGGCTGGGCCGGCGGTGCGTCGCTGGCCACCTTATCTTTATCTTTCTTGCGGACGTGGATCAGCTTCTCTACGGCCGCTACGACTTCGCCCGATTGATCTTTTACTTCTACCTGAAACGTCGGCTCGTACTTCGGCAGCGTCTTTAGTTTGCCACGAATGTCGTCGAGTTGGGCGTCGGTCAGGCGAAATTCCGCGCGGACCGTTCCTTTCCCCGGCTTGCGGTAGCGGATGCTGGCGGCTTTGTCCCAGACGATGTAGTCGCGGCCGAGGTTTGCCATCAGCATGAGCATATAGAAAGGGTCGGTCATGGCAAAGAGGGATCCGCCGAAATGGGTGCCGACGTAGTTGGCATTCCACGAGCGTAGCTTCATCTCGACGTCGACGGCTTTCATGTCGGGAGCGATGTGATTGATGCGAATGTCCGCGCCAAGGAAAGGGGGCCACAGATTGACCAGACGGCGGAGGTGGGCCGGGCTTTTCGTGCCACCCAGAATCTGCAGAAGAACATTGCGGCTCATATCTGACGGTCAGGGCTGCGGTGGGACGGCCAGGCCGCGGCCGTAGACGGCTTCGAGAATTTGGTCGCCGCCGCGTTTGAGCAGGGCGGCACCGGCCGCGTCGCCGAGCTTTTCAGCGTCTTCAATCCTTCCATCGCGGGAATCGCGGAGGAGTTTCGAGCCGTCGGGATCGGCGACGATGGATTCCAGATGCAATTTGCCATTGCGCATTTCCGCGAAGGCGCCGATGGGGACCTGGCAGCCTCCGCCGAGGCTGTTGAGCAGGGCGCGCTCGCAGGTGGTGGCGGCGCGGGCTGCGGGGTCGTTCAGAAATTCCAAGTGCTCGCGGGTGGCAGCATCGCCTAGACGGATCTCTATGCCCAGCGCGCCTTGGCCTGCTGCGGGGCACATGATGTCCACGGGAATAATTTGTTTGACGAGTTGCGTCTTGCCTAGGCGGTTCAGTCCCGCTGAGGCGAGGATGATGGCGTCGTATTCTCCCTGCTCGAGCTTGCGCAGGCGCGTGTCGACGTTGCCGCGCAGGGGATGAATATCGAGATCGGGGCGAACGGCCTTGAGTTGCGCCTGACGGCGCAGGCTGGAGGTGCCGACGCGGGCGCCCTGGGGCAATTCCTGGAAGCTCGAATAGTGGCGCGAGCAGAAGGCGTCGCGCGGATCTTGTCTTTCAGTGATAGCGGCGATTTCGAATCCTGGGGGAAGTTCGGTAGGCAGATCTTTCAAGGAGTGCACGGCCAGATCGACGCGTCCGGCGGCGAGGGCTTCTTCAATCTCTTTGGTAAACATGCCCTTGGTGCCGACCATGGCCAGGGCAACGTCGGTGATCTTGTCGCCGGTGGTGTGAATGATTTCGATTTCGACTTCGTGGCCGCGGGCACGTAGGAGCGCGGAGATGTGGTTGGCTTGCCATAGGGCGAGTTGAGAACCGCGGGAGCCTATGCGGAGTTTCGTCGGATGTGAGCCGTTGTGGGAGTCGGTCATTCGGTAATCCGTTCGTGCGATAGTGCCGTCCTTGCGGGACTCGTTCCGTCTATCACGCATCCTCGGCACTGCCGTGCCGGGCTTTCCCATGCCGCCGCTTCGCGGCTGGAGACGGGGTGGAGCTCGGTCTCGTGGTCATCGACGAATCGGATGACGATACGAAAATTCGTTTCGTTGGCGCGGGCTGTATCACGCTGATAGGGAATGGAGTTCACTGCCGCGTCTCCACTTCGTTCTTCTTATCTTGAGACGGCGCTTCTTTGTCGTGCAGGTTGAACAGGCGGCGGACTACGTCGACTACCGTCGTTGCTTCCGATTCTCTCGCGGCAGTCTTCAACGTCGTGATGGGCGTGTGCATGACTTTGTTGATGATGCCGCGAGTCAAGGCCTCGACTGCCATTTCCTGCTCGGGGGTCAGGTGTCCCATACGGCCACGGACACGATCGATTTCCGCTTGGCGAATCGTTTCCAGATGATCTTGCAACGACACGATCGTGGGCACCACATCGAGGGTATGAAGGCGGGCTTCGAAACGCTCGACTTCGCTGGTGATGATCGCTTCGGCCAGCTCGGCTTCCTTGCGGCGGTCGGCGACGTGGCTGCTGACGGCTTGCTGCAGGTCGTCGATGTCGTAGGTGAAGATGCCGTCGAGCTTGCCCATCTCGGGCGAAACGTCGCGGGGAACGGCGATGTCGATGAAAAACATCGGGCGGTTCTTGCGGCGCGCGAGGAACTGTTCGCCGTGTTCGCGGCGGAAAATCGCGTGGGGAGAGCCAGTCGAAGTGATAACGATGTCGGCGCGGTCGCAGGTGTTATACAAGTCCTCGAACTTGATGGCCTGGCCGTTAAACCTCTGCGCCAGTCCGATCGCACGATCATAGGTGCGGTTAGCAACAAAGATGGAGGCGCAGCCGTGGGCCATCAGGTGGCGGGCAGCGAGTTCGCTCATCTTGCCGGCGCCGATGATGAAGACCGTCTTCCCTTCCAGTGTCCCGAAAATCTTTTTGGCGAGTTCGACCGCGACCGAGGCGATCGACACGGACGACGATCCGACGGCGGTCTCGGTGCGCACGCGCTTGGCGACGGCGAAGGCGCGGCTGAAAAGCTGGTCGAGTTGTCCGCGAACGGCACCTATGGCGCGCGCCGTGGCATAGGCTTCCTTGACCTGTCCGAGAATCTGGGCTTCGCCGACGACCATGGAATCCAGGCTCGAGGCCACACGGAACAGGTGCCGGACTGCGTCTTTCTCGCGGAACTCGTAGAGATGAGCGTCTAACTCGTCGGCGGTAAGGTGAAAGTGATCGTGCAGGAATCCGCGGAGGTCGGCGTGGCCGTTGGTGGTGTGCGCCACAATCTCCACGCGATTGCAGGTGGAGATGACCATGCCTTCTTCAATACCGGGGTAGGCATTGAGATCGCGGCAAGTGTCAGGCATGCGCGATTCGGGGATGGCCAGGCGCTCGCGCAGTTCGAGCGGCGCGCTCTTGTGATTCACGCCAATGAGTTGGAATCTCATGAGGCAGCGAACCTGTGGATCGCGGAGAAATAGTTGGCGGCCCATGCGGCCAGCGCGGCCACGAAGGCGAAGGTTGCAAGGAAGGCGGCGCGGCGGCCGCGCCATCCGGAGTTCCAGCGGGTGAAGACCATCACCATGTAGACGGCCCACATCAACAGCGACAGCAGAATCTTGGGATCGAGGAAATCCATGCGGCCGTAGGTGGTGAGGGCCACGATCGATCCAGTGATCAGTCCCAGCGTCATGAAGGGGAAGCCCAGCAGCAGCGAGCGGTAGCCGATCTGGTCAATCACTTCGAGCGCGGGCAGGAACGAGATCAGGCTGGTAGACTTCTTGGCCTTCAGGCGGCGTTCTTGTAACAGGTAGAGCAGGCTGGCGCCGAAGCTGAGCACGAGCGCGGCATAGCCGGTGAAGATGAGGATGATGTGGGCGATGAGCCATCCCTTGTGCGAAACGAACTGGGTCAGCAGCACCGGCTGCTCGTCCACGGCACCCACGAACGTCAGAAAAAAGACCACTGGAAAGACAACGACGCCGGGCGACGTGGTCTGGTAGATGGCGTAGATGATCATGAAGAACGTCATCGACAGGAACGCCAGAAGAGACTCCCCGTTGTGCACCGACGCCCAGACGACCTGGCCCGACAGAAAGAGTTCAGCGAGCGATACGAAGTGGAAGACCATCCCCAAACTGGCGGCATGGAGGGCGATACGGCTGAACAGGTCACTGGTGCGGGTGAGCGCCACGAAGGCGTAAACCAGCCCGATGAAGTAGCACCCCAGTGCGAAACGCAGCCAAAGCAGAGACATAGGCCTTATAAGTTCCGGAATCCCATGAGTTTACCCCAAATCGCGGGTCCGGTCTGTCTTCCTCTTGTTACGATGTCCATTTTCTACGGCGGACGGGGTAAGGCAAACAAAGGGGGTCACTTAAAGGTGTGATTAGGATCACAGACTAGACGGCCACGGAACGTCAAAGCCAACCCCAGCGGCTAAAAAGCCTCAGCTTCATCAGCAGCTTACGGCACGAGTGAACTCGTGCCCTTCCCGGTTAAGAACTTCGTTCCTACGCATTCCCCAAGCGGCGCTTCACAAATGCCGCCGACCACAAATCATTTCGGCGTAGCGTGCGGATTCGCGGAGCCGGTCGCGTGCGGATTGGCCATTCCGGGCGGTATGGAACCGGCCGTGTGGCCAGCTCCGATGGAGCCCATGTCGCCGGGAGCAAAGCAGGTAACGCGACCGCTGGAGGCGATGCGCAGGTGCGATGGGCAGTCACCGCTGGTCAGTGCGGCCGACGGGCCTGATCCTTGCGACTGCACGGTGAATAGTTTGCCGTCAGCGTTGCCGGCAACTCCGACTGCCATGCCTGGCATGTCATAGGCGACGTAGAACGGATGCTTGGTCTGACTGGCTTGCATGGCGCAGTCGCCGGCCGTCTTGGATTGGTCGGCGGTGGCCTGCACGTTGAGGCGTCCGCAGTCGGTCGCGCCCGTTCCGGAATATTCCTGCAGCTTCTGCTGCACGGCGTCGGGAGACTTCGCCGACGAAGTAGCGCTGGATGATGCACTGGACGACGCGGCCGGACCTGCCGACTTGTTGCAGGCCACGAGGCAGGAAAGCGCGAGGACTAAAGTGACCGGGAAATTCTTCATGACGTCGTGATTGTAAATGGAAGCACGCGCTTCCGGAAATTCCGCGCGGGCGAAGAACTCTAACCACGGAGGACACTGAGGACACAGTGGAACTCTCCGGGAACCTCTGACTCCAATGAATTGGTGTTCTTGCTGCGGCCTTAGGGTTTTCCAGTAAGTTGCCTTATCAGATCCACTTCTGCTTGGCGGTAGGGTTTTCCGTCGGAGCGAAGGACTTCGTGGAACCACACTGGAGGCGGATTCTTAACGTAAGGATGCTCCCACGACTCCCACGGGTAGTAGGTTTGAGTTTTGCCGGCGACGAATCCCCAGTTAATGGCGCCGACACGCTCCTGCTTGGCAATCAGGAGAATCGTGTCGAATGTGCTGCCGACCGACCGAGCCATATATTCCGTACAGATCACGGGCCGGTGGAACCGCCGCAGCCACGCGACCTCGGCTTTGAAGTCCTCGGGCCAACTGTAATTGTGGAACGTGATGATGTCGGACTCGCGCAGTTGAATGCGCTGAATCCCTTCCACGGCGCTCTCGTCCTTGGACGTGTCGATCTCCCATACTCCGCTGGTAAGGGGCTGCGAGGGATTCGCCTGGCGCGCCCACTCGAACGCCTGTGGCAACAGCGTGGTCACTCGGGCCATCTTGTTGGCATATTTCGATTCTGACTTTGCATAGTTCCCGCCGCCATACGATCCGGGTTCGTTCCAGACGTCCCAGCCCAGGATGCGGTCATCTTTGGCGAAGGTGCCCACGACTCCCTGCACATAGTCTTTCAGCCGCGGATACTGGCTCGGGTCGTCCAACGCCTTCGCGCCCGGACTTTGGACCCAGCCGGAGTTATGCACACCGGGAATGGGAGCATGTTGCGGACCCAGTTTCGGCATAGGATCCCAGCAGGAATCGAAGAGCACGAACAGTGGGCGAATGTGATGGCGCGAGGCGATGGTGAGGAACTGGTCGATGCGCTTGCGAAAGCCGGGGGCGTCCTGCTGCCACAGCAGATCGTGGAGAAAGACGCGCATCGTGTTCATCCCCATGGCTTCGGCCCAGCCCAGTTCCTTGTCGATTTGCGCGGGATCGAAGGTGGACTCCTGCCACATTTCCAATTCGTTGATCGCCGATTTGGGAACGTAGTTGCTGCCCACGAGCCAAGGTTGCTGCGCGTACCAGTCGTTGGCCTTTTGCTCAGACCAGCGCGCGGCTTGCGAGAAGGCGGCGCTGGAGAACAGGGCTATGGCGAGCAGGGCCGAGGTGATGAACTTGTATTTGAGTTTCTTCATAGTGAGAAGTCCGCGATCCTTTTTATGCTCAGTCCCAAGCAGGTTCAATGACTCAGGCCACGCTTAGATCCTTCGCTCCGCCGGAAAAGCGGCTACGCTCAGGATGACTCCATCTGTGCCGATGACTTCCGCTGTGGTGATGACGACCTTTGTGCCGATCCCGAACCCGTTATTCCACACCCAGGGTTGCCAGAGCCTCTTCGAGCCGACTTGTGTCGATGCTCAGGCGGCGTCCGTGGGTCTTCATATCTTCGAGTTCGTCGAAGGCGCGGAAGAGGCGGAGCTTGACGGCGGCGTATTGCTCGGCGTCGTTCAACGGACGGCCGTGGTTCTGGCTCCAGGCAGCTCGGGTGCCGTCTGGAAGGAACACGCTGACGGCATAGGTCAGCTTGCGGTCGGAGGTTACGTCGAAGACGAACTCGGTGGCGGGTGCCTCGGGATCGTCCGGCAGAGCGGCGCGTTTGCCGACGAAGTAATACTGGTAGACGTAGCCTTGCGATCCGGTGTAGGTCTTCAGGCGGCGAAGCGGAGGATTCGGAGACATGCGGACATTATGAAACGGGGACCGGGCGCTTGTCGCGGCAGAAGTGTCGGCGCCACTGTCAGGCGCTATGACCATCGCAATGCAGCACGCCGAGATAAGCGCTCCATGGGCCGACGGTGTCACGATACTGGTGGGCCATCACGCGCGACAGTTGATGCAGGTGGGTGAGGTCGTGCACGGCCCACGTCGCCAGAAGTTCCCCCAACGTCACCGGGCCCAACGATGGATGCGTACCGCGCCGTGTGAAGTCTTCCTTCTGTAAATTCAGCGCCTGCAGGGCAGCCAGATTCTCGCGGCGCAGACGGGCGAACTCGTCCAGGAGTTGGTCCAAGGACTTGCCTCGACTCTCTCTCTCCTGCGCGAAGCGGTCGAATGGATCGAATGGCCGGGTTTCCCCTTTTTCGAGGATGACCCGCGCGCGTGGCATCCAGTCGTTGCGCTCCCCGGCGATCAGGTGGCCTACGATGTCGAAGGCGCTCCAGGTTTCGGCGCCGTCATGGCTGGGCCCTTCGTTGGTGCGCGCCCATACGTCAGGCAGACCGCGCAACCATACATCCATGGTTGCGGGAGTGCGGCTTAGAACTGCAACGGCATCGGCGAGGCTGAATTCCTTCGAGGTTGGCATGCCTACGTAGATGCGCGTCTGGTGCATTGGACGCAAGGTTTAATGTCCCGATGCAGTCCTGCCGATAGATCTACGCAGGAGACCTGTGCATGCTGCTGCAATGGTTCTGGGTTCCGCTGGGGGCGCTCGCGGTGCTGGCTCTTTACCAGCAGGTGCGGATTTATCAAATCCACCGGGAGTCGAAAAAAAAGGAGGAACTGTTCCAGATCGTGACCGAGAACGCCGCCGACATGATCGCGTTGGTGGACGTGAAGGGGCGGCGACTCTACAACAGTCCGGCTTACAAAAGAATCCTGGGTTACTCGGCGGCGGAGTTGGGGGAGACCTCCGCGTTCGAGCAAATTCATCCCGACGATCGCTTCCGGGTACTCGACGCGGCGCGCGAGGCTCGAGAGACAGGCACAGGAAAACGGCTGGAGTACCGCATCAAGCACAAGGACGGCAGCTGGCGGGTGCTGGAGTCGGTGGCCAGCACGATCCGAGACGCGAAGGGTGAAGTCGCGAAGCTGGTGATTGTGAATCGCGACATCACCGAGCGCAAGCGGGCGGAAGAACAACTCCAGCACAACCTGTTTCACGATCCGCTGACGAATCTCCCCAACCGCCGGCTTTTTCTCGACCGCCTGCAAAGCTCTTTTGCGCGAGCCCGGGACGCCGGCCGGCCCTACACACTGCTGCTGGTGAACGTGGATCACTTCAAGGTATTCAATGAAACCATGGGCACGGTGGCGGGAGATCATGTGTTGCTGGAACTCAGCCGACGGCTCGCGACTCGCTTGCGGCAGGATGAAACGATCGCGCGTCGCGAGAGCAGCGGCGCCTCACCCGAAGCCGTGCTGTTCCGGCTGGGCGGAGATGAATTCACCATCCTGCTCGACGTCGTCGACGATCCCAGCGATGCCCTCCGAGTGGCCAAGAGCATCCAGGCCGCGGTGGCGGAGCCTTTCTTTGTCGAGACCCGCGAGATGCGCGTCTCCGCGAGCATTGGGATCGCCTTGAGCACGGTCACGCACGAGCGGCCCGAGGATGTGTTGAAAGATGTGGATGTGGCGATGCGCCGGGCGAAAGCCCTGGGCGGTTCGCGCTGCGAAGTTCTGGATGAAGCCATGCACACTCGCGCCGTGGGACGCCTGCGCCTGGAGGCCGATTTGCGGACGGCGCTCACCGAGCGGCAGTTCCGCGTTTTTTACCAGCCGGTGGTGGAACTCGCTTCGCGGCGCGTCGTGAGCTTTGAGGCGCTGCTGCGGTGGGAGCATCCCTCGCAGGGCCTGATTTCGCCCTACCGGTTCATTGAAGCCGCGGAGGACACGGGCATACTGGTTTCCATCGGCCATTGGCTGCTTCTGCAGACCTGCCGGCAGCTGCGCGATTGGGCGGCCGCCAATTTCTCCGCGCAGCCGATTCATATCACGGTGAACGTATCGGCGCGGCAGTTGGCCGACGCACGCCTGGTGAACGACCTACAGGATGCGCTGCAGCAGTCCGGAGTAGACCCGGCGCTGCTGCAACTCGAAATGACAGAGAGCGTCGCCGCTGCGGATCCCAAGCTTACGGTCACCGTGCTGTCGCACCTGAAGCACATGGGAATCGGGGTGATCCTCGATGATTTCGGAACCGGGACGACATCCCTGCGCGGGCTCAGGCAGTTCCCGGTGGATGCGTTGAAAATCGACCGATCGCTGGTGCGGGAGATGCAGACGGACCGCGCCACCTCCGACATTGTGGAGTTGATTATCACCCTGGCACACAAAATGAGCCTGCGAGTCATCGCGGAAGGCATAGAGACCTCCCGCCAATTGGAGCGACTGCTCGAACTGGGATGCGAGTTTGGGCAGGGCTACTATTTCTCGCAACCGCTGGAGGCGAAGGCCGTTCAACAGTTCGTACGCCAGCAGATCGGTCCAGCCAGGAAGAGCGGCGCGGGCGCGTCATAGCCTGGGGCGAAGATCAAAGTCAAAAGCAGCGGACAGGAGTGTCCCCCGCCACGCGAAACACACATTAGCGCGCGCCGTTTCCGGGGGAGACGACTCTGCCGTACTCGGAGGCTCGGCTGAGACGGTCGAACAAGCGCCAGGCCTCGAGCGAAACTTTGCTGATGGCCTCTTCTCCGTCGCGTTCGTTGCGCAGGAACGCGGTCATGACACAGATCACGTAGGGCCGGCCTTCGACAAAAACGATGCCGGAGTCATTGCGCACGGCTTCCAGCTCGCCGGGCTTGTTGGCGACCTTAAGGTCGGCGGGCAGGTCGCGAGGGATGAAGGAACTCTTATTCGTGCTCAGCATCTTGAAGAAGTCGGCGATGGAATCCTTGTTCAGAAGCTTGCCGTGGAAGATTGCGTCGAGCAGGGACATCATTTCGCGCGGGGTCGAGATGTTTTCGCGCCCTTCCTTGGCGGCTTGCAGGTCCATCATCTTGCGGCGCAGGCGTGTGTGGGTGAGTCCGAACGAGTCGAGCATGGCATTCACGTTCTGCATGCCGACGCGATCGATGAGGACGTTCGTGGCGGAATTGTCGCTGACGGCGACCATCATCGTTGCCAGGTCACGCAGAGTGAGGCGCGTTACGCCTGGCGCGAGTCCGCCCATGATGTCGCTGTCGGGAACCAGGTCGGACGATTGGACCGTGTACAGATCGGTGAGCTTGAGCTTTCCCTGCTGTGCTTGCAGGTAGAGATTCGCCAGAACGGTGATCTTGATCGAACTGGCCTGGGCGAAAACTTCGTCTTCGTGCAGAAAGAAGTGGTCGCCGGTGGTGAGGTCTTCGATGGCGACTCCCATGACGCCGTCAAGGTGCTGGTCGACTTCCTGAATACTTGCTTCCAGTTTTTGCCAGAGGACTTTCTGTTTGCCGGGCGAAGGCGCGGCGGTCTGGGCAAGGCAGGTGGAAAGAAAGAGCACGCAAACGAGCGAGGGTTTCACGGGACGGGTCTCCTGACGGCAGGGATTGTAGCAGCAATGAAAAATGAACCTGGAAGCTTAGTCGACTGGTCGAGGAGCAGGCAATAGCCGTCGAGATCTTCGGCGCGAATCTGCCTTCGTAGGACTCCGCCCGACGGACAGCCGAAGGCGGCTGTCCCCACATATTTCATCGTTCATCTTTAGCCTGCAATTTTCGCTTCCCGTAATTGCTTCACTGCGGTTTCGGAACTGACCGGGGAATAGTACACCTCCTTAAAGGTGTAGGACTTCGCCTTGGAACTGACGACGGGGAGAATTTCGATGTGCCAGTGATAGTCGTCGTCGATCGTGCGCCAGTAGCCAAGATTCTTCGAGGGGTGGATGGCGCTGGGCGAAGTGTGCAGGACGAGATGAAAGTCCTCGGTAGTGGAACGCACGCGCTGCAAGGTGCGGCGCAGAAGGGCGGCCAAATTGATCCGCAGTCCCGGCCGATTCAATCCCGCCCGCTCGAAAGAAGAATCGTGATAGCGCGGCAGAATCCAGGTTTCGTAGGGAACGCGCGGAGCGTAGGGACAAAGGGCAAGATAGTCGCCTCGGGCCTCGAGAACGCGCAGGGCCTGGCGCTCTTCCTGCTGGATGATGTCGCAGAAGACACAGCGTTCCTTGCTGACGAAGAACTCGCGTCCGGCGCGCAGTTCGTAGAGCACCCGGCGCGGAACGAACATGGTTGCGGTGATTTGTGACGTGGGATGGCTGAATTCCTGCCCGGCGTTCTTGCCGTAGTCCTTGAAGAGGCTGACGTACTTGATGCGCGGGTCGCGCTTGAGATCGAGGATGCGCTCGGCTGCGAGGCGGAGGAAATGCGCGATTTCGTCATCGCTGGCGTTCCAAAGGTGGCGGTCGTGGTTGGGGTTCTCTATCAGCACTTCATGTGCGCCGACAGAGTGCATGCGGTCATAAATGCCGTCCCCGCGGCGGTCGGGTTCGCCCTCGATCCGGTAGAGGGGTTTGGGATGGACGACCGAACACGCGGACCACGGAGTGCCCGGCGAGTTCGGAGATTTCGCGACTACCTGCAGCGACGCCGCGGAAGCATCGCAGAAACGGCAGGGTAAGTCGGGGCG
The DNA here is from genome assembly GCA_003134655.1 of Acidobacteriaceae bacterium. Classification (GTDB taxonomy): domain Bacteria; phylum Acidobacteriota; class Terriglobia; order Terriglobales; family Acidobacteriaceae; genus Sulfotelmatobacter. The sequence continues at coordinate 54,984 of PLBY01000145.1, forward strand.
CGATCCAGTGTCGGCGGGATCATCGCCTGTCATGACCCAGGAGCGGGTGATGGGATCCTTGCGGAGTTCCATAGGGAAGGAGTACATCCTGGAAGAACTGGAGTCAACCGCGAATTGTTGCGGTAATTTCCCGGCGAGCTATCCGAAATGGCGAACCAAGCGAGCTGTTCTCATTTGTTATAATCCGCCGAAGCCCGCCCAGATGACCGAGCCGTCCACTCCGCTGATGCGGCAGTATGCCGCCGTCAAAAAAGAACATCCCACTGCGCTTTTATTTTTTCGCCTGGGCGATTTCTACGAACTGTTTTTCGATGACGCGATCGTGGCGGCCAAAGAGCTGCAGATCACGCTGACCTCGCGCAACAAGGAAAAAGGCGTGGCTGTGCCCATGTGCGGCGTGCCTTATCACGCGGCCGAGGGCTACATCGGGAAGCTGATTCGCAAGGGCTTCAAGGTGGCGATCTGCGAGCAGATGGAAGCACCCAGCCAGGCGAAGAAACTGGTGCGCCGCGAAGTAACGCGGGTCATGACGCCGGGGACCGCGGCGGATTCGTCGTTGGGCTCGGACGAGAATAATTTCTTGGCGGCGCTCGCACAGGTGGGAGATCGCGTGGGATTCGCGGCTCTCGACTTGTCGACGGGGGAATTCCGGGCGACGGAGTTTTCGGGGGAGGGCGCGCTGCGGCGGGTGCAGGAAGAGTTGGAGCAGTTGCGGCCGAAAGAATTGCTGTATGGGTCGGCGGCGCCGCTGTTTGAGACTAAGAGCAGCCGAGGGTTGATTGTCCGGACGGGCGAGGCGCCCGTCCCGACAGCGACATTACCAGTGTCGACGCCGCAGGCTCGTGCGGCGGGAGTTACTTGCACCGAGACTCCGCTGGATGACTGGATCTTTGCGCCAGATCATGCCCTTCCTCTCCTCGAGAATCATTTTGGAGTGCTGTCGCTGGAAGGGTTTGGGCTGGCCGGGCGGACGGCTGCCGCAGCCGCGGCGGGTGCAATCCTCTATTACGTGCGATCGACGCAGCGTGGGTCGCTGGATCACGTCGACCGCATCGGATGGTATGAGCGGCAGAGTTGCCTGGTGCTCGATGCGGTCACGGTTCGTAATCTGGAATTGATCGAGCCGTTGTTTGCGGGCACCGATGCGGGCGTCACGTTGTTCAGGTCGATGGATGCCGCGGTCACGCCCATGGGTAAGCGGTTACTGCGGGCGTGGCTGTTGCGGCCGTCGCTTGATTTGAACGAGATTCACGCGCGGCTTGATGCGGTGGAAGCCGGAGTAAAGGAGACCGTCGCTCGGGAGGAATTGCGGCGAGCGCTCGACGGCGTGCTGGACCTGGAGAGGCTGCTGAGCCGGGTCACGCTGGAGACGGCGAATCCGCGCGACGTGCTCGCGCTGGCCGCGTCGCTGGGGAAACTTCCGGCAGTAAGGGTTGCACTGGCGCGGCTGCCAGCGGATCGGCTGAGGGCTTTGCACGCCTCGCTCGACGAACTCGGCGACGTGCGGGATCGCATTGAGAAGACCATCGTTCCCGCGCCGCCTTTGAGTTTTGCGGATGGCGGCGTCATCGCGGCGGGTGTGGATCCGGATCTGGACGAACTGCGGGAACTCTCGCGCAACAGCAAGCAGGTGCTGGCGCAGATCGAGCAGCGCGAGCGCGGGCGCACTGGCATTTCCTCGTTGAAAGTGAAGTTCAATTCCATCTTCGGCTACTACATTGAGGTTTCGAAGCCGAACCTGCACCTGGTCCCGCAGGACTACGAGCGCAAGCAGACTTTGGTCGGAGCGGAGCGCTTCACCACTCCCGAACTGAAGGAATATGAGGGCAAGATTCTCGACGCGCAGGAGAAGATTGTCGAGATCGAACGGCGGCTGTTTACCGAGTTGCGGACGGCAATCGCGGCAGAGGCCAAGCGGATCCGGCAGGCTGCGCTGGCTCTGGCTGAAGTTGATTTGCTGGCGTCGCTGGCCCACATCGCCACCCTGCGTAATTACTGCCGGCCGGCTTTCGTGGAATCTGCCGATGGGAGTGAGATCGAGATCGTGGAAGGCCGCCATCCAGTGATTGAGCAGCAGGAAATGGCTGGAGGCAGCGAGCGGTTCGTGCCTAATGATCTCTATTTGAACGGCTCAACGCACAACATCATGCTGCTGACCGGGCCGAACATGGGAGGCAAGTCGACGTACCTGCGGCAGACGGCGCTGATCGTGATTCTGGCGCAGATGGGATCGTTTGTGCCGGCGCGGTCGGCGCGGCTGAGCGTGGTCGACCGCGTGTTCACGCGTATTGGGGCGAGCGACAATCTGGCGCGCGGGCGATCGACGTTCATGGTGGAGATGACGGAGACGGCGGCGATTCTGCATACGGCGACGGCGCGGTCGCTGATTCTGCTGGATGAAGTTGGGCGCGGAACTTCCACCTACGACGGACTGGCGATTGCGTGGGCTGCGGTGGAATATCTGCACGCGCGGGTGCAGGCTAAGACATTGTTTGCGACTCACTATTTCGAACTCACCGAGTTGGCCGAGCAACTTTCCGGAGTGAAGAATTATCACGTCTCGGTGAAGGAGACTGGCGGCGGGATTGTATTCCTACGAAAGGTCGAGCCCGGGGCGGCCGACCGCAGTTACGGGATTGAAGTGGCGAAGTTGGCGGGGCTGCCGAACGAGGTCGTACTGCGGGCGCGGGAGGTGCTAGCTGAACATGAGTTCGCGGAGCAGCAGGCGACAGCTCATCTTTCGCCGGGGGCATCGCCTCCACCTACGCAGTTGACGATTTTCACGCCGTTGTCGCAGCCAGTGCTGGATCGGTTGCGAGAAGTAGATCTGAACCGGCTTACACCGCTGGAAGCTTTGAATCTGTTGGCGGAATTGAAGAGGGAAATTTAACCACAGAGGACACTGAGGACACCGAGGCGTCCTCTCAGATCATGACGGTTCTTCGCAAGACTCGAGGCATCGAACAGATTGGTCAGCTACTGATCGTTGGGTTTGACGGTACGGAGATGACGCCCCGTGTCAGTTCCCTGCTCGCGCGGGTGCAGCCGGCTGGGGTCATCCTGTTCGCGCGGAACATTCAGAGTCCCGAACAGACGTGGCGACTGCTGCGGGAGTGTCAGAAGTGCGTCGCGACTCCGCTGTTTACTTGTGTTGACCTTGAAGGTGGGGCCGTCGACCGTTTTCGCGATGCGCTGGGCGCGACTCCTTCGGCAGCGGATGTTTTCGCTACTGGAGATCGAGAACTTTATCGGAAGCATGGCGAAATCATCGGCACGAACTGCCGCGCTCTGGGATTCAATGTGGATTTCGCGCCGGTGCTCGATCTGGCATTCGAGGCGTCACAAACTGTGATGGGGTCGCGGGCGGTGTCGTCGGACCCGCTCGACGCCACCACCTACGCCCGTGAATTTCTGGCGGGGCTTCGAGACGCGAACGTATTGGGATGCGGCAAGCACTTTCCCGGACTCGGCGAGGGCAAACTCGATAGCCATCACGAGCTGCCGGTGATCGAAAACCCGCTCAAACAACTTTGGACTGAGGATCTGCTTCCCTACCGGACGCTCCGCCGAAAACTGCCGCTCGTCATGGTGTCGCATGCTGCGTATCCACAACTTACGCGCGATAGGACTCCGGCCTCGCTTTCGAGTGTCTGGATCACGGATATTCTGCGCAAGCGAATTGGGTACCGCAATTTGATTGTGTCCGACGATCTGGAAATGGGCGGGGTGCTGTCAGCCGCGCCGATCGGCGGGGCGGCCGTTGGGTTCGTGCGGGCGGGCGGGGATCTGTGCCTGATCTGCCATCGGGAGGATTACATCCTGCAGGCGCATGAATCCCTGATCAAAGCGGCGGAGCTGGATTCGAAATTCGCCAGACGCGTGGCGGAAGCGGCGCGGCATGTGGCGGCGTTTAAGAGGAAATCGGCAAAGACTCTCCGCCACGCGGCCGTTCCTTCGACCGCCACGGTCGAGAGGCTGACCCGGCGCTTGTGGGAGTTTGGAGAGCAGGTGCGGCTGGAACCTTTCAGCCGGAAGGCAGATAAGCAGCGGGCGCGGCGATGAGCGAGAAGGCCATGATTGTCGCCGGCGTAATGAGTGGGACTTCCGCCGACGGGATTAATGTGGCACTGGTGCGACTCGGATCCAAGGGCGGCTCCCGCTCGCGTGACAGGTCTCTTTCGGCCACCGGCACTCGCGGGCGGGACCCGCGCCACATATTCACGCTTCTCGGACATGCGGAATATTCTTATCCTGCCCAGGTTCGGTCGGCCGTGCTTTCGGCGATGAATGCGAAACAGGCCAGCGTGGCGGATCTCGCGCGGCTTAGCTTCCTGCTGGGCGAGTTGTACGCTGACGCGGTGCTGGCGACGCAGCAACAATTTCGAACGAAGGCTGATCTGGTCGGTTGTCATGGGCAGACTCTTTATCACCAAGGCGAGGCGCAGATGTTTCTGGGCCGAAAGATCTTTGCCACCTGGCAGACGGGAGAGGCCGCGGTGATTGCGGCGCGGGTGGGGGTACCGGTCGTGTCGGATTTTCGCCCCGCCGACATGGCGGCGGGAGGCAAGGGAGCACCTCTTGTTCCCTATCTTGACTACCTGCTTTTCCACGATCCGAAGATTGGCCGCATCGTACAAAACATTGGAGGCATTGCGAATCTCACCGCGATTCCTGCTGGGGCCAACGTAAGTCGCGTGTTCGCTTTCGATACCGGGCCCGGCAACATGGTCATCGATGCAGTGACCGAGAAGATGTTTGGGCGGGCGTTTGATCGCGGGGGAAAGATAGCCGAGTCAGGAATGGTGCTCGAGCCTGTTCTGCGGCAAGTCTTGAAGCGCAGGTTCTTTCGTGCAGCGCCTCCTAAGACCGCGGGCCGCGAAGAATTCGGGCGGGAGTTTGTGCGCGAGTTCTTGCGTGCTTGTGGACGCGCACGCAAGGAAGATGCTGTGGCCACGGCCACCGCTCTGACGGCCCGATCAATCGTCGATGCGGTACAGCGATTCGTGAGGGAGCAATCCGTCCCGGCTACTAAAGCCTCTTTTCGCGAACTGATTCTCTCCGGAGGAGGCGCCAGGAATGCCACGCTGGTTGGCATGTTGGCGGAAGATCTCGCGCCCCTGGGAATCCAGTTGCGATTCTCCGACGAGTTCGGCTTGCCTTCGGAGGCGAAAGAAGCGGTGGCATTCGCGGTGCTGGCATACGAGACGTGGAACCGGCGGCCTTCGAACGTGCCGTCCGCCACTGGTGCGAAACGGGCGGCGGTGCTGGGGAAGATCTCGTATGCATAACCGGACATGCTGGGCGGGGCTGCTCTTCTGTCTTGCACTCTTTCCTCTTCTTTCCTGCTCGCCCCAGCCCGATCCCAATACGCTGGTCATGATCATCGACTCGAGCCCAACGAATCTTGACCCTCGGGTAGGGATTGACGCGCAATCGGAACGAATTGACAACCTGATCTTCGACGATCTGCTGTCGCGCGGAGAGGATCTGAACGTTGCGCCCGGGCTGGCAGAAAGCTGGGAGATTCCCGATCCGCGAACCTATGTCTTTCATCTGCATCGTGGGGTCAAGTTCCACGATGGGCGTCCGCTGACCTCGCGCGATGTGAAGTGGACTTTCGACTCGCTGCTGCAGGCGAAGATTCGGAGCACGAAGGCTGCGGTGTACAAGTTCGTGGACCGGATCGAGGCGCCTGACGATGTCACGGTGATCTTCCACATGAAGGAACAAGACGCCACGTTGCTCTGGAATCTGTCGGACGGCGCAATCGGGATCGTCCCCGATGGCAGCGGCGAGGAAATGACGCGGCATCCGATCGGCTCTGGCCCTTTCCGGTTCGTCAGCGCGGAGACCGACCGGGAGGTCGTCGTCGAACGCAACGAGGACTATTGGGGCGAGAGGGCCAACTTGGCGCGGGTCCGCTTTGCGGTTGTGCCGGAAGCGACCACGCAGGCGCTTGAATTGCGTAAGGGCAGCGCCGACATCGTCATCAACGCGATGTTTCCACCCGATACGACAATTACCCTGCAACGGGAGCGCAATCTCGTGATCGAGCGCGGGACGGGTACGAGGCTTGCCTACCTTGGATTTAACGTGCGCGATCCCATCCTGAAAGATGCGCGTGTGCGCCAGGCAATTGCTTACGCCCTCGACCGGCAGCCGATGATCGACTACCTATGGCACGGGCAAGCACAACGCGCACGCAGCGTTTTGCCCCCACAGAGCTGGGCGTATGACGGAAACGTGCCCGCTTACGACCATGACCTCGACAAAGCAAATCAGTTGCTGGATGCGGCGGGCTACCCGGCAGTGAACGGTGTGCGCTTCCACCTCACGATGAAGACCTCGACCGACGAGAACACGCGTCTGATGGTGGCGGTAATACAGCAGCAGATGCGCGACGCTGGGATTGCGCTAGATATCCGGAGCTTCGAGTTCGCCACCTTCTTTTCGGACGTGCAGCACGGAGCCTTTCAGATGTATGGGCTGCGCTGGATCGGGGGGAATGAAGATCCCGACATTTTCGAATATGCATTCGACTCGGCAAAATTCCCGCCGAATGGGGCGAACCGCGGCTACTATTCGAATCCCAAGTTAGACGCACTGATCGACAAAGCGCGGCGCGAAATCGATCCCCAAGTGCGCAAGCCGCTCTATGCCGAGGTGCAGCGCATTCTGGCCGAGGATGTCCCTTCCATCAATCTCTGGTATCTGGACAACGTTCTGGTGCACACGCGCCGGGTGCGAAATCTGAAATTGAACCCGGCGGGCAACTACGACTTCCTGCGCACCGCGGAGATGGAATCCCGAAACTGAAGCGGCAACAATCCCGCCGCACATTTTTTTGTTGCACACTTCCCCGATGAGCGCATAATCAGGCTAAAGAGCGATGTCCGCGGAGGAGTCCCGTGGAGAGTGGTACCGCCAAATACGTCTGTTCCTTCGCGATCGGTCTTGGTTTGCTGTGCGCTGTTCCGGTGACGGCTCAGCAGTCTGGCGATATTCCTGAAGTTCCTTCCCAGTTCAAGCTCGACACGAAGACCGCAGCGCGACTGCGACCCCAACTCATGGCACAGAGTTCTGCCGCTTCAAGGCGCTACGCCACTGGCCGCATCGTTTTCGACCGCCTGATCGAGCAGGTTCGTGATCCCTCCCAGAGCAAGTTCGCATGGCAGTTGCGCATTGTTGAAGACGACCAACTGAACGCGTACTCGTCGCCCGATGGAAGCGTATACGTGGAAAGTGGGCTGGCGATCTTGGCAGGTTCGAGCGCTGGACTGTGGGCGGCCATCCTGTCGCATGAGATTGCACACGTCGTGCGCCGCGACTGGGCCCGGCGATACCTCTACCAGAAATACCTGGAGAACGGCGGCGGTGCCGCAATCGTGCTCGGCGATCCTAGTCTGCCTTCGGTCTCATGGGAGACTTCGGAGAAGGCTAGCGCGGATATGGGCCGGTTCGGCCGGCAAATGGAACTGGAAGCCGATCGCGAAGGCCTGATGATGATGGCGCATGCGGGCTACCATCCTGACTTCGTTCCCGCACTGCACCACTTGTTGCACGCTCGGGGTCTGGGCACGAACAGCAGGTCAATTTACGCAATGCACCCGTGCTGGGAAGAGCGCGATCGGAAGTTGAACCATACCTACGTTGCGGCAAGCATCGAGTTTGCGCGCCGGTGGCCCGAGTGGTATGCCTCGCCGGGAGGAAATCCTCCCGTGGTTGTGTTTGCCGAACAACCGACGGTCCGCAAGACTGGCGGGAGCGAATGGCAAATCCAGATTCCCATGCGGTGTCAGAACCTGGCCGGCGCGGTCGAAGTGGTTTTGAGTTCCGGTCGTGCGCACCAGGCGGTGGCTCTTCCTGATCGGCCAGAATCGGACGGCGAGCCGGGGCCAGACGTTCGGCAATTGACAGGTTGCACTTCCCCCAAGACGACAATCACATTCGCTCTCGCGGATGCATCCGTCCGCCCGAAACCAGGCGCGCAGTGGACTGACATTTACGTTCTAGACTCGTGGGGATCAGTTCTCGCACGAGCTGAACTGCCCAAGCTGCCGCACTGATTGCGCCCCATACTTTAATTCACGCACGCCGCCCATGATGCTCCTCGCGCACGTGTTACCATCAAAATTCAGCTCAAACACATGCGAATTCTCTTTATTGGGGACATTTTCGGGCGGCCGGGACGCAACATTGTCAAAGACAAGCTGCCTGGGATCGTCCGCGACCACGCCATCGATCTCATAATCGCGAATGGGGAAAATTCCGCGGCGGGCTTTGGCATCACTCCGGCGCTGGCCGAGGAACTCTTCGAGCTCAATATCGACGTGATCACCACCGGCAACCACGTCTGGGATAAGCGCGAAATCGTCGACTACTTCCAGATGGTCGAGGGCAATGGACACGGGCCGGCGCGGCGGGTGCTACGTCCGGCGAACTATCCCGCGGACATGCCGGGATCCGGTGTGTATGAGGGAATGAAGGGGAAGGTTCCGTATGCGGTAATCAACCTGCAGGGGCGGGTGTTTATGGCCGCGAACGACGATCCGTTCCGTACGGTGGACCGCACTCTGCAGAAGATTCAGGCCAAGGTAATTCTGGTGGATATTCACGCGGAGGCGACGTCTGAGAAGATTTCGATGGGATGGTATCTGGACGGGCGCGTAACAGCCGTAGTCGGTACGCACACCCATGTGCCGACGGCGGACGAGAGGGTTCTGCCCAACGGAACCGCATACGTGACCGATGTCGGCATGACCGGACCCTACGACGGAGTGATCGGGGTGAAGAAGGAACTGGTGGTGGGAAAGTTCCTGAACGGAATGCCGGTGCGGTTTGAGCCTGCAACGGGCGATGCGCGCCTCTGTGCGGTGGTGATTGATGGTGATGAGCACACGGGCAAGGCACGTTCCATCGAACGCCTCATGCTGTCGTAGCTGGTATTTGCGATTACGGAGAATGCAAGGCCAGCATTATCCCCCGTTCTACCCAAGGCACGTTGTCCGGCGGGCCAGAGGCATTGAATCCAAAGGTACGAGGTCCTATTGGCCTGTGCCTTCCCGGGGAAAGCACGCTAGAATCACGATACATGCGGCGGACGGCCTTCATCATCGCGGCAGGACTTGTGGCAGCGAGCCTGGCCGCGCCTGCATTCGCCACCGGCAACGACGCGACTTCCGCTCCACCAATCTCTTGCGGAAACGGGATTCCGGGCGGGGTTCACTGCATCGTTTCGAAGAAAGAACTGAAGGAAGCACGGAACGCCTTCCGCGAGGGCATGAAGCTTCAGGGTCACCAGCGGCTGGAAGATGCATTCCAACAGTTCGATACTGCTTCTCGTCTAGCCCCGCAGGATATGCAGTTTCTGACTGCGCGCGAAGTGGTGAAGGCACAACTGGTCTTCGAGCACGTCCAGCAGGGAAACCTGCTGATGCTGGAAAATGCTCGGGCGCGGGCAGCGGCGGAGTTTCGGGCGGCTCTTGAGCTCGACTCGGAAAACGAGTTTGCGCGCGAGCGTTTGGCGGAATCCACACGCGAATTGGCGCCGCCGCGGCCATGGTCTCTGCCGCTCAAAATCGCGGATTCCGGCGAAATTCACCTCGAACCCAAAGATGGCCGGGCGACGTTCCATTACAGCGGAGAGGTTCGCGGCCTGTACGCCGAATTGTCCGCGGCGTACGGAGTAACCGCGCAGTTTGACGACTCGGTGCAGGCCCGGCAGGTACGGTTCAACGTCGACGACGTGGACTTTTTCACGGCGTTGAAACTAGTGGGCCAGGTCAGCAAGACAATGTGGGCCGCGCTCGATGCGCACCAGATGCTGATCGCCGCCGATAATACGGAAAATCACAAGCAATTCGACCGCATGTCGCTGCGGACCTTCATTTTGCCACCGCATTCCACACCGCAGGAATCGACCGACCTGGTGACGACGATGCGCAATATGTTTGACCTTCGCTTCGTCAGCTCGGGACAAACTGCGGACACGGTGGAAGTGCGCGGGCCGCAGCCGATGCTGGAAGCGTGCTCCAAATTGATGGAACAGCTCAGCAATGAGCGGCCGCAGGTGATGCTCGATGTTCAGGTGATCCAGGTCAACCACCAACTCACGCGCAATATCGGAGTGCATATTCCCAACACCTTCACCATGTACAACATTCCCGCGGTGGCGCTGGCGGGACTGGCGGGGCTGGGCGGCGCTAGTCTTACGGACCTCATCAATCAGTTGATCGCGTCGGGCGGCATCAATCAGGCTGGGAGCACTGCTCTGTCAGGGCTTTTGGCGCAGCTGGGAGGACAGGGGAATTCCATTTTCAGCCAGCCATTGGCCACCTTTGGCGGCGGGCTCACGTTCATGGGACTGAGTCTCGACCAGTTTTCCGCAGCGCTGTCGCTCAACGAATCGTGGGTGCGCAGTCTGGAGAACATGACCATGCGCGCCAGCCAGGGCAACGACGCTACCTTCCATCTGGGCACGAAGTATCCGATTCTGAATGCCAGCTACGCGCCCATTTATAATTCGGCGGCGATTTCGGCGGTTCTGGGAAATCAGAGCTATGTTCCGCCCTTCCCTTCCGTCAGCTATGAAGATCTTGGGCTGAACCTGAAGGCCAAGCCGACGGTCCACGGCGATGGCTCGGTCGGCCTGCAACTCGAGTTGCAAGTACGCTCGCTCACCGGGCAATCAAGCGACGGGATCCCAGTCATCTCGAACCGGGAATACAAAGGCAGCATCAACCTGAAAGATGGTGAACCGGCGGTCGTCGCCGGGGAGGTGTCGCAGACCGACACGCGCTCCATGAGCGGGATTCCGGGACTTGGAATGGTGCCGGTCTTGAATCAGGCGATGGTGAACAATACCAAGCAATCGGACAACGACGAACTCATGATCGTCATCACTCCGCACGTGCTGGCCAACTTTAACCGGAGTACTCCGGAGATTTGGATCAGTGAAAAGTAGTTTCGGGCTTCCGCTCTCCGCCTGCTGGCTTCCGCCCTGTACCCGCAAATACGCGGAGCAGGTTCGTCGGTGATCGATTCCGGACGCCGAGCGCCGGAAGCCGGACGCCTTTCTATTTCCCTTCCTTTGCCGCGAATTCGACCAGGCTCTTATACACATCGGACATGCGGGGATCCAAGCTGCCGATTTTGCGTCCGTTGATGTAAAGCGTGGGCGTTCCCGTGACGTCGACGGACTTGCCGAGCGCAATCGATGCATCGACGTGAGCTTTGGTCTCGGCCTTAACCGCACAGGCAGAGATTTCGGTGCCCTTGACTCCAGCGCCATCGGCGAGGGCGGTTAGCTTCTCGTCGGCATTTTCGGCAGTGATATCGGACTGGGTCTCGTAGGTCTTGGCGACAAACTTCCAGAAGGCATCGTTCGAAGCACGGCCGACGCAGTCAGCATAGGCCGCGCCTTTCGCTGCCCAGTTGTGCATCTCAAGAGGAAAGTTCTGAAACACGAAGCGGGCGGTGGGTTCGGCAGCCACCAGCGCCTCAATCGCCGGCTGTGCGGCCTTGCAGGCGGGACACTGCAGATCGCCAAATTCGACGATGGTGACGGCCGCATCCTTCGGGCCACGCTCGGGACCGGTGAGTCCCTTCTCCAGTTTCTGTTTGGCCGGATCGAACGGGTGAGCGCCAAACGGAATAATCTCACCGACGAGAGCATGCTGGCCATCCTGGGCGACGTAGAACTTGGTCAACTGCTGGCCTTGCGGGCTAGCGAGGACGACATTGACCTCGGCCAATTCTGGGATGGGAGAAGGCCGAATGCCAGAGATTTTCCACGTGAGATCCTTTTGATAGCCGAATTGCTGATGCAGAAAGGAATCGACGGTAGCCTCCGAGGGAAGGTCCGCGGTGGCGTGCGTACCGAGTTCCGTGGCAGGTTTGTTGGGCGCAGGAGCTGGAGCGGAAGCGGGCGCCGGTTTGGTCTGAGCTGCGGCCAGACTGCCGGCCAGAAGAACAATACAGATCGGGTTTAGAAAAATGCGCATGGGTTCCTTTCGCGTTTCGGTGTTGGCTTTTAGGAAAGCGATCTATCAGGATACTTGAAAAGTCGGCTTCAAGCTTCGGACTTGGCCGCAATTGGAAAACGGCGCCCACAACCAAATGCTTTGGGAGAAATCTTCAGACCGGGCGCGGCCTGTTGCCGCTTGTATTCGGCGCGATCGACCAAGCGGATGACGCGCTTCACGACTGCGATGTCAAACCCGCGATCGGCGGCAATTTGCTCGGCGGGATGGGAATCCTCGACGTAGTCTTCGAGCACAGCATCCAGAACCTCGTAGGGCGGCAGCGAGTCACTGTCTTTCTGGTCGGGGCGCAACTCAGCGGAGGGCGGCTTCTCCAACGTGGCTTGCGGAATCACGGGGTGCCGCGAATTTACAAATTCGCTGAGACGATACACCAGCGTCTTCGGCACGTCGGAGATGACCGCGAGGCCACCGACCATGTCGCCGTAAAGAGTGCAGTAGCCTACGCCCAGTTCGCTCTTGTTGCCGGTGGAGAGCACGATCGCTCCGAATTTATTGGACAGAGCCATCAGCAGCGTACCGCGCGCGCGAGACTGGATGTTTTCCTCGGTCACATCTTCTTTCTGTCCGGCGAATACGTCGTGCAGCGTCTTGCGGTACGCCTCGTACGCAGGATTGATGGAGAGCAACTCGAATCGGATTCCAAGATTCTTCGCCAGGGAACGGGCATCGTCGATGGACCCTTGCGAGGAGTAGGGCCCCGGCATCCCGACACCGATGACGTTCTCCGGGCCCACGGCATCGGCGGCGACGACCGCCGTGAGAGCGGAATCGATGCCGCCGCTCAGTCCGATAATCGCCTTGCGAAATCCGCATTTCTGCATGTAGTCGTGTGTGCCCAGCACGAGCGCGGAGTACACGCTGGCTTCGTCGCCGGCAATCTGCTCGTGCATTTCTCCGGACAAGGTTTGCGAATCGAAAAAGATAAGGTCTTCTTCGAAGGACCGGCCCTGGGCGATGATTTCGCCTTCGCGGTTCAGCACCAAGCTGGAGCCGTCAAACACGAGACTGTCGTTGCCTCCGACCTGGTTGACCAGCACGACGGGAACCTTGTGCTGGCGGGCGATGCTGGCCAGCATGTCGCGGCGAAGTTTCCGCTTGCCGATCCAGAAAGGCGAAGCGGAAATGTTCAGCACAAAATTCCCACCAGCTTGAATCAGGGACTCCACCGGATCGATTGTGTACAGTTGCTTGCGCCAGAAGCGCTTGTCGTTCCAGGCATCTTCGCAGATGGTCAGCGCCATGCGATTACCGCAGAATGAGAACAGATCCTGACTCTTGGCGGGGGCGAAGTTGCGCATCTCGTCGAAAACGTCGTAGGTGGGCAGCAACATTTTCGACTGGAGGAAGGCGACCTTGCCATCCATGAGCAAGGCGGCGGAATTCATGACGGCCTTGCCGGTGTCGGAGTGGGCCGGGGTGACCAGACCGCAGATCACGGCGATTCCCTGGGTCTCAGAGGCGATCCGCTCCACGGTCTCACGATTCCGCGCCACGAAAGAGGGGCGCTCCACCAGATCGCGCGGCGGATAGCCACACACCGACAACTCCGGGAACAGAATCAGGCCCGCGCCCGAGGCCTGGGCGCGGCGAGAGAAAGCAATGATCTTCGAAGCGTTGCCGGAGAAGTCCCCGACCGTGGGATTGATTTGACCCAGAGCAATCTTCACCCTTTTAGTGTAAAGCCGCGGGCTATGGGCGACTAGTTTCGCCGCATGTTTGCCTATACGAATGGGCAGTGGAGATGCGGATTCTACGAAATTAAAGCGGCCGGAAATCGCAAAAAGGCGTAACATTAACGATTTGGTAGCCACATTTCTACGAGGAGCCACGATGCCCCTGCAAGCATTTTCTCTCCGCAGTTTCTTTTCGATTTTATCCCTGCTCTTTTTGAGCCTTGCCATGTCGACTTCGCTGGCACAGTCGGGCGGCAATCACCCGTGGTCGAACTCCAGCCTCTCTCCTGACGAACGCGCCTCGATGGTCGTTAAGGAGATGACCATTGACGAGAAGATCAACATGCTGCACGGGACCGGCATGCAAGGTCTCAGTCCGATGAGCCCACTCGCCGTCTCTTCCAACAGAGGCGCCGGGTATGTTCCTGGTATTCCACGCCTCGGGATTCCCGCCATCCAGATGTCGGACGCAGCTTACGGAGTACGGAGCAGCGGAGAAAACGGCCGCTACTCGACCGCGCTGCCCTCAGACGTGGCGGGAGCAGCGAGTTGGGATCTCGACGCGGCATATGAGTACGGAGCCCTCATCGGCCGCGAACTGCGCGCACAGGGCTTCAACATGTCACTCGGTGGAGGCACGAATCTCACTCGCGAGCCGCGCAATGGACGCACCTTCGAATATCTGGGCGAAGATCCTGTTCTGGCCGGAAAGATGGTCGGTTCGGTGATGAAGGGTCTGCAGGCGCAGCATGTCCTTGGCGACATCAAGCACTACGCGCTCAACGATCAGGAAAGCGGCCGCAATGCGGTCAACATCACCATCGACAAGCGTGCCGCCCGTGAGAGCGACCTGCTGGCGTTTGAAATTGGACTGCAGGAATCCGATGCCGCGGCAGTGATGTGTTCCTACAACCGCATGGACGGCGACTATGCCTGCGAGAACAAGTATCTGCTCACCGACGTCCTGAAGAAGGATTGGAAGTTCAAGGGATTCGTGCTCTCCGACTGGGGAGGAACGCATAGCACTGAGAAGGCTTCGGCGGCCGGACTGGATCACGAGCAACCTGGCTGGATTTTCTATGGCGACGATTTCAAGAAGGCGGTCGAGTCGGGCAAGATACCAGCAGCGGAACTGGATGATCACGTCCATCGCATTCTACGGGCGATGTTCGCCACGGGCGTGATTGACGATCCGCCGCAGAAGAGTGTGGTCGATGTTGTGGGCGGTTTCGAGGTGACGCAGAAGCTCGCCGAGCAGAGCACGGTGCTGCTGAAGAACGATCACGGGCAGCTTCCGCTCGATGCTTCGAAGATTCGCAGCATCGCCGTGATCGGCCCGCATGCGGATGTGGGAATGATCTCCGGCGGCGGTTCGGCCCAGGTCGATCCTCCGGGCGGAAACGCGATCATGCCTCCGGGCAAAGGGCAGACGCGCTGGCTCGAGAAGATCTGGTTCCCGACTTCACCTCTGAAGGCGATTCGCGCAAAGGCGCCTGATGCGAAGGTTCAGTTTGCCTCGGGCGCAGATCCTGCGGCAGCTGCTGCGCTGGCCAAGAGCGCTGATGTGGCCATCGTGTTCGCCTACCAGTGGGAAAGCGAGGGGATGGATCTCGAAAGCCTTTCTCTTCCTGAGCATCAGGATGAACTGATTGCGAAGGTCGCGGCGGCGAACCCGCACACAATCGTCGTCCTCGAAAGCGGAACTGCTGTGACCATGCCTTGGGTCGATCAGGTCAGCGGCATCCTCGAAGCCTGGTATGCAGGCAGCCGCGGGGCGGAAGCGGTGGCAAATGTTATTTTTGGAGACGTGAATCCCAGCGCCAAGCTGCCGATGACTTTCCCCAAGAGCGAAGCGGACCTGCCGCATCCCACGATTGTCAAACCTCCCAAGGTCACGGTAGACGCCGACCACCAAGGCTGGAAACGTATTGCAGCGGGCTTGCCGGCGTTCCCGGTGACGTACGACGAGGGAGTCAAGGTCGGGTACAAATGGTATGACGCGGAAAATAAGCCCGCGCTGTTCCCCTTCGGCTATGGGCTGTCGTACACAACCTATTCCTATTCGAATCTGAAGGTGGCGCCCGGAAAGAATCCGCGTGTAACCTTCACGGTCACCAACACGGGCAATCGCGCTGGAGCCGAAGTAGCGCAAGTGTATGCTTCCCTCCCGGCCGCAGCGGCGGAGCCTCCGAAACGTCTGGTGGGCTGGAGCAAGGTCAAACTGAACGGCGGAGAGAGTAAGGAAGTGACGGTCGACGTCGATCCGAAATATCTCTCCATCTTCAATGTGGAGCACAACGGTTGGCAGTTGCTGCCGGGAGATTACGGCTTCATGGTGGGAGGCTCTTCGCAGAGCTTGCCGCTGAAAGAGTCTGTCACTCTGAAATAGCGCCCCGGCAACGATTCATTGGCGGCGTGCAAGGAACTCTAGCGAGCTTCCCTTGCCGCCGCCATTACTTCAAAGATGACGCTGTCGATGTCTGCATCTTTCGTGCGATGGTTCACAATGCAGGCTCTGAGACAGAACTTGCCGTGCAGAGATGCGTTCGACAAATAAACTCGTCCGCGGGCGACGACGCGCTTCAGCAGCACAAGATTAAAGGTGTTCACCTCTTCTTCTGACATGCCACTCGTTCCGCGATGGCGGAAGCACACTGCGCTCAATTCCACTGGTGCGAGCAGCTCCAGTTCAGATTCTTGCTCAACTGCGTTCGCCAGACGGCAAGCCTGTGCCAGATCCTTCGCGATCGACTGTCGAAACGCCGCCACTCCGTGATAGCGCAACGACAACCACAGTTTCAAAGCTCGGAATCTTCGCGACAACTCCATGGACTCTTCGAAAAACACGAATCCCTCGATGGGATCGGCCGTAAGCGAGCGCGCATAATCGCCGCTGTGGGAGAAGGTCTGCTGCGCAGCTTCCGGAGAGCGATAAAGCAAGCACCCGCAGTCCAGAGGCTGGTAAAGCCACTTGTGCGGATCGAGAGAAATCGAGTCGGCCAGTTCCAAGCCGTTGAATTTCGCCCGGTCCGACATTGCCGCCAAGGCACCGTAGGCGCCGTCGATGTGAAACCACGCACCGTGGCGGCGCGCGATGTCCGCAATTTGTGGAAACGGATCGATGGCGCCGGTGCTCACGGTGCCGGCGGAAGCGACAACGGCGATCGGCGTTCTGCCCGCCACTTTGTCTTGGAGGATGCGGGCCTCGAGTTCTTCAGGAATCATGCGGAAGGACGCGTCCGTCGAGATCAGCCGCACATTGTCGCGTCCGATTCCCAGCAGCGCGATGCTTTTCGGAATCGACATGTGAATTTCACTGGAAGCGTAGACAATCCCCCCGGACGCGATTCCCTTTTCGTTGGCGGGCGCTTTGGTCTCTCGCGCCATGGCCAAGCCCATCAGGTTGGCGGAAGAGCCTCCGCCCGTGAGATGGCCGCGAAACCCCGGACAACCGATCGCTTGCGCCAGCCAGCCCACGACCGTTTGTTCGATCATGACGGCCGCGGGTCCGGAGCGCCACGCGGTCACGTTCTGGTTCAGTACGCTGGCCAGTAAATCCGCGACGGCACCGACCGGTTCCCCGGAACCAAGCACGTAGCCGAAGAAGCGACCGTTTTGAACTCGAGACAGGCGCATCACTTCTGGCAGCGCGTTCAGAGCTTCTTCGCCAATTCCAGCCTCGGGCATGGCCGCGCGGAAGAGACGGAGCGTCTCTTCGCCGTTGGTTGCTGGCGAAATCGCCTGCGCATCGATGCTCTCGAGATAGTCGGCAGCGAGCTTCGTGACGCGTTCGGCCAGACGGCGGAATTGGTCGGTGGAAATCTCGACTGGATTCATAGGCGCGTCAGTCGCCGCCCGCGGGGAGCACCGTGTGCTTGGGCGCGGGCATGGGCGCTGAACCCTTCTGATCCTGCCAGAGCACGCGATTCAGGCGAGCCGCACCGGCAGCATCGGGACGCGAGAAATCCATTTTCTCGGAGAGCTTCGCGCCCGGCGCTTCACGCCTGTTGGTCTCGTAAATCAGGCCATTCTTCAAATTGCGGTAGTCCGCCTTGTAGGCCGGTTGATCGCCCGGCCCCGAGAACAGCCGCTCCATGACTGGAGCATAGGCGTCGAAGTGGTTCATGGGCGGAAGTCCGAGCAGCATCTCCATGGTGTGGATCATGTTCACGGTGGTGTAGAAGCGGTGCTCCACGTTGGGCTGCGCGGCTGATCCCGGCGAGTATTTGCTGATGACGAACGCGATAGAACGATGCGCGTCGACGTGGTCGGCACCATCCTGGGCATCGTCTTCCAGAACGAAGATCGCGGTGTCGTCCCAATAGGGACTGTGGGAAACGGCATCCACCACGCGGCCAAGCGCGAGGTCGTTGTCAGCGACAGAGGCTGCCGGCCTTGGCAGATTGGGACGAGTGCCTCCGGTGTGATCGTCGGGCAGGTACAGCAGCACGAATGACGGCAACTCGAACTCCGGTCCCTCGTCGGCATCGCGGGCGCGAACGTAGGCGCTGAATTCATTCATGAACTCGTCGGCGCGGAGTTGGTCGGGATAGTCCGTATTGAAATCCGGATACAGCGGATCGAAGTGGTCGCGCAAGACCGCCTTGGCCGGCTTGACTCCGCTGAACAAGGGCACGGCCCACGGCCAGGGGCTCGGCCCGGCGTGCGGATCGCCGACATTGGGCGGGAGCGGAGAGCCTTGCTTCATCACGGTTCGCGGACAAGGTGCTCCCTGACCCGACGGAGTTCCCTGCTTGGGGCTGGCGGCTTTGACCTTCTCGTTGCACCACTCTGCGTTCACGAATTCGCCGTAATCGCGAAAGCTGACGTGATTGTGCGCGAGATTGTCCCATAGAAATCCGGTGGAAGGATCGTCGACGTCAGGCTGGTTGTGCTCGAGCGGATATTCGTCGGACACCTGACCCTGAAAGTCGTAGGTGCGTTCCTTGCCGCGATAGGCAATCTGCCAAGTCTGCTCGTTGTAGTCCGATGCGATCGCGGCGGTGGACCAGAGATGGCCGTCGCCGGAGACTTCCCCGCTGTCGTAGAAATTATCAAGCACTCCGAACTGCAGAGCGAGCTTGTGCTCGTTGGGAGTAATGTCCTCGCCGTACATGGTGAGCGAGGGATCGCCGTTACCAACTTGCTTATCGCCAATCTTCAAATCGCCGAGAATCTGATCGAAGGTGCGGTTTTCCTTGATGACGTAGATCACGTGCTTGATGGGATTCTTCCCGCCGGCAAAAGCAATCGTTCCGGGATCGCTATGCAGCAGGTTGTCTCGTTCGACGGTTTGCGTCAGCTGCGGGAGTTTTTCGAGAGTCGACGGGATATTGAGGCGGGCAATCGACCCCCTCAGCAGTGTGGCGATGTAGGGATGATCATGGTGCTTGGTCTCGTAGGCAGTCTTGCCCATGTCTTTATTCGCTCGCGAGCCTTCGCCTTTGGCGGTGGCGATGAGGAGGTCGTCGCCGTGAACCGCGAGGGCGCTGGGGTACCAGTCAGTGGGGATGAGCCCCATCGGCTGCTGTGAGATCTGAACGTTCGAGGTGGCCACTGGCTGTGACAGGTCGAAAACGGCAATGGCATCCAACGAAGAGTCCGCAGAGAACAGGAACTTGCCAGCGGAAGACCGCGCCAGCGCCGTCGGATAGCTGCCGGCGTATTTCTGCCCAGTTGCGGTGGTGGAGAAGAAGCTAGAGAGTTCACCGGACGCCGTGGCAACCGCGGCCACCAAATCGGAGTTGGAGAGAGCGACGTACAACGTTTTCTCATCCGAAGTCAGAAGCATTGCGGTGGGATGCGAGCCGGGAGCAAGCAAGTCTTCCGGTTGGTTTAGCTTGATCCAGCGTGCGACCTTGCCGCTCGTCAGATCAAGCTCCGCCACCTGCGATGCGTTCCACAAGCTGCACCATGCCCGGCGGCCATCCCGCGTAGCCACACAGGTGTAAGGGAACGCAGACGGAACGAGATCGCTGGTGCTCAGATCGAAGGTTTGTAGTACTTTTCCAGTCGCGGGATCGAGCAGCACAACATTGTCCGAAAGATTGTTCGCGACTAGCAGCTTGTCGTGGCCCCCGTCCGCGATCAACGCCATTCCCGCCGGGTACGGAATCGCCATATGAGGCGGCGCCTTGAGGCCCACCGCAAGTTTCTTCCCCGTCGATAGATGCTGCAGCGCGATGGGAATGAAGCTCTCTGGCGAGACCCTGCCTTCTGTGAACCGGTAAACCGCGATGCCGTTTCCAGTATTGCCCGCTTTTGCGCCCGTGGGATCGGTCAACGAACCAACAGAGGCGTAAAGGTGCTTGCCATCTGAACTGAACGCCAGTCCTATGAAGTAGCTTTGGTGAGATTCGTCGCTCAGCCGCGCGTCGGGATACTCGGCGATCTGGTTGGTCTTGAGATCGAGCACCGCAATGGACTGGTGCGCCTTAGTTTCTTGCGTCCCATAGCCATCGTTCAGCAGGGCGGCGAAACGCCCGTCTTGACTGAGCACCATCGTCGCGGGAAAGCTGTTGGTGCTGCCAATGCGACCTGGAGATGGAGCGGACAGCATCTTGCTCGTCGGCAGCATGATGGGAGGCCGATCAGCGGAGGGCGTTTGCGCAACAACAGCCGCGGCACCCACCAAGACAAAAATAGGAAGACGGAAGATGGAATGAGTCACGAAGCCTCCGCGCGGAGAATGACTTGAGAAACGATGGAGGTGATGAGCGTAATTCAATTGGGCGCGAACGGTCAAAGCTGCCACGATGTTCCAGATGCTGATTGGCAGCGAAAACCTGTCGAGCTTCGCTCGAGGGACAGCCGAAGGCGGCTGTCCCCACACCTTACAAGCCCGAGGCCCGAGTGGGTAGCCTTTCGGATCCTGGGCCCTCCGAATCGTCGGGATGGACGTTGTGCCGAACATCGGCGCCTTGCACCCAGAAGATGACGTCCTCGGCAATGTTGGTGGCGTGGTCGGCCACCCGTTCGAGATTGCGAGCCACAAGCAGAGCGTCGAGAGCCTGCCGGACGACTTCCGGGTGGTCGTTCATCGTCTTGACCAACTGGATGAAGGCATCGTCGCGCATGCGGTCGATGACGCTATCCATTTCGAGCACAGCCTGGGCCAACTCGGCTTTACCCTCAATAAATGACTCCAGCGCGCGCCGCACCATAGCGCTGACGGCCGCGCCCATGCGTGCGATGTCGACGGGCAGATCGGCCGCCGGAAGCTCGACCATATCCATCACGCGCTCGGCGATATTCACCGCCTGATCGCCTACGCGTTCGAGATCGGAATTGATCTTGGTCACCGCCAGGATGAAACGGAGATCGACCGCCATGGGCTGCTGCATGGCAAGCAGGTCGAAGGCGGCCTCATCGATTTCGCGCTCGGCGGTGTTGATCAGGCTCTCGCCCTCCAGCACCATCTGGCAGCGCGTGAGGTCGCGCTCCACATAAGCCTGGCGAGCGCGGTCCACCGCCTGCTCCGCCAGTCCTCCCATGCGAAGCAATCGTTGCCGCAGATCGTCAAGCCCTTGCTGAAAGCGCGTACGCATGATCCGAACCTTCCTTCGTTAAAGCTGCCTTCGCTAAATCTTCCTCGCTAAACTGCGTTATCCAAATCTGCCTGTAATGTAGTCTTCCGTCTTTTTGTCGGAAGGTTTGGTGAAAATCTTTTCTGTCTTATCGAACTCAATCAACTTGCCCAGCAGGAAGAAACCAGTGAACTCGGCCACCCGTGCCGCCTGCTGCATGTTGTGCGTCACAATTACGATGGTATACCGCTCTTTGAGCTGGAAGATCAATTCTTCAATTTTTCCGGTCGAGATCGGATCCAGTGCCGAACAAGGCTCGTCCATCAGCAGCACCTCGGGCTCGACGGCAAGGGCGCGCGCGATGCACAGGCGCTGCTGCTGACCGCCGGAGAGGCTGGCCCCGGATTTCTTGTGCACCTGATCTTTGACCTCGGTCCAAAGGGCGGCGGAATCGAGGGAGCGCTCGACCACCTCGTCAAGCTTGCGGCGGTCGCGGAATCCGTTCAACTTCAGGCCCGATGCCACATTGTCATAAATCGACATCGTGGGAAACGGGTTCGCTTTCTGAAATACCATGCCGACGCGGCGGCGAAGTTGCGTCGCAGACGTTCCGTTGTAGGCGTCAATCTCACCGATGCGCACCCGACCCTCGACGCGCGCCTCCGGAATCGTCTCGTGCATGCGGTTAATGCAGCGGATGAATGTCGACTTGCCGCATCCCGAGGGGCCGAT
Organism: Acidobacteriaceae bacterium; assembly: GCA_003134655.1. Classification (GTDB taxonomy): domain Bacteria; phylum Acidobacteriota; class Terriglobia; order Terriglobales; family Acidobacteriaceae; genus Sulfotelmatobacter. The sequence continues at coordinate 76,959 of PLBY01000145.1, forward strand.
GAGCGCGGTGGCATGGTTCGCCGCAACCTTCAGGTTGATGTCGTATAACGCCTGGCCTTTACCGTACCAGGCATTCAGGTTCTCGACCTGGATTCCAACGCCCATAGTCTATGCCGCTCCAAACGTGCCGCGGCGCACGACATAGCGCACGGCGGCGACGGAAGTGACGATAAGAAGGATCAGAACGAATGACCCGGCCCATGCCTGGCGGTGCCAATCGTCATAGGGTGAATTCGCGTAGGTATAGATCTGCAGCGGCAGCGCCGCCGTAGGCTGATCGTAACGGAGGCTCCAGAACGTGTTGCCCAGAGCGGTAAAGAGCAGCGGAGCAGTTTCGCCCGCCACTCGGGCAAAGGCCAGCATGATGCCGGTAATCACACCTGACGTCGCGGTGCGGAGAGTAATCGAAAGCGTCGTGCGCCAGCGTGGGATGCCCAGCCCATACGCCGCTTCCCGCAGCGCCTGAGGTACCAGCAAAAGCATCTCCTCAGTGGTTCGGCAGATGGTCGGGACCATCATGATCGCCAGCGCCACTCCGCCCGCAAGCGCGGAGAAACCGCGACCGCGAACCAGAATGGCCCAGGCGACGATTCCAATCACGATGGAGGGCACTCCGTTGAGCACGTCGGCGGTGAATCGGATGGCGGTGCCGAAACGATTCCGTCCAAACTCGGCGAGGAAGATGCCGGCGCCCACACCGAACGGCACCCCGATGATGCTGGCAATTCCGAGAATCAACATCGATCCCACGATCGCATTGGCCATGCCACCGCCGGCCTCTCCCACGGGCTTGGGCGTTTGGGTCAAGAACGCCCAGTTGATGGAACCCACGCCGCGATACACCAGGTAGCCGAAGATCGCCACCAGCGGAGCCAATACGAGCACAACCGTCAAGATCGCCACGCCGGTCATCAGGCGATCGGTCGCGCGGCGGCGCCAACTGATGGAGAGCGGGGCTTGTTGAGTAGCAGGGCTTCCCGTCAGTTCAGGCATGTCCCCTCGCAGGCTGGCCGCGGGTTACGCTCCACACCAGGAACTGGGCCAGGGCATTCACGATGATGGTGACCAGGAAGAGAGCAAGGCCAATCTCAACCAACGCGGAAAGGTAGACGTCTCCGGTAGCCTCGCTGAACTCGTTGGCGAGGACGCTGGCCATGGTGTATCCGGGCGCGAACAAGGATTTCGCGATCTCCGGACGGTTGCCGATCACCATGGTGACCGCCATGGTTTCTCCGAGCGCGCGGCCTAATCCGAGAATGATCCCGCCGACAATTCCGGCGCGAGCGTTCCGCAGCACTCCCATCCAAATCATCTCCCAGCGCGTGGCGCCCAGAGCCAGGACGCCCTCGCGCTGATGCTGCGGCACTACCATGAGCACTTCGCGCGTAATGGAAGAAATAATGGGAATGATCATGATGGCCAGAATGACCCCAGCCGCCAGCATGCCAATCCCGTAGGGAGCACCTTCGAAAAGACCGGTCCAGCCCAGGGTCTTCGCTAGAAACGGCTCGACATATACGCTCAGAAGCGGGACCAGGATAAACATCGCCCACAATCCGTAGATCACGCTCGGAATCGCGGCCAGTAATTCGACGAAGAACGACAGCGGAGCGCGCAACACCTTGGGGCACATCTCGGTGGTAAACACTGCGACCCCAACCGCCAGCGGGACAGCAATAATGAGCGCCACCAGAGACGAAACCAGCGTCCCGTAGATGAACGGAAGCGCACCAAACTGCTCGCTCACCGGGTTCCAATCGCTGCCGCCAAAGAACTTGAAGCCAAATGCGTGCCAGGAGAGGCCCGAGCCTGACACCAGTTCGTAGATGATCAGGACCAACACGCCCAGGACAGCCAAGGCGCACGCAGTCATGGCGGACTTGAAAATGCGGTCGGGAACTTCGCCGCCTGAAGTCTGCAGCACGGGCGCGACCGGAACTACCGATGCGGGTGTAACTTTCGTCCCTTCAACGGGTTGCGGTCCTGGCATATCCGGCCGGGGTAAAGCTGGGTTGGCCATTCCGCTTAACCGTAGCAGAGACGTGTTACAAAGGTGTTAAAATCAGAAAGGCTTTTCCGCTGTTGTGGGACCATCAGTCAGCCCTGAATTCTCAAATAGCTGCTGTCCGCAAGGCCAAAGTTGTGCGTCAAGCGTAGTTTTGACCCTCTCCCGCTGCCAGGAATGGTTTCTCTATGTCGATTGCACCCGAACTTAGCCAGCTTGTATTCCGCAAGACGGAGCGGGCTCTCCTCAAGCTTTCCGCGGGACAGGACGCGGAGAGCGTCCACGGTTTCCGCACCACCAGCCGCCGGCTGCAAACCTTGCTCGAGGAAGTTATTCCTGATCGCGACCGCAATCAGAAGAAACTCCTGAAGATGCTGGAGCGGATCCGCAAGCGCGCGGGCAAAGTGCGCGATCTTGACGTACAGCTTGCCGCACTGCGCAGCCTGAAGGTTCCGCAGGAACCCCGCCGGAAAACGCAGCTTACGCACGGTTTGATTGAACTTCGCGCGAAGCATGAGAAGAGGCTTCGGAAGGTATTGGATCGAGAGACGCTCCGCGAGGTCCGGAAAAGACTGAAGCGAACATCGAAAGAAGTGAAACTTCATGACAGCGCCGATCCACTGGCCGTCGCCCGAACGATGCTGGCAAGGGTCGGGCGCCTCGCGGGACCGGTCAATGAAGAACGGCTGCATCAGTACCGGACCGTCGTAAAGCGCGCCCGCTACGCCGCCGAGTTCGCTCCGAAATCCGCAGAGGCAGCGCAATTTGTCGCCCAACTGAAGAGACTCCAGGACGCGGTTGGGAATTGGCACGACTGGCTGACTCTGACACAGACTGCGGCGAAGCGGCTTGGCGATGTCAACCAGTCATCACTGGTAGCGGCTCTCCACAATGTGACCGGAGGCAAGTTCCGCCAGGCGGTGGCCGCGCTTTCGTCCTCATCAACGATTCAGACCGCAAGCCAGCCGGTGAGCGTGCTCGCTGAGCAATCGCGTAAGCCGGGTTCGAAGCATCCGACCATGGTGGCGCGCAGCGAAACTGCTGCCTAGCTCCCTTTCCTCAAATTACGCCCGTCGCAAACATCGGTGACGATCCTGTTGCGTCCGTGTACACTGTGAGGCTTCCCCATGCCCACGTTTGCCGCGGTCGATATCGGCTCGAACTCCGTCCGGCTGAAGATTGCACGCCTGCAAGCCGGACGCCTGCGCGCGCTCCACGAGGACCGTGAAGTAACGCGCCTTGGCGAAGGCGTTTTTGGTTCCGGATTCCTCACTCCGGAGTCCATGGCCGAGACCGTGAAGGTCCTGCGGCGCTTCCATCGCGCCACGCAGCAGATCGTAACCGACAGCGTACGCGTCGTCGCGACCAGCGCTCTTCGCGATGCACGCAATTCTCAGGCGTTCCTGGAATGGGTACGCTCGGCCACCGGCTGGCGAGTCGAGATCATCTCCGGTGTGGAAGAGGCGCGGCTCATTCACCTTGGGCTCGTCTCCAGCCCGCGCGTGGACCGTTCTTCGACTCTGATGATGGATCTGGGCGGCGGCAGTTGCGAACTGACCATCACGCAGGGCGGACATATTCGCGACGCGGTGAGCTTGCCCCTCGGCGCAGTGCGCCTGACCAATGAATTCCTGCGCCACGATCCCTCGCGGAAAGGTGAACTCAAGCGCCTGCGCGGATTTGTGACGCGCGAAGTCAACCGCATCACGGACCGAATCGCGAGCGCTAAGGTGAAGAACGTGATCGCGACGTCAGGCACGGCAGCGGCTCTGGCAGCGGTGGCCATCCGCCTGCGCCGCGGCGCGGGTCGGCAGCGGCCCGTGGTATCACGAGCGGAGATGACGCGCATCGCCAAGCGCCTGGCGCGCCTGCCAGTAGCGGAACGCCGCAAGATTGAAGGCATTGGCCCCCGGCGCGCGGAAATCATTGTTGCCGGCGCCGCGGTGTATCACGAACTGCTCGACCGTCTTCACCTCAAGGGCTTTCGCTATTCGCCGCTCGGCCTACGCGACGGAATCCTCGCCCAGATGGCCGCGGACTATGACCGCAGCACCCGCTCCGGCCGGCAGATCGAATCCGAGCGGTGGGAATCGATCATGACAGCGGTCGACCATTATCACATCGACCGCAAGCATGCCTTGGACGTTCGGGACGCAGCTAGTCTGTTGTTCACGGGCTTGCGCTCACTTCACCGCCTGCCGCCCGAGTATCGCGAGTGGCTTTCGGCGGCGGCGATGCTCTACGAAGTGGGCGACTACGTGAACCGGAACGGGCGCCACCGCCATACTCACTACATCATTTCGAACTCGGAGATCCTCGGTTATACGCCGCAGCAGCGGCGCCTCATCGCGGCGATTGCGCGCTATCTGGGAAAGTCGCGGCCTACTCTGGAAGATGGCCCGATGAAACTGGTGGACCCCGGCGACCGCGACAACGTGCACAAGGCGATTCTGTTGCTGCGACTGGCGCGTGCCCTGAACCTCGGCCGGAGCCGCGCCGTGGAAAAGGTTCGCATCGGAGTGCGCTCGGCGGAAGTTCGGTTAACGCTGGTCCCACGGCGCCGCTCGGGAGTGGATTTGGAACTCTGGGCGATCGAGAAAGAGTGCAGTTATTTCCGGGAAGTATTTGGGCGCGAACTCTCCACGGCCGTGTCATAAAGCGTACGCAGAACCTTCGGTGTGACGCACCATTGCAGGGTGCCGGAAGTGCGCCGCATCTCTACTTTGGCCACCGCGCCCTTCTTCAGTTCCAGCGAGGCTTCGCAGCCGGAGTCGCTGATGATCGCACCCAGAAACTGGCTCAGGTTCGGATTGTGCCCGACCACCATAATGGCTTCCTGACGGGCATATTTATCGAGGAGCTTGCGGAAGTCAGCGAGTCCAGCCTCAGGGCGCAGTCCCGCGTCGATCTGTAGTTTTCCCTCGTAGCCCAGTTCGTTGCCCACCAGCGATGCCGTCTGGGTGCATCGCTTCAAGGGGCTGGAGACGATGGCATCCACCTGACAATCCAGAGCCGCCAGGGCGCGCCCGATGTAGCCGCACTGTTCAATGCCCTCTTTGTCGAGGGCGCGCTTCTCGTCCTTCTTCGGATTGGCAAAGTGCTCGCCTGCGCTGGCGTGGCGCAGAAAGTAGAGAATCATGAGATATCTATCGTGCCCTTCCTGTTAACACTCTACGCTTTCTCGCCGGTACAGGTACCGGGAGCATTGCCGGCGACTTCCCTTCCGCAACGCCGATCAGGAAATCCTGTGCGCTGAACGCGGCAGCACCCGTTGGAGGACGGCGGTTGCGCGTGCCGTGCAACGGCTGCCACGCCCGCATGTAGGTTGCGTCTTTCAGCAGGATTCGCGCCTTGCGGTTGTCGGACAGGTACGCGTCGAGAATTTCATGCCGCACCCGCTCCCGCAGCATCTCATCGCGGAGCGGCACCAGCACTTCGACCCGCTCGTACAGATTGCGCGGCATCCAGTCTGCACTACCCATGTAAATCTCTTCTTCGCCGCCGTTGGCGAAATAGAAGATCCGACTGTGCTCGAGGAAGCGTCCCACAATGCTGCGCACGTGGATGTTGTCGCTCACGCCGCGGACTCCCGGACGAAGAGCACAAATGCCGCGAACCAGTAAGTCGATCTGCACTCCGGCTTGAGACGCCCGGTATAGCGCCTGCACGACCGTCTTATCGAGCAAGGCATTCATCTTGGCGATGATGCGAGCCTCCTTCCCCTGCCGGGCGTGCTCGGCTTCACGCTCGATCAGCGCGATGATTTTTTCCGCTAAGTCGAGCGGCGCCACCAGCAGCGGATCGTAGCTGGGATTCTCCGCGTAGGCCGTCAGGAAGCTGAAAACATCATGGACGGCGCGCGTGACCTCGGGATTCGCCGTGAACAGACTCAGGTCGGTATAAATTCGGGCGGTAGTGGCGTTGTAATTTCCGGTGCCGATGTGAGCATAACTGCGGGTCGCCCCATCGGGATCGCGACGCACGAGTAACGAAAGCTTACAGTGAGTCTTGAGCCCGACCAGGCCGTGGAAGACCTGCACGCCAGCGTCTTCCAGATCGCGCGCCCAGCGTATGTTCGAGGCCTCATCGAAACGCGCTTTCAACTCCACGACTGCAGTAACTTCCTTGCGGGAGGCAGCGTCCATGAGCGAAGGGACAATCAAGGAATGTTCGCTGGTGCGGTAGAGCGTCTGTTTGATGGAAAGGACATTCTCATCTCTAGCGGCCGACTCAATAAACGAAATCACCGCGTCGTAAGAATCAAAAGGGTGATGCAGCAGAATGTCGTGGCCACGCAACTCTTCAAACAAATCCTTAGATTTTGAAGTCAAGCGCAACTCACGCGGAGAAAAAGACCGGTACTTGAGATCGGGACGCTTCACCTGTTCGTAGACATTGAACAGGCGCGAGAGGTTGACGGGGCCGTTCACCGGAAACACCTGCCACGGATCCAGTTCGAACACCGTGCGCAGTCGATCGATGATCTCGGGATCGGCGTCGGCTTCAATTTCCATGCGCACGGCGTCACCCTTGCGGCGGTTATGCAGTTCGGCTCGCACTGACTCCAGCAAGCTGCGGGCCTCTTCTTCCGTCAGATACAGATTGCTATTTCGGGTCACACGGAAAGGTGCCGAGGAGACAACGTCGTAGCCGTGATACATCCGGACGGCATGGTGCGCGACCAGATCGGCCAGGAAAATAAAGTCCGCGGTGCCCTCTGATGGCAGCCGGACGAGCCGCGGCAGAGCCCGTGGCACCGAGACCACGCCGGTATATGTCAGCGCCGAGCGCCGGCGCCGACGCAGCAAGAACCCCAGGCACAACGCTTTGTTAATGACTCGCGGAAACGGATGCGCCGGGTCTACCGTCACCGGCGTCAACAGCGGGTCCAGTTCCTTCTCGCAGTATTCGTCGACAAAGCGCAACGCCCGGGAATCCAACTCGTGCAGTCCCAGCACGCGAATCCCGTTCTCTGAAAGCGCGGGACGCAGGCGGGCGTTCCAGCAGTCATACTGGTCGTCGACGAACTCGTGGGTCAGCTTGTTCAGCGCGTCGCGTTTTTCCGTGAGCGTCAAGCCGTCGGGGCCGGCCTCGTTGTAGCCGTCTTCAATCTGCTGCATCATCGCAGCCACGCGCACTTCGAAGAACTCGTCCAGATTACTGGCCGAGATGGAGAGGAACTTCAGCCGCTCCAGCAGCGGATTGCCCTCGTCATCGGCCTCTTCGAGCACACGCCGGTTGAATGCAAGCCAGGAGGTGTCGCGGTTGAGAAAGTACTCTGGATTGTCGAGCGAACGAGCCATGGTCAACGCACTTAACGGCTGATTCTTGCGATTCGTTCTTGCTGGTCTAAATCCGCCCAGTAAAGCTTTGGATGAATTACGGGAACCCTAGTATAAAGCATTCGATTGGACGGGGACGACACCGAATCAAGACTGGCACTGCAGACTAGAATCAAAAACCGGCACCCGGACAGCGTTCATTTTGTCCGAGTGCCGTTGTGTGTGCTCCTACTGCGCAAATCTACAGAGGTTGGCCGGCTTTACGGCAGATAGTACCGGAACGACGTGAAGATCATGTTGTCGATCCCGTGCGGCTGGTTGGGCGACGATGAGCCCGACCAGGTGTTGCGGGTCACGTATGAATACTGCGGACCGAACTGAATCCGCCCGCGGTTTACTTTCTCCTTCGAGCCATCGTAGATCCTGTACCAGAAGCCGGCGGTCCCTTCAATCAGCACTCGGGTGTCGGCGGTGCAATTGGAGCCGAGGCTGCCCGGACTGAAACCGCCGCTACCCGGCCCGGTTTCGGTGAAGCAGGAGGTGTTGGGGAAGAACGGTGATCCGTACCCAACATACTTCCCAGTGATCGGATCATAGCTGGCGGCGCGGCTGGCGTACTCCGCGCCCGCGTTCAGGTAAACATCCATCTTTGGTCCGTGCCATTCAAGAGTGGTGAGTCCCTGATAGCTTCGAATCAGATCGAGCGTTCCGTTAGAGCGCGCCGACATGTCGGCAAGACCACCCGTGCCGTAGCGGCCTACCGCGCTGCCGCCCAGAGCGTGCAATCCGAAGTCGAGGCGCTTTTTATCGAACGACCAGCGAGCGTTGGCGCCGAAGCCGCCGGCGTTGGCTGAACTGTTGAAAGCCGTCGTAGCGTTGGGGCCGGGCGTCGTGCTCGAACCGCAGACCGTAGTAGCCGCAATGTCAATGCAGGGGAAGATGCGGTCGCGGAAGCGGCTATAGACACCGAAAATTTCATAGTGTCCGAAGCCCGGTTCAAAAGCCAGCTTCGCGATGATATCGGGCGAGGGATTGAAGGAGTAGTTGGCCTGGTTGTTGTAGAGACCGCCGAGAACTCCCGCCGTGCCAACCAGGAAGTTGGAAGCGTTGTTATGGCTGGTGAGCGTAACTTCCGAGTTTTCCATCGCGACCGCGAACCAGACTTTGTTGCCGAAGTTTTTCGAGAGGCGAAAGCCAAACTGGCGCGCCCAGCTGAACCCAATGGTGTACTGCGGATCGATGGTCATCGGGAGCGCTTCCGAACGGTTGTCGGTGCCATGCTTCGTTTCCGTGACCAGACTCCACATCTGTCCACCGGTGAAGGTCCATCCGTTGTCGAAAGCGGCTTGGCCCCAAGCCTGACGCTGGCGCCAGGTGTAGCTGTTGCTTTGGTTGTTGTTGGAAGTCACGCCCGCCGAGAGGAAGTCGGCCTCCACGTAGCCCGACAGCTTCACACTCTTCAGTCTGCCTTCTGCCAACATGGACAGACGGGACTGGCGTCCGGAACCAAAGAATTCCGACATCCTGCTCGTCGAGGCACCGGGCATGGTCAGGGTATTGAAGGGCGTATTGATATCCGCCCCCAGAGCGCGCGAGCGCCACACCGTTTCAGCGGCGAGGAAGCCACCGGGAGTAATGGTGATTCCCTTCACGTGAATCGCAGTCGGAGGCTCAGAAACGCTCTTCTGCGTCTCCTGGATGCTGACGACCGTACTGGTCAGGTTGGTCTTCAAGTCTGTAACATCACCCTTCAGTTCGGTGACTGTTTGCTGCTGCTGAGAGGCTTCCGCCTGCGCCGCATCCGCTTTGGTGGCAGCGGCGGCGGCAGTGGTTTGCGCCTGCTGAACCACTTGATCCTTGCGGCTTAACTCGTCCCGCAGTTGCTGAATCTGCTGTTGCTGCTGCGCCAGGGCAGCCTGCTGGGCAGCGATGGCGTCCTTCAGCGACTGCACATCCGCCGCAGTCACTGCCGCCGGCTTCGGCTTTCTGGGTTTGGGCACGGGACTGGTTTGCGCGACCAGTCCCGTCGCCAGAAAAAGAATGGCACACACTTTCGACGCAGACTTCATTGTTCTCTCCTTTTGATCCTGCGGTGAATGAGAATATCCCGTGACTGCGGGTTCTATTTGACTTGCTTGATCGCTTCCTTCACCTTGGCCGCAACATTATCCGGCAAAGGCGCGTAGGCCAAGGCAGAAGTCATCTTCTGGCCGTCCGAAACCATCCAGTTGAGAAAGTCGGCCAGCATCTTGCCCTTGGCCGCATCTTTGGACTGAGCCGGAATCAGCAGCCACGTAAAGCTGGAGATCGGATAGGCATCTTTGCCGGGAGCGTTCGTAATCGATACGCGGAAATCAGCCGGCATCTTGGGAGCCGAGGCGGCCGCTGCAGTCACGCTGTCCAAGGAGGCCTTGACGAAGGTTCCAGAGGAATTGCGCACGCTGCCGTAGGGAATGTTGTTCTGCACGGCGTAGATCAGTTCGACATATCCGATCGAACCAGCCATCTGACGAAGCGATCCGGCCACGCCCTCGTTGCCTTTTTGCCCAAGTCCGACCGGCCATTTTACCGACGTGTCACTGCCCACCTGGCTTTTCCACTCCGGGCTGATTTTACTAAGGTAGTCAGTCCAGATAAAGGTGGTTCCACTGCCGTCGGAACGGTGCACAACCACGATGTCCTTGTCGGGGAAGTTCACCCCGGGGTTTACCGACGTGATCGCCTTGTCATTCCATTTGGAGATCTTGCCCAGGAAAATCCCCGCCAGCGCCTCGGGCGTGAATTTTACTTCCCCGGTGACTCCGGGGATGTTGTACGCAGGGACATCCGCGCCCAACACGGTTGGAATGTTCAATATCTTGGTCTTCACTTCCGCCAGTTGCTTGTCGGTCATGGGCATATCGCTGGCCCCGAAATCGACCGTTCCAGCAGTTACTTGGCGAATTCCGGCGCCGCTGCCGATGGACTGATAATTCACCTGCACATCGGAATGCAGCTTGTGGTACTCACTAAACCACTTCGAGTAAATGGGATTAGGAAACGTGGCGCCTGCTCCAACGAGCGTGGTCTGCCCCACTACCGGCATAGCCAGAAGGACACACACCAACAGCACGATTTTGCGCATCACCAGATGATTCCTCCTTAAGGATTTATATGTCCTCGTTCTATCGGCGCAGTGTTACAGGACGGTTACAAACGGGTGAATTTCTGATGAATGACCCCAGGATCGGATTGTCCCGATGAGAGGGAACGAGGCGGAAACCGTTTGAATAGAGGTGACTTATGGTTTGGGGTTAATGTGCCGCTTGCAGATGTGCGATCTGCCGGGGAAACAGCGTGTTGGTGGGAAATTCGCGCTGCAGGCCGGTCAGCAACTGCAGAGCCCGAGGCTTGTCCTTCTCGCGGACATAGGCAATCGACAGCAGGATCCGCGCAAAGGGCGCCAGGTAGTGCCCATGCTCGGCGGTGGTTTGCAAGTCGGCGATCCCGCCTTGCTTGTCGGAAGGCAGGCCGCCCATGCGAAGAATCCAGCGCACCGGAGCCGCCATGCTCCCGATGATGTATTTGCTGAAGCCCGTCGCCAGCAGCGCGTCGTAGCAATCAGGACAGACCGCGAGCAACTCTTGCGCCGAAGCGGAGGCCTGTTTGGTGTAGTGCAGAGACGCCAGATTGCGCTTTTCAATGAGCGCCGCGTAATCGGCTTGCAGACCCGACGCTAAGGTCAGCGCAAAGAGCGCGTCACGATCTTTGGCGCCCTTAGCCAACCGGGCGTGCGACAGAGTTTCGGCGCGGCCGATCGCATCCATGAAATGTTTGCGTAATGCGGGATCGGGGGTCAGCTTTGGCCGGTCGGAAAACGCATCGTCATTCTCGTAGAACTGAGCTTCCAGCACTCCCAGACGGTTGAATTCGGAGAACAGAAAGCCTGCCGCTTCGCTGACCGGGCCCATCGGGTCATCCGGATGCAGTTCCTGCCACGTCGCAAAATCCTTTTGCGCGCCGGCAAAGTCGAGATTGTAGAGCCCGGAAAATCCGCGGTCGAGGGGAGAGATCACTGCCGGTCGAGGGACATCCACGGCTCCTGCTGTCAAGCACAGAGCGCAACAGGCTGCCAGGACTGCTACTATTCTCCACGCTCGTGCATCTAAGGTTTTGGCCATTTTTGTCCCGCTTGTGTGGTCTATTATCGTCCATCCGTGCTGGGTTGCAATTTACATCTCTCAGGGCCGTTAACGATTTGATGACAATTACCGAAGCCGCGACAGTCCCGCCTTGTAATAAGTTTGTCAATTCCGGAAGATCTATCCTCGACCCGAAGGCCAAGCATTCATGAGTGATTCCGCCATACGCTACGCTCCCGGCTGGCCCGGCATTCCGCCGCGCTGGACCTCGAGCGCCAAAATGGGCGCCGGCACGGCCCTGAACCAGCACAGCAGAGTCTGGTTCACGCTGAGTCACGGCATCCTCAACGAAGTCTACTTTCCCCGAGTGGACCAGGCATGTACGCGCGACCTGGGGTTCGTCGTCACGAACGGCCGCGATTTCTTTTCCGAGGAGAAGCGGCACTGCACGTTTGAGAACCAGGCGTTTGAACCCGGCATCCCCGCGTTTGAGCTGACCAACACCGAGATCAATGGGCACTACCGCATCCACAAGGAAGTCCTGACCGACCCTTACCGCAACGTCGTTTTGCAGAAGGTACGCTTCGAACCTTTGAAAGGGCAGCTTTCCGACTATCGCCTGTACGCTTTGCTTTCACCGCACCTGGCCAACTGCGGATACGGCAACACCGGCTGGATCGGCGACTACAAGGGCTATCCCATGTTCTTCGCCCAGCATGACGGGGTTACGCTGTCGCTGGCCTCCTCGGCTCCGTGGAAGAAGACGTCGGTCGGATTCGTGGGCGCCTCTGATGGCTGGCAGGATCTGTCTCAACATTTCCAGATGGAGTGGGAGTACACGCGCGCGGAGAACGGCAATATTGCTTTCACCGGAGAGATCGATCTCGCCGCCTGCAACGGTGAGTTCGTGCTGGCCCTCGGTTTCGGAGCCATTTGGAGCGAGGCCGGACAGCAGACGCGATCCGCGCTCTTCGAGGACTACACCGACACCCGCCAGCACTACGTCTCACAGTGGAGCAACTGGCAGAATTCCTTGCTCAAGCTTGATGAACCGCTGCGACAGCAAGATCTTTATCGTTCATCTACCGCCGTGCTGCGGACGCACGAGTCAAAAGATTTTCTCGGCGGCATCATCGCCAGCCTCTCGATTCCCTGGGGATTCAACAAAGGCGATGAGGACCTCGGCGGCTACCATCTGGTCTGGCCGCGCGACTTGGTCGAAACCGCCGGCGCACTGCTGGCCGCAGGAGCCGTCACCGACGCGGTGCGGGTCCTGCGATACCTGGAGGCGACGCAAGAGGCCGCCGGCAACTGGGCGCAGAATCTCTGGCTCGACGGACGTCCCTACTGGGGCGGCGTCCAGATGGACGAAACAGCGTTCCCCATTCTGCTGCTCGACCTGCTCAGCCGCGAGGCTCCCGGGGCTCTGGGCAAGCTTGAGCGATGGTGGCCGATGGTGCGCAATGCCGTCAGCTTTATCCTTCGCAACGGCCCAGTCACGCAACAGGATCGCTGGGAAGAAGACGGCGGCTACTCGCCGTTCACGTTGGCAGTCGAAATCTCGGCGCTGCTGGCTGCCGCTGACATCGCGGACCTTACTGGACACCGGGAACAGGCCTCCATCATGCGCGATACGGCCGACGCCTGGAATGACAACATCGAGCGCTGGGTTTACGCGACCGGAGGGGAACTGGCGCAGCAACTCGGCATCGAAGGCTACTACGTGCGCATTGCCCCGCCCGATACCGATGGCGCTGCGTCGCCCACGCAGGGATTCGTTCCCATCAAGAACCGTCCACCTGGTCAGGATGGCGAGCGCGCCTATCACATCATCAGCCCAGACGCTCTGGCGCTGGTGCGCTTTGGCCTGCGCGCCCCCGATGATCCCCGCATTCTGAACACGTTGCGCGCCATCGACGCGCTGCTTTCGGTCGAGTTGCCTCAGGGCCCTTGCTGGTACCGCTACAACGGCGACGGCTACGGCGAACACAAAGACGGATCGGCGTTCGACGGAACGGGCATCGGCCGTGCGTGGCCTCTGCTCGCCGGCGAGCGAGCCCACTACGCTCTCGCCGCCGGACACCGCGATCAAGCCGAGGCACTGCTCGCGGTGATCGAAAACTCCACCGCCGGAGCAAGCCGGCTGATTCCTGAGCAAGTCTGGGACTCCGCCGACATTCCTGCTCTGGAGCTTTTCCGCGGCAAGCCCACGGGCTCAGCTTGCCCGCTGGTGTGGGCGCACTCTGAATACGTCAAACTGCGCCGGTCCATTCGTGACGGCAAGGTTTTCGACCAGCCCCCGCAGACCGTGAAGCGCTATTTAATTGATAAACATGTGCGGCAAATCTTCGGGTGGAGGTTTAACAATAAAACTCGCAGCGTGCCGCGCAACAAGACGCTGCGTATTGTCCTTCTGACGCCAGGCCGTGTGCACTGGAGCGTAGACGCTTGGAAGACATCGCACGACACGGAGGCGCAGGACAGCGGTCTCGGTATTCACACGCTCGACCTGCCAACCGCATCCTTGCCCGCAGGAGCGCAGGTGGTCTTCACATTTTTCTGGCCGCAGGATAATCGCTGGGAAGGTATCGACTACGCCGTCACAGTGGAAAAATGACTGATTCGCAATTCTCGAGGACAGGATTCAGCTGGACGACTCAGGCTTCTTCTACGCTGGTGTAGCACAACTCGACGACCGTGCAGTCGTCGCTTAAAGGATTGCCTGCGCAGAATTCCGTCACGGACGAAAAGATTCCCTCGAGCGTGGGGGACTTAGCTGCAGCCGCTTCCAGCCGGAAATCTTCATAAAAATCGCCCATCGCATTTTCCGCCTCGGTGACGCCGTCGGTCACGAGAATGAAGCGGTCGCCGGATTTCATCTGGCATTTGGCGCTTTCGAACGTGGCGTCGGCCAGCAAGCCCACCGGTACATTTCCATGCGGGGGACGGATCACCTCTCCCCCGCACACAAGCAGAGGTTGCACGTGGCCACAGTTTACGTACTCCAGTTCGCCGTCGCGCCGCAGCCGCACCAGCAACACCGTCGCGTATTTCTCACCTACCAGTTTCTCCGTGAAGAAGTGGTTCACGGCAGCCACCACGTCGAGCAGCGGCATGCCGGAACTCAAATGCGAGTAAATCATTCCCTGTAGTGAAGTAGCCAGCAGCGCCGCTGAGACCCCTTTGCCACTGACGTCGGCGAGCACCACGGCGAGGCCTTCTTTGGTATTCACGGCATCGAAAAAGTCTCCGCCGATTTCCTTGCAGGAAAGATTCTTGCCGCGCAGCTTGGCAAACGGCACTTCGGGAATTCTGACCTGCATCAGCCGCTGCTGAATGCTGGCCGCAATGCTCAACTCCTGCTGGTAACGCCGGGCTTCTTCCTCGGCCTGTACGAGCCTCGCATTCTCGATCAGAGACGCGGCTTCTGTCGCGATCACATGCAGAATGTCTTGACCCACACCGCTGATGTCGCGAGAGGCAAAGCGCGAGTCGACATACAAAACTCCCATCGCCTCGGCCGACGCCGCCGCGTGCACGGGCGTCTGCGCATCACGGGTCGCCTGCACCACCAGTTTGCGCAGGGGGATGCAAACCACAGTTCGAAGATCGTAGGCCACGATGCTCTGGCGGCCGGCCAGATCGAGCGACTGGCTGGTGTCCGTCAGAAGAAACTCGGAGTTCGAGCGGATCGATTCTTCGAGGATCGAGTGCGAAATCGTCTTGTCGTCGAGCAGCGGCTCCTTCTTGGAGTTGCGCCCGGCCGCGAGGCGAAGCTTCCCTTCCTCATCCTTCAGAAAAACATACGCGCGTTCGGCCCGCGTCAGCTGCAGCGTGACGTCGAGCATGGTCATCAGGATTTCGTCGAGCACGCCCGCCGTGTTCAACTTGCGCGCCGCTTCCAGAAACAGCGTGAGCTTTTCCAGGTCGGTCGCTTCCTGCTTGATCTGGATTCCGGAAATCCCGCTGAGAAATTCCCTGGCAGTGTTCGAAGTGGCATGAGCAGGATTGAAGAGGATGTACGCCGAATCGCGCGCCCCAAACTCCAGGCGGTCACCGCGCTCCAGTTTCTGACGCTGGATACGCTCTCCGTTGACGAACGTGCCGTGCTTGCTGCCCAGGTCAACGAGGAAAAACTCCTGCCCGTCCTGCATGATCTGCGCATGGTCCCGCGAGACCCGCGGGTCCGCAATCACCAGATCCTTGTCGACCTTCCGTCCGACCGTGAACGGCGTGCGGTTCAAAACGATGTTCTTCTGCTCGCTACCCTGCACAAAGACAAGGGCGGGAAACACACCGGAGCCAGAAGTGTTATGACTGATTGCGCCAAGGGCCATGAATGGTCGTTTAGCGTGCCGTTTGCCGTCGCCAGGGACGATGGGCACGCTCGTTGCAGGGATATCTCCTGCTGCAACAGACTACTCTGCTGGCGTGTTGTCCCGCAAGGTACAGGCTTGGCTCACCCAGGTGTTCAGGAGCGCTAACCCAAAGACAAACACGGGAAGCACGTAACTGGGGTACAACGGCATCGGCCATACTCGTTCCTTCAACTCCGGGGTCAGCCATGCAGCCGCAAGACTCAGCCCCATCGTGGCCATCCACGGCCAGATCAGCAAGAAGAGTCCCACGACGCGAGCCCATCGAACCGAGGGCAGGAGTGGCTCGAGGGATACGGCACTTCTCACCAGCGCCAGGATCGCCGGGGCGAGCAGCACTTGATTGTAGAGTGCCGACATCGGGACGATGCCGACCGTCAAGGCCAGCACCAGACCGACGGATCGTCCGAATGTCTCACCGGCGGCCGGCTCTCGCCGCAACCTCCAGAGACAGATGGCACAGGCACCGACACAACCCGCTCCAAGAATCCGTCCTCCAATCAGGCCAAATAACGAAGTGAGTACCGACTGACCCTGGGTGTAGTTGTGATATTGCCGAATTGCATCGACAAACATCCGGCACCACGAGGGCATGACGAGTTGTGCGCCGCTTAGTAACAGCAGCATGATCAATGCAAATCCGAAGACAAATCTCCGCCGCAAGCGCCACTCGGAGCCAGCCCACAGCAGCAGCCACAGGACCAGTGGCCACGCCAGTTGAGGCTTAATTGTCGCCAAAGCTAGCAGCGCCCCCGCACAGAAAAGCCATCCGCCAGCCAGGCAAGCGCAGCACGCCGCCATGAACCCTGCTACCAGCAAAGTGAGCTGCTGCAGTTTGATCGCTTGCACCGCCGGCAACCAACCGAGCATGAGCACGATGAACGTGATCCCTGTGACAAACGAAACTCTCCAACGAAGAACCCCAAGCCAGAACGGCACGCTCACCGCCGTCAGGCCGATCAATAGCCACAGGAAGCCGATTTGTACGGTATGAAACGGAAGACCGACCGAGGGCGCCAGCAGAAACACGACATAGACGGGATAGGCAAAGGCTTGCTGGTCCTTGGGATCGTAGGGACGGTTGGGATCGATGGGCCTGCCGTAGTACCCTTGTTGAATCTCGCGCGTTATCTCGGGGCTATAAGGGTTTCGCCCGTGCAGCAACAGTTCGCGTGCCCCCAGCCAGCGTGGGTAAAGGTCCGACAGGTTCCCGCGTGGCCGATCGTGCGCCGCCGCGTCGGCCAGTTGCTGTGCGCGCAGAATCCGATTCATGTAAAACCACGTGCTCGCCGATGCGACTAGGGCCAGGGTCAATCCAACGACCAATCGCTGCTGCTTCAGCAAAGTGCATTCCTCGTTCGCATGATCTTCCTCAGACGGTATAGACCCCGAATCCTGATACTCCCTGATGGCGGTGCATTTCGCACGCCTTCGAGTCCGTGGGAATCCCTACGATACGCCGCTCGAACAATATCCGCTAACGCTGTCGCTCTTCGCCCGCAGTTGTGCGTCACCGCCTTGATTGTTTAGACTCCAAGGCCTTCCTCGTGAATGTGCCGACAAAGAGCCCGATGAAACCGAACTATTGGCAATACGGGATCGGCATGCTGATGGCTCTGGCGCTCGTCCCAGTTCTGCGAAGCCAGCATCTGCCACTTCGCTTCGACTGGATCACTCTGGGTATTGCCTATTGGTTCTTTCTGGCGGCGGAGTCCATCTTCGTAGCCGTGCTGTTGGGCCTGATCGGCCTGCCTCGAGAGCAAATGCTGGGTCCATTCTTGACGCGCTATCGGCAGAACGGGCTTCGAATTGTGGTCTTGCTCTTCTTCTTCGCCATTCTCGGCTGGCTCACATCGTGGCCGAAAGCGTTGGTGCTGAGCGTCGATGTGCTCGCCCTGCTTGAACTCCACAACCGGCAAGAAGGAAAAGGGCTGCGCGATGCCGCAGCTTCTGTGTTCGCGCCCGCAGCCTACCTGTTCTTCGGATTTCTGATGGTCCTCGCTTACAACTGCGCCATCGTGTCGGTACGCTTCAACTTTGCGACGGATCCAGCTCTTGCCGCCATCGATCGCTGGTTGCTGCTGGGCCATTCGGTTTCTGAATTCGCGCACTGGTCAGTCCAGACCTTCCCGATTTCCTTCTTCAGGGTTCTGGAGTTCATCTATTTTGGAATGTTTCCGCAGATTGGAGCGACCCTCATCCTGGTCGCTCTTTGCGAGGGGCGGACGCGAGCGTTGCAGTTTGTGCAGACGATCCTTCTGTCCTACTATCTCGCCCTGGCCATTTTCTTCCTGTGGCCATCACAGGGACCTTACTATCTCTGCCCCGCGCACTTTTCGCGCTTCCCTGCCAGTCTGCAGGTTTACAACCTGCAAAGGACGCTGATCCGCCACGCCCTGGCGCTTTGGCAGCATCAGCCCATTTCGCGGATTTCGACTGACTACTTCATCGCCCTGCCGTGCATGCACATCGCGCAACCGATGGTCGTCATCTGGTTTCTGCGACGCTGGCGGCGGATCGCGCTGGCACTGGCTTTCTACGACCTGTTGTTGATCGACGCCGTGCTGATGCTCGAACAGCATTATGTGATCGATATCATCGCCGGCTTCCTGGTTGCAGGACTCGCCATCGCCATCGCCGGCAGCCCGTTTCACAGAAAGAACATCGAGCCTGCCACGACTCAGTCCGGGGTCGCGGCATGAGCGGCTCTTCGTTGGTCACCCGGCAGGTGGGGTGGTTGCTCCTGAGCGTTCTCTCCGCCGGAAGCATGGCCTTTTACGTGGCCACAATCTGGAGCGCAAATCAAACGCCCGGCTTCTCGGACCTCTACGCCGGATGGTGGGGAGCGCACGAACTGCTACTCCATGGCCGCGATCCGTATTCCACCGCCGTTGCACACGAAATACAAACGGTGATCTACGGGGCACCCCTCGCACCGGATTCGCAAGATCCCACTGGCATCGGGGGCGGATTTGCTTATCCTCTGTATGCTGCGCTCCTTTTATGGCCCTCGGTGTACTTGTCTTTTGCCGTTGTACAGAGAGTCTTCCTCTGTGTCTCAATCCTCGGCACCCTGCTCAGCCTCGCGATCTGGCTGCGGCTCATGCGACTCGTCTGGTCCCCTGTCATCTGGCTCACTGCTGGCATCTTTGCCCTCGGAAGCTTTCCCGTATTGCAGGGGATCAAGCTGCAAAACCCGAGCCTGCTCGCCGCCTCTTGTATTGCGATCGCATTCTTCCTGCTCTCTTCTGAGCGGCTCGTGCTTGCCGGGGCAATGTTCGCCATCGCAACTTTCAAGCCACAATTTATGATCCTTCTGATTCCATGGCTTGTCGTATGGAGTGCCGGCGACTGGCGACGGCGGCGGCCAATCGCTTGGGGCTTTCTCGCTACGATGTGTCTGCTGGCCGCCGTCAGTGAGTGGCTCTTGCCGGGCTGGATGGGCAGTTTCTTGAAAGTGGTTCGCGCTTATCGCCACTACACCTTCGGTCATTCCTTGCTCGATGTTTGGTTTACCCCCAGATGGGGACTGGTGATGGCCTCATTTGTCTTCCTGGCAGTCCTGGTGCTCGGCGGCAGGCTCCGGTCGAAAGCCGCAAACTCCCCTGAGTTTCTGCAAGTTACGAGTCTGGTGCTAGCTGCAACCGTGGTGGTGATTCCGACCCTGGCACCCCACGCACAACTTCTATTGTTGCCCGGATTATTGTGTGTGGTTCGTGATCGGACTTGCCTGTCGTCGTCCGGTGCGCTCAGACGGCTCGTTCTAGTCGCAACATGGTCCTTGCTGGCCTGGCCGTGGATCGCTGCGTTTGGCCTCCTGCTGGCAGCAACCCACTACCCCACTCACGAATTGCTCCAATATTGGGAGGTTCCCCTGTATACCAGCCCCCTGCTGCCGTTGGCGGTCCTTATGGGTTTAGTGTGCCTGTTGACCGCTCGGGGGCGGAAGACCGGAGATTCCCAGCTTTCGAATCCCCGCGGGACTAACCCCTAAAAGCGTACGAGGCTGGAGCACTTCGGCTTGTCCGGGCCGCTTCGGACGCCTACGCGGAGGTAACAGCTTTTCCCGCGAATATGTTAAGAAAATACCTCTTTTTCGTTACTATGCAGGGTATGATTACCGTTAGTCGGGGGGATCTCTCGCGGATCGGGCTCCGGAAGTTGCGAGCGCGTTCCCACTCGATCGCGCAAAAACAGAAATCCAAGGAGCAGTCTATGGGACTTGTACGCAGACTCTGGTGCGAACAGGACGGACAGGATATCGCGGAATACGCTGTCATGCTGGCTGTAATCCTCGTCATTGTCGTCGGAACCATCCGGCTCATCGGATCCAACGCCAACACCGTCTTCTCCCAAGTCGCCAGCTCTATCCAGTAGTGCATTACAGAAAAACGAAGGAATAGGGCGCTGTCCCGGAAGGGGCGAGCGGCAAGAGTTTCGGTTTCCAAGGGAGCAGCATGAACCGCACACGCTTGTTGATGATCGGAGTTCTGGCACTCGCGCTTGGCTTCTTTGCAAGTGTGTATGTCTACAGAAACTTGCAGTCGGGGACCCGCTCCGGCGCCGATGCCGGGGTCGACGTGATCGTCGCGGCCGACGATCTGCAGGTGGGGGCGAAAGTAGAAGAGCGTGACATCAAGGTTATTAAGGTTCCCGGCGCCTATCTGCCTCCGACTGCGCCCCGCAAACGCGCGGACGTGATCGGACACGGAGTCATCATCCCGATTGCCAAGGGCGAATTCATCCTGCCCAATCGACTGGCCGGCGAAAATGCCGGGTCTGGCCTGCCTGCGCTGATCCCTCCCGGCATGCGCGCGGTTTCGGTACGAGTGAACGAGGTCGTATCCGTGGCTGGATTTGTGACGCCCGGAACCCGCGTCGACGTGCTCCTGACTGGAACCCCGGGCGGGGCCGGCGAACAACAGACCACAACTGTTTTGCAGAACGTCGCCGTGCTCGCCTCGGGCCACACGCTGGAGCGAAGCTCCACGGGTGAAGCCCAGAACACGGCCGTCATCACGCTGCTGGTTTCACCCGACGATGCCCAGCGGCTCACGCTCGCGAGTTCCGAAGGACGCATTCAACTCGCCCTGCGCAATCCGCTCGACACCAAACAGGATGAGGTAGCCTCCTCCAATTCCAGAGGTCTCTACCGGGGCGGTGTAGCACCTGCGCCCACCACAACGGTCGTTCATCACACCGTAACGAAGAAAGTCACGGCGCCACCGCCTCCCGCCTCCACGGGTGTCAGCATTGAGGTGTACCAAGGCGACAAGAAACCCGAAGTGGTCAAATTCCCAGACGAGAATCCCGAGGCCAAGTGACCGGTAAACCTTCGATTCTGCAAGCTGCCTTCATGCACACCAGCAAGTTTCCTCACAGGGAGAGGAACCTGACAATGAAAGTTCGCACGACACTGCTCGGGGCTTCGCTGTTGGCTGTTGCTTTTCCGGTTCTCGCGTCCTCAGGGATCGCACAGCAGGCCGATACTCCGGCTCAGTCCCCAAGCCAGGCGCCGAACACCACACAGACCACAAACCTGCCAGCACAGTCCCAGCAGTCTCAAGGGTCGGCTCCTCTGCGGGTCATGGTGGGCAAGTCTTTGCTGATTAACACTACCGAACGTCTCAAGCGTGTCTCCGTCACCGACCCGGCTATCGCTTATCCCCAAGTCATCACGCCCACGCAGATTTTGGTGCATGGGAAAGCTCCGGGGGAGGTTTCCTTGCTGATCTGGGACGAAGTCGAGCGGTCACGCAGCTTCGACCTTCGCGTCGACGTGGACATCAGCGCCTGCGCTGAAGAAGAACGCCGCGTATTCCCTGACGAGCAGATCACCGTCACTCCGTCGCGCGCTGCCGTGGTTCTCTCTGGACACGTTTCCACAGAAGACGTCTCCAAACGCGCCGGAGAGCTCGCCAGCGCTTACTCTCCGAAAGTCGTGAACGTGCTGACCTTCGGACCCGTCGGTTCGCAGGAAGTTTTGCTGCAGGTCAAATTCGCCGAAGTCGACCGCACGGCTCTGACGCAGATGGGGATCAACTTTATTTCCACGGGGGGAGCGAATACCATCGGCACCGTCACCACCGGACAGTACGGCGGCTTTGGGTCTCAGACTTTGACTCCGGGCACGGCTGCCACGAGCACAGGCACGGCCGCTGTGAGTCCCGCCACCACGATCAACAACGTCTTAAACCTTTTTCTATTTCGCCCCGACATTAATTTCGGCGCGGTCATCGAAGCTCTTGAGAATAAAAGCCTGCTGCAGATTCTTGCCGAGCCCAATCTGATTGCGGTCAACGGCAAGGAAGCCAGCTTCCTCGCCGGAGGCCAGTTCCCCTTCCCCATCGTACAACCGGGCGCGGGCTTCACCGCGGTCACCATCTCGTTCAAGGATTTCGGCGTGCATCTGCAGTTCACCCCGACCATCATGCCCAATGGGAATATCCATTTGAAGGTGGCGCCGGAAGTGAGCACCCTGGACTTTGCGAATGCGCTGACCATCTCAGGATTCACCGTACCCGCCCTGAGCACGCGCAAAGCGGAAACTGAATTCGAATTGCAGGACGGGCAGAGCTTTGTGATTGCGGGCCTGATCGATAACCGGGTCACGGACATCTGGAACAAGATTCCCGGCCTCGGCGATATCCCGATCCTGGGCAATTTTTTCCGCAGCAAGAGTTTGCAGAAAAGCAATTCGGAACTCATGGTCTTGTGCACGGTGCGCCGCATTTCTCCCACTATGGAACCGCCCCCGCTGCCCAAGAATCCGAAGCCTTTCGTGAACGACGAGAAGTTTGATAAGGGCCATTAGGCTGCAAGTCAGCCGAGGAAAGCTGTTACAGAGTTTGCGATAGGCTACCTCAGGGTTTGTTATGCCGGAATTGTCAGTCGTCATCGTCGCCACCGACAACGAACAGCGCGCCGTGATGCAGGTCCTCGTCGACGGCACCAGTGTGGCGCGCACAGTTCACACTTGCGCAAGTTTTCCCGTGGCTGCCTCAGATCCTGTGACGCGGCGAGTGCGCACCGCTAATCCTGATGTGACTCTGGTCGACATTCCCGCCGACAATCCGCAACTGGCGCTGCGAGCCATTGAACTCCTGCACCAGGAAATGCCCGACGGCGCCATTTTCGCGATCGGCAATCTGAATCAACCTCAGGTCATCGTGAATGCCATGCGGGCCGGAGCCCGCGAATTCATCGAACGCCCTACCAATACCACCGACCTCCTGGAAGCCTTCGTGCGCCTCACGACGGCGCAACGCCGGGGAAAACAGGAAGGAATTCGCGGCAAAGTCTTTTCGGTCATCAACGCGAAGGGTGGAAATGGCGCCACGACGGTAGCCGTCAATCTGGCGCTGGCCTTGCAGTCTGCCTACGGACAGACTGCGCTGGTGGATCTCGCGCCACTAGGACACGCCGCGCTGCACATGAACCTCAAGCCGGTTTTCAATGTAGCGGACGCCACTCGCAATCTTCATCGCATGGACGCTTCCCTGCTCGAGAGCTTCATGACGCGTCACAGCGGAGGTTTGCAATTGCTGGCAGGAACCAACGTGCCAGCTGCCGTGGATCCTTCGACGGCGGAGTTCGTCCGTCTCTTCGATATGCTGGTGACGCATTATCGCTATGTGGTGGTGGACGCCTCGTCGCGCTTTGACGCAGCCAGCCGCCTGATCGCCAGTCTTTCCGAGACCGTTCTACTGGTTGCCTGTAGCGACGTGGCTTCGCTCTGGAGCGCCGCCCGCGTGCAGCAGTACCTGGGAGAAACCGGAAGCCGCGAACGTGTGCGCCTCGTGTTGAATCGCTTCCGCAAGGTGCCCGGATTCAGCGAAGCAGACGCCGAGGCTGCGGTCGGGGCGAAAGTTCTGTGGCGAATCCCGAACCAGTATTTTGCGATATCCGGCGCGATCGACCGTGGAACCCCGGTGATGGACCAGAGAACGTCCGAGATCGCCCGCTGTTTTGCCGGACTGGCGCAGGAGTTGACGAGGAATGACGCCGAGGTAAAGCGGGCAGCGTGGTCGTTATTCAAGTCGGTTTAGGTGTTTCGGTTAGGCATTAGAGACAACGAATTCAGGAAACAATGGCAAACCTTCAATCGTTCGAGCGCACCGATTACCAGCAGGTAAAAGCCGACCTGCACCGCAAGATCCTTGATCGCCTCGACCTCGAAAAACTAGGCAAGGCGACGGGCGACTCTGCGCGCGACGAAGTGCTGGTAGTCATTCGCAATGCCGTCAACGGCGAAGTTGTGCCGCTCAGCTTCGCCGAGCGCGAACGCCTCTCGCGCGAAATTCTCGACGAGATTTTCGGCCTCGGACCTCTCGAACCGCTGCTCAAAGATCCCACCATCTCCGACATTCTGGTCAACCGTTTCGACCGGGTCTATGTGGAGCGGGCCGGCAAGCTCGAACGCACGGCCTTGTCCTTCAAAGACAACTCGCACCTCATGCAGATCATCGAGCGCATCGTGTCGCGCATTGGACGCCGGGTCGACGAATCGTCGCCCATGGTCGACGCCCGCCTCGCGGACGGATCACGCGTCAACGCGATCATCCCGCCGCTGGCCATCGACGGGCCTTCCCTCTCCATCCGCCGCTTTGGACGGGAGCCGGTTACCGCCCGGCAGATGATTGAGAATCTGACCCTGACCGAGTCGATGCTCGAACTACTTTCGGCCATGGTCAAAGGTCGCCTCAATATTCTGGTATCCGGCGGAACCGGCGCCGGCAAGACGACTCTGCTGAACGTGCTGTCCGGGTACATTCCCAACTCAGACCGCATCGTCACCATCGAAGATGCCGCCGAACTGCAACTGAAGCAAGAGCACGTGGTGCGCCTGGAGACCCGGCCGCCCAACATCGAAGGCAAGGGCGCGGTGCGACAGCGGCAGCTCGTCATCAACAGCTTGCGTATGCGTCCCGACCGCATCGTGGTGGGCGAGGTGCGCGGCGAAGAAGCGTTCGACATGTTGCAGGCCATGAACACGGGCCACGAAGGATCGCTGACGACGGTACACGCCAACTCCCCGCGCGACGCTATGGCCCGCGTGGAGAACATGGTGTCGATGGCAAACCTGAACATTCCGGAGCGCGCGGTGCGCCACCAGATCGCATCCGCCGTTCATGCCGTCGTTCAGATTGCGCGTCTTTCCGACGGCACCCGCAAGGTCATCACCGTGTCGGAGATTACAGGCATGGATGGAGACCTGATCGGCATGCAGGATATTTTCAGTTTCGACCGCACCGGCACCGATGAGAGCGGCAAGGTTCGTGGTGTATTCCGCGCGACCGGCGTGCGCCCGCAGTTTGCCGAGCGCTTAGCAACCTCCGGGGCCCGCTTGCGGCCGGCGCTGTTCGAATCAAGAACTGAGGTCTAGGGACAAATATGCCGGCAGGTCTGATTGCCCTTCTCGTGTTCGTTGTGGTCGCGCTCCTGGCTTTCGGCATGGGCTCGATTCTCGACCAACGCAACGCCCGCGCCCGGCTGATCAAGGAACGCCTGGCCAACGAGCGCAAGGCTCCCGAACTTGCCCCCGACGAAGAACTGGCCCTCCTGCGGGATGAACAGCTAAGCCAGATTCCCGCTCTGGACAACATACTGCGGCGGTCCGAACGGGTCACCGACATCCAAAAAATGCTGGCGCAGGCGGGAATGGCCACACGCGCCGGAAATTTTCTCGGAATTTCAGTTCTCTCCGGAGTGGTCGCGACATTCCTGGCTTATGGCCTGAGCAAGCGGGTCGAAGTCGCGTGGGTGGCGATGCTGGTCGGTTTCGTGCTGCCCTATGCCTATGCTTCGTATCGGCGCAACAAGCGCTTCGAAAAGTTCGAGGAACTTTTTCCCGAGGCTATCGACACGCTGGCCCGGGCCGTTCGGGCCGGACACGCTTTCACGACCGCGCTCGAGATGATTACCGACGAGGTGGCCGACCCCGTCTCCAGCGAGTTCCGCCAGCTTTACGAAGAGCAGAAATTCGGCATGCCGGTCCGCGACGCTCTCCTCAATCTGACCGAACGTATGCCGCTGGTGGACGTGAAATTTTTCGTGACGGCGGTGATGCTGCAGCGCGAAACTGGCGGCAACCTGGCCGAGATCCTTGACAACCTCTCCTACGTCATCCGCGAACGGTTCAAAATTCAGCGCCAGGTGCGCGTCTATACCGCTCAGGGGCGTTTGACCATGGCCTTGCTGATGGGCATGCCGCCGATCATTGTCGCCGTGATGCTCCTGCTGAATCCTGCTTTCATCCGCCCATTATTCTCTGACCCGATCGGACACACTCTTTTGGTCGCGGGCATCACACTGCAAACGATTGGATATTTCGTGATCCGAAAGATTATCCGGATCCAGGTATAGCTATCTATGTTGCCTCTGATCTTGGTCGTGGTCGTGTTCGTCACCGTCGTGCTGGCGGTGTTCGCCTTTGGAGCGGCGGTGGTGACTCCCAGTTCAATGCTGGGTGCTCGCTTGCGCGCCTTGGGAGGACAACAGCAACCGGCAGAGAACAAGCCAGCCATGCGCGAGCGCATTGAACAGGCGCTGGATCCGATCAGCAAGGCCATCCCGCTTTCCGCCTCGGATGTGTCCCGCACGCGTGCCTGGCTCACTCAGGCCGGATTCCGCGATGCCATCGACGTTAACTACTACTTTGGAGCGCGACTTCTGATGGCCGGGGTGGGTTTTGCCGGCGTTGTCCTGTTTTCTGGGTTGGATAATCTTTTCCTGCTCGTCGGCGTTCCTGGTCTCGGGTTTTTCCTTCCGCGCTTTATTTTGAAACGGATGATTAAAGATCGGCAGCATCGCATTCGCATCGGCCTGCCCGATGCTCTCGACCTTACGGTGATCTGCGTGGAAGCCGGTCTCGCGCTCGACCAGGCCCTGACCCGTGTGGGCCAGGATCTGCACCACGCCCACCCGGATCTCAGCGACGAATTCCATCTGGTAAACCTCGAGATGCGGGCCGGCAAGCCCCGCGCGGAAGCCCTCCGTAACCTGGTGGACCGCACCGGGGTTGACGATATCCGTTCTCTTGTTGGTACACTGATTCAAACAGATCGCTTCGGCACCAGCGTTGCCCAAGCTCTTCGCGTGCATTCCGATTCCCTCCGCACGGAACGCCGACAACGGGCCGAAGAACAAGCTGCAAAAACCACCATTAAGATGGTCCCCCCACTGGTGATATTTGTTCTGCCTTCGATCATTTTTGTCACGATCGGTCCGGCAATCATCGAACTGTTCCGGCAGCTCGGCCCGATTTCCGGCGGGCGGTAGAAGGCGACACAGAACTGGGGAGCATTCGCATTTTTATGGCGGTTTTTTCCTCGCAGGGACAGGCTTTCAATCAGACCCGCCAAGCCTACCTCGCCACTGCCCTGGCGGTGGCCGACACGCATTGGACCCGGTTACGCGGCCTGCTTGGACTCCGCTCCAGTGACTTCCGTAATGGCTCCGGCCTCTGGATTGTCCCCTGCCACGGCGTTCATACTCTGGGCATGGGATTCCCCATCGACGTGGTTTATCTGGATCGCGTGATGACCGTCATTCATATCCAGCACGACTTGCAGCCCTGGCGGTTTGCGCCGGTCCGGACGCAGGCGGCATCCGTGCTGGAACTACCGTGTCGCACCGCGGCCGAAACCCGGACGGCGGTGGGAGATAGAATTGAGATAACGATCGGTGAAATAAAGACCGAAAAGGATGGTAGAGTACCGCCCTCGTGAGTGAAACCCTCCAACTCGAAGAAGCCGTCGAACTTCACGACGCGCCCAAGCTGCTGGTGGAGTGGACGCCGCGCTGGCGCGAGTTCGTCGGTGCGATCCGGCCCGCCTTGTCGCGCTCGGAACGCAGCCTGGCCGGAGAGGCTCCTTTCGGACTCATCCCCTTGCGCATCATGGTGCCCGCCTATTTACTGGAGGCCTTTTTGATTTTCGCGGCGATCGCGATCCAGGTGAAGATCGCCGAGTTGCGTCCCTTCGTCGCGCCCAGATTTTCGCGTCACGATGTGATCTATTACAGCGGCGAGGAGTTGCCCCGCACCGAGGATCTTGGCGGCGCTGAGGCCGGAACCGCTGGCCGCGCCGGTGGCGACGAAGCGCACCATCGCACCCAAACCATCAAGATTGCCCGCGGAGGCTCTCTCGTTCCCAAAGTCGTGGACGCGCCCAACCTTAAGCTTCCTGCCTCGCGCGACGCGGTGGCGAACTTGTTGGCCATTAAGCCGAATCCTGGGCCTCCGCCTTCGGAAGGATTGCGCTCGAACCGTACCGCGCCGAGTCTGGCCTCCGCACTGGTCGCTCCGCCTCCGAATGCGATCCGCGACTATACCCGCAACGGAGTTCAACTTAACGAGGTGATCGCTCCGGCGCCATCGGTGTCGCCCGACCGCACGCTCACCGCGCCGAATCTCAGCGCCATCCTGATTCCGCCAGCCCCCAACGTGGCGGGTGAGCACAAGTTGGTTGCTCCGGCACTGGCTCCGGCGATCGTTCCTCCCGCGCCCAGCGTCTCCCGGGACCGCGCGCTGAATGCACCTTCCCTGAATACGTCAGTGGTGGCGCCCGCTCCGAGCGTCACCCGCCAGCAATCACGATCGACTCCGACGATGGCCGCCAATGTGATTCCGCCCGCTCCCGGCGGAGTAAGCCGGGAGACTTCGAGTACGCCGGTGCAGATGAACAATATGGCGGTGATCCCGCCGCCGGTTTCGGCTCCAGAGCGGCCCGGCATGCGAAATCCGAAGCTGACTCTGCAAGCGCCGTCGGTCGTCGCACCGCCGCCCTCGGCGGACGTCTCGCAAGACTCGCACCGCCTCCCCAGCGGCAGCATTCCGGATCCGTCGAAGACAGTGGTGCCCCCGCCGCCAACGCAATCCGGCAGCGCCTCTTTCATGAGCAGTCTGATGGGCAGGATCTTTGGCGCAACCGAGGTCGTGCCCCCACCGCCAGCCGTTCAAGCAAACACGCCAACCCGCAGCGCCGGAACTTCGCTCGGCGCCAGTGTCGTCGCGCCTCCACCCACGGTCAGCGCCGGCGCGGCTGGCGGGAACCCGCGCGGCGCACGCAACGGCATGGGGACAACCCTCGGCACAAACGTGGTTGCTCCGCCGCCTTCCGTTGGGGTGTCGGGCGGCACGGGTACGCGCGCGCGCGAGACGTCCTCCGGACCGACGCTCGGCGCACCCAGCGTGGTTCCGCCCCCGCCCTCTCTCTCCGGAGCCGGTGGCGGCACGGGCAACACCGGCGGTGGCGCAGGAGCCCCCGGCGGAACATTGCTGGCCAACAATATCGTTCCCCCGCCGCCTTCTGTCGGTGGAGGAACCGGACCGGGCGGCTCCGGCTTGGGCCGCAAAGGCACAGGTCTCGGTACACCGCTCGACGCCGGCTCAGGCCTGGCACCTGCCAACAACGGAGGCAGTGGCGCCAACGCTGGCGCTGTGATTTCCAGTCAGCCCGGCTCTAAATTAGGGTTGCCCAGCGGCGGCAGCGGTTCGCTCGCCATGTCACCGTCGGGCGGAGACAAGCCGGGCCTCGGAGGCGCCGGCGGCGGCACTAGCATTGTCCATGGAAACGGTCCCGGCAGCGGCATGAACGGCCCCGGCACGGGCGCAGGCAAGTCCGGTAGCGAACACGGCTCCGATCCCTCGGCACGCGGTGGCATCTCTCCCTCGGCCGGACCGGGCGGCGCCGGAAACGTGCCCTCCGGTACTCCAGCGGTCCGCGGTATAGACATCAGTGGGGGCACCAGCCAGGTCACGCTTCCAGCGTTCGGGTCGGATCCGTCCGGCAGCGATCCTCAGGCGCCCGGACATTCCTCCGTCAAGCAGCGGCAGGCGTTTGATGTCGATATCGTCGCTACCGCGAGCTCCGGCGGAGCGTTCGAACCTTATAAGAATCTCTTGCATGGCGAGAAGCACACCATCTACCCCGACACTTCCAGTACGCTGGGCAGCGCTGTGATGGAATATGCAGAGGAGTCAGCAACGGGGCGAGGAGCCCTTTCTCCCCCCCAATCCATACGCACGAATCTCCCCGATGGCTTACCGCACGCCCGAATGGTGGTGACGTGCGCTCTAGGCGCGTCCGGCAATCTAAAGAACATACGCGTCCTCGAAGCCGGTCCGGCAGACATGACCGCGAAAATCCTCGTCGCTCTGCGCAGCTGGAAATTTCAGCCCGCCATGCGCGGCGACCAGCCTGTGGAAGTCACCGCCATCCTGGGCTTCGGCATCGACACCAACGACCGCTTTTAACGCGAGTAAGCCCGTTCCATCCGCCACTCGACTCGTCGACTGATCCCATCCCGCATTTCTGCCGATAGCCCTGAAAGGGCGGTGCCCGCCTTGATCAGGAAAGTCCAGATGGATTTTGACGAAGCCGTCGGCACGCACAGTAAGTGGAAGCGCAAGCTGCGCCACTATGTCGCCAAACATGACGGCAGCCTGAGTCCCACACACGTCAGTCTCGACCACAAATGTGTGCTGGGCCAGTGGATCTATGGAGAGGGCGCGAAGTACTCGTCGCTCCCAGAATATGCGAGGCTGAAGTATGAACACGCCCGTTTCCACTCGGTCGCCGCAGAGCTGGTGAAGAAAGCGAATTCCGAGGAGTCCGTCAGCGCCGAGATGGCACCCTGTTCGAACAGTGCTTTCTCAACGGCCTCCGCGGCCATCGTGATTGCGATCATGGCCATGAAGAAGCGCTTGGCGGGCTGAGCGCGCGGCGCGCTCTCGACCGAATTACTTCACGCTTCTCTTGGCCTTGCGCCGTGATGGAGGAATCACTCCCTTCTCCGGCACTTCCTTCTCGATCGTATCCGACAGTTTGTGCAGCGGCTTGTCTCCCGCCGACGACAACTGCCGACCGGCCGCCTTCGCGGTCAGCCCCTGGCCGGTATAGATCGCCTCGCTGAACGTCGTTCCTGAAATTGGCGATGCTACCGCAAACGCTCCGTGCGGCACGCCGTTGGTGAAGGCG
Organism: Acidobacteriaceae bacterium; assembly: GCA_003134655.1. Classification (GTDB taxonomy): domain Bacteria; phylum Acidobacteriota; class Terriglobia; order Terriglobales; family Acidobacteriaceae; genus Sulfotelmatobacter. Next base: position 107,724 of record PLBY01000145.1, read on the forward strand.
GTCGCAATGTAATCGCCCACCATCAACCCGTTCTGCGAATTGGGAAGCCAGCTCAAAAGCATCGGCCCGGTGAGCGGGACCGGGGTATTCCACGTCGAGCCCCCGTTCGCCGACGAAATGTAGCCCACGAAAAGCTGGCACGCCGACGCCGTGCAGTTGCTCTGCGAATAGTAGTAATAGTGAAGAGCCACATGTGCCAAGGTGCCCGATGTCGCCGGATCGATCCCAATCCCCGGAATGAAATGATCCACCGTGCTCGAAGTATCGTCGATAGGAATACGCGTGACCGGACCCCAGGTCACACCATCGGTCGATGTGCTGTACACAAGATCGTTGGTGGAGCAGTTGGACCGAAAACGGCAATCCTGCCAAACCGTCCAGACCGTTCCCGCGCCATCCACCGCAGCCGACGGCAGCGGCCCGCTGCGGATTCCTCCCGCGTCGCCGTGAAACTGAATGCTCGCAATGGGCACTGACGCGGTCCAGCTCAAGCCGCCGTCATTCGAACTGAATGCCGACATCAAGGCGATATTGCTGTTCACGACCACTGTCTCAATCGGCACAACGACAGTACCGTTCGGCTGCACCAGCGGCTGGCCGCCGATTCCCTGCGCCGAATCCGCAGTAGGAAGCGGAAGGCCCCACGTCAGCCCTCCATCGGAGGAAGTGCTCATCAGAATCAGATCTGAATTGATGGGATCGTCCCACTCGAGATAACAATTGCCGTAATGCGGACTGCTCGCCCAGCTGTCGCACACAATCCAGTTTTTGTCGGAGCTTGCGGAGGTGGTGTCGGCGCTGATTGGATTCTGCCACGTCAGCCCATCGGTCGACCGGCTCACGACAACCGCAGGTGTATGGGACGTATTCGAAAGCGGCAGCGACGCGATCATCCACACTCCGTGTTTCGCGTCATAAGCAACAGCAGGATCGCTAGCCGCGTCGTACGGCCCTGTTCCCTCGCCAGTCGTCAGGCCGGGCAGAAATCCGTGGCTCCAGGTCGTTCCGCCGTCGGTGGAAGTCGCCCACCCGATGTCAGTTGCGCCACCGGGAACAATGCGTCCGGTCTGAAACGCCGCCACCAGCGTGTTGCCGTTCGCCAGCATGTGGGGCTCAACTTCCGTCGCATGCTGCCCCGGCCCCACCGTATACGGATCAGAACTGACCTGCGTGAGGTTCGCCCCCACCGGATTCCCGGGAGGTGTTGTTGTGGTAGTAGTCGTGGTGGGAGAAGACCCTGAACAGCCAGCGAGTGCGAGCGTGAAGGCAGAGATGGCACACACAGCCCATCCCTTCAAAAGAGGCCCGAATTTCTTGATCATGCGATTGGATCGTGCGATGCGGTGTGAAGCTTCTGGAACCACCCTCATCATCTTCGGAATCGAGCGTCTGCGCAACCGAATTCATCGCCTGGGAGCCCGATCAGTATCTTCCCGGTCTTGCTCAGTCCGCCTAAACACGATCGCTACGTCATCGGAATAAACAGACTTCCATCCCTCTGTTCCGCTCACGACCGTCGTAAGCGCAGCGTTTCTCGGCAAGAGCAGACAAGAGACGCCGTGCAATTTGAGGAACTCATCCCAGCCCGGTTCCACATGAACCATCTTCAGATAAAGCCGCAGGAATTGCTCGCCATAGAAGTCATGCCGATCGTCGATCACAACCTTGTGAGGATAGAGCCGGTAAATCAGATAGCCACCCCAATAATCCGGACTGAGCACCGAAGCGCGCACGCCACTACGCTCGATAAAGTTCACAGCCTCGACCGGCATTCTCCCAGGGTCGAAGTGCGCATTCATCCACTGGCTTGAGCCAACGCTCCCGCCGTTGGCAGCGATCAAAAGTACCGCCGCTGTCGCGAAGATTGGCCAGAGGCTGCCGCGCAGATGCGAATCGACGGCGCTCATTCTCTGTACAAAACCCCAGGACTTGGGCGAAGGCAACAACGGCCCGACAATCAGAACCAGCAAAACCGAAGAGACGGGAATATTCCGCGACGCATACAGTCCGGCATACACCGCGAACAACAGCAGCAGAATCTCGCTGAGTCGTAGCTTGCGGCCACCGGCAGCTAGCGACGCGACGGCGATCAGCAATAGCCCGAGAAAGCATCTCTGCGCGATGCCGTGGAAATTGGGTGATTGGAACTCCTCGATGTGCTCCATCAGGAAACGGTTGGAGAGATAAGCGTAAATATGCGCGTGCAGGTTCCACCCGTACGGATTGATGAAGCTGGCTGCGATCGAGAGCAGTCCAACCCAAGTTAACTGCCGCACGCGCTGACCGGACGCGATCTTCTCAAGCGAGTCCTCGAAGCGAGCCTCCCGCGTAGTAACCCATGTCCAGAAAGCTTCGAGCCAATAAATTCCCAAGAACACGAACCCAAGCAGAAATCCGCCATGCACATTGACCCACAGCAGCATCGACAACGGTAATGCCCACAACCATCGGGCGCGCTGCCTCTGCAACCCATTCCGATCTGTGGAATCGAGAATCCAGAACCATGCGAGCGCGAACAACCAGCTCAGCACATGGGGACGCGCTAGAAAGTGAACCATCGACGCCGACGTCGCAAGCAGTGTCAGCACCAACGCAAGCACCAAGTTCGTCCCCCGCGCCACCGCCGACCGAAACGTCCAGGCAAACACCGTCGCGATCACAACCGCGGTGAGCCACACCACGCCATTCAACCCGCACCACGCTTCCAATTTCCCCACGGCTATGTCATACAGCCATTCCCAGGCAAACCAGGGTTGGTAGAGGGAGGAAGAGAACGAATCGAATCGCGGTATCGAGTGGGTGGCAAGGATCTGCTGACCGTCCCGGATGTGCCAGCCGATGCCTGCGTCGCCTAAGAGCTTCACCGAGAGCGGCGTAAATACCAGCACGCCCAGCAGCCCGATAAAGATCAAGTCAGCGACCGACGGCATGACCCAGCGGAGCCACACCGGGTAAGAGCTTACCTGAGGAGTGCGCAGCGAAGAACTTCTGGAACCATCTGCCATCGCGCTGAATCTTATAGAGGTAAGGCTGGAACGGCAAGATGACTAACCAAGGGACACCTCGGGTCGTAATCGTCGGCGCTGGCTTCGGCGGCTTGAATGCCGCGCAGGCGTTGGCCAAGGCGCCCGTGAACATCACGGTCATCGACCGCAAGAATTTCCACACCTTTCAGCCGCTTCTATACCAAGTGGCCACCGCCGGCCTCTCTCCGGGAGAGATTGCCGCGCCAATCCGCTCCATTCTGCGCTCTCACAAGAATATCGAAGTGCTGATGGCGGAGGTCACAGGGTTCGACCTCGATCGGCACACCGTTGAGACGCCTGAGTGCGAGATTCCCTACGATTATCTAATCGTCGCCGCAGGCGCCGGCCACTCCTACTTTGGACACGACGCGTGGGAGCCCTACGCTCCCGGCCTCAAGACGATCGAAGATGCGCTCGAAATCCGCCGCCGCGTACTCCTCACCTTTGAGTTGGCCGAGCGGCAGGCTTCCTCGGGCGAAAACGCATCGCCCCTCAATTTCGTGGTGGTTGGCGCAGGGCCGACAGGAGTCGAATTAGCCGGCACTCTCGCCGAAATCTCCCGCCATGCTCTGGCCCATGAGTTCCGCTCCATCGATCCCTCGCGCACGCATATTCTGCTGATCGAGGGCGGACCGCGCGTGCTCGCTGCGTACGCGGAAGACCTCTCGCGCAGCGCGCAAGAGCAACTCAATCGCCTGGGAGTCGAAGTCCGCACTTCGACCGTCGTGACGCAGATTGAGCCGGGCGCGGTCTATGCGGGAGACACGCGTCTGCCCGCAACGGTGGTGCTGTGGGCCGCCGGAGTCGCAGCCTCGCCGCTTGGCAAGTCCCTGGGCGTGCCCGTGGATCGTGCAGGACGCGTGCAAGTGCAGCCCGACCTCAGCCTTCCCGGCCATCCGGAAGTATTCGTCATCGGGGATCTCGCCGCACTAAAGGACGAACAGGGCAAGATGCTGCCTGGAGTCGCGCCGGTGGCGATCCAGGAAGGCCGCTTCGTCGCCAAAGTCATTCGCAAAGAACTGGGCCGTGCGGGTGCCCTACCCTGCTCGCGTTCTTTGCGAGAGGGTGGGGATGTTGACGTGCGCCCAAAGTTCCACTACTGGGACAAAGGCGGCCTCGCCACGATCGGCCGCGCAGCAGCGGTCGCCCAGTTCGGCCGCATCCACATCTCCGGCTTCATTGCGTGGCTGTCGTGGCTCTTCGTCCACATCCTTTTCCTGATCGGTTTCCGCAACCGGCTGTTGGTGTTCATTCAATGGGCGTGGTCCTACGTCACCTACGAACGTGGCGCGCGGCTGATAACCGGTAGCACTTACTTGCACGGATGGACTGCCGATCCATGCGCTCCAGCCAAGGCGGCACAGCCTGCCCAACAAGAAATTCACGCCGGTCCCGCCAAATAGAGGGAGAATAGAAGCATTGTCATCCTGAGCGAAGCGAAGGACCTATGCAATCCTCGTCGATCACAAGAAACTCGAAGCTGTGCCTGATCATCAGCCTTACCGCCGCCGTTCTCTTCTCCCTCCCCGCTCAAGCCGAAATCCTGAAAGTCGTCGTCAACGACACAATCCAGCCCATCAGCGAGGAGTACATCGCCCGCGCCATCGACGAAGCCCGCCGCCGCGGAGATCAAGCCATATTGATCGAGATCAATACACCCGGCGGCCTGGTCAGTTCCACGCGGGGGATCATCGAGAAGATCTCATCTTCTTCGGTGCCAGTGATCGTCTACGTCACGCCTACTGGCGGTCATGCCGGTTCGGCTGGAATATTTATCCTGGAATCAGCCGATGTCGCCGCCATGGCTCCAGGAACGGCGGCCGGCGCTGCCCACCCGGTCACGCTTATTGGTCCCGTCCAAGTCAAGCCGGACGACGAGATGAACCGTAAGATCGAGAACGACGCTGCCGCTCTCATGCGGTCTGTCGCATCCAAGCGCGGACGAAACATCGAAAGCGCAGAGAGTGCCGTACGGGAATCGAAATCCTTCACTGAGCAGGAAGCTCTCGCAGGGCATCTCATCGATTACGTCGCATCGAGTCCTGAGGACCTCTTCCGCCAAATGCAGGGAAAGACTTTCAGACGGTTCGACGGAGCAACTGCTTCACTGAACCTCACGGGGCAGCCAATCGTTCCTTTTGAAATGACTCTCAAGGAACATATCCTCGACGCACTCATGGATCCGAACGTGGCCTTTTTGCTTCTCGCTATAGGAGCCCTCGCTCTATACGTCGAATTCAACCATCCCGGAGCAGTCATCCCTGGCACTGTCGGCGTCGTCTTCATCCTGCTTGCCGCCTTCGCTCTCAACTTTCTTCCGACACGTTTTGCCGCACTCGGACTGATTCTTGGCGCATTCGCACTCTTCGCGGCCGAGGCGAAGTTCGCCACACACGGAGTCGCTACAGTTGGAGGCATCGCGCTCCTTACGCTGGGTGGCCTGCTCCTGGTCGACTCGCCCATTCCCGAAATGCGGGTCCACCTGCTTACCGCGCTAGCCGTCAGCATCCCTCTCGGCTTGATCACAGCATTCCTGATGACGATCGCTCTCAAAGCGCGCCGCAACAAAGTGGTCACCGGGGCCCAGGGCCTAGTCGGCGAAATGGGAGTGGCGCAGACTTCGCTCGCACCGCAGGGCAAAGTTTTCGTCCACGGCGAACTGTGGGATGCAGTCGCCTCCACCGCATTGCCTCCGGGGCAAATGGTGATTGTGCGGAGCATCGACGGCCTGACTCTCCAAGTTGATCCGCTCGTGGCCACTCCTCCGCCAGCCAGTCCTGCGCCGGCGATGCTGTAAGCTCGGTCGGGGTAGAAAGACGATGTGGCGACAGCCGCCTCGGCTGTCCCGCGTGGGCGCAGCCCCGCGGTACCTAGGGGAATGCGGGAGTAAAACAGATAATCGGGCCCACTGAAGACACCCCCGCCGCTACTTCAAGTTAAACAGCGCATTCACACGCGCAGTGACCGTCACCGTCTGCGGCGTGAACTCCTCCGTCGGTGCTGGAGGCGCCGCATTGGCCATCGCGCTCATGGCACGAGCCACGCGCGGCATCGGCACTCGCGGATTTTCAAATGTGTCGATCGACGCGTACGAAAGCTCTCCCACCGACCGGCCCGCGGCGCGAGCCAGAGTGTCAGCCGAGTTGCGCGCCCGACGGTAGGCGTCTTCCACCGCTTTGTTCTTGGCTTCGTCCATATTCTCGAGCATGTAATTCAGAGTCTGGGTTTCGCTGACGTTGGCATCGGCGAGTTGCTGGGTGATCGGCCCGACTTTCGTAAAATCTTTCAATCTCAGCGTGACGTCCGTCGTCACCCGGTATCCAATCACTCTCTGCTTCGGCTTCCACTCGTAAACCGGCTGCACGGAAAGAAACCCAATCGTTGCCGCCTTGGGATCAATCCCGTTATTGCGCAGCACCTGCCGCACCTGCTCCACGTTCTTCGACGCCCGCTGAAATGCAGCCTGCGACGTCTCATCCTGCACCGATACATTGAATTGAATCTGAGCGGTGTCTGGGGCGGAGTCAAACTTGCCATCCGCGCCTACGTAGACCGTGTTCGCCTGTGCGCTAACCGCGGGATGTTCCTGGCCAAACGCTGCAATGGCTGAGAAGAGAAGAAGTGCACCCAATACGAATCTCATGACGACCCTCTGGTAGGATTATCCCACCAGGCCATCGGTCCCAACAATCTAGGCTCCAACAATCTAGCGCGACGGCACTCCGAGGTTGCGGTCCAAGCGAATCTCGAGCGCAGTCCCTTTCTCGAGCACGAGGTCGTGTCCTGCTTCAAACGCCGACATAGCTCCAGCTGCGGCGCCGGAACCCGCACCCGTCGCAGCCCCGCGCTTCCCGCCAGTCCGCTCTCCTTGCGCCGCGCCCTCGCCAGCCCCTACTACGATCGCCTCCGCAATCTGCTCTTTGCTCATGCCTTGGCGGCCGATTTCTCCTTCTTCGCCAACCTGTCGCAGTCCATGCTCACCCGGAACTCCTGTCACCGTGGCAATCAGCGGGACCCATCCGTGGGCTGTCTCGATTTCTTCGAAGCTCAAAATGATGCGCGTCCGCAGCCCGGGTTCGACCGCGCTGACATGCCCCTTGATCTTTCTTCCTGAGTCGATGGTCTGCCCGTTCGCCGCGACCAGAGGCTCCGCCAATCGGGCACGAAAATGATCGCCAGCCTTCACGGTTCGGGTATCCAGTCGGTCCGAAAGCTGGATCAAGAAGACGGTGCCTTGCGGCACTACGTTCGCCGGCGCAGCAGGAGCGTCTTGTGCAACCACCGGAATGCACGGCAGTATGCTCAACAAGGCCGAAATACCAATCTGAAAACGCAGCGTTCGAATCGACATAGGAATCACCCCTGGCTTGGAATCTTATGCGATTGGATGGGGAAAAGGGTGGAATTGCTGCCTGCGAGGCTAGCAGAAAAACCGGGTTCCGCCGCTACTTGTGGCCAAGAATAGGCCCGGCCACCGCCAGAAGGTCGACCTGCAGCCCCGGAGAGTGCAACCCCTCGATTGTCGTGGCAGGGAGTTTCCCCGACGCCGGCAGAATGCCGACCGCCCGGTTCTTGCCTGCCTGCTTCGCCTGATGGAGGCCGCGATCGGCCAGAGTCAGAACTTCTTCGTAGCTGATCGCCCGTGGATTGTCGAGAAACCACGGGAAAGCAGCCCATCCCAGGGAGCACGTGCGGTACATGGTTTCCCCCGACCCAACCATGCTGAACGGCGTATCCGCCACCGTCGAGAGCACGCGCTGGGCGAGCAATTCAGCTTCGGTGCGATCAGTGAAGCGAGATACGATCAGAAATTCTTCTCCGCCCCAGCGCACCAGCACGTCGGAGTGACGAATGGACGAACTGAGGCGGTGCGCCATCTCGACCAGCACCTTATCGCCGACGTCGTGTCCGTACAGGTCGTTGACTTCCTTGAAATTGTCGGCATCGATCAAATAGAAGACCAGATCGCGGGTGTGCGGGTCGCGCCCGTCGGCGTGCGAGCGCAGTGCCTGGCTTACGTCCGATTCGATCGTCGCCGAGAAATAGCGGCGGTTGCGCAATCCGGTCATGGGATCCGTAAGGGATGCTTCCTCCAGCACGAGGTTGGTGCGCCGCAACTCCTGGTTCAAGCGGCGATGCTGGATGAACAGAAGAAGCGCCATCAGAAACATCGTCGCCAGCGTGATCAGTACTCGGAAATCAGCAACTTGGTGCGGAAGATGCGGATCGAGCAGCGCATAGAGCGCAATGATGGGCAGCGAAAGTACCGCCATCATCGCCAGGTTCGCCATCCAACCACCGTACGATTCGTCCGCGGCAGTCTCGGGCGTCGGCAGCAGGCCTGGTCCCAGCAGAGCTACCGCGGTGAATACGGCAAAAGAACCGGAGTATGGAATGTCGTACCAACTGCCGGCGAAATAGAGGTTTTTCTCGATGGCGCCGTTGAGCACATAAAACCAGACGCCATTGAAAACGAATGCACCGCCCAGACACGCGTAAAACATCTTCCACCGTCCCGAACTTTCGCGCCAAAAGGCCAGCAGGACGCAAACGATGAGGAGCGTTTCCGCTATGGAAAGTAAATCGAAGTTTCGGTTGTAAGCGCCCTCACTCGGCGAAACGTACTGCCAGCAGACGACGAACGCAACGTACAGGTACAGCCACCAGAGCAACAACAGAAGGAAGTCCAACACACCGAGCCGCGCGCTGCGTTCGGTAGGCTGGCGGTGGGGCCGGAGCAGCAGTCCCGCCATCATCGGCGCTCCCGCCAGAAACAGCAGGGCGTCCGCGGGGTACATGCCGGGCAGTTTCCTGTGCAGGATCAGGTCAAACGTGATCCATACCATCTGGTCACTGAACCACAACGCCCACCCCGCAGCTTGCAGCATCCAGAACCAGCGCGTGCGGCCCTTGCTCTGCAGTCCGTTCGAAGCGAATGCCAACAGGGCCAACAACATCAGCAGTCCGCTGACAATGTCGCTGATCGCGATCCGGGCGAGGCCTGGCGCAAGCGACAGGCAGCTCGCCGTCAGCACGACGGTGAGGGCCACAGCGGCCCCGATCAGAAATTTTGATTGAATACGCCCGTTCAACGGTCTCCACCTTCGCGAACGGATTTAGCCCTTGGCCCCCGCGGAATGCGCCACCCGGTAGATCTGGTTGTGAATTTCCTTACGCAGATCGTCCCAGATATTGTCCGGCATTTCCAGAAATACCCTCACCACCTCAGGATCAAATTGCCGCCCCGCCCATCTCGCGATCTCCTCCTTCGCAGCCGGCAGCGTCTGCGCCGCCCGATAAATTCGATCGGAGGTGATGGCATCCAATGTGTCGGCGACGGAGAAGATCCGCGCGCCCAGGGGAATCTGCTCTCCCTTCAGGCCGCGAGGATAACCAGTGCCATCGAAGCGCTCCTGATGTGAGTACACAATGTCGGCCGCCTCGTTGAGGAACGGAATCTTCTTCACAATCTGATATCCGTGGTAGGCGTGCTCCTGCATTACGTCCATCTCTTCTTTGGTCAGCTTCCCCGGCTTATTCAGAATCTTGTCAGGAATGGCGATCTTTCCAATGTCATGCAGGAACGCTCCGCGCGCGATGGTATTAATCTGCTCCCGAGGGAGGCCCATGGCGCGGGCAATTGCGATGGTAAACGCCGTTACGCGTTTCGAGTGGCCTTCCGTCTCGCGATCCTTCAAATCCAGCGCGTCGCCCAGGGTCTCAAGCGTTATGTCGTAAGAACGCTCCAGATTGGCCATCGCCGCCTGCAGTTGATCGGTGCGCGCCTTGACCAGCGACTCCAGATTCGTCTGATAAGTTCGGTTCTCCACTTTCAGGCGCCGGTTCTCCAGCGCGCGGCTGACCGTGTTGAGCAGTTGCTCGCGCTCGAACGGCTTCAAAAGATAGTCGTATGCCCCGTTGCGGATAGCCGCCAGCGCCACCGATATATCGTGCACGGCGGTAACCATCACAACCGGCATATCGGGATACTTTTCCTTGGTTCGCTCCAGCAGGCCAATGCCATCCAGATCCGCCATCATCAGGTCCGAGAGCATCAATTCAAACTCTTCCCCGGAGGTCAGGACCGAGAGGGCTTCCATACCGGAAGCTGCCTGTTTACAGGCATATCCGGCAGTTCCGAGCATCGAGGCGACGATTTCCCGAATCGGTTCTTCGTCGTCAACTACAAGAATGCGATCTGGCATGGGATTTACACGAAAGTCTATCGGCGATTGTAACTCACACGCGAGATGCCGAAAGTAATCATTCAGGTCCCGAAACTCCATCGAGATTCACGCGGGGCGTGATATTCAAAAGCAAGGAAGACGTACGTCCGCAAAGCATGAGCGCATCCCTTTTATCGCTTTGGAATACGGTGGCAAGGCTTGGCTTGGCCCGGCCCACGCCCGCAGAACTGGCTCTGCTCATTCTGCTGGGCGCATCTCTGCTCGCTCTGCGCGTCTTCCGCGAAAACTATTTCAAAGTCTGGATATTGGGCTGGGCTGCCTTTGTCGCTTCGCGACTGGCCGAGCATTGCTTCGCGGCGAAAATACCCGCACCCTTTGATTTGGTGGCCGTGCAGGCGACCTTCATGCTCGCCGTCGGACTGCTCGCGGGCGCGGTTCTGCTCTACACCCGCAGCCGCGATCTCATCCTTCCCCTAACCGTTATCACGCCCGTTCTCGTGGGTTTTGCCGGAGTCCGAGTCCTGTTGTGGCCCGATTCCCTGCCCTTGCGCGTGGCGGTGGAAGTCGGCTACCGCATCATTCTGTTGACGGCATCGATCGCGCTGCTGCGCGCACGCCGCGGCCGCTGGGAACCTTCAGCTTGGCTGCTGGCTCTGTCTCTACCCTTCCTTCACCTTTCCTGGTCGCCTTTCACCGATCGCGTGCCCGCGGCCGCATTCCTGGCAGCGGAAATCACGCTTTCCCTGAGCATGCTGCAGGTCGTCCTCGAGGAAGCTCGGACCCGGACACGACGCCTGCGCGCCGTGCAGGCTATCACCGCCAGCATCGCCAGCGCACAACAGTACGGGAACGTGGTTCAGTCCGCCGTGGAAGAATTGCAGCGCCTGATTCCGGTCAAGGCCGCATGGTTCCGGCTGGTCGAAGGCGGACACCTGGTCGCAACTCATGCCGTGGGGCTCTCTCCCGATTTCCTACGCGACGCCGGATTCGCCGAGATTAACGACGACACTCAGAAATTGCTGGCACAACCCGCTCCGCTGGTCACCACGCGGGCCGCCGCTGCTCCCGAGCCCGAGGCCTGTCTCGCGAGCGAGAAGATTCACCAGCTTGTCATCGTCCCGGTGGCAGGAAATAAATCGCCCATCGGATTGCTCATGCTGGGCAGTTCCCGGAGCCGGGAGTGGACTCCGGAAGAACTCGAGTTTCTCCGCTCCTGCGCCAAGCAGCTTGCCGTTGCAGTCGAGAACTTTCGCTTGCTCGAGCAGGTGCTGCGTTCGCAGCGCCAGTGGATCAACACCTTCGACTCCATCCACGACATCATTCTGGCGCACGACGCCGATTACCGCATCATCAAGGCCAATCAGGTTCTGCTCGAACATCTCGGCCAGGCCGCCGCGGATGTCGTCGGCAGCTCCTGCGATTCTGCCTTGCCCCACAAGTTTGGGGAATGGACCGGCTGCCCCTATTGCGCCATGGGCGGGGACGAAGAGTTCACGGAGGGCGCCGACCCCTGTTTCGGCGGCTATTCCGTCGTTTCTACTTCTTCCTACACTGAGCAAGGCAGCCCGCAAAAAGGCACGATCCACGTCGTCCGCGATATCACCGACCGCCGTTCCGCGGAAGAGAAATACCGTCTCCTGTTTGAGCAAGTACAGGAAGGCGTTTACGTCGCCAACCCCGCCGGCCAGCTCATCGACTGCAATGACGCCTTCGTCCACATGCTCGGCTACAGCAAGCGCGAAGAGTTGCTGGTTCTGAATTTGGATTCGGAAATCTGTGTCGATCCCAAGCAGCGCGAAGCCTTCCGCAAGGAAATCGAAGGCCAGAACTACGTAAGGAATTTCGACGTTACCCTGCGCCGCAAGGATGGCACCCTGCTACTCGCAGTCGAGAGCAGCTTCGCCACTCGCAATGCCTCCGGCGACATCGAACGCTATCAGGGCTTCGTGCTCGACATGACCGAGAAGCGCCGCGCCGAAGATGAGATGCGCCGCCGCAACCGCGAGTTGAACGCCCTGAACGCCATGGCTGTGGTCGCTGCGCAATCCTTCGACTTGGACGAAATACTGAACCTGACCCTGCGTCAGGTCGTCACTCTCTTTGGCGCCGAAAGTGGAACCGTCTACCTCTCGGATAGCGACACCACCACTTATCGCCGCCGCGCCGCCTGGGGCCCGCGTAGCCGCGACAAGATGCGGACCGCAGAAGTTTGCTTTACCGAAGGCTTTGGCGATCTGGTCATGCGCTCGCGCACCGAAGTGATCACGGCGGAATATCTGCCTCACCTGCCGCCCATGGTAGCGGAATTCGTTCGCTCCGATGTAGACCGATCCTGGATCTGGATCATGTTCTGGGGCAAAGACACGCCGGTCGGCATCATGGGCCTGTGCAGCCATCTGGGATACGAATATTCCAGCAACGACGAAAATCTGATGGTCGCGATCAGCCGGCAACTTGCCACCACGATCGAAAAAGTTCGTCTCTACGAAGAGACCTGCCGCGCCTACGAAGATCTGCGCAAGACCCAGGAACAGCTGCTGCAGAGCGAAAAGATGTCGGCCGTCGGACAGTTGATTGCGGGCGTCGCTCACGAGCTCAACAACCCGCTCACGGCGATTCTCGGCTACGCCCAGCTTCTCGAAACCGAGGGCCTCAACACCCGCGCCCAGGACTACGTCAGCAAGCTATTCAAGCAGGCGCAGCGGACGCACCGTGTGGTTCAGAACCTTCTATCCTTCGCCCGCCAGCGCAAACCGCAGCGGGATGAAGTCGACATCCGCAAGATCCTTGACGAGACTTTGGCTCTCCGCGACTACGACCTCAAGATCAACAACATCAAAGTCGAGCGTGACGTTCCCTCGGAACCAGCGCTGGTCGTCGCCGATCCGCATCAGATCGAGCAGGTATTCCTGAACATCATCAACAACGCCGTCGATGCCATTCTTGAGACCGGGCGCACCGGCAAGCTCAAAATTCGTATCTCTAGCGTCGGTGGACACGTTTGCACGCAGTTCACCGACGACGGCACCGGCATCAAAGACGCCAAACGCATCTTCGATCCCTTTTACACCACCAAGAGTGTGGGCAAAGGCACCGGACTCGGACTCAGCATCTGCTACGGCATCGTCAAGGAGCATGGCGGAGACATCACCGCCAACAATGCTCCGGAGGGTGGCGCCGTCATCGAAGTTCGCTTGCCCGCGGTGGCCTCGGCCAGCATCGAACCCGAAGCCGCGAAACCTGCGCCCCGCCTGCACGAGGGCGCCATTCACGGCCGCGTGCTTCTGGTAGAGGAAGAGGAAGCTGTACTCGAGTTTGAGCGCGATGTCCTTGCCGGCGCAGGCGCCACAGTGGTCACCGCCAAGACCAGCCAGGATGTTCAGACGCGCATGCTCTCCGAACCCTTTGACGCAATCATCATGAATGGAAAAATTCCGGGACAGTGGAGCGCCAAAGAGTCCTACGAATGGCTCAAAGAGAACTGCTCAGGAATGGACACACACCTGCTGTTCACCTACTCGAACGGGCCCAGCGATGAAAAAGCCTTCCTGCAGGATAACAATATCCCATACCTGGTGAAGCCCTTCGAAGTCGCAGAACTCATCACCCAGGCCCGTCGCCTGCTGCAAAAAGCCCAGGCCGCAGGGGCCGGGGCGGACTAACCTCCACGCTCCAACTACGCGTTATTGCCCAGTTTTCCTCTGCCCCTGTTGCGGTAGACTAGCCCTACCGACCCATGTCCCAATTCGTCCACCTGCACCTGCACACTGACTACTCCCTGCTTGACGGCGCTTGTGACGTCGAAAAACTTTGCCAGCGCGTGAAGGAACTGGGCATGCCCGCCGTGGCCATGACCGACCACGGCAACATCTTTGGCGCAGTTCACTTCGTCAACGCCGCCAAGCACGCCGGGGTGAAGCCCATCGTCGGCTGCGAACTCTACATCTGCAAGAAGGACGATCACCGCGCAGCGCCCGAAGGCGACTCCTACAACCACCTGCTGGTGCTTGCCGAGAACGAAGAAGGCTACCGCAACCTGGTCAAGATCACCTCTGAAGCTTCTCTGCACGGCTTCTACTACAAGCCGCGCGTCAGCAAGAAGTTTCTCGCCGAGCATTCCCGTGGCTTGATTGGCCTCTCCGGATGCCTGAAGGGCGAAGTCGCGGAGCGGCTAACCGAAGGCAACTACGACGCCGCGCGTGCCGCTGCCGGCACGTACACGGACATTTTCGGCAAAGAGAACTTCTATCTCGAGATTCAGGATCAGGGCCTGGAGATGGAGCACCGCATCCATCCCGGCCTCTTCCAACTGGAAAAAGATCTCGGCCTTCCGCTGGTCGCCACCAACGACAGCCACTACCTCTGCGAAGACGACGCCCACGCCCAGGACGTCATGCTCTGCATACAGACCGGCAAGTCCATTCACGACACAGCCCGCATGAAGTTCGACGGCAACCAGTTCTTCGTCAAAAACCATGACGAGATGTACCGCGTGTTCAAGGATTCTCCCGAGGTGCTAACACGCACGCTCGATATAGCCGAGCGCTGCAGCCTGCGCCTGGAAAAAGTCGCGAATCCGTTTCCCCAATTCGAGGTCCCACCCGGCTACACCATTGACAGCTACTTCGTCCACGTAACCCGCGAGGGCTTCGCCCGCCGCCTGGAAACGCTGCGCCCGAAGCACGAGCAGGGCAAGCTGAAACATTCCATCACCGACTACGAGCAGCGCCTGGAGCGCGAACTCGGCATCATCCAGCAGATGCAGTTTCCGGGATATTTCCTCATCGTCTGGGACTTCATCCGCTACGCCAAAGACCACGGCATTCCGGTAGGCCCCGGCCGCGGATCCGCCGCCGGCTCTCTCGTCTCCTACGCGCTCGGCATCACTGACATCGACCCTCTGCAACACGAACTGCTCTTCGAGCGCTTCCTGAATCCCGAGCGCGTGTCCATGCCCGACATCGACATCGATTTCTGCATGAACCGCCGCGGCGAGGTCATTCAGTACGTCACGCAGAAGTACGGCCGCGACAACGTCGCGCAAATCATCACCTTCGGCACTATGGCCGCGAAGGCCGCGATCAAAGACGTTGGCCGCGCCATGGACATTCCCTACGCCGACGTCGACCGCATTGCCAAGATGGTCCCCACCCAGCTCAACATCACGCTGGAGCAGGCCATCGAGGATTCCGCCCAACTGCGCGAAGCCATCGAAAAAGACGGCCAGATCCGAGAACTGTTCGAAACCGCAAAAAAGCTGGAAGGCATGGTCCGCAACTCCGGAGTTCACGCTGCCGGAGTCGTGATCTCGCCCCGCCCGCTCACCGACCTCGTTCCCCTGCACCGCACCAAGAACGACGAAATCGTAACCGCCTTCGACATGGTGGCGATCGACAAGCTCGGCTTGCTGAAGATGGACTTCCTCGGCCTGACCACGCTCACCATCCTGACCGACGCGCTGAAGCTGATCGCGCAGACTCGAGGCACGGCCATCACGCTGGAGCAGATTCCGCTGGAAGATGACGACACTTACAAGAAGGTCTTCCACAAGGGACTGACCTCCGGCGTCTTCCAGTTTGAATCGAACGGCATGCGTGATGTACTGCGCAAATATCAACCGAGTTCCATCGAAGATCTCACCGCTCTGAACGCACTCTACCGCCCCGGTCCGATCCAGGGCGGCATGATCGACGATTTCATCGACCGCAAACACGGCCGCAAAAAAGTGGAATACGAGTTGCCGGAGCTACAGGAAATTCTCCAGGAAACGCTCGGTGTAATCGTCTATCAGGAACAGGTGATGCAGATCGCCAACCGCCTGGCCGGCTACTCGCTGGGTGAAGCCGACCTGCTGCGTCGCGCCATGGGCAAGAAAAAAGCCGAGGAAATGGCGCAGCAGCGCGACCGCTTTGTCGAAGGCGCCGCCCAGCGCAAGTATCCACCCAAGAAGATCGAAAAGATCTTCGACCTCATGGCCCAGTTCGCCGGATACGGCTTCAACAAGTCGCACTCGGCGGCCTACGCTCTGCTCGCCTACCACACGGCCTATTTGAAGACGCACTATCCCGTGGAGTTCATGGCGGCCCTGCTTACGTCGGTGACCGGTTCAACCGACGACGTAGTCAAGTACATCAACGAATGCCGCGAGATGGGCATCGCCGTCGAAGCTCCCGACATCAACGTTTCCGACGCCAACTTCACTCCGCATGGCGAATCGATCCGCTTCGGTCTCGCCGCAGTCAAAAACGTCGGCGGCAATGCGATCGAATCGATCGTCGCCGCCCGCAAGAAGCTCGGCCGCTTCAAATCGATTTTCGAATTCTGCGAAAACGTTGACCTCCGCCTGCTGAACAAGCGCGTCCTCGAATCCTTAATCAAGAGCGGCGCCATGGACTCCATGGGCCGACGAGCGCAGCTCATGGCTGTCCTCGACAAGGCGATGGAACAGGCACAGAAAGCCCAGCGCGACGCCGAATCGGGCCAGCACGGCTTGTTCGGCGTCTTCCAGCAGGAAGATGCCGAATCGCACAACGACAAATTGCCCAACGCTCCTGACTGGGACGAACACACGCGCCTGACCGCCGAAAAGGAGATCCTCGGCTTCTTCATCAGCGGCCATCCCCTGCAGAAGTACAAAGACAAGCTGACTGACCTGCGGGCCCTGAGTATCGAAGAAATCGCAGCGATGACGAAATCAACCGGCAAAGATGAAACCATTGTGACCGCCGGCATCATCGGCAATGTCCGCGTGCTCAAGTCCAAGCGCGGAGATTTCTACGCCCAGGCCACGCTTGAAGACATGTCCGGTTCCATCGACATGATCGTCTTCCCCGAGGCCTACAAGCGCATCGGCGAGAAGGTGAAACTCGAGGTTCCCGTCCTCGTAAAAGCTGGCGTGCGCATCGAAGAAGGCGCCAATCCCAAGATCACCGCGGCCGAGATCCAGCCATTGGAAGAAGCCAAGGTCCCGCTCCCGCGCGCGATTCGCATCCGCATCCCGCTCGAAAGCTCTGCAGAAGCTACCGTCGACGACCTGCACACCCTCTTCCTCGAGCGCAAAGGCGAAGCCAAAGTGTTATTTGACGTGGAACGTCAGGGCGATTTCATGGTGGTGATGGAGGCGGAAGGCTATAATGTCATCCCGGACCGTAATTTCATCGCCCGCGTCGAACAGTTGTGCGGACGGGGCAGCGTCCGCATCATCGCCTGAACCCACGCATGGCACCTACCGAAAAAGCGCAGCAGGAACTGGAGCAGATCGAACGCCAGGTCGCCGATCTGGAGTCTCCCGGCGCCGACGATGCGACCCGCCGCCAGATCTCCAAGCTGCAGGAACGCATCGAGACCCTGCGACAGGAAATGAACGCGCCGCCCACGGCCTGGCAGAGGACCGAACTAGCGCGGCATCCCCAGCGTCCGCAGTCGCTAGACTACATCGAGCGCATCTTCACAGAATTCAGCGAAATCCACGGTGATCGCGGCTTCGGCGACGACGCCGCCATCATCTGCGGCATGGCCCGCTTCCACGGCGACGAAGTCCTCATCGTCGCTACCCAGAAGGGCCGCGACATGAAGCAGCGCGTCCACCGGAACTTCGGCACGCCGCATCCTGAGGGCTACCGCAAGGCCATCCGGACGATGCAGCTTGCAGAAAAGTTCCGCCGCCCGATCTTCACCCTTGTCGACACCGACGGCGCTTACCCCGGCATCCACGCGGAAGAGCGCGGACAGGCAGAGGCCATCGCCTACAACCTCCGCGAAATGGCCCGGCTCGAAGTTCCCATCATCGCAACCGTGATTGGCGTCGGCGGCAGCGGCGGAGCGCTGGCGATCGCCATCGCCGATCGCGTCCTCATGATGGAGAACTCGATCTATTCGGTCATCTCTCCCGAAGGCTGCGCCGCAATCATGTGGCGTGACTCTTCGAAGAAAGAACTCGCTGCCGAAGCGATGCGCATCACCGCCACCGACCTCAGCGAACTCGGCTGCATCGACGATGTCGTTCCCGAGCCCGAAGGCGGCGCTCACCGCGACCACGAAGCGGCCGCCAGTCTGCTCGATGCCAGCCTGCAGAAGCACTATTACGAACTGAAGAAGACTCCCCCTGCGGAATTGCTCGTGTCACGATATAATAAGTTCCGGAACATCGCCCAGTTCTACAAGACAGAATCCTGAGTCCGCGAACTTCTCCCTCGTTTCAAAACAGGTTCCTCCGGGCCACAGGCGGCCATTTTGACGCGACGCGGCGCTGCCGCCGCCCTTATAATGGAATGTTTCCTCCTCTGCAATCCACAAATCACGGGCAACTGGGTTCAGCCCGCTAACTGAAGGAAGGTGTTGGGATGGCCACTACGGATGTCGTGCCCCGGGAATCCGCCGGAAGCCCAGGGCACAAGCGCATCGTCAACGACATGAGCATTCAGGTCGCGACCGTCAACGGTTCCGGCTCGCAGAGTTCAAACACCGTGCTCCTGCGCAGCATTTTCCAGATGGGCGTACCGGTCTCCGGCAAGAATATGTTCCCTTCGAACATTGCCGGCCTTCCGACCTGGTACACGATTCGGGCCAACAAGAACGGCTACATCGGCCGCAAGAAGGAAATCGATTTCCTCGTAGCCATGAATCCCGAGACCGCGCAGGAAGACACCCTGTCTCTTGCTCCCGGCGCCGCCGTCCTCTACGACGAACCGCTCGCCTTGCACAAGTTGCGCGATGATCTCATCTTTTACTCGGTTCCCTACGACAAGCTCGTCGCCGCAGTGTGTCCCGAAGCCAAACTGCGCAAGCTCGTCAAGAACATGGTGTACGTCGGCGTCGTCGCCAGCCTGCTCACCATCGATATGGCTGAGGTCGAAAACGCTATCCGCAAGCAGTTCGCTAAAAAGGTGAAGGCCGCCAATCTGAATCTCGCCGCAGCCCAAGCTGGCTTTGACTACGCCAAGGCGAATCTGCAAAAGCGCGGCGCCTTCTACATCGAGCGCATGAACGCCACGGCCGGCAAGATCATCATCGACGGCAACTCGGCCGCCGCGCTCGGTTGCATGTTCGCCGGATGCACCGTCGTCACCTGGTATCCCATCACGCCGTCGTCGTCGCTCGTGGAGACGATGATCGAATACATGAAGGAATACCGCATCGGTCCCGACGGCAAGGCGACCTTCGCCATCGTGCAGGCCGAAGACGAACTGGCCGCGATTGGCATGGTCATCGGCGCAGGCTGGGCGGGCGCCCGCAGCATGACCGCAACCGCCGGTCCCGGCATCTCGCTCATGTCGGAGTTTGCCGGACTCGCCTACTACGTCGAAGTGCCCGGGGTCATCTGGGACATCCAGCGTGTAGGCCCCTCGACCGGCCTGCCGACGCGCACTTCGCAAGGCGACATTCTTTCCACCGCATTCCTCTCCCACGGCGATACCAAGAACATCATGCTGTTCCCTTGCTCCGTGAGCGAGTGCTTCAGCATGGCGCCGGAAGCGTTCAATCTCGCCGAGCAATTTCAGACCCTGGTCTTCGTCATGTCCGATCTCGATCTCGGCATGAACAACTGGATGTCCGATCCGTTCGAGTACCCGATCACGCCCATCAATCGCGGCAAGGTGCTCAGCAAGGAAGATCTCGACCGCCTCGGCGGATTCGCTCGTTACAAAGACATCGACGGAGACGGCATCGGCTATCGCACGCTGCCCGGAACCATCCATCCCGCGGCGGCCTACTTCGCTCGCGGCAGTGGCCACAACGAGAAGGCTCAATACAGCGAGCGCGCCGACGACTTCGAAAACAACATGGAGCGCCTGAACCGCAAGTTCGAAACCGCGCGCTCCTTCGTTCCGCGCCCCGAAATCACCAAGGGCAACAACGCCAAAATCGGAATCATCGGTTACGGCACCTCGCACTGGGGCATCACTGAAAGCCGCGACCAGCTTCGCGATGAATACGCCATCGAGACTGACTACCTGCGCCTTCGCGCTTACCCGTTTACACGCGAAGTGCACGAGTTCGTCGAGCAGCACGACCGCGTCTACCTCGTCGAACAGAACCGCGACGCGCAAATGCTCACGCTGCTCAAACTCGATCTCAAGCCCGAACTGACCCCGCGCCTGCGCAGCATCGCCCACATCAACGGACTCCCGCTCGACGCGCGGTCCATCACCGACGAACTGACCAGCATGGAGGGTAAGTAGATGGCCACGACTCCCGTCGAACCCGGAACAGCAGCACCCGGACCCGGATCTTCCGGACCGAAAACCAACCGCATCGGCCTCACCGTCATGGACTACAAGGGCGGCAAGACCACACTCTGCGCCGGATGCGGCCACAACGCCATCTCCGAGCGCATCATCGAGTCCATGTACGAGATGGGCGTGCAGCCCGAACTGCTGATCAAACCCAGCGGTATCGGCTGCTCCTCGAAGACTCCCGCCTATTTCATGAACCGTTCGCACAGCTTCAACGCCGTGCACGGACGCATGCCCTCGGTCGCCACCGGAGCCCTGCTGGCGAATCGCAAGCTCGTCTGCATCGGCGTCAGCGGCGACGGCGACACCGCCTCCATCGGCATCGGACAGTTCATCCACCTCATGCGCCGCAATCTGCCGATCATCTACATCATCGAAGACAACGGCGTTTACGGCCTCACCAAGGGCCAGTTCTCAGCCACCGCCGACCTGGGCTCAAAGCTGAAGACGGGCGTAGTCAATGACCTTCCGCCCATCGACACCTGTGCCCTCGCGATTCAACTCGGGGCGACTCTGGTCGGCCGCTCGTTCTCCGGCGATAAGCGCCAACTCAGCGCCATGCTGAAGGCGGCCATCGCTCACAAAGGTACCGTCATGCTCGACGTGGTCTCGCCCTGCGTCACTTTCAATGATCACGAGGGCTCGACCAAGTCCTACAAGTACGTGAAAGAGCATGAAGAGACTCTGCAGGACGTGAGCTTCGTACCCCACTTTGAGGACATCGACGTCGAGTACGATCCAGGAACTACCGTCGAAGTCACCATGCACGACGGATCCCGCCTGCACCTGCGCAAGTTGGAAGAGGACTACGACCCGACCGACAAGATTCGCGCCATCACCCGCCTCACCGAAGCCCACGATAAGGGCGAAGTGCTGACCGGCGTGTTCTACGTGAATCCCGAGGCGCCCAACTTCCTTGACATGCTGAACGTGGTCGACCAACCGCTCGCCACGCTGCCTGATTCGATGACGCGTCCGGGCAAAGAAGTGCTGGACGCGGTGATGGAAGAACTTCGCTAGCGCTGAATTCGCGCCAAAAGGAAAAGGCCCTCTCGCAAGAGAGGGCTTTCCACTTTGACTCCTCGGCAAGCTGTTCTACGCAGTTTTTCGTTCCGGCTCGCCGCTATGTTCTGGATTTTGCCCAGGTTCGGGAAAATCGGAGTCCGCATCCTTCAGCATCGGGTCCTGATCGCGATGCCCAAGCTGTTCCTGGAGGCCAACATTGCCAGGGACTTTATGGTCCTCGGTTTCCGTGGCCCCTTTCGCCGTATCCTGATCGTGGGTACTGTGTTCCATGACTCCACCTCGGACAATAATTCCGACGAAACCAGTCTAGTCCTCTAGCTTTCCGAAGAATATAGTTATAAAGTAGGAGAAGTTCGCCGGAGATAGGGTATATGAGACGGTGCTTCTTGGTACTAACGCTGTGTATGTTGTCCAGTGCGTTCGCCCTGGCAGCGACTCCGCACGCGACCTTCACTCCGGCGAAGTGGGGTCACCACCACGATCCGCGCGTCCAGCGCCATCACGCCCACAAGGCCGGAAAGCATCACACGCCCAAAAGACCTCACCACCACGGCGTCTAGCGTCAGCCTTCAGGCAGCCCGGTCCGCAGGCCCAATTCACCGTGGAAATCACCTTCCGGTAGTCGCGACTCCCAGCTTCCGCAGCCGGTCCCGCGCCTGCAGCGCCTCCGGCGAATGCGGATATCGCTGGATCAGGCGTCGCAGCTCGCTAACCCCGTCATCCTGTTTACCCAGTTCAATCAGAGAGAATCCCTTCTTCAGCTGCGCTGACGCAGCCTTGTTCCCGCTGGGAAAGTTCTGCAAAACCGCGTCATAGCTCTGCGCCGCCTGCTGGTAGTTTCCCTGCCGAAACTGAATCTCCCCTAGGTAGAAATAGCAGTTCCCCGCCAGGTCGGTGTTGGGATAGTACTTGATGTAGTCCGAACACTCCTGCAGGGCCAGGTCGTTCTTGCCGCCGTTGTAATCGCGCACGGCGTTGTTGTAGAGCACGTCTGGAGGCGGAGCGTTCTTTGCGGCGTCGGCCGCAGCTAGCTGCGTGGCCTGTTGCGCACCCAGACTCTGTTGCGCCGATTGCATGTCTTCCAGTTGCTTGCTCACCTTGGCCAGGCGCGCCTTGAGTTCATCCATGGTGTCGTTGAGCGCCTGGATCTGCCCTGAAAGCTGGTCGACCTTCCCGCCCGCGTCGCCCTGTTGCTTCGCCAGCGTTGCCTGCAGTCCATTGAGAGCCACCGTCACTTTGTTGATGGCGTCCGTATCCTGCTCTACCAGGTTCTTCATGACTCCCATGCGCTCGTCGAAGCCGCGCTGCATGGCCGTCATTTGCTCCTGCAGTTGCTGCACCTGGGTCTGCAGTTGCACCATTTCTTTACTCACGCCCCAAGCCGGACCCGCGCCCAACCAGAGCACCAGCAATACTGCAAAAAATGCGGAAATGCGATGTGATTTCATAAAGATTCCCTGAACTACCGGTAGCTTAGATGCCATGATTGTCCCACACGCTGGGATGATTCCGCACAGAAAGGGCTACCCGGAACCGGAAGCCTCAATGGGGACGGCAAATGCGCGCACCAATCCCCAATCCTGCGCAAGAAGAAGCGGGAGACGCCGAACGGCGCCTCCCGGCCAGTTTCACTTCTGATAGACGAGATGCCCACGGCGGTTCTGCTGCCAGCAAGCTTCGTTCTCAGAGGTGCAAAATGGATGTTCTTTGCCGAGGCTCACAACTTGGATCCGGTCGGTGGTAATGCCCAACGAAACCAGGAACTGTTTCGTGGCCGCCGCGCGGCGGTCTCCCAGTGCCAGGTTGTACTCCTCGCCGCCGCGCTCGTCGCAGGGCTCGCCGTCCCGGCACTTGCCGCCGATTATGCGGTCGACTCGAACCACACGCAGGCGACGTTCACCGTAACGCACCTTGCGATCTCCCGCGTAACCGGCAAGGTACCGGTTGCGGCCGGCAGCGTCACGCTCGGGTCAACCGACATCCCGACGGCGATCAGCGTGACGCTCAGCGCGAAGGATATCGACACGCAGAGCGCCGATCGCGACAAGGACCTGCGCTTGGCCGATTGGTTCGACGTCGAAAAATTTCCGACGATGACGTTCGTCTCCAAGACGATCACCGGCAGCCCGCAGGCCTTCAGCATCACCGGCGACCTGACGATGCACGGCGTAACAAAGCCGGTGACGCTCACCGCGAAAGAGCTCGGCAAGATGACGGACGCGCGCAACCGCACGCATGTCGGCTACAGCGCTTCGGCCACCCTCGACCGTCGTGACTGGGGCCTCAACTGGGGCAAGACGTCGCCGGCCGGAGCGCTGATCGCCGGCTACGAAATCACCATCGACCTCAACGTCGAGATCGTCTCGAAGTAAGCGGCGCGCCTACCTATCGAGGTGTGGGCGTTCAGGTCGGGATCGCGCAGTCGCGGCTGATCCAGTAGTGTGCGTTCGGAGCGTATCCGGGCTCCACGACGATGATGTCGGTCTCGTAGAACTGAAAGCTCTGAAGCGTCGTGCGCGGCCCGCTCACCAGGCCGAATCGCTGGCCCTGCGTCGCGTCCGGCGTGCGCGCGCGGACCGGACGGTCGGTGCCGGTCAGAAAGACGTAGAGCGGCGTCTGCCGGCAAACGACGCTGAGCGTCGCGGCCGGCGCCGGACTCGGCACCGGTGCGGCGGCGAGCAGCGCGGCCGCGGCCAGCGGCGCAAGAAACGTACGCTTCTCGATCACCATGATCGCCCTCAGTGCAGTTTGATGGTGAGGACGCCGGCGTCCTCGAGGACCTTCGGACCGGCCTTGGCGTCCTCTTCGGTGGTCCCGTTCCC
>PLBY01000069.1:0-2573 GCA_003134655.1 Acidobacteriaceae bacterium
GCTCTGGGCGACGATCGCGGGGCGGTGACGCTCTACGATCAGGCGATTGCGATTCGAGAGCGGCTGGTCAACCAGGAAGGCCGCCGCGAACTGGCCGATGATTTGGCTAGAGTCTACACGAACAAGGCCGTCGCGGTCGGGGCTCTGGGCGACCATCGCGGGGCGGTGGCGCTCTTGAATCAGGCGATTGCGATTCGAGAGCGGTTGGTCAACCAGGAAGGCCGCCGCGAACTGGTTGGGGATCTGGCGCGGCTAAAAGCCTATCGCGGTGAGATTTTGATAACCCTTGGCGAAAAGGAGAACGGTTTGCAGGACATGCGCTCCGCCCAGAGTATCTTGGACGCTGAGGTCGCCCGCACAGGTCGGACTGACCTGAAGCAATATCTGACATTCCTACAGCAACAACTCACAAAACATTCTGCCTGAAGAATTCTATGCCATCAAAAATCACATTAAGAATCACTCAAGGCGCTTCGAGCGGCCGCGCAGAGGTGCAGTCGGTTCGGTTACTAACACGATCAAAGGCAAAAACAATTGACCACCACGGAAAACTGGTTCGGCAAGATATTCGGAGGATCTGACAAGTCCGACTCACCGCAGGTCGCGGCCACCAAAGCGGGCATGACCCACGTTGTCCCTGGAAATCCTAGGAATGCCGGGAGAAAGCTCCACCGTGGCGATCCTGAAGGGCCCGAATTGCCACTGGGTCTGGCGGAGGGCGAGTGGGCGCACGGGCAGGAATTGCTGGATGACTTTGTGGTCGAGCGGACCCTGGGCGAGGGTGGCATGGGGAAAGTGTATCTGCTGTGCAGCCGTTCAACGGCCTCGCGGTTCGCGGTCAAACGCGCCAAGGGCTTCAAAGAGGCCGACCGGCGGAATTTCTTGGCTGAACTCCAGACCTGGATTGACCTTCCCGAGCACGCCAACCTGGTGCCGTGCCGGTTCTTCCGCACCCTGGGTGACGAGGTCTTGATCTTTGCCGAGTATGTGGAGGGTGGCAGTCTCAAGGAGTGGATTGATTCGCGAAAGCTTTACGAAGGCGGCGCCCGGCAGGCGCTTGAGCGAATGCTGGATATCGCCATCCAGTTTGCATGGGGTCTGCATTGCTTGCATGAACTGGGTCTGGTGCATCAGGACGTAAAACCCGGGAACGTGTTGATGGGTACGAGTGGGAAAACTGCCTTGCAAGAGGTGAGACCGCGTGTGACCGATTATGGTTTGACCCGAGCGAGGGCTGCGGCTGGGGAAACTTTTTCCACCGATCCGAGTCGCAGCATCCTCGTCAGCAGCGGCGGCGGCACGCCAGCCTATTGGTCACCGGAGCAGGCCGCGGGATTGCCGCTCACGCTAAAGACGGACATCTGGTCCTGGGGCGTGTCGGTGCTGGAAATGTTTATGGGGGAGGTGACCTGGAGGTCGGGGCAAGGGGCAGCCGAGGTCATTAAACAGCATCTGCAACAGGGAGTATACGACGAAGCGATTCCGGCCATGCCTGACCGCTTGTCGGAGTTGTTAAGGCAGTCCTTTCGCGAGAAGCCACCGGAGCGCCCAACAAGTCTGGGCGAGGTTGCGGATCAGTTGAAGGCGATCTACCGAGAATCGCTTGGCATAGTTTACAGCCGCACTCTGAATGCAATCGAGCGAAGGGCTTTACCTCAGACTGGAATCAACGAACGTCGCACCGCATTCGGGGGTGTATGGAAAGACCCTCAAAAATGGTTGGAGACGGCGCTTCTGGCCGCAGGTCGTGATCCGGCAGAAGCGGCCGCGATGATGGCAGGGCGGGGAGTCACCCGGCGAGGCGAACTGGTGGCGGAAATAGCGGTATATGACGAGGCGAAGCGGTTGTACTTGCAACTAGTTCGGGGCGGACAAAAGGAGTTGGAGAGGGATTTGGCGATAGTTTGCTGGCACAAGGCTTTAGTCCATCGGACGGCCGCAGACCTGCACGGTGCATTACAAGAGTTCGATCAGGCAATTGCGATTCTGGAGCGGTTGGTCAACCAGGAAGGCCGTCGCGAACTGGCCGATGATTTGGCCACTTTCTACATAAACAAGGCCATCGTGGTAAGTGCTCTGGGCGACAATCGCGGGGCGGTGGCGCTCTACGATCAGGCGACGGCGATTCGAGAGCGGTTGGTCAACCTGGAAGGGCACCGCGAACTTGTCTATGGTTTGGCTCTTCTCTACATCAACAAGGCCGCCGCGGTCATGGCGCTGGGCGACAATCGCGGGGCGACAGCGCTCTACGATTGGGCGATTGCGATTCTGGAGCGGTTGGTCAACCAGGACGGTCGCCTCGAACTGGCCAATATTTTGGCTGAGGCCTACATGAACGCGGCGATCGCTCTGGGCGACGTTCGCGGGGCGGTGGCGCTCTACGATCAGGCAATTGCGATTCTGGAGCGGTTGGTCAACCAGGACGGTCGCCGCGAACTGGCCAATATTTTGGCTACTGTCTACATGAACAAGGCCATCGCGGTCAGCGCCCTGGGCGACGTTCGCGGGGCGGTGGCGTTCTACGATCAGGCAATTGCGATTCGCGAGCGACTGGTCAACCAGGAAGGCCGCCG
>PLBY01000069.1:2606-40544 GCA_003134655.1 Acidobacteriaceae bacterium
AAGGCCATCGCGGTCAGCGCTCTAGGCGATCATCGCGGGGCGGTGGCGCTCTTCGATCAGGCGATTGCGATTCTGGAGCGGTTGGTCAACCAGGAAGGCCGCGAACTGGTTGGGGATCTGGCGCGGCTAAAAGCCTATCGCGGTAAGACTTTGATAGCCCTTGGCGAAAAGGAGAACGGTTTGCAGGACATGCGCGCCGCCCAACGTATCCTGGACGCTGAGATCGCCCGCACAGGTCGGACCGACCTGAGGCAAGTTCTGACGTGGATACAGCAACAACTCAGAGAACATTCTGCCCGAAGAATTCTATGCCATCAAAAATCACATTAAGAATCACTCAAGGCGCGTCGAGCGGCCGGGAGTTTGCGTTTGACGAAACGACCTGTTGCATTGTCGGCCGGGCAAATGATTGTTCGCCTCAGTTGCCAACCGATGAGGCTCACAGAACAGTCTCGCGCCACCATTGCCTGCTGGACATCAATCCGCCCGACATCCGCGTGCGCGACTTTGGGAGCTTGAACGGCACCTACGTCAATGGCAAGAAGATCGGCCAACGCGAGAATGGCATGTCAGCGGAGGAAGGCGCCAGACTGTCCTTCCCGGAGCATGATCTGAAACACAGCGATGAAATCCAAGTGGGTGACACGGTCTTTCGCGTCGCTGTGTTTGTGCCGGCGCGATGCGCGGAGTGCTCGGTGGAGATTCCCGAAGATAAGAAACTCCAGGCGGAACGGTTGCCGGGCGTATTCCAATGCGGGAGTTGCCGGAAGAAGGCCGATTTGGCCCAACGCAAGGAACCGCCCAAGAAGAAGGCGAAGGTCTGCGCCAAGTGCGGCCACGATGTCGCCGCCGAGATCGGCGAGAACCGCCAAGGAGATTATGTCTGTGCCCAATGTCAGAAGGACCCTCTGCAAATTCTCAAAGGGATGCTCGACAAGGCCAAGGCGGGCGGGCGCGAGCTGCAGGCCATACGCGGCTACTCCATTGAGCGTGAACTGGGGCGGGGCGGTATGGGTCTTGTGTGGTTGGCGCGGAACGACGCTTCCGGCGAGTTAGTGGCCCTGAAGGTCATGTTGCCCAAAGTGGCGGCGGACGAACGGGCGAAGCAAACTTTTCTGCGGGAGGTCGCCAACACAAAGGCGCTTAAACACCGCAATGTTGTCGAATTCCGCGAGTCGGGTTGTTCCGATGGCATTTTCTTCTTCACGATTGAGTATTGTGCCCAAGGCAGCGTGGATAAGCTGATGCAGCAGCGCGGCGGCAAGTTTTCGGTCAAGGAAGCGATGGCCATAATCTGCGATGTTCTGGATGGCCTGGAGTATGCCCATAACGCTACGATTCCGAATATTAAGCTCAAAGATGGCCGGTGCACCGAAGGGCACGGACTCACGCACCGTGACCTGAGTCCGCACAATATCCTCCTCACAGAAGTTCGCGGGGTAAGAACGGCTAAGGTTTCCGACTTCGGCTTGAGCCGTGCGTTCGATCTCGCCGGTTTGAGCGGACTTGCACGTACAGGAAACAGCGAGGGCAAGCCGTGGTTCATGCCTCGCCAACAGGTGGTCAACTTCAAGCATGCCGGCCCCGAAGTGGACGTGTGGGCAGCTGCGGCATGTCTATACAACATGCTGACCGGCAATTTCCCGCGCGATTTTTCCCAGGGCAAAGACGTTTGGCAAACGGTGCTGGAATCAGATCCAGTCCCCCTCCGACGGCGCGATTCGAGTATCCCATCACGCCTGGCTAAAGTGATTGACAAAGCATTGATTGACCGTCCGGCTATTTCGTTCAAGACTGCCGCAGACCTGAAGAAAGCCTTGCAAGCAGCGCTATGAAACTGACTGTCCAATATGCCGGGCTGACGGATCTGGGCCGCGTTCGCCGGACGAACGAAGACAACTGGACTGCTGATCCAGAGCAGGGTTTGTTCATCGTAGCCGACGGCATGGGTGGTGAGTTCGCCGGGGCGCTGGCATCGAAGGCCGTCGTGGCGACGCTGCCCGAATTGGTGCGGAAGTGTTTCGTGACAAAGGAATGCCTGGCTAACGGCAGGGCTAGACGGCGGATGACGAATGTCATTGGCACGCTCAGCACGCAACTGCGCCGGCAGACGCAAAACGAACCGGGCCTAGCAGGCATGGGTTCGACGGTCGTGTGCGCACTTGTGCGCGGTAGCAAGGCGCTGGTAGCTCATATGGGCGACAGCCGGGCGTATCGACTGCGCGCGGGTCAGTTGAAACAACTCACCAAGGACCATACGCTGATCCAGGTGCTGCTTCATTCCGGGGAAATTACTCGTGAAGAAGCCGCCACGCATCCGGCCCTAGGGCGACTAACGCGAAGCGTGGGGATGGCAGGTGAACCTCTGCCCCAGACCCGTCTGTTAGAACTCAGCCCCGGCGACCTGTTGATGCTCTGCACCGATGGTCTCACCGGCATGTTGAGCGACGATCAGATCCTCTCAATCCTGAAAGAGCCTGCGCCTTTGGCGAAGCAATGCCGCCGTCTGGTGGATGCAGCCAATGGGGCTGGCGGAAAAGACAACATCACCGTCTTGCTACTGTCGTCTTGCCGGAGAAAAACGAAAACCCGGCGTTAAGCGGTCGCCGAGCAGTATCGACACGCGTTATGGATAGTGAAACAGTGAACGTCAGGATGAACGAACCAAACTGAACGATATGAAAAACTGGTTGAGCATAATCTCCGGTAGCGGCAAGAGCGAAACACCCGAGGACCGTCGCAAATCCGGCTCGCCACAAGCGAATGCGGAACAAACAGTGGCTACTGGCCCGGAGTGGACGGTTCTTGTATCAACTCCCCACTACCTGCAAGCGGTAAGTGTGCTGGAGATGTTGGGGGGAGTGTGCTGGCCAAGTGGCCCCGCCGCGCCAGAACTCTTGAAGCATTTGGGCGAGGTACGGGTTGAAGGTGTTGGGATCTCCGAACCGCCGCCGGAGCTCCAAACTTTGCAAAACCCTGTGTATGGCTGGCTGAATCCCGATGGAGTAGGCCAAGAACTGGAAAGGCTGGCCACCGAATGGCAGAGCCCGCGGCCAATACCATTGGAAACACAACCGTTAATTTTATGAAATTATCCCCCTCTGTTGACTTAATTTGGCAGCTGGCCGCGGAAGAAATGGCGGCTGGCCAGTTCAAGGAAATCGAGCCTGAACATTTTTGCATGGCTTTGCTGAAGTTCGCAGAGCTGCCGGCACCGGCGGTCGAGGCGGATGACGAGCACGCGGAGACTGCCAAGACCATCGCCGCCGACGCCGAGTTTGTGAGCGAGGCATTGCAGAAGTGCGGGATCGAGAGCACACGTGCCAGGCGCAACTTGCGCCGCCAGCTTGGCAAAGGCGGCACGCCTCACCAGGAGGGAAAAATTCACCGTTCCGCTGCCAGCCGGGCGTTGTTCGAAGCGGCGGCGGCGTTCGTGGCAGAGTCCGGTGGCGAAACGCTTACCCCGCTGCACCTGCTGACAGCACTGGTGCAATCGCCCACGCCAGCCATCGACCAGGCCGTTCTTGGCAAGGTCCCACCCCCGTCGGGACCAGCATTCCTGCTGCTCGACAAACACGGAAAAGACCTTGTCAAGGAGGCGTCCGAGGGCAGGCTCAAGGCCGACATGACTGCGGAAGCCTCGGGCAAAGCTGTGCTTCAGATTCTGCTGCAAGAAAAACGTAAGAGCATTCTGCTTATTACTAACCATGATGACCTGGCTGAGGGAGTCGCCATCGCAATTGCATGTACGATGGCCGGGAAGGAGCCGCCCGCGGGATTGAAAGGACGCCGGTTGATTGACATTGCTGCGTCGAGTCGTCTGAATGCGATCAAAGGGATGAAGCCCTCTTTGGAAGAGGAGGCAGCGGAGGTGGAGCGTCTGCGGCAACTTCTGGCGGAAGCGGCATCTCACCCGGAAATCATCCTGCTCGTGCCGACGGTCGAGGTAGAGTCTAAGTCAGCAGGTAGAGGCCAATGGGCCAGTCTGTTACGGGAAAAGCTGGCGAAAGGGACTGTGCAATGTATTTGCCGAGTAACGCCGACGACGTTCACGGAGCACCTTCGCAAAGACGCGGTTTGGAAGCGTCAAACAGAAGCGGTCTGGTTAGAGAAGGTCGCTGTAGGTAGCATTCCGAGAGAGCTGTGAACAGCTACTTAACTGACATCATTTGCGGAGCTTCCTGATGATTCTGTCTATAGTTCAAGTTAAACGGCCACTGAGATCTGAGGCTACCTGCCTATGTTCACTGACAAAGCACAAACGATAATCGACCTGGCCAAGGATTTCGCTCAAAGCACTGGGGCAAAAGAGCTGAACGTGTCATCGCTGGCGCTGGCGATGCTCCATCGCGTCGAGGGCGCCATCTTGTTGGCCGAGTGCGCTGGAACGACTGCGGAAAAACTCCAGGCCGCCCTGCCTGCCAGAGGCGAGCCCTCCCCTTGCCGGAGCAAACTGCCGGTGGCGGAGCCAGTCCGGGCTCTGCTGCAGACCTCAAAGGAACTGGCCCAGGAAGTGCCTGACCGGGTGCATCCGGGGTTGGTGGGTCTGCGGCATTTGGCCTGCGCCCTCGCAATGTCCAGGGAGGTGTGTGCCATGTTGAGCGCATCCCCGGTCGGCAAGGAAGATGCCGTTGCCCAGCTCAACGCCTGGTGCATCGAAGAGGGATTGGCCCCGCGGCTGGAGGAACTAACCGAGAAGCTGCGGGCTTTACGCGCGGATTTGCTGGTGAAGGTGTTTGGCCAAGACCATGCCGTGCAGGCTTTCGTAGAAGGTCTGTTCAACGCCGAGATTGTGGCAGCATCGGATCTGCAGCGCAAAGCCCCCCGGGCGGTTTTCGTTTTCGCCGGGCCGCCAGGCGTGGGGAAGACGTTCTTGGCGGAATTGGGTGCTTCCCATCTCGGCCGTCCGTTCAAACGGTTTGACATGAGCGCGTATGCCGATCATCAACAACAAAACGCGCTGGTCGGCTGGGAGGAAAGTTACAAGGGAGCGCAGCCTGGCGTGCTCACCGGTTTCGTAGAAAAAAACCCGAATGCGGTGCTGCTCTTTGACGAGATTGAAAAGGCACACCTGAACACAATCGATCTCTTTCTCCAGATTCTCGACGCCGGACGTCTGGAAGACAAATACCTCAAACGCGACATCAGCTTCACCGACACCACCATCATCTTGACCACCAACGCCGGGCGCAAGCTTTACGATCAGTCCTACGATAGTGGCGTTCGCAGCGCCAATGCCGCTTTCCACCGCAAGACAATCCTGGACGGGTTGGAACACGAGACCGATCCCAGGACCGGCAAGCCGTTCTTCCCCCAATCCATCTGCTCGCGCATGGCCACGGGCTATCCAGTGTTGTTCAATCATCTCCGTGTGAACGAACTGGAGCGAGTGGTGCAGGCCGAGTTGGCTCGCGTCGCAGGTTTGCTGGCGCGGCAATACCGCAAGCAGGTGAATTTCCACGAACTGCTGCCGATGTGCCTTGTTCTGCGCGAAGGCGCCCGCGGGGATGCTCGCACGTTACGGTCCCAGGCGGAGACCTTCCTCAAAACCGAGTTGTTCAAGTTCTGTCAATTATTCAATACCGACCGCCTTGAAGCTGTCTGGGACAAGGCGGATAGCCTGCGGTTGGAATTGGACGGGGATATTGGAAGCCTAAATTCAGAGGTCCGCTCGTTGTTTGAGGCAACCGACCGCCCTCGCGTTCTGTTGCTCGCTGGCTCGGACTTGGCTGATCTTTACCGGGAATCTGTATCGGATGTGGATTGGCATGTGGCCCAGACGGCGCCGGAGGCGTTGCAAATACTTGCCGACCAAGAAGTGGACATGGTGCTGTTGGATTTGTCACTTGGAGCCGGGATGGAAGGGTCTGGGAAAACGATCCAGCAATTTGATCATGTTCCGGCCGCAGCGCGTGGCTTGGATCAAGGACAGGAGATATTGCGGAAGATTCGCGAACGGCTTCCGCAGATTCCCGTTTACCTGCTCGCTCTAGCGGAATCGGACACAAGTGGTCGAAGCGCAGGCACTGTGGACGACGAGGTATACCTAGCGTGCGTTCAGGCCGGGGGAGCACGAGGGGTAATAGCGAGCCGATTCATTGGCGGGCTTGTCAAGAACTGGCAGGAGCAGCGCAACGACTTTGCGGGCCGTCTGCTGGAGATTACTCGCCGTTTGCATCGCGAGAAAGCGGCGGCTCGCCTGGGTCAGGAGCGGAAGGTGCTCGGCTTCGATACGGCGCCGCGCGTGGACGGACGTCAAATCTCTATCCGATTGCGCAATCTGCGCCTTACTCGCGCCATTGCAGCGGCCGATGCTGGTGAGATTCTTGATGAAGTGGAACGCCCACGCACGCGATTCGACGAAGTGATCGGTGCCGATAGCGCCAAAGACGAATTGAAGTTCTTCATCGATTTCCTAAGAAATCCAAGACGGTTTTCCGCCTTGGGGCTAAAACCGCCAAAAGGTGTTTTGCTCCATGGCCCTCCAGGCACTGGCAAGACCATGCTAGCCCGTGCGATGGCGGCTGAATCCAACGTTGCTTTTATGCCTGTGTCTGCTACCAGCTTTGTGACGATGTGGCAAGGCAGCGGTCCACAAAACATCCGCGATCTATTTGCCCGGGCACGCCGATATGCGCCCGCTATCATCTTCATTGACGAGATTGATGCCATCGGGAAGGTGCGCACGGGCGGTGTCAGTGGTCAGGCTGAGGAAAACACACTCAATGCCTTGCTGACGGAGATGGACGGCTTTACTGGTCCATCACCCGACCGCCCCGTCTTTGTGCTAGCAGCGACCAATTTCAATGTGCAAACGGAAGATCAGGAGACGCCGGAGCGGCGTGCCCGGGCGCTCGATCCAGCCTTGGTTCGGCGCTTCTCGCGAGCGATTTTGGTTGACCTGCCCGACAAGGCCGCCCGCCAGAAGTACTTCGCACTGAGGCTGGGGACGGTAAAAGGGGTGGCCATACCCGATTCGGTGATCGAGCTCTTGGCCGAGAAGTCCACTGGCATGAGCATCGCCAACCTGGAGCAGGTTATCGAGACCGCTGGCCGCAACGCCCTCCAAAAGAACCAGGAATTGACGGGTGACATGTTCGTTGAATCGCTCGACACGGTGCGCGAGGGCGAGGCCAAGGAGTGGTCCCCCGAGTTCTTGGAAAGCACCGCCCGCCATGAGGCCGGGCACACAATCCTGTATTGGCTCGCCGGTTGGTGGTCTCCCGAGGTCTCCATCGTGGCACGGGCTGACCACGGGGGCGGTATGAGGCGCAGTGAGGAAGAAATGAAGCGCGAAAGCCAGACCAGAGAAGAATTGCTAGCCCGCATCCGCACATGCCTCGGGGGGCGTGCTGCTGAGTTCATTTATTACGGAAAAGAAATGGGTCTTACTACCGGTGCATCTGGGGATTTGGAACACGCCACCCAAATTGCCCGCCACATGATTTGCCGCTACGGCATGGATGAAGATTTTGGCTTGTTGTCCACACCCGAGATATTCAAATACGCCGAAGCCGTCAGCAGTTCGATTTACGTACGAGTGAGCGAAACTGCGGGCCGGATGCTGAAGCAGGAGATGGAGAACACACTGCGCCTCCTGAACGAAAACCGCAAACATCTCGACGCAGTGTCCCAAGCACTATTGGACAAAAACCGCCTTTACCGCAACGATTTGCAGCAATTATTGCCGCCGATTGCGCCGAATGGCGAAAAATGAACCGTCCGCGCAGAATCTGTTCGCCGGGTTTGATCCATTGCAATTCCTCGGATGCTCTAACGGAGTCGCTCTACTTTCCAAACCGGGTGTAGTTCCCAGATCGTCCCTACGTTACAGGTGCCGTGGTTCTTGCCTCGCTGATGGAGTTGTTCTGGGCTGAAATCGCACCGGCCAGGCTTGCTAGTCTGCCACATCGCCGAGTAATGATAGGCATCGTAGAAGGCGTAGCCGGTCACTCGTATGCGCAGCGGTGACCTGAGGTTCACCGGGCGATAGTTCCCCGTGCTGTTCGGCCTAGCATTCGTGACCCGCGAGCGCTCCCGCTCCGGCAAAAGAGCCAGCAGTTCATCCCTTGTGCTGGCGTACTCCTGCGGAATCTCCGCGATGGCCCTGCCTGTTGACGTGCCCTTACCAGGATCTGAGAGCTCCAAGGTCGCAGTCGTTTCCCTTCAGCGGAGGACCGCAAGCCTTACGGCGGTAACCTTTACCTCGCCTTCGGGAAAGCCCACACTGAGGAGACCGGCATAATTTGCCGGCTCACGACAATCAATCCGGAATATATGAGCCGACGTCAGAGAGGGAATCCACTCAGGGACAGTAGGAGCGAGGTCGTATGAACTCACTGCAACTACCACGGATCGATTCACCGTTGGCCAAGATCTTTTTGAGCGACTACATAAGCCGGCTCACGCAGGAGACGGTTCGTTACCGAGCTTTGCCTTACAAGAAGCTGGCTCAACAAACGTCGATCCCGAGCCCGTTACTGGAGGAAGCGATAAAAGGCCGACTGGGGTTGAGCCGGGGACGATGGAAACTTCTATTTCAGCTGCTGGAATTACCCACAACGTTTCAGATTCGCCCGAGCGAGCGTGATGGGCAGCCTTGTTGGGAAGCGTATTTCCCGCCTATTAGCTCTCGAGTTGACGGCGATACCAAGTAATCTCCCGAAGGGGAGCATAAGAGAAATGGTGAAGGCAATTGAAGGGCTCGAACATCGTGGAAAACTACGTTGTGTCCTCTCTCAGAGGTAGGGGCCGATAGCAGAGCTTGACGACGCGGGGAAACTGTGCGGGGATAATCCGAGACCTATGACGAAAACAAAGAAACACAATTCAGCTAAATCAACGAAATCTACAGGTATCAAGTCCAACACCAAAAACAGCGAGCGACAAAAACAGGGCAAGCCTCCGGCGAAAAGCTTTCCGCCCGATTTTGTAGGCGTCTATTGCTTCGACTCCGACAGCGGAGCAGGAAGTTTTAACTGGTCCGGAGATGCGGCTGGCTTAATCGAATATGAACTGCTTCCCTTCTTAGAGTACTGGTTCGAAGATGACGAACTGAAAGAGGCGGTATCAAAGTGCGAAGAATTGGCTAAGCGATGCAAGGGAGACAAGCTGTCGTTTGCTGAGGCAGTAGGCCAGCTGGAGGTTATACTGGAGCCTCGCATATTGTTCTCGTGGCATGGGACGTACTCCCAATTCTGCGCTGGCAAAGATAAGTTTGCGAGGGATGTCATAGAGAGTTTTTTTGAGAGTACTCGAGGTGAGGATGACGACACGATAGTGTCAGAAGAACTGCGAATTACCCCTGATCTACAAGATGCTTTTGACGATTTTCTGCTTGCTTACGGGCACTAAGTAGTTGCGTTCTTGCCCAGCATTTCGAGCTGTATTTTGATCGTCCGATCGTCCCACCACTCTTGGTAGTCCGACCGATACCTGAGCGGGTTCTTGGTAGGCACCTTCCGCACACTAACGAGGGCAGGCGCCGACAAACGCGCTTCATCTCGGCAACGTCTACGATTGATCGGCTCACTACCAGTGTCCCTCATCGCAGTTTAGAAGTTCTCATCAATGCGCGTAATTCATAGTGAGGCTTTATGCGCCAGGGTTGCTGCTGACGGTTTGTTTGACAGGCGCTCCAGCCCAAGGACGGAGTCGCTCGTTGGCCGCTTCAATACTGACGAGTGCGACTGGGCAGTGCTACGTTAATGCTCGGGATTTCTCCACACGTTGCGAGCTTCGTGCGGAAAGCTAGCGACCATCCACTTACGGTCTGTTGACCTGAAGTATTCGCTTCGGCGATACTCCGTAAACACTTAATAAAGAAGGCTAATCCAGCTTTTGCGGCGGATGATCTGGACGCCTGCACGTCACAGGAGTCGAAGAATGACAACACTTCGGGAGTCAGTGGTTCCAGTCGAGTCTCTGTATTTGGACCCAAACAATCCGCGGTTTGCTGATCTCCAAGACAGGCTCCAACCGATTGCTCCGGACCGTATTACTGAACAAGGCGTTCAACAAAAGGCGCTCGCCAGAATCTTGGATGATCGTTTTGAGGTTTCACAGTTGAAGGATTCCATTCGGAGCATCGGATTCCTTACTGTCGACCGGTTGGTAGTAACGCCTTTAGGCGGGGATAAATATGTGGTCATCGAGGGTAATCGGCGGCTAGGCGCGATCCAGTCGCTCTTGGAAGATCACAGAAATGGCGAAGCCGACCTTACAGAGGCAGTGCAAGCTTCACTGCGCAAGATCCCTGTGTTGGTCATAGATGAACCGGAGCTGGCGAAGCGGGAGCATTTCGCTCGAGTCCTTCAAGGGGTCAGACATGTCGCCGGCATCCGCCCTTGGGGGCCCTATCAGCAAGCGCAGGTCGTTGCGTTAATGCTAGACGATGGCAAGGATCAGGCTGAGATTTGTGAAGTTCTCGGTCTTCCGAAGCGGCGGATCAACATACTGCGACGCTGTTTCCGTGCGCTAGAGCAGATGCGGAAGGACGATGATTACGGAGACAAAGCCAAGCCTGCTCAGTTCAGTGCATTTGACGAGACGTTTAAGCTTCCGAAGTTGAGAGACGACTGGCTGGGATGGGACGATGAAAATGGACGCTTTGTTAACGAGCATGAACGAAAACTCCTATACTCATGGCTCGTTGGCGCTGAAGATGAGGACGGGAACAAGTATCCTCCGAAGATTAACGACCCAAAAGAAATCCGGAAACTCCCGCAGTTGATGAACGATGCAGTGCGGTTCAAGCAATTCTGCGAAAACCCAGCGCTCGGTTTGGACGAAGCGATGCAGGGAGTGGTCGGACCGAAACCTGCCATCCCGTGGCGTGAGTATGTTCAAAACCTGTTAAGCATCCTGAACCAGGTGCCTGCCGTGGACCTAGAGAGCGCCAATGACGCGGATGAGGCACTCCTTAAGCACGTGAGAGAAGTTTGTGACCGGCACCTCAGGATTCTGGCGAATTCTCGAACGTGATTACACTGTCGCCCAGCGAACTAGCCGACCGTCTCGTAGCCGGATTTGATAGGCACGCAGAGCTCCGTCTAGACCGCGCCCTCATCAAACTCCTACGTAGCCTCGGATTGGAGCGGTTTAGATCCGAAGAGATTGCGTGGAAGGTCGAGGATGTTGTGGCTAGGCTTCTCCAGGAACGTCAACCGGAGGAACTCCCTTTTCGTCTCCGCGATGGAGGGAAACGTCTCGTTGGCAAGGCCCGCATCGGTGTCCGCGACAACGCTGATACAGCTTTTGCTAGAAACGCCGAGGCACTCTCTAGCCAACTCCTGAACACTCTCTTAGATCTGACACCGGATGACTTCGAGGTGGTTTCGGCGGCGAGCATGGTGTTGTCCGGTGCTCAAGAGATGAAAGCCCTGTGCACAGGCGACGAGGGCGGTATAGATTTTTATGGGCGCCTCCCGATACGGCCGCCGTCCGCCATAATACCGAAGGGTCTAATACATACCACCCTACTTCCTAAAGAGCTGTTGGTTTTGGGCCAAGCAAAGCTCTACCAACGCCACGTGCGTGTGGGACGACCGGATATCCAGCAGTTTAAGGGACAGCTTCGAGACTGCATGGAAAAATATGAGGGAAATCAGCGCCCGCCCTCTCACCGCGTGCCAGAGTCGTACTATAACCGTGACGAACCTT
This sequence comes from Acidobacteriaceae bacterium, assembly GCA_003134655.1. Classification (GTDB taxonomy): domain Bacteria; phylum Acidobacteriota; class Terriglobia; order Terriglobales; family Acidobacteriaceae; genus Sulfotelmatobacter. The sequence continues at coordinate 14,268 of PLBY01000069.1, forward strand.
TCCTAGGCGTTTTTGTGACGACAGCTTCATTTGCAGAAACGGCAACCGCATGCGTTGAGGCAAGCGGCATCGTGCTGATCCCGGGCGTCAAGCTCTCTCAGTTTCTAGCTTTCCATCATGTGGGCATCGTGCAAGACGAAAACGGGTTTCGCTTTGATCAGAACGACTTCGCCCTCTGGCTTGCTACTCAGCGTCGTGATTTGACCGAAACTAGTTCTTCGGTTTCAGCAGATGGAGACTGATCCAGAGAGTCCCTCACGGTGCGGTGTCCCTGTCGACACGCTGCGGCGACCCTATGTGTCACACCTTTCGTTTACTATTTCCTGAGTATGCTTGTTAATCCTCAGCCTGCTCCCGATGCGCGCTCCCTCGAGCTTGTGAAGCCGCTTGCGTTTTTCGATTTGGAGACTACTGGCACAACCGTAGGGTTAGATCGCATTGTGGAGATCGGTGTACTTAAGGTGACATCCCACGGTGAGGAGTTGGAGCTTCAGACACGCGTCAATCCCGAGATCCGAATTCCAAGAGAAGCAACCGCAGTCCATGGGATCAGTGACAAGGATGTCGAAGATAAACCCATTTTTGGCCAGGTCGCGCCGCAGGTTGCCCGTTTCGTCGAGGGTAGTGATTTCGCCGGCTATAACGTATTGCATTTTGATCTGCCAATCCTTGAGGCTGAGTTCCGGCGTGTTGGCGTACCTTTCGACATGAAAGGTCGAGAGGTCATCGACATGATGGCCATCTACTTTCAGAAAGAGCCTCGAGATTTGAAAGCCGCACTCCGCTTTTACTGTGGAACCGAGCATGCCAATGCACATTCAGCTTTCGCAGACGCACGCGCTTGCCGGGATGTATTGCAGGGCCAAATCAGGATGTACGCAGATCTTCCGAATACCCCAGCGGAACTCAGCGCTGTTCTAATGGAGCGAACGAGAAAGAAAACGCTTGATTCCGGTGGTTGGTTCGAAACCAGGCATGGCCAGCCGGCGTTTGCTCGTGGAAAACATCAGGGGATGTTGATTCAGGAAGTAGCCCAGGCGGCACCGGACTACCTGCAATGGATGCTGACGATAGACTTGCCCCAGGACACCATAAAGGTGATTAGGAGTGTCATACCGAACTTTGGGAGGTAGGACACCGGTAGAGCGGCAGCAGAAGTGGCGAAACAGGCTCTTAATCGTCAGGAACCTCTGAGACTGGCCTAGTTCCTGGAACGATACGCGACTCTCCAGTCAGTCGGTCAGCGGCCCCCCTGCTTAAGGCTCTAAGCAGGGCGCAATTTACGCATACGAGCTGAGATCACAGCCTTTCGTATGGCGTTCTCGATGGACGACTTGCTGTCGCCTGCGCATCCAATCCATACCGGGCAATGACGACGGACATTGCGTCCAAGGTTGGTTCGGATCCGACGCATAACTACGACAGCATCTGAACGGTTAAGCAGGGGCCGCATCTGTTCGAACTGCTCGCCGTGATTACTCGACCAGTTGGTGTGGCGGAAGTTGAGGTCTATTGATCCCAGGCCGGACTCGAAGGCTGTTCTTAGGGATTCATCGTATCTTGCCTGCTTTTCATCGCCCCCAACTACGGTGACACACACCGGTATATCCGCCGGGACATGCGCCGTGCTTTCTCGTTCTGTCGCCAGAACCGCCTCGAGGCGGCTTTCCATGTCTCCCAATTCTTCGTCGGGCAGACCGTAGGAACGGATACACTCCAAAATGTTCTCTGCTTCAGCGGCGGCACCCGGTTCTGCGGAAGCGATGCGTGTATAGAATTCCTTTCTCAGTGCAAGGGCCGCTTCTCGAAACTCCCCCAGAGTTTCCCGCACCGCCGCCGCGGCCCAGGTCGCATCCGAGGCGCTCCAAGCGGGATCGAAATTGTCGGAGTCGCTCAAAAGGTCCACGAATTCTTGCGAGCAGGTTCCATTCCTCGCAAAAATCTCCATTTCATCCAGCGCCCTTTCCGCGACCTGTATCTTTTGTCCACGAATCGCGTGGACTAAGACTTTCTTCAAATCGCGGAACCGCTGTTTCGCCGGGCGCGTATCGTTACAGGCCCATTGCAGCAGGGCTTCGAGGACAGGCTCCGAGTCGGAGGCCACGTCGGACTCTACGAGCGAGTCGAGGACGGCTTTCCCTATTTTCAGTTTTTGGACCGCCATTTCGGCTGCGGCCCGAGCCGCATCTGCGCTGGTTAATAGGAGCGCCTCCAAGAAGCGCTTTAGCAGATGGGCGGGAGGCACAAACCCAGACTCCGTGGCTTTTGTGAAGAGGTCTTCACTCCGCGACACGTGCCCCGGGCTCAGCGTTTCCGCCAACGATAGCGCGAGATAGAATTGGGACAGGCTTAGCAGCCCTCTGGAGTCGTAAGCGTTCCCTCGCATCAGCATGTAGCTGACGGATGGTTCAAGCAGGTCCGCAGCCTTGATCGGCTCCCTCTGGTTAGCGACAAGCAGTACGCCCAGACAGTACTGTGCGTGACCACGATGTCCAGTTTCCTCTAGGGCATGCTCCAGTTGCGGACGGATCTGCTCTAACTTGGCGATAAAAGAATTGAGGTCTTTTTCGGGGATGACAATGTCCATCAAACCGCGAAAGCCTGCGTTCATGATGGCAATGTCGGTTACCATCGCCGATCTTTCCGGCGCGGCTGGATCTCGAAGCAACTCGTCCAAGATCTTCCGCGCGGCGCCGAACTGACCCTTGAGGCGGAGGCAATGGGCTGATCTTCTTTGCAGGTCATAGACGCTACTATTCAATTCCTCCAGCTCTTCCTCGGAGAAGCACTCGAGGGATTGCTTCAACAAATCGAACAGCGCGTAGCCCCCATCAATCTCCTGGGCCCTTAAGAAGCGAGTTCCCACTCTCAGCACGATGTCGAACAGCCCAGCGTAAACAACCATGGGAGGAACGAGGAAGGCTGCCGCGGCCGAGGGCCTACCTTCGTGGCACAAAGCCTCGAATACGAACTGGACAGCTTTACGGGAGCGGGGCCTCAGTTCTCCACCAAAGGCTCTGATGTCTTCTTCCGAATCATAGAGACTTGCAATACGCGCGTGGTCTGCCTTGCGGGCGCACGCAACGACGGCTCCGCACAGATACCACCGGCGGCGGTTCTCATTTTCGGCCCGGCCATGGGGAGCCAAGGCGCGGCCGAAAATGACGTCCGCAAATCCCTTGTGAAAAAGTGTCTTGTGCCGGGAGCTGTTCAGTTCCACAACTTCATCGATCAGGTCGTCAACTCTCTCTTGGGGTAGAGCTCCCTCTGCCCCCGCCGCGGAGGCCACGGTCGTCAGGATGAGCAAGTCATCCAAAGTCGTCAAATCTTCCGTCCCGGGCTCCACTAGTTCTCGCGCAGTGGCGCCCCTGGTGGCGAATGATTCCAAAGAGGGAGTTCCTAATCCGACGGAATCAGCCAGAGGACGCCAAGCCTTGATGTTCTGTATGAGCAAAATGCCGAAATAGACGTCCGTCGAGCTCTTTTCGTGCGACCCGCACAACTTTTTAGCGGCCGTCCGAATAAGGTCGGGCTGTAAGCTTTCGAGATCGAACTCGGCCGCGATAAAGCAGTTTTGGTGTGGGATCCTTAACATGTCTAGGAACTCATTGATCATGGTGCCTTCATGATCCACCAGGTAAGTCTTTACGACTTCTAGTGCTACGCTTTCTGGAAAGTCGGGTAGCGACGCAGTCCACTTTGCCAATTGATCGGTGTTAGAGTTCTTTACTGTCTTTTCGCGCAAGTGGTAATGCTTGGCGAGCGCTGCTACGGCGAACGACGGTTTCTCTTCATCTCGTTTGCGACCCGTCCAGTATGCCCTTGCCGCTTTTTGCTTCTGCGCGACCGTCATGTGCTTCCAGATCTGGTTGGCAGTGAGACTTGAGTCACGCATATGAGATAGTCCCTCCCAGGGAGATCAGGCCCAGTACATCCCAAGATTGTTCCCCAAATACCCTGTAAATAGCACAGATGTCTCGGCAACCATCTCAAATCTTCACTGAAGGCTGAAGCACAGTCGATTTAGGTTATCGGGATGCTGTTGATGGTCGGACGAAATGCACGAGGCACGAAGTTAGCATTTCCTTCAGTACTCACAAGAACTCGAAGTACTTCACCTTGCCATATGATAGACCAAATGTATCCGCCACGTGACAGCGTCGCGATACGCTGCACTGGGACCTACAGTTGTGGAGAATTGCTAAATGCTCGTTCAAACACACACAGAGCTAGGTACTTGCCAAGCGATCCTGGCGAGTTCATCAGAGTTCCCTTAGTATCTATCACTAGACACACACTTGCGTTTTCGTCCGGTACGGCCGAGCCGTTGCCAAAAAGCTTTCCGCGAGGGAGGAGGATTCAGCAAGATCACAAGATCAATCTCTCCTATATCCAGACCAAGTTCCATTGCGCTTGTTGAGACCACCCCGCCCAACTTTCCATGTCGCAGTGCATGCTGGATTTCGTGGGCATCGTCGACCTCGTACCCAGCCCGAAACGGAAGTATTCTCCGACCTCCGTCAGCACGCGGGCTCCACTTCCCGACTTCTCGGCTAGAGACGTGATTGAGTGCAAACCCGTGGCTGTGACTCAACAGCAGTATACTTGTGCAGGGAAGAGGTTATACCTAGTTGAATCCCGCTCACCTTCTAAAGGCCATCGCGTTTGCGGCAGAAAAGCATAGTGGCCAGCGCCGAAAGGATGTTGAAGCGTCCCCGTACATCAATCATCCCATCGCGGTCGCAGCCGTTCTCGCGACCGAAGGTGAAGTATTCGACGAGGTGATTCTTGTGGCTGCAGCTCTGCACGATACGGTCGAGGACACCAAGACCACCTTCGAAGAACTCGAGGAACACTTCGGGCTCGAAGTGACCGACCTGGTCCGCGAGTTGACCGATGACAAGTCGCTCGAAAAAATGGAGCGGAAGAGACTTCAGATAGAGCATGCCGCGCAATCCTCCGTTCGCGCGAAACAGCTGAAGATTGCAGACAAGATTTGCAACATCCGCGACGTTACGGTCAGCCCTCCGGCAGATTGGTCGCTAGAGCGTCGTGGTGAGTATTTGAGATGGAGCGAAAAAGTTGTGGACGGGTGTCGAAACATAAACACCAAGCTCGACCAAGCATTCGACCAAGCGATCCAACGGGCAAGGGAAACGTTAAGCCTCAATCCATAGGGTTCAGTCGACGCCCCGGCTCGCTGTACAACATAGTCATTCATAGCGCTCCCAGATACGCTTTTCCATCTCCGACAGGCATCTGCAGGTCGCTCGAGGTAGTTTGGACACATTCATCGATCAATTGAAAGCTCTCTGCGTCGTCTATCCGACCCGCGCCAAGTGGGTCTTTGTGCCGACACATGCGATCGGGAGGACGCTCGGCGATCGACTGGTTCTCGAAGGGACCGATTGGGCGAATCTCCGGTTCGTCACTCCCCTCGACGTCGCGCTGCGCATGGGAGCACCGTTTCTCGTCGAGCGCGGCATCGATCCTTCGGAAGAAGGGCTCGGACCCGCCCTCATCATGCGGTTACTTCTCGATCTACCAGTCCAATCCGGATATTTCCGCCCGCTTGCGACCCAGCCCACGATGGCTCAGGCTCTCTGGATTACTCTCCGAGAGTTAAGGATGGCTGGCATTCGCGCTGATAGCCTTGCTGCTTCTGCGTTCGTTTCAGGTACGAAACACTCGGAATTCCAGTCTCTCGTCGCTTCATACGAAGCGTTCCTTGCTGCCAACGCGCGTGGGGATGTGGCCACGGTGTACGAGGAAGCGGTCCGGCACTTGGATTGGTGTCCGATCCAGCCACAAGACTGCTGGACCCAGTTGCCCGACGTATTCTGGACCCCGCTTCAGGGCAAGCTTCTCGACGCCATGCCGGGGGAGCGCATAGTCCCGAAGTCAGCCGAGTTGCCGGGTTCGACTGTTCCTCGCCGGTTCGTCACCGCGGCCGTTCAGAGGGTTCCGCCGAACCCGGGTTCCCCCTTGGCGCACCTGCTTTCGCCGAAGCAAGTGGAGAAATCGCAAAACATCCAGCTCTTCCAAGCCGGTGGGCGCGATGCGGAAGTTGCGGAGGTCTTTCGACGCATCTTGGCGTCAAGACTGTCGCTGGACGAAGTCGAGATCTCATGCGCGACCGATGCTTACGCGACCCTGATCTGGGAGAAAGCCTGCCGCTACGATTGGTCTGTAACGATTGCATCAGGGTTACCCGCTGCGCTTACCCGGCCCGGTCGTGCGCTCATGGGGTTGAGTTCGTGGATCGAGAGCAACTTTGCCGCCGGCGTTCTGCGCCGCCTACTGCAGTCCCGCGATCTTACCCTCGGAGCTTCCATCGAAATCACTGCACCGCGAGCGGCAAGCATTCTCGCCAAAGCCGAGGCAGCTTGGGGCCGTGCCACGTATGGAGCATCGCTGGAACGGCTCGCAGCGAAGTACCGAACGTGGGCGACCAAGGAGGAGCTTTCGGACGACCAACGAACCTTCACCGTCGCGAAAGCGAACGAGGTCGATCAATTGCGCGGATGGATTGGCGATCTTCTCGCGGCGATTCCGGAGAACAATGCCGACCGCCCAATCAACCTTCAGCAGTTAGTCGAATGCGCCCTGAACTTCCTCAATACCTTCGCAGCAACCACCAGCGCGCTTGATGGAGCAGCGGCCTCGGCATTGCGAGACTCGATCGCGGAATTGAGGGCGCTCGGGTCCTTCAGTTGCTCCCTCGAAGACGGATTGCGGTTCCTTCGGGAGCGCGTCAGCGGCCTTAGCGTGGGGGCCGACCGGCCACGTCCCGGGCATCTGCATTTGTCGATGCTGTCGCAGGCGGGGTTCGCCAACCGAAAGTCGCTCTTCGTGGTCGGTCTCGAGGAAGGCCGGGTATTCCCCTCGTCCTTTGAGGATCCTGTGCTACTCGATACTGAACGGGAGCGCATCAATCCTCATCTACGCCGATCCGCCGACCGAATTGATGAGGCGGTTTATGCCTCGCTGAATCGCCTGGCTGCTGCCGGGGCTGACTCTGAGGCGGATGTTTGCCTGAGCTATTCATGCCGCGACTTGCGCGAGTATCGTCACACCTTCCCATCGTGGCTGATGCTCCAGGCGTACAGAGCCGCAAGCGGAGATCCGAACAAGTCCTATGACCAACTGAGCCAGGCGCTTGGGCCGCCCAAGTCGTGCGTCCCCGAGTCTCCTTCAAGAGCGGTGGACGAAGCCGGCTGGTGGCTGAACGGTTTGACACGTGCCGGGAGAGCGGGCAGGACGGCAGTCTTGCGGCAGTACCCAGCCCTGGCGGATGGGATTTTCGCGGACGAGCAGCGCGATTCACCGCGATTCACGGAATATGACGGTTTCGTTCCCCTAGCCGGAAAATCGCTTGACCCGTGCACACGGGAACAGGCAGTGTCGGCGACCCAACTGGAGGATGCGGCGGAATGCCCCTTCAGGCATTTTCTACAACGGGGCTTAGGAATCGATGCGGTGGATGACGGCAAGCGTGAAAGCGATGCGTGGCTCGATCCGCTCACCCGAGGCTCTGAACTTCACGATCTGTATGCCTTGCTATTGCGGAAGTGCCGCAACGAACGCCGGAGCCCAAACTTAGCAAACGATCTCGAGTGGTTCTTGGTGCAAGGTCGAGACGCACTCGCTCGGCTGCGGAAGGAGATGCCACCCCCATCGGACGAGGTCTTCGATCGCGAACATGGTCAATTTCTCGCGGACCTCAAGTTGTTTGTCGAAGCCGAATGCGAGGGCGACAGAGCGAGGACTCCGGTCGGCCTGGAAGTCACATTCGGAAGGCGCGGAGACGGATCGACGGAGCCGCTTGACCAGGCGGAGCCGATCGTCATCCCGTTGGGGAATGGATTGCGTTTCCGCCTCGCCGGTCGGATAGACAGAATCGACCAAATTGATCCCTCCTCGTTCCAGATCATCGACTACAAGACGGGAGGCTATTTCGAAGCGGATTGGAAGGGCGTGTTTGCGGGCGGGAAGCTGTTGCAGCACGCATTGTACGGACTTGCCGCCGCCGAACTGCTTCGGCGCCAACACCAGCGTCCCACCATACTCGGTGGCGAGTACTATTTTTCGGCCGCGAAAGGCGGGCAGGAGCGAGTGTCCATCAAGAAGCAGCCGGCGGCTGCTGTGACCGCAGTCCTGGCGGACCTGAGGCAGGTCATCGCGTCCGGATTGTTCGTACACGCCACTGACGAGTCAGCCTGCAAGTGGTGCAAGCTAGGCGCAGCATGCGGCGCAAATCCTTTTGAACGGGCGCGAGCGAAGGTTGCCGATCCAAAGTTGGAGCCATACCGAAGGTTGGTCGCGCATGAGTAATGAGAACACGTTAAACGACCAGCGCACGCGGGATCGGATCGTGTCCGAGCTCGATAAAAACCTGCTCGTCGAAGCCGGTGCAGGATCGGGCAAAACACACATGATGGCGGCTCGGATGGCGGCGGGCGTCGCAAGCGGCGCATACGCGATCGAACGGATGGCCGCCGTAACGTTCACGCGGAAAGCGGCTGCCGAGCTGCGCGGACGGTTTCAGCTTGCTCTCGAGTCGGAGCTGGCCCGGACAAGCGATGTCAGTTTTGCAAGTCGATTGCGGTCAGCGCTGTCGAATCTTGAGCGTTTCTTCGCCGGCACTATCCATTCTTTCTGCGCTCACCTTCTACGGGAGCGCCCGGTGGAAGCTGGAGTTTCACCAGGGTTCACGGAGCTTGAGGAAATTCAGGACACCTTACTTCGACGGCAAAGCTGGCGTGATTTCCGTATCCAGGCAAAGGGGGCGGGCGATCCACTGATCCTGGAACTGCTTGACGCCGGGATCCGGGCGTCCGATCTCGACCGGGCATTCGATACCGTATGCCTCTACGAGGAGGTTAGTTTCCCGCCTGGAGAAGGGACTTGTCCTGACGCATCGGCACCGTGGAAGGCGCTCGACGCATTCTGGGACGCTATCGTAAATAAACTGCCGCGGCCGATTCCCGAAGAGACAACGTGCGCTACGCAAAAGGTAGCTCGTCGGTTCTTCGGCCAAATTCGAGTTGCTGCGGGACAAGGTCGGCGTCCAGCTGCACTCGTACCGCTCCTCGAAGCTTGGGATTTCACCCCACGCATTGTCCAATACCAGTGGTCTGCCGATCCGGCCGCCAAGAAGAAGATCGCACGGGAAATCGAAGCGCTTCATGGAGCATTTCGGACGAATACGATCGAGCCTTTCCTGTCGCAGTGGCGCCAGTACATTTACCGCATAGGCATCACCCTGCTTACCCGCGCTCGCACCCAGGCAGCTGCGGATCGTCGTCGTCAGAACACATTGAACTATGGTGATCTGCTGCAATTGACCGCCCGCGTCCTGCGAGAGAACGCCGACGTGAGGCGAGCCCTTCAGGAAAAGTATCGATGGCTGTTCGTCGATGAATTTCAGGACACCGATCCGGTTCAGGCGGAGATCATGTTTCTGTTGTCGGGTGAGCCGGAGCCGCCGGGCGGGTTGCCGCAAGCAGCGGCGACTGACTGGCGGAAAACGAGGTTGCGCCCGGGCGCACTGTTTGTCGTTGGCGATCCAAAGCAATCGATTTATCGCTTTCGACGAGCCGATATCGACATCTACAACGAGGTCAGCGCAAAAATTGCGGAGCCGGATACGGGCGAGGTGCTGCCGTTGACGACTAATTTCCGGTCGGTTCCCGTCCTCTGCGAATGGGCCAACATTGTCTTCCGCCAACAGTTTCCGCCCAATCCGACCGCGTATTCGCCAAAGTTTGCGCCGCTCGATGCGAATAGAAGCTCCCGAAAATCGGAAAACGGCGTCTTCACTTTGACGGTTCCGCAGACAATAAACGAATGGGACGTCGCAAAAACGGAAGGAGAGAAAATCGCAAGTTTCATCAGGAGCGAGGTGGACTCGCAACGGCGCAAATGGGGCGATTTTCTGATCCTCACGCGCAAGAAGAAGAATCTTGAGCAGTATGCCAGTGCGCTCGAGGCGCTGGAGATTCCGATGGAGGTCAACGGCGCCGGTGCGTTCGGCGATTCGCGGGAGGTCAGGCAACTTGCGCTCTTGCTGAACGCTCTGGCAGACCCTCAGGATACGGTGTCGCTGGTAGGCGTCTTGCGCGGTCCGTTTTTCGGACTCAGCGACCAAGAGTTGTTCGCTTATCGCCAAGCCGGCGGGTGGTTCAGCATCTCTAGCGAAGTCAACGCCGACATTGCCGAAGCCAAAAGAGTCGCCACCGCTATCGCTTCGCTTCGACAGATGTTCCGCTGGACTCAGACGATGCCAGTTGGCGCCGCCTTAGAGCGCATCCTTGAGTACACGGGTTACCTCGCATTGGCAGCGACTAGCCCCAGCGGAGGCGAGGCCGGTGATTTGTTCCATGCGATTGATCGGGTACGGAGCATCGTGGAGGACGGACTGAGCCTGATTGATGCGGCCGCCGCACTCGAGGACGACGCCGAGGAATCGAGCGAGGTCGAGTCGCGGCCGCTTGAGCCCGGCCGGGGAGAGGTTGTCCGCCTCATGAACCTGCACAAAGCGAAGGGGCTCGAGGCTCGGGTCGTTTTCTTGGCTGACCCGTGCAGTGGGGCAGGACGGTGGGCCGACGTGCGGATTATTCGCGAGGGTTCAAGCTCGAGAGGATATTTCCGGCTGACGTGCGAGTTCGGGAAGGGGAAGAAGGTGGTAGGCGAGCCGGCCGGATGGGCAGCCTACGAGGCCGAAGAGCTTCGCTATCTGGAGGCTGAAGAAAGTCGGCTATTGTACGTCGCGGCTACTCGAGCCCGTGACGCACTGATCATTGGTCGATGGGCTAAGGCGGGCGGCAGGGGCAAGAGACCTTGGGCCGTATTCGATCGGTTTCTTGGAGGTGCCTGTGAGTTGGAGGTTCCGAAAACGGTCGCGTTGCCCCCGAGCCGGAAGGTTGATCTTTCTGCCGCAGCCGCAGATCGTGCGATGGCTACGAGAGTTGCTGCTCATGATCGGGCTCGTAGTCCTTCGTGGTCTGCCAGCTCAGTGACATCTGAGGCGCATCGCATCCCGAAGATCCTCAAGGCTGAAGATGTTTCCGCGGACGATCCGACGCGCGTGGTTTCCACGGATACGCCCAGCCGTCGCGCGGACGCAGGCATGCTTTGGGGAACCTTGGTCCATGGACTGCTGGAGCATGCGATGCGGCACAAGAGCGCGACAAGAGACGATCTGCGCCGGCTTGCGATGTGGTTGACGATCGCGGAACCGGAGCTGCGGACGGTGATTGAAGAGGCGCTCGATACAGTACAAGCCGTGTCCGGAGCCGAGTTTTGGAAAGAGGCGCGAGCATCGGCGGAATGCCACGAAGAGACGCCGTTTGGGATCCGAATCGAAGGCGGGACCGTTATGAAGGTTTTGTCCGGGACAATTGATCTCGTTTACCGGCAGGGGGACAGCTGGCATCTGCTTGACTACAAGACTGACACTCACACTTTGGAAGCCGATCTTCGTACTAAGTACGGACCTCAGATTGATGCTTACGAGAAAGCGTGGAGCCGAATCGTCCAAGCTAAAGTTACAACGGCTTTTGTCCCGGCGAAGACTGATGGGGCTTGAAGTGGCCGGACCGCGAGAACGACGGAGATTCCAAGCCGAACCGCGTGCCTGCATACAAAGATCGCATCGTGTTTTCGGGGGTATAATCACATGCTTCTCCTAATTCTAATCGGAGCAATAACTTGGGATCATTAGCCCAGCGCCCCCTTTCGACCCAGCGACTGATATTTGATCTCTGCGAACCCCGTGCCGATGTGCTCAAGGGCGTCACGGACGCTGATTTCGCGGCTGACCTTGCGAAAGTAATTCGCGGAGTTGCACCCGAGGAATACTTGAAGCCCAACAAGTTCTTCGCGACCACGTATCCGACTCGCGGCCTCAAGAATTTGCTGGTGAACGTATGCGCTCGGCTTACAGGAACCGGGAACGAAGTCGCGTCAATTTTTCGACTAGACACCAGCTACGGTGGTGGTAAGACGCATGGACTGATCGCATTAGTGCACGCTGCAAACGGCATGCAAGGTGTGTCGAATGTATCGGAGTTTATCGATCCAGCACTTGTTCCGAAGAAGAAAGTGCGCGTAGCCGCATTCGATGGAGAGAATGCAGACCCCGCAAACGGGCGATCTATGGGAGCGGGTGTTTTCGCTCATACTCCTTGGGGCGAGATCGCATTTGGACTGGCCGGAAAAGTTGGATATGAGCGAATTCGCCGCAGCGATGAGCAGATGGTTGCTCCCGGTGCTGAGACTATCGCGGAGTTGTTCGGCAACGAGCCGACGCTCATCCTTCTAGACGAACTTTCCGTCTACCTTCGCAAGGCCATGAAAGCCGCGCCAGGCGCTGGCGATCAGTTGACGGCTTTCCTCACGTCATTGTTCAAGGCAATCGAAAGCTCCAGTCACGCAGCGCTGGTCTATACGTTGGCGATTGGTAAAGACGGCCAACCGATGGATGCCTATGCTTCGGAGAACCAGTACATCGCAGATCGTATGGCGGAGGCTGAAAGTGTTTCGGCGCGAAAAGCGACGTTACTTAATCCGACGGAAGACGATGAGACGGTGAAGGTGCTTCGTCGTCGCTTGTTTGAGAAGGTGGATGAAGCCAAGGCAGGGGAGATCATCGCCGCCTATCACGGGCTGTGGTCCGCCAATAGGGAAGGGCTCGCGCCTGAGGCTGGCCGGCCGGAAACGGTTGAGGAATTCCAGATAAGCTATCCAATCCACCCCGAAGTGCTTGATGTGTTGACTTCGAAGATGGCAACGCTTTCAAACTTTCAGCGCGTCCGTGGCATGCTGCGTATCTTGACCCGCACCATTGCGCACATTTGGGCTAACCGCCCACCGGATGCCACAGCGATCCATCTGCATCACATTGATGTCGGATACGGTCCTATCTTGCAAGAGATTGTGACCCGCCTTCAGCAATCAGCATTTGTGCCGGCCATCCGCAACGATGTCACCGGTGCCGAGCCTGCAAAGGCTCTAGCTCAGGAGATTGATGAAGCAAGTTACAGAGGTCTTCCGCCGTATGGAACCTACGTTGCGCGGACAGTTTTTCTGAATTCGCTAGCGTTTAACGAACCGTTGAAGGGAGTGACACCTGAGCGCCTGCGCTATTCAATCCTGGGTCCCGGAACTGACATCGGATTTATAGAGGATGCAAGAAAGAAGTTTATCGCTTCGTCGGCCTACCTCGATGATCGCCCGACGGCGCCGATGCGGTTTCTGGCGGAAGCAAACCTGACGCAAATGATTCGCCGCCAGGAACAGCATGTTGATAAGGCTCAAGCGCGGGCTGAGCTGAACGATGAGATCAAGCGAATCTTTGGGCCAGGCAGGTTCCAGATGATTCCCTTTCCGGCGGGACCGTACGAAGTGCCCGATGAGATTGGCGACGGCCGCCCACTGCTCTCACTGATGTCTTATGACGGTGTAACGGTTGGTGGATCGATCGATGCCGTCCCTGAGCTCATCGCCAAGATTTTCGATCGCAAAGGGGCAGCTGGCACAGACTTCCGTAGCTTCCGAAACAATTTGGTCTTCCTTGTGGCTGACGATGCGCGCAAGGACGACATGCGCTCCAAGATGATCCGTCGCCTGGCATTGATCGAAATGAAGAGCGCAGAGCGATTAAAGGAGCTCGCGGATCACCAGCAAAACAAGATAAAGGAGCTGGAATCGAAATCGCTCACTGAGCTGGCTGTGGCAATCCAGCAGTGCTATAGGCATCTATTTTATCCGTCGCGAAACCGGGTTGGAACGAGCGACGTTGACCTCGCGCATACCGCTCTCGACGTGCATGCGACAGGAAATCATCCTGGGGAAGGTCAGCGGGCGGTCACGCTCGGATTGCAAGACCTTAACAAGTTGCGTGTGCCGGGAGATGAGCCGGATTCACCGACATATATTCGTGATCGCACTCCACTGCGCAAAGGGCAAATTACGGTTGCCGCTTTGCGCGACGAGTTCCGCCGTGACCCAGCGCTGCCAATCCTGGTTGAGAATGACACCTTTGTTAAGGCGATTCATCGTGGCGTCGAGCAGGGCGAGTACGTCTATCGTCGGGGCGAGTTGCTTTACGGCAAAGGCGACCCGATGGCGATGATTATCGTCGATGAGCAGTCTGTGATCTTCACCAGTGGGTACGCGCAGCAGCACAGTATCTGGCCGCGTCAGGCTCAACCACAGCCTGGCGGGGACGCAGGAACTGGTTCGGGGACGCCGAGTGGCGGAGGGCTCTTCGGACCCGGAGCTGGTCCGATAGCGACACCCGGAGGCGGTCCGGGCTTTTCCAGTGGTGGCTCGGTCGCAACCGTTGCGCCTGGGCAGAAGCAATTCACCGCGCAGGGAATACTTCGGGAGGCTTTGGTTAAACTCTGGGAACAAGCGCGCGCTGCGAAGGTTGCGAAGATCGGTGCCATCGAGATCCAGATGTACGAGGCCGGCGATGCATTCAAGTTGCTTGGAATAATCGGCGGCGTGAGCAATGCAACAAAGAGTGTCACGTTTGTTGGCGGCTATGGTACGAAGGAAAAGAGTGAGTTCCAGTTCGACTTTCGCGGTTCTGTCGAAGATGCCAAGCCAGTAAAGGAGTTCCTCGATGCGCAGTTCCGAGCGGCGAATCAGCAGGATCTGAAGACCACCTATGGACTTCGTTTTGAACAAGGGCTTGATCTTGCGGGTGAGGCTGCCGATAAGCTCACAGAGAAGCTGGTGAAATTTGCCAGCGCCGCGGCCTACGTCACGGCGGTTGCGGAGGTGCAACAATGAGCAGTGCTACTAACAGGATTCCCCGCATGAGGCTGGTTGAGACACCAAAATCGGTGCCGCAGTACGAAGTGCGCGTCCGGAACCATAGCGTAGGGGATACCGAAATTGAGGTCTGGGAGATGCCCTCGCCCGCTAGTCCGCAGTTAAAAGCTGCTGTTCGGGTTGCAGGTCTCCGAGGACGAAATCTTGAACTGGTGGAGCACCGTGTTCTGCGCCGTTTGAATCAAGCTGGGATGCGCTTGCCGCGATCGTCTGACAGAGTGCGCGGCTACAACATTACTGAGGAATCGGCGCTGAGGTTGGGGCTGTTGTTTCGCGCCCTGGCACCTATGCGCAGCCGTGATCGGATGCGGTCGGTTACCGAGGGCATCGAGGCGATGGGACGCGAAGAGGCAGCCTACTGGCTCGGGATGGCCATGCACCGGAAGAACCCCCGACGCGTCCTAACGGCGCTCCGGTATCTCCTCACCGAACCCACGCACAAGAACTGAAAGGCCTCGATGTCTTCTGACACAAGGTTAATCGAGCACTGGCTTCCTATTGCCGAAATCGGAATTGAAAGCCTTCGCGAACGTACCCCGATGACGCCGTTTCCTGCTCCAAACCGCCTGCATGTTTGGTGGGCACGTCGGCCGTTAGTAGCATCACGGGCGGCGATATTGGCGAGTCTGCTGCGAAAGGATGCGGATCGAAAGCAATTTCTGAATGTTCTCGGAATTCATGGAGATCCTGTACGAGGGAGGAGAGCGATCGACCGGGCCGTTCGAACTGGAGTGCGGGTGGAAGATCCGTACGGTTATCCTCGGGCATTCGCATATCGACCTAAAGAAACAGAGCGTCGATGGATACGCGAGAATGTGGTTTGCAATGATGCAATCGTTCTCGACCCTACCGCCGGAGGGGGAACCATCCCTTTTGAAGCGGTACGTCTTGGCTTACCGAGTGAATGCAACGATCTGAACCCAGTTGCTACTCTACTGCTGCATGCGACAGTCAAATGGCCGGTGGAGATCGGGCGGGCTCTCGGCGTCGAATACCGTCGAATTGTCTCGAAATGGCGAAAGTCGGTAGGGGAGCGGCTGGAAGGCCTATTCCCAAACTTAAATAGCGCGGATGAGATAGATCTTACCTACCTTTGGGCAAGAACGGTGACTTGCCCTTACTGCGACGGTCAGGTCCCACTATCGCCCAATTGGCGGCTCACATCTAGTGGAATTGGCGTCAGAGTCTTGCCACACATGGCTGATGGGCCTGGTAGTGTAGGCCGTTTTTGCACGTTTGAGATCGTCGATAGCATGGCCGCACAGTCAGAGGGTACGGTCACCGACGGCAGCGCAACATGCCCCTACGAAGACTGCCGTCCAAAACGCATCATTGAGTCCGAGGAAATCAAGAGCCAAGCACATTCCGGGCGGATGGGCGATCAGTTGTACGCGGTCGTTTACAAGCGACGCGAGATCACTAAGACGAAGAATGGAAAGGAGAAGGAAAGATGGGTCCGAAAGTTCCGCGCTCCTCGACCAGATGACAATACAGATGTCGTAGCTGCTCTCCTTGCGGAAAAGATGCCAGAATGGGACGCACTGGATATTGTGCCAGGAGAGAAGTTTCCAGAAGACGCGAATGACGACCGCCCTATCCAATATGGGATGCCTTTGTGGCGTGATCTTTTTTCGCCTCGGCAATTGCTTTGCCATGGCACAGCGGTACAGGTCTTCCGCGAGCTGCTAGAAGATGAGAGCGCGAGTGGGGCCATGACGACCGCAACGACGGCGGCGTTCGTGTATCTCGCGCTCGCGCTGGACAAAATAGCCGACTACAACTCTCGTATGACACGATGGCACGTGAGTCGCGAAGTGATGGTCAATACCTTCGATCGCCATGATTTTTCCTTCAAATGGTCATACGCCGAGATGGCACTCCTTATACCGGATTTGGGTTATGACTGGGCCATGGGGCAGGTGGGCAAATGCATTGGTGAACTGGTCGAGCTCAGTCGTGGAGAGGCGGCAGAGATACCGGAAACTGAAAATCAATCTCTCCCATTCACCGTCACCAATAAATCTTTCAGTCCACCTCCCGTCACGATCACATGCAAGTCAGCAGACTCGTTGGATCATCTTGTCGATGCCAGTGTGGATGTAATCGTCATAGACCCGCCGTACTACAACAACGTTACATATGCTGAGCTTGCCGATTTCTTTTATGTCTGGCTAAAGCGCACAGCCGGGCAGGTTGTGCCTCACCTATTTCGAACCACTTTGACGGACAAAGAACACGAAGCCATCGCGAATCCGGCGCGATTCAAAGGACAAAAGGGTGCGGGTGCTTTGGCGAACCGAGACTACCGTGAAAAGATGGCAGCGATCTTTGCTGAGTGCCGCCGCGTGCTCAAGCCGGAAGGCATCATGACGCTGATGTTTACGCACAAAGCAACAGGTGCGTGGGACGCCCTCACGAAAGGGTTGATGCACGCAGGTTTCACTATCACCGCATCATGGCCAATCAACACTGAAGCGGAAGGCAGCCTACACATTAAGAACAAGGCGGCAGCGAACAGCACGATTTTCCTAGTATGCCGCCCGCGCCAGGAGCGCGCAGCCGGTGGCGACACAAGCTACTGGGAAGACATTGAGCCGCAAGTCGCGGGAGCCGTCCGGCAACGAATTAAGGAGTTTCAGGATGCTGGCATTGGAGGGGTGGATCTCTACTTGGCCTCTTTCGGCCCAGCGTTGCAGAAGTTCTCCGAGCATTGGCCACTACGGCGCGGTACACCCCGGCCCCAGCCAGAGGCTAAGAAGCGGCGAAAACAGGCTGAGATGTTCGAAGAACCTTGGGACCCATACGAAGTGACACCGGAGGACGCGCTTAATGCTGCTCGGCGCGAAGTAAAGAATTGGCGTCTCCAACAGCTCACGCACATGAAAGCGCGTACTGATCTGGATCCGTTGACCTCCTTCTATGTCCTAGCGTGGGACGCCTTTCGCGCTCCTAAGTTCGACTACGACGAAGCTCTGCGTCTCGCGCGGGCTGTCGGTGTCGATCTGGACAGAGACATCATCGGACACGTCGCGGAGAAGAAATCCAGCGAGATCATACTTTGGGATAGCGCGAAGCGTGCGGCCAAAGGAGCAATTGGCCCCGCTGACGGTTCCCGTTCGTGGCTCGATGCCGTCCACCACGCGGCTTATGCCGCACGCACCCGCAATCTTCAACACGCACAGGAAATGCTCAACAAAGCACAGGTGGATGCTGATCCGGCATTCTTCGCGGCACTCGAAGCGGTGCTTGAGGTTCTGCCAGTGTCGAAGGCGTTCTCCGGAATTGATCTTGAGGGAGAAGTAGCCGAGTTCGGAAGCGATTTCGAGGCTCTGGAGAACTTGCGCAAGCTGGCCTTCGCCGCCGACGTGGACGAGCCACAGCAATTGCAGCTCTGGAAAGAAGAGGCTGAGGCGGTAGAAGCAAAGCAATGAATGATCTTCAAGACAAGGTCGCTGAGGAACTAAGGATTACGCGAGAACAGGTAGTCCAAGTGCTGGAGATGTTCGCGCTAGAGACGCATCGGTCGTTTTATGAGCTTCGGCATGATCCGATCGGAGAATTGCGATGGAACACTTCGCCGATGGCCTTCTTCCATCTCCTTGGTGTCCTTAGAAGCCTGGCAGAAATAGCGGATGGGGAATTTCATTCTGAGGAATATCTTCTGCGGATGGGAACTCAAGAGGATTGGCAGCCGTTTTCTGATCAGATGGCGACTTGGAAGCGTCCCGAGGAAAGATGATTCTGTCGGATCGGACATGGAAATTGAAGTACACGCCAGACGATGGTGATTTGGTCCGCCTGTTCTATGTGCCCGTACTTGAAACTGCTGTTCGCTACGATCGTTCAACCGGATTTTTCTCCGCGTCAGCCCTAACGCTTGCAGCTCGCGGGATTGAGGGGTTGGTTCGCAACAACGGTCGAATGCGCCTGGTAGTTGGCTGCACCCTAGCGCAAGCCGAAATTGACGCTATCGAAAAAGGGTTAAAGCTGCGAGACGCAGTCGAACAGAAGATCGGATCTTGCCCCCTCGATCCTTCAAACAAACAGACCAATCAAGCTCTTGAACTGCTGTCCTGGATGATTGCAAAGGGCTTTCTCGAAGTAAGAGTCGCGGTTCCCTGTGACCTTGATCGCAGGCCCATTCCCTCTGATGGCATCTTCCACGAGAAGGCTGGCATCGTCGAGGATAAAGCTGGCTACCGTCTAGCTTGGAATGGCAGCCTTAACGAGACCTCCGCCGGTTGGCAGCACAATTGGGAAAGCATCAACATCTTTACCAGTTGGGGAAATGAACCAAGGCGGGTAGACGAGGAGGAGACAAACTTTTCCCGAATTTGGGCGGATAAGGCCCAGAGGGTGATCACCCTCGACGTACCGGCAGCTCTCAGGGCTGATCTGATGCGCTTTCTACCTGCAGACGATCGCCCCGCGCGCATGCGGGAACTGCCGCCGGGGCCTATGCCATCCATCCAAGTCCCACCTGAACCAGAACCGCAGCAGCTGTCTACGCCCGAATTGCGCCGCTTGCTTTGGGGTTTTATCAAACATGCTCCCGCTCTGCCGAACGGTGGGGAACGTATCGGAGAAGCTACTGCTGCGGTTACACCCTGGCCGCATCAGATCAGGGCGTTCCAGCGGATGTATGACAACTGGCCACCGAAGCTCTTGATCGCCGACGAGGTGGGATTAGGCAAGACGATTGAGGCGGGTTTGCTTTTGAGACAGGCGTGGCTAGCTGGCAAGGCGAAAAGGATCCTTATCTTGGCACCTAAAGCGGTGCTCCGACAATGGCAGATAGAACTTCGGGAAAAGTTCAATCTGAACTGGCCCATCTACGACGGGAAACGCCTGGTTTGGTATCCGTCACCAGCCATGAGGGGGCATGACTGGCAATTTGTTGAGTCGGACAAGTGGCACGCTCAGCCTTTCGTGATCGCTTCTAGTCAGTTGATGCGTCGGGAGAGTCGTGCCGACCAATTGCTCAAAGCTGAGCCGTGGGACATCGTTGTCCTTGACGAAGCCCACCACGCACGTAGGCGGAGCGGTGGGGTGGGACCGGACGTGCGCCCTAACAAACTACTGCGGCTGATGCGCTCAGTAAAGGACCGAACCCAGGGTCTAATCCTTCTGACAGCGACGCCGATGCAGGTCGATCCCATCGAGGTCTGGGATCTTCTTAGCCTGCTCGGCTTGCCTTCGGAGTGGACTGAGAACGCGTTTCGGAGGTTCTTTAACTTGGTCGAGCAGCCAAATCCATCACCAGAAGCGGTTGATGATTTGGCCGGCCTGTTCCAGGCCGCTGAACGGGAATACGGCTCAATTAGTACGGAAGAGGCCGTGCGATTTTGTACTGGGAGTAGATTGCGGGCAAATCGGATCCTCCGCGCGCTCCGTGATGTTGCCAACGTGCCGCGTCGGCAACTTGAAAATGCCGACCGTAAGGCGGCAATTGCGTTGGTGCGAGCGAACACCCCCGTTCGGCGACTGGTGTCCCGACACACTCGTGAGCTTCTTCGGAAATATTACAAGGCAGGCAAGATAACAACCCCTATTGCTGACCGCCAAGTGAGAGATGAGTTCATACGCATGACGCCCGAGGAGCGTGCGCTCTATGAGCAGGTCGAGGACTACATCTCGAACACTTACAACCGGGCATCGGAAAGGGAACGAACCGCGGTGGGGTTCGTGATGACAATCTATCGTCGTCGGCTAGCGAGCAGTTTTTGGGCGTTAGAAGAAACGCTGAACGGTCACTTGGAGGCCATAAAGAAGGGTGACAGTGAAAGGGTTGGAAGGGGCCTCGATGATGATGTATTCGATAGTGAAGTTGATGACGAGCTGCTCGATACTGACGAAGCGGCAGCCTTGGAGCATGAGGCGCTGACTTTCGAGGAGCGCAGCGCAGTCGAGGATCTGATTCGGCGGATTAAGGTATTACCGCCGGATTCGAAGCTGGAGAA
Organism: Acidobacteriaceae bacterium; assembly: GCA_003134655.1. Classification (GTDB taxonomy): domain Bacteria; phylum Acidobacteriota; class Terriglobia; order Terriglobales; family Acidobacteriaceae; genus Sulfotelmatobacter. Next base: position 35,072 of record PLBY01000069.1, read on the forward strand.
GCTTAGGATCGTGCTGGAAGAGTTGAGAACTGCCGGCTATGACCGTGCCATGGTGTTCACGCAATACACGGACACTATGGATTTCCTGCGTGACCAGCTCAGCCGAAACTCGACTCTCCGACTCATGTGCTACTCCGGTCGCGGAGGCGAGGTCAGGAGCGCGGATGGCACGTGGCGAGTGATCTCGCGCGATGACGCCAAACGTCGGTTCCGCGAGGGGCAGGCAGATGTCCTGCTTTGTACGGATGCCGCCGCCGAAGGCCTCAATTTCCAGTTCTGTGGGGCAGTCGTGAACTACGACATGCCTTGGAACCCTATGCGTGTGGAACAACGTATCGGACGCATTGACAGGCTCGGCCAGGAGAATCCGATCATCAGAATCGTCAATCTTCACTATGACGACACCGTTGAAACAGATGTCTACAGGGTCTTGCGCAGCCGGATCGGGCTATTCGAGAGCGTCGTTGGAAAACTACAACCCATTCTGTCGCAACTGCCAAAGCGGATTTCAGCGACGGTACTGACGAACACGGGACGCGATAGCATCGTAAGTGACATCGAGAGCGCCCTCGACGAGGCTGGGACCGGTTTGGACCTCGATGCGGCTACCGATGCCGGACTCGAGTTGGCCCCACGACCGCTGCCTCTCTATGATTTTGATGACCTGGACCGCGTCGTCACGTCGGAATGGGCGCGTCCTGTGGGAATCCATGTGAACGGGATGGCGCAGCGGGAGTACTCATACTTAGCACCTGGAATGAGCCAACCAGTCCGGATAACAACAGATCCTGAGTTCTATCAAGAGCACACTGAGAGTGTAGAGCTTTGGTCCCCAGGGAATCCCGTATTCCCTGCGCCAGAGGTACTTGCTGCAGTGGAAGATCTACCCCAGGACTGTTCGGTCGGGAAGTTGTTGGATTCCGCGGCTGTCAATGCTTTCTGAGGGCGTCTAAACCAACGTTTGGAAATCGCAAGACATGGCCCGGGACAGAATTTCCATGATGCTGTCCCAGAAGAGAGGCTCTGCGGACTTTGGACCCACTCACATTCTAAAGGCAATCGCATTTGCAGCCGACAAGCATCGTCGTCAACGTCGTAAGGACGCTGAAGCATCACCATACATCAATCATCCCATCGCGGTCGCAACTGTCCTCGCGTCCGAGGGTGATGTATCTGATGAGCCGACGTTTTACACGATACCGTCGAGGATACCCAAACCACCTTCGTGGAGCTTGAGGAACACTTCGGACCCGAGGTGGCTGGTCTTGTGCGCGAGTTGACAGACGACAAGTCCATCGAAAAAGGCGAGCGGAAGCGACTTCAGATCGAACACGCGCGAGAATCTTCCATTCGCGCAAAGCAGGTGAAAATCGCAGACAAGATATGCAATGTTCGCGACATCACAGTCAGTCCTCCGGCAGACTGGCCGCTACAACGTCGTCGCGAGTATCTGACATGGATCGAGAAAGTGGTGGCCGGGTGCCGAGACGTCAACCCCAAGCTCGATCAAGCGTTCGACCAGGCGATCGTCCGCGCACGAAGTGTCCTAGATCTTAAGTCATAGCAGCCTTTGGAGCCGTGTGTCGCTCCGACAGCTGCAGCTCAGTTTTATGGCGGTGGGGCGGGAGCGCGTAGAACCGAGGATTTTGGTACAGCCACCCGTGGTCAATAAGGTGTACGTTGTTGGCCATCGCCGCAACGCGATTTCGGTCGAACCGAATGAATCATTTGCGACCGCCCCGGCGCCACGTTTGTTGACTACCACTGGTTTCCCTTACCTGCATTCGCCAGGGTCAGGTTGATGCTGCCTGGAGTCTCTTTACGAGTTTGATCAGGATCAAGCCCCGACCCGGTCCAGATACTCCTTTAGCGCCTGCCGCAGAATGTCTTGATGCGTTCGTAATTTCTCTCCGGCTGCACGCAGGCCGACCAGCCGCCTGTACATCGCGCGGTCGATCTTGAGTGTCAATGCTACGAGCTTTTCCTGTGCCGCGACCCGACTGCTTATGCGCGTTGCTCTCTTCTTCTCTGCCATTGGGACCCTGTCCTTCGCACGCCATTATATCCGCACCGACGTATTTACGTAGTCGTTCCCTGCGCTCCATAGCCGTTCCCAAAACGGGTGTCAGAATCTCCAAACGGCAACCACGAAGAATCAACAACTTAGCGGCATGTGCTTCGGCGTTCCAAAATCGACCGTTTTCGGCACGACCGTGCCATTACGCATCTGCGTAGATACGTATAATACTGCAAGCATGAAGGTAGCGATTTATTGCCGCGTGAGCACTCGGGATCGGGGGCAAGACACTGCCAACCAGCGGCTCCAGCTAGAGAGTTTCGCCCGGAAGCAGGGGTGGAAGGTGCAAAAGGTTTACGAGGATCGCGTCTCTGGCAAGCGAGGGGAACGCGAACGGGAGGCATTCAAGCAAGTGTTTGAAGCCGCCGCACGCCGGGAATGGGATTGCTTGCTGTTTTGGAGTCTGGACAGGTTCTCGCGAGAAGGGGCTTTCCCCACTTTACGGTACCTCACACGACTGAGCGAGCTAGGTGTGTCTTATCGCTCATACACCGAAGAGTACATCAACTCGACGGGCATCTTCGGGGACGTGATCGTTAGCCTTCTGGCAACGCTCGCGAAGCAGGAGACCATTCGCCTGTCAGAGCGCACCATCGCGGGTTTAGAACGGGCTCGGGCTCAAGGGCGAGTCGGCGGCAGACCACGCATCGACTGCAACCGGGGCAAGCTTCTCAAGCTCCTTGCCGCTGGTAAAAGCCTTGGCGAAATCTCCCGAGAACTGGGGATCAGCAAGACAACGGTCCACCGGATCGTGAAGGGTTCCTGCTAGAGGCACCGATGAGCGACAAACACAAAGACGATAGATCCGAAGAGCGGCTCGTGAAGTGCCGCGACAGGGTGCTCACCGCTTGGGCGTGTGCCGCTCTGTTGCGTCCCGATCTCAGCCCTGCGGGTAAGCAAAAGCTCGCCAGGAAAATTCTGAAGATGGCTGAGAGCGAGGATCACAAATTGGGGATCACTCCTGCTCAGGCCCAAGAGATCGTACTGAGCCACGTTCAGTGCATCGCCAAGAACTGCCCGATGCTGCTGTTCTCGGAGCCGCTCAGCAGGGAAATCAACCTATTTTTCGGGGAGGTCGAATGACCGAGCCGCTGCCGAGTGCGTCAACGTGATTTGTTATTCGGTTGTTCCTGACTTGCGATCTGTGCAGCGAGTGTTTTCAGTGAGGAGGAGATCGTGGAAACACACTTCCAGTTTCGTCTCAACGGGGTCATTATCTCGCACACCATCGCGCGTCGTGGTGACCCCAACTCGCATGACAGGTGCGTTTAGTCCGACCGGGCCAAGCAAACGGAGCAGCGGTAATGGCTGTCGGTGTCCGTTGTCGTCTTCTGAGGCAGGCCCATCTCGGACATGATCCTCCTGACGATGTCCTTGTCTCTGAGAATGCATCGGTCGGCGAGAAACATGAATTGCCGAGTCTTCGTGTTGTAGTTGACCCGCCCTCGCGGGGATTCCTCGTACTCCATGTCGGCGGGCACGGCTCCAGCCCGCTGATACTGTTCCCACACTTCGGGGTGACCCCGAGGATGCGTCAGGTGATCTCCGTATGGCTCTGCTTCGCTGAGCGACGTGCTGTCGATAAGCGTCTTGCCATCAACGAGCCAAAAGATACCCACTCGCGGCTCAGTCGTCCGTGTGGATATCTTGCGCTTTCCGCCTTCATGCGATTTCTTCATTGGTTGATCCTCGCCGCGGATTGCTCCGATGTCGGCGGCATCTTCCGTGGGGGAGCATTGTCACAGAGTTCTTGCAATCTTCCCCTGTATTTACCGACCAGCCCCGTCGCCGCCCCAATCGCTTTTGCCGCCTCCTTCAACTCACTCTGCGGCGAATGGCAATCCATCACACCAGAGGCTTGATGGGCTGGCGAACCAGCGGCAGAGGAATGAGCTTCCGGTGCTTCGAAGGGTTGCCGCTGACGAATTCCGACAATTCCGCTTCCTCGTCCATCGCTAACGCAAACTTGAACGAACAAAGAGTCTGGTCTGTGAACTCCAAGGTCAGGCGTCTCCACTTTTCGTCGTTGTTCCAGTGGACTCGCTTGATCGTCTTTCCAGCGAGATGCTCGGTATAGTCGGCACGGCGCAGCTTACTCATCGTCAACGCCAATCAGGAGTCTTGGTAATCAGCCCCGCAGACTCCAAAACGTGCAGTAGTCCTCCTGTTGTGACCCTCTGCCACCCCTGCCCTGTCGTTATCGGAATGGTGGTGTACTTAAGCACGAACCTTGGTAGGTCCTCGTCCCACAAATTTTCGTTGTCGTCGATGGTGAACCACCCGATGCCTTCGATCTCGACGGCTACCTGTCGTTTGCCCGTGGGCTTACCGTCGCTCATCTCGGGCTGTACGCGGATGCTCCGAATGACCTCACCATTCAAACAAAAGCGAAACTCAGGCTCCATTTAATCCTCCGAGAGAGTCTACGCACCGGCCGCTTGAAGGTCCCTGCTGGCGGACTGGACAGGGGAACCTCACGATAAACTGTCGTGAAGTGTCGAAAGCCATTGCTGCGGGGGAGAGGACGGTGAGGCTACTTCTTCCGCCCGATCAGAAGACCGGGATCGGCGCTGTTGACAGAAACTAAACTGTCGTGCTCATCGCGAGTAGTGTTGAATCGCTCGCTGGTGCTCCCAGTGATGTTGTTCTGTTCGTCCCTGACGATTGTCTCGAACGAACCAACGTAGCCAGTCGTGACCGAACCGATGATCTGACGCTTTCCGTCTCGAATAAATTCCTTCTCTAGTGACATGGACTTCTCCTACCGTATATATACCAACGGCGTTCGCAGAATCGATAGGAATCCCCGGAAAAAGTTTCAGGAGTAGCACACTCGATTGCAAAAAGTAGCACACCAGTAATCCTTTCTGGTGATTACTCAAAATATTGTCCTGAATTCCTATCGATTTTCGAGATCAACTGGGTATAACGGCAATGCAGGTGAATGCGTGCACCCCTACTACAGCGGAGATAAAGAAATCGGCTTGGAGGACCTCATCCAAGAACAGCGAAGCCTCGCTCGTTCCAAGAATCCCTTCGAGCGGGTGGTCGGCTCGCTCTGCATCGGTGCGATTCTGAAGAAGCAACTTAGGGAGTTGCCGAACGGCACCATTGGCCGACTAATGACCGATCACATCTGGAGCGACCTTAACCTTCTGGGGCCTGAAAGTGTGATCGTTGAAATCGCCAGCGAGCGGCTCGCCGAGAAGTGCGAGACATCGTCGATTTGCCCAGAAGTGGTGCCGAACTCTGGAGGGCAGATGAATAGCCCTGACCGAGCAGGTTGCCGAAAGCAAAGAGTTAGCGGATGGAAGAAGGAGCGCATAAACATATGAAGAGAGCCGTCCTCTACGTCCGAGTTTCGACCCCCGACCAGAGCATCGAGCCGCAGTTGCT
>PLBY01000099.1 GCA_003134655.1 Acidobacteriaceae bacterium
AAGCTGCGGCTGCCGGCGTAGCTTTCGTCACCTTCCATGATGGCGGCCCACTGGTGTGTGGACATGGCTCCGGTGCCGGAGTCGGTGAGGAGGTCGATGAGGACATCGTCGGCGGGGAGCAGGAAGAGGTTGTAGAAGGCGGCTTCGAGGAGTTGCTCGCGCTGGTCGCGGGTGGTCCAACGGATCGGTTCGACGCTTTTGATGCGGAAGGGCTCGATGATGGTTTTGACGGGCATGAGGGCACATCCGTGGGAGAATTCCCGAAGAATGAAAACTCTCTATGATACGCCCTCTCGAGCTCCGCTCGAGGGGCAGCCGAAGGCGGCTGTCCCCACATAATCCTTAACGCCTTTGCAAGAAAGCAGGAGCTAATCGCAGCGCTGAAAGAGCTGCGCCACCCAAAGTCTTTCCCGATTGTTCATCACCTTAGGAGCGGTGGTAGACTCGAACGTTTTGTTAGAGGCGAACTTCATGAACATTCAGCGGGTAGGCGTGGTGGGCGCGGGGACCATGGGCAACGGAATTGCGCATGTGTTTGCGCGCGGCGGATTCCACGTTGTGCTGTGCGATGTGGAACAGCGGTTTCTGGATCGGGCGCTTGGGATGATTGCGAAGAATCTCGATCGTGAAGTTTCGAAGAACAAGATTACGGCTGACGACAAGGCTTCGGCGCTCGCGCGCATTCGTCCGGCGACCGATCGCGGGCAGCTTTCGGACTGCGACTTTGTCATTGAGGCTGCGACTGAGAAGTTTGACATCAAGACGGAGATTTTTCGCGATCTGGACCGGGTGACGCGGCCGGAGATTATTCTGGCTTCGAATACATCTTCGATTTCGATTACGAAGCTGGCGGCGTTGACCAAACGGCCCGAGAAAGTGATCGGGATGCACTTCTTTAATCCGGTGCCGGTGATGAAACTGGTGGAAGTGATTCGTGGGCTGGCGACTTCGCAGGAGACGTTTACGGTGGTGCGCGACTTGTCGGTGAAGCTGGAGAAGACTCCGGTCGAGGTGAATGACGCGCCGGGATTCGTTTCGAATCGCGTGCTGATGCCGCTGCTGAACGAGGCGATGTACACGGTGATGGAGGGGGTGGCCACGGCTGAGGCCGTGGACGAGGTATTCAAGCTGGGGATGAATCATCCGATGGGGCCGCTGACGCTGGCGGATTTTATCGGGCTCGATGTTTGTCTCGACATCATGCGGGTGCTGCAGAATGGGTTGGGGGATCCGAAGTACCGGCCGTGCCCGCTGCTGATCAAGATGGTGGACGCGGGATGGCTGGGGCGGAAGAGCGGGCGGGGATTCTATACGTATTGATGATTGTTGATTGCTGATTGTTCAATGAAAACATCTGAGGGCGTTCCGAGCGCCGGGAGTGACGTTTGGTTCTACATTCTGGCTGCGCTTTGCGGCATGGGAACGGGATGGGCGGATGTTGCGATCAACGATTTGCTGTTCACGGCGCTCCTGGTGCTGTCCGCGGGCATGCTGCTCGGGTTGCTGCGGCCGCGGTGGCCCTGGCGGTGGGTGGTGACGGTTGGAGTGTTCATTCCACTGACTGAGTTAGCGGCTTACGAAATTCTTACTGTGAAGCCGACGCGGGCCCAGATTTATGGATCGTTTCTGGCGTTTCTGCCGGGGATTGCGGGGGCGTATGGGGGATCGTTTATGCGCGATGTGATTGAGAATTTGCGGCAGGGGAAGTAGCGGCCTGCAGTTCCACTAAGAGCAATGAGTTCAGCTCGAAGGCGCCGGGCTTGGACGGCCGAGGCGGCCGTCCCCACATAAGCCATTTTTACACAGGCCGTTCCTGCTCTTAGGTATCGGCTAACCAGAAAGGAGGATTATTCACTTGACACAAATGGAGGAAAAATGAAAGATTCAAAGAGCCGTGACAGGGCAGAAACCACGCACGAAAGCAAAGAACTGATCGACACAATTAAGGCGCTCATTGAGCTTTACAAGAGCGCCTTCGGGGACCAATGGCAGAGTGTATTTGGCGCGACGGTGAAGGTTTATCTCACCGGTCTTTATGGAGATTCCCGATAAAGTTCATTTAGCGTCTGGGCAGTGGCCTTCAGAAACTCTTGGATTTTGTCGGGACTATTGATCCAACTCGTTGCTGCTTGTGGCGAACCCATTGCCTTGTCTGTTAGCTGCGTAGCTAACTCCAGAACCTTTATGTCCATTGTGGTGACTCGCTTTCTGAGGGAAGGCGAGTGTTATACCATGCCCATTTGCCGCCTGCAATCACGCTTGCGTAGTGGTGCAGGGCATCGTTCCCACAGGCTTCAAGCTATCCTCAAAGATGTTGACTACTCCGCACTTGCGGCAGATAATCTCTCCTGTATAGGCTCCTGCGGTCACGCAGAGCCACTCATTACAGCCTAGGCATTGGGAATTTACCAGCTCTTGGTAGCGTTTCATACCTCCAGCCTGCTACCAGACATAAAAGTAATCAACTATAGCATCTGTATTTTCTTGACAGATGGTTTCCCTTCTGCCACGATTCTATTCATCGTAGAGGGGGGCCATGCCCATGGATACCACGAAGATCAGGACAAAGATTGGCGATAATGAATTCGAAGCGGACGGCCCTGTCGATATTGTAACCGCCCAATTCCAGGCGTTTCTAGAAAGTATCAGCACAGTCCAATCCAATAGCACATCGAACGGTGCAGCTGCACAGACAATTGTGCAATCGAATCAATCGGATACAGTGGGAAACGTGCACATTCCCATTGAGAAGATTTTGCACGTGTCTGGGCGCATTGTTTCTTTAACTGCCTTGCCTCAGTCCGCAGAGGACGCTGCGTTGCTGATCATGCTCGGACACAAAGACCTTCGCGACAACATTGCGGTCACAGGGCAAGAGATTGGGGACGGGCTAGCGCAATCAGGCCGCCCGGTGCCTCGTGTTGATCGAGTATTGGATAACGCTATCGGAGAGGCGCTGGTCCTAAAGAGCGGCATCAAGCGTTCGACGCGGTATCGCCTCACGAACCAAGGATTGACGAAGGCTCTTAATATTGCGAAGGGATTGGTTGAAAGTTTGCCGTGATTCTCCTACCCCCTATCCGTAGAGACTCTATGTATGGAGGATGGACACGCAAATCGCGTTGCTGTACGCTCCGATTCGCATGAGTTATTATCCGAGGCTTTGTATGACCAGAATAGCTATAGCCTGACTCCATCCCAGGTTCACCGTGGAGTTGGGCGAAAACGGAAAGGCCCCAAACCAGAAGCCTTGGAGGGAAGCTGGTTTAGAGCCGTGGTGATCCGCTTTCATTTTGCCTGACCGGAGGGCGACTAGTTGGCACTAGGAGCGGCCTTATAAGCCGCTGGTTCCTTCATTGGAACGGGGTCCGATCCCCCCGCCCTCCGCCATTATAGCCCAAGTTTTGAGGCGGAACGAATGAATCCGATAGATCAATTACGAAAGCTGCTGTTGGAATCATCTCTGCTCTCGTCGAAGAATAAAGAGCATCTCGCGCGAGTCTTCTATGACGCCACAAAAATTACCTATTTGCGTCAGAAGCGGATGAACAAACCAACACTGAAGATGAAGGAGATTTCTTCCGCTCTGATTTTGGCGGAGACCCTGCATTCGCAGCCATTTCAATTCAATGCAGTCGGAGAACTAGCCGAGAATTTCGGTGGCGATTTCAGTGAGGAAAAAGCATTGGAATATTTTGGAAGTAAGGTAATGGGTGAAGTCAATGACGTGCACGGGCGAAAGGTCGTAATCGATGAAGATGCCATGAAATCCCTCTATAAAGAAGAGGGCACGGGAAAGCACATCGTAGACCCAGAGAATTATGAGCAGGTTCGCGGGAAGCGGTTGCCCTGGATTCGATTTACGATTCAGGGATCGCGAGCAATTTACGTCGCGGAAGAAACCTTTGGAGGCTCTTTTCGGAGGACCTTCTTGTACACTGGTATTGCTACCATCCCCTTGCAACTTCAAAAACCACAGGTCTCGTATTACATTATTCCCGTTCGCGAAGGAAAGAATGGAAACCTGCGAATGGTCACGGCATATAGCATGTTTACGCGAAACAAATTTCTTTCAAGAATTGCGCTTTCTAAGCCATACGTGCATCTATAAGAAACATAAACGTTTACAGCTTGCATCTTTCGCATAACTTTCGTCATCAAATATTCGGTAAATGTCAAGCACAAAAACCTGCTAAGATAAATACCGATCCAAGATGGTGGGATTAGATTAGCTCTTGATCTAGCTGGTGAGCGTTAAGAGTTTTCTTCCCACTCGGGTGCACCAGCAGACATATGGAATCGCCTCGGGAAACCGAGGCGATTTCCGTTTGTGGAAGATGCTATGATTTTGAATCATGCGAACCGATAAAGGACGGTTCGACGAAGTTCTCAGCCGGATGCTGGCGAAGCCTCCGCAGAAAAACTCTGAGATAAAGGGAAGGCCGAAGGCCCCACGCAAGCCTAAGACTTCTCAGAAGTGAGCGCCGCGAAGCGCAGAGGCTTGACCCCGCAGAGCCGTTGCACGGTGCCTATGAACACGTCCGCATCCGTGCGGTGATTGAACCTGTATTCGAACTCCGCAAGGTAGCGATGCAGATGCTTCCCTGACAGTTTGTGGAACTGGCCTATCACTCCCCGCTTGAGCAGAGAAAACGCGGATTCGATTGTGTTCGTATACACGTCGCCGCGAACGTACTCGCCCTTTATGTGATTGACTCGTTCATGTCGATCCGAGAACTCAGGAGCTAGTGCGGTGGGATAGCAGTGATGCTGGTCAGTCATCACACGCTCAACGTCGGCTGACAGATTCTCTCGCACGAAACCAGTGATTGTGTTGAGCTTCGCATCTGGCACATGCTGCAATCGGATTTTGCCTCCGCGTTGCACAGCGCCCATAACGACTTTCTTCTGTTTCTTTGCGTACTTCACTCCCATGCCACGGATGCGACCGCCGACATAGGTTTCGTCGATTTCCACGATTCCGCCGAGAGGCTTAGGATCGCCTTCTGCCATCGCCTCACGAATGCGATGATTCAAGTACCATGCGGTCTTGTAACCGCCGATCCCCAGGTCGCGCTGCAATTGCTTCGCGCTGATTCCCTTCTTCGCATTCAGGATCAGGCCGATTGCATGGAACCAAACTATCAGCGGCAGATGCGAGTCCGCGAACAGCGTGCCAGCGGTGGGAGAGAACTGCTGGTGACAGTCTTTGTTGAGGCAAAGATAGAACCACGGGCGCTTGTTCTTCGACTCCGCAGTCCGCATCACGCGCTTGACGTTCTTATCGCCACAGGTGGAGCAGCGCACTACGCCATCCGGCCAGCGCATTTTTTCGACGTACTCAAGACACTGTTCTTCAGTCGAGAACTTTATGGCGATTTCCCTGATGTTTACTGGCTTGGGATGGATTCGCTGTGGCATGAACCCACTTTACCAAAATATGGTATTTGTGTCAAGTGAATAATCTGCCCAGAAAGTTACTCCCGATTCCACAGGAATTACGCGTATGCTGCGATCATGGGTATAAGTGTGACTATGCTGGCTTCGGGGAGCCGCGGGAATTGCGCGGTGGTGGCCAGCGCCTGCACCAAGATTCTTGTGGATGCCGGGATTTCGTGCCGTGAGACTTTTAAACGCCTAAGAATGCTGGGCGAGGATCCGCATTCGCTTTCAGCCATTCTCATCACGCACGAACATTCCGATCACGTTTATGGGTTGGCAACGCTGGCGAAGAAGCTGCGTATCCCAGTGTTCATGACGGGCGGGACGCATCAGGCTTGGGCGCGGGCCATGCGCAATGAGAAAGGCGAGCGTCCGAGGCTGGAGAAGTACGAGGCGTTTGAGGCTGGACATCGATTTCAGGTGGGAGACATTGAGGTGAGGCCGTTCACCATTCCGCATGATGCGGCGGATCCGGTGGGATTTACGTTTCGCGCGGAGGGCATCAAGGTTGGGGTTGCGACCGATCTGGGGTATTTGCCGGTGAGCGTGCGCGATCATCTTCGTGGCTGCGATGTGCTGGTGATGGAGTCGAATCACGATCTGGAGATGTTGCGGGTGGGGCCGTATCCGTGGTCGGTGAAGCAACGGGTGATGAGCCGGGTGGGGCACCTTTCGAACCTGGCTCTCGCTGATTTCTTCACGAACGACTATGATAATAGTGCGTCTTTTGTGGTGCTGGCGCATCTCTCAGAGCAGAACAATCATCCGGAAATAGCCCGGAGAGAGGCTGAAAAAGCTCTGGCCACGCGTGGCGGGTTATTCCAGAGCCGCGTGCTCCTGGCGTCGCAGACCGAGGCGATGGAGCCGATTCGCTTGTAGGCGGCTGATTTTGGAGTGATTGTTTGCAGATTTGCCTTTTGCATATTTGTATTACCCCATGAGTCAGCAGTGCATTGATCCAATCGTTGGCAAGATTCTGGCGGGCTGGCGGTATGACATATCCGGCCTGGCGCCGGAGATGTGCGGCGACTACGAGAGCCATTTTGCGGAGTGCGAACACTGCCGCAGCCGGCAACAAATTCATCGCGTGATCGATGTGGGACTGATCGCGCTGGCATCGGTGTCGGCGGGCGTGTTTCTGCTGGCGTTTGGCGTGATCTGGCACCTCGGACCGCGGCATGCGTTCTGGCTGGAGATCGCGGCGCTGGCGGGATTTGGGCTTTCTGCGCTGATCTGGCTGGGGGTGGCGGTGGCTACTCCAGCGCCGGTGACTGTTCTCGACGCCGCCAAAGAAGGCGCGCGACGCGTGCATGATCGACTGCCAGAGGAAATACGGCAGCGCTTGCCGGAAGAACTTCGCATCAGAATCACCGGGACGTAGACACGATGCACCCTCCGCTACAAATCTAGATGGCCTCTCCATTCCCTCGCCTGCCTCTTCGGGGTTTCTCCTGCGCGCGCCAGGGAACTTCACAGTCGTCGAATTTGAACCGGCGCATCTCCGCGCGAAGGATAGCGCTTGCGGTCCTCTTGGTCATCGCCCCCTTTCTGGCGGGGGTATCAGCTCAAGAAACTCCGACTGCAGCCCCTACGCCGCAAGCGCACGCCGAGCATGAGGTCTCACCGCCGCAAGACACCTCCATGGCGGGGATGAACATGCCGATGGACGAGCCGAAGGTGTTCCAACTGCCATCGCCGCATGAAGGATCAGGAACTGCGTGGCAGCCAGCATCTGTGCAGGGACCGGCGTGGATGTGGATGAGCGGCGGGTGGGAGTTCATGGCCCACGGCGCCATATTCGTGGATTACAACCATCAGGGCGGTCCGCGCGGCGTGGGTAAAGCCGAGTCAGTGAACTGGGGGATGCTGATGGAGCAGCACAAGCTGGGCGCGGGCACGATCCTGTTCGAGCAGATGTTTTCCGCCGAGTCGTTGACGTCTCCGCACCCCGGGTTCCCTGAGATTTTCCAGACAGGCGAGACTTATCACGGGGAGCCGCTGGTGGATCATCAGCATCCGCACAATGTCTTCGCCGAGTTGGCGGCGCTGTATACCGCGCCTCTGACGGAGAAGATCTCCTGGGAGCTTTACGGTGGTCCCTCGGCGGAGCCAGCGCTTGGGCCGGTGACCTATATCCACCGGGCTTCGGCTTCCGAGCTGCCGCTGGCTCCATTAGGCCACCACTTGCAGGATTCGACGCACACAAGCTTCGGCGTGGTCACGACGGGATTTGTGATTGACCGCGTCAAGCTGGAGGCCTCGGCCTTCAACGGGCGAGAGCCTAATGAGCAGCGGTGGGGCATCCAGTTGGCAGCGCTGGATTCATGGTCGGGGCGGGCCTTTGTGGCGCCGACGCGCAACTGGGCGGTGCAGTACAGCATTGGGCGGCTGGAGCACCCTGAGGCGCTGGAGCCGGGAAGCCAATGGCGGCAGACGGCGTCGGCGGAATACAACAGGCCGCTGGCAGCGGGCAACTGGGCGACGACGCTGATCTGGGGGCGAGTCCACAAGATCGCGACGGACACGACATTGAACAGCTACCTGCTGGAATCCACGGTGAACTTCCTGCAGCGAGACTATGCATTCACGCGGCTGGAACTGGTGGACAAGAACGAGCTGTTTCCGCAGGAGCCGATCCAACCGGTCTACCGGATCGGGGCGTACACGTTTGGCGGCGAGCGGGATGTGATTCAGAATCGCGCCTGGCAACTGGGGCTGGGCGCGGATGTGACGTTTTACTCCAAGCCCGCCACGCTCGATTCGAGTTACGGGAACAATCCCGTGTCGTTCCAGATCTTTCTGCGAATGCGGCCGGGACGAGCGGAACAGCATCATTCCCATTGAGTCGGCGAAAAGAGTATTGCTCAGGCGGATTCCGCCGTAGAATGATTTCTAGGGTCGAGCACCACTTCAAGCGAGAATGTCACTTCGATGATCAGGGCCCTGAAGACACTGCGGGCGGTGCAGTGGTCGATGCTGGCCAGCATCCTCCTTTATGGAGTCGTGGGAGAACTCGCGGGACCGGTGGCGCGTGCTGTCGATCCGGCTCTCAGTTACCTGTTCTCGACCCTGGCGGTGGCGATTGTGGGAGCGATCTTTGTAGTGCGTCGCACCCTGGTGCTGCGGGCTGCGGAAAGCCTGGCTACCCAGCCCGAGGACAGCGTCAGCCTCAACCACTGGAGAACGGGTTACATCGCCACGTATGCTTTGTGCGAGGCGCTGGCTTTGTTCGGGCTGATCCAGCGGTTTTTGGGCTGCAACCTGCAACAGAGCGCGCTGTACTATTTGGGCGGGTTCGTTTTGTTGTTCTTCTTCCGGCCGCGGCAGCCTGTGAGTGTTGTCAGCGTTTCTAATCCCTAGCTCGCTTTCGTTAAGACTGAGATCCCTCTCTTCGCCTGAAAAGCGGCTCCGCTCGGGATGACGCCCGTTGAAAACTGTGACGCACAGCGGCTTCTTCTACTTGATGTGGCAGCTGGCGAGGCCGCGCTTTTCCAGATATTGCTGATGGTAGTCTTCGGCCGGGTAGAAGGTGACGACCGGGACAATCTGGGTGGCGATCGGCTTCGAGAAGCGGTGCGCCTTCTCCAGTTCTTGTTTGAACTGCTCCGCCTGCCTTTGTTGCTCGGGAGAATGGAAGAAAATAGCGGTGCGGTATTGCGAGCCCCAATCCGGGCCCTGGCGGTTCAGCTGCGTCGGATCGTGGTTTTCGAAGAACACCGTCAGTAATTGAGAATAGGTCAATTTGGCGGGGTCGAACTCGACTTCTACGGCTTCGGCGTGGCCGGTGCGGTCGGTGCAGACTTCTTTGTACGTCGGGTTTTCAGTCTTTCCCCCGGTATAGCCGACGCGGGTTGAGGTTACGCCCGGCATCTGCCGGAAGGTGGCTTCGACTCCCCAGAAACATCCTGCTGCAAATGTGGCTCGTTCCATTGCGCTCCCCTAGTTTCAACGCTTCGGGTGTGTATTGTCCCTCATTTAGATGATCCAATGCCAGAAAAGTAACAGGGCTGTAAAATCCGGGTCAAACACCAGGCAGGGCAATTGACGCTCTTGGCGAATCACGGTAGAGTCCGGGGAGGGTTGTCACAGGGGTTAAGTTCGTGGGTTTCTCAACCAGCCGCTTCGAAACCGGGCCAAGAACCGTGCAGAAAGCTGCACTCTGCCTCGTATTGGTTCTAACTACGGTGCAGGCGGCGCTGGCGGTCCCTGGGTTTCCGGCGCAGAGACGCCTGGGATACCGCACGGGCGACCAATGGGAACCTGCCATCGCCGCCGACGGACGGGGACATGTCTACGTTCTTTATCCGCAGTATGGGGCCGTGCCGGATTGTTCGAGCTGTACTGCTCCCAGCGTTGCGCTGATCGTCAGCAGCTACAATGGGCTCACCTGGGAGCCTTCGAAGGCGCTGGTTCCCTTCTCGACCGGACAGTTTGATCCGCAGATCGTGGTCGATCCGGTGGACCGGCAGACGGTCTACGCGTCGTGGTTGCAGAATAACAAGCGCGACATTATGGTCGCCCGGTCGCTGGACTTCGGCCACAGCTGGTCGTTCTCCCTGGCGGAGCAAGGGCGGGAAGAGGCCGACCGGCCAGTGCTGACGGTGCGCGGAGCGGATGTTTACGTCGGGTTCAACCACGAAGAAAAATTCTTTGTGGCCGCCTCGCACGATGCCGGGCAAACGTTCAACCCGGTGCAAGTGAATCTCAACGCTTCGCCGGGATCATCGCTGGCAGGCGGGGCGACTATCGATCCGGCGGGCACCGTTTATTTTGGTTGGACCGCATATGCGCGGCACGAAATGGCCAGCCGTCCGGTAAGCGTCTACGTCAGCCGCTCGTCGGATGGCGGACGGACGTGGGGCAATCTGCTGCTGGATGTATCGAGCGCGCCGCCGAGCTGTGACGCGCAAAGCTGCCAGACTGGGTACCTGGGCGCACAGATCGCGCTGGCATCAGACGCTGCGGGCGCTCTGTACGCGCTGTGGAATGCCGGGGGCGCGAATGGCGGACCGGAGCGCGTGTACTTTTCGTCGTCGACCACGGGAGGGGCAAGTTGGTCGGAGCGGACCAATGTGTCGAATGCCGTGCAGGGCGTCGAGCACGCTTTCCCGGCGATTGTTGCGGGGGCGTCTGGCGATGTTCGCATTGCATGGATGGATGCGAGGGCTAGCGAGTTGGGACACCGCAATCGTCCGCTGTGGAACACCTATTACCGCAACTCGACCAACGGCGGCGCCACATGGAGCGCCGAATCGCGGCTTTCCAGTCCCGCTCAGGGCTACGATTACATTCTGCTGGGCGGATTCCGCTTCCCCTTTGGAGACTACTTCGGCCTTGCGATCGACAGCGACGGCGCGACTCACGCGGTGTGGGGCGAAGGCCGAGACTACAAGTCTCCTGGCTCCATCTGGTACACTCGCGGGCGATAGCCGTTGCAGCTTCCCCCAGGCTGCGGTTTACGAGCGGTCCCTTTCATACCGGCATTGCGAGCAGAGCTTTCCGGGCCCTGACAATTCAGTTCCACTCTCTGAGTGAACGGAGGAATCTATGCATTTCCTGGGCGTGAATGTGTGGGCCGTGCTGGTGTGTGCGCTGGTAACGATGGTGGCGGGCTTTCTGTGGTATTCGCCGGTGTTGTTTGCCAATCCGTGGATGGTTCTGATGGGGTATGACCCCAACGATAAGGCCAGAATTGCGGAGATGCAGAAGAGCGCGGGGCCGTCGTATGCGATGTCGCTGGTCGCGAGCATTCTCTCGGCAATCGTGCTGGGGAAGATTATCGAGGTGGCCAAGGTCGACTCGGCACTCTATGGGATGGAGATCGGGCTGGCGATTTGGCTGGGAATCGTGACCACGGTACAGCTTACAAACGCATTATTCAGCCGGCAGCCGTTTAAGCTTTACCTGATCAATACGGGATATCAAGCCGTGTGTTACCTGGCGATGGGAGCGATTCTGGGCGGGTGGCGGTAGGCTGGAAAGCAGGCCTAGGCTGAAGCTGCGATCGATGCAGATCGCTAATCTGAGTGTGTTCATCTCAACTCGCGGGAGGAGTCATGCGTATCTTCGCTCGCCGCTTCTTGCTGGCCTTGGTGCTCGTATTGGCCGTTGCCGGACTGGCTCAACAGACCGCGCGCCAATCTGAAACCGAGATACGGGGTTGGCTGTCCGATGAAGGGTGTGCCCGCGGACGGGCGGAGAGTGGCACGTTCACCGCGACCAATCCGCAATGTGCTAAGGAATGCGTCGCGAAGGGCAAGAAGATCGTGCTCATCGACGCTGAGCGGAAAATTATTTTCGAGATCGCCAATCAGAGCCTGGCAAAGAAGAACATTGGCGATTACGTTGAAATCGCGGGCCAGATGGATCTGCAAGCGAAGACCGTCCGCATCGCTACTCTAAAGATGCTGACACGGGGAAACGCCAGCTGCGAGCGCCCGAAGCTCAGTGACTAGCGCGCCTATTCCAGCAACATTCCACCAATGAAGTCGGAGAGCTTCGCGACATCGTGCCCGCTGCACCATGCCTGCAACTCGTCGACAATTTTTTCGGTGGCGCAAGGATCCCAATAGCTGGCGGTGCCGATCTGCACGGCGGTGGCGCCGGCCAGCATGAATTCGACGACGTCGGCTGCTGTCGAAATGCCTCCCATGCCGATGACGGGAATCTTCACGGCGTGCGCTGCGTCGTATACCATGCGCACCGCGATGGGCTTAATAGCGGGACCAGAAAGCCCGGCGGTCACGTTGGCGATGCGTGGCTTGCGAGTCTCGGGGTCGATCGCCATAGCCACGAACGTGTTGATCAGCGAGAGCGCGTCGGCACCGGCCTCCTGCGCGACGTAAGCCATTTGAGCGATGCTGGTGACGTTGGGCGAGAGCTTGACGATGAGCGGGCGCTGGGCCACACGCTTGGCGGTGGTGACGACTTCATCGAGCGAGCGCGGATCGCTGCCGAATTGCAGGCCGCCGTGGGCGGTGTTGGGGCAGGAGACGTTCAGCTCGTAAGCGGCGATGCCTTCGCCGTCGTTGAGGATCTCGATGGTGCGTTCGTAGTCTTCGCGGGTGTAGCCGAAGACGTTCGCGATCACGACCGTGTTCTTGATTTCGCGCAAGTGCGGAAGCTTCTCCACAAGGAACGCTTGCGCGCCAATGTTTTGCAGGCCGATGGCATTGAGCATGCCGGCGGCGGTCTCCCACAGGCGAGGCGGAGGATTACCAATCATCGATTCTTTCGACAGGCCCTTCACCACAAAGCCGCCCAGTTTGCCCAGATGGACCACGTCCTCAAACTCGACGCCGTAGCCGAATGTGCCGCTGGCGGCGATCACGGGGTTCTTGAGTGGAATACCGGCGACGGTGACGCTGAGATCGGGAGTCGAATGTGCGGTCATGGTTGGCCTTCTCCCGAGGTCGTGCTGCGGTGCGTGGGTGCGAGGGCTTCTGTCAGCACGCGCCCGATGGCATGGGTGGGAGCGTTGATCCCCAACAGCGATGCGAGCGTGGGGGCAAGGTCGACGGGCTCGGTGTTCGTGCGATAGGTTCCGGGCTGGAAGGGCAGTCCGTAGATAGCAAGCGGCACGTGCGTGTCGTAATTGTAAGGCGAGGTGTGGTCGGTGCCCTTGCCCGGGCCCACGGTGTAGATATCGGGAACGCCCATCACGTACCAGCTTCCTTCCGGTGAATAACTATTCAAGTATTTTCGGCCGAGCGGTGTATTGGGGGCAGCGCCCGCGGCGAGTTGTGACTTGGTGTAGTAGTCGCGCATTCCAGTTTGCTTCAGGGCCTCGCCGACAGCCTCTTCGGCATCGTGCTCGCGGACGTGAACAGCGGTGAAGGCATCCTGATCGAGCCAGGCCAGAGGATAGTCCAGCTTCACATAGGCTGCTGGATGTCCGGGAGAGAATTTTGCCCCGATCGCTTTGTTGATTTCTGTCTCGAGCTTTCCTGCGTTGAGATTGGCCGCCGGAATGTGCAACTTCTTCACGGCGTCGGGCAGAGAGGAAACGCCGTGGTCAGCCGATAGAGCGATCCATACGTTGGCCAGTCCGATTTGATGTCCGAGGAAGTTGAGGAAGTCGGCCAGTTGGCGATCGAGGTCGAGGGCCATCTGCTGCATCTCTGGAGAGTCCGGGCCGACCTGGTGACCGAGAATGTCGTTGGGCGAAAGGCTGATCGAGATCAAGTCAGTTGCGGGACCTTGTCCCAGTTTCTCGTAAACCATCAACTCTTTGGCGAATTCGAACTCGTACTCGTTGGCGAACGTGGTGGAGCCGATTACTTCATAGAAGCTCGCTTCTTCGCCGTCTTTCCCTTTGCGATGGGCGGTGGAGCGGAGAACTGCGCCCTGCGCGTCTTTCCACTCGCGGTCCCAATATTTCGCGGGGCGGGAAGAGTTAAAGTCCTGAGCCCACTTCGGGAGGTCGTCGCGGTAGTAGGTGGATGTGACCCATTGACCGCTCCTGGGATCGATCCAGTAGGCGGCATCTCCCGCGAATCCGGCGGGAAGCACGGCGGCGCGGTCTTTTAAGGACACCCCAAAAACACGAGATTTGCCTTGCGTCGCCAGCTTGAGTTCGTCGCCTAGCGTGTCAGCGAGCAGGTTGTGGGGCGAGGCGCCGGTCTTGTCTCCGGGGACGCCTACCAGTTTGGTAGCGTCGTCTTCGACGGAGGTGACCATGCGTTTCTTTTTCTGGTCCCACCATTCGTTGGCGGCAATGCCGTGGCCGTTGCTGTAGGCGCCGGTGAAGAGCGTGGAGTGTCCGGGAGCCGTGCGCGTGTTGGCGTAGTTGTAATTGCAGTTCGGGAAGTAGGCGCCATGGTCGAGGAGGAAGCGGAAGCCGGCGTCGCCAAACTGGTCGCGGTAGCGCTCCAGGTAGTCGCCGCGGAACTGGTCGATGACAATCACCACGAGCAGCTTGGGATGGCCGTTGTAGGCCGATGCGGAACTGGGGACCGGGCGGCCGACCGCAGAACCGAGCACGGCCAGCGTCAGGACGAACCGCATGGCTGCAGATCTGGGGGATGATCTCATCGCGAAGGTAGTTTACACAGGGGAGGAGAATCCGCCAAAGAGTGTTGGCGTTCTCAACCGCAAACCCGTTAACCACTAAGGACACCAAGGTACACGAAGGAAATCTGAGGGTTCCTTCGTGTCCTTCGTGGTTTGAGGTTTTGGCGGTGCTCGCGGCGTGCATTTCCGGCCACTTTTCCGATACATTAGTTAGTCCCATGTTAGATCTGAATTTCGTACGCGAAAACCTGCCCTTGGTGGAAGAAAAGCTGCGCCAGCGCGGCATGGATCCGGCTGCCGTGCTGAGGGATTTTCGCGAAGTCGACACACAGCGCCGCCAGGCCATTACCGAGGCTGAGACCAGCAAGGCACAGCGCAACAAGGCATCGGAAGAAATCGCGAAGCTGAAGAAGAGTGGGCAGGACGCCAGCGCCGCCATGGCCCAGACGAAGGATCTGCGCGAGAAGATCCAGACGCTGGAGAAGACTGCGTCCGATCTGGACGGGCGGCTGCGCGATATTCTCGCTGGCATTCCGAACCTGCCGCATGCCAGCGTGCCGATCGGCAACAGCGCGGAGCAGAATGTGGAAGTGCGCCGCTGGGGCACTCCGGCGAAGTTTGATTTCACTCCCAAGGCGCATTGGGATCTAGGTGCTGAACTCGGCATTCTCGACCAGGAGCGAGCGGTGAAGCTGACGGGCGCGCGCTTCGCAGTGTACTGGGATCTGGGCGCGAAGCTCGAGCGCGCGCTGATGAACTTCATGCTCGATCTGCACACGCGCCAACATGGGTACACCGAGGTTTTGCCGCCGTATCTGGTGAATTCGGAATCGATGTACGGAACGGGGCAGCTGCCAAAGTTTGCCGCCGATTCTTTTCGCGTGCCGCATGGTGAGAAGGATCTGTGGCTGATTCCAACGGCCGAAGTGCCGGTCACGAATCTTTATCGCGACGAAGTGCTGGATCAGGCGCGGCTGCCGATCTCGCTCACGGCTTATACGCCGTGCTTCCGCAGCGAAGCGGGATCGTATGGGAAAGATGTGCGCGGCATCATCCGGCAGCACCAGTTTCAGAAGGTGGAACTGGTGAAGTTTACGCGGCCCGAGCAGTCCTATGACGAACACGAGAAGCTCACGCATGATGCCGAGGAAGTTTTGCAGAAGCTCGGCCTGCACTATCGCGTGGTTGCGCTATGCACTGGAGACATGGGATCTTCTTCGGCGAAAACCTACGACATTGAAGTGTGGCTGCCGGGGCAGCAGATGTTCCGCGAGATTTCGTCATGTTCCAATTTTGAGGCGTATCAGGCGCGGCGGGCGAATATTCGATATCGTCCCGAGGGGAAGAATAAGACCGAGTTCGTGCACACGCTGAACGGCAGTGGACTGGCCGTGGGCCGGACCTGGGTGGCGGTCGTCGAGAACTACCAGCAGGCGGATGGGAGCGTGGTCATTCCCGAGGCGCTGCGGGCCTATATTGGGGCGGATAGGATTACGCCGAAGAAGTTTTAGCACATCAGGTCTTGGGTCTTGGGTGCTAGGAAAAGGTAGGAGCTAGAAGCTAGGAGCTCAAGGCCAGGAGCTAGTAGACTTGCAGAGAGCAGAACTGACGACCGCCGCGCCCAGCGCGCCCTTGCCCATGAACGCCATCTGGCGAACAATCCGCGGATACATTCTGTGGCAATACGAGCGGGGCACGTTGCACTACGACATCATGGTCACGCTGATTATTATCTTTGTGCTGTTCTCGCCGCGCCTGATCAACTTTAATGACAAACCCATCGCGCGCATTCCGCATCCGACTGATGTAGTCGTAAGCGCAGATGCCGAGGGGCACCTTTTCTATCAGGTGGCGGCCAGCGCCGTTTCGCCGGGCGATGAACAGTCGGTGCGTGAGCAGTTGCTGCGGATTATCGAGCCTATTTCGGGGGCGGTTTCGATTGTGAGTTATGAAACCGTTTCCGACGGCAAGGGAAAAGTGCAGGGCTACAAGGTTCTGGCCACACGAGACTGAGGATCGTCGCAGACACAAGTTGGATACGGAATGAAAAGTTTCGCCCTAATCCTGCCCATCGCGCTCGCCGGGAGCTTCCTTCACGCTCCGGCCAAACCTCCGCAAGCAGACGCCGAATCGAGCCCGCTCAACACGGTTCTGAAAAAGATGGATACTGCCGCGGCGGGCTTTCGCACCGCGCAGGCGGAGTTCGAGTGGGACACCTACGAAAAAGTCATCGATGAAATCGACGATATCCAAAAAGGCACGATCTATTACCGACGGGCTGGCAAAGAAATCGAGATGATGGCCGACGTCAAGTTGGCGGGAAGCGATCCTCAGAAACTTAAGCTCGAGCCGAAGTTTGTGCTCTTCAGCAAGGGCAAGGTTCGCATGTATCAGCCCAAGATGGACCAGATCACCGAATTCGATCTGGGAAAGAACCGCGCCGATTTGGAGAGTTACGTGGTCCTCGGCTTTGGGGGCAGCGGGCAGGATCTGGTGAAGACATTCGACGTCACGTATATGGGCCCCGAGACCATCAACGGAATCGCAACGGCGAAACTAAAGCTGGTCCCCAAGTCAGACAAGGTTCGCAACACGTACAAAGAGATTATTCTGTGGATCGATCTCGACAAAGGCATCTCAGTACAGCAGCAGGCATTTCAACCCGACGGGAACTACCGACTGGCGAAGTACCCTTCGATTCGGTTGAACGAGAAGATATCGGACGAAGTTTTTAAACTAAAGACCACAAGCAAGACGCAGACGATTTCACCGAGCGGCTAAGTTGTTGAATCGAAAGGGCAAGAAGGCATGCTGAGAAGTGCCGCCGAGGCGCTATACTGACCGCTACCTTCAGTTGGGTTTATTCATGGCCAAGGTTTTTACGATTACAGTTCCTCCTAAGCTGGGCAACAAGCGCAGGGAGCGAACCTCAGATCCTCGTTATGTGGATGGACAACGTCTGCTGGTCGAGGCCATGAAGTATCTGGCGCAAACCGACCCGGTGCAGAACCGTCCCGCGATCGAACTCATCTCCGAACACGTGCGCACGCGATTCCGCATGAGCGACTCGCCGCTGGCGTAGGGCGCCGGCAGCGCGGCCTTCCTTGCTTTGGCATTCCGTCACGCAACGAAAAAAGAGGGCGGATTTCTCCGCCCTCAAACCCAGCTTCCTTTTCAAGTCGCTAGAACTGGTACCGCACAGCGAATTCCATTCTGCGGTAGATCGTCAAGGTTTTGGTGAAGTTTCCAAACGAGCTGACCTGGTCGACTCCGGTATTTGCGGTGAGCGCGTCGAACCTCACGTTGTTGAAGGCGTTGTAGGTTTCCCAGCGGAACTGCAACAGCTGTGACTCGGTGATGTTAAAGGTCTTATGCAGGCCCAGATCCGTGTTGAAGTACCCGGGTCCGCGAAGAGTATTACGGCCCCCGACTTCTCCCGCGAAGTCTTGACGGTACGAAGAGATCGCGGTGCTCGGATTCTTGAAAAGATTGGGCTGCCCATTCACGATCGCCGTTGTGGTTGCAGGGGCGGGTCCAGTTCGCGTAGCGAATCCGGACAACTCCCAGTTCGTAGCCCAGGCTGCGCCGTTGCCGATGCTGACGGGGAACCCACTGGTCCAGCGCAAAACACCGGTCACATCCCATCCGCCCAGAATCGCGTTCGCGACACGACCTGAACTGCTGCCAAAAGCTTTTCCGCGACCGAAAGGAAGCTCGTACACCCAGTTGGAATTGATCGAATGAGTGGTGTCGAAGGTTGAAGTGGCACGCTGCAAACGAGGGTTCCAGGCGTTGTAGATCTGATCTCCGGGGCCGCCCAGGAAACCAATCCGCTCCGCGTCCGATCCCATGTCGAGGGAGTGGGAATAGGTGTAGTTCACGTCGAACTGTAAGCCGTGGGACATGGTGTGGCGCAAAGACAACTGGCCCGCGTTGTAAGCGCTATTTCCAATGGATCGCCATGCGTACAAAGAAGCAAATTGGCCGGCAAAGTATTGCGGGGTGTTCTGAACCGCGCCGCCGAGGCTGATGCAACCCGGGAAGCAGGAGGACCCGCCCACGCCGTCAATAATCTGCTGGAACGTGGATTCATTGTGCACGAAGCCGCACGACATCAGGTCAAACATGTTCTGCGTCGCCGTCGGCGGCCCCGAAGTGCCCGCTGTACAGCCTGCGGCGCCTCCGAATCCTGCAGAGGTGGCGCCAAACAGGTTCTCCCAATAGGGAATCGGCCCGACTGAATCCTCCGACGCACCTGCGAGCACCGCGTTGTCGAGCAAGCGCGTAGCCCCAAAGTAGTCCATGTGGGAAGTCGGGTCCACGATGTCCCGGGGCTGCCCTAAATCTTCCTGCTGCAGCAGACGGTGACCGATCCGGCCTACATAGGCAGCCTCAAGCACAAAACCGCGACGCAATTCGCGCTCAAAGGAGAGATTGAAGCCGTAGGAATAGGGCGTCCTGAGCCGGTCATCCAGGCCCCACTGCACTGCGAAGTTGGTCAAGGGGAACTGCGTGGGGAAGCTGGCACCCGGAGACGGCGTGATCAACGAGGGCGGCAAGGTGTAAAGACCATTCGTCGAACCCATGCGAGGCGCGCTGTCTACGGTCTGAATTCCTCCCGTATTGGTCAGCAGGGTTGAGAGTCCAAACGAACCATCCTGGTCGAAGGTGTTCACAATGCCCTCGCCGAAATGGTCGAAATACACACCGGCCCCCATGCGGATGGAACTCTTGCCCGGAGCACCGAATAGATGCCCCAGGAAACCTTGTTCGAAGCCGGGCGACCAGGCGATCGCCACCCGGGGGGCAAAGTTCTTGAAGTCGTCCGCCCAGTAAGGGGCCCCTTTATTGGCCTGGCCGGAGAGATCAAACGAGATGGGGTTGTTAAACGGCTGCCCTGACAGCTGGCCTTGTGCCCGCTGATTGAACCATCGGTTCAGGCTGGTTGTGGGCGCTACTTGCACTCCGTTCACTTCGTAGGGAGGCTGCAGGAACGTCCAACGGAGGCCGTAGGTGATAGTCAGGTTCCTCCGGGCGCGCCAGGTATCCTGAAAATAGGTCTCAAACTCATGGTTGAGGAAATGACGCACATTGGGAGCACCGTCAGGAAGGGTGGCACCCGTGGTGGTGAAGTTGTATCGCTGGTCGACTTCGTCGATGATTCCCGCCAGAACCGTCACTGGATAGTCATAAGAGTTATTGAATCCGGCATCGACTGACGGCAGATTCAGAGAAGCAAACTGCGGAGCACCGGGATCGAGACTGGTACCTTTATTAGCGACACCGGTAACGTTCAGCCAGGAAGCATTGATGTACCCATCCGAAAAAGACGTCAAAGTCGAATTCTTAAGGTTGCCAATCATTCTGAAATTGGCTCCGAACCCGAACGTGTGACTGCCTTTCGTCCAGGAAAGGTCATCGGTAAAATTGTTGACAGGAACGGCCACGTTGTAGGAGTCGTTGGCCTGACCACCGGGATTGTCCAAGCCGCGCAGAATCACATAGGTGACGTTGCCCGCACCAATCTGATCGACCGCCTCGCGGGTGAAACCATAGTGGAAATTATTGATCAGGTTAGGGGACAACACCGCCGTGTATCCCACAGCGAGGCTCTTGGCAACGGTGACTTGCGCGATGTTTGCAATTTGCCCCGGAAATTGGGGAGCATTTTCGGACTTGTCGCCGTTCATGATTCCGCGCACGAACAAACGATGGTTGCCGTTTTGGGTGATGTTGTAGTCAATTTTTGCAACGTAGGTATTGAGCGTTACAGGGGTTGCCCCGGAAAAAGTGTAGCCCTGATAGTTGAAGCCATCCGCGCCCACGGCGGCGTTGGTGTTGGAAGCAGGATAGGTGTTCAGGATCGCCTGAATGTTCGGATTCGCGCCCGGTCCTTGGGGGCATGTACCGTTCCCACTGCAGCTGGGGTCGAGTGCGGCCAGGGTCGACGCCGGCATAGTCGCCAGGAGAACCTGCGTCGGATCCTGCCCTGGCGCGGCGGTGACCGTAACAGTCGGAGTATTTCCCAGAGTGCAATTCGGCGTTCCCGTATCGCAGAGGTAACTCACGATACCGTTGCGAAGATTGGCGCTCGGCACGATGCGCGTCGTCTGCGTGCTCTCGTGCTGAACCAGTCTTTCCCAGCTCAAGAAGAAGAACAGTTTGTCTTTTTTTATGGGACCGCCCAGGGATGCGCCATAGGTGTTGCGGCGGAGGAACGGCGGGATGTTCTTCAGCCCCGAATTTAACTGCGACTGCAAATTAAACCAGTCGTTCGCCTCGCCGATATTGGAGCGGTTCAGTTCCTCTACCTCACCGTGAAACCCGTTGGTTCCGCTCTTGGTGATCAACGATACCTGCGCGCCCGAAGAACGTCCCGCATCGGCGTTGGAGTTCGAGGTGGTCACGCGAAACTCTTCGACCGAGTCCAGGGTGGAACGCACTGCTCCCTGAAAGGCAAAGCCGTTGCTCTGGTTGTTGTTGTCGACGCCGTCGAGCGTGATGTTGGTCTGGTCGCTGCGTCCGCCGCTGGTGGCTCCGGAGCGGGTGTCGAACATATTGTTGATGGCGGTGCCTGAGGTTGGACTGGTGTAGGTGACCCCAGCCTGCAGGCTGAGAATCTCCACCGGGTTACGGCCTTCAAATGGGAGCGCCTCAATCTGCTTGCTCTCGAACGCGTTTCCCATCGTGGCGTCCGTGGTATTCACCTGGGTGGCCTCGCCGGTGACTTCCACGGTGACGGTTTGCCCTTGTACCTGCACTGTGAAGTTGATAGTGGAGGGAACACTGACCAGAAGTTGGACGCCCTCCTGCTTCACCTGGGCAAAGCCGCTGGCGTTCACGGTGATGGAATACGTTGACGGTGGCAATTGCACGAACTGGTACTCGCCATGAGCATCGGTCTTCACACTGCGCGAATAGCTGGTCTTTGAGTCGGCGACCGTAACCGTCGCGCCTGGCAGCAAAGCGCCTTTGGCGTCGGAGACGGCGCCGCGCAACGAAGTAGTACCGTTCTGAGCAAAGACCAAGGTGGCGAACATAATGAGAACCATCAACGAGAAAATCACCGCACGTGAGCCAGACCGCATAGAGAACTCCCTTCACCCATAAAGGGCGTTGAATTTCTGATTTCTGCCCAGGAACTGAGAGACCGCAGGAGACCCCTGGGGACTGATGGGGCGCTATTGTGCAACTACAGCACCACAAAGTTCAAGTTGAATCTGCAGGATTTATTGCCCATGTGAATCGTTTGAATACGGTATGTCACAGACTTGGCTTCCAGATTTGGAAGTTTATGCACGCGAGTGGAAGAGCGCCGAGGCAAGAACGATGACCGCGGGATAGCATTCCAGCGTGTAGCGGGACTCGGGATTCTCGAGGCTCCCGAGGAAAGCGGAACGCAGTAGCAGAAATAGAACGAATAGTCCGATGCCGAAAAATTCGCGGGAGCGCGCGAGTCCGGCGGCCGCCAGAGCGACATACGCCAGATTGATGAGGCCGAACCCGAGGCTGACCGCGAGCCAACGGCCGTCGTCGTTGAACTCCCACCAGCGCGGGTCGGAGGGAAACAGCTCGGTTCGGGGACGCAGCCACATGTCGGCGATGCGCACGGCCGGAAGCCACACGTAGTAGCGCAAGGGCGCGGCGTGAACGCGCTCGGCGGCCAGGGCGGCGAAGCGGGCGTCGAGTTCCGTGGTCATATCGTGGTCGCGGTTGTAGTCGGCGA
Source organism: Acidobacteriaceae bacterium (assembly GCA_003134655.1). GTDB lineage: Bacteria > Acidobacteriota > Terriglobia > Terriglobales > Acidobacteriaceae > Sulfotelmatobacter. The sequence continues at coordinate 22,181 of PLBY01000099.1, forward strand.
AGAGTTGGGCGGTTTGCGTCTGCTGCGAGTCGGAATCGAAAGATCGCCGGGGCAGCCGCGTGGCGTCGATGTCTGCCCCGGGGACGTTCCAGTAAATCTCCTGCACCGAGACGTAGTCGGCGATCCAGGTCTTGACCCAGCGGTTGAAGCCATTCATGACGATGTCGTCGGAATCGGTCGCGTAGCGCGGGGCCAGAGGCTCAAAGCGGTGCAGGGTGTGAAAGTTGCGCAGGGTCCAGGGGATGAGGGGAGCAGTGGCTCCGATCGCGACCAGCACGCCGGCCAAGAGGATCGTTCGTGTGGTTACGCGCCGGTCAGTAGACTTTGCCGGTTCCGTCGTCAGGCGACGAAGCAGTAGCCAGAGCAGGTATCCACCGATCGCTGCAAGTAAGATGCCTCCGTCGGGGCGGAGCAGAATCGCGGCCCCTACGGAGAGTCCGCACGCAAGCCAGATGATAGGACGGTAAGCCCCGTGGGGCTCGGTCTCGCCCACTCCCAGGCCGACGAAAACCAGGTGCAGAGCCAGCGCGGTGAAGAAAATCTCCAGAGTCTCGGTGAGCGCCGTCGCAGCATAGTTAGCGAGAAAGGGACAGAGGGCCGCCAGCAGGAACGCTGCCTGCGCCGCTCGCCCATTGAACAGGCGCCGGGCCATGTCGGCAATCAGGAAGCAGGTGGCCAGATCGAACAGCACCTGCACCAGCAGGACTGCCCGGAAATTCTCATCCCCGAAAAGTGCGAAGATCACGGCTAGGAAGGCGGGATACCCGGGCAGACGGGACAGGGTCGGGACGATCACACCGGAGTTGGTAATGCCGTAGATGCCGTGCTGCAGCCAGTTTTCCGCGATGTTGGCGTAGAACCGCGAGTCGTCCACTACCCCCGGAAAACGAAAAACCAAGAACAGGCGCACGCCCAGTGCCGCCAGGCTCGCCCATGCAAAGAACCGCGCCCGCTTCCCGATGAGTTCCCGCACGGGCGAATGATAGCGCGTTTGCGGCAATCCCGGAGCCGGGAAATTGCATCTTAAGGATGCAGAGCAGCGAATCTCACCCTGCCTCACCCAGAATTGACCGTGTGCCGTCCGCGGCATACGATGAACAGTTACTCACCCATGTCTCAGCCCATCTTCTATGATCCGCAACGCGCCCGGTGGAAACGCCTGCGGCGCCTGGTCGACGTTACAGCCGTAGTCGTCTCCGCGTTGATCATTTTCTTCGTCTACACGGCATTGCGCGATGAGCCGCTGCCGGAACTGCTGTTCTCGCCACAGAAGCGCGCCTTCAAGGCCTTGAAGGAAAGTGAAAAGGAAAAGGCGCGCGACCGCCAAAAGAAAATTGCTGCCCGCTCGCACCGCAAGTCGAAGCTGGCGGCGTCGCAGGTCAAGCTGAATCAGAGCGAAGGAATTCGTGCCGCCTTCTACGTGCCCTGGGATGCGGCCAGTTTCTCGTCGCTCCGCGCGTACGCTCACCAGATCGACATGCTGTATCCCGACTGGCTGCATGTGCTCACAGCCGATGGACGGCTGCAGGGTGTCGACGATCAGACCAGTAAGTATTTCGACGTCGTGCAAGGCAGCACTGTGCTGCCCATCGATGACCGCGTGATGCCGTTTCTGAAGACGGAAGACCCCGCAATGGAAGTCTTCCCGATTGTGAACAATTTCGATGGCGCGAACTGGGTGGGAGACATTGCCGGGTTTCTGAATAATCCGAGTGCGCGGGCACTGTTCCGGCAGCAAGCCTCGCAGTTTCTCTCGTCAGGGCACTACCGCGGCCTCATGATCGACTTCGAGACGTTCCCGCAGAGCGCACAGAAAGGCTACGTCGCACTGCTGCAGGAATTGTCGGGCGATCTGCATGGGCGCGGCATGAAGCTATACGTCGCGGTGCCTCCACACAGCAACGAATACGACTATCCGGCGATCGCAGCGACTGCTGACGGAGTCGTGCTCATGAACTACGACGAGCACTATCCCGGGGCCGCATCTGGGCCGGTGGCGTCGCAAGATTGGTTTGTCCAGAACCTGACTTTCGCCAAGAGCGTCATCCCACAGGAAAAAATCATTTGTGCGATCGCCAACTATGGCTATGACTGGGTTCTGAAGCCGAAGAAAGGCAGCCTGCCGCCAGGGATCCACGACAGCCCTAGCAGCGCACAGGAGGCGTGGCTGACCGCCCGTGATTCCGATGTGGACGTCAACTTTGATGATGACGCCATGAACCCTCACTTCAGCTATCTCGATGAACACGGCCTGCAGCACGATATTTGGTTCCTGGACGCAGTGACGGCGCTGAATCACATGCGATCGGCGCAGAATCTTGGCATCCAGACGTTTGCCCTGTGGCGACTGGGGAGCGAAGACCGCTCGCTTTGGCGAATCTGGGACCAGCCCGGCGACGCGGGGGCGACTGACAAACTGAAGGATGTGCCGCCTGGTGCCGACGTCGACATGGAAGGCCAGGGCGAAATCTTGCGCATTGAAGACAAGCCCGCCCACGGCACTCGCGATCTGACCATCGATGCCAACAGCCACCTGATCACCGACGAGGTCTTCCAGACTCTGCCGGAGCCTTATCGTGTGGGACGCTACGGCTACAGCCCGAACAAGCTTGCGCTCACATTTGACGACGGGCCGGACCCGCAGTGGACTCCGAAGATTCTCGATGTGCTCAGGGAGAAGAAGGCGACCGCCACGTTCTTTCTGATTGGGATCCAGACGGACAAGTTTTCCGGCATCGCGAAACGGATTTACAACGAAGGTCACACCATCGGGAACCACACCTTCACGCATCCTGATGTCAGCAATATTTCCACCGCATACATGAAGGTGGAACTGAACCTCACCGAGCGCTTGTTTGCCAGCCTGGTGGGAGTCCGCACAACGTTGATGCGGCCGCCGTACGCGATCGACGAGGAGCCCGACACCGCCGATCAAGTGCGCCCGCTCGAGATCCCGCAGGATATGGGATACATCACGGTCGGGAATCGGATTGATCCCAACGACTGGAGCGATAATCCGTCGGCTGAGAAGATCACGACGTATGTGCTGTCGCACCTGCCGCCGTGCCGCCAGGAAAATCTGCGCTGCGGCAACATCGTGTTGCTGCACGATGGCGGCGGGAATCGCGCCGAAACCGTACGCGCGCTGCCCATGATCATCGACGGCATCCGGGCCAAGGGCTATGAGATCGCGCCGGTCTACGAATTGATCGGCAAGACCAGAGCGGACGTAATGGCACCCTTGCCGGCAGGCGAACTTTGGGCTGCCCGGCTCGACCGGTTCGGCTTCTTTCTTTTCGATGCAGGGATCGTCGGCATCACGTGGATATTCCTGGTGGGCGACCTGCTCATGACGGGGCGCCTCATCTTTATTGGAGCCGCAGCGGTGTACGACCGCGTGCACGAAAAGATTTTCGGCAAACCTGCCGAGGTTGCGTCGTACAAGCCGAAGGTTGCGGTATTGATTCCGGCCTACAACGAAGAAAAAGTCATCGAGCGCACCATCCGTGCCGCGCTCAATTCGAACTATCCGAACCTACGCGTGATTGTCATTGATGACGGCTCGAAGGACCGCACGCTCGAAGTCGCGCGCAACGCCTTCGCGGCCGAGGCGGCATCGGGAAAGGTGCTGATCCTCGGGAAACCGAACTCGGGCAAGGCCGAGGCGCTGAATTTCGGCATTGAACACATTGGGGATGCGGAACTGTTCGTGGGCATCGACGCCGACACGATCATCGCTTCCGACGCGATTTCAAGACTGGTGCCGCATTTCATCCGTCCGGAGGTCGGCGCGATTGCAGGCAATGCGAAGGTTGGCAACCGCGTGAATCTCTGGACGCGCTGGCAGGCTCTGGAATACATCACGAGCCAGAATTTTGAGCGTCGAGCGCTCGACGTTCTGGGTGCCGTCAGCGTGGTTCCGGGTGCAATTGGCGCGTGGCGCGTTTCCGCTGTGCGCGAGGCCGGAGGCTACCACGTCGACACGGTTGCCGAAGATGCCGATCTGACCATGGCTCTGCTGCGCCTGGGATATCGCGTCGAGTATGAAGACATGGCCCTGGCTTATACCGAGGCTCCCACCAACGCGAACGGGTTGATGCGCCAGCGTTTCCGCTGGTCCTTCGGCATTCTGCAGGCCGTGTATAAGCACCGCAAAGTTGTTGCCCGCAAGGGGCCGCTGGGATGGGTGGCGCTGCCCAACATTGTGATCTTCCAGATTCTGTTGCCGCTGGTGTCGCCGCTGATCGACATCATGTTCGTGGTGGGCACGATCTGGTATTACATCCAGAAACATTTCCACCCGGACTCGACCGACCCAGCAGACTTCCATAAGCTGGTGCTGTTCTTCTTTGCGTTCCTGGTGATCGACTTTATCGCTTCGGCGATTGCTTTTGCTCTCGAACGCGCCCATCCGGGTGACAAGGAAGATGTGTGGCTGCTCAGCCAAGTGTGGCTGCAGCGCTTCGCTTACCGCCAGTTGTTTTCGATCGTGCTCTTCAAGACCCTGAAGCGCGCGCTGGAAGGCCGCAAGTTCGCATGGGACAAACTGGAGCGCACAGCTGCGGTGAATTATGTGCCGGCGGAGAGCCGGGAACACGTCGACGTTCCTTAACTGTTAACCACGCACCCGGAGAAAGGTCACTTCGCGGCGCTTCTCACCGGAACAGCAGCCCCGCAAACTCCGACAGATTCCGGCGCCAGACCATCCATGTGTGCATCCCCGGCGTTTCGATGTCGACGTGCTGCACGCCTTTAGCCTTCAGCCACTCCCGCAGGTTACGGTTCGGCGTAATCAGGCGGTCTTCCGTTCCGCACGCGATCCACAGCAGGTGAATCTGCTCGTTCGCTTTCGAACTTAAGTCGGGAAAAGTTTTCTCAAATGGCTCGGGAAGTCCGCCCGCGCTGAATGCTCCGATCCAGGCAAACTTGTCGAGGGCGTTCAGACCGGTTCGCAGCGACTCGGCGCCACCCATGGAGAGTCCGGCGATCGCCCGCGAGTTGCGATCTTGGATCACACGATATTCGCTCTGAACCTTCGGCATGACCTCGGTTAGAAGCGCGTCGCGAAATTTCATGAAGCTTCGCTCGCGAACATCGGGACTGCTCGCGAGGCCTCCCCAACCCACGCGAACCATCTCCATGGTGCCGTAGCCCAGCGGCATGACGACGATCATGGACTTGGCCTTACCCTGCGCGATGAGGTTGTCGAGAATGACGTTGGCGCGGCCGACTTCCGTCCATCCGCTGGCATCGTCGCTATAGCCGTGCAGCAGGTAAAGCACAGGATAGGTGGTCTTGGCGCTCGGATCGTAGCCTGGGGGCGTGTAGACGTAGAAGTCGCGATCGTCATTCGCGACCGCGGACCGATAGAAGTGATGGTGAATCTCTCCGTGCGGCACGTCGTTCAGTTCCCATGGAAGCGAGGGTGGGCTGGGGACATGCACAAAATTCCCCGGGGAGAGCAGGTTCGGCACAAGTCCACTGTTGTTGGGATCGAGGGAGCGCACGCCGTCCATGATGATGGAGTACCCGTAATAGTCGGGAGACAGCGGCGCGGTGTTCACGGTCCACACGCCCTGGTCGTCTTTCTGCATGGCCACCGGCTCGGTGCCCTCGCGCGCGAGCTTTACTTCCTGCGCGTTGGGAGCGCGGAAGCGAAAGGTCACGCTGTTGTCGGAGTGCACTTCGGGAGTATTCAATCGCGGCGGCGGTTGCGGAGGGGGCGCCGGAGCGGGCTTGGCTTGCTGCGCCATCGCTACCGTGGAGAGAGTGAAGAGAGAAAAAGCGAGAAAGGTCGACTGAAGCTTCATGTGCCGTCTCCTCCGATGAGTAAACGGCACAATTGTATAAGCCGAGTCCCGGCTCATATTCAGATTTTGCGGCTATTTTTTCGCTGCGACTTCGATCCGGGTTTCGGCCCGTTGCAGCGCATCGAGCGCGCGCTCGACGTCGACGGTCGTATCGCCGCTCGTGAGTCGTTGCTCGGCGCGCTCTTTGGCTTTGCGCGCGCGGTCGACGTCAATTTCCGAAGGACGCTCGGCTGTCTCCGCGAGGATCGTTACCTTGTCGGGCAGCACTTCCGCGAATCCCCAGGCCACCGCCAATACGAGTTCGGTGGAGTTCTCGCAATACTTGATCTCACCGACCGCCAACTCAGTGATGAGAGGCGCGTGCCCCGGCAGAACGCCCAGATACCCGTTCTTGCCGGGAATCTGAACCTCCTCGGCCGCCGTGTCGACCACTTTCTTTTCCGGCGTGACGATCTCGAGTTTGAAAGTATCTGCCATGATTCAGTGATTCGTAGAGACGTAGCTCGCTAACGTCTCTCTCGTTGCATGCAGACCTGCCTCTTTCGGCAGAGACGTTGCAAGCAACGTCTCTACGCTGCCGCCTTCATCTTCTCTGCCGCTTCCAGGACTTCCTCGATCGGGCCCTTCATGTAGAACGCCTGCTCGGGGATGTCGTCGTACTTGCCTTCCACGATTGCCTTGAAGCCCTTCACGGTGTCGGCGATCTTGACGTAACGTCCCGCGGCGCCCGTGAACTGCTCGGCCACGTGGAACGGCTGCGACAGGAAACGCTGAATCTTGCGGGCTCGGGCGACGGTCAGCTTCTGATCTTCGGTCAACTCGTCGATGCCGAGAATCGCAATGATGTCCTGCAGATCTTTGTAGGTCTGCAGAGTCCTCTTCACGGTCTGCGCGACGTCGTAGTGCTCCTGGCCAACGATGCGCGGATCGAGAATGCGCGAAGTCGAAGCCAGAGGATCGACGGCGGGATAGATTCCGATTTCAGTCAACGCACGCGAAAGCACGGTAGTGGCGTCGAGGTGAGCGAACGTGGTGGCCGGCGCGGGATCGGTTAAATCGTCGGCGGGCACGTAAATCGCCTGCACCGAGGTGACCGAACCTTTCTTGGTCGACGTAATGCGCTCCTGCAGTTCACCCATTTCCGTTGCAAGGTTGGGCTGGTAACCTACGGCGCTCGGCATGCGGCCCAGCAGCGCGGATACTTCCGAGCCAGCCTGGGTAAAACGGAAAATGTTGTCGATGAAGAGCAGCGTGTCGGCGCCCTCGGCATCGCGGAAGTATTCCGCGACCGTCAGCCCGGTCAGCGCCACGCGCAGGCGTGCCCCTGGGGGCTCCGTCATCTGCCCGTAAATCAGCGCTGCCTTGGATTCCGCCGGCTTGCCGGGCTTGATGACGCCCGACTCCGACATCTCCAGCCACAAGTCGTTGCCTTCGCGGGTGCGCTCGCCGACGCCGGCAAACACGGAAAAGCCACCGTGGTTCTTGGCAACGTTGTTGATCAATTCCATAATGACGACGGTCTTGCCGACGCCAGCGCCGCCGAACAATCCGATCTTGCCGCCCTTCAAGAACGGCTGGATCAAGTCGATGACCTTCACTCCGGTCTCGAACATCTCCGCACTCGTCGCTTGTTCGTCAAAAGCCGGAGCAAGACGGTGAATCGGCATTCGCTCTTTGTACTCGATGGGGCCGAGTTGATCGACGGGATCGCCGATGACGTTCATCACACGGCCCAAAGTGCCGCGGCCCACGGGAACGGAAATCGGTCCGCCCTGGTCAATGGCCTTCATGCCACGCACCATGCCGTCGGTGGGCTGCATGGCGATGCAGCGCACGCGGCCTTCGCCGAGATGCTGTTGCACCTCGAGAATCACGCCGATCGGGCTGGGCACGGTGAAGCCGTCGCTCACCACCTTTACGGCCTCATAAATCGGAGGCAGCTTACCCTCGGGGAACTGCACGTCCACGGCGGGACCCGCGATTTGAATGACATGTCCTACGTTTTCTGCCATAGTCTTCTCGTAGAGACGTAACTTGTTACGTCTCTCTTTCCCTCGCACAAAAGACGTTGCAAGCAACGTCTCTACGAATTACATCGCCGCCGCGCCGCTGACGATTTCGATGATCTCTTTCGTGATCTTCGCCTGGCGGGCGCGGTTCATGACCAGCGTCAGGGAATCGATCATGTCGGTGGCATTGTTGGTGGCCGAATCCATGGCGGTCATGCGGGCCGCGTGTTCCGCAGCGACCGATTCCATCAATGCACGAAAAATCTGAATACTCACATACTTGGGCAGCAGAGCGCGAAACAACTCTTCCGGCGTCTGCTCGTAGATGTAGTCCACTTGCGCCGTACCAAACTGCGAGGCGACTTCTTCGACCTCGTGATCGGGGCCGCGCATGGCCACGCCCGCTTTGATTGCCGCTTCTTTGGCTTTCTTCTTCTCTTCTTCCGTCATCTCCTCGACCAGGCGGACGGTTTGCTCGCCGATCTGCTCGATGGGGAGAATCTGTTCCACGATGAGGCGCTGCGCGATGACCGACTTGAATTCGTTGAAGACAATGTAGACTGCGTCAATCTCTTCTTCTTTGTAGCGAGCAATCACGCTCTGGGCCAGCGCCGAAGCCTGCGCGAATTCCAGTTTTCCGAGAACGCCCACATGTTCCCCGGTGATCTGGATCGCTCCGGCGCGCTCGGCTTCTTCCGGTTCGGCCTCGATCGAATCGACTAACTCCGCCAGACTCTTCGTTTGCACCTTGGCAGCCGAGTAGCGGCGGCGCAGGAAGTCGCGTCCCTTGCGGCCGACCGCTTCGATATCGACGTTCTTGCCAGCTTTGGATTCGAGGAAGCGCGTGGCGGCTTTCGTGATGTTCGCGTTGAACGCGCCGGCCAGGCCCTTGTCGCCGGTGACTACGATCAGCAGGATGTTCTTTTCTTCGCGCTGCGCCAGCAGAGGATGCTTCGGCTCGCCCGTCTCGGGATCGTAAATCTCCGCGCGCGCCACCAGTGACTTCAGTACATTAATCAGCATCTGCGCGTAGGGACGGGCGGCCAGGGCCCGTTCCTGCGCACGGCGCAACTTCGCCGCCGAAACCACCTTCATGGCCTTGGTAATCTGCCGCGTGTTGATCACGCTGCGAATACGGCGACGGATGTCGAGAATGTTTGGCATTTGTCGTAGAGACGTAACTTGTTACGTCTCGCACTCGCCACTGGTGCTGTACGCAAGAGACGTAGCAAGCTACGTCTCTACAAGCTACTTTGCTACCGCTTCCCGGCTCGCTACAAACTGCTGCTTTGCTTCTTTGATCAGGTTCTGCAACTGGGTCTTCAACGTGTCATCGAGAATCTTCTTCTCCATGATCGTGCGAAGGATGCCGGGATTGGTCGAGTCCACGTACTTGAAAAGTTCCGCCTCGAAGTCGCGCACTTGCGCTACCGGGAGGTCGTCGAGGAAACCGCCGGTGCCGGCCATGATGATCAGAATCTGCTTGGAGAACGGCAGAGGCGAGAATTGATTCTGCTTCAGCAGTTCGACCAGCCGTTGTCCGCGATTCAACTGGGCTTGCGTGGCCTTGTCGAGATCGCTGCCGAAGGCCGCGAAAGCTGCCAGTTCGCGATACTGCGCCAGTTCCAGTTTCAAAGTGCCGGCCACCTGCCGCATGGCTTTGATCTGCGCGCTGCCGCCTACGCGGCTCACCGACAAACCTACGTTCACCGCGGGGCGGACGCCCTGGTTAAACAAGTCCGTTTCCAGATAAATCTGGCCGTCGGTAATCGAAATCACGTTGGTGGGAATATAGGCGGACACGTCGCCGGCTTGCGTCTCAATGATTGGCAACGCGGTCAAACTTCCGCCCCCCATCTTGTCGCTCAACTTGGACGAGCGTTCCAGCAGGCGCGAGTGAAGATAGAACACGTCTCCGGGATACGCCTCGCGTCCTGGCGGACGGCGCAGAAGCAGAGAAATCTCACGGTACGACGCCGCGTGCTTCGAAAGATCGTCGTAGATGACCAGCGCATGCCGCTTGGAATCGCGGAAATATTCGCCCATCGCGGTTGCCGCGTAGGGCGATATGTATTGCATGGGGGCGGGCTCGGACGCGGATGCGGCCACGACGATCGTGTATTCCATCGCGCCGGCGTCTTCCAGAATCTTCACCACCTGAGCGATCGACGAGCGCTTCTGACCGATCGCGTTGTAGATGCAGATTAGATCGTTGCCCTTGCTGTTGATGATGGTATCGAGGGCAACGGCGGTCTTGCCGGTCTGGCGGTCGCCGATGATGAGTTCTCGCTGACCGCGGCCGACGGGAATCATGCTATCGATGGCCTTCAACCCGGTCGCCATGGGCTCACGCACGGGTTGGCGGTCAATGACGCCGGGAGCGATGCGCTCGAGGGCGATGAACTTGTCGCTGGCGATGGGGCCCTTGTCGTCGATGGGCTCGCCGAGCGAGTTGACCACACGGCCGATCATGGCGTCGCCCACGGGCACGCTCATGATGCGTCCGGTGCGCTTGACCTCGTCCCCTTCCTTGATCTCGGTGTACTCGCCGAGCAGCACGACGCCGACCTGGTCTTCTTCCAGGTTCATGGCGATGCCAGCTACGCCATGCGGGAAGGAGAGAAGTTCGCCGGCCATGACTTTGTCGAGTCCATAGACGCGGGCGATACCGTCGCCCAGCGTGATGACCGTGCCGGTCTCGTCCACGGAGATCTGGGTTTCGTAGTTCTCGATCTGCTCGCGGATCAGTTTCGAAATTTCGTCTGCTTTGATTTGTGCCATAAATAGCTCTCAGCTTTCAGCTATCAGCCGTCAGCTAATTCTCCTTCGACCCGCCCAGGCTAGGAGCTGATCGCTTCCCGAATCTTTTCCAACTGGCCTTGCACCGAGCCGTCGTAGATCGTGCTGCCTACGCGGACTACGGCGCCGCCTAGCAGGGACGCATCCAGGCCAAACTGCGCGTGCACTTTCTTGCCAGTGACTTTTTCGATCTGCGCTTCCAGCGCCCGCTTCTCCGCGTCGCCCAGTTCGCGGGCGCTGGTGACGTGGGCTTCCGCGATTCCCATGCGGGCGTCGAGTTCCTTCTTGAGTTGCTCAACGATTCGTCCCAGGAACTGCACGCGCCGGTGATCGATGAGTACCGCGACCAGATTGCGCGCGTGATGCTCGATTCCTTCGCGATGCACAATCGCATCCAGCAGTCTGCGCTTCTGCTCGGCGGGCACTGCGGGATTCTCCCAGACGCGCCTCAGGTCTTGACTCTCTTCCAGCAAGCTGACGATCCGGCGCAATCCACCCACCGCCCGATTCGCGTCGAGGTGCGCGCTGAAGACGACATCAGCGAAAGCGCGGGCGTACGTGCTGGCGACGGAAGCCACGTTCTAGTTTCTGCCCTTTCCGGAATCGTCGGAGGACGCACCTAATTCCTGGGCAAAATTGCGAACCAAGGCTTGATCCGTGGCGGCGTCGACGTGAATCTGTTTGCGTGCCAGTCCCACCGCGAGATCGGCGGCATAAGCGGTCAGTTGGCGGCGCGCAGCCTTGGCAGCCGCTGCAATCTCCTGCTCGGCCGAAGTGACGATCTTGCGCGCATCCTCTGCGGCCGCAGCCTGGATACGGGCTTCCTCGGCTGCGCCTTCCTTTTCGGCCGCGTCGCGCATCATGCCGATTTCGACGTCGAGCTTCATCAGCCGCGATTCTATGTCGGCCAGCCTCCGTCGAGCTTCTTCGCTGGCCATTTGCGCTTCCTGCATCGCCTTCTGGATGGCGGCGCTGCGGTCGCGGAACATGCCCGGCAAATACTTTCGCCCGGCCCATGCGATGACGGCCGCGATCACTACAAAATTCAGCACCACACACATCCAGTACGACTGCTGCAAACTCAATCCGGTCAACTTCTTGATTGCGCGCACCGAGGCGGACTGCTTAAACTCCGCCATCTCGTCTTTTTCTTCGCCGGCGGCTTCGTTGCTCTGGTGGGCCAACTGACGACCGGGGCCTCCGGGCTGCTCCGCGGAATTCTCGGCCGCCTGCTTCTGCTCAGGAGACGCGGGCGGCTCCTGGGCACGAAGTGGCACGACGCTGACGCAACCCAGCAGCAACAGCACCAGCAAAGTCGTTCGGACGATACGCTCGGTCGTCTTCTTGGAGTTCATCATCGTCCGGCTCCTGCAGGCTGCAGCACGCGCTTTACGATTTCCTGGGCCAATGCTGCCGCGTCGGACGGCAATGCCGCCTCAGCCGCAGCCCGGTCGCCCTCTATATCTTTCTTCGCCGCCAGCACCTGCGCCTGAGCCTTGCTGCGCGCCTCGTTCAGTGCCGCCGCTCGAGCCTGCAACACGGCTTGCCGCTTTGCTTCCTGCGCGCGGAACACCGCGGCCCGCGCCTCGCGCAGCTTCTGCTCGTACTCCGCAGTGCGGGCCTCGGCCGCAGCAATGTCGGCGCGTGACTTCTCGACGGCGCCTTCCGTCTTGCTGCGCCGCTCGGCGAGCACGCGCTGCAACGGCTTGTGCACAATCGCCGTGTAGAGCGCGTATAGCAACGCCAGCAGAATCACCGTCGGCACTGCTCCGAGCAGTAATTCCCCTAGTTGTTGGAGCGTCTGATCCATGTGTTGCTGATATAGACCGGAAAAATGAGGGCTATGAAAACTGTTAAGTCTAAACGTCGAAAGGAGTTTATGTCAACGCGAAGAAGATCGTTTTAGCCTGCGAATTCGCGGGTCGGGAAGGTTGTTCCCGGAAGCGAGAAGCCGCGTCAAAGTTCTTTTTATATCCTTGGAAACAATGGGGTTAGGCTGAATCCAAGGCAGCAAGTGGGTACACATCGCAGATTCTTGCACATAGCGCTTGACTTCGGGCAAAAGAGGATTAGCATTGAAATATCACCTCCGATCCAATTCAGGATCGAATGGGCCGATAGCCAAGGAATGTCACCGCTTCTTGGTTGCCGGCCCATTTAAATTTCAAGTATTCGGGCTAGACCTTCGTAACGCTCCCAACCGTTTTTCCATATTTTCTTGATTCTAAGGTCGTGCTCTAATTCCACGAGGTCTGCGCGCACGGGCGGGGCCGGAAGGAAGCGACGGTGAATCGAACATTAGCACTCGTAGTCTGCCTCGCCGCTCTTGTCGCGGGATGGCTGGCTTACTCAAGATCGTCGCACCCACCCGTTAGCGCCTCGGCGGCGTCTCCATCGAAGGTCGAGAATCGCACGATCTACTTTGTCCCTATCGGAAATTTCCCCGACGAGCAACTCCAGCCGCTGGTGCAGTACTACCGCAAGAAGTACAACCTCGAAATCGCGGTCGCGGACGGCATCTCCGTGGACCCGACCACGAGAGACGCATCGCGTCAGCAGTTGATGGCTGAGAGTCTGGCTGCCGGCCTTCGATCGCGTGTTTCCGAACCTGCCAACGACAAAGACGCAATTCTGATCGGCTTCACTGCCGAGGACATGTATCCGACCTCGAAGAACTGGCAGTTTGCGTTTGGCTGGAGAGACGGCGAGACGCGCACGGCTGTGGTGTCAACGGCACGACGGACTGCCTCAGAGCAACGATCCCCACAGCGTGCTCTACAACCAGATCATGGGAATTGAAGAACTCGACGCGGTCGGCGAAGATTTTTGATTCTTCATCGTCGAAGGAATGTGAACTACAAGATCACTTCCCTTTCAGGCCAACGCCGGTTCCGACGCCAGTCAGAAAATCCCAACCAGGCGCCGCAAAAACTAGGAATGCCTGTCCCTTGGTTATGTCGCGGAACTCAGTCGAGTCACCGATGCTCCCGTAGAACATGCTCAACTCCTCTTGCGAACTGGCTGCGTGACTCCCTGCGCGGTTAATCATCCCCGCCCATCCCGCTTCGCCGATTCCGACGTTCCCTTCGAAAATCCAGCCCACGAAACTGTTCGATGAAACGCTGGTGTAGTACAAGATCGCCCCATGGATCGGATCCCCGACGAAAGCTGCGTCCGGGATGCCGCGCTGGCTTCCCACCTTTTCAATTCCGTCCTGATAGGTTGGCCGCGACTCGTAAAGACTCTTTCCACCCGCCCAAAAAGTCGTCGCCTCCTCGCGAACAAAATTGCCCTTTGCATCTCGCACGAACCCGGTTCCACCGAGGGCGATCACGTTCGGAGACGTTGCTGGATAATCGAATATCCCCAACGAGCCTTCGTTGCCGCTGACGTAAACAACGCCAGGGGTGGTGAAGTGCTGATCGAAACTGGTCTCATCGGATTCCTCCAGAATGCTGAAGGGCAAGATCATCTGCCCTCCGCCATGAGCGGCGAGAATCGTATTCGCCTTGTCCACGGCGAACCACATGTCCTCGATGGCGGAGCTGGCCGCTTCGACCAGCACAATCTGCGCCTGCGGAGCGAACGTGTGTGCATACTCAGTCACGACAGAGGCGCTCTGCGCCCAGAGACCGTCTTCCGGCGGCTGAACTCCAGTGGCGTAGACCTTACTGAAACATCGATTCGTGGAACTGCACACCGGAAGCCCAAAGCGCCGCGAAAACATGTTCAAGTCGGCCAGCGCTGGAGGGTTGTCGAAGGCATTCACAATCGCAATCAGGCCGCTGCCCCCAGTGGGCACGGCGCTTGTCCCCAGCACCGGACACCCTGGAACCAGGGGCTGGGCTAGCTGGTAAATGCACGCCAGCGAGGCGGGAGTTTCATACGGAGGCAACGAAGGAGAATTTGGCACTTCCACCTGCGGATGTCCACGATGAGGGTGCGCCGCCACGCCAGCGCCGGAACCGGTGCGAACCTGGGCGCTGGCTGCCAAAGTTACCGAGCAGACTGCGAATATGAGGAACAGACGTAGAGTCATGACAAGGTTCTCCGGAGGTGTTGGAATGGACGCCTGGCCTGCCGTGCAAGTGAATCAGGCGGACCAGCAAGCTCACAGCTTTCAGATATCGCGCAAGGCAGACTACTTCGATCCGCGAGCCAGCTTGTCAAGACCTTGTAAAAAAACGATTTTGTTTGGATCGCCCGCGCAGACCGATTTTCGGACGTATTGCCAAAAGTAAGTGGGTTGCAGCAACCTGATCAGACTGAGTCGAAGGTTGTCGATCTCTGGCGACCAAACTTTCCCCGCATGCTCTCACGCGACAACAAACTCCCTGACCCGCCGCACCACCGACGCAGGCGCCTCGACCTCCAACTCCACCGCGCCATCTTTGTACTTCCGCGAATAGATTCGCGCCTTCGCCTCCAGCATCGCCAGCAGCTTCCCTTCTTTCTGTGGAACGCGCAGATGCACGCGGCTGACGCTGTCTTCCTCGATCAGAGAGTCGATGCGCAGCAACAGCCGATCTAGACCAGTACCTTCCTTCGCCGAGACGTAGACCGTTTTCGAGTCTTCGCGCAGGGAGTCTGCCAGCAACGACTGCGCCACTTCGTCGTCGAGCAGATCGATCTTGTTCATCACGCGCAGGCGGGGCCTCTTCTCGGCTTCCAGTTCTTTGAGGACGATTTCCACTTGCGCGTCCTGCTCGGCCGAGAGCCGGCTGCTGGCATCGGACACATGCAGAATCAGCGATGCCCGCTGCACTTCTTCCAGCGTCGCGCGGAAGGCCGAGACCAGGGTATGCGGCAGGCTGCGAATAAATCCGACGGTATCGGAGAGGAGCACCTTGCGCTTCGACGGCAGGTCAACGCCCCGAAGCGTTGGATCTAATGTCGCAAACATGCGCGGCGATTCCAGCACTTTGGCGTGGGTCAGCGCGTTGAACAGCGTCGACTTCCCTGCGTTGGTATAGCCCACCAGGGCGATGGTCGCAACCGGCGCCGACTCGCGGCGCTGCCGCTGCTGCGTGCGAATGCGGCGCACGTTTTCAATTTGCTGCTCGACATTCCGCACGCGCCGCGCAATTTTTCGGCGGTCGGTTTCCAGCTTGGTTTCACCGGGACCTCGCGTGCCAATGCCGCCGCCGAGTTGCGACATCTCAATACCATGTCCAGCCAGCCGCGGCAGCATGTATTGCAACTGCGCCAGTTCCACCTGCAACTGGCCTTCCCGCGTGCGCGCATGCTTCGCAAAAATGTCGAGGATGAGTTGGGTGCGGTCGATCACTCGCCGCTGGATAATCTTTTCAATATTGCGCTGCTGGGATGGACTGAGATCGTGATCGAACAGAAGAACGTCAGCGTCCGCGGAGGCTGCCGCGCCCGCGATTTCTTCGAGCTTGCCCGCGCCAATCAAGGTCGCAGGATCGGGTCGATCGCGGCGCTGCAGGATTTCGCCGACTACTTCTGCGCCAGCGCTCTCTGCCAGCGTACGCAACTCTGCAAGCGACTCGTCCGCATCGAACTCGGGAATACTGGGCTTGCCGGACTTTGCGGCTGATTCCGCCTTCGCCGTCGGCATGGCGGCAACTTCGCGTGCCGCCGATGCTTGCGCCGTGACCGTTCCTTTGGCGCCGCTGCGCCCGCGCGTGCGCACTTCGAGGCCGACCAGAAACGCGCGCTCACGCTCCGGTTCCGGGCGGACGACCGGCGTGCCGAGAGGCACACGTTTGGCTGTGCGCGCCACGCCGCGGGATTTCTTGGTATGAGAACTTCCCAAACCGAAGCCTTATCCTTCGGTGCCCGAAGCACTCGCCGCGACAACCGGCGCTGCAGCCGTTCCGGACACCGTCTTCTCCGGATGCGCCGCGTGGGCGACGTGTGTCGACGCCACTCGCCCCATCACGACGGTGGAAATGGCGTGCTTGAAGATGAGTTGCTCCTGACCGTTCGCCTCCAGCACGACGGAGTACTTGTCAAAAGAGCGGATGCGGCCCGTTAGCTTAACCCCACTCAGCAGGTAAATCGTGATGCTGAGTCTCTCCTTGCGGGCCGTGTTGAGGAAGGAATCCTGGATATTTTGCGCCGGCTTATTGCTGTCCATCGCCGATCTCCTTAATTTACAAACCGCGAAGATATGTAGACTGCGAACTTGCCAACCCGCCCACAGGCGCCCATGGACCGGTTCAATGCTACAGCATGCTCCTGGAGGCCTTCCCGCTGCCGCAGGAACAAGGGGGGACAACCCCACAGACCGCGCGCGCTCCAATTCCGAGGGTGGCGCGCCCCGTGGGTAGATGTGAGTACCATACGGCGATCTGCGCTGCTTTTCAACTGGAAGTTGGCCGGCGTTCCCGCTGCGTTCCCGCTGCGGGTGTCCGTAGCAAGTTAAAATG
>PLBY01000135.1 GCA_003134655.1 Acidobacteriaceae bacterium
AGCCCCTGCTATGACACAGACTCTTATGGGACTCTAGGGACCGCTGCACCGGGTAACGTTCCCGGAGCGCGTTCAGGTGCTGTTGTTGGACCGATACGGCCGGCAGTTTCTGGCTCTTCGGTGGATTTGGTTTCGACTCCGCCGGGACAAAGCAATTCCTCAACGACCTGTGGAAGTACAGCGCGGGCGAGTGGACGTGGATGGGCGGATCGAACATTGCCAACCAACCGGGGACGTACGGGACCCAGGGGACGCCTGCCCCGAGTAACGTCCCTGGGGCGCGATTGTTTCATGTCAGTTGGACCGATGCAGCCGGAAACTTCTGGCTCTTTGGCGGGCTCGGTTACGACTCGGTCGGGAACAACAGTTACCTCAACGACCTGTGGAAGTACAGTGCGGGCGAATGGACATGGGTTAGCGGCGCGAACCTTGGCAACCAAACGGGAACCTACGGGACTCTGGGGACAGCCGCCCCCAGTAATGTTCCTGGAGCGCGAAACTTAGTTGTCATTTGGACCGATGCAGCGGGAAACTTCTGGCTCTTCGGTGGCGAAGGGTACGACTCAACTGGGACAGATGGATTCCTCAACGACCTGTGGAAGTACAGCGCGGGCGAGTGGACGTGGATGAGGGGGTCGAACATTGGCAACCAAACTGGGACGTACGGGACCCAGGGGAGGCCTGCTCCCGGCAACGTTCCCGCCGGGCGAGTAGAAGCTCTTGGTTGGACCGATGCAGCCGGAAACTTCTGGCTCTTCGGTGGCAGCTTTGCGTCGTCGTCCGGGACTTCCGAATTCTTCAACGACTTGTGGAAGTACGAGCCCTAGTTTCTAAAATTAGCAACCAGCGAGCCGCCCAAACTTCGGGCGGCTTTTTTTTATGGATCAGGCGGAAAGGTGAAAGGAGGATAACTATCATTACCAGGCCTTATCACAACTTTGCGCCTTTTGCGCCAAATAGACGAAAGGAAAGGGCCCACCTCGGGATTGCTGGTTCGCGTAATCAAGAGGATGGCCCACCGCCGCGATCACCAGCCCATTTGTCGCATCCGCCCAAGGATAATCGCGCTGTACTTGTTCATGCGCTCGGGGCGTCGCTTCAGGGGAGCCGGCAGAATCGCGGCGAGCCGCGCCGCCTGTTCGCGGCCGACATTCCGAGCCGCGGTTTCGTCGTAGTAATGACAGGCTGACTCTGCCCCATAAATGCCGGGGCCCCATTCGACCACGTTGAGGTATATCTCCAGAATGCGCTGTTTGCCGAGGACGAACTCGGCCACCGGTACCAGTGAGGCCTCCGCGCCCTTGCGGAGGAAAGAGCGGCCCGTTCCGAAGAACAGGTTTTTTACGAGTTGCTGCGTAATGGTGGAAGCACCGCGCGTGCGATCGCCTTCCAAATCATCTTCGGCGGCGATTTGAATTTCGTGCCAATCGAATCCGTGGTGCTGGTAGAAGCGCGAGTCCTCTGCGGCGATTACAGCGTGCTGCAGATCGAGCGAGATTTGGTGGAGCGGAATGAATTTGTAGCGTTCGCGATACGGAGTGTGGTGAATCCAAGCCTGAAAGCGGCGCTGGATGTGCACCGCAGTGGTCGGTGGGTCGATCCACCGGGCGGCCAAGAGGGCCAGGGCGGCAACGAACCAAAGAAGGACTACGCCGATGACGATCCATCGAATCAAGGATCGGAGGAGACTCCTCCGAAGCGGCGCTTTGGTGTCTGTGTTCGGCGTTACGGTCACGTCTCAGAATAATAGCCGGGGCCGGGTTCGGCGAGTGGCTTGCGTTGGGCCGTAACGCACAGCGATCGAAAATCTGTAAAGTCCGGGACAGGCCCGACTCGTTAGTCCGTTCGCAATGCTCTCATCGGGTCGATCGACGCTGCTCTGAGCGCGGGTAGGAACGCGGCCGCCAATGCCAGGATCAACACGAAGACGGCAGCCAGAGTCAGCACCAGCGGATCGAACGGACTCACTCCGAACAGAAACGACTGCATCAGCCGCGAAGCCGCGGCGGCGGCGAGCAATCCCACGAGGCAGCCCACCAGCGCCAGCTTCGCGGCTGAGCGAAACACCAGGCTGAGAATTCCTGACCGTTGCGAGCCCAAGGCCATGCGGATGGCCATCTCCTGCACACGCAAGGCAGCCGAGAACGCGATCACGCTGTAGATGCCGAGCGCCGCTAGCAACACGGCTGCCCCGGCGAAGGCGGAGATCAGCACAGTATTGAAGCGACGCGGAGCTTCGCTATCGGAGACCGCCTGCTCCATCGTCTGAACCTGGGACAGGGGCAGTTGCGCATCGATGGAGCGCACGACTTCACGCAAACCGTTGCCCATCTGCGCGGGATCCATGGCTGTGCGCAGGGCGACGTAGCCATTGTTGCCATTCAGATCCGTCGGCGAGGCCAGGGAGCCAACGGACTTTTCAAACTGTTCGACCGGCTGGTACCACTCTTCCTTGGTGGGCTCGTCCGGCGAGATCTCCTTTACATCGGCAACTTCCCCAACAATGGTCAGCCATGGCGTTTGCACTTCCGGGGTTCCCAGGCGAATGCGTTTTCCGAGGGGGTCGGAACCGGGCCAGTAGTGTTGGGCAAGTTTGTGGTTGACGATCGCGACCAGTTGCGTCTCCGACGTGTCGGATGGGGTGAAGAAGCGGCCGCTGAGCAACGGAACTCCCATCGCTCGCAGATAATTCCCGTGCACCGCGATAAAGGTGGCGAGGTTCATGTTGGCATCTTTGGGAGGAACGTAACCCTCGGCGACGAAGGTGGAGTTGCTGAAGTTGCCCGCCTCTGGCAGGTAGGAAGTAATCCCTGCAGACGTCACGCCCGGAAGTTGCTCCAGCCGGCGAATCAGTTCGTGATTGAATGCATCGACCGCCGCTTGCGTCCCATATTGCACACGCGGCAAAGAGTATGCCGCCGTCAGAATGTGGTCCGGGCGGAATCCGAGATCGACAGCACGCATCTTCTCAAAACTGCGCAGCAGCAAGCCGGACGCGACCAGAAGCACAAGAGCGATGGCGATCTCGCCGATGACCAACGCGGAACGCAGGCGCGCATGGCCGCCGCCGGCGGAGCCAGAACGTCCCCCTTCCTTGAGAGTCTCATTCACACTGGTGCGCAATGCGGCGAAGGCCGGAGCCAGGCCGCAAACCACGCCGGTAATGATCGCCAGAGTGATCGCGAACGCAACGACTTGCCAGTCGAGACCGATCTCGTTGATGCGGGGCAGCGTCTCGGGCAACCAACTCACGCCGACGCGCAATGCGATGGCGGCCAGGGCCAAACCCAGCAGGCCTCCAGTCACGCTCAACACCAGGCTCTCGAGAATGGTTTGCCGCAGCAGCACCGTGGCGCGCGCTCCCAGCGCCAGGCGCATGGCGATTTCGCGGCGGCGGCGGATGGCGCGAACCAGCAGTAATCCAGCCAGGTTGGCGCAGGCAATCAGCAGCACAACCACAATCGCCAGAAATAATGTGCGCACTAGCTGTCGCGCCTGCTCCACCGTTTCCTCGTGCAGCGAACGCACTACAGCATGGATGTGCAGACTTGACATGAAAGGCGGGTAGCCGCGCATGATCTCTTCGGCTACGCGCTGCGCATCACTCTGGGCTTGCGCCGCGGTAATTTCAGGCTTGAGCCGTCCGACCATGTTGAAATTCCACCCGGCGGCTCCGCCCGCACCGAGTTCCTGCTCCCGGAAGCTCATGGGGATCCACAGCTCGCTGCTGTTCATGTGTCCCGGCGCCAGGGGAAATTCGAAGTTGCGCGGCATCACGCCGATCACTTCATACGGCTTTCTGTCGAGCAGAATCTTCGTCCCCAACACCCGCGGGTCGCCGTGCAGGCGGTCTTGCCAGAGCGAGTAACTGAGCACGGCTACCTGCACTTTATTTTCATCTTCCTGCTGCGTGAAGAAGCGGCCCATGAGAGGCGCAACCTGCAGTGTCGGAAGCACTCCGCTGGAAAGCCGGGCGGCATTCACTTGCGCCGGGTTCCCAATGCCCGACAGTTCGTAGCCTGTTTGGGTATACCCGCCCAGACTCTCAAAGCTGTGGGTATCGCGGGTGTAAGCCTGAATGTCGGGAGCGGTGACGCCGGCCTCGCCGTTTCCTCCCACATCAGCGCCTTGCAGAATGTCTCCGATCTGGACGAGCCTCTCGGAGTTCGGAAAAGGCAGAGGCCGCAGCAGCACTCCCTCGACGATGGAAAAGATCGCGGTTGTGGCGCCGACTCCAAGGGCGAGCATCAGCACCGCTGTGGCCGTAAAGCCCGGCGACTTCAACAGATGGCGGACAGCGATCCGGAGGTCATGGAAAGGCATAGGCATCCCAGTGAACGGACTGAGTCGTCGGTTCGGCAGCATCTGATGGCCCAAATGCTGCATCCCCGTAAGTGATTGGTTGCTCGATGTCTTTGGGATGAAGAGGGGATGAATCGTGTGCGAAAGCGTCCGGATTCCGAAAGCCTCTGTCCGCAGGTGGACACCGCTCGTCGCTGGCGGGGTGATGGACGTGCGTTGTTCAAGCAGTCCGGACTGCCGCCCTTCGCAAACTGCGCGAAGGACGGGCCACCCACGGTTTAACTGATGCACGGGAGGTCAAAACCCCGGGCCCTACTTCTTTTTCCTCCCCTTGGCGTGCTTCGGCGCGGGTTTAGGGGCGGCCTTCTTCGCCGCAGGCTTTGCGGGCTTATGCGCAGGCGCGGCAGCCTTCGATTTTTCGGGAGCTTTCGCCGGTGCCTTAGCAGGCGGTGCTGCTGGCGGCGGGACTGACGCGACTGCGACTACAACTGCGGCCTTCCCCTTCTTCCCTTTTGGACCGGGCTTGCCAGCCGCTGCTGCCACGGCAGCGGGTGCTTCAGCGGCGGCCTTGGCGGCGCGTCCTCGCCGCGGCGCTGGCGGCGGAGGCGGCGGCGGAGGCGCAAATGGCTTCAGGAATTTCAACGTCTCGGTGCGCGAGTGCAGCTTGCCGTCGAGCAACAGCATGAAGACGTCGTGCGCGAGCTTCGGATACACCGGCAATTGCGGTGTGATCAGCAACTCCGTCATCTCCGGCAACGGAATCTTCTGCTGCACCTGACGCCACTTGGTCAGGTAGTTCTTGATCTTCTGCTCGACCGACTGCTGCTTCGCGGTCACGGCGAGGAACAACACCATCTCCGGACGCGCCGACGATAGCAACTGCCATGTGCGCGACGGCGTCGCCGCTTCTTTCCCCATCAAGCGCTTCGCCAGTTCCTTCGCGTGATCTTCAATATCGCGCCAGGCCTCGACCAGATCCTTGCGCGGAATCATCTTCTGAATATCCGCAACGTCTTTGTCGGAGAAGTGCGAGGTCAGGAAGTACATGAAAGCGGGGCCAGCGTCGGGAGTGTATCCCATGTCGACCATTTGCTGCCGCGTCTTCATCAACTGCGTGATGCCGTTGGTATCGACCTTGGCGACGGTCCAGTGATCGTGAAGGATCGTGAGCCAGCCTTCCTTCTCGAGCGTCTTCACGACGTGCAGGGGATCGTCTTCGTGCGCCAGCGCGGCGATCTCGTGGCCGATCGACGAGCGCAGAATGTGGTCGATGTACTTGCCTTCTTTCGCCGCATCGTAACGGGCCTGCGTGCGCTCTTCGAGCAGCCAGTGGAAGCGCGCCGCAAAACGCGTGGCGCGGATGAGCCGCGAAGGATCTTCCAGAAAAGAATAATTGTGCAGGATGCGGATAACTTTCAGCTCGATATCCGCCACGCCATTGAAGGGATCGAGCAGCAGGCCGCGCGATCCTTCATTCAGCGAGAGCGCCATGGCGTTGACCGTAAAGTCGCGGCGGCGCAAGTCGTCGTGAATCGTAGCGGGCGTAACAATCGGAGGCTTGCCCGTCTTCTCGAAGCGCTCGGTGCGCGCCATGCTGATCTCGGCGCGGGCGTTGCCCGGCAGCGAGATGAAGATGGTGCGGTTGTCCTCTTCGACGGCCGTGATCTTGGCGCCGACCTTCTCCAGATCTTTTTGGAGCTTGAGAGGATTGCCCTGGACGGTGAAATCGAGGTCGCGGATGGTAAACCCGCTGATGATGTCCCTGATCGCGCCGCCGGTGAGGTAAAGGTTCATGCCCGCGGCGCGGGCTACGTCTTGCACGAGGCCGACGCCCTTCAGTTGGTCCGGCGTCAACCGGATTTCCATCGTGTAAATGTAATCAGCCATTCGCTTTTCGAGCGGCGGTCAGGGCCTATTTCGGGAGCGATCTAGGAGCGATCGCGACCGGGGGAGGGCCGGACCAGCCAAGAAAACCATCCAAACTTTCCACAAGATTTCCACAGCTCTGGGGACCGCACAATCCGGCCCCTCAGCCACCCGGATGCAAGTGGCTTAATCCAAAGTACTTATGCGAAGTGAAAACTTTGCGGCAAGCTAAAGAAAATAACACAACGTTTACATTTTGGCTACTGCCAAGGCGGATTCCGCGAGTTTCCGGCGAAAAAGTGCGAGAATCAAGGCGGCTTCCGACTCTCTCATGCCCTCAACGCACAAGAAAGTGATCGTCCGCAAGATGGACCGGGATTCTGTCTCGGGCTATGTGTCGCCGGCCCAGTTCGTCCACGAGGGCAAACTCGAACTCCTGAACACTTCCGGCACGGTCATCACCATGGACCTGCGCGAGATCAAAGGCGTTTATTTTGTGCGCGAGTTCGGGGACTCGGAATCGCTGACCCGCAAGACGTTTACTTCCCGTCCGCGCTCGGAAGGCCTATGGGTGCGTCTGCGCTTCAAAGACAGCGAAATCCTCGAAGGCCTGATGCCCGCCGACCTCACACAAACCACGCCCGAAGGATTTCTGGTGAACCCTCCCGACCAGCGCTCCAACACGCAGCGCATCTTCGTGCCGCGGACGGCGCTGGAGTCACTGACGGTGCTGGCCGTGATCGGCGCCACACGCCGCCAGCGGCGCGGCGGAACGCAGGATCAGCGGCAGGTGCCCATGTTCGAGGAGTAGCGCTCCGCCCGCCTCGGACTCAAACATCGCTGCGTCACCAGCGCTCGCCCAAAACGCGCGAACGCTATACCGCCCGCTCCGACGAACCCCTCGTCGCCCTGCCATCCGCCCGCAGTGGACCGAAATGCCATCGATATTCACAAGCACGCAACGTCCCCGCGGCCGCAAGTGTGGTAAGGTGTCCACACCCCGTGAAGTCCTAAACAGCGGTCAGGAGTCCTTCCGTGCGGGAAGAGACTCACTCAGAACCAGTCTGTACCTATTGCAAGCGTTCGATCACCAACAAGCAGTGGCCCTACAGGACCCTCAGCTCCGGTGAGAAGGCCCATCTCGCCTGCTACCTTGAACACATGGAAGACGACGAGACGAAGCCCGCGCCCTGAACCGTGATTGCTGAGATTGCGCTTCATCGATCAAAGCGACAGGAGTTGGAGTGTCCCGCGCTTCAGTGAGAGGGGTACCACGACCCGATAGATTTTTCAGGAATCAAGGACGCGGTCCTATTCGCTGCGCAGGATAGCGGTGATGTCGAGTCTGGCAATACGGCGAGTAGCGGACCATATACTCGCCGATGCCACCAGAGCGAAAAGCAACACCAAGCCCGTGGATATTCCCAGGCCAATCGGCTTCGCCCCGTCCATCAGGCTTTCGAGAAAGCGCCCGGTCAGCTGCGCGCCGACGATTCCGGGGATGGCTCCAGCCATGACCATTAGCAAGCCGTGCCGCAATAACGTGCCTCGTAGTTGGACCGGGGTCCTGCCCAGTGCCATGCGTACGCCCATTTCTTGCGTTCTCTGGACGACCGCATAAGAAACGATGCCGTAAATGCCAATCACCGCCAGCAGCAGGGTGAATGCGGCAAGAGTCCAAATGGCGGTCCGGTAGAATTTCGGATTTGCGAAGACTTCATCGAGCCGCTGCTCCATGGTCTTCACGCCGAATACGGGAACTTGAGGATCCACGGACTGGATCGTGTCGCGGATCGCAGCGAGGTGATCTGCCGCCCGGCCGTCCACGCGCACCACGAATGTGGAGAAAAAGCTGCCCGGAGTCTCCGACGGAATGAAGACCTCATTCCCTTTTGCAGTGGTGGGATCCGTCTCATACTCCATCCCCTGTACAACGCCAACAATTTTCCACGGAGTGTCTCCCTCGCTCGTGAGCTGATGATTAAGCGCGTCGCGCGGCGCGCCAAATCCGGCCGCGAATTGCTCGTTGACAACAGCCACCTTGGCGCCCGAGCGGACTTCGGCTTCGGTGAATTCCCGGCCGTACACAATTCGTCCGCCCATGGTCTGGAAATATCCCGACAGAATCGGGACCAGAGTGGAATTGCGTTGAGCAGGACGACCATCCAGTCCGAACGGTCCGCCAACGAATGCTGAAGCGTAGAGCGGAAGGAATTCGGTGGCGCTGGCGGCGCGAACTCCAGGGAGGCGGCGGATCCGATCCAGTACCTCCTCAAAATACGGAAGCTGTCGCTTGTCCAGTTGGTGCGACGTGCCGTCCAGGGATACGCCCACAGTCACGATTCCTTGCACGTCGTAGCCGCGGTCGATTCTCATCAAGTGGACGAACGCGCGTCCCAAACACACTGAAGCCGCAAGCAGAACCATCGTGAGCATGACCTGCGCGGCGACCAGACTTTGGCGAACCAGCCGCGAGCCGCGGGTCCTGCCTGAGCCCTGTGAACGGAAAGCGTGGACGCGGCCTGCATGCAGCGAAGGCAAGATGCCCAACGTCAACGCGGTCACTACCGATACCACGAGGGTGAACGCCAGCACCCGTTCATCCAGGATTGAATACGCCTGTGCGCCGAGTGGTGGAGGCTCGACCTTCTCCGCGAAAGACGTAATCCAGAATGCGATCAGCAATCCGACAAGAGTGGCAATGAGCGAAAGCAGCAAGCACTCAGTGAGCAATTGCCGCGCCAGCCTGGCACGGCTTGCGCCCAGCGCCGAACGTATGGACAATTCGCCGGCGCGATCGGTCGTCCGGGCGATCAACAGATTCGCCACATTCGTGCACGCAATCAGCAGGACAAACACCACTGCGCCCATGAACATCAGTGAGGCGTTCTTCACAGGGCCGGCAAGTCCCTCCTGAAGCGACGTCAGGCTCGGGCGCAGGTCGGAACGTTCGTTTCCTCCCAGTCTCGGCGACCGGCGCTCCGCCTCCAGGGCAAACGCGGCACGCGCCTGCGACCAGGGGATGCCCGGTTTCAGCCGCGCGATGGTTCCCCAACCGTTGTTGCCCGGGCTGTACGCCGCCGGCTTCCAGAGAACGGCCTTGCCGGGATAATCGAATCCAGGCGGCGCGACGCCCACAACAGTCAGCGGAATGCCGTCGATTCGAATCGTAGCCCCAAGGACTTTCGGATCGCCTGCAAAAAGCTGTTGCCAGAGCCCGTACCCGATCACAGCCATTGCGTTTCGTCCCGGCAATCCCCAACCCGTTCCGTCCACATCTTCATCCGCGGCGAATCCACTGCCGAGCACCGGCTGTGTGCCCAGCACCGAGAAGAAATTCCACGAGGTCTGGACGACGTGAGCGCGGGTCCCGACGCGCACTCCGCCAAGGTTCACATCGTTTTCCTCGAACAGCGCGGCATCGGCAAGATACGCACTCTGCTGCCGCCAATCGTGAAACTGCTTCGCACTATCGTGAGGTGGAATGAACTGATGCAGCAACGCCAGGCGATCTGGCTGCTGAAATGGGAGGGAGCGCAACAGCAATGCGTTGACGACGCTAAAGACGCCCGTGTTCGCGCCGATGCCGATGGCGAGAGCGGCAATGGCAAATCCTGCGTGCCACGGACTTCTTGACCAAAGCCGAAGAGTGTACCTGAGATCCTGAAACATTGGTCGCGAAACCTGATTCCGCGACAGCATTTTACGCCACCGCGCGTCGGTAAGCACCTTGCATGCAGCGGGGCTAATTCCCTTACGTCACCACGATATGGCTGCACCATTCGGGGTCGTACGAAGGTAGCTTACTAGAACGTAACCGCTCTTCCAGAACGGGCATCTGCCAGCGCAGGGTCCATCTAGGCCTTCCTTACGGTTCCCTCAGTTCACCGGCGTGAGCAGGAATGCATGATTGTTACCGCCCTTGGTGCCATAGCCCGTGATCTGGCCGACATTGTTGATGGAGTTCGCGTTGATCAGCACCCATCCGGATCCTGCAGGAATCAGCGAGTTCAGATCCTTCATGCCTCCGGTGGAGGTCCAGACCATCGCGTGCGCGGCGTTGTTCGACAGGTTGCCGTAGCCGACCACCACGCTGGAATCATTGATGCCGAATGCGATGCTGTAATTGCCACCCGGAATCACACCCAGATCCTGGATCTTCCCTGCCGAGTTCCACGTGACAGCGTGCCAGTGTCCCTTCGTGCTGGTGCCGTCGGATTGGCCGGCGATGACTCCCGCGGTATTGATCGCATTGGCCATGCTGGTCACACCGCCCGTGAGCGTGCCCAGATCCTTCATCGTGGAACCGTTGTGTTGAAAACCATGCGAGGTGAACGGCGGACCGTAGCCGAACACCGACTCGCCCACGACGTAGCCGTTGTCATTGATGGCCAGTCCGGCGGTAAAGATCGCCTTCGACAAAGCGCCAAGGTTCTTGATCTTTTTGCTGGTCCAACTGGTAGCGTTGACCACTCCGCTGCTGAGAAACGAATCGCCGGCGACTTCTCCGGCGGAGTTGATCTGGAATGCAGCGCTGGAAGAGCCTCCCCAGAGCGTGCCCAGATTCGTGATGGCTCCGCTCGAGGACCACTGCACCGCGTTGAAATTCGTCGCGATCTGGCCTTTGACGTTGGAGTAGCCCACCACGGTGCCGGAATCATTCACGCCGATCGCGCCGCTGACGGTCGCTCCGGAAAGCGTACCCAGATCCTTCATCCCACCACTCGCGGTCCAGGAGAATGCATGCTGGCCCGAAACCAGTCCGGTGCAAGGATAGCCTTCCGGGTTCTTGGTGTCGGAACAGCCGACCACCTCGCCGAGATTGTTGACGAAGAACCCGCTGCTTTCGTTGTCGCCCTTGAGCACGCCGATGTCGGTGATGGTGTACGTCTGAGCGCTTGCCCAAGTTGTTGCCAAGACGATCGAGAGCAATGCTACCGCTAACCTGCTTGTCATGAAGACCCCCAATTTTGGTTGATGTCGTATCAGTATGCCATGAAGAAAGCCGCGCAAAGACTCACTAGTACAAGCAGAAGTGCAAGCAGATCGGGTACGGCTGTGATCCGGAGCACGGTGAGGTCTGCCCGCCGCTTCGAAGTCACCTGAAATGCGTTGAAATCGGCCAAGAGTTGATGTAGGGTGTGAAGTCCACACAGGCCATGGGCCTGCCAAAGAGACGAGTCGGCCCCTTCCTTCCTCCGCCGACCGGTCTTCCGTGGATGCCGTCTATTTTCGACCACAGGTGCGCCATGCAAGCGATCCCAGAGTCGCGTCCCAGTTTTCCATCTTTCGCAATCTATTCAGTTCTTACCGCAGTCCTGTTCCTTGCGCCGATGCTCTGCGTCTCGCTGCGCGCGCAAGAAGCGGCGCAATCCGTAAGTGATACTCAGCGCGCTTTAATCACACAAGCGGTGGATGAGGCGCGCCTCACGACGCTGAAGGGCAATACGCACCCGCTGGCACGGCCAGAGTTCGATTTGGGCACGGCTCCCGCAAGTCTGCCAATGCAGCGCATGCTGCTGGTGCTGAAGCGCGCCCCCGAACAGGAGACCGCGCTCCGCACGCTGCTCGACAATCAGCAGGACAAGTCGTCCCCGAGCTACCACCAGTGGCTCACGCCGGAGCAGTACGGCCAGCAGTTCGGCCCCACCGCCACCGACCTGCAGACGATCACCGCATGGCTGCAGTCGCACGGATTCCAGGTAGGGTCGACCAAAGGACGAACCGCGCTGGAGTTCTCCGGCACGGCGGGTCAGGTGCAGGAAGCGTTTCACACGACGATGCACAACTACCTTGTCAAAGGCGAGCAGCACTGGGCCAACGCCAGCGACCCGCAGATTCCCACCGCGCTGACGGGAGCGGTGGCGGGGATTGATTCCCTGCATGACTTCCGGAAGAAAGCGATGAACACCTATGTCGACAAGTATTCCGAGATCACAAAGCAGATGACCGGAACGAATCCGCAGTTCAGCTACAACTGTCAGGGTTATCAATGCTACGGAGTGTCTCCCTACGACTTTGCAACCATCTACGACGTGTTGCCGCTCTGGAACAGTGGGATCAACGGGACGGGACAAACCATTGCAATCGTCGGGCGAACCAACATCAATCCGCTGGACGCGACCGATTTCTGGGCGCTCTTCGGTCTTACGGTTCCTGCAAACAAGCTGAACATCATCCTGAACGGCGTTGATCCTGGGATCAATGGGGACGAACCCGAAGCCGACATTGACGTGCAGTGGTCGGGCGCGGTTGCACCCCAAGCGACCATCGATTTCGTAACGTCGGCATCGACCGAGACCACGGATGGAGTAGACCTCTCCGCGGTCTATATCGTCGACAACAATTTGGCGCCGGTGATGAGCGAGAGTTATGGCCAGTGCGAGTTGGGCCTTGGCACCGCCGGAAACCAGTTCTATTCGGCTCTCTGGGAGCAGGCGGCGGCGCAAGGCATCAGCGTCTTCGTGTCGTCAGGCGACAACGGCTCTGCC
The DNA here is from genome assembly GCA_003134655.1 of Acidobacteriaceae bacterium. Lineage (GTDB taxonomy): Bacteria > Acidobacteriota > Terriglobia > Terriglobales > Acidobacteriaceae > Sulfotelmatobacter. The sequence continues at coordinate 12,660 of PLBY01000135.1, forward strand.
GGTTGCGATTACCCTGGCGGACCGGCGCAGTACGGACTGAATGTGAACGGGCTGGCGTCCACCCCTTTCAACGCAGCCGTGGGTGGGACGGACTTCAACGAATACAACACCTGGTCGACTTACTGGAATTCGACGAACAACTCCACAACCCAGGCATCGGCCAAGGGGTACATTCCCGAAACCACGTGGAACGACACCTGCACCAACGGCATCTGGATCACGCTGGGCTGGGGCTCAACCGCCGAGCAGGTCTGCAACGGGAGTCTCGGCGACCCCCTCTCGGAAGGCGGCAGCGGCGGACCGAGCAACTGCGTGGTGAACAGTCAGACCGTGGGGAGTTGCACGCAGGGCTATGCGAAGCCCTCCTGGCAAAGCGGCGCGGGAGTGCCTAACGATCATGTTCGTGACCTTCCCGACATCTCGCTGTTTGCCAGCAACGGTTTCATGGGTAGTTCGTACCTCATTTGCCAGCAGGGCCAGACCGGAGTTTGCGACTTGAACAACCTTCTAGGCTACGGTGGCACTTCAGTGGCCTCACCAGCCTTCGCCGGAATCATGTCGCTGGTCAATCAGAAAACTGGCACGCCGCAGGGCGTTCCCGGCTTCGCTCTATATAAACTGGTCACCAAGCAGGCGAATGCGTTTCACGATGTTCCGTCCGGATCGACCATCGCGACGATCTGCTACAACGGCAGTCCTAACTGCACCGTTTCCGTACCAGGCGATTACTACGGAGTCCTTTCCGGTTACAGCACTGGCGCCGGTTACGATTTGGCCACTGGTCTCGGCTCGGTCGACGCCAACAACCTGGTGACCAACTGGACAAAGGCAACGTTTACCGCCACGATCACCGCTCTGCAGTTGAACTCCGGCAATGCGGTCAACGTGAAGCACGGGACTGCGGTCCCGGTAAGTATCGGCGTGACCTCGGCCTCGGCGACGGGCCAAGCTTCCCTGCTCGTCAGCACCGGCGTTGGAACCACCACCGGACACGCCATCGACACCTTCACTCTCAGCAGCGGTTCTACACCGGGTGCAACGACGAGCATGCTCCCAGGAGGAACCTACAGCGTCATCGCACACTATGCGGGTGACGGGAACTATGGTGGCAGCTATTCCAGTCCAGTCAGCGTCACAGTCAGCAAGGAGAACAGCCAGCCCCAGACCTTTCTGGTCACGTTCGACAGCAGCGGAAATGTGGTGAACCCTGACGCGACGACGGCACAATACGGGTCCCCGTACGTATTGCGGGTGAACGCGGAAAATTCTTTGGGGCAGGTCTGCAAACCAGTTGGTGCCGGCGCCACCGCTTGCCCATCGGGCAGCGTCGCGCTGACAAATAACGGGACCACGCTCGATGCCGGGATCTACACCCTCAACAGTTACGGATACACCGAGGATGTAACGGTTCAACTGCCCGTTGGAATGAATTCGATAAAGGCAGCATATGCGGGAGACAATAGCTTCAATGCGAGTTCGGCAACATCGGCGATCACGATCACACAGGCAAGCACCTATTTCTCGGCGCTGAGCGGGCCGCAAAATGTATCCGTGGGTACGGACTATCAATACACTGCAGCGCTGTCGACATCGAGCTCAGGTGCAGCGCCGACCGGAACGATCAATCTGTACGACAACGGAACAAAATTGGCAGGGACGACAATATATTACAGCGGTCCTGGTTCGGGGACACAGTTTGCGTACTTAAACGTCACTGTGTTCGTAACTTTCACGACGCCTGGTACCCATAACCTTACGGCATCCTATACCGGCGACGTCAATTATGTCGCTCCCACGACCTCTCCGTCGCTGGCAGTATCGTCGACCTACAATCCGACGATAACGGCGACTGCGAGCGCACAAAGCGTGCCACCGGGATCAAGCGTAACCGTGACTGCCCTTGTCGACGCGAACGTGAAGAGTCCTGCCCCGACGGGCACAGTGACATTTAGCGGCTCACCGACTTCTGTTGGGACGCCCACGCTCACCACGGTAACCGACGCCAACGGCAACGCCGCGCTGCAGGCGACTCTGACATTTACCGTGAGTTCGACTGAGTACCTGCAGGTTCAATACTCCGGAGATGCGAATTATTCCTCCGGACCGATATCGTTCGTCACGATCAACGTACCGGATTTCTCCCTCCCCTATGTAGATCCGGTCTCAATGACGCAAGGGCAGTCACAGCCGGTCACGGTCAGCGTGAATACATACTCTGGATTCAACGGCATAGTCAGCTTCTCTTGCTCAGGGTTGCCTGCGGAAACAACATGCAGCTTCCAGCCAGCACAGGTTACGGGGCAAGGCTCGACCACAATGACGATCGCCACCACACCGGTAGGACAGCTGCGGCGGCGTGCTTCGGGAGAACGCAGAGGAGTTGGTTGGTTGGCACTCGGAGTGCTCCCTCTCCCCGGCATCTTCGTGATCGTCATACCGGGACGGCGACGGCAAGGTATCTTGCCGGCCCTGATGATGATTGGGCTATTCCTGAGTCTCACGAGCTGCGGCGGCGGTGGCGGAGGTGGAGGAGGGAAGATCGTTAACAACCCCGTTCCCGCAATCACATCATTATTGCCAACACAGCAGGCGGCGGGATCTACTTCTCAAACGCTCGTGATTTACGGGTCAGGATTCGTCAGCTCTTCGGCTCTGACCTATAACGGCATCACCCATCCGACCACATTCATCAGCTCATCCGAAGTGGAGCTTATTCTCTCGTCGAACGATCTTGCCGCTCTTGGCAGCTTCCCGGTGGTAGTGACGAACCCTACACCCGGCGGAGGCGCATCTGCCCCAATGAATTTCAGCGTTGTGACGGGTACACCAACCGGCACTTTCAATATTACGGTGACCGCAACCAGTGGCACATTGACGCATAGCACTACGTTTGCCCTGCAGGTGCAGTAGCTCGTGCCAACCGCGCAACCTTATTCGCCGTCCGCATGGATGGAGCGTTGAGTGCGGGCGTTCGCACACGATTGCGATTTCTCGCTGCGAAGAGGAATCCCGAATGGGTTGGAATTCGGGTCGGCTACAATCTCGTACGGACCTATTCTCGTGAAGAAAAGCATGAAACTCTCTGCCATCGCTTCTGCTCTCGACGTGCGTCTCGAAAACGGTTCCCCTGACACCGAAATCACCGGGCTCAACAGAATTGAACACGCTGGGCCCGGAGAACTCACATTTGTCTCGAATCCCAAGTACTCCGCGGCGGCGCGGACTACGCGGGCCTCTGCCGTCATCGTTGGGGAGGACTTCCCTGCTATTTCTGCGGCGATGTTGCGGGCGAAGGATCCTTATCTGACGTTTGCGCGGGCGCTTGAGCTGTTTCACCAGCCGGTGCGGTATGCGGCTGGAGTGCATCCCACCGCAGTCGTCGATGCCAGCGCGCGCATCGGAGCAAATGCGCACATCGGGCCATATGTCGTGATCGGCCAAGACGTTGAGATCGGGACGAACGCAGTACTGCTGGCGCATGTGGTCATCTATCGCGGGGTGAAGATCGGAGATCACTTTTTCGCGCATGCGCATTCAGTGGTGCGCGAGAACTGCCGCGTCGGCAACAATGTGCTTCTGCAGAATGGCGTCGTGATTGGGGCGGATGGGTTTGGGTTTGCGAAGACGGCGGAGGGTCGCTGGCACAAGATCCCGCAGCCCGCGCCGGTGGTGATCGAAGACGACGTGGAAGTGCAGGCGAATTCGTGCATCGATCGCGCCAGCGTGGGGGAAACCCGTATCGGACGCGGAGTGAAGGTCGACAACCTGGTACAGGTGGGACACGGATCACGCGTGGGCGAAGACGCGCTGCTGTGCGCACAGGTTGGGCTGGCGGGCTCTTCGGAGATTGGGAATCGCGTGATTCTTACGGGTCAGGTCGGCGTAGTGGGTCACTGCAAGGTGGGGGACGACGCGATTGTGACGCCGCAGAGCGGGGTGGCAGGCGATATTGCTGCTGGCGCGCTGGTCAGCGGTGCTCCTGCCGTGGATCACAAACTGTGGCTGAAGTATTCGGCAATCTTGCCTCGATTGCCGGAGATTGCTCGGGCGGTGCGGTCTAAGGCTCGGAAGGAATAATTCTTAAGGACCCGTTACTACTGCTGTTCCGGATCGGACTGGTCTGCGCCACCCGAATTGGTTTTTCTGACTGCGCGGAACTCGAAAGGTTGGAGTCGCGATCCATCGGGCTTGGAGAAATATCCGGTCATGGCTTGGCAGACGTCGGAAAACTTTCCTTTGAAAATGCCGGTCACCTGATCTTCGGGATAGCGCTCTTCGATCACGAAATTCCCCAGAGAATCGCCAGTGCCCTTCAGCCAGAGTGTTGTACCGATCCGCTCATACTGTTCGGTCCCGGACAGCGTGGTGTTTATACCCGTCAGCTGAAGCTTAACGCGCGTATTGGTTCCCACAGTACCCGCGAAATCTCGTTTGAGATTAAGGCATGCGATCCCGGGATCGGGCGTAGCACCGATGATCACAATTTCATTGTTCCTCAGCACGACTCGGAAGGAAAGCTTCGGACTCCCCGCCGACGGGCGAAGACCAGACGCTCCGAACACCTGGAAGAGGAATTCCTTTTGATCCGGGGAAACGGGAAATAAATCCCAATACTCGGTGGTGTCGCTTCGGTCGAAACGGAGATCGAACACGCCGGGACTGCCCGAGAACGGCACAAATCCGGAGGGCGTTAACTCCATGGGCGCCTCGACGTCGCCGTCAACATTCTTGACACGAACCAGTCCACTGGTCGCGGCCATCACTGTGGAAACGCCGCTGGCTAGCTTTGCCCGGAATTGAAGCGCCAGCACATAGGGGCGATCAGGGTAGAACTCTGGATTCCGCACGTGAATGTCGTCGCGGCTCCTGGAAACCATGTCCGGCGAGTTCGCAGGTCCCCAAGCCACGGCAATCAGCGAAATCTCAATGCCTCCATTGGTCTTCCACTGAACGGGCGAGGGGAATTCCAGCTTCTTTTCCAGAACTCTTGGTTCGTCTGCGCACTACGCTCGGCCGGCTAAAGGAGCGCACAGAAGAATTGCACAAAGTACCTCTGGCCACCGCTGCTGGAACAGATTCCGCATACTCTGCATTGTAGCGCTGAGAACAAGCGACTCATGCTCCGTAAGCTCAGGCGTAGGCTGGTCCGCCTTGCTCTTCTCGGCCTTCGTTAGGCACCGACGCGGGTTGGCGAAGTTCTTCTGGCAGGCCGCTATCGATCGCGGCGCGGACTTTTTCCAGCAGGCAATCGCGGCTGCCGAAATCTTTCGGCTCAATCGGTGGATGGAAAATCACCGTCACCAGTCCCGGCTTGATGGAGAATCTTGCCTTGGGCATGGTGTAGTGCGTGCCGACGATAGTGATGGGGATTACGGGAACTCCGCACTCCACCGCCATGTAGAACGGTCCTTTCTTGAAGGGGAGCAGCTTGCCGTCGAACGAGCGCTTGCCTTCGACGTAGATGGTCATGTTGAGGCCCTGCTCGACGACTGATTTTGCGGCGCGCACGGCTTCGATGCCGGCATCGCGATTGCCGCGGTCGACGGGCACCATCGATCCCATGCGCATGGCGCGGCCGAGGATTGGAACTTTGAACAATTCCTTCTTCACCATCACCGACGTGCGCTTGGGAATCAGCGGGATTTGGATCGGCGGGTCGAGATTCGAGACGTGATTCGTCATGAAGATGTAGCTGCGCGCATGGTCGAACTGATCGAGTCCGATGGTTTGGACGCGCACGCCGGTGATCCACACGCCGGCCCAGGCGCCCCACATGAAGAGGCGGTATAAGACCCGGACGTCGCCCATGATGAAGCTCGCGGGGAAGCCGATGATGGCGGCTACGGGAGCGGCCAGCGCCCAGAAGATCAGCATGATGATCGTGCGGATCATTGTTGGTTCGCCCCTGTTGGTGCAGCCCCGTTTGGTGAGGCTTCCGCGTTGGCATCGGGCGCGCCTTGCGCTTCGCCTTTCAGCCAGGCACTGCGGCGCGCGCGTTGGGCAACGGTGACCTGGTCGAGGTCCTTTACTTCGTATGAGATTTCCTCACGGCTGCCAACCTTCCATTTCAATTCGCGCTCAGTTCCGCGGCGCGATCGAACTTTCACCGCGAGCGAGTCTCCGGGATTCATCCGCAACAACTCCTGGCGGGATTCCTGACCGGCAGGCTTGGCTTGAAATTCAACAATGGTGTCGCCTATTTGCAGGCCGGCATGCTCGGCGTCGCTGCCGGGGGTGACGGCTGCGACCGACATGGGACCATCGAAGTTGCGGGAGGCGATGAAACCCGCGTCAGGCACCGTGTTCGGGATGGCTACCGCACGCAGACCGACCGAGCGAAAGAAATCGTGCCAGGGGATCTCTTCAGTTCCGGCTACGTACTTCGCGAAGAACGCAGAGAGGTCGGCGTGGCTGACGGCTTCAGCGGCCTCGCGAACGCCTTCGGAGTCGTTGAAGAAGAGGCCCTTCTTCGCGTAGTTCGCGTTCATCCATTGCAGGACTTCGCGCAGAGACGCCTGCCCGTGACTGGCGTCGCGGACCGCGAGGTCGAGCATCACGCCCAGCAGTTCGCCCTTGTTGTAGTACGAGATGCTGCGTTCGGGACGGCGGTAGTAACCGTTGCCTTCGAGCCATGCGTCGAGGCTGGACTCTTCGGCCGATTGCGTCAGGTGTGCGGGACGGCGCTCGAGTTCGGCGATCTCCTGGCCGAGCCGAGAGAGATATAGTTGCTCATCGAGCAATCCGGCGCGCAACTGAATGGCGCCTTCGGCGGTGCTGGTCACGCCTTCGCTGAACCATAGGGCACGAGTGTAATTCTCTTTGGTATAGTCGACCGGTTCGAGCGTCTGCGGACGGATGCGCTTGACGTTCCACAGGTGGAAGAATTCGTGCGCGGTGACGCTGGTGAAAGAGTCCAGCGATTGCTTCATCCCGTCGGCATTGAGTTCGATGGCGGTGGAGTAGGAGTGCTCCATGCCGCCGCCCGCGGGGCCGTGCGGAAAGTGATAAATGAAAGTGTAGTTGTCGAAGGGACGGTCGTTCATCCAACTGGTGGCTGCGGCGACAATCTTGTGGAGCGCGGCCACGACCTTGGCCATGTCATAGTCGGAGGGGTCGGCGTCGATGATGACGCGGAAGTGGCCTCCGGCTTCGTCGAATTCGGTCTCCTGAAAGTTTCCGATCTCCACGGGAGAGTCGACCAGGCGGTCGTAGTTCGGGGCGCTGTACTCGTCGTTTGAGGATGACGATGAGGTTAGTGGAGTGGCGATGTGCCAGCCCGCGGGAATGTGGCTGAAACGGACATTCTGCGAGGCGGCGCGGGCGTCGACCGGATACATCAGAATCTGCGCAAGATTGAGGAAGGCATGATGAGCATTCACTTGCGCGCCGAATGGGCCGGGCGAGTCGACGTAGATCTGATATTCCACAATCGCGCCGCTTTCTGCACCTTGGATCTGCCAGCGGCTCTTGTCGAGCTCGCGTACCGGGAGCGGTTTGCCGGAGCGATCTTTCGCGCGGACCCAGTTCACGTACTGGGCGAAGTCGCGGACCTGATAGAGGGCGTTCCACACCGGAAGCTGGAGTTCGCGCTGAGCAGCGCCTGCGGGAACGATGATCTGCACTTCGAGAAGATGCTGCTCGGGAGAAGAGAGTGCGATCGCGTAACCGACCGAGGGCGCTGGTTGCGCGATCGAAATGGATGACAGGGCGAGAAGTGCGGCCCAAAGCATCCCGCACAAGCCGCGGCACCGAGCTCTGCAAAAGAGCCTCATCGGTTCCCTGCCAGCTCCCGCAGACGCGCCGGGAGTTTTTCGTAAATTCCGCCGAAGCCGCCGTTGGAGAGAATGGCCACGACGTCTCCGCTGCGCATTTCAGGAGCGATGGTTTGCACGATTGCATCCGCATCCGCGAGAAGCCGCGTCCGGCGGCCGTTTCGCTCGACCTCTGCGGCGAGGGCTGGCAGCTCAAGACGCTCGTTTTCCGGAACGGCTTCCGAGCGGAACACGCCGGCGACGATGACTTCGTCGGCCTGCGCCAAACTGTGGGCCAGATCCGTCTGTAGAACGCGGCGGCGCAGGGTGTTGGATCGGGGCTCCAGAATTGCCCAGAGGCGGGCACCTGGATAGCGTGAGCGCAACGCCTTCAGTGTTCCCGCGATGGCTGTGGGATGATGGGCGAAGTCGTCGATGATGGTGATGCCATTCACCTGCGCCTTCACTTCGAGACGGCGCTTCACGCTCTTAAAAGTTTTCAGCGCGGAAGCGATTGCATCTTTTGGGATTCCGCACGAGGCCGCGAGCGCTGCTGCCGCGGTCGCATTCCAGACGTTGTACTCCCCGGCCAGCGGAAACTCGAGATCGGCCCACGGCTGGCCATCGTGCAGAACGGTCCACGTGGTGCGCGCGGGTTCGAATCGCAGGTTCGTGACCTTCCAGTTGGCGCGCGAGCCAGCGCCGTAGCGCTCCACGGGGCAGAACGCTTTGGCCAAACAGCGCTCCAGACTTAGACTCTCATCGGCCCCAGCAGCAACTCCGTCGAAGGCCACGATTCGTCCGCGGCGTGGGATCAGGTTCACCAGGCGCTTGAATGCGGTCTCGACGGCGTCAAGGTCTTTGTAGATGTCGGCGTGATCGAACTCGACCGACGTCAGAATCACCGAGTCGGGAAAGTAGTGCAAGAACTTCGGTCCCTTGTCGAAGAAGGCGGTGTCGTATTCGTCGCCTTCGAGGATGAAGTGCTTGCCGGAACCGAGATGAAAGCTGGAACCGAAATTTTCTGCGATGCCGCCGATCAGAAACGACGGATCCAGTCCTGCGGAGTGGAAGATCCAGGCCAGCATGGAGGTCGTTGTGGTCTTGCCATGTGTTCCGGCGACGACCAGGACTTCTTTGCCGCGAAGGAATTCGTTATGCAGCAATTGCGGCAACGAGCAGAATGGAATGCGCTGGTCGAGGAGATGCTCGAGTTCCACGTTGCCGCGTGACATAGCGTTGCCGACAACGACGAGATCGGGCCGCGGGTCGAGGTTCTTGGCGTCGAAGGGCTGCGCCACCGGAATTCCCAGTTCGCGCAGGAAGTCTGACATGGGAGGATAGGCGGCCGCATCGGACCCAGTAACGTGGAGTCCGCGATGCTTCAGCATGCCGGCCAGCGAGGCCATGGCCGTGCCGCAGATGCCGATCAGGTGAATGTGCTTTTTGTCATTCATCTTGGTCGTAATTTCACAGTGCTCTAGCGCGTAACTGCGGACTCCAATATTCTCAGGGCGACTTGACCGCTTCGTACCGTCAGTTTTGCCTGCACTCCGAAGGGCAGTGTGATGTTGCCCGATGTGACGTGGCCCGACTTTAAGCCGAAGGCGACAGGGACTCCCAGGTCGCCAACAATTCGCGTGACAACTTCCTGCAGAGTGTAACCCTGATTCGCGGTCTGCACGCAATCGAGCATTTGTCCGAAGATGATGCCGCGGACCTCATCGAGACAACCGGCCAACTTCAATTGCATCAGCATCCGGTCGACCTGAAAGGGCTTGGCGGCAAGATCTTCGAGGAACAAAATCGTATTGGCTGTTTTGATTTCGTAGAGTGTACCGAGCGATGCGACCAGGATCGAGAGACATCCGCCGTATAAGACTCCCTCGGCTTCGCCATCGACCAGGCCGCTGACATCCGCGCCGATAGGCACATCCCACGATGCCGACTTCGAAACGGCGGCTTGCCAAGAGGGCAGGTCGACGCCGTCCTCATGAAGCCAGTCCTTAGCGACCATTGGGCCGTGGAAAGTAATGAAGCCTGCGGCATCGTGAAAGTAGGTCAAAAGCGTAGTGATGTCGCTGTAGCCAACGAAGATTTTAGGATGCGCTCGGACCTTTTCGAGATCCAGCGCTTGCAGGAGATAGTTGGCACCATAGCCACCGCGTGCACATACGATCGCGCGAACGTCATCGCGGACAAACATTTCTTCCAACTCGCGAGCTCTGCGGTCGACAGAACCGGCAAAGTAAAGATCCCGTTCCAGAATCGAATCGAGATAGAACGGACGGTAGCCTGCGCGCCGCAATGCCTCACATCCCGCTTCCAAGTCAGCTCGCTTCACATTGCTGGCGGGCGCAACGATGCCGACAGTGTCGCCCGGGCGAAGGGCGGGTGGTTTGACGGGTTGAAGATCGGATGAAGACATAAGGTTTCAAACTGTTGCCACCGGTGAAACAGCCTCATCAGCAGATCAACTCAGGAAGAACTCCCCGCGGCACACCAGTCGCGCTGGACCGCGCAGAAAAACTTTACTCCCATTCGTGCGGACCGTCTGCGATCCGCCAGGCGCCTGGACCTTGACCGGGGAAACCGCCCGGCCCGTTGCCATCGCCGCCACTGCCGCAGCGCACGAACCTGTGCCGGAAGATTGCGTTTCACCGACACCGCGCTCAAAGAAGCGTGCTCGCACATCGAATTTGCTGTCGACCGCGACCAGTTCAATATTTACGCCTTGCTGAAAACGTGGGTTGCGCTGGATTTCCGCCGCTTGCGCCTGCCAGTTGGTGGCAAACTCATGAACGAAAGTGACAAAGTGCGGGTTGCCCATTGACACAGGAACCCCGCGCACTTCCCCGGCGCCCACCTTCAGGACGACTTCAGTTTCGACCACAGCTTCACCCATCTCGATTTCAAATTCGTATTCGGAGTCTAAGCGGGAGGTCAGCTGGCAAATCTTCATGCCTGCGCCGGTCAGAATCGAAATCCGTTCTTTGCCGAGCTGTGCGCAAACGTAGGCTGCCACACACCGCGTGCCATTACCGGAAATTTCAGCCGCGGTGCCGTCGGCGTTGACTAACCGTATTTCCACATCGGCGGTGAAATGGGGAATCATCCACTCCACGCCGTCGGCACCTACGCCATTGTGCCGGTCACAGATCCGGCGGGTGAAACCTGCGACATCGTGCGGAGCCAGAGCACCGTCGATCAGCAGAAAGTCGTTGCCGCAAGCGCTGGCCTTGACGAATGGAATGGTGCGGACGGTCGAGTTCACTCGTGATCCACCCGGCCGAGGGAAGTCACACTTCCTAGAACCGTCGAGGCCCTCAACTGCTGGTGTAGTTGCTTCTGCTCATGATTGCAGCCTTCGACATCAAACTGCAGGCGAACGTGCTGGCCCGTGTTCCCGGAGAGCGAGTTCTGCATCATCCGGTGATGACTTTCGAGAATGCGGTTGACCTCGTTGCTGATTTCTTCGACGCTGGCGCCGGTCACTTCGTAACTCGACATCAGCAGCTTGATGTTGAACGTCTCTTCAAAATGGCCCAGGGCGAACAGCGCGAGGATCACCAGTCCTGTGGCGAACATTGCAGTCAAATACAAGCCGCCGCCGGCGGCCATTCCTACCGAGGCGACGACAAACAATGTGGCTGCCGTGGTCAGGCCGGTGGTAAGACCGCGCATGTGCAGGATGGAGCCTGCCCCGATGAAACCGATGCCGGGAATAATTTGCGCCGCAATTCTGGCGGAGTCCGAGGGCACACCCGCCAATCTCTGGGAAAGAAGAGTAAACATGGCCGCGCCGAAACAAATGAACATGTTGGTGCGCAGGCCCGCGGCGCGATGTTTGAACTCGCGCTCGAGGCCGATCAGGCCACCTAGAATCGCCGCCAGGATGAGCCGCGAAATCGAGCTGCCAACGATTCCGCTCGCCATCTCCCGGTGCAGCAAATCGACGAAATGTTGCCAGTTCATGGAGTCTTATGCCTGCGCGGAGCAGGCTTCCGATGGCCGGATTCTATCATCCGATTCGCATGCTCCAGCGTTACCTCAGTGATTACCGCGCGCGGTAGAGAATGGCCCGCGGCTGCCCCGTAACATGAATCTCGACAAGCTCGGGAAGATGACGGTCGTGCACCGCTTGCCACACACTGTCGCCTTCGGAGGCAACCACGTAATCGGCATAGCGCGACGGATCGGCGAGAGCATGTTCCCAGAGACCTTGGGGATCGACCGGTTGCCTCCAGGTGCGGTGATTGCCTTCGTTGATGACGTGCTCGAGCGGAATGCCGGCCTTCTGCACTGCACCGACATGGTCTCCCAGGTACATGAGCAAGGTGGAATTGGGGGGCAGTTTTTCAAGCCAGGTCGCGAGTTGAGCTTCGAGCTCATTGCGTGTGCGCATGTTGATCTGGGCTTCCCTCAGAGAGACCGGCCCGGCGCGCCAGATTGAGGCGTAACTGACTGCCACCACAGCGAGCAGTGCCAGCACGCACGCGAAGCGCAATCGCGGCGCCCAACGCTCGGCGCGCATAGTTAGATAGACGAGGATCGCCAGCGCCGCCGCGAGCGCGGGGAGCAACTGCAATCCGTAACGCACGTTGTAGTGGGTGAACGGCCACCACGCGGGGATGAAGATGGGAATGCCGCCGTACGCCACCGAGAGAGCGTAAAAGGGCAAGGGGACAAGCAGAAAGAGCAGTGGCAGTCCTGCGGCGGAAGGCAACGATGCGCCTTGGCTCGATTTGCCGCGATAGGTCAGCGCCGCGCCCACTACGCCCGCGACGGCGAGTAAAATCCAGGTCCGCTGCAGCCACTCATTCTCCGCCACATTGGCTTCGGCGGATTTCAGAAAATACATTTCTGCCAACAGGGGATTACCGCTGCCCGGATGACCGGGACTACCGGCGCCCTGCGTCCTGCGTTCGATCGCCTTCGCGGAGTAGGGACCGTTGGCGAATTCGAGCGGATTGCGGTAGACGATTCCGTTATACGCGAGCCAGAGTGCGGGGGCGGCAGCTGCGATCAAGACGAACTTCGCTGCGGCGATTCGCGGCACTCGGAACCTAGACGCCGCTCTTGTCGCCTCGTTGTCTGAGAGGAAGGTCATCAGGACGACGGCCGCCGCCATCGCAACGGCAAGAAACCATCCGTCATAACGAGTCAAGCAGGCCGCGGCGAGACATAGACCACACTTCGTCCGAGCCTGCGCGTCTCCGCGTACGAATTCGCTGAAATAGACGACCACCCAGAGGAACAGCGCGAGATAGAGCGCCTCGCCCATGGCGGTGGTTTGCAGGTAGATCAAGTTGGGGTTCGCTGCGAACACAAACGCCGCGGTCCACGCGGCCACTCGGGCCGCGCCGTCCGGTTCAACACTGCGAGAGAGAGTGCCTCGAACCAGACGGAACATTCCGATCACGCCGAATACATACGCCACCATGGAAGGGATCGAACCGCCCACGCCACGCCGCCACATTTCGTTCGAAATCAGGAAAGGAACCATTAACAAATGCGGCAGCGGGAGCCACACGGTTCCCAACTGGAGCAGGCCAGGAGTTTTCGAATCGAAGACGCGGCGCGCGATGTTGAGGTGGGCTACGGCGTCACCGTACAGCAGCACATCGGCGCGCTGAAAGTAGTACAAAAACGAAATCACAGAAACACAGGTCGCCAGCCAGGCAAGCAGCCTGACCTCGGAATCCCAAGGGGAACTCGCTGGCGCGTTCTTTATTTTCTTGGGCACGAACGATTGTCCCCAGACGACCGGGCCTCCGCAGGCAGACTACTCGAGGTGGGTCAGTTCGCGAAAGATCTGAAAGCGCGCGTCGATCTCTTCCCGGGTCAACGATTGCAGACGCTCGGTGCCGAAACGCTCGACGGCGAATGAGCCCATGACGCCGCCGTAGAACAGAGCACGCTTCAGGACGTCGCGGCTCAATTCTTTTTGCGATGCGAGGTAACCCATGAATCCCCCGGCGAAAGAATCACCCGCCCCAGTCGGATCTTTTACTTCTTCAATGGGAAGCGCCGGAGCACGAAAGGGATGGTGGCCGATGCCGAACGCGCCGTCGCGAAAGAAGATCGTTGCGCCGTATTCACCGTGCTTGATGACCAGGGCCTGCGGGCCCATGGCCATCACCTTGTTCGCGGCTCGCGGCAGGTTGGTTTCGTTCGCGAGCATTTTCGCCTCGGTGTCGTTGATCAGCAGCACGTTTACGAGCTTCAGTGTTTCGGTGAGTTCCTTGAGCGAGCCCTTGATCCAGTAATTCATGGTGTCGCATCCGGTCAGGCGAACGCCGTGCATTTTGCGCCGCACGTCGGCCTGCAAGGTCGGTTGGATATTCGCCAGAAAGAGGAACTCGGTGTCCTCGTATTCCTTCGGAATGCGGGGCTGAAAGGTCTCAAAGACGTTCAGGTCGGTGAAATTCGTCTTCGCTTCGTTGAGGTTGTCGGTATAGGAGCCGCCCCAGCGGAACGTCTTGCCTTTCGCGCGCTCGAGGCCGCGCGTGTCGATGCCGTGCTGCTGGAAGACCTTCTCCTGCTCAGGGCCGAAGTCTTCGCCGACCACTGCCACGACACGCACCTTGGTGAAATAACTGGCTGCGAGCGAGAAGTAGGTGGCCGCGCCACCGAGAATGTTCTTGACGCTGCCCGAGGGCGAGGCAACGTCGTCAAACGCAACGGAACCGACTACGAGAATGCTCATTTTGAATTTCGTTCCTCTTTAGTCATCTGGTGTGGGCCGATGCATGGAAAAGCATCAACCACGAAGGGCACGAAGGTTCACGAAGGAAAACCCCTTTCATTTTGCCTTCGCTTGCAGGTACTTTCCCAGGATCAGCCTTAACTTCTTCTTCGTCGCGGCGGGAATTTTTTTGCGATCGGTCAGGATCGCGTGAGCCAGCGCCGATCCGCATTTGCACGACCTGTCGCGCGGCATCGCAGCCACTGTCTCACGGACAACTTTTGCGGCGTTCTCCGCGTTCTTGACGAGCACCGCAATAATTTGATCGACGGTGACCGAGTCGTGATGCGGATGCCAGCAATCATAGTCAGTGACCATGGCGACCGTGACATAACAAAGCTCTGCCTCGCGGGCTAGCTTAGCTTCCTGCAGGTTGGTCATGCCGATAACGTCCATGCCCAGGCCGCGATAAACATTCGACTCCGCTTTGGTGGAGAACTGGGGGCCCTCCATGCAGAGATAGGTTCCGCCGTGCTTGCCGACTACGCCGACTTTCTTGCAGGCAGATTCGACTACGCCGGCAAGTTCTCCGCACACGGGATCAGCGAAAGCGATGTGTGCCACTACACCGCCGCCGAAAAAAGTATCGACGCGATGGCGGGTGCGGTCGAAGAACTGATCGGGAATGACGAAGTCGAGCGGCTTATGCTCTTCCTTCAGCGATCCGACGGCGGAGATCGAGACGATGCGCTCGACTCCGAGTTGCTTGAAGCCGTGAATGTTGGCGCGGAAATTGAGTTCGCTGGGCAGAATGCGATGGCCGCGGGCGTGGCGCGCCAGAAAGGCGA
Source organism: Acidobacteriaceae bacterium (assembly GCA_003134655.1). Lineage (GTDB taxonomy): Bacteria > Acidobacteriota > Terriglobia > Terriglobales > Acidobacteriaceae > Sulfotelmatobacter. Next base: position 27,947 of record PLBY01000135.1, read on the forward strand.
CTTTGCGGCCTTCGAGAGTACCGCACACGTAGGCGTCGGAAGGCGCGCCGAACGGCGTCTTCACGCGCACTTCTTTTACTTTGGTCAATCCGGGCATGGCGTACAGCCCGCTCCCACCGATAATTCCAATTTCCGCCTGTGCCAATCCGCCTCCAGAATGCTTGCGCGCACGCAAGTCAAACTCGTGATTATACAGGACGAGAATCTTCGGAAAGCGCGGGAGAGGTTGGCTGACGACAGGCGCTACAATTCGGAACATGAGGACTTGCATCGCGGCCTGCGCATTGTTCTTGCTGTCAGGTTTCATTCGTGCGCAGGACAAACCCGCGCCGCAATCAGAACCGACCTCGGTCACCGTCTCCGCAGCCATCGATCACAACCGCGTCGTCATCAACGCCGACGTGCAACTGCCCGACGGCTCAAGTCAGACCGTTCATGTCTGGGTGGACAATGGCAATCCGGATCTCTTCTTATCACGCCGGGTGGCCACGCTGCTGGGGCTCGCGGTTGGCTGCAAGGATAAGGAATGTTCTTCGCCTCCGCCGCGAGAGATTGTGGTCGGTGGGATGAAGATTCCTTTCACTGGCGTGAAGGAAGCGAAGATTCCCTTGAAGCCTGTGAATGCCGCTTCGGTGCTGGCCCCGGGGATGAACGCCGAGATCAATCTGCCGTCGAGCATCTTGCGCCACTATGACGTGCTCGTCGACTTTCCCGGACACAAGTTTTCGATCGGCGCGCCGGGCACGCTTCATTTTCGAGGACCCAGTGGGAAAGTGCAGATCAATGCGGAGAACGGGCTGATCCAGGTTCCCAGCCAGATCGAGAACAAGAAATACAATCTCGCGCTCGACTTGGGGGCGTGTATCAGTTTTCTCTCGAGCGAATTATTCGACAAGTTGGCGACTGCCCATCCGGACTGGCCGCACATGACCGGCGCCGTGGGATCGGCCAACATGTGGGGACTGGACGAAGAACCGAAGTGGAAGGTGATGCGTTTGGATCGTGTGCAATACGGGCCGCTTTTTCTGGCAAATGTGCCTTTCGTCGACTTCCCGAAAGACCGCATGGAATTTTTCGAGAAGCGCGCGGGCATTCCTACGGCTGGTCTAATCGGCACGAACTCATTGCTCAACTATCGCGTCGGGCTCGACTATGCGCACTCGACGATCTACTTCGAGTTTGGCCGATCGTCCAGCTTCCCGGACTTTGACGTCATCGGACTCACGTTGCGGCCGGAGGATGACGGGCAATTCACGATCCTCGGCGTCGCTGACCTCGACGGAAAGCCTTCCGTGCCTCAGGGAGCGGAGGGAGTCCAGGCGGGCGATCATCTCGTCGCGATCGACGGCATTCCGGTTGGCGGGTCGACGATGGGACAGGTGTGGGCAGGGCTCGGAGGAACACCAGGACAAGAGCGCAGGTTAACCATTGAGCGCGCGGGAAAGCAATTCACGGTGACGGCGAGAGTCGAACATTTCCTGGCGGAACTGCCGGACGAGAAGGACAGGAAGAAAAAGAAGTAGCGCGCCCCTTCACTTCGGGGCGGGCGGCGTTGCTCCGAACACTTCCTTCTCCAGAGTTGACGTCGTGGCCGCGTCCAGGCTCTCGCTGACGAACACGATGTCGCCCTGCTCCTCGATCACGACCGGGCCGTCTTCAGTGGTCCAGGTGTGGCGACCTTTCAGCAGATCGACTTTGGCATCGTCGTTCTGCGCGGTTGCACGATTCGGAGCGGGATCGCTAGCGCCTTCCACCTTCTTGTAGCGCTGTTTCAGGGACTGCGCATAGATCCCCGCAAATTCCGCGGCCTTGTCGGCACTCGACCAGCGCGACACGTACAGCAGGCCGAGAGGCGCAGCCGCTATAACGTCCGAGTGAGGATCGGGCTTCGGTTTCGCCGCGTAGTAATATCCACCGCGCCATTCCGGAGACAACCGCTTTGACAGCTTCTTGCCGGCATATTGCTCCGTCAGTACGGCCACGTCGAATTCGCCCATCGCACCGATGTCGAACTTCTTGTAATCCTTGAAATCGTGCTTGAAGTCGGGGACGTGCATGGGCTCGATCTTTTCGCCGGATAGATAGGTCTCGGGTTCCATGATCTGTCGGGTGGTGTGCGGAGGATTCTGCAGCACGCCGGCGAACGCCTTCTCCTTGCCGCCCTTTTGCATCACCTTCACCACGAACTGCATGCCGTAGCTGTAGGGAAACGTAAGCGACTCTTTCATGAAGATGGGAGCTTCGTTGAAGACCTTGGTGCCGGGCGTGCCCGTGAGAGTCTCCTCGACCATCGCGTCGACCAGAACCGGGGAATCCGTAATCGAGTGACCGGTCGGGGCGATGGCATATTGAAACATCATGGCCTGGGCCTGGCCTTCGATGACGGCCTCGCGGGCGTTATCCATCTCGTCGTTCTCAATGTCGGCGGGCGTGGGGTCCTTCTTGATTTCGCCCAGGTCTTTCTCGCCTCTCTTCATCCACTTCTGCAGGCCGACCGACTGATCCTGAAGCGCGTGCGTCAACTCGTGCGCCATGACGGGCTCCTGCTCTTCCATCGGCACCCAGTCGAGCAGGTTCACGGTTTTTGTTTTGGGATCGTAGTAGCCCGCAACTTCTTCCCGCAGGAGCGCGACCAGGAAGGTTTCCAGATTGAAGTCGCGGGGAAGCAGGCCGAATTTCTTCAGCACGAGTTCCGAGCGGCGCAGGCGCTTGGTGTCCTCGTCGTTCATGTGCTTGGTGAGGAAGGAGACGACTTCGTCACGGCTGGTCAGCTTGCGCTTGATCTCTCTCTTGATGGGAAGGCCGGTCTGCTTGCTGTCGAATTCCAGAATCTCGTCGACAGAGTGGAACAGTTCTTCGGCTTGACGCGGAGTGATCTTGACTTCGTCTTTTGGGAACTCTTCTTTTGGAGGAGCAGGCTTTGCGGGCTCCTGCGTGGCTGAGGATTGCGTAGGCGGGGAGTTTTGGTCTTGCGGCTTGTTTGCAGGCTGCGCATCCTGCGTGTACGCGAGGACTGGCACCCACGCCATTGCCAGTACAACCGCACAAAGCAACCAACGAATCCCGGAGGTGCGCCCCTCAGCTTTATTCATTGAGATTGAGTCTATACGTTTCCGTATACTTTTCCCTCATGACTGCCACCAAGCCCGTCAATCTGTGGACTTCGAACGACCACGCCCGCGAGTATCTGGAACGCGCGGACTCCATTTCTCATCGCGGCGAGGGGGAATCGGCGCTGCTGGAGTTCATCCCTGCGGACACGCGGCGGATCCTCGACCTGGGCACTGGCGACGGACGCCTGCTGGCTCTGGTTCGCCAAGAATTGGTCCGGCGGGAGCACCCGGACACCGAGGCGGTGGCTGTCGATTTCTCTCCGGCCATGCTCGACGCGGTTCGCAAGCGCTTCGCCGGGGAATCCTCCGTTAGCGTCGTCGCTCGCAACATGGACGAACCCTTGCCCGCGCTGGGCAAGTTCGATGCCGTGATCTCCAGCTTCGCAATTCATCATCTGGTCCACGAACGCAAGCGGGCGCTCTATGCAGAGATTTACGGATTGTTGAACCCGGGCGGCGTCTTCTGCAACCTGGAGCATGTGGCCTCGCCGACTCCGCATCTTCACGAGGAATTTCTGAAGCGCATCGGATTCACGGTGGAAACCGAAGATCCGTCGAACAAGCTGTTAGATGTCGAAACCCAGCTGGGATGGTTGCGTGAGATCGGGTTTGTGGACGTGGATTGCGCGTGGAAGTGGCGGGAGCTGGCGCTGCTGGTGGGGAGACGGCCTTGAAATCTGATCTGTCATACTGAGCGAAGCATGGGACTGTCCGAAGGACAGGCCCATGCGTAGTCGAAGGATCCCTATTGCAGAACCTCTCTGCCGGCTCGCCCAGAGTCCAGGCCTTCGAACACTGGAGAAATTCCCTCTCAGATCAGCGGGAGCACTCGCTCGGTAGGGATCCTTCGACTGCGCAAGCCGATTCGCCTTCGCGAATCGTCTTGCTTCGCTCAGGATGACAAAACTCTAGGATCCGCTGACTTGTGTTGCCACCCACTCTGCTGCTTCCCTTGTCCCTAGCTTGCCACTAATATCCTGCGTGGTTTTCTTCTGGCGGACAGCTTCGAGCACGGCCGCTTCGATCTGCTCGGATTCCTTTGTCATTCCCAGATGAGCCAGCATCATCGCTGCGGTCAGAATCGCTCCGAAGGGATTCGCCATATTCTTGCCCGCGATTGGCGGGGCGGAGCCGTGAACCGGCTCGAACATCGACGTCTTCCCCGGGTGGATATTGCCGCTGGCAGCCATACCCAACCCGCCCTGCAAGCCCGCGGCGAGATCGGTGATGATGTCGCCGAACATGTTGTTGGTCACGATGACGTCAAACTGGCGGGGATCGCGGACCATCTGCATGCAGAGCGCATCGACATACATGTGCTGCGCGGTGATCTGCGGATTCTCGCCGCTGACTTCCTTGAGGACGCGCTGCCACAGGCCTCCTGCGTGGGTCATGGCGTTCGACTTGTCGCACATCAGAACTTTGTTGCGGGGAGAGCCGTCGAGCTTGGTGTGGCGCTCGCAATATTGAAAGGCGTAGCGGATGATGCGTTCGACGCCTTTGCGCGTGTTGATGTCTTCCTGGGTGGCAATTTCGTCGGGGGTGCCCTGCTTGAAAACTCCGCCCGCGTCGGTGTAAACGCCCTCGGTATTTTCGCGGAGCACGACGAAGTCCACGTCTTTCGGCTCGACTCCTTTGAGCGGACACAGCGCCGCATCGAGCAAGCGGACCGGGCGCACGTTGGCGTAGAGATCCATTTTGAAGCGCATGCCGAGCAGAATCTCTTTGGCGTGGATGTTGGTCTTGACTCGCGGATCGCCGAAGGCGCCCACCAGGATAGCGTCGAAGTCGCGGCCGAGCATGGCAAAGCCGTCGGGCGGCACAGTGACCTGATCGCGCAGGTAGCGATCGGCACCCCAATCGAAATCAGTCAACTGAACGTCGGCGCCCGAGGCCTGAATCACCTTCACCGCCTGGGGAATGACCTCCTGGCCGATGCCGTCGCCGGGGATGACGGCAATGCGCTTCTTCCTGCGTTCTTGGGTTTCCTTTTTTGAGTCCACGGCAGGAAAGTTAACACAATCGCTATAATCGAACTACCGGTATGGGGATTACAGCACTTCAGGCTCATGGCGAAGGATTAGGCGCGGCGGGCGTCGGCGAGTACCGCGGCGCGACCACGGCGGCGCGCTTCAGCGCACCGCAGGCGGAGTTTGACGCGCTGCGCAATGGTTGTGGCGTCTACGACCTCGGATTCCGGGCTAAGATCTCACTCACGGGCGGCGATCGTGTGCGCTGGCTGAACGGGATGGTCACGAACAATATCCGCGACTTGGCCGTGGGTTCTGGCGTCTACGCATTTCTGCTGAACCCGCAGGGGCACATTCTCGGCGATCTCAATGCCTACAACCGCGGGGAGTCGATTACAGTCGACACCGACTCCGGGCAGGCAGAGAAGATCCTCGCGACCTTCGAACACTACATCATCATGGACGACGTTGAAGTCACGAATCTCAGCGAGCAGTTGACTGCGCTGGGGATTGCTGGACCGAAAGCGCGCGAGGTGCTGGCGGCGGCCGGATTTACGATACCTGAGACGCAGCCTTTGCAGGTGGTACCGGTGAAGTGGCAAGGTGCGGAGTGCGCGCTGGTGCGCGGCGAGGACACAGAACACGTCTGCTATGAGATCCGGCTAGCGCCCGCCAGCGTGAAGCAACTCTGGGATGCCCTGCGGGCCGCCGGAGCTGCGCCCGTGGGTTCTGAAGCGCTGGAGTTGCAGCGCATCGTCTCAGGCATGCCACGGTATGGAGTGGACATTCGCGAGCGCGACCTGCCGCAGGAGACCGAGCAGGCGCGCGCTTTGAACTTTAACAAGGGATGTTACGTCGGACAGGAGATCGTAGAGCGCATTCGCTCGCGCGGTGCGGTGCATCGTAAATTCAGCGGATTTGTCGCCCATGGTGGCGAACCGATCGCGGTAGGGGCCAAGCTGGTTGCTGGGGAAAAGGAAGTCGGAGAAATTACCAGCGCTGCTTCCCTGCGATTCGCCGGCCGGGAGAAGACTGTAGCGCTGGGATACATCCGGCGTGAAGTGGGTGTGCCGGGGCGTGAAGTAATGGTTGGCGCGGCGAAGGTGACTGTGGTGCAGTTGCCGTTCGCAGATAGCGTGTTGTTGCAGGAAGAAAGTTCGCTGGAACAGCGTCCGGCGTAGGAGAAGCTTTTAATCGCGAAGGGCGCATAGAAAATCGAGCGTTCTGATTGAGGAAAGGGTTTATGGCTGAGAAGAGACACGAACAATCTGGATTCAAGGTAACGGACCGGCGGCTGTTCACTTCGGAGGGCGAGTTGCGCACGGAAGTGGCCGAGGAAGTCGAAGTACCGAAAGCAGCTGCGCCCCCTGTAGCCCAAGCGGCATCGCCCGCGGAGAAGGCTCCAGCGCCTGTGGCAGTAGACGCCGGCGGAGTAGATACCGGCGCGTCGCCGGATCGTGAAATGCCGCCGCCACCCACCAGCGCCGAGCAGGAGGCCCAGGCCGCCGCCTACAAGCAGTCCTCGAAGGATATGGATACTCAGGTCGAGCTGAGCGGGCATTCCTCCAAGGATTTCGAGATCACGTTCGAGCGCTTCCTGGCCTCGCTCTATATGACATCCATGATGCAGCTGGGATTGATGCGGCAACAGGGCGGACAGCCGCAAGTCGACATCATCGGCGCGCGGCAGACCATCGATACGCTCAGCCTGATCGCCGAAAAGACCAAGGGCAATCTTACCCCGGCGGAAGAAAACTTCCTGCAGAACAGTCTTTATGAACTGCGCATGGCCTATGTCGAAGTGACCAATGCGCTGGCGCGGCCGCCGCAGGCGGGCCCTGCCACCGGAACCATCGGAAAATGAAAGCGACTCTGACCGTGTTGGGCAGCGGGACTTCGATGGGCGTCCCCACGCTTGGATGCGATTGCGCCGTCTGCCATTCGAGCGATCCGCATGACCGGCGGACGCGGCCCTCGATCATGCTGGAGTACGACGGCAAAGTCGTGCTCATCGATACGACTCCTGACTTTTACGCGCAGGCCGTCCGCGAGAACATTACGCGCGTGGACGCCGTGCTTTACACTCACACCCACGCCGACCATATTCTCGGGATCGATGACTTACGGCCGCTCAGCTACCGGCATAAGCCGGACAAGTTGCCGCTGTACGCTCGGCCCGATGCAGCGGCGTTTCTGCGCAAGATGTTCAGCTACATTTTCGACGCCGATTACAAATTTGGCGGCCTGCCTCTGCTGGAATTGAAACCGATCGATGGGCCGGTCGATATCTTTGGAGTGCAGTTCGAACCGATCGTGCTGATTCACGGCGAGACGCAGATTTATGGCTACCGGTTTGGCTCGGGGGCGTACCTGACCGACCACAGCGAGATTCCGGAATCGTCGCTGCATCAACTGGAAGGGCTCGACGTTCTGTTTCTGGATGCGCTGCGGCACAAGCCCCATCCCACCCATTCGACGGTGAAGAATTCGCTAGCGATTGTCGACCGGCTGAAACCGAAGCGGGCCTTCTTCACGCACATCTGCCACGATCTGGCGCACGAGGAGACAAACGCTTCCCTGCCGCGGCATGTGCGCTTGTCGCATGACGGGATGAAACTGGATTTCGAAATCTGATTTATGTGGCGCGGGCGCCCTCGCCCGCGTGCTGTCGTACACACAATCGCGGCTGCGAAGATTCGGAAGCATTGTGGGGATCTCCTAAGTTTAACGCCTGCGCGGGCGGGGGCGCCCGCGCCACATAAATCATGCAGGTTTTTCACAAACTCGACGACGTTCCCGCTGACTTCGGACCTGCTTTGGTCAGCGTGGGCAATTTTGACGGCGTGCACCGGGCGCACTCGCACGTGCTGCGGGAGATTGTTTCTCGGGCGCAGGCGAGCGGAGGCAAGGCCGTCGCGGTGACGTTTGAACCGCATCCCACGCGGATTCTGCGGCCCGAAGCAGGGTTGAAACTGCTGACCCCCACTCCCGAGAAACTGCGCTGGCTGGAAGGCACCGGAATCGACGCCGTGCTATTGCTGCCTTTTGGTCGCGATCTCTCGCTGATGACTCCCCGACAGTTTGCCGAGCGCATTCTGAAGAAAAAACTGCACGCCCGCGAGGTGCACGAAGGATTCAACTTCCGTTTTGGGCACAAGGCCGCGGGCGACATGAACCTGCTGGCGGAGTTCGGGCGCGAGATGGGATTCGAGGTGAAGGTTTATCGCGAGATGACCTTGCGCGGAGAGACGGTCTCGAGCAGCCAGATTCGCAAACTACTCACCGCGGGGCGCGTAAGCCGGGCGCGGCATCTGCTGGCTCGTCCGTTCTGCATTCTGGGCACGCCCGGCCGCGGGCGCGGTTACGGATCGAAGTACACCGTGCCTACCATCAACCTGGCGCGCTATGAAGAACTGGTTCCGAAAGACGGCGTCTACATCACCTGGACACGCGTGGGGGCCGAGCGCTTTGATTCGGTCACGAACGTCGGCAACCGTCCGACATTCGGGGCGGAATCGTTTGCCATTGAAACGCACCTGCTGAACTTCCATCCGATCGAGCTTCTCCCGGAGACGGAAGTGGAGATCTGCTTTCTGGAGCGACTGCGGGATGAAATCAAGTTTCCGTCAGTCGACGCCCTGCGCGAGCAGATTGCGCGCGACGTGAAGAAAGCGCGGCGATACTTTCATTTGCTGCGAAGAGCGAGCGGGCAAGCGTACGCCTCAACCTAGTGAGGCAAATAGCCAAATTCCATGGGGAGTTTGCCGTCGACGTGCACCACGTTCACGCTGTTGTCGATGGAGTGAACCTCGATCAGGCCGATCGCTCCCGATTCGCTCTGCACCTCTTTGAGAACGTCTGCGTCGCTGTCCACAAACAGGATCGAATCTTTGTGCGCGCTGACAAAGCTCTTCCACTCGGTGGCGGACATCTTGTTCAGGCGCTGCAGAGTTTCAGTTTCGCCGGCAGAATCTTTGTGGAGCACCAGGACGATACTCTTGCCGTCAGGCCACTTCTTGATCTCTCCCCGGATAATTTTCACCAGGTGAGCGGAAGTGACGTTTTCGACTGGGTTGTCTTTGTTGACGACCACTGCGGTGTGGTGCGCGAAACAAGGCGTCAAGAAGACGCCAAGAAATGCAAGCATGTAGATCGTGGAGCGGATTCTCATCACCTAAGCCTCGAAACTCTTTAGGGGGATAGTGCAAGCGTAGCTAACGACTTGGTGGGATGTGTCAAAAAGAAGTAAACGCGCCACACCGAAGTAACGGGGGTAACCGCCGCTGGAACTCGAGTTTCTCCCGGAGGCACAGCCGATGGCTGTCCCCACATGTTGGACAATCCGGCTGCAGGCTTTACAATCCGCCAGACTTATCTTCAATCCTTCATGGCTATCGGGCCCATACAACTGATCCGGCAGGCGACGCCGGGGCAGCGGCGAACGCTGCTGGCGGCTGCCATGGGATGGGCGCTCGACGCTTTCGACGCCATGCTTTACTCGCTCGTCTTGGCCCTGCTCATGCGCGATCTGGGCATGAGCAAGACTCTGGCCGGGTCGCTGGGAACTCTCACGCTGCTGGCGTCGGGAATCGGCGGTGTGCTGTTTGGATTTCTCGCCGACCGCATCGGGCGCAAGCAGGCGCTGATGGCGAGCATCTTGACGTACTCGGTGTGTTCGTTTGCCTCGGGACTGGCGACCAGCATTGCGATGCTGGCCGTGGCGCGGTTTGTGCTTGGCCTGGGCATGGGCGGCGAATGGAATACCGGGGCGACGCTTGTAGCGGAGAGTTGGCCCACGGAGTTTCGCGCCAAGGCGATTTCGATCGTGCAGAGTTCGTGGGCTTTGGGGTTTGCGGCGGCCGCGCTGGTGGCGGGTCCGGTGGCGCGGTATTACGGATGGAGGGCCGTGTTCTTTGTGGGCATCCTGCCCGCAATCGTCACGTTGTGGATTCAGCGGAGTGTGCCGGAATCGGAGATGTGGCGAGAGAGCCTATCGCCTCGGAAGGCAACCCCGGTCGAGGGCTCGAAATCCCCACTTCTCGCAAAGGACGCGAGAAATGGGGCACCCGAAGACAGAGACGTAACCAGTTACGTCTCTACGAAATTCTCCGTCATCTTCAAGGTGCCTTATGGAAGGCACACGATTGCGCTCCTGTTGTTTAACTTTTTCGGGATGTTTGCCTGGTGGGGACTGTCCACATGGCTTCCGCCTTATCTTTCGCTGCCCGTCGAGCAGGGTGGGCGCGGATTCGGCGTGATGGGCATGACCACCCTGATGGTCGTGCTGAATCTGTGTGGAATGTTTCCGGGCTATGCCAGTTTTGGCTGGGTGGCAGATCACTTGGGACGCCGCAAGGCTTTTTTGGTCTATACGCTCGTCGCAGCCGTTCTGATTCCGCTTTATGCGGCAGCGCGGTCGCAGGGTGTGCTGCTGGTGCTCGGCACTCTCGTCGCGTTTTTCGGGACTGGAATTTTTTCCGGCTCAGGGATCATGGGCAGCGAAGATCTTCCCCACTGCCGTGCGCGCACGCGCGCTGGGCTTCACCTATAACGGAGCACGCACCCTGAGCTCCGTGGCCCCACTGGTGATTGGGCGCGTGGGGCAGACGAAGGGACTGAGTTGGGCGTTCTATCTATGCGCGGCGGGATATTTGCTCGCGGCGCTGATGACGACGCAGTTGCCGGAGACGAAGGGGAAGAGGCTGGAGTGAAGCGGCAAGTTCGCCAATGCTCCATATGGGCCCCGATCTACGGGTTCTCGTTTGGCGCTGCCGGAAGTGGCCGACCATCATCTGTACACGGCACGGAATCAACGACTCCTATCCCGAGGCATTCAAACGATCCGCCCATTCCAGATGCGGGCTCAAGTTCGACAACGAAGTACGGCGAAGGGCCTTTGGTCCGCTGCTGACTCTTTACAACGAGTCCCATGATTGCGTTTTGATGGTTGAAACCCTGCATCTGGAACTGCGAGACATCCGTAAACTTGAGTGTCGTCAGTGTGTGGTGTTGAAGAACCATATATCCCTTTGAATCAACGTTCTTGGTCAATTCCCAGACATGAATTCTCAGCGTTAGAACTGGGAACTCGTAGACGCCTTTGTCTGGCCGAACATCACCTCAAAGAAAGTGGAGCTCCAGTACTTCGGCGTCGTGGAACGACGGCCAATAACCAAAGATGCTAGTCAGTTTTTCGCTACCACCAATTAGGGACACGATGCTTGTCATATAGCTAACTTTAACCCTTCACTCGATCGGATCAACGACCACCACCTCTCGATCCGGTTCTCCCCGTCCCGGCAGTTGCACGATCACAATCGCCGATAGCACGAGCACAATCCCCAGCGTCTGAATAGGACGCACGACTTCGCCCAACAACGCCGCCGCGAGCAGGATCGAGAACACTGGCTCCAGGCAACTGGCGATGATGGCGCGTGTGGGCTCGAGATGTTGCAGGCCGAGAAAATAAAGCGAGAACGATCCCAGTACCGAGATCATGGAGAAGACGAACAGAAATCCCCACTGCGCGGGCGCATAGTGCGCGGCGACCACCTTCCACGGAGGATTCACGAAGAGCCAGAACACTGCGGCAGAAGTCAGCGTCCAGACGAGAACACGCCAGCGGTCGTAGCGGGCCAGCAGGCGATGTCCACCGACGTTGTAGAAGGCAAACGAGAACGACGCTAGAAAGGCTGCAAGGAAACCGTATGAATCAAGGTGGAGCGCCGCTGCCGATTTCTCGCCGACGATTCCGATCGTGAGGGCGATGCCGGCGATGGCGACTCCCACAGCGGCGACTTTCTGCAGCGAGAGTTTTTGTTGCCGGCGAGCGACCACGTAAATCAGCACCCACACCGGCGCCATGTATTGCACGATGATCGCGATGGCAACGCTCGTCTTCTGAATCGCGACGTAATAAAAGTAGTTCGAGGCTGCCACTCCCAGCATTCCGAGCACGAGGCATTGGATGAGATCGGATGTGGGAAGCTTAATGCGTTGCCACCCGCGCCGGCCCACTAGAAGTGGAAGTAACACGAGCAGAGAGAACGAAGTCCGCGTCTGCGACAGGATCAGCGGATCGATCGGGTGCAGCGTCTCTCCCGCGAGCGCCAGTTTGCCGGTGAAGACGGCACGGCCGAGCGCGGCGGAGACCCCCCAGAGAAAGGCTGCGGCCCCGATGAAGAAATATCCGCGCAAGGGATGAGGAGTGCTTCGGCTGGGAGTAGCGGAGTTCAGGATTCGGTCACCGCATCCGATGATGGGGCCGAATCGAGGAACTGGTCAAGGCGCACGGGATCGAAGCCGATAATCACTTCCGTGGTTTCTCCAAAAAAGATTACCATCGTCGGAGTTTCGGTGCTGTCATGTTCTTCGGTCATTTCGCGACGGGCTTCGAGGTCGGTGCTGATGTCGAGTTCTTCGAAGGCGATCTCTTTAGCCTCGAGGAACATCCTCATCAGTTCGCAGGAGAGGCAGCCGGGTTGGGTGAAGAACAGTACACGCATGGGCGGCATTTACTCCACCAGTTCGATCTTAGAAGTGATTTTCGCCGTCTTTTCGAGCATGGCCGACACCGAGCAATATTTTTCTTTGGAAAGCCGGACGGCGTCCTCCACAGCTTTGCGAGATACCTTGCCGGCGATGCGATACACGAGGCTGATTTCTGTGTAAACCGCTGGGTAGCCCGATGCGCGCTCTCCGCTGGCGCTGACTTCGAGGCTAGTGAACGACTCGCGCTTCTTACGAAGAATTCCGACGACATCCGAAGCGGTGCATCCGCAGAGGGCGATCAGCACCAGTTCCATTGGGCTGCTTGCCGTCTTCTCGGTCGCGGTGTCCATCACGATGGCGTGGCGCGAACTGGCTTCGCCGATGTAACGCTCCTTGTCGGTCCAGACTGCTTTGGCGGTAATCATCGTCCTGCTATCTCCGGTTATCGGTGCTGGGCTCGGGGTGAATCAGAACGCGGAACAGTTCGGGCGCGTCCTGTTTGAAACGGATTTCCAATTCCGTCTGAATATCATGGACCCGCGCTAAAGAGAGTTCGTCCGACAGCGTGCAATGACAGGACAGATACATGCGTCCGCGCACGCGTTTGATGATGAATTCGTGAACGTCGAGCACCTCGGGAAACTGCGACGCCACGGCTTTCAGGCGGTGCTCGAGTTCCGCGTCGCTGAAGACCTCTTCGGGTTTCTCAATGGTGGCCGGCTCGCTCTCGATGTGCGTAAGGATGTCAGCAATTTCAGGCACGTCGCGGCGCATGTCCGCTTCGAGTTCCGTCACCTGATCGTGGGCGGCCTTGAGCGACATGCGTTCGTCGAGTTCGATGTGCTGTTCGACGTGGAGCTGGCCGGCCAGATCCTGGACGCTGATGTCGTGCACGTTGAGATTCCTATGCGTGGCCACCGCGCGGATGCGGTCGAAGATATTCTCCGAACCTTGCGCGCGCGGAAGCGGCTGCACCGTAACGTCAGCGTCGGGAAGAATCCGGCGAACCACCTCGGTGACGGAAGCGGCCAACTGGCCGGAGCGCTGGAAGGTCACGGTGCGCGCGAGGCCTACGGCGAGATCGGCGAAATAGCGGTTCCCCGCCCGGCGGATGCGGATGCGGTCGACTTCGAGAACGCCGTCGACGTGCAAAACTGCGTCGTAGATCTTGGACCGCACTCCCGGCGGCGCAGCATCGAGCAGAGCGTCGACGGTGCGGCGGGCCAGGCGCCAGCTCACCGAAACGACAACGCCAGCTACGAATAGAGCGGCGATGGGATCGGAATCACGCAGCCACTCCACACGATAGGCGCGGCCGATAAGAACCAGCGCCAGCCCGAGCACGACCACACCGGCGGACCAGATGTCGGTGGAGAAGTGGAGCGCATCGGCTTCCAGAGCCTGGCTGTCATACTTGGTGGCGATCCGGCCCAGAGCGCGCGAACGCCACCAATCCACTCCCATCGAGAACACCATTACCGCAAAGGCTGCAATGGAGGGCTCGATTTCAATTCGACGGAAGAAGAGACGCAATGCGGCTTCGTAGATGATCCACGCGCAGGTCAGCAGAAGCAGGCCGGTTTCGACAAATGCCGAGAAGTTCTCAATTTTGCCGTGGCCGTATTGATGATCGGCATCGGCAGGCTTGTCGGAAACGCCCACCGAAAAAAACGTGAGGAGAGAGGCAATCAGGTCGAGCCCGGAGTGCGCCGCTTCCGAAAGAATGCCCAAGCTTCCCGTGCTGAATCCGACCACAACCTTGAGGCCGGTAATCACCACTGCCGCCAGAACGGAGTTCCCCGCCGCCGCACGCTTCTCGGTGCGCATTAAATCATGCGAGGAAATGGCCGGGGTTCCCGACATGCTGAAATTATCGCCGCTGCGAGCAGAAAGCGCCAAGCAAATCGCGGCAATGCCCGGGTCGTGCGTCGTAGCGTAGGGAACAAAATCCGGCAATCGTTTCACGGACCGGCACACGGGCAAAAGCCGCCGCTTGTGCTAGGATTTGATGCTTGGCATTTTCAACTTTCTGATGGACCAATCCTGGAGGAAATGACTTATGCGTAAGAGTTGGCTGATGTGTGTTTTGTTGGGGACGCTGGCCTGGGGACAAGCCGCCCCGAGCGCCCCGCCCCCGCCGGAGCCCGCCCAGGCGCCGGCGGATACTTCTGCTTCCGTTGCGCCGGACGCGGCGGTGATCACAGTAATCGGCGTCTGTCCGGCGCAGCCAAAACCGGCATCCGCCAAGGAAACGGCAGCAAAGCCCGCCACCGCGGCGAAGGCTCCTGAGACGAAGACTCCAGCGGCCGATTGCAAGACGGTCATCACCAAGGCCCAGTTTGAAAAGCTGGCCAGCGCAGTGGCGCCGAATGTCACGCCGCAGGTCAAAAAGCAGCTCGCCGGCGTTCTGCCGCGCTTCATCGGGATGTCGACTGAAGCCAAGAAGCAGGGCCTGGACAAGACCGACCAGTTCAAGCAGACCGTTGAGTTCGCCAAGATGCAAATCCTGACCACTGCACTGCAGCGCAAGATTCAGGAGGAGGCGGCGAAGATTTCGCCCGCGGAAATCGAAGCGTATTACAAGGAACACGCCGATACGTTTGAGCAATTCAACGTGGACCGGTTGTTTGTGCCTCGCACCAAGCAG
Organism: Acidobacteriaceae bacterium; assembly: GCA_003134655.1. Lineage (GTDB taxonomy): Bacteria > Acidobacteriota > Terriglobia > Terriglobales > Acidobacteriaceae > Sulfotelmatobacter. The sequence goes on from PLBY01000135.1 coordinate 43,168, forward strand.
GCCGAAGCCGAGTCCAAGGAAGAAGACGAAAAAGACGAAAAGCTGAGCGACGAGGCCAAGAAGGCCAAGGAAGCCGAAGAGAAGAAGAAGGCGGACGAAGGCGAGCAGGCAATGACGAAGCTGGCGGAGAGCCTGCGGGCGCGCGCTGCGGCCGGAGAGGATATCGCCAAGCTGCAGAAAGAGGCTTTCGAAGCGGCCGGGATGAAGATCGAATCTCCGACGGTCAACCTGCCCAGCGTGCGCCGCACCGGCCTGCCGCCGGGACATGCTGCGGTGTTCGATCTGAAGCCGGGAGACGTTTCGCAGGTGATCAGCGATTCCGGTGGGCACTACATTTACAAGCTGAACAGCAAAGACCACGTCACGCTCGAACAGGCAACGAACGAAATCCACAGCAAGTTGCAAAACGATCGGACGCGCGAAATGATGGACAAAGTGAACAACTCGTTCAAGGCGGAAACGAACGACGCGTACTTTGGACCTGGCGGAGTGGGTGCGGCACCACCTCCGCGGCTACCGCATCCGCGGCCGATGCCGCAGACCGCGCCGCCGGCCCAGCCGCAAACACCACCTCCGGCGCAACCTGAGGCGGCGAAACCGAACTGATGGCCAAACCTGTCGTCGTCGTGACCGGTGTGTCGGGCAACCTGGGCTCCAGACTACTGCCGCTGCTGGGGAGCTATTCGGTGATCGGGGTGGACGTCAGTCCGCCCCGCACCGACTCCGAGTTGCAGTTTGAGAGTTTGGACCTGGGCCAGGAATCGTCCACCCGGGCTTTGTACGAACTGCTGCGCGACACGCATGCCTATGCGGTCGTCCACCTCGCATTCGTAATCGATCCAGTGCGTACCGGTGTGGTCGATGTCGAGCGCATGTGGCAGATCAATGTGGCGGGGACGGCGCGCGTGATGGAAGCCGTTACCGAGGCCAATCGCTCGACCGACGACGGAGTCAAGCAGTTCATCTTTCCCAGCAGTGTCTCGGCATACGGGCCGAATCTGCCGGCGCCAGCGACTGAAGAATCAGTTCTGGGCGCACACACCCTGCCCTACGCCATTCACAAGAAGCAGTCGGATGAAGTGGTGCAGACGCGCTCACACGCTCTGCGCGGGTGCAGCGCCTATATTTTGCGACCGCATATTTTTTCCGGAGCGAGTGTCGAGAATTACCTGATGGGAGCATTCCGCGGCACGCCCAACGGCAAGAGCGCGCGAGCCGAAAAAATGCGCAAAGAGGGCAAGCGACTCCCGTGCATGTTCCCCCGCGGCCAGCAGTACCTCGACAACAAGATCCAATTCATCCACATCGACGACATGGCAAGGCTGATCCGGCACATTCTTCAGCGCGAGCCCGAGCCGCAACGCCTGACCGTACTGAATGTCGCCGGCCGCGGCGAGCCACTGACCTTCGGGCGCTGCGTCGAGATGGCGCAGGCGAAACTGGTGCGCGTCCCCGGAAAATGGGCGATGCGGCAGGTGCTGAGATTTCTCTGGAAGTACAAGATCTCAGCCATTCCGCCGGAGGCTGTGCCGTATATGACGGGTGAGTACATCATGAACACCGACCGGCTGCGCCGGTTCCTGGGTCCGGAGTACGAGCACGTGCTTCGCTATACAATTACCGATGCGTTTGCGGATTCCTTCCGGCGCGACGCAGCCACGACCTGACCTCGGTTTTCTTGTTTCTGTTGGCTGAGTACTGCGTCCAAAGACCATCTTCCCGGGCCGTTGATCATCAGGAAAAGAACTGTCAGCAATTGCGCGTATTCGGAGCGGACCTCGTGCAGCACCGCCCACATTCCCACTTTGGGGGGCGCCGCGGGAAAAGGCAGGGGCGAGGTGCCGAGGTACAGCGAAATCTTGGTGGAGAGGATGGCAACGATCATCTCGACAATGAACGGAATGGCAATGAGTCTCGTGAGCAAGCCGGAGAGCAGCAGTAGTCCACCAACAATTTCGAGGCACGCCACGAAGTCGGCGGTGAAGTGCGGCAGGGGCATACCAAGTTTCGTGAAGCGGCCAATTCCCTGGTTTGCATAGACGAATTTCAGAATTCCTTCCCACAGGAAGACACCTCCGGCCATCAGGCGCAGAACTAGGGTGGACTTCGGCCCTTCCTCGGTGGGTGGGTTTGTGAGCCAGGCGAATAGGTTTTTCATCGAGCCTCCTTTGATATCGTCCTTCGATTGTGTCGTCGTGTCCTTGCACCGTGATAACTGGAACGGCGGGAATTTATTCCCGCAAGAATTTGCTGGGAACGAGGGAATAAATTAGCGTGGGACTGGTTTACGTATGAAGGTGCCGGAACATGCCGAGAAATTTGAAGAGCTGGCCATGCCGTTGTTCGACCAGCTCTACAACTTCGCGCGCTGGCTGACGCAGGACACAACCGAAGCGGAGGATCTGGTGCAGGAGACGTATACCAAGGCGCTGCGCGGATTTTCTTCGTTCCAGGTTGGCACGAATTTCCGGGCATGGATGTACCGTATTCTGCGCAATTCATTCCTGAGTTCGCGTACGGGGCTCAAGGTCACGGTGGCCATCGATGGAGAGGCTGACGAAAGTTTGCTGCCCGCCGAAAATGCGACGCCGGAGAGCATCCTGATCGAGCAGGCGAACCGCGAAACAGTGCAGCAGGCGCTGACCGATTTGCCCTTGCCCTTCCGCGAGATCTTGCTGCTGTGCGAGGTCGATGAGATGTCGTACCAGGAGATCGCAGAGACGCTGGCCATTCCCTTAGGCACGGTCATGTCGCGCCTCTATCGCGCGAGGAGAGCGCTGCGTGAGTTGCTGCAGCAAAAGAACCAGGGGGACCGGCATGGCATGTGAGCAATGGCGCGGCAAACTCGATGCGTACGTCGATGGCGAGCTCGAATTTGCGGAAGCCAACGCGTTGGCGACACATCTGCGAACCTGCGCATCGTGCGCCGCTGATGCGCTCGAACGCGTACAGATGAAGCGCTCGGTGCAGATGGCCGGCAACCGATACACGGCCAGCGCCGAATTACGGGATCGGATTGCCAAGTCGGTTGGCGCGAAACCGCGCAGAAATTCCGGCTGGCACTGGAAGATTCTGGCGGTGCCGGCCCTGTCGCTGCTGATCCTCTCCGTGGCCGTGAACTGGTACGTGGGGCGCGAAAATGCGCGCCGGCAGCGCGTTTACAGCGAACTCGCCGATCTGCACGTTGCCGCCTTGGCTAGCGCGTCGCCGGTTGACGTCGTTTCGACCGATCGTCATACCGTGAAGCCGTGGTTTCAGGGCAAGATTCCGTTCACCTTCAATCTGCCGGAATTGCAGGGCTCGGAGTTCACGCTGCTCGGTGGGCGCGTCACCTATCTCGCCCAAGCGCCCGGAGCGCATTTGATCTACCAGATCCGCAAGCACGAGGTTTCGGTTTTCATTTTTCAGGATCGCGGAGAAGAGACATCGAGCCTGCCGTCAGGGCCGGTGCATGCCGCATCGTTCAATGCAGAGAACTGGACACAAGGTGGGTTGCGCTACTTTGTGGTGGGAGACGTCAGCACGGACGACATTCAGGCGCTGAGTAAACTTCTGCAGGCTGCGGGATAAGTTGCGCACACTCTTCTGTGCGCTATTTTTTCCCGCGATACAAGCCTGCTATTCCGAACGTATAAGGCGTCCAGGTCGCCTCGGCGAAGCCGGCGCGCTTCATTCTCGCCAGCATTTCTTGCGGCGGCGGGAACCGCTCGACCGATGCGGGGAGATACGCGTAGGGCCCACGCACGCCGGAGATCAGGGTGCCTACACGAGGCAGGACTTGTTTGAAATAGATGCGGTAGAGCGCCCCCATCACGCCCTCGGGTTCGCCGAAATCCAGGATGCCGCATTCTCCGCCAGGACGTAGCACGCGAACGATCTCCCGCAGTCCAGCGTCGTAATCGGCGAGATTGCGGAAACCAAAAGCCGAGGTCACCAGATCGAAGTGCCCGCCCGGAAATGGAAGGTTGAGGGCGTCGGCCTCGATCCACCCCGGCGCTGATCCGTTCGGCGCAGCCGACGACTTGGCGGTCGCGCGTTGCAGCATGGCATGCGAGAAATCGGCGCCGACAATCTTAGGAGACGACTCCCCTGCCTGACGGCGCAAGGCGAACGTCATGTCGCCCGTTCCGCAGCACAAGTCGAGGACACGTGCATCGGTACGCCCCACAATGTGCCGGAAAGACCGAGCGGTCCGCCGCCACCACATGCGGTCGATGTTGAACGACAGCACATGGTTCAGCAGGTCGTAGCGCGGCGCAATCGAAGTGAACATCTCGCGGACCGCGCGCGCGGCAGACTGCGGGTCGCGCGCGCCTTCCGGCGCGGCGCCAACTACGGTAGATTTGCTGACCCCCGGCAACGTGGCGACCTACTTCCGCTTCTTTTTCAGTTGGGCAGTGATGCCTTCAATCTGCTTGACGTGGTTGGTGTCATGCCCGGCGAACATGCGCACGATGTGCGTGATGGTTTCTTTGCCGCGCTCGGCGTGCATTCCAAAGTTATCCCAGCTTTCGCGCGGAAGCGCTTTCAGCATCGCAAGGTTGTTTTCGCGGAGTATGCGGAACACTTCCAACGACTGTTTCGCATCGCGCTTGCCATATTGAAATAGCGACGCCCACACGTCTTGATCGAAGGGCTGAACCGCAGTCCCACTTGCTCCGGCGATCAACCGCATGCGCCAACTGCCAACAATCTCCGCATCCGCCAAATGGGCCAGGATCTCGGCGATTGACCACTTCCCCGGTTCCGGTTTCCATTTCAGCTGCTTCGGATTGAGCCCCCGAACCAATTTTTTTAGCGTCCCCGGGGTTGCCTTCTGGACTTTGATGGCGTCCTGTCCCTCAACATTGCCCAAAATTCGCTGAATATACTGCTGCGCCGTCTCCTGCATTTCCTTATCTCCTTCTATTTTTCCCAAACCCAGCCGCCGCGCGACAGCCGCCGCAACTCTTCGACGGCGTCGATCACGGCACTCGCCGGCACATCGCTGGCCACTTCCACTTTGCCGATTTCGCGCGGAAGGATAAAGTGCACCACACCGTTTTGCGTTTTCTTGTCGGACTGCAGCCGGGCCAGAATCTTGCGCGGACTGACGTTCACTTCCGGCAGGCGGCCCAGACTCAACACGGCGTCGGCGATGCGGCCCGCAGTCACACTGTCGGTGCGGCCCACACTGAGGGCAATGTTCGTTGCGGCGATCATGCCCCAGGCAACCGCTTCACCGTGCAGCAGTCGCCGGTAGCCGGTTTCGGCTTCGAGCGCGTGGCCAATGGTGTGACCCAAGTTGAGCACACGGCGCAGACCGTCCTCTCGCTCGTCCGCGGAAACGACTTCCGCCTTCAGTCGTACGGCTTGCGCGATCAGCCACTCCAGTTCGACGGGATCACGCTTCAGAATGCGCGCGCGATTCTGCTCAAAGCGCAGAAACAGTTCGACGTTTCCAATGATGCCGCACTTCAGCGCCTCGTAGAGTCCCGCTCGAAATTCGCGATCAGGCAGCGTCTTCAGCACCGTGGGATCGATCAGCACAACCCGCGGATGGTGGAACGTTCCCACCATGTTCTTTCCGGCAACAAGATTGACGCCCGTCTTCCCGCCGATCGACGCATCGACTTGGGCAAGCACGGTCGTAGGAATCTGCACGAACTCGACCCCACGCATATACAGCGAGGCTAGCAGCCCGCTGACGTCGCCCACGACGCCGCCGCCCAGAGCAATGATGACAGCCTTGCGATCGGCGCCAAGCCGCGCCAGCTTGTCGGCAAGTCCTTCAACGGTCGCCAGGCGCTTGGTCGGCTCACCATCGGGCATGGGAATCACTTGCGGCGTAAAACCGGCGGCCTTCAGAGAGCTGACAAGTTTCGATCCCCAACGCTTGCGCACCGGAGGAACGGTTACGACAAAAATGCGGCTAGCCTGCGGGAGGAGTTCGCTCAGCACCGAGCCTGCTCGGGTGAGCAGTCCATTCTCAATCCAGGCCTGATACGGCCGCGGCAGTACGTGGATGGTCGCTTGCGGCATGCGGTTCCATGATAGCGTATGCCCTCGCAGAACTGCCTCGCGGAAGTCGCCCGATTTCTGTCGATGAAGGTTTATTCGTCGAGCGCGGCTGTTAGTCCTTGCTGGTCCCGGGAAACACCATCGAGATTGCAATCGACGTCAGCAACACTCCCGCCACAACCCCCAGCGTTACCGTGATCGGCACCCGGTAATAATCCGCCATGAGCATTTTCAATCCCACCATGATGAGCACCACCGCCAGTCCATAGTGCAAGAAGCGGAACGCCTTCATGAGCCGGGACATGGCGAAGTACATGGAACGAAGTCCTAGAATCGCAAACACGTTCGAGGTGTAGACGACAAAGGCATTCAGCGTGATGGCAAGGATCGCGGGAATGGAATCGACTGCAAAGAGAATGTCGGTCGTCTCAATGACGACCAGCACCGCCAGCAGCGGCGTCGCATAGAGGCGTGAGTTGTCCTGTGCGCTGCGAACGAAAAACCGTCCTGCTTGATAGTCCTTGGTCACCGGCATCCACCGGCGCAGCGCCTTTACTACGGGATTGGCGGATGGATTTATTTTGTGATTGCCCATCACGCAGAAACGGATGCCGCTGTAGATCAACAAACCTCCGAAGATGTAAAGCACCCAGTGGAAACGGGAGATCAAACCGACCCCGGCACCGATAAAGATACCGCGCATGATGAGGGCGCCCACTACGCCCCAGAACAGAACGCGATGCTGTTGCTGGTCCGGGACCGCAAAGTAGTTGAAGACCATCAGGAAGACGAAAAGATTGTCGACGCTCAGCGTAAGTTCCAGAACGTAACCGGTGACGAATTCCAGCGCGACCTGGTGGCCTTGCCAGAAGAATAAAAGGACCGCGAACCCGGCGGCCAGCGCAACGTACATCGCGGTCCAGCCCAACGATTCGCGGAAACTGACGACGTGGCCGGGGCGGTGGAAGACACGCAGATCCAGCACCAGCATGCCCAGCGCGAAAACGTTGAAGAGAATCCAGAAATAGAGCAATTTGGAAGTCCTGGCGGTCCCACCGGATTGCTGATTAATGATTGCTGATTGTTGATTGAAAAAAACCAGTCCCGCAAGCTCGATTTCCAATCAACAATCAAAAATCATCAATCAACAATGTCTGGTCACTTCTGTCTTCCCCGCTGTCCGCTGGCCCACTCATCCCAAATGCCGAAGGCCTTGAACATTTCCACGCTGTTGGTATCGCGCATCGTTTGCTCGACCTGATCGTGGGTGAGGCGCGGTCCAATCTTCGATGGCAAATCCGCCAACTCAACACTCAAGGCGGCGGCTTCCGCCACGTGCTTTTTCAACTGGGGAAAGTCGACCTTGTCGTAGGTGTCAGAAACGGCGTGGTAGTTTTCCAGATAGTTTGCCTCCTGCTGGTCCGCGACAAAAGTGGGCACGCCCTCGAGCATGAAGTCGAAGTGGTCGGTACCCCACTCCATCGTGGTCTTCAGTTCTTTCACGTCAAATTGCGCCAGGGGTGCGATCAGATCTTTCGCTGCGTAGTAGATATCTTTGCGCCCACCGATGGAGAAACCGGTGGTCTTTCCCGTGCCCGAGTCATAGATGATGACTCCCGCGGCCTTGTCGAGTTCGGCGCGATGACTGTAGGCATAAAGGCGGGAACCGATGAGTCCCTGCTCTTCGCCCGAGAAAAGAATGAAGCGAATGGTGCGCCGCGGCTTCACGCTCGAGGCTTTGATGGCTCGCAGCGCGTCGACCACCAGTGCGGCGTTGCAGCCGTTATCGAGTGCGCCGGTTCCCAATTCCCACGAATCAAGGTGCGCGCCCAGGATTACGAACTCGTCCGGATTCTCGCTGCCTCGGATCTCTGCGACGAGGTTGGAAGTCTTGATAGGCCCGCCAATCTGATTCGGAATGGAGAGATCGGCCCACACTATGTTTCCCGCCGCCAGCAGCCGCGCGATCCGCTCGCCGTCTTCCCTCGCGACGATCACCATCGGGAGCTTGTCGATTTCTCCGGCGCCCGCATTGGTATGCCGGTAGAGAATGTCGTGCTCGCGGGTAGCCAGGAAGGCAACCGCCAGTGCCTTGCGCTTAACCGCAAGATCAATCACCGGAGGAGCGTTCGTATATTCGGCGAACAAATCGTCCCAGGTCTTGAGAACGACCGTGTGAATCAGAACGACCTTCCCGCTAACGTCACCGGCCTTCGTAAAATCGGCGGCCGTCCCTGCGCCCACATCGACAATCGGAATATGCTTCACCGCCGCCAGCGCTGGCGCCCAAGCCACGGAAACAGCTCGGACGCGAAACGACGACAGCACGGTTCCTCCGCCTACCTTCGACGCATCAACCTGATAAGCAGTCGTGGCATTCATCTCGGTCGCGCCTTCGGCCCATGAATTCGGAATGGTGAATCCCTCGGTGTGAACGCTGTCCGCTCCAGCGGCCGTAAATGCCTGCACTCCCCACGCCACCGCGTGTTGCATGCCCAGCGTTCCCGGAACACGCCCACCGATCTCATCGGTTAGGCGATGCAGATTGGTCTCCAGCGGCGAGGGCTGCAGCGCCGCTTGAATGACTTGATTGGCTTCGCTGGTATCGGCTGGGGTGGTTGCGGCAAGACAAGTGAAGCTGAACACGCAGGCACAGAACAGGGTCTTCACAATTTGCATATGGGGTGCATTAGAAATCAAATTCTGGAAAAGCGCAAAACGATCGGCATCCGCTCACTTCGGCGGCAGCGGCTCCATCTTGTCGAGAATCCGCACCGTTTCAAGGATCACGATGCCGCCGATCTCCAGGCTCTTGGTGCTGAGTTTATCGACCGTGTCCTGCACCGTGTGATGGAAGACGTTGTTATATCCGTAGTTGATGTCGATGATGTCGGCGCAGGGCACGCCGATGCTCATGAATGGCAGATGATCGTCAGAGATCGTGTTGGTGCGGGCGAAAAAGTGCGACTGGTAGCCCGTGCGGGTGGCGGCTTCGTACACCACGCTCTCCACCCACGGCGTCGAGTTTGTGTCGCGGTCAATGTCGAGGTCGGCGTCGCCGATCATGTCGGCTAACAGGAAAGCTTTAATCTGCTTGGCGGTGCCATCCTGCTGCCATTTTTTCGCGAGATGGCGCGTGCCGTAGACGCTGTCGGTGTCGGACCATGTTTTCACTGCCTCCTCAGCATCGGTCCACAATAGCCAAACACTGTAGCCATCGCGTTTCTTGCCACGAAGCTGGTTTGCAAACTCAAGCAGCAGCGCGCTGGTGGCGGCACCGTCGTTCGCTCCGATAAACGATGTATTCCGCAGCGGATAGTTCGTGTCGTAGTGGCTGGCGATGACGATGACACCGTCTTTGGTGCCCGGGTATTTCGCGATGATGTTGCGCACCGGAAATTTCCCTTCCACCGTATCCGCAGTGAACGCATCGTCCTCGACCGTGTCGCCTTTCAGATGCGAGGTGATATAGTCCTCGACCTTTTTATGATTGGCGCTGCCGATCGGGCGCGGGCCCAGGGCTACGATCTCCTTCACGTATTGCATGGCGCGATTGGAATCGAACGCCGGCAGTGATCCGCTATCCGCCGGAAAAGATAGTGAAGGCAGAGGAGTATCGGCCGCGCTGATGGCGGGCGGACTCTGGGCTTTCTGTTTCTCCTGCGCGGCATCTTTACTCGGATCACACGCTAGGCCAGCCAGCGCAAGGCCCGCCAGCAGAACCCATAAGGGGAACCGGGCTCCCCTCGATGACTTCGCTCCGCTCATTACGCCTTTTCCTCTTTCGGCTGATCCTTCTTGGGATACACCATGTAGGCCACCCCGATGCTCAGTCCGTACAACACCAGCATGGGAGCAGCGAAAACGCACATATTTACGATGTCAGGAGTGGGCGTAACGATAGCCGCAATAATGAAAATCACCAGAATCGAATAGCGGAAATTCTTGACCATGAAACTCGGGCTCATGATCCCCATCAATGCCAGAAAGAAAACCAATATCGGCATCTCGAAAATCAGGCCCATGCCGAGAACGATGCTCAGGAAAAGCTGGGTGTATTCCCCGATCGTGATCATCGGCTGAAACTGCTTGCCGAATCCGATCAGAAAATCGAGCGCGCGCGGGTACACAATCTTGAAGCCGAAGTATCCGCCAGACATAAACAGCGCAATGGTCGAAACCATGAACGGGACCACGTACTTCTTCTCGTTGCGATACAGCCCCGGGGAAATAAACATCCACACCTGGTAGAGGACGAAGGGAGAAGTCAGGAACAAACCGGCGAGCGCCGCAACCTTCAAGTAAAGGTTGAAGGGATCGGTGGGATTCAAATAGCCCAGATGCTCCGGCAACTGGTGCTTGTGCAGCACACTGATGATGGGACGCTGCATGACGTCGTAAATGCGCTCGACCTTCCACCAGCAGACGCCAAAGCCGACTCCCACCGCGATGATGGAATAGACGACCCGCTTGCGCAGCTCTTCGAGGTGATCGAGGAAGCCCATGACCGGCATGGGCTCTTTTGTTTCGCTATCGCCGCTGCTTCCCGCGGCTCCGATTTCAGACATGCGATTCCTGCGAAGAGGAGGATGTTACATCGTTCGGATGTGCGGCCGCTTCGGTAGCGGGGGTGGAACTCGCGGCCTCGGTAGCGAAAAGAGGCTCGTCCTCGGAAGCCGCCAGCGTCGCGGGCGCTTCGGGCGCGGGAGTTTCGCTGGGGCTGACTGTGCTGGGCGCGGGATTCAACGTGCGGCTGGTGGCGCCTGCCGGAGGTGGACTCGGCGGAAGAATGGTCGGCTTCTCCACTTCCAAATGAGCGATTTCCTGCTCAATCTGCGCCTTGAACTCGTTAGAGGCGCGCTTGAACTCGTTCATGTACTTGCCAACCTGGCGTGCGATCTCCGGCAACTTCTTGGGCCCGAAGATGATGAGGGCCAAAAAGAACAGGAAGACCGTCTCGGAAAAGCTCATGGGCTTCATCATACTGCCGGAGCCGGAAATGCGGCAATGATTGCGAGACAGCGCGGAGACAACTTTCTCAGGGCCACCGCCAAAGCTTATGATGTTGCCGCCATGCAATTCTGGTTTGCCCGCGGCAGCGAAGTCTCCATCCGCGAACAACTGGTCACGCAGGTCGTGCTCGGCATCTTGAGCGACGATCTCGCGCCCGGCCAGAGACTGCCCAGCACGCGCGACTTGGCGCGGCGTTTTCACTTACATCCCAACACCATCAGCGCGGGCTACCGACAGCTGGAACGCGACCGCTGGGTTGAGTTTCGCCGCGGCAGTGGAGTCTACGTTCGAGCCAGTAGGCCGCAGGTCCCTCCGACGCCGGCACTGGCTCTTGATCAAATGATTGCCCGCCTGTTCCGCTCGGCGCGAAAGCTGGGCGTGACGTTGCCCGTGCTGCGGGCGCGCCTTCGGCAGTGGCTGGAACTGCAACCTCCCGACCATTTTCTGCTGATTGAGCCGGACGAAGAATTGCAGCGCATCCTGGCCGCGGAGATCGCCCGCGCCGTCACCTTCCCTGTAGAGTCGTGCGGTCCGCAGGATTGTCCCAGAGCGCCAGTGGGCGGAATTCCGGTAGTGTTGCCCAATCGCGAAGCCACGGCGCGCCAGTTGCTCCCGCCCGGGACGGAGTTCATCACGCTGCAGGTGCGGTCGGTTCCGGCTTCCCTCGCTGGATACCTGCCTGCTCCCTCAGGTGCTCTGGTCGGCGTGGCCTCGCGCTGGCCGGAATTTCTGAAAGTTGCGCGGGCCGTTCTGAGCGCTGCGGGATTCCATCCCGACAGCTTCGTTCTTCGCGACGCCCGCGAGCCCAACTGGCAGCGCGGCCTGAAGCAGACGGCAGCGGTCGTTTGCGACCTTCTGACCGCGGCAGAACTTCCGGCGGGTTGCCGAGCGATCCCCTTCCCGTTGCTGTCGGAGGCATCCATCTCGGAACTGCAGCGTTACGAGGCGTTCATCAACCAGCCCATCGAGGCGTTGTGAAGCTTTCAAGAGGAGGAATTCGTGAAGGAATTGCTTGCCGAGACTGCAGCCCGGGCCGCGCGTTACGTGGCCGCCATTGGTGACCGTAAAGTCGTCCCGGGCCCGGAGGATATCGCACGACTCGATGCGCTCGGAGGACCGTTGCCTGAAAATCCCTGTGAGCCCGCTGAAGTTCTGGCACTACTCGACGACGTCGGCTCACCCGCGACAGTCGCAACCACAGGCGGCCGCTATTTCGGATTTGTCATCGGCGGCACCCTCCCCGCAGCCCTGGCGACCAACTGGCTGGCTGGCGCATGGGATCAGAATGCGGCAATGCAAGTCATGTCCCCGGTCACGGTGAAGGTCGAAGAGATTGTGCGCGAGTGGACCCTGGATCTGCTGGACCTGCCTTCCACCAGCGGAATCGGCTTCGTCACCGGCACCACGATGGCGAATTTCTCAGGGCTGGCCGCAGCACGGTCGGCGTTGCTCCAACGCGTCGGCTGGAACGTGGAAGAAGACGGAATGTTCGAAGCTCCGCCGATTCGCGTGGTCGTCGGCCAGGAAGTTCACGTTTCGGTTCTGAAGGCGCTAAGCATGGTGGGCCTCGGCCGTTCCCGCGTGATCACGGTTCCTGCCGACGCACAGGGACGCATGCGCGCCGATGCGCTGCCCGTTCTCGACGAGCACACCATAGTGTGCATCCAAGCGGGCAACGTGAACACGGGCGCATTCGATCCGGCAAAGGAAATTTGCGCCCGGGCACAGCAGGCGGGAGCGTGGGTTCACGTCGACGGAGCTTTTGGATTATGGGGCGCGGTCTCTCCTCAGTACGCGCCGCTGCTGGACGGAGTAAATGCCGCCGATTCCTGGGCAATCGATTGCCACAAGTGGTTGAACGTGCCCTACGATTCAGGAATCGTCGTGGTGCGCGAACCCGAGCACTTGCGTCGGGCACTCGCCGCGGGCAGCGCGGCCTATCTCACACAGGGCGCCGGACGCGAGCCTTGGCAATACACACCCGATTCCTCGCGGCGCGCCCGCGGAATCGAACTGTGGGCCGCGATGCGCTCGCTCGGCCGCTGCGGATTGCGGGACATGATCGAGCGGAACTGCCGCCAGGCGAGACTCTTCGCCGAGCGTCTACGCGCTGCCGGTTTCGCCGTGCTGAATGACGTCGTCTTGAATCAGGTGCTGGTTTCGTTCGGCAGCTCCGAGCAGACCCGCCGCGTCATTGCCGAAATTCAGTTGGACGGCACCTGCTGGTGCGGAGGCACGGTCTGGCAGGGACACACGGCCATGCGAATCTCCGTCTCCAGCTGGGTCACGACTGACGATGATGTCGAGCGCAGTGCCGCCACGATGATCAGGGTCGCGGAGTCGGTTCAAGCGGGATAACAGCCTTCATGTGACACTTGAGAAACTGCCCCAAAACGGTGCTTCCAGCGTGGCCGCCGCCCTCCAGCCTTCGGCCGAGGCTCTCTAACCCGAATTCCCTAACTTGTGCGATTTGCTCAGGAGCAAGGAACCCCTAGCCTTCCCAGCGGCATCTCATAAACAGGTCTATCACGACAGGGTTACCATAGTGACAATCCCGGTCCGGGTAAGTCTAAGCTGGTGATATACTGACGGATATTCAGCCCGCAGCTGGGGTGAAAGCAGCCCTCAACGAAGGAAATCTCACGATGGCCCGTAGTTCACGCCGATCACTCTTCCTGGTAGTTTTTTTCCTGCTCGCCTGTGGCTTCCTGGGCATTCTGTTCGCCCAACGTTCCGGCCAGCAGTCGTCGATGACCGGCGACTCCGAGGTCAAGGATAGCCTCAAGCAATTCACCGACGTCTATGCGCTCGTCGAAGACAATTACGCCGAGCCGGTGAACCCGGACAAGGCCATCTACAACGGCGCGATCCCGGGCATGCTGCACGCGCTCGATCCGCACTCGAACTTCTTTGATCCCAAGTCTTACGCGCTCATGCGCGAAGACCAGCGCGGCAAGTACTACGGCGTGGGCATGACCGTCGGTCCGCGCAACAACAAAGTCATCGTGATTTATCCCTTCACCGGCACGCCCGCGTACAAAGCCGGCATTCATCCCGGTGACGTCATCATCGCCGTCGATGGCAAGTCGACCGAGAACATGAGCACCACCGACGTGGCCGACCTGCTGAAGGGCCCCAAGGGCACGACCGTCCACATCAGCATCGCGCGCGACGGCGTCGAGAAGCCCATGGAGTTCACCCTCGTCCGCGACGAGATTCCTCGCTACAGCGTCGACGTACATTTCCTGGTCAAGCCGGGCATCGGATACATGCACGTGAACGGCTTCAACGAAACCACCGAGCATGAAGTCTCCGACGCGCTCGATTCCTTCGGCGATCTCAAGGGACTGATCCTCGACCTGCGCGGGAATCCTGGCGGCCTGTTGAGCGAAGGCGTTGGCGTCGCCGACAAGTTCCTGAAGAAGGGACAGCTCATCGTCTCTCATCACGGCCGCGCCTCCGCCGAAAAGCGCTACATCGCACAACACGGCAATGGCGGCAAAGATTATCCCGTTGTTGTACTGGTCAACCGGCTCACCGCTTCAGCGGCTGAGATTGTTTCCGGCGCCATTCAAGATCACGATCGCGGCCTGATCGCGGGTGAAGTCACGTTTGGCAAGGGCCTGGTGCAGACCGTGTATCCGCTGTCGGAGAACACTGGTCTCGCGCTCACCACTGCTCACTACTACACTCCGAGCGGACGCCTCATCCAACGCGACTACAGCAACATCTCGCTCTATGACTACTACTACAACCGCGCAAGTTCCGAGAGTTCCAACACCGCGACCCGCGAGGTGAAGCTCACCGACAGCGGACGCACGGTCTACGGCGGCGGCGGAATCAGTCCCGACGTCAACATTCCTCCGATAAAGAGCAATCACTTCCAGGACACGCTGCTGCAGCACTACGCGTTCTTCAACTTCGCCAAGCGTTACGTGGTCGACCACCATCCCACGAAGACCTTCGAAGTGGACGACGCGACCCTGCAGGAATTCCGCAAGTCTCTGGACGAGGCCAATATCACTTACACGCAGGCTGACCTGCTCGACAACAACGACTGGATCAAGTCGAGCATCAAGTCTGAGATTTTCGTCGACGCCTTCGGGCAGGACGAAGGCATGAAGGTTCGCGCCGAGTCCGATCCCGAAGTCATCAAGGGCCTTGAGTTGCTGCCCCAGGCAAAAGCTCTGGCCGACAACGCCCGGAAGGTCATCGCCGAGCACAACGCGGCTCCGGCGTTCAACCGGCAATAAGGGCAACAGTCTTGTGAAAGGCCCGGACGCGTTCCGGGCCTTTTATTTTCTTCGCCGGGGCCTGGGCTATCAGAACAGGAAGGCCCTTAAAAAGGGCATCCAGACCTTCATTGACTTCGCCTCCCTGCTATGTGAGAATCCGCGCAAGAGGCCGACTTTACGGCGTATTGGCGAGGGCGACCAAAGCCGGCGGTCCCTCCGCGCTGGCGATTTCTGAACCGTCACAAAATGGATCTTTTTCAATATCATGATTTTCAATATGACGGGAACGGCGCGGGAATGCCGCTCGCCTGGCGGCGTGGCCTGAGGCTCGTTTGAAACCAGTCATTCTGGCAGGCGCGGTTGCTCTCGCGTTGATCGCAGGCTGGACCGACCTGCGCAGCCGCCGCATCCCGAACTGGCTGACCGT
>PLBY01000006.1 GCA_003134655.1 Acidobacteriaceae bacterium
GAGGCGAACCAGCCCATGGTCGCACGGAGTCTCTTTCCATTTGACCGTACTCCGGCCCGGACAATCACCATAGTTACGAAGGGTTGGCTGCGTTGCTGTAGCGAACTCACGGAAGGATGTCGGACTTCACGAGCCGTCAGCAAGCATTGGTTTCCCGATTTCTTCAAATCGACGGAGCCAACGTCCCTAGCTCGGCATGATTCCGAACGGAGTTGCCCGGTGCTCTTCCATCATTTGTTGTGTAGCCTCAACGTTCTACGGCGGGACCCTTGGCAGCATTTTGAACCGTTTGAACGAATTTACTCTCTTGCCTCTGCCGGTCCATATATCCGCTAAGTTGTGTTTCCAGAGCGCCAAATCCCAAGATCGCCATCGTGGCTGCAAGGATTCTCTTGCGTACCTTTGCCTTCGGCCAAATGCTTCCCGGTTCAAATTCAAGGGAGATCAGCTCGAAGGTCGTGATCGGAATGAGCGTTGCACTGGGAAACCTTAGGATCAAGTCGCTAAGGGAGATACCACGAGTCGCGTAGCGAATGAGAGCGGGCGGCGTTACATCAATTCTGGGAAGACGGAATTGCGCAACAACGATTTGCCCAAGAGCGACGTTTAGGTCCTCTGCTTTCTGACCGACAAGAGGTTTATTGAGATCGAGGGCTTTTTCAAGTTCACCAGTAAGCCCGCTTGCGACAAACGCGATCACGCTTCCAGGCCACGGTAGCCACGGCAGAAGCTTCTGATGGGATTTCCGGTTTAGCCCTGTCTTCGTCGAGCGTACAAGCTGCTTTCCGTGCCCGTTCATTAACGCGCTCGTTGCGCGCAGCGTTCTATGCATCTCTGATTCGAGATTCTTGACGATGCTCCGGTTGACAGATTCATCTGCAGTGTCGTCCGGTGCTTCAACCTTGAAGTAAAAGTCGGATTCCTGTTCAACCCATTTGAATCCAGTGTCATGGTAGCTACGATTTCGGAGTTCATCGAGGGTCATGATTGATATAGAACTCATTGGGCGCTCTTTTTGCACCGCCATAGCCAACCTCCGTAACGCAGCCCAAGTATGTTAATCCAAGCTGCGAGGTACGAAAACGCAATTTAAAAGTGTAAGAAGGTCATAGGCGTCGATCCCAATCTGTTCACGGGCAATAGCGGGAATCGACAATGTTTCGGAGACCAACATTCGATAGATGTCGTTCACGACTTGGACTTCATGCGCGGGACCTGGCACGAGGATGACGCGATCGGTCGTTATGCTCTTTCGCTCACCTGACGCGAGTTGCTGCTTGGCGGTTCCGGCTGCGGAGACGAGCATCCGGCGCAGCCCATAGCCGGGGACGCCACCTTGCTTGAAGCCAAGGCGTGCGAGTCGCTTCTGTCCTGCTAGAACTTTCACGCTCAATTCGCGGCTGTACTCTCCAGCCATGGTTCGCTTGAGCGCCTTCATGATGAGGCTCGGCAGACTTCCATCGTTCGCGAACGTCTCAGCGCAATAGTGAACGGGTACGCCTGCTGACGTGCAGAGAAATTCATAGTGCGCCGATTCGTCCGTGTCCTGAAACCGTCCCCATCGGCTGACATCGTAGACGAGGATGGCTTTGTACGGTGCGGTTCCGGCGACGACATAGATCACCACCGTCTGAAAAGTTCCATCGCCATTGCCCAGAAGGATGCCTTACAAATCGGCGTTGACACCGAAATTCCATATTACGATCTTCGACTGTGGATGAGTGACATCGCTGTAACAGCATTCACGGTTCCCCCATGATCCAGTCGAGCAAGAATGCGTCAACTTGAGGGCGGACGGGCTCCATCAGATCGCAGGCGAGACTATCCGTGCTTTGGTGTCAACATGGAGGACGCCGAGCCTATTCCGCTGTGTGACTCCTCGGTGACGTGCATGCGAGCCGTGCGGCATAAGCCTTCGCCCGCCGACCTCCGGCCTGGTTGAGCCGCAGGTGCCTCCGAGGTCTCCCGGTTCTCGTGCTTGAAGCTTCTAGGCGTGTCTGGGGTCTTCGACTACGCCGGACTGAGCGGGAACTCGCGCTATCGCTCCCATTCATGTTGCCTTCCGCGCATTACAAAGACGTCGGCGTCCGGATTGCATCTTTTCGGAGCTGAATACCCACCCCACCTATCCTCTGTCTACGCTTCGCTGGGTCCCTCGCGGTAGCAGCGCAAGACTCGAGGCCGAGCGGATCGCTACTCCTTTCTCGTAAGGAACTTTCATCCTCTACTTCAAGCCGGTTTAGCCCGGCGCACTGTAATAGAGATTTTTCGCCAACTGACGGGCATTTTCCACGGAACACACTGACTTCGCTTAGCGTATCCTGAATTGACGGCAAGACGTGTTCCGCTGGAGCTGTTTCTGTGAAGACCTTGAAGGCTTCTCTGTTGGCGAGCGCAATCGGAACCGGAGCATGGATGCTCGGCCTGACACGTGCGATGTGGCCTGCCCATCCACAGCTGGCCGTTTTCATCCTGACAGTAGGCGCAACCGCCGTCCTTATGTACGTCTTGCCCGAGCCGCAGAAATAGCAAGAGCACTCATTGACGCTCGAACACAGTAATAGCAATACTCTATGCGGCCATCCGTTCCGGGAAGCAAAGCGAGGGCTGTAGGTCGAGTTTTTCTACTGCCGGCTTCACATTGATGTGGAATGACGCTCGGTCTCGCGCGAGCTTCGGGCCAATCACACCGGTCAACCTCTCAACAGTGGTGCTCAAGTCTTTGGCATGCATCTGCTGCAATTCAACCACAATTGTGATGTCGAACAACCCACTTTCGCATTCTTGGGAGCGTTGTGCCCTATGCGCGAGCAAACTGCCCCCTAGCATCCGAGCAAGGCTCACGAGCGAGCGGCTCTTGCACGCGGGGCATTCCTCACCTTGACTGCTACTGATGACCTCGCAATCCAGGCAGAAGACTGCATTCCAGAGAGGGAGAACTCCTGCGTCCAGATGGTTCCTTTTTCCGGCGAACATATACACCTACCTCTGTCGCTGAGATGCGGGCAGCTACCTTCAACAAGAATACAGCGTTATTCTCAATGTGTAACCTGTCAGAGTTTTCAATGAGCGTAATGGGGATTTTTCAACACCTAAACTTCGCGGAGACGTTTTGCCGTCGCTCCGGTGTGTGCGCTTCAAGTTTGCGGATGCGAGCGGGATTCGCTCAAACCTTCCACAGCTGAGCTAGGGCTCGGGCCGCGTCCGATAGTGCGCGCTTCTCCGCATCGGCTTGGGAAATCCCTAAAATCTTACCGCGCTGAACGATGGGGGTGCGATACTGCCTCTTCTCGGTAGCCAGATCAGCCTGATGAATGTCGCACACGGCTGTCTCGAACACACGTCTCAGATCTTCCGAGGAGGGCGAATCGCTGCGCTTCGATGTGGTGTTCGTGTTCTGCAATCACTGCGATATGAGCACCCCGCGTGCCAAACATAGGAAAAAGGTAACGTACTGATTTAGCTTTGGTTAGCTCGAATCTTGGACGAGATGCCCAAAATGGAACTGCAACAGCGATGCACACTAGTACCGTTGCTCTTGCGTCCGTTGGCTGGGAACTGCGGTCCCATGACGTAAGCAGGCCATTTCACTCAAAACCCCACCGCGAAGGATGATGAGTGTAATGGCGATTTATCAACAACTAACCTCTGCAACGTCGAGAACGGTGCACGTTGGTAATCTCGACTCCGTTCCCCAATCGGCGCACCCTAGATGTATGCGCCGAGTTGTCTCAAAGTCGTTCTTCTTAATCATCTTCTTTGCCGCCACCGCCGTGGCGTTCGGGCAAAGCCAATACAAAGTCATTACGGTCACCGATGGGGGCACAATTTCCGGCACCGTCAACTGGTCAGGGTCGGCTCCGCACGCCCCGACTTTCCCGATCACCAAGGACCCGCAGATCTGCGATCCCGACTCTACTAAGACTCGAGATCTGGAGCGGCTCATCGTTGGACCGCAGGGCGGCGTGGCCAATACCATCGTCTACCTGAAGAACATCACCAGCGGCAAGGCGCTGGAACTGCCGGAACAGCGGCGCCACCTCAACCAGAAACAGTGCCGCTACATCCCGCACATTCTGCTGGTTCCACAAAACGCCACCCTAAGCATGATGAGCTCCGATGCGACCTTGCACACCATCCACATGGATGGCGCGGCCACTTTCAACCTGCCGTTTCCCTTCACGGACCGCGTAATCGCGCGCGCCATGTCTACGCCCGGGCTGGTCCATCTACGCTGCAACGGTGGCCACGTCTGGATGAATGCCGAAATGATGGTCGTCTCGCATCCCTACTACGCCGTGACTGACGAGAGCGGTAGCTTCGAGTTCAGTGACGTGCCGCCGGGCACGTATCAGATCGCGGCCTGGCATGAAGGCTGGAATTTGCTCGGTAAGGAACACGCCTACGATGCTCTGACCGCACGTACCGTCGAGCGCCCATTGTTCTCGGAACCCAAGACGTTGGAAAAATCCGTGACGGTGAGCGGCAATCAGATAAGCACAGTCAACTTCGTGATCTCGAACAGGTAAAGGACGATTTGACAGTGGCACGCTAATCCGAAAAGCAGCAACACAGTGTTTAATACAGTACCGACCTTGCCTAATTGGAGATTTGCCACATCTTCGCCTCTCGAAGATGTAGTTTACGTAACCAGGCCATTTCGCTCATTGCGGCGGGGAAATCTTCGCTGGTGGTTTCGACCTGCGCCACAACAAAAGCATCCCAATTGCTAGGGACACAACCGCTGATACGGGCGTTCGCACGCGCTCAACGTGAAGTCCCGAAATGCCAAGACCGCTGAGCAGATATAGGGGAATTGGGAGCCGCAGCATCACAGTTACATAGAGTGCCAACGCGATAGCTCCCAAGCAAATCATCGCAATTCCAGCCGCTTTTCGCATGGCCCGCCATTTTAGCGCCGATGTAACTGTTGAGAACAGGCGTGGGTGTTGAAAAAGTCCGAGATCGGAATGAACTCTTGGCCGCGATTATCACTGCCATCGAGTTTTTCCTCTCACATCAGCTAAGTGGCAGCCTCCATCGTGGGTGTTGTGGGTTGGCTGAGGAACCGCACTAGCCGCTTGAT
>PLBY01000153.1 GCA_003134655.1 Acidobacteriaceae bacterium
ACCCTGAGCTTCAAGTACGACAACGCAGGGAACGTACCCCTGTTGTGCAACGTGCATCCCGAGATGTCCGGCACCATCGTGGTCAGCCCTTCGCCGTATTTCGCTGCGACCGATGCCGCTGGCGGCTATTCGATCAAGGATGTCCCGGACGGCACGTATAAAGCGACCGCATGGCACAATGGCAAGGCAACCACCCAAAACGTCACGGTCAAGGGCGACACTAAGCTGGACTTCACGGTTAAGTGAAGGCATGAGTTTTATATCGGTTCCGCTTCAGCGATTTCAAATGGTTGGACCCAAATGGTTTAATCGCACGACAGTTGCAATCCTCCACCTGTGGTTTGAGGAGCATTAGGCAATCCCTGCCGGACATCGGCAGATCGGAGGCGGCATGGCGAACAGAACAGTACGTCTGAACATCGAGCGACAGGACAACCCCCATTCGAAGGCCTACTGGGAAGAATTCGAACTCCGGTGGAGGCCTGGCATGAATGTCATCAGTGCGCTCATGGACATTGCCATGAACCCGGTAGACCGCCACGGAAAACAAACCATGCCGATTACCTATGATGCGAACTGTCTGGAAGAAGTTTGTGGATCATGCGCCATGCGGATCAATGGCCGAGCGGCGATGGCGTGCTCTTCTCTCATCGACAAGCTGGAACAACCTATTCGTCTCGAGCCCCTGTCACGATTCCCGGTCGTACGCGACCTGGCCGTAGATCGCAGCGTGCTATTTGAGAATCTAAAGCAGGTGCAGGCCTGGGTTCCCATCGACGGGACGTATGACCTAGGAGCGGGCCCGCGCATCGATCCCGCAGTGCAAGAACAGGCTTATCCGCTGTCACGTTGCATCTCCTGTTGCCTGTGCATGGAAGTGTGTCCGCAATTTACAGAACCGACGCGATTCGTTGGGGCGGCAATCATCAATCAAGTGCGCCTTTTCAACCTCCACCCCACCGGGGCCCAACTGCGACACGAACGCTTAACAGCGATGATGAGCGAGGGCGGAATCCACGAGTGCAGTTACGCCGGGAACTGTGTGCAGATCTGCCCTAAGAATATTCCGTTGACAACATCCATTTCCATTGTTTATGGCCAAGTGATGAAGCAGGCCATTGGGGACTTGCTCCAGAGACCGGAGCTCACCAGCGCGCGAAAAGAACCGGGGAAAAGATGAGGCGAGCGGCGTCGAGGACTGGGTCGCATAGCAAACATATTCGGCACGATACCGACTGGCGACGTCCGCTCCTGCACCCGGCCATGCGAGGAGAGCGCCGCATCGCTAAGATGGCCATGGTACGGAAACCTACCTTTCTGGCCTGCGATTCAGAATGGGTGGGCGGGGACAATCGATGGCATTTCAGACATACTCGGCGCGGCTGGTGCGGTCTGCGCCGCTGAACGATCTCACCAAGCATCTCGACTTCGAGATCCAGGGCGTGCCACGCTTTGGATTCGTGCCCGGGCAGTGGCTTTCGGTCAAGCACATCCTGCCTGATGGCGAAGAACTCACACGAGCTTACTCGATCGCTTCGCCCCCGTCGGAAAACGGCCGCGTTGCCTTTTGCGTGAACCGCGTACAGGACGGCCTCATGTCGAACTTCCTTTGCGAGATGAAAGACGGCGAAGAGCTCCGCTGCCAAGGGCCATTCGGCAATTTCATCTTGCACCCGCCGATGCGCGATACAATTTTCATTGCCACCGGAACCGGCATCGCCCCCATTCGCTCCATGCTGCACTGGGTGCTGTCCGACGAATCACGCCACCAAGGCAAGCAGCTCTGGCTGGTCTTCGGCAACCGCACTGAGAAAGACATCTACTACCACGACGGATTCGTGCACCTTGCCGCACATCACTTGAACTTTCATTACCAGCCGACACTCAGCCGCGGCGGTCCGAAGTGGGGCGGATTGCGAGGTTACGTGCAGGAGCATGTACCGAGTATCGCCGGTGACCGCAAGGACATGCACGCCTACATCTGCGGACTGGCCAAGATGGTCAAAACCAACCGCGATCTTATGTACAGCCTGGGCTGGGATAGCAAGTCGGTCCTGTCCGAGCGCTACGACTGATCGTCTTCCGACGTCCTCTCCGGACTGATGCCTTTGACAACCCCGACTCTAAGACTGTGCACTTTTGACCAGTTTTCTGTCCTTGATGTTGCCTATGCTGACCGTCGGCAGCCTCGGGACATGCATTTGAGCGCTCCTGCAATCATCCTGCACCTAACGGTCTGGGGCATGCATCTACGCTAATAAGGAACTTCGTTATGCTGCAGTGCGAACTGCTTGAATTCCTCGAGCAAACAGCCGATGCGGCTTTTTGCGTGACCGGACAGGGCGAAATATGTTCCTGGAGTGCCGCCGCCGAAAAGCTTTTTGGTTACTCATCCTCAGAGGCCATTGGCAAATCCTGTAATCGACTTCTACAAGGCCGTGGAAGCCTCGGCGCCAAGGGTTGCACCCCGGAGTTTTACGCTCGGCAAGTGGCGGTGGACGGCGCCACAGTTCCCAATTTCGACCTAGAGGTTCGAGTCCGCTCAGGTCGCCGGATATGGGTGGATCTGTCAACTCTAATCTTCAAAGATGGCCGAACTCACCCACGCTTAGTCGTACACTTGGCGCGTGATATCACGAAGAGAAAACAGGAGGAGCAACTACTTCACGGCATGCTTCAAATTTCGAAGCAGATCGTTGCAATGTCAAGTGGAAATGGTAATGGAAACGGTAATGGAAACGGTATGGGACATCTGCTTCCCGTTTCGTGCCTCTCTGAACAGGAACAGAGCATACTCCGCCGGTTTTCCGACGGAAAGAATTCTTCCGAAATCGCAAGGTCTCTTGGGATTACCCTCCAAACGCTCCGCAACCATCTCCACCACGTCAACGAGAAGCTTGGTACCCACAATCGACTACAGGCCGTCATGCATGCCATGCA
>PLBY01000002.1 GCA_003134655.1 Acidobacteriaceae bacterium
CTTACCGATTCCCACAGTAACTACCGCATGGCCAGGGAGACATTACTGGATCACGTCCCATGTCCGGCTGGCAATGTGCATCCCATGCCGACGGGAGTGCCTGACCCCGAAGTAGCTGCTCGGGATTATGAAGAGACGCTGAGAGCTTATTTCTCCAAAGGCTGGCCGTGTTTCGACCTGGTTCTGCTCGGGCTCGGAGACGAGGGACATACTGCATCGCTATTCCCTGGTTCGCCAGCCTTGGAGGAAACGAGGCGCTGGGTGGTAGCAGTAAAAGCCCCGGCCGAGCCGCCTCTGCGCCTTACGCTCACGTTGCCCGCACTCACTCACGCAGCCAACGTCTACTTCCTCGTGACGGGATCGAACAAGGCACAAGCCTTACATCACGTTCTCAGTGGATTGCCTGATCCGAAGAACTACCCGGCGTCCGGCCTTCGCCTAGCTCGGGGGGCTGTGATTTGGTGGGTGGATCGGGACGCAGCAGCACTACCCGGGGAGTCGGCGGCATAATGCCATGAGCAAGCTAATCACTGATTTCTGCCAACTTATTATTGATCGTGCCACAAAGGGTTTCTCCATCCGCAACGATTGGCATTTTGGGTCCAGGAATACGAATGATCCCGTTCGACGAAGCTCATGAAGCTGTTCATTATCCCCCAGACCGGCGCTTTCGGGTCTGGATCAGGCCCTCGTTTGTCGCCGGAGCAGTCGTGTTGATATTCTTGCCTCTCTTGTTTGCTTGGGGACAGGCTGCCATTTTCGGGTTGCCGTATATTCCTCCCGTACCTCAGTTTAACGAAGCCTCTCCAACTGGACCGCATGGCTTTCCGCTGTGGATCCGCTACGCACACTTCTTTAATTTCCTCTTTTTGATGATGCTGGTCCGCAGTGGACTTTCAATTCTCATGGACCATCCGCGGCTTTATTTTAATAACGATTGCACGCCGGGTACCGAGTGGATTCGGTTCACGCCCTTAAGAGTCCCGAAAGACCGAGTGTGGACGGCCAAGGACGATGCGCGTTACATCTCGCCCGTGTTTGCACTGCCTGGATATCGCCATACCGTGGGAGTAGCGCGCTCCTGGCACTTCATTGATGTCTATGGATTCATCATTACGGGCCTGATTTTTATTCCGTTGCTTTTCATAACAGAGCAATGGAAGCGGGTTGTGCCGACATCGTGGATAGTGCTACCTCAGGCATGGAACACGTTCGTACATTATGCGAACTTCCGTTTCCCGCCTGAACCTAACGGCTTTTATGGATATAACGCGCTGCAGCAATTGGCCTACTTTGCCGCGATTTTCTTGTTCGCACCGGTATCGATTCTTACCGGCGCCGCGATGTCCCCGGCAATGGTGAATCGCTTTTCCTGGTTCCCCCGCTTGTTTGGTGGAAGACAGGGGGGCCGNNTCGCATTTTTGATCGTCCACGTGACCCTGGTGGTTTTGACCGGATTTAAGCGGAATATGAACCACATTGTTCTCGGAACGGATAATCTTCGGCCGCTGGGGATGATTCTTGGCTTTGCCGGTATTGCGGTGGTGATTGCCACCTGGGTTGCCGCTCACTACACTTCGTGGAAGCTTCCACGGCTGTTGCAACACCTCCAAAAAGCAGTTTCTCAACCGCTGCGCCTCGCTACGCTGAACCGGTTCTCTCCTAGCGAGCGGTATACAAAAGAGCAGGTCTCTCCATACTTCTGGCCGAATGGCAAGAGACCGGAACGCGAGGATTGGAAACAGCTATCTGCGGGAAAGTTCCGCGATTTTAGGCTCAAGGTCGGAGGGCTCGTGGAGAGACCGGCGGCACTTTCTTTGTTGGAGATCCAGGCGCTGGGAAAAGACGAGCACATCACCATGCATCACTGCATTCAAGGCTGGTCAGGCATTGCGCAGTGGAAAGGCATGCCGATGAAAGCGTTGATTGACCTGGTCAAGCCAAAACCGTCTGCCAAAACAGTCGTTTTCTTCTCCTTTGGGGAAGGCCTGTATGGTGGCGTGTATTACGACACACAGAGCCTGGAGAACGTGTTAAAGCCAGAGTGCCTGCTTGCTTATGAAATGAATGGCGAACCGCTTCCGGACGAGTATGGTGCTCCGCTGCGGCTACGCGTCGAAAACCAGCTCGGCTACAAGATGGTCAAGTGGATCGAACGAATAGAGTTCATCGAATCCGAGAAGCAAGTTGGCGAAGGCGAGGGCGGGACGAACGAAGACGACGAGTACTTCGATGAGCTGCCGAACATCTGATTGCACGCGCCAACCACCACCCGGGCTCAGGTCTCATCCCGAACACCATGCAGCCGGACATTTTGTCAGCTTGATCGAGCATCCATGCCTGAGGTGGCTTCCAATTGCCAGGTAAGATCGGCATGACAGGCTTTGACTTAGACTCTCTCTTTAAATTGTTTTCCTGGAGGCTTCTTTGGTTGGTGTTACCAAAATCTCTCCTGCACTCAAAAACCGCGCAGCGCAAATCAAACTGCTCCTCATGGACGTGGACGGCACGATGACGGACGGCAGCGTTACCCTGCTCTCGCAAACCGACGGCACCGCCCTCGAGATCAAAACCTTTGACGCGCACGACGGCCAGGGCCTAACCCTTGCTCAGACCGCTGGCCTGCGTACGGGCTGCATTACCGGTCGTGAAAGTGCTGCACTCCTCCGCCGCGCCCACGAAATGAAGATGGAGTTTATCTACATGCAACAGCCAGTGAAAACGCCAGCCTATGAAGAGATCCTTCGAAAAGCGGGCGTCTCCGATTCTGCTGTCGCCTATATCGGCGACGACCTTCCGGATATTCCCTTGATGCTCCGCGCTGGCCTCGCCATTGCAGTGGGCAATGCCGTCCCCGAAGTAAAAGAGACCGCGCACTACATTACGAAAGCCCTCGCCGGCCACGGCGCGGTCCGCGAAGCCGTTGAACTCGTTCTCAAATCCAAAGGTATCTGGGAAGCAATGATCAGTAAAGCGCGCGCGTGACGCAGGTTTCAGTCGTTCGTTTTCAGCAGCGCCCTGCGGCCTTACATTGGCAGAACCTTCCTGATCACATTGAAGAAAGGAACCGGGTACACACCCAACCAAACCAGCAGGATGGTAAGGCCCACCAGGACATAGCTCCCACCGATTGTGCGAGGTTCGGCATGCGGCGCTTCTTCCCGCACGCGTGCGTACATCGTAACTACAACTCTGAGGTAGTAGAACAATCCGATTACACTGGAAATGGCCAGGATAAGGATCAGCGCCCAGATACCTGCGGAAGCGCCGGCGGTCACCACATAGAACTTGGCCAAGAATCCAGCGGTTACCGGAATCCCAGCGAGAGACAGCAGCATAAGAGTAAAAATGCTTGCCAGCACTGGTCTGCGCCAGAACAGACCGGCGTAGTCCTGCAAGGTATCAGCGTCCCGTTCTTCATTGGAAAGAACCGTGACTACACCAAATGCGCCGACAGTAGTGATGAAGTACGCTGCCAAGTAGAAGGCGATCGCTTCAGAAGCCATGCTGCCGCCTGCTTCAAAGGCGACCAGCAGGTAGCCCATGTGAGCAATGGACGAGTAAGCCAGAATCCGCTTGACGTTGTTCTGCAAGAGTGCCAGCAGGTTTCCGATGAGCATCGAAGCAATGGCGATAATGGCAAACAACACGAAAACCGACCGGAAGTGCTGTGCGCCAGCGGTATAGAAGTACCGCAGCAATAGAGCAAAGACTGCGCCTTTGGAAACAGTGGCGATGAAAGCGGTCACCGGCGCGGGAGCGCCCTCATAGACGTCCGGTGTCCAGAGATGGAATGGGACAACCCCGAGCTTGAAACCAATACCCGTGACGATGAATGTCAAACCTGCCAGCACCAGTGGGCTATTCTGTGCGCCGGCCAACAACGCTGCCAGACGGAACAATTCCATCGTGCCCGTCTGCGCATAAATGAGAGCCATTCCGAATAGCAGGAAAGCAGAAGAGGATCCCGCCAGAATCAAGTACTTAATTCCGGCCTCCAAAGGGCGGCGGCGAGTGTGTAGGTAAGCGGACAGCGCGTACAGTGCCACGCTCAGGATTTCCAACCCGAGAAAGAAGGAAACGAAGTGGCTGCTCGCCACCAAAACCATCGAACCGAGCGTTGCCACTAGGAGCAGAACGTAGAGTTCTTCGCGAGTCTCCGAGTGGCGCTCGAGATACCCATAGCAGAGCATCGCGATGGCAAACGTGGCGGCAATGATCAGGCCGATATAGAACAGTGCGTACCGGTCCAGGATGAGGAGCGACGTCACCTTGCGAGGCGCCAGCGGCGCCACAAGCCACAAAGAGCCGAATGCTGCCGCCATTCCAACGAGTGTCATGCACAGACTTAACCAATGCCTGCGCCACGTTGCGATCGCGAGCATCACGAAGACGGAAGTTCCCGCAATCAGCAGAAACGGTAAAAGAGCGAGCAGGTCAGCAGTGTTCATCCCTATCTCCGCAGTGCGTTCATGGTCTGCCCTGCGTGTTGTTGCAGCGTTTCCATTGCCGGATTGAAGGTGTTGATGACAGGCTGCGGATAAAGCCCCAGCCAAAGGAGAATGACTATCATGGGAGTGAAGATGATGGCTTCGCGCACTCCTAGATCAGGCAGCGCCCAGTGGTGCTGGTTGGGACCATGGAAGGCGTACTGGACAAACTTCAGGGCGTAGAAAGTGGACGCCAGGATGCCGATAGCAGCCACCGCCGTCAATATCCTGCTCTTTTGATAAACGCCGAGCAGGATCATGAACTCACCGACAAAGTCGCCCAAGCCGGGCAGTCCCATGGAGGCCAGCGCGAAAAATAATCCCGTTCCACCCAATCTGGGGACTGTCTCCCACAAGCCGCTCATTCGAGAGAGTTCCCGAGTGTGGAGCCGCTCCTGCAACGCTCCCACCAGGATGAACAATGCTCCAGTGCTGACGCCGTGGCAAATGATGGTGATCAGCGCCCCTTGGAGCGCCAGCTTGTTCCAGGCAAAGATTCCCAGCAGAACAAACCCAAGATGGCTCACGCTGGTGTACGCGACCAGCCGTTTCAGGTCAGTTTGAGCAAATGCCAGGATAGAGCCATACAAAATCCCGATCACCGCCAGTACCATAGCGATTGGTGCGAAGCCTTGTGCCGCTACCGGAAAAAGCGGCATTACGAAACGAAGCAGGCCATAAGCACCGGTCTTCAATAAGAGTCCGGCCAGCACCACGCTGCCCGCGGTCGGCGCTTCGGTATGAGCGTCAGGAAGCCAAGTGTGAAGAGGAAACATCGGCAGCTTCACAGCGAACGCGACGAAGAAACCCAACATGATCCACAACGCTGCGTGTGATGACAGAGGAGTACCCGTCAAGTCGGCATATTCAAACGTAAAAATGCCAGTTGCAGTGTGATGGGCGAAGTAGAGAGCCAGGATCGCGATCAGCATCAGCAGCCCACTGAGCTGAGTGAAGAGGAAGAACTTCGCCGCCGCGTACACCCGCCGCTCATGGCCCCAGATCGCGATCAGGAAATACATGGGAACCAGCATCAGTTCCCATGCGAAGTAGAACAAGAACAAATCCATCGCCAGGAACACGCCGGCGATTCCAGCCAATACCCAGAGCAGGTTGAGGTGGAAGAACCCGACCGCTTCCTGGATCTCAGTCCAGGATGCCAGCACCGACATTATGCCGAGGAGGAACGTGAGCATGAGCAGCAGCAGGCTCAGGCCGTCCAAGGCGAGATGGAAATGGATCCCGAACTGAGGAATCCAGGTCCAGTCCAATTCTCGCAGCCAGGCTTGCTCCTGAAGAAGATCGACGCGGTGTGCGCTGCGGGTCCAGATCACAAGTCCGATTACAAAGTCCGCGCTCACGGCGATCAACGAAATCCAGCGGGACGCCGATGCGCTCCAGCGCCCGGCCACCCATGCCAGCAGGCCGCCCAACAACAGAATGACGATCAACCAAAGGAGAATCATCGGAATAACACAATCGCTACAAATATGACCGTTCCAGCCGCGATACTAGCGGCGTACCAGCGCACCTGGCCGTTCTCCGTAAGGCTAAGACGTCGATACAAGAGTTCGTTGAGATCCGCGACCCCGGTGTAAAAGGCATCCACCACATCGCCCTTATCGATCCGCGCAAACCACAAGACTGGCTGCACGAACAGTTTGTCGTAGCACCAGTCAAATCCCCAATCGGCAAACCAGAACTCGTGTAGGGCTTTTCCCACACGAGTTGCGGTCAGAGCGTCAGACCACTGGCGGTTGCGAAGGTATAACAGATACGCCAGGCCCAGACCGATGAGGAATGCCAATGCCAGGAACCCTTCGGAACGCATCTCCGTGAGCGGACCGAAGGGACCTTGCTCAACCGGCGGCAAGGCCGTGTCCAATAGGCGGGTGAACAATGGTTCATTTCCAAGCGCAGGAGGGAGATTGACAAATCCGCCTACCAGCGAAAGGACAGCTAGAACCACGAGAGGAATTTGAATCTTGTATCCCGGCCGCTTAGTCACGCTCGCCTTCGCCTCACCAAAGAAGACAAGAAAAATAACGCGGAAGATGTAAAGCGCGGTCAGCAGTACGCCAACCACGCCCGCGAGCCACAGGATGACGTTGCCTTGTGGAGAAGACCACACCTCCCACACGATCAACCCTTTGCTGTAAAAGCCCGCGGTGATTAGCGGCAGGCCGGCCAGAGAGCAGCCGGCAATCAGGAAAACGCCAAATGCCAGCGGAAGTTTTTTGCACAAGCCGCCCATCTTGAAGATGTTGTGCTCTTCGTGCATGGCGTCGATCACCACACCCGCCGCCAGGAAGAGCAAGGACTTAAAGAACGCATGGGTCATGAAGTGGAAAATACCTGCCGTCCAGGCACCCACTCCCATGGCGAGGAACATGTATCCGATCTGGCTGATGGTGGAGTAAGCGAGCACGCGCTTGATGTCCCACTGAGTTAGCGCGGTGAAACCCGCGAACACTAAGGTAGAGGCACCGATTACTGCCACGGCGAACTGCACCGGCGGCGCCAGCGTGAAAAGCACGTGGGTGCGCGCAATGAGGTAAACACCCGCAGTCACCATGGTTGCCGCGTGGATCAGAGCGCTGGTCGGCGTGGGGCCCAGCATGGCATCGGGAAGCCAGGTCTGCAACGGAAGCTGTGCTGACTTTCCCACCGCGCCGCCCAGCAACAGGGCCGCAGCCGCGATCGGCAGCGCCGAACCCGCGGACCACTGCTCGGCTGCGCGGTGCATCAACTCCTGGATATGCAGGGTACCCAAGTGGCGGAAGAGCAAGAACAGCCCGATGATCATCGCGGTATCGCCGATGCGGGTCACAATGAACGCCTTGCGCGCCGCGAGTCCGTTTGCCGGGTCCGTGTACCAGAAGCCGATCAGCAGGTAACTGCACAGCCCCACGCCTTCCCACCCCAGGTAGAGCAGCAGCAGGTTGTCCGCCAGCAGCAACGTCACCATTGAAGCGACGAACAAGTTCATGTAAGCGAAGAAACGGGAGTAGCCTTCGCTCTCGATCATGAACTCCGCAGAGTACAGGTGAATGAGAAAGCTGACGAATGTGACCACCAACGTCATGATCAGGGAGAGTGCGTCGAGGTAGAATGCGATCTGCGGGCGAAAGCCTGCAACATCGATCCACGTCCACAGCACTTGTGTGTAGGAGTCTCCCGGTGGGGGAGAGACCAGGAACTTCCACGTAATCAGGATGGAAATTACCGCTGAGGCAGCAATTGAAGCAACGCCGATCACGGCCGCGACTTTCTTCGAAATCCGTGGACCGAACAGTGCCAGCATGGTGAAGCTGGCAAACGGGACCGCCGGAATCAGCCACAACAATCTAAGCACGCTATCCTCTCATTAGACTGGCCGCATCGGCATCCAGCGATTTGTACTGGTGGTACAACTGCAGTAATAGCGCAAGACCTACGGAGACCTCTGCGGCTGCCGTCGCTAGAATGAAGATGAACATGACTTGGCCGTCCGGCTGTGCCCAGCGCGAGCCGGCGACGACAAATGCGAGACCGGAGGCGTTGAGCATCACCTCAATAGACATGAGGATGAAGATCAAATCACGCCTCACCAGAAGGCCGACGAGTCCCAGAGCGAATAAGATTCCCGCCAGCAGCAGTCCGTGTTCCATCGGAATCGATGACATATCGCGTCTCCAGTCGTTCCAGTTTTGGTCGGGCCAGATGATAGGCCCCGACGATGGCGCCCAGCAAAAGCATGGACGCCAGTTCCACGCCGATTAAATAGGGACCGAAGAGGGCCATGCCGACCTGCTTGGGCTCAACCGAGGCGGCGCCTTGTGGGGCAGATCCAGCTTGCGACAGCAGGTATGTCACTTCGGCAATCAAGATGACCGCGAGGATGCATGGCCCGATCCACATCGTGGGATTCAACCAGCTGTGCTCCATTGCAATCGTATTCTTGCCGAGGTTGAGCATCATGACCACAAAAACGAACAGAACCATGATGGCCCCGGCATAGATGATCACTTCCAGGGCTGCGATGAAGGGCGCACCGAGCGTATAGAAGACCACCGCCACTGAGAGGAGCGAAACGATCAGGTATAGCAGGGCGTGCACCGCGCTCAACCGGGTGATGACCATCACCGTGGCCAGAATTGCTATCACTGCTGCGAGATAGAACACTGCATCCATAAATAGTTCAGGGTAATAGACCGCGCAGATCGGTAGCGGGCGCCTCGTTCTCGGCTTCGCCCTTTCCTTTGCTGCCGATCGCGACGCCGCAGACCTTCCAGTAGTTGTATCCGGGATATTTTCCGGGACCATTGATCAACAGTTGTTCTTTCTCGTAAACCAGACTGGGGCGATGGTACTCACCCATTTCGACATCGGGAATGAGTTGAATCGCATACGTGGGGCAGGCGTCCTCGCAGAATCCGCAAAAGATGCAGCGCGAGAAGTTGATGCGGAAGAACTCGGGATAGCGGCGTCCGTGTTCGTCCTC
Organism: Acidobacteriaceae bacterium; assembly: GCA_003134655.1. Classification (GTDB taxonomy): domain Bacteria; phylum Acidobacteriota; class Terriglobia; order Terriglobales; family Acidobacteriaceae; genus Sulfotelmatobacter. The sequence continues at coordinate 8,974 of PLBY01000002.1, forward strand.
GGTCGCCTGGAGCGCGATGCAATCCACCGGGCATACGGCGGCGCATAGGTAGCAGCCCACACAGCGCTCCCCGCCATCCGGATCACGAGAGAGAATGATGCGGCCGCGGTAGCGCGGGGCCAGGTAAGCCTTCTGTTCGGGATACTGCACCGTCACTCTGGGACGAAACGTGTGCAGAAAGACGGCCCACATCGTTCTCAGCAGACTCAACATTCGCAACCTTCTTTCCGGATCAACTTTTCTTCGGCCAATCAGCTCTACCGAAACGAGAGTACTACTGCACCGGTCATCAATATGTTTGCCAACGCCAACGGCAGCATTAGCTTCCATCCCCAGGACATGAGCTGATCAAAACGCGGCCGCGGCAATGACGCGCGCAGCAAGACAAAAAAACAGATAAAGAAAAACAGCTTGATGAAAAACCAAACGATTGGCGGCAACCACGGACCCAGCCAGCCGCCGAAAAACAATACCGCGATAAGAGCTGAGATCAGGGTGATGCCCAGATACTCGCCCACGAAGAACATTCCAAACTTCATTCCGGAGTACTCCGAGTGGTAACCGGCAACCAGTTCGCTCTCGGCTTCTGGCAGATCGAACGGTAAGCGGCGCGTTTCGGCAATACCCGCGATCAGGAACAATATGAAGCCGAGAAACTGTGGAATCACAAACCACATCTTCCTTTGCGCTTCAACAATCTTGGCCAAGTCGAATGAACCGGCTAGCACCACCACTCCTATCAGAGATAGACCCATGAAGACTTCGTAGCTGATCATTTGTGCCGCCGCCCGCAATCCCCCCAGCAGTGAGTACTTGTTGTCCGATGACCAGCCCGCAAGCACTACGCTGTAAACCCCCAGCGAAGACATGGCAAGGAAGAAGAGCAGCCCTATGTTCAAGTCGGTTACGATGATGCCGGGAGCAATGGGAAGCACAGCGAAAGTCATTAACACGGTCACAACAATGATGGCGGGAGCCAGCACAAACACCGGCTTATCAGCAAAAGGAGGGATCCAGTCCTCCTTGGTGAAGATCTTGATCATGTCCGCCACAACCTGGAGCAGGCCAAAAGGCCCGACGCGGTTAGGTCCGTAGCGGTCCTGCCACAACGCGAGAAGCCGGCGTTCAAGCCAAATCAGCCCTGAGGCAAGGCTCAGCGCTACTATGAGCACGCCGATGATGGTCGCGATGGGATAAGGACTCGTCATGAGGCGTGCGACAGCTTGCCCTCCCGTTCCAAGACACTCCTGATCGGGAGGCTGATTCCTGCCAGACCGGGAAGGCCAATCGGCAGACCCGCAATACCCAAAGGCAACTCAGCCTTGATCTTGACGGGAAGACGGTGCGTCGCGCCGTCAAGCTTGATCTTGATTTGTTCACCCGCCTCGACTCCAAGATGTTTGGCATCTTCCGCATTGAGGGCCACATAAGGTTTCGGCGCCAGTTCCGCAACTCCCGGGGCCGAAAGACTTAACTCTTCTGAGCCGAAGATGTGATAAAGGGGAACAAGCAGCCACTCAGTACTGCTCGGCACAAATGCGGTTGGGACCTCACCAAAATACCTACCATGAGGTTGTGCCGCGGGATCAATCAACCGAACTCCCGGATCGCCTCCTCGCAATGGGCCCGCAATCTCGGTCTGGTAAAAATTAGTCGCTTGGATCGAATTCCACCCCGGCGACCAGAAGAACGGAATCAATGCGGCAGGAGGCTGTTCGAGCGTCCCTTCCATGGAGAATGAAAACGGCGTATTAGGGTCATCTGGCGGCTTGGGCTCGTGCACACTGATATTCGCCAGCATGGCGGTGCGTCCGCTGTAGCGTTCCGGCTCTCGAGGTACTTTCTCGCCCGCGATCCGGAAGGCAGCGCCAGGTGCAGCTTGTTGGACTTGGGCTAGTGCGGGAATGGCCGCGGCCATGGCCGCGCCCACATCATCGATGTGCTCCCAGGCTGTACCCTCTTTCCGTCCGGCAGCAGCCATCACATCGCGCAGCCACTGCCAGCTTGCTTGAATATCTCCTTCCGGCACAAAGACTTGATAGAAGCGCTGCGCCCGCCCTTCGCTGCTCACCAGCGTGCCATCCCCCTCCGCGAATGTCCCGGCTGGAATCGCGAGTGTGGCTCTTTCCACGGTTTGATTCAGCAAGTGATCGAGCACTATCACATGCTTCGTGCCGCTCAGAAGTGCGTCGACTGATCGCGCGGGCACTCGCCGGTAGAGGTCGTTTTCCAAGATCACGATCGCATCCGCTGCCCCTTCTCGCACAGCCTTAAACGCTTGGCTCAGAGGCGCGCCTCCCATCAGCGCCAGTCCGAAGCTGTTGCACTCCGGCACGATGAAACTGAGCGCGGCCGGCAGCCCGGCTGTGAATAGCGCACGGGCCACATTCGCCGCTGCCTGAATAATCGCCATGCTATTGCAACTGCCTCCCGCGATAACGACTGGGCGTTGCGCGTGCTTGAGCGCGTGTGCGATCTCTTCCGCCAGCTCGCGAATCTCCGAAGACAAATCTGGAACGGCAGGGGCCTGTTCGTCCAAAAGGCGGGCCACGGCAAACCCGAGTCGTGCTACGTCATCCGGCGCAGCGCGATAGGTTTTGGTGGTGGCGTCATCCAGCCGGGTTGCTGCCGGAGTAGCGATGAACAGTGGACCCTTCGCGTCCTGTAGCGCGTTGCGCACAGGATGATCGTCCCAGGAAGGGATATGCATCTTATCGAGGNNCCGCATCAGAGAGTTCGATCTCGTGCAGCGAGGGCGAGTGTGCTGGGCCAGCCCGCAGGATTTCGAGCATGGTCGAAAGCAGCTGGAACTGGTCTTCGGAAACGCCGGCGTAAAAGTGCTCGGGTCCAACCAGCGTCCGTAAGAAAAAGTTAGATTCGAGCGATGCCCGCGGAGAACCGATCCCGATTACTCTTCTTCCGTCCGCTAACAGCGGAGCCAGATGCTGAAGGGCCTCTGTTTTCGTGATGCTCGTGGATTCCTGGTTGCGTCTGAGACGTGGCTGGCGGATCCTCCGATCGCTGTTCACAAATTCATAGCCGTAACGCCCACGGTCGCAAAGAAAATATCCATTGACCTCTCTGTTATAGCGAGTGACGATCTGGCGCAACGTTCCGTAGCGCTCGGCCGGGGTGGTGTTGCAGCCCAAGCCACAGTGAACGCAGACCGACGGCGCCATCTGCATATCCCACTTTCGGGTGTAATGCCGCTTGAGAGTTTTATCCGTGAAGACACCCGTCGGGCAGACTTCGACTAAGTTGCCGCTGAACTCATTCTCCAGCACCCCATCTGCTTGACGACCGAAGTAAACCTGATCCCGCAAGCCGAACGCATCAAAGTCCCTTCCTCCCGCATACTCCCGATAAAAGCGCACGCAACGGTAGCACTGGATGCAGCGGTTCATTTCGTGATTGACGAGCGGGCCCAAGTATTGATTGCGGAAGGTGCGCTTCTCGAAGGAGTACCTGCGATAGTCGTGACCGGTCATCACTGTCATGTCCTGAAGGTGACAGTGGCCGCCTTCATCGCAAACCGGGCAATCGTGCGGGTGGTTGGTCATCATGCCTTCAATGATTCCGGCCCGGAACGCAATGGCTTCCGGGTCCTTGATCGAAATCCTCGTCCCCTCAGCCGCAGCGGTCATGCAAGCCATGACAAGTTTTCCGCGGGTGTCCTTTTCATCTTTGAAGTGCTTGACGGCGCACTGTCTACAGGCGCCCACCGAACCCATGGCGGGATGCCAGCAGAAGTAAGGCAGGTTGAATCCGAGCGAGAGACACGCATACAGCAGGTTCTGCTTGGGGTCCGCCGTGTAACTTCGATCGTCGACATAGATCGTCGCCATGCTATCTCCAGGGACACCTGTGTTCATCGATGTGTCGCTCAAAATCGAGGCGGAAATACTTGAGTGCGCTTTGCAGCGGTTCCATTGCGCCGGGCGCAAGGGCGCAAAAGGTATTTCCAGGTGCGTTGAATTTGGTCTGAAACTCCAACCGCTCCAAGTGTTCGGGCCGCCCCTGTCCTTCTTCCATTGCGCCCAATATTCGTTCTGTCCAATGGAGGCCGCTCCAACAGGGCGTGCACCAGCCGCAGGACTCTTGCGCGAAAAAATGCTCCAGGTTCCACACCATGCCAACCGGACAGGTCTGATCGTCCAAAATAATCATGGTGCCGGTGCCCATCCGGCTGCCCGCTTTCTCCACCTCAGTGAAATCCATGCGCACATCCAGATGTTCCTCGACAAGAAAATCGGTCGACGCGCCCCCCGGAAGCAAACCTCGAAACTTCACGCCCTCGCGCATTCCGCCCGCGTGTTCCTCCAGCAACTCCCGGATGGTCGTACCCATGGGCAGTTCCCATAAACCCGGCCGCTTTACCTTGCCGCTCGCACCGTATAGTTTGGTTCCTCCGTCGGCTGTGTGACTCAGGCTCTTGAACCAATCGGGTCCGTTGTTAACGATGTGCGGCACGTTGCAGAGCGTCTCCACGTTCTGCACAATCGTGGGTTTGCCCCACAGACCGGAGACTTGCGGAAATGGTGGCTTGGAACGGGGATTTGCACGTTTGCCTTCAAGGGCATTCAGCAGTCCAGTCTCCTCGCCGCACATGTAACGGCCGGCGCTGACATGGAGGTGCATCTCGAAGCTGTAGGCCGAGCCGAGTATGTTCTTGCCCAAATAGTGATTCTCGTAGGCCTCCGCGAGCGCCTTGCGCAAGCGTTTTTCGGACAGTTTGTATTCCTGGCGCAGAAAGATATAGGCGACGTCTGCCTGGATGGCATATGCGGAGATGATCATGCCTTCAAGCAGCTGATGCGGATCGCCTTCCAGCAGCAACCGGTCCTTGAAGGTCCCCGGCTCCATCTCGTCCGCATTGGCGACCAGGTACTTGGGGTGTGGCGCATCCTCGCCCATGGGCACGAAGCTCCACTTCTTGCCGGTAGGAAATCCGGCGCCGCCACGGCCTCGCAGATTGGATTTATCAACCAGGCCATGCACCTCGGCCGGCGTCATGTGTAGAGCTTTGCGCAAGCCTGCGTAGCCGCCGGAGTTTTCGTAGGCCTTGTGATCCGGCGGTTCGCCGCCATCCCAACGGATGTTCTTAGTGAGCGGCTTTTCCATGCGCACCTATTTATAGTTCTCCAAGACTCCGTCCAGTTGGCCGGGTTCGACGTCTCGATAAAGGTCATCGTCGATCATCAGGGCCGGTGCGTGATCGCAGGCTCCTAAACAAACGATGGGCAACACCGTAAACCGATTGTCCGCAGTGGTCTCTCCTAAGCTGACCTTGAGCCGCGAAGTGAGCCCTTGGCATAGCTTTTCGTAGCCCATAATCCAGCAGCTAACGCTGTCGCAGATCAGTGCGACGTGGCGTCCTACGGGCTTGCGGAAGACGAGGTTGTAAAACGTTGCGACTCCGTCCAGTTCCTCGCGAGTCATGTCAAGCGCATCGCCAATGTCTTGCAACCCTTCGTCCGATACCCATCCACGATGGCGTTGGACCACTTTCAGCGCTTCAATGCATACCGCGCGTCTGGTTGGATAACGCGCAAGTTCAGCTTCGATCTCCTGTCTTTCTTCGGGCGCCAGCATCGTTGGAATCTCCTCATGGTTGATGGATCATCGGTCTACGTCGGCCAAAACGAAATCAATGCTGCCGAGAATGGCGAGTAGGTCTGGAACCATCAGCCCCCGGCAGATCACAGGAAGCAACTGGATGTGTGGAAAGGATGGCGTGCGGATTCGGGTCCGATACGAGATCGTATTGCCGTCGCTGACTAGGTAGTACCCATTATTTCCTTTGGTAGCTTCAATAGGACATAGCGCCTCACCCGGCGGGATCACTGGTCCCCAGGTCACACCCAGAAAGTGCGTGATCAAAGTTTCAATGTCGTGCATGGTGTGCGGTTTTTCTGGTGGAGTCGCCAGCGGAGCAGCAGATTTGTAGGGACCCTCCGGCATGTTCTTGACGCATTGCTCAATGATGCGAAGGCACTGCCGCATTTCTTCGACACGCACCGTCGCCCGGTCATAGCAATCCCCGTGCTCGCCGGTAGGGATGTCGAAGTCAAACTGCTCATAACCGGAATATGGCTGCTTCTTGCGGAAGTCCCAAGCGAAGCCGGTCGCGCGCAAGTTCGGACCAGTGATGCCCCACTCGATTCCTTCCTCAGTCGTGAAACTGCCCACGCCCTTGGTGCGCGCCTTAAAAATCCGGTTGCGCAGCACGATGTGGTCATACTCACGTAGGCGGGGAGGGAAGTAGTCCAGAAAATCACGGAACATCTGTTCCCAGCCGCGAGGCAGGTCTTGGGCTACGCCTCCAATCCGAAACCAGTTAGGATGCATGCGCGCACCGGTAATAGCTTCCACGATGGCCAAAGCGCGCTCACGGTCGTTGAAGGTAAAGAAGACCGGAGACATTTGCCCAAGGTCCTGAGCAAAAGTGCCGTACCAAACCAGGTGGCTGATAATGCGAAATAACTCCACCATCATGACCCGGATCACCTGCGCGCGAGGCGGCACGTCGATTCCCGCAAGCTGCTCCACCGAGTTGAGGTAGGCGAGATTGTTCATGACACCGCCCAGGTAATCAACGCGGTCGCTGTAAACGATGTACGTGTGCCAACTCTGGCGCTCGCCCATCTTCTCCGCGCCGCGATGGTGAAAGCCGATCTCGGGCACGGCATCCACGATCACCTCACCATCAAGCTGAAGCACAATACGCAGCACGCCATGCGTTCCCGGATGCTGAGGCCCGACGTTGAGAAAGATGAAGTCTTCATCATCGTGGGTGCGTTTCATTCCCCATTCCTCTGGACGGAAGCGCAACGCCTCCTGCTCTGCCTCTTGTTTTTCCTCCGGCAGGTGGAATGAGCCCATTTCGGTCGCCCGAGCCGGATGATCCTTACGCAGTGGATGCCCAGTCCAAGTCTTCGGCATCAGAATCCGGGTCAAATGCGGATGATTCTCGAACACGATGCCAAACATGTCCCATACTTCGCGCTCATACCAGTTGGCCGCTGGCCAGATATCGGTAGCGGTATCCAAAGCGAGGTGGTCGCTCTTTAGCGGTACTTTGACTCGGACATATTCGTTGCGATCGAAGGAGAGCAGATGGTAAACAACCGTGAAATCGCTGTCTGGCTGGCCCTCGCGATACTTCCTCTCCCGTTCGTCAATCGCGGTCAGGTCGTACAGCATCCGGTAGGGTTGCGGAACTTCGTTTTTGAGATGGCGTAGAAGATCGTGGATTTTTTCTTTTGTCACCCAGAACGTAGGGATTCCGTCGCGCGCTGATTGCGACGCAAGGACACTTCCTCCCCCTTTTCCTTGGAGTTCCTCTGTGATGGGCGGGTGCATGGCAGCTTGCATATTCAGACTTCGTCGATCGGGCGCAGGCTGGTCATCTTCTCCCGCTCTGCAGCCTTGAGGTTGCGCATCGAGGGTAGCTGTGGCCGACCTACTCCTTGGGGTCCGACCACCCAGCTCAATGGCCGGCGTTCGGTGCCCACGGCATTTTGCAGCAGCAGCAAACCTTCCAGAAAAGCGTCCGGACGAGGCGGGCAACCGGGCACATACACGTCGACGGGCAGAAACTTATCCACTCCCTGTACCACGCTGTAGATGTCATACATGCCGCCGGAATTAGCGCAGGAGCCCATCGAGATGACCCAACGAGGTTCCATCATCTGTTCGTAGAGCCGCTGGATCACCGGCGCCATTTTGATGAAAACCGTCCCCGCAATCACCATCAGGTCGGCTTCTCGGGGCGTGCCGCGAATCACTTCTGCCCCGAACCGCGCAATATCGTATTTACTGGTGATGCTCGTAGCCATTTCGACATAGCAGCAGGAGAGGCCAAAATTGAACGGCCAGATGGAGTTCTTGCGGCCCCATCCCAGCAGGTCTTGCAGTCGAGAAAGAATGAGACTCCGCCGGACTGCTTCCTCGATCGGCCCCTGGTCCGCCTCCGCCAGGCTTTGTCGAGAATCGGGTTTGCTCATCCACCAGCGCATAAGAGCTTAGTGACGCACCCGGATCGTGCGTAGATTAGGGCTCCAATCGAGCGCCCCTGAACGCCACAGATAGGCCAAGGCAGCGAGCAAAATCGCAATGAAAACCAGGATCTCGCAGTAACCTGCCCAGCCTAATTCACGGGCGGCAATCGCCCATGCAAAAATGAAGACGGCCTCCAGATCGAAGATGACGAAGAACATCGCCACCAGATAGAACTTGGCCGAGACGTGGACTCGGGCTGATCCTTCGGAGAGGATTCCCGACTCGTAAGGCTGCCCGGTCGCGTGCTCGTCATGCCGCTGCCCCAAAACGTACGAGACGGCAAGCATCGCTGCCACAAGCAAAAGCACGACAACGAAGTAAACACCCAGTGTCCAAAGCTTCTCTGTTTGGCCGTTCAGAAGCATTTCTTATGAGGGCACCCCAACCCGGACTGCATTCAACTCGCTTGGATGGGTAGCACTGGTCTCAGGAAGATGCATTCAACACCCGGTAGGTCCAGAAGAGAAACTCCTTCAAAGCCATCATGATCAGACCCGGTGCGTTCTCTCACAATGGTTTGTTCGTACTACGCGTGAAGACAATCGTAACGAAGACAAACCGCCGAGGGAGGGGCAGCATGTGACGTACATAAAGGTTGGGCGGCCTTCGTTGCAAAGCTGGTTTCTTGTCCCAGACGAAAAAGGGAGTGCCCGTGAAACGGATCGAGTTCTCAATTGTGCCAGTGCGCCCCTTCCGGCTGTATCGCACGACCTGGATCCTTCGCAGAAGGCCCGCGAACACAATTGACTGCTGGGATGGCAGGACTTTTCGGCATGTCTTGACTATTGCTGGTCAACCTGTGGAAGTCTCTGTTCGACAAGACAGAGAGCCAGATCACGCACGGCTCCCGGTCAACTTGACCGGCCGGAGGCTCACTCATCGAACACAAATGCTGGCCAAGTCTCTACTAGACCTTCCTCCGAAGTGAGTGCAGTCAACAAGCCGCGGCGCGTGCGG
>PLBY01000081.1:0-154306 GCA_003134655.1 Acidobacteriaceae bacterium
CAATCGTCAACTGTCGTAACATCGCCATTATGCTCAAAACCTCAATGAGCAAAATGGCGTGATAACAGAAGCCTGTGCACGGCGAAGCACGAGATTGGGTGCACGCACTTGGCCATGATTGCCCCACTTCTCGCCATGAACGCGAGAAATGGGGCTCGGCGTCTCCAACAACGCTACCTGCCGACGTAGACATTGTCGAATACTGATTCCACGTAGACCCATGTTTGAGCCGCCGTGCAGTTCGAGGGCAGAGTATCGGCCTGCAGGTTTTTCGTGGGGTTCGCTGCAGGGGTTGTGTCGGAAAAGCTGTAAGGCATCGTTCCCTGGGTCGTGACGTGGGTCAAGTCGTTGGTCCAGTTCGTGAGAAATTGGTGATTGGGCTTGTCCCACGTCAACGTCACGGTGACGGGCGTACCGAGCGAAACGTTACCGAGGAAAAAGTAGGTATAGACACCGTTTTGGAAGAACTGGCCCAATACCGTGAGCTGTCCTGGCGGATCGGAAAACGCTCGCCCGAGAAGCAACTGGGCTCCCACGTCGTCGCTCGGATCGCCGGAACCTGCGTTGAAGAATGTGGCCACGATTCCCGCATTCCCACCGTAGGACGGATTCGCGGTGCAAGGCGACTCCCGAATGTCTCGGACGACCAAGTCGGTGGTGATACTTTTGATCGACGCAGGGTTAGAAAAGGATGCGGTCGTGACGCCAACCTGGGAGCCAGCGTTACTGTTTTTTTGTCCGGGAATGCGACGGGCCAGGCGGAGTTGGCCGTCTTGTATCTCAACCGCGCATTCCAGCGAAACGTTGCTGGCGTAACAAAATGTATTCCATAGCGCTGGGCTGAGAAATTCGTGGTTGAAGTCGTCGTAGAGCTTCGTGGTGAACGGCGGCACAGTGTAGGCTGTTCCGCTGCCGGTGACGTCCTGGGCACTCGCCATGCCCAACATGCAGACACAAGTAATCAAGATCAGGCTGTTCCGTTTCATAAATCTCCTCTCGTAGTGCAAACAAGTTATGGATGTTGTCGTTGCGGGCCGATTGGCTGCGTGAAGCCCGAGCCCAGGTCATCCGCGATTTCTATCGCGGATGGCAGAGCGCATTCTGCCTACTCGCTTCCGACAAGCACACCGGCTACGACGGCGGCGTGATCGGAGGGCCAGAATCCGTCGGGCAGGCGGCTTGCGGGATTGGTGCCGATCAACTCAGTTCCCCACGGAGTTACTTTGCCGTGGGTCAAGACCAGGTCGATGCGCTGATAGAGTTGCGATACGGGATTGTTGTCCGATTCAGCCTGACAGCAGGTCAATCCTGCGCGCTTGGAAAATATCTCAGACCAAACGTCGTTGTAGCCGGCAGAGACGAAATCGGTATACGTCGGGTCTTGTGGGAGTGGGAATGCCTGCGCGTTTGAATCCATCGCGATAATCAGCGGCAGAGGCGTGTTGGCCGGCCCGGCACGCAGTTCACCGCCCTGCAATTCGCGAATATTCGCGTCGAAGGACTCAAGGTGGGTGTTGATATAGTGGAAGGTGGGGTCATTTGCTGAAAAGCCTTGCCGGGAGTGGATCAGAGGGGGTCCAACCCATCCCGAAGCAAGATCTGAGCAGCAGGAGCGGGTCTCAAGGGCAAGCGCCCAAGCGGCGATTGCGGTCGCGTTTGTCATGGGCCAGAAACTAGCCGCGAGGTCGCGAGTGGGCAAGCGACAAGATGCGGCGTCAGGGAATGTCGCACTACGCCATGCGGCGAGAAGGGTCGGCGGGAGATTTTCGAAACCGTTGTCACGATTCCGGGGTTGCGCGAGCCTGGGATTTGTGGAGGAGACGACGCTTCAGCGCCGGGAAGTAAGTCCCAGCTTTTGAAGGAGCTGGGGGAAGCGAGGGTCGCTGCGCAGAGGATCCGCCATGGGTTCCGAAATGATGAAGGGGATTTAGTCTTGGGCGACCCGCGATTCCAGCCAAGAATCCCGCCGAAGGAATCCAAACAGCCCCGATCGTTGTTATTCGATGTATCGTCGGGTCTGATGTGGAGGCGGGCCACCCGATTTCTCCACGCCAAAAGCAACCCCACAAGCCACAGAGCAAAGCTCAAAACTGGTGCAGCCAATCCGACGGCTTGCTCGCGCTCGCCACTCGGGATTCGGAGCTTGCCGATACTTCACGACACCCCAAAGCCAGATAAACGGCGTACTTAGACCGAGGATTGTAAGAGCTGCCCAGATGTCCACGAATCATGAGTACTTCTGCATCGCCGCCGAAGGCGAGATTACGTTCGGGCGGATGGTTGGCGAAACATCGCGGTTACACTCAAAACCCGCCGAGCGCTAGTCGCCTATTCTCGCCATTTGTGTCAGTAACCTCTGCAATCACATCGCAATCCGGCACCAAGGCGTAGAATACGTCGTTTCCTGACATCCCAGTTGCCGAGCCGTCTCCAGTCAGAACGGTGCAGCCATGAATGATTCTTCCGGAATTCGGTGGCTCCGCGTTTTCGGCGCTGCCCTTGTAGTCATTGTGCTGAGCTTCCTCATCGTGATGGGCATAATCACCATCTATGCGTTCGTCTTGGCCTTTCAGGCACGGGGCGCTCCCGACCAGAATGCTATTAATCATTTCGCTGCGTGGATCAGTCCCAGGTTGATACCGTGGCTGGAAATGTTGCTGACATTCATTGTGGCCCTCTGGGTGGCGCGAGGAGCCAAGAACGCCGCTGTAGTGCACGGCCTTTTCATAGGTATTCTGGCTGGTCTGCTAAGCTTGGTCTTGACCCTGCCTTTCGGTGGCCGGTTTGATTTGCATAACTTGCTTTTCTTACTCATCGTTGTGGTACTGGGGTGGCTCGGAGGATTTGTCGGGCACAAAGCACGGAAAGATGGAATCGTCGCCTGACCCGTAACCAGAGCCAATGCCGGTCACCGTTGTGGGCTCTGGCTTCACGCTTGACATTGCTGGCTCGGGCTGCTGGCCGGCTCAAAGACCTAACTTAAATGTTAGGGCCAAGCGCTTTTGTTTGAACTAGTGAATCCTCCCAGGAGTACCGTCCCAGGCTGCTACGCGGCGGTTCCTGCTGCTTCTCGCCGCCGAACAATCTCTTCGTAGAGCTGCCAGAATCTCTGCACTTCGTCGTCGTTAAGCCCCTCACTACGAGCGAGCGCTACCACGCGAGCCAGAGCCTGCTTCAACTCCTGATCCGTGTAAGCGGCTGGGTCTGTCGTTGGATTGGTCATGTGCTCCTTCCTGGGGGGAGTGCAGGTCCCCATCCGATGCACTTCAGTGGCCCTCGGCATCGCGATACGCAATTTATTGTGTTGATAAGTCAGAAGGCAGGTCTGGCAACGCAGGGTCTAGCGCGATGGTACGCCATTCCCTTATGGCGCGTTGGTGAATCACGTTTGCGTCATGGCGGAGGGGGACGAACAGACGGCGCAAGCTTGTGCTAAGGCCTGTTAACGGCAGTCTGCAAATTCTTGGGGCGGCTCTGAGTATAGGCACCAGTACCATTCGGGCGATTTCACCAACCGGTCGTCTGTCCTGGCCTCGTGAGGGACCACAGCAACAACGTCTTTTGGGCCTTTGCCAAGCGGATAGCGAATGAAATCTACAGCGTTGCCAGTGTCGCACGCTTGTCGTACACCGTCTGCAAAGACGACGGTGAAAACTGTGTATCCCATTCTCGTCTCACCGCTTTTATATATTTCGTTCGCAAACTGAGCTGGGAGACGGATTGGGCTTTCCCGTACCTCCGCAATATCCTCCATCCGAATCCATCGTTTGCCCGGATCATTTCCGGGATAAACGCCCCAGTGCTTCACATATGGCTTCTCAGAGACGATGTAAACCGTATCGGAAGCCTCGCCGGATTTCAGAACTGCGCGACACGGGTAATAGACAAGTTCCCCATCTCGGCTCGGTTCGATGCTTTTCAACGCCTCTCGGATATGGGGGAGCAAAGGGGAGTATGCAATGAGTCTCTGTAGCAATTCTTCGTGCCACAAGCCGGGAGCTATTTCCAACTCGTAGAGCACGTCGCCCCTGACAGAAAAGGTTATGCGCCGGACCGAGTCAGTCTCACCACCGTACGCTATTTGCTTCCCTGACGGGGGGTAGTGCAATTTGCTGTTGCGACTGAAAGCTTCCAACTGCCCTGTGGATCTGATTCGCACAGATGACCGCAGAGCAAACTTTGCGCGATGAGGGTTGCTTTCGTCAGCCATTCCCGATTATCGCTCTCTTGGGCACAATTTGCGACAAATCGCCATAACACTCAAGTGGTCTGCGGATGTTTAAGTCAACTATGTGTTAAGGGTTGTTTCTTCGGGGATCATTCACAGCGTGTGGCGAACGGGCATCTCTTGCCGTTGTGCCCCGATTGATCGTGCTCCCTCAGGAGGCCGATGGCAAACCGCTCGGCCCGAGCCGCCGCGTCCTTTTCCTCAGACGTAAGGGAACGGCTGGTTGCAAGTCTGCGAATATCCGACAGGTGTTGCTCAAGTTCATCCTTGGTCCGGCATTCCATTTATTTCTCCACGGAAAGGGGATGCGTGCCATGTCAGCTGTTTCACTTTACAACTATTGCCACACTGTCGGAGATGGGGAATAGCACTAAGGTGTTGAAGGATGTACGGTAGGGCACCCGAGCCGGTTCTCATCGCCTATGCTCCCATTGCGGGATTGTTCATTTGAGCACGTACGGCCGCGCTGGAGAATATCAATTCATAGACTGGCAAGAACCTTACTTTGGCTTTGCGGAGGTGCGGGTGTCGACCTGTATCGCGGCCGGGTTGCCAGTCTTGCCAGTGTCAACCCAGACTTCGTGCAGCTGGCCTTCGGAATCCGGGGCGAGGATCGTGCGGGTCTGTTCGGCATTGCCGCTCGAGGCCGGCCGCACGATATCGATTGTTTCCGTGGTGACGCCCAGACTGGCGCTGGGATTGCCGGGGTTTGTCTGCTGGATTTGCCGAGTGATGTTCTGCGCGCCCGGGGCGGTGGTGCGGCGAACCGTGCTCTCGCGTTGGACCAGTTGCAGGTGATCGTCGCCCGCCTGACCCGGAACGTTAGTGGAGTACGTGTCGCTGGTGTCGTGTCTTTCCCCTGAACCGGCTTCGGTCTGCTTGCTGACCGTGCGCTCGACGACTGCGAGAGTGCCGTTCGCATTCGGCCGCAGGACGCGCTCGTCCTTGCTGCGGAGCTGTCCGCTCTCCTGTTTGCTCGTACTTTCGCGAACCTCGCTAAGCTGCCAGCGTCCAGAACCGTCGGAGAGCTGGGTGGATTTCTTGGTTTCGATGGTGCCGTCGCTGCTCTTCGTCTCTCGCTGTTCAATCTGTACCGCGGGAGTAAGACCTCCGTTAATGTCAGGAGCGAGCACGGTGGTGTGAGTCTCGCGCACGCCGGGACTCGGCTGCTTGGAATCCTCTAACTCGCGCCGCACCACTTGCAGCGCGCCGTTGACATCGGGACTGGAAGTTGTCCTGACGACTTTCTGTTCGCCGCCGGGAAGGCTGCGAGACTCCTCCTGTCTTTCCTGGATCAGAGTTCTTTCCCCATTGGGGCCGCGAGCGAAGGTGCGCTGAATGTTGCGCACCGTCGTATCGTTGACGCGGACCGACTCCTTTTCCGTCTCAGAGTAGGGCACGTAACGCCCGTCGGGGCCAAGAGTTTCCACCGACGTTTTGTCGACGATTCGACCGTTCGATTCGGTGTGAGTTTCGCTGGTGCGGGTGGGATTGACGCGTCCTCCCATATCCCCCTGCTGGCTGCTGGCGGTCCAGGATTGGCTCCCAGAGGAATCCTGCGCGAGACAGACTTGCGTGAGGCAAAGGATCACGGCGGCGGAGATTAGCGTGGAAAACTTCAGCCATCGATGAATTGACATAGGGCGGAATCTCCAGGCCGGCAAGCTGGAGAGATGGAGCGGGAGACCGGGATCGAACCGGCGACATCCAGCTTGGGAAGCTGGCGTTCTACCGCTGAACTACTCCCGCTCAGCCGGGGAACGACCTAAGCTTATCATCCTCCTTCAGCACTCACAACCGTTTGTGGGCTCGGGGAGTGGGTGCGGCTGACGGCGCAAGAGAAATCTCAACCACTAAGGACACTAAGGATCACTAAGGAAACCACAACAATGAAGGTCTGCGTGATATTTCGTGTCCTTCGTAGTTACGTTTTTCGGCCGTTGTTCCGGGCTCGTGAACTTGTCCCATCGTTCGTGTTTAAATAGTCGGCCTGTGGTTCAATTCTTGTTCGACTCCGGGAGACTATGCCATCACCGAACTGCGCTCCTTCGCGCCGCAAGTTTCTGCAAGCCGCTTTGACTACTGGTGGAACTGCCGCCCTGTTCCCGGCCCTTAGTGCGGGCAGAACGATTACTCCGACAACTGAGTCTGGAGCGACAGAGGTCAAGGCCTTCGAACTGGAGGAGATCACGATCCCAGAACTGCAGGAGGGGATGAAATCCGACAAGTATACGGCGCGCTCGCTGGTTGAGAAATACCACGCGCGCATCGAGGAGATCGACAAGCGTGGCCCAGCCATAAACGCGATCATTGAACTGAATCCGGACGCGCTCTCGATTGCCGATGCGCTCGATGAGGAACGGAAGGCTAAAGGGCCACGGGGGCCGCTGCATGGCGTTCCGGTGCTGATCAAAGACAACATCGATACCGCCGACAAGATGATGACCACGGCCGGGTCGCTGGCGCTGGTCGGGTCGAAGCCGCCTAAGGATTCGTTTGTGGCACAGAGGCTGCGCGCCGCAGGAGCGGTCATTCTGGGCAAGACAAATCTGAGCGAGTGGGCGAACATTCGCTCCAGCCACTCCATCAGCGGGTGGAGCGGGCGCGGCGGGTTAACGAAGAATCCTTACGCGCTGGATCGCAATGCGTGCGGATCGAGTTCCGGTACCGGCTCCGGCATTTCGGCGAACCTTGCGGCGGTGGGCATTGGGACGGAGACCGACGGGTCGATCGTCTGTCCGTCATCGTCGAACGGGCTGGCCGGAATCAAACCGACGGTGGGGCTGGTCAGCCGCAGCGGCATCATTCCGATTTCGCATAGCCAGGATGGGGCGGGGCCAATGTGCCGCACGGTGCGCGATGCGGCGATTCTTCTGAGCGCGTTGACTGGGATCGACCCCGAGGACGCGGCGACGGCAGCCAGCGCTGGAAAATCGCAGACGGATTACGCGCAATACTGCGATCCCAATGGCCTCAAGGGTGCGCGTATCGGCGTGGCGAGAAAGTATTTCGGATTCAGCGAGGCAGTGGACGCGCTGATGGAGCAATCCCTCGGCGTACTGAAGCAGCAGGGAGCGACGCTGGTCGATCCCGCGGACATTGAAACCTTCGGCAAGTTCGACGAGAGCGAGTTGCTGGTGTTCATGTACGAACTGAAGGCCGACCTTAATGCCTATCTGGCGGGGCTGGGCCCGGGAGCGCCCGTCCGCACGTTACAGGACATCATTGATTTCAATGATCGAAATCGACAAAAAGAGATGCCCTACTTCGGCCAGGACTTATTTGTGAAAGCGCAATCCAAGGGACCCTTGACTGACAAGGAATATGTGGATGCCGTGGCCAAGAATCATCAACTCGCGCGCACCGAAGGCATTGATGCGCTCATGGACAAGCATCACCTCGATGCGATTGTGGCTCCGACTGGGGGCCCGGCGTGGCTGACCGATCTGGTCACCGGCGACCATTTCGCAGGGGGAAGTTCGAACGCTGCTGCGGTGGCGGGGTATCCAAACATCAACGTGACTGCGGGTTTTCTATTCGGACTGCCGGTGGGCATTTCATTCTTTGGCCGGGCCTGGAGCGAACCCAGCTTGATCAAGTTGGCATACTCGTTTGAGCAAGCCACTAAGGCCCGGCAGGCACCGCGGTTCTTGCCGACAATCGGGCCAGGTTAGAAAGCTCTCCTAAGTGTCCTTTTGTGAACAACTTTGCAAAGCCGGTAACCAAAGCCCGCGATTACCCTGCGTGTAAAGTTAAGCAAAGGTCGTTCAGAGAGCGCCACCAACGTCCTACAATTGAAACGGAGCCGGAGGTGGTTGATGACCCAGTTCCGTTACTGCGGTTCCGCACTGCTGATCCTGGTGTCATGCTTGGCCTTCGGACAGGAGACTCCTGGCGGATGGCAAGTCTATCGTCCCAATCAGGAGGTCCGCGTTCCGCAGTTGCCGCAGCTAATGGCCCGTACGCATGACCTCTCGGATGTACTGCTGACTTCGCTCGACATCGTATTCCACGACCCCGGCGTCTGTTGCGGTAAAAACTCAGCTCTGGAGGACAGAGCCGTGACCGCCGATCCTTTATCTCTGAAGGAGATTGCGGCCAAGATACGGGGAAGGCAGCTGTTGAGCGATGGCCGTCCCATCATGATTACCGCGGACGTCCTGCCGACCGCACCTTCGGTCGACATCTCCTGGCAGATCGTAGGCCTACTGAGAGACAAGCAGGCCCTGCTTCTCGCATGGAATTCTCATCTTTATGTCCTCTACGGAGCTGTCTTCGACGAGGTCGGGAGTGAGGACGGCAGCACGGGTTTCATGATTCACAAGCTATTGCTGCTGGACACGCGGTATTCCGGTTCGCGGCGGGAGGTCATTTTCAATCGCGATACCGACGATTGGGGCAAGGTTGAGGGAATGCTGCGGCTGTCGGTGACGCCCTAGCAGAGGCTTGGCGGGCTTTCTAATCTTCCCCTCCGTTTTACTTTCCCATGTTAGCCTTGACTTATGAGGTGGTAATAAATGACCAACCTGAATAAGGTAGTCTCTTCCCTGCGGAACGAGTATGCCCGTCTCGAAAAAGAGATGGGGAGAGTGGGGAAGGCACTGGACGCACTCGGCCATGCTGGCGGGAAATCGCTCAAGCACACAGGACGAACCTTGAGCAAGGAAGCCCGCAAGCGGATCGCCGATGCGCAACGACTACGCTGGGCGAAAGTGCGGAAACAAGCCGCCAAGCTAGTCAAATCGTAAGAGCAGTTATTTTCGCAAGCACCGCAGACGGCCTCGTTCGTAATTCCTCAAAACTTACGGGCGGGGTCGAAAGCGGAGTCTGATCTGACTCCTGCAAAATGCCAGTTCCAGGACGTTTCCCATCTCCAGCGCGGATGCTCCTCGCTCTCGTTCCTTTGGCCTTAAGCGGGTTGCTGCCGGCAGAAGACGTTTCGCTGCAGGCGATTGTCACGCCCTCCACGATGGTATTGAAGGATGGCCGGCCCGTCACATTTGCGATACACGGATTCATCGAATTCAGGTCACTCGCAGAATTGTTCCCGTACATCGACTCACAGACCCAGAGATGGCCGGATCGCGCTGATTTCGGCAAGGCCCAACGAGAAGCGTTCGCCCACGAACTGTTGCGGCGCGGTGTCGAGAGCCGGATCATTTCGATGGCGGATGAGCGTCCGCTGGAAACACTGGTGACCCATACACGGGAAGAATTGTCGCAGGCGCTCGCCCGTGTAAAAGAATCCGTGCCGCATGGTTACGCTGAAGCATTTCTGGAGGTGCAAGAAAAGTGGAAACATTCGATCAATTGCTGGAGTGCCTCGCCGTCGATTCCTGCGCGTGTACTGTCAAATTGGTATCCCATTGAAGAAGGGATTCAACTTTACGGCGCAACTTATGATTCGACCGAGCATTTCTGGCAGGGCGTGAAATATCATCCTGACGTCACAGTGGCGCAGTTGAAGGAATTGCTGGCGGTTCTCGAGCGTAAAGAGTGGGGCCGATGGCTGGCGAGTCTGGATGCGGATCCGAATTTGTATCTGCCGAACGCCTATGCGGTGGAGTTCCTGCGGCACAACCTCACGCAAGAACGGCTGCTCTGGTTTCAAAATCAGTTAGCGGGACACGGACTGCAGGACGGCGATCATGCCCGCATGATTCAACAGCTCCAAGCGACTCCATTCCGCTTCAGTGCCTTTGAAGAAAAGGTGCTATGGGGCGATTTGGCCGACCTGTTTCATTTGGTCTATGTGTTTTCTGCTTCCGACGATCCTCTGCGCGCGACGCTCGCCGACCGGCACTTTGACGGCGTCTACCTGAGTGAGCGCAAGATGGGATTTATCAGCGAAGACTTCCGCTCGCTGATGCTGGAAATCTGGAGGGTGAAATACCTGCAGATGCCGCGGTTTCGCGAGGTGATCTCGTCGATTCCGAAGGAGATCCGGCTCGAACATTTTCTGAATGACGGGGATTCGCCCGATATTCCGATCCCCATTTATGTGGGATATCTGAACCAGATGCGGGAGCTGGCGCTCGCGGCGGGCCGGTAATGCTCCGCGTGCAGCTTCTAGGCCGCAACCAGGTACTCGCTGCTGACTAGGCCGCTCGGATATTGCCGTGTCGCTATGTGACGGAGCCGGATGTCGCCGGGCAGAGGTCCGAAGAGCGGAATCCCTTCTCCAATCAACACAGGCACGCGAGTGATCACGATCCGTTGAATCAGCCCGGCGCGCAAGAACTCTTGAATCGTGATTCCACCGTCGATGTACAGGTTATGGGCACCGCTGGCCGCGAGTTTCGAAACGATCTCAGCGGGAGTTCCGGCCATCTGTTCAACGACGCCCCCGCTGACTGCGGATAAGTCGACGGGCCGACTACTCAATACCACCACGCGCTTTTTGCCATAGGGCCAGGGACCAAGCGCCAGAACCGTCTCGAAGGTCTTGCGCCCCATGACAATCGCGTCGACGCTGGCGATGAATTCGTCGTAGCCATGAGGTTCTCCGCCGCCCGCCGGCAAGAAGTCGAAAGCACCATTTGGGCGCGCAATGAAGCCGTCGAGGCTGGTCCCGACAAAAACAGATAGCATGGTGAGCCTGCTTTGCTCTACGGTCTGACAATTTACCGACAGTCGTCCGCCGACTAGGTCCAGCGGAACCATTTCAGCGCTAGCACGAATGAAATCCCGCCCCAGAGTGCCAGAATCAGCAGGCGGGGCCACTGTTGCAGCAGGGGCGTGCCCTCCAGAATGCTCGCCCGCAGAGCGTCGTTGAGTGCCGTTAGGGGCAACGCTTTGATCAGGGGATGGATCGCCGCCGGAAATCGTTCGTAGGAAAAGAACACGCCGGAGAAAATCCACATGGGCATCATGACCAGGTTGATCAGACCGCTGATGCTCTCGATCTTTTGCGCGCGGCTGGCGGTCAGCAGGCCGACACCGCCGAAGGTGAGCGATCCCAGGCCGCCGAGCAGGGCGATCGAGAATACCGATCCGAGAACCCGCATGTGAAAGAAGATGACGCCGAAGACAAGGAGCAGTCCGATCTCGATGACCATCAGCAGCAGGCGGCTGGTCATAATCGCCAAGAGGAAATCGCCGCGGCGCATGGGTGTGCCCACGAAGCGCTTGAGCAGCTTGCGCTGGCGCATATCGACGAGGGCGAAACCGATTCCCCACATGCCCGAGTTCATAAGGTTCATGCCGAGCAGGCCGGGGATCAGGAAGTCGATGTAGCGCGAACCCGGCTCGGACGAAGTGACCCCCTTGGTCGCTACAACATCTTTGCGGCCGGCTGAGAATTGCAGGGCATCGTTCACTTCAGTTTTCGCCAGGACGCTCTCGGGACGCGCGGGGTCGAAGCGGTATTCAAAGCCTCCATTGCCGTCGGGTTCGATCACGATGTCGAACTTGCCGAGGCGGAATCCCTTTTGCGCTTCCTCGGCGGGCAGCGTCTGCATCTTGAAAAGATCATGCTGGGGGGAACGCGCCAGGAGCGATTGGGCATCTTGCGATGCGCTGCCCGCAACGATTGCGACGCGGACGGCGTCTGCGGGCTTGTTGCGAAAAGCGATACCCAGACCGAGCGCAAGCAGCAAAGGAAACACAAATACCCAGAAGACGACCTCCGGCTCGCGCTTCAACTCCAGCATGCGGGCCATGAGCAGGTGGCTGTAGCCGGCCCAGCGGCCGTTCCGCGGGGGCGGAGCGTGCGGCGTCGATGGTGTTGTGGTCACCGGTGTTTCTTGCGCGATGCTCATATAGACTTATGTTTCAGCCGTATAGCGCGTTGCCCCGGAGGGACGCTTGAAACCTAGCCCCGATCGAAGCGGTTCAGTCGTGCCTCCGGCACGGGTGAACATGTCGTCCGCTACCCGCCAGTGAACTGGCGGGCTACTCTCATTAGTCCCTCCGGGACATAACGCCTTCAGGTAGCCGATGAAACGACCGCGCCAATCCCCTTGGCTCACTGCCGGGCTTGCGGCTTCCATTTATTTAAGAACTCCAGCAGCGCTTCGGGAGTCAGCCTGCGCGCATCCTCGACCTCGCCATTTTTCTGGCTGAACACCAGCTTTCCGTCGCTCTCGGCTACTGCCATCGCCGGAACACCTTTGTCCAGAGGAATCTCGTACTGCTGCACCAGGTCTGCGTTCTTGTGCTCGTCCGGACCGAGATCGACGTGAACGAGTTCATAATTCGCGGTCAGAATGGGTGCCAGATCGGGGCCTTGAAAGGCAAGGTCGAGCACATGACAGTCAAAGCACCAGTTCGCGCCGAAGACCAGGAGCAGACGTTTGTGCGCTCGTGCCGCACGCTCTTCGGCTTCTTTGATCTCGGCGTGCGCATCCACATCGGCGGGATAGATATTCTTCTTCATGTCCGACGGCTGCTTCAGGCGGGGCGAGTCGGTTCTCTCGATCCCCACCAGTCGCCACTGGTCGCCTTGTTTCAGCCAGTACTGGTCGTCGGTAACGGTGACGGCTTGTCCATTGGGCATGCCCGACACGACCTCCGCGCGGAAGATCATGCTGGCGCGGTCGGGACGCACGATCTGGCGGACAAACTCCACCTTCATGGAGCGCGCCTTGAGACCGAGCCAGAAAGTGGTATCGGCGTCGGCATCGTGCATCACTCCGCCGATCCTCGTCTGGGCCGCCGGACTCGTGCTGTAGAGCGCTTTGAGGGCCCCGGCATCACCTGCGAGGATCGCGCTCTTCCACTGCTCGAACGGAACGAAGGCACCAGCCGAATCGGGCGCAGGCGCAGTCTGCGCCCAACCGGACGACACTACGAATCCGAAAACAAGAACTGTGGCGGCTGCAACTCTGCTGATGCTATTCATCAAGAACCTCTCTGCGAAGCACCTTACTCTTCTCTTAGATGGCGCCCCGTCAACCGCACAAACACATCTTCCAAACTGGCCTGGCGCGTGGTCAGATGCTGCAACTGGCTTCCCTGCTTGTCGATCGCATCGAGCAGCGCCGGAATCGTTAAGTGCGGCTGCTTCACGTTCAGCGCCACCATCCCGTCGTCCTCGCGAACCGACTCTACGCTGGGCAATCCGTTCCACGCCTGCAACGATGCGCCGTCGGAGCCGCCACTCACCGAGAACTCCACGACGTGATGTCCGCCCAGGCGCTCGATCAAGTCCGCCGGAGAGCCTTCGGCAATGATCTGGCCGTGATCGACGATGGCGAGTCGGTCGCACAGGCGCTCGGCTTCGTCCATGTAATGCGTGGTCAGCAGAACGGTGCCGCCATCGCGCTGAAAGGCGCGGATAATGTCCCACAACTGGCGGCGGCTTTGGGGATCGAGTCCGGTCGTCGGCTCGTCGAGAAACAGAATCTTGGGATTGCACACCAGCGCCGTCGCCACTGCCAGCCTCTGGCGCTGTCCACCGGAAAGCTTGCCCACCCAAGCGTCGGCCTTCTCGGTGAGTTGGAGTTGGTCGAGCACTTCGTCCGACGAACGCGGCTGCCGGTAAAAGCTGGCAAAGAGCTCAATCGTCTCGCGCACCGTCAACTTCTCCGATAGCCGCGTCTCTTGCAGAGATATGCCCAGCCATTCGCGCATCTCGCGCTCGTTCTCGCTCCAGCTGTGTCCGAGGATTGAGACCTGCCCTGACGTTGGCTCAAGAAGGCCTTCCAGGATTTCGATGGTCGTGGTCTTCCCCGCCCCGTTCGGGCCGAGCAGGCCGAAACACTCGCCCGTCTGGATCTCAAGGTTCAGACCGCGCACGGCCTCGACTTTGCCGTCGTAGGTCTTGCGCAGATCGCGGCACTGGATGGCTACGGGCACGCAGGCATTCTAACGTAGACGAGAGCCCGTCAGCGGTTGTCATCTAGCGGGCTTTTTCCACAGCGCCGCTGCGTTAAAATACCGCATCGCCGGATAACTTTCCGGCATTCCTTGATTCTCATGCGCATCCCGCAGCGCGGCTTCACTTGACGGCGTTCCCTCTAAGACGCCCGTGTGTCGTTTCCCAAACCCAGCTGCAGTGGCCAGTTGTCAGTTGCCAGAATCTGAAAGGAAGCGCTTATGCCGCGCAAGCTTTGCGTATTGCTGCCTCTGTTTGCCCTCGCCGTTTTCTCCTTTGCTCAAGACTCGCGCCACCTTACGTTTCACTATGGCTTAACCGTGAAGAATCTGCCTGCGGGCAAGAAGGTTCGCATCTGGATTCCAGCCGCTCAATCGGATGCTTACCAGGAAGTGAAAATCGTCTCCGCCAAGGGTGACCTGCCGTTGAAAGAAACGCACGAGTCGAGATTTGGCAACGACATTTACTTTGCCGAAGCCACGAGCACAACTCAGCCCGAACTGCACTTCGACGTGGAATACGACGTAGTGCGCCATGAACGCGTGGCACAGAACCCAGTTCCGCACGTGACCGCCACCGCCCTAACCAATAAGGAACGGCAAGAAGACTTACAACCTGACGCGCTCGTCCCCATCACCGGCTTGCCTGCCGACCTCGCCGTCAAGGTGACCGAAGGCAAGACGCAGCCGGTCGACAAGGCTCGCGCCATTTACGACTACGTATTCACCACCATGAAATATGACAAGACCGGCACGGGCTGGGGACACGGCGACGTGCTCTACGCCTGCGATGCCAAGAAGGGCAACTGCACTGACTTCCATTCGCTGTTCATCGCGATGGCGCGGTCACAGGGCATTCCCGCCCGCTTCGAGATCGGCTTCCCTCTGCCGCCGGACAAGCACTCCGCCGAGATCGCCGGTTACCACTGCTGGTCCGATTTTTATATCGACGGCAAGGGATGGATTCCCGTCGACATTTCCGAAGCCTGGAAGCATCCCGAGAAGCGCGACTACTTCTTCGGATCGCACGACGTGAACCGGGTGCAGTTCAGCATGGGCCGGGATCTACGGCTGAATCCTCCGCAGGACGGCAAGGCGCTGAACTATTTTGTTTACCCGTATGTAGAAGTAGACGGACAGGAATATGCAAACGTTTCGCTGGCCTTCTCATTCGCGGACGTGGCGGCCACGGTTGCGGTGAAATGAAGATAGACAACGAGGGCAGCAGTCGGGGCCGGGCGCGCCCAACCCCGACGCTGCGTCCTAGGGTGTATACAGTTCGGCGCTGGAGAGAACACTGAAAGTGCCGTTGGACGTTTTCATCTCACCGCCAGCAGCCAGTACCTGCCCATTCTGCAGAAGTGTAGCCGTGTGTACGGCTCGCGCCTGGTGCATGCTTCCGGTGAGCAGCCAGGACAGGGAGGATGCGTCGTACAGACGGCAGAGCGCATCGGTTCCGTATCCACTCTCCCCGCCTGCCAGCAAAACCTTGCCGGTGGCGAGCATAGTCAGCGGGCCACTCGGAGGATTCACTCCAATGTTGTGCGTCGCTGTCCAGGTGCCAGCGACTGGATCGTAGAACTCGCCGGAATAACTGGCAAGATGTCCTCCGAAGACGACGACGTCGCCGTTGGAGAGGAGTGCTGCGCTGGTGCCTGGATGGCCGAATTTCATGGTGCTGGTCAACGTCCAGGCACCATTGGAGTACAGTTCAGCGGTATTACTGTTCAGGCCGCCTCCCGCCATCAGGACTTGGCCGCTTTCGAGAAGGGTCGCGTGGGTCGAACGGGCAAAGTTCAGGCTGCCCGTGCTCGTCCAGGCGCCCGTGGATGCTTCGTAAAGCTCGGAGCTGGTGAGTATTCCGTTTGCGTTGTATCCGCCCGCAACCAAGACCTGGCCGCTCTGCAGTAGCGCGATCCCGTGCGCAAAACGGGGCGCCGCCATGCTTCCTGTAACCGACCACTTCCCCGTCGACGGGTTATAGAGTTCCGCAGCCGCCGTGTAGGTGACGACGCCGTGGATATTCGTGCTGACGATCCCTCCCGCCACCAACACCTGGCCGGTTGAGAGCAACACGGCAGTATGGGCATACCGTCCAGTCGCCATGCTGCCAGTAGAGGTCCACTTGCCCGTAGCGGGGTTGTACAACTCGGCGCTGGTGAGTCCTGCGCCCGAATTTTCGCCGCCTGCAACCAGAACCTGGCCGTTCGCAAGCAACGTGGCGGTGTGGCCCACACGGGCTGCGTTCATGGTGCCAGTATTCGTCCATGTGCCGGACGTTGCGGCTCTACCCGCAGAAGGCATGCCGACGACCACGCCGATGGTCAAAGCTGCTAATACGAGCGTGCGACCTGCAAACCTGAATATGTTTTGGAAAATCATGGGACCCCCTGCAGACGGCTGGAATACAGACAGAATCCGTGTCGTCATGACGGTTCTGATGGGGGAGTCATCGATCGACTGGTGACCTTCTACAGCCCGGGAGTTTCAGGCATCTCTAGTTAACAAGATCCAGACATTGTTGATGTCACGGCCTTGTCACGAGCTTGTCAAGATCAGCCCACGCCGAACTTAGAGCGCGTTGGAGACGCCTCAGATCATCCGCCCAATTGTGGCGAGGCGGACCTTGCCTACCGCTGGGCGGACATCCCGCTGGCTTCAGAGGCTTTCGACGGTGTTAGTCTCAATCTCAATGGAGAAGTGCCGCTTGCGGAGTTCAGCGAAGAATGCGTCCGCGTGGAAGTACTCTTCAGCCGCCCAGACCCCAGGCCGCAAGGGATGGCTCAGCATCTGTTGCACACCAATCGACATGTTCATCGAGGTACCCGCATCGGCATAGCCGTCGTATAGCGGGTGAGGATGGCCAATGACGCGACACGTGACCCGGCAGCGCTTACCGTCTCGCGTGCCATGGCCGATGGCAAAATGAATTTCATGACTCTCCTCGGCGGGGATCCGGTGACGGTTCTTCGCGATGTTTCGGTCAATGACGGATTGCAACACGTCAAGCGGACGGACGGAAACACCCTTCACAGTGACCGGATCGTCGGCGGCTCCGAATCCAGCTTTGACGAGGCCGATCCATGCTTCGTGGTCGCGCGCCGGCAAGGACAACTTCCATGTGAACTCACGAATTCCCTTCTCAGCGATGCCTTGAGAAAAAGGCACGGTCAGCGGCTCTGAATGCTGGGAGTGGATGAAAGTGGTGCGTCCCCAAGGCTGAGGAAGATCGATGGTCTCGGCTCCAGCCTGCGCGGGCACTTCCTGCAACTTGCCGTCGAGGAACTGCTGGCTGGGATTGGCATATTCAGCCAAAACTGTGGAAATGCTGTACGGCGGAACGAGCACCGGACTCTCCGCGCCGATCTTCGTGGCCGCCCAGTAGAGGTTGATGCGGTCGATGCGGTCAAGCCGGTCGGCGACCGCGCGGCAGATGATGTTGGAGAGGCCGGGGTCTGAGCCGAGACCGATGACGGCGGTGGCACCTGCCTGCTTCCATTTGTCGTGCTCAGCCTTTTGGTGAACGGTGTAGACGCCCATACCGCCGTAATCCACGTAGGGACGCTTCGCCTGCAGGCACGCCTCAAAGATCTGCATCTGAAATCCGGCAAACGTCGGGACACCGTTGATGCAAACGTCACAATCTGCCAGGAGAGATTGAATCGCACCGCGGTCGTTGACGTCGAACACGCGGGTCTGAAGGCGAGAGTCGGAAAGCGATTGCCGGAGCGCGGCGAGACGCTCGGGGTTGGCGTCGGCCGCAACGATTCCTGTAACACCTGTAGATAAGTTCGAAAGAAGGTCGCGCGCCGTTCCTGCTGACATCAGTCCGGCGCCGCCTAAGATCAGGACGCGCATGGAATGTGGTCTCCGTTCCGCCGAACATCATAACGGATAGAGAACCTGCACTCGGTCTCTCAGATTGTCGGATTGCGCGAGGAGTTCATCTGTGGCCTGCCACCAAGTCGCCCGGGCCCTGGCCTCCCGGCTGCTGAGTGTCGGGTGGCGATGCGATGGGGACCGGGGAGATTCCGTCTGAGGGTTTCGGAGCATTATCAGAGTCTTCTCCAGGACGGCGCAGGCTAGGGGCATTCGGCGAACGGTCCTGTTCCTTCTTCGCCTCGGTATCTTTATCGGGCTTCTCTAGGATCACTTCTTTTTCGGTACGGACGATTTTCTGGCCACCGACTCTCATGGTTTCCACGCGCACAACTTCGTCGCTCACGATGCGGACGAAGTCCACGTCCTGCGGCGGTTCGCCGTAGATCCATTCCTCATATTCGGTGTCGCCGTCTCGCTCGCGGACCTTCTTAGGAGCCTTGCCTCGGGCGTGCAGCACCATTTCCGTGTTCATTCCCACCAGGACTTGGTGCGCCTGAATCGCCTCTTTCACCTTGGGAGGCACGGTGTCGAGATACGCCTCTTCCTTATTTCTCGCATTGAAATCGAGCACGGGATAGAGCAGATCACGCAATTGCCGGGCCGTCATTTCGGGAACATATTTATTGAAGTAGACATCCAGATAGGTGCCATGCGGATTCTGCGCCGACTGATTCGGACCCATCTGCACCGGAGCGCCGTTCGAGCCCTCCACCTGAATATGTTCGTACCACTTCTTGCGGTGCACTGGACCACCGTTGATGTCGAAATGAATGTGGTCGTCTTTTATGTGCACGTACGAGATGTGGGCGGGGTCGCCCGGCTTCACCGCAGGTCCGAAGATCGCAAGAGCTTGTTGCAGATCGGGCCCATTGGGCGTCGCTACGCCGTCTTTCAGCTTGATCCCCTTCGTGCCCATGGGGAAAAAGGTCCGCGCGTAGACGATCTGGGTCTCAAAGTCGCGGATGATCTCGAAGCGTGTCTGCTTCGACATGGGTGGGGCATTCGCAGCAATAGGCGGCGCGGGGGTTGAGTACTTTGGCGACTGAGTAGTTGACGCCGCGGCCGGCGGATGGTCTTGCGACTGAGCAGAGTCAGCGGTTTGTCCGCTGACAAGGATCGCCGGAAGAAGAACGGGGAGGAACAGGAGGGACGCGACGTGAATACGCTGCATAAAACACCCCAGGGCCTGGCGTCATTATAGCGCGGGGTGCAATCCCACAGAATATTTAGATCGAAATATCGGCCAGAGCGCCGGGTCGCCGGAAGCCTTTCTGAGCACGGCGTTCGGAGGGCCTTATAGGGATTGACAGTCCCCTCATTTTGCGACAAACTCGTTGCCACCCGCGGCTTCGTCACTGGCCAACTCTGATCGCTTAGGGCCGTGCCATGGACAATTCGCCGCTTCCGACCTTCTCAGGACCAACCTTACCCGGCCGTGAAGAACTGCCGATTCCGTTACGTCTCGGGCAACCAGGTCCGCTGCGTGTTTCTGATCCCCTTGGGCTGATCGATGTGCTGCGCCAGGCTCTGGATGGGGGAACGCGCTCCACCGAGTCGATCTTGCGCGCCACGACCG
The DNA here is from genome assembly GCA_003134655.1 of Acidobacteriaceae bacterium. Taxonomy (GTDB): domain Bacteria; phylum Acidobacteriota; class Terriglobia; order Terriglobales; family Acidobacteriaceae; genus Sulfotelmatobacter. Next base: position 19,503 of record PLBY01000081.1, read on the forward strand.
ATGCGGCGCGTGTGCTGACCGGCGCACACGGGACGGCGCTCGCCTTGCGAACCGACGGAGCCATCTTATGCCGAGCGCGGAGCGGCGACATCGCTCCCGAATTGGGCGCGCCCCTGAACGTGGAGTCGGGAATCTCCGGCGAGTGTCTGCGCAGCGCGAGCATCCTCGTGTGCAACGATGCCGCATCCGATCCTCGCGTGGACCGTGAAGCCTGCCTTAGCTTGGGGGTCCGCTCGATCGTGGTTGTGCCGCTGCGCGGTGGCATGGGCGTCGCCGGACTCATGGAAGCTTTCTCGTCGCGTGCGTACGCCTTCGGCACTGAACAAATCGATACCCTGCGAGCGCTGGCCGAGGTCGTCGAGGCCGCTTATGACCGGGAAGGCCCAACCAAGGATCCGGGTGCCGCTTCCACGACTCCGGCTGACAGACCGCCCGCTCTTTTCGCATCTCCAGTTGTCGTTTCTCCAGTTATCGCATCTTCAGTGATTGCTTCTTCGGGCATCACGTCTCGGGACATCACTTCTCGGGGCATCGAACAGCCCCGTGCCGCCAAGTTCTCCGACGTGTATGCGCCCAAGCGGCGCTACTGGATTCCGGCAGCCGTGGTGATCGCGTTGCTGCTGGTTTCGATGGTGGCGTGGTGGAGTTGGCGCGACTCTGCGAAGGAGATTGCCGCCAGTGAAACACCCGTATCGTCGTCGAACCCTCCCGAGGACACTTCGGGCCATCCCGCGCCCCGCGTCTTACCGATGAAACCCAGCCCCGGCGTCGCCAGCCACCAATCCGAGCGATCTAGGACGAAGGAGGTGCTGCAAAACGCTGCGGAGATCGATCCAGAGATAGTCGGCCCGGGGAGGGCAAACTCCGCCACAAGTCCCGCCACGGAGAACTCGGAACCGAATCCCGAGAAGGCAAGCTTGCGCTCAGCGTTTGCGAGTTCGGAGGGCGAACCGGCCCCCGCCATTGAGGTAAGCGCATCAACTACTCCGGCCGACTTTCCCAGTCTGAGTTCGTCTCCGGCCGCGCTGCCGGCTTTTGGAGCAAGGGTTTCGACGGGCGTCACTGAAGCAAATCTCATCCGGAGAGTGAATCCGATCTATCCGCCGGAGGCGCGGATCCAGAGGCTTGCGGGCCTGGTAACCCTTGATGCAACGATCGCCGAGGATGGTTCGGTCCACAACCTAAAGGTCATCAGCGGACCGTCGCTGCTGGCCTCCGCCGCGACTACGGCAGTCAAGCAATGGCGCTACAGTCCGTCCACGCTCGACGGAAAACCCATCGAGGTCCAAAAGCGAATCACAATTGTTTTTAAGCTGCCGTGATCTGTAAGCAATAGCGATGGCGTAGCGGGATGCGGCCAGGAAAAGACAGCAGATTTCGGGACCGATTCCAGACCAGGTTGCTAGACCTAGACGATGTTCAGCGCCTTCTTGATGGTGCCGCGCTCTTTCTGGATTTTTTCCTGCAGCAGCGTGATGGCGTAGATGAGTTGTTCGGGACGCGGGGGGCAGCCCGGAACGTACACATCCACCGGAATGACCTGATTGACGCTTTGCACCAGGGCGTAGTTCTGGAAAACGCCGCCGGAAGTCGCACACGCGCCCATCGACATGACCCACTTGGGCTCCGGCATTTGCTCCCAGAGCTGACGGATCACCGGCGCCATTTTGTTCGAGACGCGACCGGCGATGATCATCAGGTCGCTCTGGCGTGGTGACGGACGAAATACTTCGGCTCCGAAGCGCGCGATGTCAAAGCGCGAGGCGCCCATCGACATCATTTCAATGGCGCAGCAAGCCAAGCCGAATGTCATGGGCCAGATGGAACTCTTGCGCATCCAGTTGACGGCGGAGTCGAGCGTGGTCAGCACCACCCCCTCAGGCGTGGGATTGCCGAAGGTGAGGTCCCTGACGGTCTTGGTGCCGTTTTCGATGTCGACGTAGGGTCCGAAGTTCAGTTCGCGGGCCATGGAAACATTCTAAACCACAGAGGACACAGAGGACACGGAGGTGAACAATCTTTATGGATTTACGACCACTTTCCCGAACATCTGGCTCCTCTCCAGGTATTCATGGGCTTCGCGCAGATCTTTCAGCGGGAATGTTCTGTCCACCACCGGCTTGAGACGACCCGCGAATACGTGGCCTAGGACCTCGTGCAGCTCTGCCATCGTACCCATGTAGGAACCGAGCAGTCTCAACTGACGCGCGAATAGATGGCGGAGATCGAGACCCACGGCGGGTCCGGTCGTGGCCCCGCAAGTTACCAGTGTGCCGCCGCTTTTGAGGGATCGCAGGCTTTCGTCCCAGGTGGCGAGTCCGACGTGCTCGACGACGATGTCGACGCCCTCTTTGTTCGTGATCTTGCGGACTTCGTCGGAGATTTTCTGCTTGTAATGATTGATGCCGAAGTCGGCGCCGAGCGCGCGTCCCTTTTCGAGTTTGGCTTCGTCGCCTGCGGTGGTGATGACGCGGCAATGAAATAGCTTCGCAATCTGGATGGCGGCAATGCCCACACCAGAGCTTGCACCCAGCACGAGCACCGTCTGCCCGGGCCGCACGTTCGCGAGGCCCACCAGCATGTGCCATGCGGTCACAAATACGAGCGGGACGCTGGCTGCCTGATTGAAATCGAGCGCGTCGGGAATTGGGATGACACTCGCCCACGGCACGGCGATCAACTCGCAGTTGCCGCCGTCGACGGCGTTGCCGAGCACGGTGAACTCGCGGCAGTGATTTTGCAGTCCGGCCAGGCACTTCACGCAGTGTCCGCAGAAATGCATGGGCGCGACGAGCACCCGTTGGCCTACCGTGAATCCAGTGACGTACTCGCCGATTTCGGCGATCTCACCCGCGACGTCGCTGCCGAGGATGTGCGGCAGTTTCACGCCGGGGAGTCCTTTGCGCACCCAGACGTCGAGGTGGTTGAGCGAGCATGCCTTTACGCACACGAGCACTTGATCTTTGCGGGGCTGCGGGTCAGGGATGTCCTCGTAGGTCAGAACTTCAGGGCCACCGAATTGATGAATGCGGACGGCGTTCATGGTCTTTCCTCTGTCGAAACGACGCTAACACAAACCGCTGCCAAACCGGGAGGCGTAGTCCGCGCGAGATCCCTTCGACTTCGGTCAGGATGACTCCAACTAACTAAAGGTGAGGCACGGTCCGTTTGACTCTGTCCTGTTAACCGACTGATAATCATCGGGCAGGCATCGCATGGACATCTACGAACAGATCGTCGAGCTTCGCCGCAGTGGACGCCGCGGGGCTGTCGCCACCATCGTCAACGTGCGCGGATCGATTCCCTCGTTCAAGACGGCGAAGATGCTGGTACGCGATGACGGCTCGATTGTGGGCACGATTGGCGGCGGATGCGTCGAGGCCGACGTGTGGCAGGCGGCGCGCGAAGTGATGGAATCGGAGAAGCCGCGAACCTTGAAGTTTGACTTGAACCAGGACCCGAAGTACGACACGGGCCTAGTCTGCGGGGGAACTCTGGAGGTTTTCGTGGAGCCCGTGTTACCTCCAGCATTACTTTATGTATTCGGGGCAGGTCATGTTGCCCTAAGCCTTTGCCAGACGGCTGCGAGTGCCGGGTTTGATGTAACTGTGACCGATGATCGGTCATCTTACGCGACCAAGGAACGATTCCCTGCCGCCCACGAAGTCCATGCGCTCGATTTTGACGAGGCCACGCAGAAGCTCGATCCAAACGAGTCTTCCTACATCGTGATTGTAACGCGCGGACACCGCGACGACATGCGCATTCTGCGCTGGGCGGTGCAGACTCGGGCACGCTACGTCGGGATGATCGGCTCCAAGCGCAAGGTGATCGAGATCTTCAAAACGCTGCGGAACGAGGGCGTGCCTGCACATCTGTTCGATCGCGTTCATTCTCCGGTGGGGCTCGATATTGGGGCCGTCACTCCGGAGGAAATTGCCGTCGCCATTACGGCCGAGTTAATCGCGGTACGGCGCCATGCTAGCTCAGCCCTGCCGCATCTGAGCTGGTTTAAGGGAGCGCGCGAGGAATCTGACGCAGCCTCCAACGCGGAGGCAGTTGAAAAGGCAATGGACGAAGGCGACCACTCCTCTTGAGTATCCTGGCTCACTGACTTTCCTCCCGCTTTCTGCTATCTTCCGCAACATGGCGCGCTCTCCGAGTTTCGCCGGAGTCATTCTGGCCGCTGGGGATTCCTCGCGCATGGGCACGGACAAAGCGCTGCTGCCCTGGCCGCCGCAGGTTGAGGGGCAACTGCCGTCGAAAGACACTTTTCTGTCAGCGGCGATTCGTTCTCTGCTGCTCGCCACAGATTTCGTCGTCGTGGTAGCGGGCAGGAACGAGGCGGAGTTGGCGCCGATTGCGTATGCCAATGGGGCCTCTGTCGTCATCAATCCTGATCCATCCCGGGGACAGTTTAGTTCCCTGCAAGTCGGATTGCAGGATGTCCTCAGTCATGGCCGTGACGCTGCCGTCATCACGCTCGTCGACCGGCCGCCGGTTGGTTCGGGAACCCTTCACCTGCTGCGGGAGGCTTTCGAAGCCGCTCCGCAGGAGGTATGGGCGGTGGTGCCGGAGCTAGCGGGCAAGCACGGGCATCCTTATCTTGTGGGCCGCGAATTGATTGAGGCTTTTCTGCAGGCGCTACCAACTGCCAGCGCCCGCGACGTTGAACATCGCTACCAGGATCACATCCAATACATCGAGGTAGGCGATCCGTTTGTCACGTTGAACATCAATACTCCAGACGACTATGCCGCGTTGCTAACGAGGATTTCCTAGCCATTCCCGTTGCACTCGCGATTGCGCAATCCGGCATCGGCACGTTATCGTCGAAGTCCATGGAAACTTCCGGGGCGCGCGCGCTGAATCCCACCAAACAAGAATTTCTCGAGACTGTTCTGCGGATGGAACCGCAGGTAGCGGCATTTGATTGCGACGGCACGCTCTGGTCGGGCGATGCCGGGGAACGATTTTTCGACTGGGAGATCAAGCAAGGCGTCGTGCCGGACGAGGTTGCTCAGGCCATGCGCGCCCGCTACGTCGAATACAAAGCCGGCCGGGTGAGCGAAGACGACATGTGCGGCGAGATGGTCACGATGCACAAAGGAATCACCGAGGCGGCCATGATGAAGGCCGCGGCGGATTTCATGACGCACGCGTTCCCCGGGAAGATCTTTGCCGAGATGCAGGAACTTGTGAGCCGCCTGCGGGAAAATAGCTGCGAAATCTGGGCCGTGTCGTCCTCGAACGAGTGGGTAATTCGCACCGGCATGAAGGCGTTCGGCATAGCCGAAGACCGTATCCTCGCGACGAAAGTCGAACTTGAAAACGGCGTGATCACCGACCGACTGGTGCGGATCCCATCCGGACCCGGCAAGCCGAAGGCGCTGCGCGAAGTCGTGAGGAAGGAGATCGACGCCGCGTTTGGCAACTCCCGTTGGGATGCCGATATGCTTGCAATCGCCAAGTACGGCTTCGCGGTCAACCCCAACCCCGATCTCGAAGCGGCAGCCCGCCAACGTGGCTGGACCATCTACTTCCCAGACGGAACTGGCGGATAGGGTCCATCAAGAGATCCCCAACACCTGGTTGAAGAAGCCCACCAGGTACTTCCACACCAAGTAATACGCAATCAAAGCCAGCGAAAAGATGCCCGCCAAAACCGCGTATGGAATGACGATCTCATGAAACCAGACCAGCCCGATCGAGGTTGTCGCCAGGAATCCTGAGCACGTAGCCAAGAGGAATCCCAGGGGCGCTATCAGAAATGGCAGGATTGCGCCATGAAAGCCAATCGGCAGGTGGTGCCGCGGGCGCATCCACAAGTAGAACATATTCCAAAGACCAAAAATGTTCGGTATTAGCGCCATCGGAAAGACGATGGCGCGCTCAATGGGAATGGGAATCTGGAATGTGTAGCGCGCGATCAGGAACCCGCTGAGCACCACCAGCAACATCATGGTGGGTACGGCACTGCCAGCCATATAGGCACGCAGGTAAGGATGTGTATTCATAGCGTTCTCCAAAATCAAAAGTGATACAGCCAGATCGGGATCAATCTCGGAAAAACACAGGCTCCGACAACCAAGGCGGCCAGCAACGCCCAGTCAAACCACGGTACCGACGATAGCGCCGCCGGCGAGAACAACACGGCAAGCCAATGGCGGTCGGTGTCACCCGCGTCAAGACGGCGGAGCATCTGTGGCCAAAGGTCTCGATCCAACTCACGGTTCATGGGCGTTAACGACTGCTTCACTAGATCAGCCGGACTCTTCTGCTCTTTTTCACTCATGGGTTGTGTCCAAGTTTCCTAATTTCCTGCGTAACATGCGAACCGCACGAAACAGCCGTGATTTGACCGCGGCTGTCGAAATGTTGAGCGCCTCAGCAATTTCGCTATGCGGACATTCTTCGATTAGCGCCAACGCCGCGACCACACGCAGCTTGGGAGGCAATTGCTGGAAGGCAAGTTGGGTGCGCTCACGGACCTCCCGTTGGATCGCCGGATTCACCGTGCTCAGATCTTGTGCGGCTTCGTGAGTCAAACTTCCGGTCAGGCGCCCTTCCCTGGACCGTGCGGTTTTCAAATAGTCGATGGCTACGTTGGTGGCGATTCTTCGAGCCCAAGCTCCGAAACTACGCTCCGGGTCGAAGCGAGCATGCCCACGATAAATCCGCCAGAACGCCTCGACTGTGAGATCCTCAGCTGCGCCCGGATCTCGGATGATGCGGACGATCCAGGCAAAGACCTCTCCCTGGAACTGCCTAAATAACGTCTCGAAGGCTTCGAGTTCTCCTGCGGCGAACTGCGCCAACACCTGCGGATGCTCATCTAACAATTCCATGTCCTTCCCTATATACGCTTACTGGGGGGCAGCAGCGGTCGTTTCATATTTTTCCTCGTGCGCGCCGCTGGCGAACGCTACCGAACCCCTGCGCCCGGGCGAGGCGTTTACAATCGGAACAATATGTACTCCGCACAACTGCTCGATCACTTCCAGAACCCACGGAACGCGGGCGATGTGGCGGACGCTGACGCCATCGCGGAGATCGAAAACCCAGCGTGCGGAGACGTGCTTCGGTTCAGCTTGAAAATGAAGTCCGGACGCATCGCGGAGATTCGATTCAAGGCCAAAGGATGTGTGCCTTCGATGGCATGCGCGTCGGCTTTGACGGAACTGGTGGCGGGGCAGACTCTGGACGAAACTCGATCCCTACGCCGCGAAACGTTGATCGCTGCGGTGGGGGGCCTGCCGCAGGCTTCGACCCACGCCGCACAACTGGCTTTGGACGCGCTTGCGGCAGCGCTGCGCCAGGTCAAACCCTAGAACCGACCATGCCTGGATCACACCATCCCCGCCGCATCGCGTGCCTGCAGCCGAGCGCAACGGTCATTCTCGATGCTATTGGCGAACTGAGGCGAGTAGTGGCTTGCACGCGATATTGCGCTGACGTAGTCCCAGAGGTCGCCGACGGTTCGCGATTGATTCTTGCCGACTCGTGGACTGCCGACACAGAACAGATCGTGGCCGCGCAGCCCGATCTCGTGATTGCGGCTGTTCCTTATCAGGAGAAGGCGGTCAGCGAAATCCTGAAAGCGGGTGCGCGGTTTCTCGGCCTGGCTCCGAAGACCCTGGAGGATGTCTACACCGACATCGCAACGATCGCCGGCACGGTGGGCGCGACGGATCGGGGAGAAGCAGTCATCGCGGCCATGCAGCGCCGGATTGACGAAGTTCGCACCCGAACCGCTACAACCGCTCGATCAAGAGTGTGGTGTGAAGAGTGGGGCAAGCCGGTCATCGCTTCACAGCCGTGGGTCGCGGAGCTGGTCGAGGCCGCTGGAGGCGAGTTCCTCGGCACTCCGGGCCGGCAGGTTTCCGCTGAGGAGATACTAAGGCTCGATCCGCAAGTAATCATCGCTGCATGGTGTGGAGCGGGAGATCGAGTTCCTCTGGAGAAAATCGTTACGGACCGCGGCTGGCAGCAGACCTCGGCGGCGCATTCCGGCCGCGTGTTCTGCATTCAGGACGAATTCCTTAACACTCCCGCACCTACACTGCTGCAGGGTTTGGAGGCGCTGGCCTTCGCGATCCATCCCGAGTTGTTCCCGGACACCAAAGGAATCCGGCACGATTACCGGGGTTCACGGTTACCGATCTGATAATTTCAGGCTGTGAGTTAAGATTCCAAGTATGCCCGTAGCCCGCAGAATCGAAGAAATCCGGCTTGAACTCAATGCGTTGGCTCAAGCCGCCTCGACGGCGCAGGAACTCATGCAGACGATGGCGAAACTGCTGCACGAGCGGATGCTGAAATATAACTGGGTGGGCTTCTACATGCTGGAACCGGGTGCGCAGCCGCCCATGCTGGTGCTGGGCGCATTCGAGGGCGCCATGACACCGCACACTCGTATTCCGCTTAACCAGGGCATTTGCGGGGCGGCGGCATCGAGCGGGCAAACCGTGGTGGTCGATGATGTGAACAGTGATCCACGCTACCTCGCGTGTTCGCTCGAGACCAAGTCGGAAATCGTCGTGCCGGTGTTTGTGCGTGGTAAAGTCGTGGGCGAGTTGGATATTGACAGCCACTTCGCTGCCGCGTTCACCCCCGAACATCAGGATCTTGTGCAGCACTGCGCTATGCTCATCGGAAAGAAACTGGAAGCCTCAGGACAATAAAAGACATTTATGAGAGCACGCGAATGAGAGTCGAGAAGGGCAAAGTGCGCGCGCCGGAGATCGGGCGGGTCTGGCTGAATTCGACGCCGCTGAGCTTCCGGCAGCTGCGCGGGCGCGTCGTGCTCGTCGACTTCTGGGATTACACCTGCGTCAATTGCATTCGCACTCTGCCTTATGTCCAGGCCTGGCACGAACGCTACCAGGACAAGGGCTTGACCGTGATCGGAGTGCACACACCGGAGTTTACTTTCGCGCAGTACGAGTCGAATGTGGAACGAGGTATCCGGGAGTTCGGGCTCACCTATCCCATTGTCATCGACAGCAATCGCGAAATCTGGAAGGCGTTTGCGAATCGCTACTGGCCGACCAAGTATCTACTGGACAAAGATGGCTACCTGCGCTTCGGCCATTTCGGGGAAGGCGGATACGGAGAGTGCGAGCAAGTGATTCAGGAGCTGCTGCGGGAGATTGATCCCAACGTTTCTCTGCCCGCGCTGATGGAGCCAGTGCGCGAAGAGGATCACGTGGGCGCAGTCTGTTATCGCGCGTCGGGTGAACTCTATTTGGGAAACCGGCGTGGGCGCATTGGCAACGACGGTGGCCTTAAGGAAGATCAGATCGCCGACTATGATTTCGTGGGGACAGTGGAAGAGAACTTTTTCTACGCGACCGGGCGGTGGGCTTCAACCGCCGAATACTTCGAGGCAGTGGAAGCAGGGCCACATACTTTGCGATTAAAATACGACGCGTCCGCCGTAAACTTGGTCATGGCTTCTCCGCACGCGCCGACTGCTGAGGTAATCGTCCTGCAGGACGGCAAGCCGCTGACCCGGAAGCAGGCGACACGAGATATTCGGTTCCGGCCGGGTGTCAGCGTGGAGGAAAGCTACATCGTCGTTGACTCGGCTCGCATGTATTCGCTGGTCGACAACCACGAGTTCGGCGAGCACGAACTGGAACTGCGATGTTCCCCGGGCTTTGCGGCCTTCGCCCTTACCTTCACCAGTTGCGTCGATCCGGTGGCCAGCGCGCTGCAAGCCTTCAGCGTGCCCGAGCCTGATGGGTCTAACCCATGAAGCGCGTGGTCGCAGGCCTCATCGTAAAAGACGGCAAGCTGCTGGTCTGCCAGCGGACGCGCCATCAGACCATGCCGCTGAAATGGGAGTTCCCCGGGGGAAAGATCGAGGAGGGCGAACAGCCTCGCGACGCCCTGCGCCGGGAACTGGAAGAAGAACTCGGAATCCTGGCGACCATTGGAGACGAGGTTCGGCGGATCCGGCACGAATATCCGAACGGAGGGATGGTGGAACTCCGCTTCTTCATTGTGCGCGATTATCAGAGGGAACTCGAGAACCGCATCTTTCGCGACATGCAGTGGGCTGAGCCCAAGGACTTACCGAAGTACGATTTTCTGGAAGCGGACCTGACGCTAGTCAACGAACTCGCCGCCGGCAAACTGCTGTGACCGTCTACCCTTTAAGTGAAGCGAATGCCCACACCACGGAAAGTCCGATGACCAGAACCGTCGTCGCCCATGCCACGACATTGAACAGTCGAGTGTTGACATACTCTCCCATCAATTCCTTCTTGTTGATGAGCAGAAGCATGAAAACCAGGACAAAGGGGAGCACGACTCCGTTCAACACCTGGGACCACACGGCGATTTTGATCAGCCGCTGTTCCGGAATCAAAATCTCAAGCGCACCCCCCGCCACGATCAAGAGCGTATAGAGCCAATAAAACGCGGGTGCCTCGTTGAACTTCATCCCGACACCCGATTCAAATCCGAGTCCCTCGCACACCGTATACGCGGTAGAAAGTGGCAGAATCGACGCTGCGAACAGCGATGCATTAAACAATCCGACGGCAAACAGGATGTAGGTGTAGTCCCCGGCCAAGGGACGAAGTGCTTGCGCCGCATCCGCCGCGGTTTTGATGTCGCGGTACCCGTGGACCCAGAGCGTGGCGGCGCAGGCGACAATAATGAACCAAGCCACAATGTCCGTAAAAACGCATCCTGTGACCACGTCAAGGCGCGACGCTTTGTAGCCCCTCTTGGTCACTCCCTTTTCGACGATCGAGGATTGCAGATAGAACTGCATCCAGGGCGCGATGGTCGTGCCGACCAGCCCGATGACCATAAACAAGTACGCCTGATCGCGAAACGCACTGGGCGCAGGAGGTTTGAAGGTTGCGATGGTCGCATCTTTCCACAAGGGATGAGCGAAGACTCCGGCGAAAATGTAGGTCACGTAGAAAAACGAGGCCGCCAGAAAGACTTTCTCTACGCTCTTGTACTGCCCTTTAACAACGATCAGCCAGACAATCACGGCGCATACCGGCACAGTGACAAATCTCGACAAGCCAAAAAGACCCAGGCTGCTGGCGATGCCGATGAATTCCGTCACCACGTTGCCAAAATTGATGATCAGAATACCGATCATCATGAAGAAGGTGATGCGGAGGCCGAATTCTTCACGGATCAGGTCGCTCAGTCCCTTGCCGGTGACGGCACCCATGCGGGCGCTCATCTCCTGAACCACGATCAGGGCGAGCGTGATCGGGATCATGGTCCACAGGAGAAGATGTCCGAATTGTGCCCCGGCCTGCGAGTAAGTGAAGATGCCACCAGCGTCGTTATCGACGTTGGCGGTAATGAAACCCGGTCCGACGACGGCGAGGAACAACAGGATCCGGGTTTTCGAGCGTCTGAGGAACTTCATGCGCACTTGTCGCTGACATATGGTTGAAGCAGACTCGGGCTACGAACGACGCCACAGGATAAACGCACGCAGCGAATCTAACCAAACGAAAAGTGCAGCTCAGAGGGAATAAAGGATGGCAGAGTTGGTGCGGGTTGTGGGCAGGCTGCTTCCTACAGCTTCGCCCGGAGCATGCTGATTACATCGTCTGAGGTGATGACACCGGTTAGCTTGCTGTGCTCGTCCACGACGGGAAGCGTCTGGAGGTTGTATTTATCGAACAACTCCGCCACTTCATTTTCCTCGACGCCCTCGTGAGCGAGGACGAGCGGCTCCTGCGTCAGCGACAACATGGGAGTCGAGGTTGGCGCGAGAACCAGTCTTGCCAGCGGGACCGCCCCGACGAGGGTTCCGTGAGAGTCGACCAGGTAGATCGTGCTGACCGCCTCGACTCCACCCTCGAATTCGCGCAGCGAATCGATGGCATTCTGCACGGTTGCCTGAACCGGCAGCGCAAGGAACTCGGTGGTCATGCGGCCAGCAGCCGTCTCTTCGTGATGCTCCAGCAGTTCGACGACATCCTGCTGCGCTTCCGGTTCCATCTGGACCAGAATCTGCTCGCTGCGCTCTTCGGGCAGATCGCCCAGCAGGTCGGCAGCCGCGTCGGGATCCATCTCCTCGACGATGTCGGCGGCCCTGCCCGAATCCAGGGACTCCACGATCGCTTTCTGAACCTTCGGCTCGACCTCTTCCAGAGCTTCGGCTGCCACTCCTTCATCCAGCGTCTGGAAGACGGCCTGCCGTTCATCGGGAGCCAGATCTTCCACGATGTCAGCGATGTCAGCAGGATGCAGCTTAGCGAGGCCGTCATACGAGATCTTCAGCTTCACCCGCCGAGCCGGATCAGTCTCGATAACATCGATGAAATTCCACGGAATGCTGCGGGGAGGAATTCTGGCGAGCAGCGCTTGCAACGCAGTCTTGGGCGCCACTCCACGGAGCAGGCGCCGAACCGCACCGCGCGCTCCGACATCGACCGAGTGGACGCGCAGTACGGGATGCGTCCGCTCCGCATTCTTGTCCTTGGGGGCATCGACCTGCAGATCGACGTCATTCACGCGGACTACTTTGCGCCCGTTGATGTCGATCACCTGCTGGTCGAGCAAGTCTCGTTCCAGCAGAAACAGTCCTTCCGTTCCGCTCACTGCTGGCCATTCTGCCGACGCAGTGTTCGTCCGAATGCCGCCGTTAATGGCCGAGACTGAGGCAAAAGGCAGAATGCGGTTCCCTGACTTGGTTTTTACGATGAGCGACGAGATGCGAGAACGGTCCTCTTGCGGAGCCAGCGTCACTTCGCGCACCCGTCCGGACGCGCCAGACGGGTCATACACCGTGGCGCCCAGCAGTTCGCTCAGGGCAAGAGTCAACATCCCGCTAGAGAATAACCAACTCGCACACGATTCGGAACGAAAATCGAACAGGAGACCTCGGACTTCGGCCCTTGGACGTCAGCACCCGGACCCGGCATCCAGCAGGAGGTGCGGGGCCGACGCCCGTATAATGGTTACGCCACGTGCGCCTCATCATCGACATCATCGGGCAGACCTTCCGGGCCCTCTGGGCCCATAAACTGCGCTCGTTTCTCACCATGTTCGGCATCGCCTGGGGCGTGGGTTCCCTGCTGCTGCTGGTCGGTCTGGGTGAAGGGTTCCGAGCTGGTAACCGTAAGCAGTTTGATTCGATCGGCGAAAACGTGATGTTCATCTGGTCGGGCCGCGCTCCGGTGATGCAAGGAAGTTTTACCGCCCTGCGCCAGTACTATCTCGATTATCGTGACTACGAAGGAATTCTTCGCGAATGCCCCAGTGTGGGTGCCGCCGCTCCGGTCATCCGGCGCAGTGACATCCGGGCCGTGAGCGACTTCTACCAGGCCAGCGGAAACATCTTGGGGGTTCCTCCCATGTTCAATCAGATCCGCTACCTGCCGCTGAATGAAGGACGCTGGCTGAACGAGTTGGACGATCTACAGAGACGTCCAGTGATTGTTCTTGGGGATGAAGCTCGCCGCACCCTGTTTATGGGACGCCCTTCGGTTGGCGCCACCATTCTTCTGAACGGAATTCGCTTTGAAGTCATCGGCACACTCAAGCGGATCGGCCATGGGGACAACAATACGCAGAATCTCCAGAGCTTTGTTCCCTTTCATGCCATGCAGGACTACTTCCGGCCTCTAAATGCAGGGATCAGTACGAATGTGATCTCTTTCATTAACTACCAGCCCCGTTCGCGGGCCCTGCACAACACGGCGCAACAAGAAGTTCACAAGATCATCGCCCGCAACCATGGCTTTGACCCCAACAATCCCGACTCTTTCGACGAGTGGGACACCATCAAGACCGTCGATCAGATCGGCAAAATCTTCGATGCCATGAACATGTTCCTGGGAAGTGTGGGACTGGTCACACTCGCGCTGGGAGCGATCGGCATCATTAACATCATGCTGGTAGCGGTCGCTGATCGCACCCGCGAAATCGGACTGCGCAAAGCCGTCGGCGCCACCAATGCCAGCATCATGTTCCAGTTTTTCGTGGAAGGTGCGTTCTTGACCATGCTGAGTGGGGGCATCGGCATCGGCGGTGCTGCCGGGTTGATGGCACTGCTGTCCAAGTTTGATCTCGGGGACGGGTTCGACCCACCCAAATTAGTGGCCTCAACGGCGGCATTGGCGGTGATTTCACTTGGGGTGGCGGGCGTAGCCGCTGGACTTTATCCTGCCCGGCGCGCTGCCCTGCTCGAACCCGTGGAGGCCCTCCGCAAGGAATAAGCATGCACCGCGACCTCCTAAAGCAAGCGTACTCGGCAATGCGGCACGATCTGCGCCGTACTCTGCTCACGATGGCGGGAATGGCCTGGGGCATTGCCACGGTCGTGCTGCTGCTTTCTTATGGCAATGGCTTTGGAAAAGCCATCGAGACTATTTTTCAGAGCTTTGGTGCGACTGCGGTCGGGATCTTCCCCGGACGTACTTCGCAGCAGGCCGGAGGAAACAAAGCAGGCGTCTCGGTGCGCTTCACGAATGACGACATTGAACTCCTGCGCAACAACATACCGCTCTCCCGGCACGTTGTGCGGATGTCGCAAAAAGATTCCACGGTTCAGAACAACAACCGCTCTTTTTCCTTTCCCGTGATGGGTCTCGACCCCTCCATTCAGGAGATTTGGAACCTCGACATCGCGCAGGGACGATTCCTCAACGATGCTGACAATATGCAGCACGGGCTCTACGCCGTCATCGCGTCAGAGGCGCGAGACAAGCTTTTCTCGGGTATGCCCGCAGTGGGCGAGTCCATTCGTATCGATGGCGTTACGTTTGAAGTGATCGGAGTGGGAGCGCCCCGCATGCAGGAGGGGGACAACGATAACAACCGCGTCGTTTACATCCCTTACAACTCCATGGACGTCCTGAAGGACAATCACTATCTCGATGGGATCTGGATGGATTCCTCGGGGCTCGACCACGACAAGCTGGAGGCGACGATTCGGGGGACCCTCGCCATGGCCCACAGCTTCAAACCCGACGACCATCGCGCCGTGTTCGTTTTCGATGCCCAAAAACAACTCAAACAGTTCGGCATCATCACGCTGGCCCTGAAGGTTCTGCTGGCTTTCATTGGGACGGTCACGCTGGGCATCGGCGGCGTGGGTCTGATGAACATCATGCTGGTTTCGGTAACCCAACGCACTCGCGAAATCGGCGTGGAGAAGGCTCTGGGAGCGCGACGCCATCACATTCTCTTCCAGTTCCTGTCGGAGGCGATGGTCATTACAGCCGCCGGGGGACTGCTTGGAATCGTGTTGTCGTATGCAGTGTCAATCATGGCGGGCCGCATCACTTTTTACAGCGCCATGGCGTCGCACGCCGAGGCCGCTGATATTCGGCTGATTGTGTCTCCCATGATTTTGCTGGTGGCAACGTCCATCTTGGCGGTGGTGGGCGTGATCAGCGGAATGGTTCCCGCGATGCGCGCTGCCAACCTGGACCCGATCGAAGCTCTGCGGTACGAATAGAATCGACTGTTCGCCATGTCTGACGACATCCTCACTCTGGCGCCGCCACCCGCCGACGCGCGGCTCGCCTACGGATCGGACCCAAATCAGTTTCTCGATCTGCGCTTGCCTTCGTCCAAGGGGCGGAGCAAGCAGCCGTATCCATTGGTCATCAACATTCACGGAGGCTACTGGCGCGTGAAATACAATCTGGATCACGCCGGGCACCTCTGTGCGGCCCTGACGGCTAAGGGACTGGCAACAGCCAACCTCGAATTCCGGCGCGTGGGCAACGAAGGCGGGGCGTGGCCCGGAACGTTTGCCGACGTCCGTTCGGCCTATCAGTTTCTTCTGCAAAATGCTCGGCGACACAACTTGGACTCAACCAGAATCGTCGTGATGGGGCACTCTGCCGGAGGCCAACTCGCGCTCTGCCTCGCCGCTCACGAGGCCGGCGTAGTCCGCGTCGTCTCGCTGGCCGGGGTGGTTGACTTGCAACGCGCCTACCAGCTCCACCTCAGCAACGACGCCGTGGTCGAGTTTCTGCGCGGCACGCCCGGAGAGGTACCCGACCACTACCGCGAAGCCAACCCTATGGAACTTTCCATCCCTGGAGCGCGGCAATGGCTGATTCACGGCGAGTCCGATGACGTCGTTCCCGCTGATTTCAGCCGTGAGTACGTTGTATCCAAACAGAAACGGTCTAGCAAGCAGAAGGAAGACGTACACCTCCTGGAGATCGCTGCCGCCGGTCATTTCGATGTAATCGATCCGCGCACTTCGGCGTGGAAGCAGGTTGAGGAGACCGTGCTCCAACTTGCCGTCTAACGGTCCGTCGCGTTATTGACACTCGGAGCGCCACCTCATACGATTCTCGGTTCACTGAATGGTCCTTATGCCGAATTTTTCGAGATTTCGCCGCTCTCTGCTAATCCTTAGCGCTGCCGTTTTGCTTGCCGCCGCGTCGACTGCGGTGCAGCAGGCGGACCCTGTACGCTACCTCAACGACATCAAGTCGCTCGCCTCTCCGGACATGGAAGGCCGTGGCGCCGGTACCAAGGGCCTGACGCGCGCCGAGCATCTGATTGAGAAGCGCTACAAAGAGCTCGGGGTTTCACCCGCCGGAGTGAATGGCTACGCCCAGCCATTCAAGGTGATCACAGGTGCGCGCCTCAAATCTGACAACCACTTCGTAGTCCAGGCTGCAGAGTCCAAGAACGATCTGAAGATCCACCAGGAGTTCGTTCCGTTCAGTTTTTCAGCCTCTGGGCAGGTCACGGCACCCCCGGTGTTCGCGGGATATGGCGTCACCGCAGACGAATTCCACTATGACGACTATGCCGGCCTCGACGTAAAAGACAGGATCGTCGTCGTCCTACGCTACGAACCGTCGGGATTCGCGGAGAAGAGCGGTAACCACGGGCTCACGCAGCACTCGCAGCTAGTTAGCAAGGCCATCAATGCGCACAATCATGGAGCGAAGGCTCTTGTCGTACTGAATGGAAAACTCGGCGACGGCGAAGAAGACTCGCTAACGCGCTTCGGCAGCGTCAGCGGCCCGGAGAACGTGGGCTTGATCATGGTGCAAGTGAAAAATGCGGTCGCGGAACCGTGGTTTCAGCCTTCCGGAAAATCCCTGAAAGACGTCCAGGACCAGATCAACTCAACTACGAAACCCGCGTCTTTTGCTTTCGCCGACATGCTCCATTTGTCGCTCCTTATCGACATCGAGACCACCCGCGCCACCGTCAACAATGTTCTCGCGTGGCTGCCGGGACAGAGCGACGAATATGTGATCATTGGCGCGCACTATGACCATCTCGGACGGGGTAATTTCGATTCGCTCGCGCCGTCGCAGATCGGCCAGATTCATCCGGGTGCGGACGATAACGCCAGCGGAACAGCCGGCGTCCTCGAACTGGCGCGCCTGCTCGCTCCGCAACGCGGACAACTGAAGCGCAGCATTCTCTTCATGGACTATGCCGGAGAAGAACTTGGGCTGCTGGGCTCGGCGGCATGGGTGCAGAATCCCACGCGACCACTCGCGAAGGCCGTGGCCATGATCAATATGGACATGATCGGCCGCATCAAGGATGACAAGGTTTACATCGGCGGAGTCGGCACCGGCTCTACATTCAAGGCCGTGCTCGAGCAAGCCCAGAAAGACGCGCCGTTCAAGATTGAATATTCCGCCAGCGGATATTCTTCGAGCGACCACACTTCGTTTGTGACCAAGAAGATTCCGTCGCTGTTCTTCTTCTCTGGTCTGCACTCGGACTATCACAAACCGTCCGACACATGGGACAAGATCAACGCCCCGTCGGCCGCGCGCCTGCTCGATATGGTGGCCAGTGTCGCCGTGCAACTAGCGAACGCGGCAGACGCCCCAGCATTTCAGGTCGTTGCTGAAGACAAGCCAGCCGCCGGTGGTGGAGGTGGCGGATACGGCCCCTACTTCGGATCGATTCCTGACTTTGGACAAACGGAAAACGGAGTGAAGTTTTCCGACGTCAAACCGAACTCCCCGGCTGCCAAGGCTGGACTGAAGGCAGGAGACATCATGATTCAATTCGGGGACAAGCCCATCAAGAACTTATACGACTTCACCGATGCGCTTCGCCGCAGCAAAGTGGGAGACGTGGTTGAAGTGAAGGTCCTGCGCGACGGGCAGCCGATCACGGCCTCGGTAAAGCTGGAACAGCGGAAATAGCCCGTGCAGCGCCCTGCACGCTGCCGCGCCGCAACGCGTGAATCCCTTATAATCGTCGCGCACGTAGAGAGGATTCCTTTGCCCTTCGACGACCTTCGCCAGTGGATCGCAGCACTCGATCGCGCGGGCCAACTCAAGCGCATCCAGACCGAAGCCGACCCCGTTCTTGAGATCGCCGAGATCACCGACCGGGTCTCCAAGAGTCGCGATGCCAAGGGCGCCTCGGGCGGCCCTGCACTTCTGTTTCAAAACCCGACAGGCCACGCCGGATCGCAAGTCCTGATCAATCAGTTCGGCTCCGACGACCGCATGAAACTCGCGCTCGGCGTCAACTCCTTCGACGAGGTCGCGGCGCGCATCCGCATGTTTATGGATGTGAAGTCTCCTCAGGGCTTCCTCGATAAGCTCAAGATGCTTCCACTGCTGACGGAAGCCGGCAAGTTCTTTCCGCGCACGGTGCCGACTGGACCGTGCAAGGAAGTCATCAAGCGCGACAATTTCTCGTTGCTCGATTTCCCCATTCTGCAGTGCTGGCCCAAAGATGCGGGTCGGTTCATCACCCTCCCTTGTGTTACCACGCGCGACCCGCGATCCGGGAAGCGCAATCTCGGCATGTATCGGATGCAAGTCTTCGACGAACGTTCGACTGGGATGCACTGGCAGCGCCAGAAGGTCGCGGCGGAGCATGCGCGCGAACGAATGCGGGCGACAGTCGCGGATAAGTCGGCGGCGGTCGACATCATGGCGCGCTCGTCCGGAGGTTCCGTCGTCCCCGAAGGCGATCGCCCGTCCGGGAAGATGGAGGTCGCGGTTGCGATCGGTACAGAACCCGCCGTCACCTTTTCAGCGATCGTCCCCGCGCCGCCCGAGATCGAGGAATACCTGATCGCCGGCTTCCTCCGCGGAGCGCCGGTTGACCTGGTGAAGTGTGAAACTGTAGACCTCGAAGTACCGGCATCGAGCGAAATCGTGCTCGAAGGCCACGTGCATCTCGACGAACTTCGCAGCGAAGGGCCGTTCGGCGATCACACCGGTTTCTACTCGCTCGAAGATCTCTATCCCGTTTTCCACCTCACCTGCATCACGCACCGCAAAGACCCGATCTACGCAACTACGATCGTTGGCAAACCACCGCAGGAAGACGCCTATATGGGCAAGGCGGTCGAGCGAATTTTTCTGCCGTTGATGAAGCTGACGATCCCGGAGTTAGTGGACATCAACCTGCCCATCGAAGGCGTATTCCACAACCTCATGATCGTCTCGATCAAGAAGTCGTACCCGGGACAGGCGCGCAAGGTCATGAACGCAGTCTGGTCGCTCGGTCAGGCAATGTTCACCAAGTGCATCGTTGTCGTGGACGAAGATGTCGACGTGCAGGACCTCGCCGATGTCACGCTAAAGGTCTTCAACCACATCGATCCCGAACGCGACATCCAATTCACGCTGGGTCCGGTTGACTCGCTCGACCATGCCTCGCGGCTGCCCAACTACGGATCGAAGATGGGTATCGACGCCACACGCAAGTGGGCCAGCGAAGGCTTCACCCGTCCCTGGCCGGATGAGATTGTGATGGATGCGAAGACGAAGGCGCTGGTCGATAGCAAGTGGAAGGCACTGGCGAAAGAACTTGGGTTGGAGTGATCCGGGCTTTTCCTGCTCAGTTCTCGCGCTCAGTTCTCGAACTTGATCTTCGCCAGCGTTGTCACGATGTCGGCATCCGCAGCAGCGTGCACTTCGAGGCGGACGGCGGTTCCCTCGGGGTAACGCTTGGCTTCGTCGATCACCTTCAGGATCCGCGCCGGGAGCTTGCTCTTCCGCGCTGCCGCAACTGCCTTCTCGCCCAGAATGAATGAAGCCAGAAAATAGCCTGAGCGGGGCCCGAAATACACGATGTTGCGTTTCTTCGCTTGCAGCCGTAGCGACCACCCGGCCTTGACCGAGTAGCTATTCCACTCTGCACCATCCAGTTTCAAATCGCGCTTGAGGTCGGCCGCCAGATTCTGCCACAGAGAGTGGCTCTCGCCCAGCACTGAGGCCAGTTCCCTCTCCGAAGGGCGCGTAGCTTGACCGGCGAACGCATTGTCTGAGATCGTCTTTGTCTTTTTTGTAGGCATCGCTAACTCGATGTCAGTGTCCCAGCCCGAACAGGGTTCGCACGCCCCATGCCGCGGCGACGCCGAACACCGCGATGAAAGCGCAACTAATGAAATGATCGGTAGTTGATCCGTTGCTCCAGCCCTGGAGCACGGCAACCACTCAAACCACAAACAATACGATTGCGCCCGTGCCAAGAATCTTCAGGAACATGATCCGATTCCTTCCCTGAGGTCGGCGCACAAGGCGAACCTCGAACCGATACTGCGGGAAAACTCGGACGTGCGCAGTGACGCCGGTCACGCCTCTTGCTCGGGATCCGCACTCAACCGTTCGTATCCAGTACACTGCAAAACGGGCAATCGTGGATACTTGGGGAACCGCGCGTCGGTCGTGGACCGCTCGCAGAGATAGAATTTCGACGCACGGTCTGATTCGATCAAACGCATGAACCGGCAGTCTGCACACAGACCGATGCCACCCTGGGGAGATGCGTCCTTCCTCTGGCTCATGATCACAGAATAGCGCCCTCTGAACAGCAGCAGTGTAAGGTGCGGTTGTCGACCGTACGACCAGAAGAATTCTTGCTGCGAACCTGAAAAATAATTCATCGAATCTTGACAGACTTTTACACTGGAAACCTTGAACCTCGGTAAGTCGCTCTGCTATAAGGGCACCCCATCACCTGGAGGTTCTACCGTGCGTTTCCCTAGCCTCGGTGTGTTCGCGTCTCCTCCGAAGTCCTTGTGCGCCCTTGTCGTTGTCACGCTGGTGCTTGCATTCCTAACGCAGTTTGCCTCCGCCCAGCAGACGTTGGGCGCCATCACCGGCACGGTGACTGATCCGTCGGGAGCAGTTGTGTCCGACGCCAATGTGAAAGCGGTCAATACCGAGACCAACCTCGAAGTTGCAGCTCGGACCAAGGCAAACGGCGGTTTCGTGATTCCGGATCTTCCCGCCGGAACCTATCGAGTCACCGTCACGAAGGACGGCTTCAAAACGGAAACACACACGAAAATCTTAGTGTCCGGTAACCGTACGGCAACAGTGGACACGACTCTGGTGGTGGGCTCGATCAGCGCCACGGTGGAAGTGAACGCCGTGCCCTTGATGAACCAGGTGGACACCACCATCGGCTACGTCGTCGATACCCAAACCATCGAAACGACGCCGCTGGGCACCGGCAGCTTCACGCAACTGGCAATTCTCAGCCCTGGCGTTCATGCGGACTTCCTCGGTGGAGGCGGCGCCAACACGGGCCTTGGCAATCAGGCCATCTTCGCCAACGGAAACCGGGACACCAGCAATAGCTTTTCCTTGAACGGCGTCAGCACTAACAACCTTTTCAACGGCAATTCCACCAGCCAGGTAGGTGAGAACCGCTTCGTGCTCAACACCGGTGAGAACTTCGGAGCGGGCGGTACCATCCAAACGAGCACATCGGTGTATGGGGCGATTGGCCAGGCTCTTCCCACTCCGCCCCCAGATGCCATTCAGGAAATCGCCGTCAACTCCTCGCAGTACGACGCCACACAGGGCAACAACAGCGGCGCGCACATCAGCGTACTGACTAAGTCTGGTACGAACGAGGTGCATGGTTCACTGTGGGAACAGTGGCAGAACAGCGATATGAATGCCACACCGTACTTCTACAATGCTGCCGGCATCAACCCTGTCACCAACCGGCCTTACCTGCCTCGTCCTTTCGTGAATCGAAACGCTTTTGGCGGGACAATCGGCGGCGCGATTATCAAGGATAAGTTGTTCTACTTTGGGTCTTATCAGGGAGTGCACATTGCCGATGCGGAGGCTTCCACCAAAGATGTGACGGTGCCTCTGGGGCTGACGGATGACCGCAGTTCGCAGGGCATCGTGAACATGATTCAGGCGACGTACGGCCAAACCATTACCTCGAGCCAGATCAATAGCGCTGCCTCGCAGATCCTGAATGCCAAACTTCCCAACGGGCAGTACCTGATACCAAGCGCGCAGTACAATGCGACGCAGGCCGTCACGCTGGGCTACGATGCCATTGTGCAAGGCCCCGATACGCAAGCCCGCGTCAACCAAGGGATCGCCAGCATCGATTACGTTTTGAGCTCCAAGGATCGCTTGTCCGCGAGATATTACATTCAGAGCAATCCCACCAACAATCCTTTTGGCGCGGTCGGTTCGCTGCTCGGATTCGCACAACAGCTTTCCGCTGGCAGCCAGGTGTTCTCGCTCGCGAACTCCGTCGTGCTCTCCCCTAACCTCACCTGGGAACAGCACGTGGGTTTCACCCGCCTGCGAGCTTATGCAAATACGACAAAAGCATTCACCGCAAGTTCGGTGGGCATTAGCCTGCCCGGAGCGGCGACTTTTCCTGACTTCTCAATTAGCGCGTCGGACCCTACGATCAGTGCTGGTTTGGAGTTCGGACCGAGCACCAGCTTTGGCGATGGTGGCATGGTCCAGAATCAATGGGAATACGGGACCTCCGCGAGTTGGGTGAAAGGAAAGCATATCCTGAGTGTGGGGACAACGTGGGACCACACTCAGCTCAATATCCTCAATAACAACACAAACACCGATACGCTCGACTTCCAGACCTTCCTTGATTTTGTAGAAGGCAACTTGCACGGCGGCAATGAGTTCGTTGGTTCGGCTCACCGTTACTACCGCTCCAATACACTCGGCACCTACATTAACGACAACTTTAAGATGAGGAAAAACCTCACGGTAACCGCCGGGTTGCGATGGGACATCGACGGACCGCTCTCGGAGAAATACGGACTGCTGACAGGTTTTGACCCTTCGAAATACAGTTACGTGCAATGCACCGTTGGTGGAGTTCCGGCCGACCCGGCTTTGACTGAGTACAACGGTGGCACTTGCGACTCAGGGACTGACGCAATTACCGGCTCCGGTCTAGTCATCGCTCGGAATAACAAGACTGGCGCCACGGCCGGTGCCAACAATTCGCTCATGAAGAATCACCAGTGGGGATTCGCGCCGCGCATCGGCATCGCGTGGTCTCCGATGTCTAAGCTGACTGTACGCGCAGGGTACGGCATGTACTTCGACCGCGGCGAGCTATTCAGCTACTTGTCGCCGAGCGCGGGGTCCGGATTCAACGGCCCATTCGGCGTCACGCTCGCTCCTCCGTTTGTCCAACCGATCTCCGTTGCGCAGGGCGCCACGCTCTCTCAGCCGTTCGGCACGACTCTGCCACCGCCGCCGCCAGCGACGGGAGCAGCCTTCCTCGCCTACCTGCCCAACCTCCAGCAGACTGCTTGCGGTTTTCCGGGATGCTGGCCGTCCGGCAATCTTTATGGCCCTTTCCTGTCTGGCGGTTACGATATCAATAACAAACTGCCTTATACGCAGAACTGGACACTCGACCTTCAACCAACCACTCATCGCCACACCGACGAATGTGGTGAACGGGCAGACCAGTTCCTACGGAGGTACCACTCCGCTATTCCTGGATTCCGAACCGATCTTTACGAACGAATTCGCGGGCAATGCGCCGATCCGCGTACCCTATCCCGGGTACGACATGAACTCAGTGTCGTATAAGGCGGAGGGCATCTCGAACTTCAATGCGTTGCAGCTCCAGGTCCACAAGCGCCTGTCCAACGGCCTGCAATTCACCTCGTCGTACACCTGGTCTCATTCGCTTGACGAGCAGAGCGGATTGGGGCTCTTTTTCACCGGGAACAATCCCCTCATTCCGCGAGCAAACTATGCCTCTTCGGATTTCGATCAGACTCACGTTTTTCTGATCAACTACAGCTATACGATTCCGAAGCTCGTGGAGAGCGGGGCGTGGGGCTACGTGACCAATGGCTGGACGATTGGTGGCCAGACGGTGGCGCAAAGCGGGCAGCCCTACAGCGTCTATGACTTTTCGGGCTCAGTTGCGAGTCTGTACTACGGCACCAGCAACTATATTGGCAACCCCATTGTGCCGCTGGTACCGGGCGTAACTGCCAAGCAGGCCGCCCACCCCGGCGCGAATTGCCAGGGATTTTCGACAAAAATTTGCAAGCTCAATTCCGCTGATTTCGCGCCCCAGTTCGTGGCTCCGGGGAGCAATGGGGTTCCGGCCTGCGACAGCAGCGGATGCGATGACTTTGAATCCTTGTTTGGAACTACGGGCCGGAACAGTTTTCGAGGCCCATTCCAGGTGCGCTTCGATATGAGCTTGGCCAAGCAGTTCCTGTTCAAGGAGCGCTTCCAGCTGAGGTTTGAAGCCGATGCGTTCAATATTTTCAACCATCCGGATTTCGACACTCCGAACAACAACGTGACCTTCTTTCCCAATTTCGTAGGTCCGCCATCGATCCCCCCGCAAGGTAGCTTGGGCTTGATCCAGCACACGATTGGCAGCCCACGCTTCCTGCAGCTCTCGATGCATTTGACATTCTGATTTGAAAAGAGAGGAACAACTGACTTCTGCGGAGTGAACTGAAAACTCGGTTTTTTGGACGGAGGCTGGTCAGTCTAGGGGTGACAGCCCTTGTTCTTTTTCAGAGTGTGGGCGCGGTGGCCTGGGGCAACGAAGGCCACACTGCCATCAACCGCGTGGCTGCCCAGAAGATTCCGGCGACCATGCCGATCTTTCTGCGACGCGCCGTGGTCGAGATCGCTTATCTTGGGCCAGAACCAGACCGCTGGCGCAGTCCTTCGGAGTTTGCCCTCAAGAACGCGCAGGAGGCCGATCATTTCATTGACCTCGAACGCGTGTCATGGCTTGATCCGCTGCCCCAGGGCCGTTACGAGTTCTATCGCAAGCTCTACGAGAAGCGCGCGGCCACCACCGACCATCCGGACGACTATCTTCCCGAGCATGTAGGGCTGCAGCCGTACATCACCATGGAAGTGTACGGACGCCTGAAAGCTGCGTTCCGCGAATACCGGCAGCGGGTGGCGGCGCATCAACCAACGCTGGCGGTGCAACGCACAATCGTCTTCTATGCGGGCTGGCTGGGGCATTATGTTGCTGATGGATCGCAGCCGTTGCACACCACCATCCAGTACAACGGATGGGTCGGCCCGAATCCCAACGGATACACCACGCAGCACACCATCCACGGGCAGTTCGAGTCCACTTACGTGGCGGCAAACATCACGGCCAAGGACTTCTCCGGTCTGGTGAAGAGTCCGGATCGGCTCGACGATCCGTTCACCAGCTACGTTGCCTACCTCCGGCAGTCGAATGGGATGGTGGACAACGTCTACGCGCTCGAGAAAGCTGGCGGATTTACAGGCAAGGGCACTCCGGCAGCATTCGACTTCACGACTCACCGCCTCGCCGCCGGATCGCAGATGCTGCTCGACCTGTGGTACACCGCATGGATGGAGAGTGCGGTTCCGGTGCCCGAGCATCCAACCCCGCCTCCCACCACGAAATAGCGGGGATATTCTCGCGTATATGGGCCGCCAACAGGACGGTTCCGCCGCTCTTTCGGTATACTGAATGTCGACATGCCGGTTCTGAAAAATATCGCGGCAATCGCCAAAGGCATGAGCATCACCTTTATGGAGATGTTCCAGCCGACAACAGTGGAGAATTATCCCGACGGCAAGGGACCGTTGAAAGGCGCGCGCTTTGAAGCCCGCTTCCGTGGCGCGCACGTTCTGCAGCGCGACGAAAACGGACTGGAGAAGTGCGTGGCCTGCTTCCTGTGCGCGGCCGCCTGTCCTTCGAATTGCATCTATATCGAGGCTGCCGAGAACACCGCCGAGAATCGCGTCAGTGGCGCCGAGCGCTACGCCAAGGTCTACAACATCGATTACAACCGCTGTATTTTCTGCGGTTATTGCGTGGAAGCGTGTCCGACGGATGCGATCACCCACGGGCATGGATTTGAGCTGGCGACCTTCAATGCCAGCAACCTGGTCTACCGCAAGGAGCAAATGCTGGCCCCCCGGCCAGCACACATGGGAGCCAACGTCATCTTCAACCAGGCCGACGTGGACGGTGGGGCGCCGGCGCAGATGGTGCCGGGGAGTTAAACTTCGAAACGGGTTTCGAATGCAAGCGACGCCGGTCCCCGAGACCGGCGTTCGTGCATGTGAGTAGGAACTTCTTAGCCACACATCAACGGGGATGAGCACTGACAGTTCAAAAGCTAAGCACTAGAAGCTAGGAGCTAGAAGCTACCAATGGCTGATTTCTTACAGACCGTAAAAGAGCGCGTTGTCGTCTATGACGGCGCAATGGGGACAAATATCCAGAGTCGCAATCCCACCCTGGACGACTACTGGGGCAAGGAGAATTGCAGCGAGGTTCTGGTGTTGAGCCGTCCCGACATTATTCGCGACATTCACGCGGATTTCTTCCGCGTGGGCTGCGACATCGTTGAGACCAATACCTTCGGCGGAAGCGGCATCGTGCTTGGCGAGTTCGACCTCCGCGACCGGGTGCACGAGATCAACGTAAAGGCCGCGCAACTCGCCAAAGAAGTCGCGCAGCAGTTCTCGACGAAAGACCGTCCGCGGTTCGTCGCGGGCTCGATGGGACCAACCACAAAACTGCCGTCGCTGGGCCACATCAGTTTCGACGCGATGGTCGCGTCTTACGAAGAGCAGGCCGCCGCGCTGATCGAAGGCGGGGTCGATGTGCTCCTCATTGAGACGGCGCAGGATCTGCTCCAGGTCAAGATCGCCACCATCGCCGTGCTGGAAGCCATGCGGAAGGCGGCCAAGCGGTTGCCCGTGCAGGTTCAGGTCACGCTACAGGACGAAAAAGGTGCGATGCTGCTGGGCACCGAAATCGGCGCGGCGCTGACCGCGCTGGAGCCGTTCGACGTCGACGCTATTGGAATCAACTGCGCTACCGGCCCGAAGGAGATGAACGATTCGGTGCGCTACTTGGGCCTTAATTCCACCAAGCATGTTTCCGTGCTGCCCAACGCTGGGCTCCCGGAGAACGTGGGCGGGCATCCGGTTTACAGGCTCAGCCCGGAGGATCTGGCGCAGTATCACAAGCACTTCGTTCAGGATTACGGCGTCCGGATTGTCGGGGGCTGTTGCGGCACTACGCCTGAACATCTCAAGGCCGTTGTGGATGCGGTCTCGGGCGTGGAACCGGCTAAGCGCGATGTCAAACGTGCGGGCGCGGCGTCCAGCGCGTATACCACTGTTCCGCTCGACCTCGAACCCAAGCCTCTGATCGTCGCCGAGGAAATGAACACGACCACGAGGGTCGAACATTTCCGCAAGCTCGTTCAGGGGAAGAAGTACGACGAGATCCTGGGACTGGCCAAACGATTGGTGAATGACGGGTCGCACATGCTCGACTTGTGCTGCGCGATTGTTGGCGAGGACGAAAAGGCCTACATCACTTCCATTCTCGAAAAGATCGCCACCCGAGTTCCCGCGCCGATTTTGGTCGATTCCACGGAAGCCGACGTCGTCGAAGAGGCTTTGAAGCGTATCCCTGGCCGGGCCATCATCAACTCGATCAATCTGGAAGATGGCGAAAAGCGAACATCGAAAGTGTTGCCCATGGCCAAGCGTTACGGGGCGGCCGTGATTGCGCTGACCATCGATGAAGATGGCATGGCCCTGACTGCCGACAAGAAAGTCGCCATCGCCCACCGGATCTATGATCTGGCCACCAAGAAGTACGGTCTCGACGGCACCGATCTGATTTTCGACGCACTCACACTGCCGATTTCCACGGGGCAGGAAGAGTACCGCACAGCTGGAGTGGAAACGCTCAAGGCAGTCGAGCGCATCAAAAAGGAACTGCCTTCGGTGAAGACGATCCTGGGCGTGAGCAATATCTCGTTTGGACTGGATGCGTATCCGAGGCGGGTGCTGAACTCCGTGTTCATGCACGAAGCGGTCGATCACGGGCTCGACATGGCCATCGTGAACTACACCAAGATTTATCCGCTGTACAAGATTCCCCAGGAAGAAGTAGAACTGGCGCGCAAGCTGATCCACCGCGATGCCAACTCCGACGGCGATCCGCTGCAGAAGTACATGGCGCACTTCGCGGGTATGAAGGGGAAGCCGGCCGCCTCGACCACTGCGCATCTCGACACACTGTCGGTGGAGGATAAGCTGAAGTTCGCAATCATCAACGGCGAGAAATCCGTGGGTGAGGGCGCGCACAAGAAATCGTTGGAAGAATTGCTTGAAGAAGCACTCCTGAATTACTCAGCCCTGGAGCTGATCAACACCGTCCTGCTAGAGGGCATGAAGACCGTCGGCGACCTGTTCGGCGCGCGCAAGATGCAGTTGCCTTCCGTTCTCGACTCAGCCGGCGTGATGAAGGCGGCCGTAGCTTATCTCGAGCCAAAGATGGAGAAGAAGGCCGGATCGCAACAGAAGGGCACGATCGTGCTGGCGACCGTGAAAGGCGACGTGCACGACATCGGGAAGAATCTGGTTGACATCATTCTGTCGAACAACGGATTCCGGGTCGTCAATCTTGGGATCAAGCAGCCGGGAGACACGATCATTCGGGCCGCTCAGGAACATCAGGCCGACGCGATCGGACTGAGCGGACTGCTGGTCAAGTCGACACTCGA
This sequence comes from Acidobacteriaceae bacterium, assembly GCA_003134655.1. GTDB lineage: Bacteria > Acidobacteriota > Terriglobia > Terriglobales > Acidobacteriaceae > Sulfotelmatobacter. The sequence continues at coordinate 48,271 of PLBY01000081.1, forward strand.
AATGAAGTACGTCATTCAGGATCTGGAACGGCAGAAGCTAGCGTTCCCCGTCATCTGTGGCGGAGCCGCCCTTACGCGCAAGTATGTAGAGGACGACTTGCGCCGTGAGTACGCAAACGCGGTCTTCTATGCCGACGATGCCTTTGCCGGCCTGCACATCATGGAGGACCTCGCGACCGACAATGGCGCGAAACAGACGCGGCTCACCGAGGGCAAGACGGTAAAGGAGTACGCCAAGGCCGCCGCCGTCGATGAAGAAACCGGACCGGTGTTTGCGGAGCGAAGTCCGGTGGTAGGAGATGCTCCGAATATTCCGATGCCTCCATTTTGGGGCGTGCGCGTGCGCAAGGATTACGATTTGCGCGAGCTGTTTCCCTACATCAATGAGACGGCTCTGTTCAAGAATCAGTGGCAATTGAAGACGGCTTCACAGTCGGATTATCTCCGTCTGGTCGACGAGAAGTTTCGGCCGATTTTGCACAAACTGGAAGAAGAAGTGATCGGTTCCGGCTTGTTCGAACCCAAGGTTGTGTACGGCTACTTCCCTGCCCAAGCCGACGGCAACGACGTGGTCGTCTACCAGGCGCCGAGTCCCGAATCGCCACTCCCGAGTGGAGCTGCGACCGAGTTCTTGCGCTTTACATTTCCTCGGCAGCGTGAAGGGCGCCGGCTTTGCATTTCGGACTTCTTTGCGCCGAAATCGTCCGGGAAGATGGATGTGATCGGGCTTTCACTGGTCACGATTGGGCCGAAGGCGAGTTTGGAGACGCAGCGTCTGTTCGAGGGCGGGGAGTACACAAAGTATCTATACCTGCACGGACTGAGCGTCGAGACGGCTGAGGCCCTGGCCGAGTTCCATCACAAGAAAATGCGCGAGGAACTGGGAATTGCTGGGGAAGACTCGACGGAGATTCGCGACCTGTTTCATCAGAAGTATCGTGGATCGCGCTATTCGTTTGGGTATCCGGCCTGCCCGAATCTGGAGGATCAGACTAAGTTGTTTGCCCTGCTGAAACCGGAAGAAAACGTGGGCGTGCGGCTGACTTCTGGATTCTTGTTGGAGCCGGAGCAGTCTACTTCGGCGATTGTCGTGCATCATCCGGGCGCGAAGTACTTCGTGGTTTAGAACATTTTCACCACAGAGGACACGGAGGACACAGAGGAGGTCCCGCTCAAGCGATCTCCTCACCTTGATTCCTGCCCCTAGAACGTGGCTTGCAGGCGCAGAAAATAACTTCTCGGTGGGGCCACTGAGTTCCCGGAGAACAGGCCCGCGAAGTTGATCAGGTTCAGGCGGTTGTTCAGATTCTGCACGTCGCCCTGGAGGCGCGCGGCCATCTGGTCGTGCTTCCATAGATCAACACCCGCGGAAGCATCAATCGACATCGAGGGTTTCACGCGGCCACGCGCGAAGTCGACACGATCGACAATCGCCTGGCCGTATTCCGCGACGGCCTCGGCAATGGCTTGGGGCGTATCCTCCACCACGGCAGGCAATCCCGAACCGTATTCTCCTCCAACCGCGACCCACACGCGACGGTTCAACTGGTAGCGCAAGCGCCCGTGAACCGTGTTGCGCTGGTCCTGCGAATCCCAGAAACGGCCGTTGGCTTGGTTCAGGGCGTTGGTGGCGTCCGAGCCGAGGAACAGTCCGCCGGTGACCGGCAAATAGGCGCTACCGACGATGTAGGAATAACTGAGAAAGCCAGAAAAGCGGTGCCAGTTCGGCAACTCGAGCTTGCCTTCCGCCCCATAAATCGAAGCCCTACGAAAGGCGATGGGGAAACTCACGGCGGTGTTGAGGAGGAGATCGTCGTCGGCGTAATTGTCGGAATCGCGCCGGAAGGCGTTCACATCCAGTTTGAGCTTATCCGCAAATGACTTGGTCATCCCCAACTCGTAGTAGTTCCCCAGCGAAGGCCGGACGGGCAAGCGCAGAACGTTTGGGTTCAGTGACACCACGGTTGGCGAACTGGCGAGAAGAATGTTCTCGAACGCCGGAGTCTGGAAGGCACGATCGTAAGAGGCATGGAGCACGAGATTTGCCGTGCTGAAATAGCGCGCTACGCCAAGACGGGGGCTGACCGCGTTCTGATTGACGAGGAGTTGATAGTGATCCCAGCGGAGGCCAGCGCTGACCGTCCATTTGCCCAACCGGATCAAGTCTTGCACGAACGCGGATTGTTCGAGACCGAGGCGGCGTCCCGAAAACTGGAACGTGGGCGGAGTTCCAGGATCGAACTGCGACGGGTCGGTGATGATGTCGCTGAAGTTTTCGCGAAGGTGGGTGAAATCGCCTTCGAACCCGGCTTTGAATTCGTGGCGGCCCCGATGATACGACGCGGTTCCCTTCAAATATTCCTCAGCGAATCCGCGATCCTGAAACGCAATGATGGGCGTGGACTGCGGATTGGAGCTGAGGCCGACGGTGTCGCTGCGCATCATCCAATGGAAGTCGGCGAGCAAGTGCTCCGAAAAGATGTGCTCGTACGAAACAATGCCAAGGGTTTCGAAATCGTCACGGTGCTGGATTTGCCCCGCGTCTTGTTGGAGCTGTTCGTTGGGCACCAGGAACTTGGAAAACTCGCGACGCAGTGTGATTCCGAAACGGTCGTGGTTGGAGAAATCGCGATCGTAGTGCGCCGCGAAGTCGGTAGTGGTCGCGGTGTCGGTGTAGTCCTGGAGAACCGGAGGATTCAAGTACCGGTCGGTAACCGCAGCGTCCCCATTGACGGAAAGCGCATTCTTTCCCCAGCCGTATTGTGCGAGGAGATACCCATTGGCGGTACCGAAGCTGCCCCCCGATAGCACGGCCTGGCCGTGAAGTCCGGGACGGTCGTTCTTGCTGGTGTCGACTTCGACGACGCCTCCCATCTTGCGACCATATTCGGCAGGAATTCCGGCAGTGTAGATCGTGAGCGAGTCGACGTCGTCGGCTTCGATGTCGAGGCCGGAACTCGGGGAGCGATTCTCTGTGAGCGGCACGCCATCAACCACGAACTGCGTCTGATATTCCGACCCGCGCGGGTGCAACGTAGCGCTGCCTTCGTAAACCCAGCCCGGCTGGGAGTTGACCAGATCGGGCAGGGACCGTCCCGGGAGCGTCGCTGGGCGGCTGGCGATGGCTTGCGAGTCGATCCGGTTGCTGGAGGTCGTCCGGCTGGGATCAAGCAAGGGGCTATCCGCCGTCACATTCACGGCGGTACTGAGAGCGGCAATGCTGAGCTTGACCAGGTACTCCGAGGGCAGCGCCGAGCGAACCTCGATGCGGCCACTGAATGGAGAAAAGCCATCACTTTCGACCGTCAACTGGTACGGGCCGAAAGGAAGATTGCGTGCCGCAAGGAATCCGGCGTCGTCGGTCACCAGGATACGGTGAAGCTGCGCTGCATCGCTGGATAGTGTGACGGAGGCTTTGACGCCGAGTCCCCGCGGATCAGAGATTTTGAGGCGCAGTTCTCCCGTGTTGCTCTGTCCAAACAGCGGCAGAGCCAGCAGCACAATTCCGAGGTGAAGCAGTCGGCGCAAGGAAATATAGAAGGGGAGCCCTCATGATACCAGCCCTGCCCACAAGGGTTTTATTACCAAGGGCATCGAGGGTCGCCGGCTGTTCAAAGGACTTTTTACAAAATGAAGACACCTCAGTGACAAATAAGGGCGACGGATAAGGCAAATTTTACTCAGATCCTGTGATCGGTCGGATTCCCTTCCGCCCTTGATCGGATCGCAAGCTTCAAGCCTTCCGTCACCGGGAAGGCATGGGGAAAAACTGGTGCTCTCACCGCAGGGGGTGGGAGCGCCAGTTTTGCGTTTTGTCCCCTCCCCAAATTCCCACAGGTGCTTGGCTAAGCACTGGGCACGCAGCGTGTTACCTTCGCGATCCATTTTCAACTGTTACAATTTTGAGTGATCGGCCAGGTCGCTGGCCGGACCAATCAAGCGCCATGAAATGTCCTTTTTGCGGATTTGCGAATGATAAGGTAGTCGACTCGCGCGAGAGCAAGGAAGCAGAGTCCATCCGGCGGAGGCGCGAGTGCTTGAAGTGCGGCAAGCGCTTCACCACGTACGAACGCATCGATGAAATTCCCTACATGGTGGTGAAAAAAGACGGGCGCCGGGAGAAGTTTGATCGCCAGAAGGTTCTCAACGGATTGCTGCGGGCCTGCGAAAAACGCCCTGTTCCCATCAGCAAATTGGAACAGATCGTGAATGAGTCGGAGTCGTTCGTCATGGAGTCAGCGGAACGCGAGCGCAAGACCAGCGAACTGGGAGAACTGATCATGAACCGGCTGCGACGCTACGACAAGGTGGCTTACGTGCGCTTTGCCTCCGTGTATCTGGATTTCAAAGACGTGAAAGAGTTCATGAATGAGTTGAAGGATCTGGTCAAAGTCAAGCCTGCATAACGGCTAACCTCAAGGACAAACGAGTCATGAGTCATAAAGTAACTCTGATCCCCGGAGACGGGATCGGTCCCGAAGTAATGAATGCAACGGTGCGCATTCTGGAAGCGACTGGGGTGAAGTTCGAGTGGGAAACCTTCGCCGTGGGGGCGGAGGCGTACGAAAAATCGGGCGAGTATATTCCCAAGGACTTGATTGAGTCGCTGGAGCGCACGCACGTCGGCTTGAAGGGGCCGGTAACCACGCCGGTCGGCGGCGGCTTCCCCAGCATCAATGTCGCCCTGCGGAAGAGATTCGAACTCTATGCCAACTTCCGGCCGATCCGCAATCTGCCGCATATTCCCACGCGCTATCCGGACGTCGATCTGATTATCGTGCGTGAAAACACCGAGGGACTCTATTCAGGGCTGGAGCACGAAGTGGTGCCCGGCGTAGTGGAAAGCCTGAAGATCATCACCGAAAAAGCGTCGACGCGCATCGCCAAGTTCGCTTTCGAATACGCCCGCAAGAACCACCGCAAGAAGATTCACTGCATCCACAAAGCCAACATCATGAAGTTGTCGGACGGATTGTTCCTGCGCTGCACCCGGAACGTGGCGAAGGATTATCCCGAAATCACCTACGGCGAGCACATTGTGGACAACACCTGCATGCAACTGGTCATGAACCCTTACCAGTACGACATGCTGGTGATGGAAAATCTGTACGGCGACATTCTCTCGGATTTGTGCGCGGCTTTTGTGGGCGGACTGGGTTTCGTCCCCAGCGCAAACCTGGGTGACGACTGCGCCGTGTTTGAAGCCGTACACGGGTCCGCGCCCGACATTGCGGGAAAGAATGTGGCCAACCCCACGGCACTCCTGCGCTCGGCCCTGCTGATGGTGCGGCATCTCGGCGAGCACGCCGCTTCCACGCAGATTCGAAACGCACTGGAGCGGGTCTATCGCCATCCGGAAAAACTGACCCGCGATATCGGCGGAAAGTCTGGGACGTCGGAATTTGCCGACGCCGTCATTGAGGAAATGCAGAGCAGCAAGGCCGAACCGGCGCCGGTCTAGCCTTCGGCTATAGTGCCCAAACGTTTACCGGCGCTTCAACGCTTCCAGTTCTTCCAAAGTTCGCGGCCAGTCCGATCCCAGCAGGCGGGAGAGGCTCCGGTCGGCCAGTACCTTTCCGCTCGTCTGGCAGCGCGCGCAATAGTTGGTCTCTTTGTCTGCATAGCGAATTCTCAAAATCTTATCGCCGCACCTCGGACAAGGAAGTCCAAAACGCCCGTGGGCTGCCATGTCGGGACGAAACGCCGTGACCTTCTCTGGAAAAGCCTTTTCTGCCTCGATGCGCAGCCGATTTATCCACAGCTCCAGCGTCTGTCGTGTTGCCGCGAACAGCCGCTGCCAGTCGTCCGTCGAAAGCTTGTTGGTGAGCAGGATCGGGGAGAGTTGCGCCGCATGCAGAATCTCGTCGGAATATGCGTTGCCGATGCCGCTAAGCAAGCGTGGATCGGTCAGGGCGCGCTTCAACGTATGATTTTCGGCCGTCATAACTGCGCGAAACGAATTCAGATCTGAAGTGAAGACATCGATCCCTCCGGCATCCAGGGAGCGCAGCCCCTCCTCGCCGCTGACCAGATGCAACGCCGCTCGATGCTTGCTGCCGGCTTCCGTCAGCACCAGTGAACCATTCGGAAAGTCGAAGGCGGCTCGGCTCTGGCGGCCCGCCAGTTTGGCGTCCGCTGTTCGCCAATGCAACCGGCCCGCAATCATCAGGTGCAGCACCAGCCAGAGGTCGCCCTCCACGCCGATCGCGATTCGCTTGCCGACGCGGCTGAGCTTCTCTACGACTCGTCCTTCGGCACTCGCAAGCGCCGGCTGAACCGTCCGGAGCAAAAAAGGACTCGCCAGGCGTACATGCTGCAGAGGTTGGCCCACGATGCGGGGTTCGAGCGCGCTGATGTAGGCTGTTATGTCTGGCAATTCGGGCATAGAGATCAGATTGCATGGGGAACGAGGATTTTTCAACGTCAGTCCCGCGATTCGCCGTATCCGTCGAAAATCTGCAACTGCGCGGCGGGAAGGTAGGGACGTCCCAATTTGCGGACAAACTGATCGCCGAAACGCACTCTCCCCAGTCGTAACCTCCCTGCAAATCCGCAGTGCGCGCGGGTTCCAGCGGCCTACCCGCTGGTCGATGGACTTTCGTGCGGTGATTCCTGCGCCGTTCGCTCCTATGATTTGAGGGCGAGGGGAAAAGCCTATGAAATCATGGACGGGAGTTTTGGCCGGTATTGTATGCACGCTGTTGCTGGCAGGTTCCGCAATGGCGCAAGGCGGTGAACTAATAGGAGCGGAGTGGGGAGCTCCGGGGCGCCGCGTGGACGTCACTGCCAGGGTGCGTACTTTCATACACGACGGCGTGTTGCAACTTGAGGTCACCCGGTTCAATCTTGGGATCGATCCGGCACCGGGCCAGATCAAAGTGCTGGTCGTCCGCCTGCGCGAGTGGGACGGGGACATTCGAGACTACAGCTATGCGGAACGATCCTGGGCGCGCTTGGAACTGGATCCCCAGGATTTGCACGAACGGCACGAGCGGGACGAGCACCGGGAAGAGCATCGCGAAGAAGCCTACGACCAGCACGAAAGAGGCTTGCGGATTCTGCGTGCCTACTACGGAGCCGACGGACAATTCGTGAACGTCACCGACGCGCTACGCAGCCGCGTGGATGACGGCAGGCTTTACCTTCACGTCGACAACTACAGCATGGGCGGGGATCCGCTGCCCGGGGCCCACAAGCGCCTGCGCATTCTGTATACGATTGACGGAGATCGCCGGAACGTCGTGGTCGACGAAAAAACCGATTTGCGGTTGCCGTAGGAGATTCGACCTCGTTTCGAAGATCGGCAAAATGCACACATTAAGAAGCCCGCCAGCCTACCTGGCGGGCTTTTTCTTCTGTTGAAAATTTCATCGCGTGTCCAAACAATGCTCACAAGTGTTCGGCAAACACACATTCCCACAGACTTTTGCAATTGCGCCATTGACTCGCGCGCTCGGTTCGGAGTACAGTCCTTTGCGTTCTGGGGATTCTGGGGAAAATGACGCGCACATCACGGCGTGTGGGGATAGTTCTCTTTCAGCTCGGTGGACCCGACACGCTGGAAGCGATCGAACCTTTTCTGTACAACCTCTTCTGCGACCCGGACATTATTGACTTCCCTTTTGCCCGCATCGGGCGCAAACCGCTCGCCAAGCTGATCTCGACCACCCGCGCCCGCAAGGTGCAGCATCACTATGCGACCATCGGTGGAGGTTCGCCCATCCGGCGCCACACGGAGCGGCAGGCTCGAGCCCTCGAGACGGAACTACGCGGCCAGGGCATCGACGCCCACTGCTTTGTGGCCATGCGGTACTGGCACCCGTTTACTCGCGAGGCGATCGAGCAACTGCAGGCAGCACAGTGCGACGAAGTCGTGCTCCTTCCGTTGTATCCGCAATATTCGTCTACCACCACTGGGTCGAGCTTGAACGAATGGCGTCGCCTGTTCCCGCACGACCTGCCGGTTCGTTGCATAGAGACTTTCTATCGTAATGCCATATATTTGGACGCGGTCGCAGAGAAGGTGAACCAAGCCCTGTCCCGCTTCCCCGTCCCCGATCGACCGGAGATCGTGTTCAGTGCGCACAGCATACCGATGTCGGTGATTGAGAAGGGCGATCCGTACCAGCGCCAGATCGAGGAAACCGTGCGCCTTCTGACCGAGCGCGGGGGCTGGAGCAATCCACAGCGGCTCTGCTACCAAAGCAAGGTCGGAGCAAGCCGATGGCTGCAACCTTCCCTGCACCAGACCCTGCGGCAGTTGGCGGAGGAGCACGTGCGCGAGATGTGTGTCGTCCCGGTGGCGTTCGTTTCCGATCACGTCGAAACTCTCGGCGAAATCGATCATGAGGCGCGCGAGGAAGCTCACCGGCTGGGGATTATGCAGTTTGAAATGAGCGCCGGATTAAACGATTCCCCAAAATTCATACGCGCACTGGCGCAGCTCGTACATGAAGCTCTGGGGCAGCCGGTCCACACATTGGTGCCGATTCGCAGTGCCGGGAGGACGTTGGCGGAGCCGCAGTACGCGGCGGCCGCTGGTTTGGATTAGGGCCAAGTCATCGAGTTACAGGAGGGAGTTCATGGCGGAGGAGACCGGGAAGGTCAACCCGAATCCCGAGGCGGCGAAACCCGCAACGGGGGCACAGGATGCCACCAAGTATGTGGGCACACCGGCCGTGGGAACCTCGAAAGCGGCGGCAGCCGCTGGCGTGGCCGGTACCGCTCCGTCCACCGAGATCGACCGCCACCGTCGCCGCTTCGTGTGGACGATGGTGACCGGCTTCCTGATGGCGTGGTTCCTCGCGTTCTTCCGCTTCTTTCTGCCGCGCACTCTGTTTGAACCCAACTCCGTTTTCAAGATTGGATACCCATCCGAATTCGCGCTCGGCGTCGACACCAAGTTCCAGCAGAAATACCGCATCTGGGTCGATCGCACACCTGACCGCCTGTTCGTGATCTACGCACGGTGCACGCACCTGGGCTGCACCCCTGACTGGAAGCCGAGCGAAAACAAATTCAAGTGTCCGTGCCACGGCAGCGGCTACGACAGCGAGGGCATCAACTTCGAAGGTCCTGCCCCGCGGCCGATGGACCGCGCGAAAATCGAACTGGCGCCCGATGGACAGATCATCGTAGACACTTCGCGCCTTTATCAGTGGCCCAAGGGACAGCCCTCGCACTTTAACGATCCGGGAGCGTTTTTGACGGGCGTGTAAACCAGCGAGGGCGAGACACCCTCGCGACAGCCGGCGGGACGCCGGCGCTACAGAAAACTCATATGGCTGACGAAAACAATCCGAACGGCGGCAACGGCGGCTCTAACGGAAAAAACGGGAAAGTCGGACTGGTGGAGCGGGTCACGACCGGCGTTAAAGAGGATATTCAAGCCCTCAAAACCGACATCCCCACCAAGACGAAGGAACAGATCGAGGGGCTGAAAGATCCGACGAAGACGCAGGTCTACACGTCGATCTTCCGCCACAAGCACGACGACACGCCCCGAAACCGGGCGCTGGGCGTGCTTTCGAACGTGTTCCTCCACTTGCATCCGGCAAAGATCAATCGTGATGCCGTGCGCTACAGCTACACCTGGGGCATGGGCGGGATCACGTTCTATCTGTTCATCATCCTGACCTACACCGGCGTGTTGCTGATGTTCTATTACCACCCCAGCAAGGTGCAGGCATTTCGCGATGTGCTTTACCTAGAGCACGACGTCCCCTTCGGCAAGATATTGCGCAACATGCACCGCTGGGCCGCCCACATGATGGTCATTGGCGTGTGGCTGCATATGTTCCGTGTGTTCTTAACCGGGTCGTACAAGAAGCCGCGCGAGTTCAACTGGAATATCGGCGTACTGCTGCTGGTGTTTACGCTGCTACTGTCTTTCACGGGATATCTGCTGCCCGACGATCAGCTGGGATTCTGGGCCGTCACCGTGGGCACGAACATGGCCCGCGCCACCCCACTCTTGGGACATGAAGGCCCGTTCGGATCGATGCTCGGCATGACCCCATACAACGACGTGCGCTTCGGATTGCTGGGCGGATCAATCGTGGATGCGAATGCTCTGCTGCGATCCTACATTTGGCATTGCATCGGGATTCCGATCGTTGCCTCGGTGCTGATGATCGTGCACTTCTGGCGCGTACGGAAAGACGGCGGGATTTCTGGTCCGGCGCCGGTCATGCTCGAGGCGGAAGCGGACAAACCGCGGCGCGGCCCGAAAGCAGCGGGAGAGTAAGAGAGGTTTATGTGGGGACAGCCGCCATCGGCTGTCCGCCGGGCGAAGCCCGGCAGTGCGTGATAGCGAAACCGAGTCGAGTGCTGCTCGACGGACGGCCGAAGGCGGCCGTCCCCACATGATTCAGAAGCGCGGATCGTGGAGAAACTATGGACTGGCGACAACTCTGGGAGATTTGTTCGGCGCCGGACAACGTGCCGATCGTCGGCTTGATTCCACTGCTCGCGTTCTACATTTATCTCGCGGTGAAACAGGCGCGCGCCAACGACCAGTTGATCGAACAACTCGAAGCCGATCCCGCGATGGCCAAGACCCACCATCGCAAGACCTGGCCCTTCAAACCCGGCTGGGCCAAAGAAGTCCACGTTTGGCCATTCCTGCTGCGCATTGAATTTCTCGCCGCGATCATCATCACGATCATCCTGATGGTCTGGTCCATCACCCTGAATGCACCGCTCGAGGAGCCGGCCAATCCCAACCTTACGATGAATCCTGCGAAAGCTCCGTGGTACTTCCTCGGACTGCAGGAGATGCTCGTCTACTTCGATCCGTGGATCGCGGGCGTGGTCATGCCAACGATGATCATCATCGGCCTGATGGTGATTCCCTACATCGACACGAACCCGTTAGGCAGCGGTTATTACACCTGGAAGCAGCGTAAGTTCTCCATTTCTACGTTCATGTTCGGCTTCGTGATTCTATGGGTCGCGATGATCATCATCGGGACGTTTATCCGCGGGCCCGGCTGGCAGTGGTTCTGGCCGGGGCAGACATGGGACCACAACCGGCTGATCTACGAAGTGAATCGCGATCTGCCGGACATCTTTGGACTCACCTCGAACATGGCGAAAGCAATTTTTGGCGCCATCGTGGTGGGCGGATTTTATGTGGTCGGCGGCGGCGCAGTGTACTCGTTGTTCCGCAGAAAGATGCAGAAAGATTTCCAGCGCATGAGCCTGCTGCAGTTTTCGCTCATGGCGTTTTTGTGGCTGACCATGCTGGCATTGCCGCTCAAGATGGCTCTGCGGCTTCTCTGGCACATCAAGTATGTATGGATTACACCGTGGTTCAACGTGTGATTGTCATGCTGAGCGGAGCTGGAATTTCGCGAAGCGAGATTCCAGCGGAGTCGAAGCATCCCTACCCGGGCGCGAACTGCCGAGAATAGAGATTCTTCGCTTCGCTCGGAATGACATGTAGAAGTAAGTCCGGAGGAACTGGTGCCTGAAAAACCGATTCCCGAGCAGGATCCGATCACCGGAAAATCGTACGCGATCCACTACCTGATCGCGACGGTGATTCTGATAGGTACGTTGTTCTGGGCTTTGTACGACGAAGCATGGGGACAGCGCCCGTGGAAGGCCTTCCAGGATCAATGGAAGGACCGCTACAGCGCCTTCCTGAACACAGCCACGTCCAAGTCGTCCAAGTCAGAGCAATCGGTCGAGCAGGATCCTCAGTACGCAGTTCTGAAACAAGAGTACGAGAAGGCCTATCAGGATTCGAAACCGCAAGCGGAGGAAGCGCGGAAGAAACTCGACGATGCCAGTGCACGTCTGCTTGCAGTGCAAAGCGTCTTTACCGACCGCCGTGCCTATGTAAATGCCCTGACCTACGAGTTGGAAACGAGCACCAGCGATTCCGCGAAAGCCAGCAAGAAGAAAGACATCGATTCCTACAAAGCTGAACAAGCGACCGTCGAGTTTCCCGACGGCACCAAGAAAAAGTTTACGTTTCCACAGCTGGAGGAAACCTACAACGAAATCCGTGACGAGCGGACCAAGCTCAGTCTCGAATTAGGCGACGTCCTCAAGCCGGTGACTGCGGCCAAAGCCAAGATGGACGATTACATCTCGGACCACATGGTCGACCTGACTCCGCAACAGATTCAGGGACTGAAGAGACGGGCCACAGAATGGGATCCGGCGATAGTGCAGATCAATGTCGCCGACGCCAATATCGTCGACCGTTGCGAGTCCTGCCACATGAATACGCGCGAGCCGCTTCGGGTCACGGCAGCAGCGATGACGGCCAAAGGCGCAAAGCGGCCGGACGAGTATGCCACCGCCTTTGTCAGCCATCCCGAACCGGAGCTGCTGTCGATTCACGATCCTGAGAAGTTTGGCTGTTCACCCTGCCACCAGGGCAACGGTCGCGCCACCACCAGCATCGAGAAAGCGCACGGCAATTATGAACACTGGCTGTGGCCGCTTTATCCCAAGGAGAATGCGCAGGCGGGCTGCCAGAGTTGCCACTCCGCCGACATGGTGCTGGCCAGCGGCGATGTACAGTTCAGCACCATCAACAATGGCAAGGACCTGTTCCGGCAGCGCGGCTGCATGGGTTGCCATCGCTATGAGGGTTACGACAAGGAACCCGAAGACCTCAACTCCGTCGGGCAGCAGATCAAGCAGATCGAGACGCAAAAAAAAGAGAACGTAAAGAACGCGGCTGATTTGATGAAGCAGGCCGACGCCGCCGAGTCGAATGACGAAGCCAACAAGTTGAACGACAAGGCTATCGCTCTGAAAGTGGCCAACAGCAAGGCCGACGGGCGCTTGCAGCAACTCGACTTCCAATCACACAGCTTGATGCAGGATCAGAAAAAGGTCGGCCCGAATCTGAAAGATGTCCGCCTCAAGCTCAACAAAAACTGGATTCCTGTGTGGCTGAAGAAGCCGTCCGATTTCCGGCCGACGACGAAGATGCCGAACTTCCGGCTGACCGACCATCAGATTCAGGCCATCTCGGCGTACATCTGGCAATCCGGATTCACCGACGAATTGCCGAAACACAAGCCCGGAAACGCTGCTCACGGCAAAGAACTATTTGAAGAGCGTGGATGCCTTGCTTGCCACTCGATCGGCGAGGGCGACCAGATGCAGGGTGGCGTGTTTTCAGCGAACTTGACTCGCGTCGGCGAAAAGGCGAATTACGACTATCTCGTGCGCTGGATCCATAACGCCCGCCAGCGCACGCGTCCGTACTGCCCGTACGAGAAAAAAGACATCGGCCCCGAGGATTACGCCAAAAAGGGACTTCCCTACCAGTTCGATCTCGATCACAGCCGCTGCCCGAATGACGGCTACGAATTGCAAGTCCAGAACATGACAGTGATGCCTAGCCTGCGCCTGAGTCCCGAAGACGCGGAGGACATCGCCACGTACCTGATGACGCAGAAGAAGCAGGATCCATCTTCCTACGCGGCTGCGTCGTTCATGGACGATCCGGCACTGAAAGAAGAAGGCAAGAAATGGGTGCGGCAATACGGCTGCGCTGGATGCCACGAGATCTCGGGCTTCGAGGACGAGGGCCGCATTGGCACCGAGCTGACCTTCGAAGGCAGCAAGCCGATTGAACGTCTCGATTTCGCGCTGTTCACCGAAGTCGCGCAGCGCGGCGGCAAGGGTTCGGAGCCAATTAAGGACAAAGATGATCTGGCTCGTCTGCCCGACGGTCCGGGTACCGAACCCTGGTATGACCACAAAGGATTCTTCGAGCACAAACTTGCCGAACCGAATATCTACGACCAAGGCAAGGTGAAGGGCGAGACTGAAGCTCTGCGCATGCCGAATTTGCACCTTACCAAAGATCAGGTACTCGACCTCACCACCTTCCTGTTGGGCAGCCAGGAGACGTCCCTGCCCCAGAGCTATCTGTACAAGCCGGGTGACGCGCGCCACGACATTCAGGAAGGCTGGTGGATCGTCAAGAAGTACAACTGCATGGGATGCCACCAGTTCATTCCCGGCCAGCGCACAATTCTGATGGGCCTCAAGCAATATCAGGACGTGCAGGAGCAATTGCCTCCGAAGTTACTGACCGAAGGCGCCCGCGTCGATCCCGAATGGCTGCGCAAGTTCCTGTCGAACCCGGCACTCAGCACCACGGACACGAACCGAAACGGCGTGCGCCCGTATCTGAAAGTTCGCATGCCAACGTTCTCGTTCTCAGACAACGAGCTTCGTAAACTCGTGCGCTTCTTCGAAGCCTTGTCGCAGCAGCCCCTTCCCTACATTCCGGAGGAAGTGCCAGCGCTTACCGCCAAAGAAACGGACATGGCGCGAAGCCTGTTCTCGAGCACGGCGGCGCCTTGCTTGAAGTGCCATGCCACCGGCGATCCTTCGCATGACAAGATTGCTACCGCGCCGAACTTCCTGTTGGCGAAAGAGCGCCTGAAGCCGGACTGGGTCGAGCGCTGGATTACCGATCCACAAGCGGTCAGCCCGGGTACGTCGATGCCGTCTGGCTTGTTCAAGCAGCAGGGTACCCAGTACGTCTTTGCGGGGCCGACCCCGCCAACGTTCAATGGGTATACGGGAGATCACCGCAAGCTGCTGACCGATTACATCTTCCAATTGACTCCGGAGGAACAGCGGCGAGTCGCGTCGTCCATGCCGCGGGCGAAGGCGGCCGTGCAGCGTTCGAGTACTCGTAAACAGGCGGCCGTGGAATCGCATCATACGGCGAGCGGTGGCTCGCGGTAGGTGATTCGCGTTAGAATGACCGGTTTGGTGAATGCTCCTGCAGTTTGTTAGCTTTCTACGGCGCGGGCGGGACGCCCGCGCGACAGCCGGCGAGACGCCGGCGCTACCAGTTCAAAGAAAGGCGACATCATGAATAAGAAGACAGGTTGGACAAAACTGACGGTCAGTGCGCTGGCATTGTGCGCGCTGCTGATCCTGGCAGGTTGCAGCAAGAAGGAGAATACGGAGCAATCGAGCAACGCTCCTGCGGAGTCGGCGGCCCCTGCGCAGCCGTCCACGCCCATCGATCCCGCGACGATTGCTACTGTCAACGGAACGGTGAAGTTTGACGGCACGGCTCCCAAGGCCTCCAAGATCGACATGAGCCAGGACCCCGGCTGCAAGGGCACAAACGAAGCCGAAAACGTCGTCGTTACCGGCGGCGATCTCGCCAATGTCTTCGTCTATGTGAAAGACGGCCTCGGCAACCGCACCTTCGATGTGCCCAAGGATCCGGTTGTGCTTGACCAAAAGGGTTGCCAGTACCATCCCCACGTGTTGGGCGTGATAGCCGGCCAGACCGTACAGATCAAGAACGACGATCCTACGACGCACAACATCCATCCCACGCCCAAGGACAACCGGGAATGGAACGAATCGCAGCCGCCGTCTTCTCCGGCGATCGAAAAGAATTTCGCGCGCGAAGAGATCATGCTGCCCGTGAAGTGCAACCAGCACCCGTGGATGAAGATGTACATCAACGTGGTGAAGAGCCCGTTCTTCGCGGTCACCGGCAAGGATGGAAAGTATGAGATCAAGGGCCTGCCGCCGGGCGACTACACCATCGCGTTCGTCCAAGAGAAACTCGGCGAACAAGATCAAAAGGTGACAGTCGCCGCGAAAGATACAAAAACCGTGGACCAGAGCTTCAAACCAGCCGCCGAATAGAGGCGCCGGTGGTAAAATACCGGGTTGGACAGAGCAGGTTGCGCTCAGCGTGCGACCTGCTCCGCCCTCCTAAGCCAAGAGCGGTCTCGTTTCCGGCTCCGGACCGCCCGACCCAAGGGGCACTACTCTGAAAGCCATCGCGACAACCTACAATCGCGGGCATCACCGGCTCGCTGTCATTCTTGCCTGCTGGACTTTCCTTCTCATCATCGCGGGCGCGTTGGTCACCAGCAATGACGCTGGACTCTCCGTGCCAGACTGGCCGACCTCGTTCGGTTCCTTGTACAAGATCCCGAAACTGGTGGGTGGAGTCAAGTTCGAGCACACGCACCGCATGATCGGGCAAGGCGCAGGACTTCTAACCATTATCCTGGCTTGGTGGACCTGGGTCGTCGAAAAGCGGCGCTGGATGCGAATTCTGGGGCTTGCCGCCTTGGGAACTGTGATTGCCCAGGGAGTTCTGGGCGGTCTCACCGTGCTGTTTTTTCTGCCTCCACCGGTTTCGTCCGCGCATGCGGCACTGGCTCAAACCTTTTTCTGCATTGCGGTCGCGATGGCGTTGTTCACTGGCCGTCGATGGGTGGAGGAGCAGCCTCGCGTGGAGTTCGACCAGCGGCGTCCGAGCTTATTCACCCTGACCCTGCTTTCCATTTTCGTGCTGTACGTGCAGTTGATTCTGGGAGCGATGTTCCGTCACCACGGATTGAGCTGGTGGCCCCACGTCGTACACGCCGTTCTCGTCTCGTTCGTGCTGGCGTGGACGGCCGTGCGGGCGCTCACGGTCTATCCGCAAATCGAAGCGGTTCGTCGCCCGGCAGTTCTGATGCTGTCGCTGGTGATCGCCCAGCTATGCCTCGGCTTTACGGCGTTCCTGACCCGCATCTCGTGGGGACGAGACGCGGTGCAACCGGAGCTTCCCATGGTATTGGCCACCGTGGCTCACGTGGCCGTGGGAGCGCTTCTTCTCGCGACCACGGTGATCCTGGCGATCCAGGTCTGGCGGCATGTTCCGGTCGCTTTCGAAGAGACGCTGCCGGAAGCGCAACGCGATCCCTCAGCAGCATAGGATCGTTTTTCCGCCAGGGATAGGGCGAGCCGCAACTTCTCGCCACCTGCAAGTGTTCGGCTTGTCACTGCTGTTCCGAAGCGCAATTGTCAGCATGATGTCGTAAACTGAATACAGTTCCCGGAGTCGACTTTGGTTTCGAAAGTATCTGCGCTCGCTGAGCCCGGTCCCGAACTAGAGCAAGCGGCCGCGCCCGTTATTTCCGTACAAAATCTGGTCCACCGCTACGAGACCCGCACCGCTTTGAACGGCGTTTCCTTCGACGTGCGTCCGGCGGAACTGTTTGGGTTGCTCGGGCCCAACGGCAGCGGGAAGACGACGCTCTTCCGGATTCTCTCGACTCTGATGATCCCGACCGGCGGCCGTGCGGTCGTCATGGGATGCGACGCAGCCCAGGATCCCGCGAGTTTGAGGCGGCAGATTGGAGTCGTGTTTCAGGCGCAAAGTGTCGACGCAAAATTGACGGCCTACGAGAACCTCTGGCATCAGGGACATCTGTATGGCTTGCGTGGATCAGCACTGAAACAACGCGTGGGGGAGATCCTGGCCCGCGTCGGACTAGCGGACCGTGCGAAAGAACGCGTGGAAACCTTCTCCGGCGGAATGCAGCGGCGCATCGAACTGGCAAAAGGCCTGCTGCACCACCCCGGTGTCTTGTTGCTCGACGAGCCCACGACGGGCCTCGATCCGGGCGCGCGCCGCGACTTGTGGCAATACCTGCAGATGCTGCGCGATGAAGAGCACGTTTCCGTGCTGGTCACGACGCACCTGATGGAAGAGGCAGAACGCTGCGATCGCCTGGCCATCATGAATGAAGGAAATTTGGTGGCCTTGGGAACGCCTACAGAATTGAAGAGCGAAATCGGCGGCGACGTAATCCTGCTGGATGCAGCACACGACGCCGGTTTACTGGCCGAGCATATCCAGGCGCGATTCCACGTAGAAGCGACTGTGATGGGGAACCAGGTACGCATTGAGCGCGAAGGCGGCCACCGCTTTGTTCCCGACGTCGTCGAAGCATTTCCCGGAGAGATTCAGGCAATTTCCGTGAGCAAGCCTGCGCTGGAAGACGTGTTCATCCACCGCACGGGCCACAAGTTTTGGAGTGAAGAGCGCGAAGCAAATTCCGCAGACGAAAAGAAAGACAAAAAAAAGAGGAGGTAGCTTGCGTCCAATGATTCTGGTGCTTTCTCTGGTGCTCGGTCTGGTACCCCTGGTGGGCGTCGTATGGATTTTCGTGAGCGGCATGATCGTACTCTCTCCGTTTTCAGTCACAATGGACGGCCTGTTCATGACGCTGATCCTGCTCACCCTCTCGGCGTGCTTCCTGCTAAACGCATTCTGGGAAATGCGCGACCGCGGGATGCTTGGCAAGAAGGCAGCTCCGCCCGCTAAGACCCCTGCGGCGAAAGCGAGTTAGAGAATGGCGACCCAGGCAACAACTTTGGCGCGACCGATGACGCCCGCATCCGCGGGCGTGATGCTGCCCGCGTTCACCCTCTGGTGGCGGGAGATCGTGCGCTTCTACCGCCAACCCGGACGCGTTATTGGCGTGATCGCCTCACCGCTGGTCTTTTGGGCCGTGCTCGGCTCCGGCTTCGGCACCTCCTTCCGTTCCGGCGAAGGCTCCGGCCAGCAACACTACCTCGATTATTCCTACCCCGGAATCCTGATCCTGATCGTACTCTTCACCTCCATTTTCACCATGATGTCGGTGATTGAAGACCGCAAGGAAGGCTTTCTTCTGTCCGTGCTGGTTGCGCCCGTCCCCCGCACCGCGATCGTTCTTGGCAAAGTCCTCGGTGGTACCACAGTCGCCGCTGCCGGGGGACTGATCTTCCTGCTCTTCGCTCCCTTCGCCGGAATCCATCTCGGCCCTGTTCAAATTCTGCTGGTCGCCTTGGTCGTCTTTCTGGTCTCGTTCTCGCTGACCGCTCTCGGCTTCGCCATCGCCTGGCCCATGGATTCAACCCAGGCTTTCCACGGAATCGTGAACTTGTTTCTGATTCCGTTGTGGCTAGTCTCGGGCGCGCTCTTTCCGATCTCCGGTGCATCGGGATGGATCCGCATCATCATGCGTCTCAACCCGCTCACTTACGGAGTAGATGCACTGCGCGGACTGCTGTACCCGGACGCTGGAACGACTTTTCCGCTGTCCCACGATCTCGCGACGCTGCTTCTATTTTCGCTGGTCATGTTCGCTCTGGCCCTGCTCTTGGCTAATCGTCGCACCACGAAGCCCGCCGCGTGATCCCAACCCTATGATCGCCGAACAGTACGCCTACTTCCCTGCCCTCAACGCCACCCTGAACGGAACCAGCGCCGTGCTGTTGCTGGCCGGACGCATCCTGATTGCGCGCGGCCGCATGGCTGCGCATCGCGCCTGCATGATTGCCGCCGTAGTTGCGTCGGCGCTGTTTCTGGGATGCTATCTGTTCTTCCACTTTGAGGTCGGGAACATTCGCTTTCTCGGCGAAGGCTGGGCGCGACCAGTCTATTTCGCGATCCTGATTTCGCACGTCACGCTGGCCATCGTCATCGTGCCTCTCGCAATCATCACGTTGAGTCGCGGACTCAAGGCCCGGTACCCCCAGCATCGCGCGATTGCCCGCTGGACATGGCCTCTTTGGATGTACGTTTCCATCACCGGCGTGATCGTGTATTTCATGCTGTACCAGTGGTTCCCGCATAGCTAGGACTCACCACGGAGCCACGGAGCCACGGAGAAAACAAGGTCGACAGGTTTGGTGTTGATTTCGGGCTTTCTTTCATAGTTTTCTCCGTGTCTCAGTGACTCCGTGGTGAGTGATCTTCTATGAGTGTCCTAAAGCTCAAGATTGATGTCTCCCGCACCGTCGGCGACGCCGCGTGGCGCGAGATACAGCAGTTCGATCAAATTCAGAGCGCGGACTTCGGCCCTCAGTTTGGCAGAGGCGGCCGCTGCAACCATCCGCCCGATGCTCCCCACGCCAAGGGCGAGTGGATCGGCGCCGAAATCCGTCTCCAGACGCCGCTTCTGGCCCAGTACGCCATGTCACATTATCTCGAGCAGGAGCGTGTGCTCGACGCAGACGTAGAGTAAGCTCGTTCTGCTATATTCCTTTCCGGGATTCCATGTCGGTTCAATCAGAAACCTCTGCTCCAACTCCTACTCCTGACGGCTCTGTCACACCGAAGCCCAAGCGTTCGATGTCGCGGACCCAGAAGATCCTGTTCTTCGCCACCGGGTGGCTGATCGTCCTAATGCCCTTTCTGTTCTGGTGGAACACTTGGTTCGGGCGTCATCTTTCCGACCAACAGTTGACTGAGTATCTCCACGACGCGAAGAAGCCGCGCCACATTCAGCACGCGCTGGTGCAGATGGGCGAGCGCATGGGACGTCAGGACAAGGCGGGCAGGCCAGCTCCCGATCCTGCAGCCAGACAGTGGTATCCCGACCTGATACGGCTGGCCAGTGATCCGGTGGACGAGGTTCGCAACACCGACGCCTGGGTCATGGGGCTCGACACCTCTGGCTCCGGATTTCACGAGATGCTGCTGAAGATGCTGTCCGATCCTTCGCCCATGGTCCGGGGCAACGCGGCGCTGTCTCTGGTGCGCTTCGGAGACGCAACCGGGCGTCCCCAAATCGTCGCGCTGCTGCAACCCGCTCAGATCAGCTCTCCCGCAGATGGCCGCGTCGTCGACTCCGACCGCCCCGGCACCGCAGTCCATCATGGCGGCCTGCTCGCGAAGATCGCGCCTTCGGGATCCTCAGCACCAGTCGAGATTCGCTCGCCGATTCCCGGGCGCATCCGCTCAGTTTCGCAGCCCGGCGCAAATGTCACGGCAGGCTCGGAAGTGGCCGTGGTCGATCCCGGAACCGAGCAGGTGTGGGAAGCTCTGCGGGCGCTATATCTGGTGGGGCAAATCGACGATCTGGCGGCGATCCGCCCGTACGAACGCGACCTGCCGGACATCTCGAACGATGTGCGCCTGCAGGCGGAGGCGACAGAAAAAGCAATCCACGATAGAAGCGCTAACGAGTAGCGCCGGCATCCTGCCGGCTGTCCAGAGGGCGTCTCGCCCTCGATGTCGCGGAACTACTCAAAAGACGCCGGGATTCCGATTACGAAAATGACGCAGAACCTAGGCAATATAGCTCTGATAGTCCGCGAATACGACGAGGCCCTCAACTTCTACACGCAGTCGCTGCGCTTCCAACTGATCGAGGACACAAACCTCGGCGACGGAAAGCGCTGGGTACGAGTCAGACCGCCGGGATCCACCGGGACCGACCTACTGCTCGCCAAAGCAGTCGACCCAGAACAGGCCAGCCACATCGGCAACCAGACCGGCGGACGAGTGTTCCTGTTCCTCCACACCGACGACTTCTGGCGTGATTATCGGGCGATGACAGAGCGCGGAGTGAAGTTCGTCAGGCCGCCGAGCGAGGAATCGTACGGAACGGTAGCGGTTTTCGAGGACCTCTACGGCAACCAGTGGGACTTGCTGCAACTGAAAGCTGACGGCTGAGAGCTGACAGCTGCCCCTAGATCGCCATCGGCCCGACTTCCTTTTCAACTTCCGCCGTGTCGACCATGGCAATGGCGTCCCACGGGCACCCGTCCAGGAAGCAGCCGTCTGGGCCTTTGCTCAGGCATTTCTTGCAGCCGATGCACAGGATAGGGTCGATTTGGATGCGGCCGAACGGCGGATTGTCCTCGTCGGGCACCCAGAACATGCAGTCTTCCACCGGGCAATACTCCACGCACGCGGGCGAACCGGCGCAGCCAGTGCAGCACTCGGTAATGACCGCCAATTCCTTCGGCTTCTTCTTGCGCGGGGTGGCGAGGCCTTTGGACTTCGGTTCAAACTTAAGCTCGTCGGGAACCATCCCAATGGCTCTGGTGGCGCCAGGTGCAGGAGGCATGCGCCGAATTATAACCTGAAACCGCGCCCGTTATGAACCTTACTTCCGCGTGAACATTCGCCTGGGAGATCGGAAAACCTTGACCCAAAATGACACTCGGGGCACGGGTTTGTGACAGGCAGCACGATTCCCACCGGCCCCGTTCTGTTATAGTGAACCCCTGCAAAGGAGCATCGACATGGCTGGCAAGAGTCTGAACCGGGTTCAACTGATCGGAAATCTAGGGAAAGATCCCGAAATCAAGTACACGCCGCAGGGCACCCCCGTGGCCAAGCTGACTATCGCCACCAACGAGCGCTTCAAGGATAAGGCCGGCGAGTGGCAGGACCGCACCGAGTGGCACAATGTCGTGCTCTGGCAGCGTCTCGCCGAGATTGCCGGCGAATATCTGAAGAAGGGCGGCAAGGTCTACATTGAGGGCCGCCTGCAAACCCGCTCTTGGGACGACAAGACATCCGGCCAGAAGAAGTACATGACCGAAGTCGTTGCCAGCGACATCATCCTGCTGGGTGGACGCGGCGAGGGTGGTGGCGGAGGCGATTTCGCCGGCAGCTCGCGCGGATCGGCATCTTCGACGGGCGGCAGCAACAACTTCGACCAGCGCACGCCCGAGCCCGAGCCGGCAGGAAGCGGCCCGATCACGGACGACGATATTCCCTTCTAGCGGGCTGCTGTCAACCTAGTTGGCGGTCGCCTGCTATCGCCGCATCCTCCGCCGGATAATCGAACTGCGCCAGGAACTCGAACGCCGGGGAATTTTCCCGCTGCCAGCGGATCGTCCTGCGGATCGCTTCCTCAATCGCTACCGGCTCTGCGTATCCCAACTCGTGGCGGATACGCGCTGAACTCGCCGTCCAGTGCTGCGAGGCGTTGCCCGGCTTCAGCAGGTGACGCGGCGTGCGCTCCACCGGCAGCACTACGAACTCCCCCACCCACCGCATCTCGCTGGCGATTTTCCGTGCCCACTCCAGTTCGCTGAACGATGGTTCCTCGCACACGTTATAGATACGTCCCGCTGCGCGATCGTCTGCAGCGGCAAGAGCAACGGCTGCGGCCACGTTCTCCACGTAGCCTCGTGGCGAGTGCCAGTCAGCCAGAATTTCGGGAAAGATGATGTGGCGCCGTCCGTCGGAGACGCGCTTCACCACAGGATAGAACCGATGCAGTGGATCTCCGGGGCCATATACCATCGGCAACCGGAGCACCGTGCCGGGAAGTTCGGGGTCGTTCATCACAACGCGCTCTGCCGGGATCTTGTCGTAGTCGTCCGTCGCCCAGGAGAAAATCTTGCGCATCACCTGCAAGACTGCGGGTGGGTAGGGATGCAAGCTGCGGCGCAACTCCGAATCTTCAGTCAGTGGCACTTCCAGTAGCGGACCATCTTCCGTGCCCTGCGAAATGCCTACCGCGCGGTATACGTCCATGCTGCTCAGCATGACAACGCGTCTCGCTGCGCCACGAAACACATTCATCAGCGCTTCCGCCTGCGGACCCGAACTGAGGACCAGATGAATGACTACGTCGGGAGCGAAGCGCTTCAGTTCCTGAGCACTGGCATTCAGCTGGTTATGGTCACCCCGGATCTCATCGACCTCGGCGGGCGCGGCCGTCGTGCCGCGATGAAACAGTGCAACGGCGTGCCCTTGCTGATTTAGTGCGGCAACGACGAACCGCCCGATGAAACCGTTGCCGCCGATGAGAAGGACGCGCATAAGACAGTCAACCCATCACCGCAAACGCGATTAGTGGCAGAGTCTTGGGAATGGTGGAACAGATAACGGCCGTCGAGGAACGCAGTCAAACCTCTCGAGGGTTTCACGCCCTTCTAGTCGCCGTCCCCGGTATCGACCGAGATCAATTCCAGGCTCTGCAGCAGCGGGCTCGAGTCCGCAACGAACTCCACATGCCCGCACCTCGGGCACGACAGAATGGCGTGGCCGGAATTGCCTGGAGCCAGGCTGGCCTTCATCAGCTGGTATCTCTGGAGCTTCTGCTCGCAGCGCAGGCAACAGACTGTCTTGCTATAGGGATCGGTAGAGACACCACTCGGCGTCTCGATGGCTGGTTTCATACATTCCCCTAAAACAGGAATTCTGGGAGCAGCCAAACCCCGGCTGACATTCCAGTTTGAGTGGAACGAGTGTAGCACGCCGCATGCGGCACCGGCCGCGCAATCACGCCTCCAACCAGTGCGAAAACAGGCTCCCCACAAAAACAAATCTCATCCCGATCAGATCCAGGTTCGGACTCTGATCGCGATGGGATCGTCAAAAGCCGCTGATCCGGATGCCCTTACGGATGCAGGAACCAGGGCGTCGTCGTATCGTCGGTCTTGAAGAAGTTCAGGATCTGCCCCGCCACCTTGAGATCTCCCGCCGGGAACGAGGGATGCGTACCATCCGACTGCAGGTCCTGGCATGTCCATACAAATCCGTCACTGCGGCCCAGCAGTCCATTCGCCCAGTAATACGGTCCCCATGACATCCACGGAGCCTTGACCGCTCCCAGCGCGGAGTTATAGTTCAGGTTGGCGTTGCCATTCAGTTGGTCGGCAATGGCGTTCTTCACGGCAAAGCCCGCTTCGTAGGCATAGGGTTCAGGGTCAATTTTTGCCACGCCATTCGAATACCCCGCATAAATGCGGCTGGAGAAATACACCAGCTTCGCGTTGGCGAAGAACGTGTGAACGTTATTCATCTCGGTTTCGTAGTTCCCCTGCATCTGGGTCATGTCGCCCGGGAAGGTACCTTTCGCGATGCCATTGGTGTCTTCAATCCAAACCGCGACCACCTGCTGTGCGGTGACTCCCTGGTCGGGCAGGTAATTGTTCAAAATCGTATTCCAGTACGGCGAACTGGTCGACGACAACAGGTTCGGTGTAGCGCCGCCTTGTGCGCCCGACACCAATACCAGAGCGGGGTTGATCGCCGGATCGGTCCGGGCGAGTGCCAGGAACTCGGCAAATTCATCGAGTGCCGTGGATTCTCCCAGCGCCAGCATTACGTCCTTCCCTGTCGGGCTGTAGTTGCCATTGGCATCGAGCGGCACAATGGCTTTGGCGAATGCGACGCCATCGGAATCATGCGAGGCGGGCCGCACGTTGCTGCCATTCGGATATAAGCCTCCCTCCTCACCTTGATAGATTCCGGTCGCAAGGTCAGTGATGGGGACGATGGGCGTCGTCGTGTTTGGAATGTTGTACGAAATGTTGTTGCACACCGCGCCCGTCGTCTTAGCCACAGTTAACGTAAACAGCTTAGTCACGTTGAACTTGGCGGAGTCCTTCACTCCCGCTGTAAACGTATAGTTACCGGCAGTCACAGTTGAAGCGACCGTTCCACTGATCAAGCCAGTGCTGGAAAGCGTGAGGCCTGCAGGTAACGTGGATCCTGGCTTCAAGCTGAACGTGTAAGGCGGCGTTCCCGAAGCCGCGAGCAGCGTGGCTTGGTAGGCCGCGTTCTGAGTTGCCGTGGGCAGCGTCGTGATGTTGAGGAGTGACAAAGAAGTGGCCACCGAACCGTTGCCGCTCAGATCCACCACTTGCGTCGGAACCTGGTCGAAAGTAAACGCGATCACCCCGGTCCCTGACGTGACCATCGTGGGACTGTAACCGACGCTGATCGTCTTACTTGCGCCGGCATTGATGGTAATCGGCAAACTGACGGGTACGATGGCGAAGGTCGGCGGCGTGATCGTAATTCCCTGCAGCTTCACCGCACCGGTGCCGGTGTTGGAGATTGTGATTAACTGCGTCGCGCTCGCAGTTCCCTCCGGCTGGTTGGGAAAGCTCAACGCGGTTGGACTCGAACTTACTACTGCCTGAGACGCCAAGCCGGTTCCGTTCAAGGGCACCTGCAGCGGGTTCCCGGTTTGTTGTGTCAGCGTGTAATCGCAATGGAATGTCTTCGCTGCGTCCGGGGCAAAGTACATGGAGTAGGTCGTAGTCTTGCCCGGCGCTAGAGTAAACGGCGTTTGGCCTGATGCCAGCTTGAACTCCGGACAGTTGGAGGTAATGGCCGTAAGCGTGGTGGTCGCCGTGCCCGCGTTCTTGATGGTAATCGTCTTGGTCGTCGTGCTCATCCCAATGTATGTGCTCGTAAATGTCAGAGAGCTAGGGCTAGAGGTGATCTGCGCTGCGGCGGTAACGAGGAGAAGTACGCTGATGAGCAAGCAGTTGGCAAGACACAAACGGACTCGGCGCATCACAGCAAGCATCGGTCGATCCTCCGGCAGGTTCACAGGCAAAAGTCACAGGGCAAATCAATGCCCGCGCAGGTAAAACGGGCAGTTCACTGTTTCAGTTTGAGGTCGTGCAATTTGGGTGGCGAACTCCTAAAGCACTCTCGGCGTTATGCCATCGGGGGAAACCTGGGGATCGTCTCACCGAGTAAGGAGAGAAGACCGTTATGGGATTCTTCGCTGGCCCTCCCGGAGTGTCAAGAATGAAAGTTCTTGCACACCCTGAGAGTGGTTGGATAGGAATGTGTCGGGTACGGAGCGGGCCGTGAAGGACTTCTTAAGCGACTTGGCTTTCGCCGTCGTGCAAACTGATGGGTGGAGTTGCAGGTCTTGCAACGACCTTTTCGGGTTCTCTGGCTAGAAACTCCTTCGGACAAATGAGCGCCAGAATCGGCGTCGTCATGAAGGTTGTAAACAGCGCCATAATGACCATCATCGAAAACAGGGCGGGTGAGATCACACCGATATCGAGGCCGATGTTGAGGATCACCAACTCCATCAGGCCGCGCGTATTCATCAGCGTGCCCAACCCGGCAGCTTCCCGCAGAGGCATGCCCGTCAGCCAGGAAGCTAATGTCGAACCACCCAGCTTGCCCACTGTCGCCACCAGAATGATGAGGCCGCAGTACATCCACATCTCCGGCCCTTTAACCAGGCCGATATTGGTGCGCAATCCAGTAAAGGCAAAGAACAGCGGCAACAACAGAGTGACCGTGATCGTCTCGAAACGGTCGAGGACGTATCTGACAAAATGTCTTTGCTTCGGCATGATGGCGCCCATCAGGAAGGCGCCAAAGAGCAGGTGAATGCCGAGGTATTCGGTGCAGAGAGCCGAAACCAGAACGAGGAGCAACATCAGCGCCATCAGGTTCTCGCTGAGTTCGCCCTTTTCTTTGTAGACGCGCTCGTAGCCGCGCAGCAGCCGCCGAACGCCGTAGATCATGACCAGACCAAACACCACGATGCCACCAATCGTCGTCCAAATGGAGGTGGAAGAGTGGGCCGAGCGGATCAGCACTACGATGTACGCGAGAATGCACCAACCGGTGACATCATCAACTGCAGCGCATGCAATGGCGACCGTGCCCAAACGGCTGCCTAGCATATTTCGCTCCGCGAGAATGCGCGCGAGCACCGGAAAGGCAGTGATGCTCATGGCCGCACCCATGAACAACGCGAAATTAGTAAAGGCGACGCTGTCATCCGACAGCCGCGGATACAGATAGAGTGAAAGAAATGCAGCAAGCACAAACGGAGCGGTGATGCTGACATGACTGGTCAGCACCGCGGCATGCCCCTGCTTCTTGAGTTCCCTCGGATTAATCCCCAATCCCACCAGGAACATGAATACAACCACGCCGACCTGGCTCAGAGCGTTCAAGAAACCCAGACTGGACGCGGGAAACAGATAAGAGGAGAAATGGGGCGCCAGCCAACCGAGAAGCGAAGGGCCCAGCATAATGCCGGCAAACATCTCACCCACGACGCGCGGCTGGTGTATTTTCCGGAACAACTCGCCGACCAGACGGCACACTGCGAGAACAACCGCAATCTGCAGAACGAGCGTAAAGAGATTCGGCATCAGTGCGCACCTCCCGCTGAACTCCGCGGCTCCCGCGTCGCATGAAACTCAACGGGCGCACAGGATGAACAGCCACTCACCAGCAGCACACCGGTCAACGATCTCGGCTCCGACTTGGGATCAACCGTGGCCGTCAGCGCCAAAGACTGGTCGGCGCTGCAGTCGCTCGAAGAATCTCGTGCAGGAACGATTGATGCCTTCAGGCTCTTCCCTTCGAGCGCGCCCGAGGCAACGGTCTTCGAAGGGTTATTGAAGGTCAGGACGAGGCTCTTGCCCGACTGAGAGATCCCCACGGAAGTGTTCGAGAGCGACGCCAGGGTCTTCCCGCAGGATCCACCTGACAGGCGGCTGGCGTCCGCTTCAATTTTCCAGACGCCGTCCACCGAAATCGGCGCGACCAAGGTGCGGCCGGTCCGCAGGACTCCCGCCAGCCCCAGCAGCGGCAACCCAACGAGCAGAACGTACGCCACTACGAAATTGCGGCTCGTGTGCGACATCGTGCCCTCTTTGATCTTTGGAACTGAACCCCGGGGGAACCAGAATACCGCGTGACAGCTTACACCGAAAACGAAGGAAGTCCGATCTTAAAATCGGACTTCCATGACTTTTTCTGCAACTCAACCGCCGAGAATTACACCTGCGGCCGGAACGCGTCGGAGGTCAAGTCCCCCAGCAGCTTATGCCACGGGTGCTTCTCGTTCTGCTCGACCTTTGAAACCATCTGCTTCATCTTGGTCAGCACTTCCGGCGCCTCTTCGTCATACACGTCGCCTTGAAGAAGCTTGAGAACATCCAGCCGGTAGTTCTTGTCGCTGATGAAGTAGGTGAACAGCACGTTCAACCGGTAGTACACCGAGATGAATTCGTACCAGTTCTTGGTCCCGCGGCGCAGCTTGGTTTCGTAGTCAACAAAACTCGCGCGAGAGAAATCATTCTTCTCGATGGCAGCGAGAATGTCTTTATGCGCAAAACGCGAGCTGTTGAGCGCGATGCTCACGCCGGTTGAGAAGATCGGATCGACGAATCGTCCCGCATCCCCTACCAGCATGAACCGATCCCCGGCCAACTGCTTCATGGCGTAGCTGTAGTCGCCTTCTTCCTTGAAAGGACGAACGCGGTCGGACTTCCGAAGCGTCTCCGCGATCAAAGGCCGGCTGCCCACCGTCTCCCAGAAGAACTTCTCGCGATCTTCCTTCGACTTCGCGAAATTCTTTTTTTGCGTCACCACGCCCAGACTGGTAACCGTGTCGGTGATCGGGATCTGCCAGATCCACGTGTTCGAAATCGGCAGGAAGTGGATGTAGATGTAATCCAGATTCGTATCGCGCTTCGCGAACACCTTGCGGTCGTAGCCATCGAACCAGGAGTGAATGGCGTACTGATCGAACACCGTGTCTTTTACTTTCAGCTTCAGCTGATTGCCGAGGAAAGTCTGCCGCCCGCTGCAGTCCACCACCATCTTGCAGCTGACGCTCATTTCTTTCGGACCAATGTTGAAATAAACTTCCGGATGCTCCGGCCCGAAATCGACACGCCCAACTTTGACGCCGTCGTACACCGTGGCGCCGAGTTTCTGGGCGTGCTTCAACAGCATCAGGTCGAACTTGCCGCGGTCCACATGGTAGGTATAGTTCCGGTCCTCCATGCCTTCCTGCTTGCGTTCCTCGAAGCGGATATCCACGTTGTAGTCCGGCGCCAGTCCCTCGAGGTCGTGCACGTAACCGGGGTTTTCGTCATTGGTGGTCCAGACCGCACCGAACTTGTGCGGGAACTTCGCCTCCTCCATCTGCGGGAGAAAGTCGAGATCCTTAAAAACACGCGTCGAAGATGGAACGAGCGACTCGCCGACGTGCGGGCGCGGGAACAACTCACGTTCGAACACGACGCACTTGACGCCGGCTTTCGCCAGGTAGCACGCCATGCTCGATCCGGCAGGTCCGCCGCCGATGATTCCCACCTCAAAATCAGGGACTGAATGATTCATATCTCTGCCTTCTCCCAGTGTCTTCGCTATGCCGCCGGGCCCAACGGCCGGAAGCGGCCAGCCGGACTCGGTTGCCGTTCCTGCTTAGGCTGAAGCTTCCACGAATGCGTCCGCCGTAAGATCTCCAAGGAAGCCGTGCAGCGCGTGATTCGGATCCCTCTCCACCTGCTGTACGATGTTGCGCATGCGGGTCAGAACTGGCGGCTCGGCATCCTCGTAAACGTCGCCCTGCAGAAGCTTGAGCACATCCAAGCGGTAGCGTGGATCCTGCACGAACGCCGTAAATAGTACGTTCAGGCGGTAGTACACGCTGATGAAGTTGTACCAGTTGCGGGTGCCGCGCCGGAGCGTGGACTCGTAGGTCTGGAACGCTTCGCGGCTGAAGTCTCCGGTCTCGAGCGCGCCGATGATGTCCTTGTGCGCGAATCGCGAACAATTCAACGCGATGCTCACACCCGTAGAGAAGATGGGATCCACAAAACGCCCCGCGTCGCCCACCAGAACCAGGCGATCGCCGGCAAGCTGTTTCATGGCGTAGCTGTAGTCGCCCTCGTCCTTGAACGCATGCATCTGTTCCGAGCCCTGCGCCTTCAGGCCTTCGTACAGTTCGGGCCGGCTCTTAATGCAGTCCCAGAAGAATTTTTCGCGCGATTCCTTGCTCTTGGCGAAATTCTTTTTCTGTGTGACCACGCCAATGCTGGTGATCGTATCGGTGATCGGGATCTGCCACACCCAGGTGTTGGTGATCGGCAAGAAGTGGATGAAAATGAAGTCGCCCTGGGTTTGCTTGTTGGAAGCCATGCAGCGCCGGTCGTAGCCGTTGAACCAGGTGTGGATGGCGTACTGGTCGAAATGGTCGTCCTGAATGCGCCACTTCAACTGATTGCCGACCAGAGTCTTGCGCCCGCTGGCGTCGACCACGATGCGGCAGGTTGTGCTCATCTCTTTCTTGCCCATCGTGTATTGCACTTCAGCGCAATTCGGATCGCTGAAGTCCACGCGATTGACGCCGATACCTTCGTACACCTTTGCACCAAACTGGTTGGCGTGCTGCAGCAGCATCAGGTCGAACTTGCTGCGGTCCACGTGATAGGTATAGTTCTGGCTGACCCCGGGCTGGCTCCGCTCTTCGAAGCGGATATCGACGTGGCAGTCGGCCGACACACCGCCGAAATCCATGTTGTACACCTTGGCGTCCGAGGCCGCCGTCCAGGCCGCACCAAACTTGTGAGGAAACTTCGCCTCCTCCATTTTGGGCAGGAAGTCGAGATCTTTGAACACCCGAGTCGACGACGGCACCAGCGACTCTCCCACATGCGGACGGGGCATCAACTCGCGCTCAAATACCACGCAGTTAATGCCAGCTTTGGCCAGGTATGCCGCCATGCTCGAACCAGCAGGGCCGCCTCCAATGATTCCTACCTCAAAATCGGGCACAGATGATTTCATATCTGCTGTCTTCTCCCCAAGATGTTTGCTCGGAATTCGATCATTTCTGTCGGATTGATTTGTCGGTTCAGCCGGACTCTGAAAGACACAGTTGCCGTCCCATTCAGCGCAAAACGAAAGCAATGAAATCGCATGGGGAGAGGCAAGAATGCTACAAAGTTTTGTTTTTAGAGGGGGAACGCTACTTTTACCGTCGCGCTGTGTTCCCCTATTTAACCAAAAGTCGCCCGCTTCGCCAAGCATGAAAATATTTGCACACTCACTGCTTCGATCAGGACTGGCAATGGGGGAGTAACCTGAAGCCAGATGGTAACGTGCAGGTAATCTACCAGTCGCAGATTGCCGTAAGCGATTGTTTTCAAGGGGATAAGCGAAGCAGCTTTACTTCTCGGCAAAGAAGCGCACCGGCTTTTGCCTGTTGCGTAAAACCCCTTGGGGAATGTGGGCAGGATGCAGCGCGGAATCAAGCATTCGACCAGAACGAGGCATCCGTTTGACAGTCCGCATCGAGCGTGACAACATGACCGTCACGGAGTACACTTCCCGTCTCCTCCCCCCAACGTTCTCTATGGCTTTTTCTCCATCCGAGGGTCCCGTGCGAAAATTCTCGTCTTCCGTAGTCCCCTGCTTGCTCCTTGCTGCCGTTCTCTTCCCCTTAGCGGGTTGCATCGCCCACGCGCCCGGCAGCGGCGGTGGAGGCCAGCAAATTCAGGTAAAGGTCACTTCGTCGCCAGTGTCACCAGCGTCTGTGCCGGTGACTACGCCGACTGCCGCCAGCACGGTGCAGTACACCGCGTCGGTGACCGGCAGCAGCAACCCAGTAACATGGACCATCGCCGCCGATCCCAGCGCCAGCACGGTTTGCACGGCTACAGGAACCGGACTGGGGACCATCACAAACACTGGCGCCAATGCGATGACTTATACGGCTCCCTCCACTCTTCCGGTGAGCCCCTGTGGCGTAGTAGTCACGGCGACCGCGAGCGATAACGTCACGACAGCCCAGGCACTCGTAAATGTTCATGTCGTGGTCGTGGTCTCGCCCCAAAACAGCACCGTGACGCAGGCCCCAGAAACCATCGGCCAAGGCGCCAATCTGCAGTACACGGCAACGGTGATTGGTGCCCCGAACACTCCCGCCGGCCAAGCCGTAAATTGGTCAGCATCGGGCGCGGGTTCATTCGACAATCCGCTAAACAACAATGGCCTTTATGTCGCACAGCCCCTCACAGGCGGGACAACGTCGGTGCCCGCTACCATCACGGCCACGTCACAGTTCGATCCTTCACAGACTGGCCCGGCCAGCATTACGGTGCAGGAAACGGATCCCCTGGGCAAAGTCTCCAACATCCAGCAGCTGTCTGCATCTCAGTGTCCCGCCGACTCGGCCGGAGGGCTGGCCAACGGGACATGCTACTCGATGACGGTGTCCTGCGATGGTGTCGCTGACCTGACGACCTATGTGAAGGTAAATAATCCGCCGGCAGGGACTACGCCCGTCGGTACCGTTCTTTTTCTGATCGGAAGCGGCGGAAATGGTCTTTATGACTCAAACCCGTCATGGACTTACGGGTATAAGACAGTCGAAATGGTAAACGCTACCTACAACACCGTTCAGATCTCATTCGGCGCGCCTTTCGTCTCTACCCAGCCCAACGGATGGTTGCAGGGTCCGGGTGGGGTTCGCCGCTTGGCTTGCCGCTATGCCGCTGTGGCCGACTGGGTCTACAACAATCCAGGCAAGATCAATGCGACCTCCACCGCCAGCAATAGCGCGCCCATGTGCGCAACGGGAAACAGTGGAGGATCTGGCGCTCTGGCATACGCGGTGTATCAATACGGATTGGCGGGGACCAACACAACTGGACCGCAACAGGAGTTCGCTATGATCGAGCCCACCAGCGGGCCCCCGATGACCCGGCTCGACCAGGCTTGCGTCTGCAACAACGGAGCGATGGGGAACGCAGACCGCTGCTCAACTAGTAGCCGCCTCCCGATGTGTTTCTCTCAGTCGGAAGCGGATATCATCGACCCGGCCTACCAAATCCAAGGCCAAAGCTCCCCTACGCTATGCTCCAACGGGCTCAGCGGAGTAGACTCTTCCCAAGCAATTCGGTTCGCTTCCGATAGCATTGACTATCAACCCGGGAAAGCCATACAAATTGCGCTTTCCAAGACATTAGTCGTGAACATGCGATTCGGAGGGTTGGATACTTCCCACGCCGTGCCTCAAGGCGAAACGTGGCGGACGGCTGTAACTCCCCAACCGGCGGATCCACTGTGCATCGATGACGCACCGCATGACATTCCCAGCGCCTTGGATGGTGCAACTACCATCGCGAACGACATCATCGGCGCGTGCCACTAGCAGCGGCTGAACGCTCTGCAATAACAACAGAGCCCGCCGACACTCGGCGGGCTCTGTCATTTTGACGCGGACATCCGTTCTTATTGGCAGGTCGAGAGCTTGAAGTTCGAGATCCGCGTATCCCAGTCAATCGCAGTTCCCGTCTCGCTCACTTTGTAGTACTGGTTCACGTACCAGAAGGTGCAGCCGTCCACGGGATCCACGGTCATGCTGGTGTAATCGCCCCAGTGGCTGGAGTTTTCCTCGTCGCCAATTCCATTCTGGAGCGCAATCTCCACCGGGGTGGTCTTGCCCGGAAGACTCCAATACGCCGCCCGGATGCCCGGTTCAACCGCACTGCTCGACACGCTGTAGCCCGCCGCAGCGTTGCCCACCTTGTCCTGCGCGATGCTGGGCATGAAGCGGTAGAGACTGTTGCCGTTGTTCACCGTACCGCTCTGATACAGGGTCGGGTTGCCGGCCCCACGCAGTTCGTACCACCGGATTCCCGTCTGCTGATTCGTACCGGTTGTCATCTGAATTGTGTGGCTGATCAGAAACGACTGGTAGGTCCCGAAATTTCGGTAGCTCAGGCGCGGCATGAGGCGATCGCCCACCGAATCCACGTAAACCCCCGTGCCTCGGCTCGACGGCTCGTTCACACAGAACGTGTTGGCGACTTGCGCGACGTCGTAGCAGCCCGGTTCGTAGCTGGGAACCGTGATCTGCGACTTGGTGAAGGTGGTAAGAGTCGGACTCTTCCAGTTCACATGGAAATTCCACAAATTCAGCTTCGTCGACGTCGTGGTCTTCCCGTCGTTGAGAGGATTCTGGATGCTCAGAAAATATTCATGGCGTCCGGTTGGCGGAGCCGTAGTGCCATCCAAATCGGTGGGAATCAGGCTGTGCTTCAGATACAAGCTGCCGTTCGGTGGAATCGGATTGGGATCGCTGAAACACTGCATGGAGCGCGCGGTTCCGTCGATCAGCATGTTCGTGCGGTCCAGCGCGCAAGCCACAACCCCAATGTTCATATATTGGTTATTCGTGTCCTGCAGAATAAAACTCACGTAGTATCCGTCGCTCCACGTACCGAACTTGGGCCAGTCGGGCCAGTACACATTCCCGCGGGAGTTGGCTCCAAGTACCGCGTTCAGAGAAAATTGGTACGTGAACCAGGCCAGCGTCGAGGAACTGAGATCGTCCGTATTCGAGATGGCAACGCAGTAGTAATACGTGTTGCTGGCGGGCGTGCCGCGCCGCGCAATCACCCAGCGCGAAGCCAGGCGGTCAAATGTGATGATGCCGTCGCCCCCGCCCGCGCCGTAGCAATTCGTCATGTTGTTGTTCCGCCACGGCGTGTCCCCATTCTGAGGGCTCGCCCACACCGGTGCGAATGATGTCTTGTCATACGCCTGGTAGAACGTATTCACCCATTCCATGTACTGTTTTGTTCCCACCGCACCGTTAGGATCGATGTCGGGTCCCGGTCCGGATACTTGCGAGGCATCCATGCCTTCAAAAGACGAGACCGTTTGGCTCTGAACCGCGAAAGGCATGATAAGTGCGAGGATTGCCAGGATTGCCGTCTTGAAGGTCATATAAGTTTTTCTCGATTTCTTAACGAATCCGTTTGACGAGTGACGGAAGGGGAAGGTGTTGCAATGAGGCTAGCATGAGCCCAGAGCTTGGCCTAGGAGACAAAAGACTCCGTGTCCCTTCACTGAATGCGCACTCGAGTGTGCAAGAACTTTCATCATTGACATAGCCTTCGGTGGGCCCAAGAATAACTACACGATTCTGCCCGAAGTGATACGCGCCGTTATCCCCCCTTCGCTGTCGGCAATCGATTGAGACTGGGAAAGCTCTGTACGCAAAGACGTTCCTTGTCTGCTAAGACTTCTCCTCCCCTGCTCGTGATCTGAAAATGGTTCCAAGCGCGGTGAATTCTGCGCGAGGTTGTTCCAAGGTGTATGAAAGGGGCACGCATGCGTTCTGACCGTCTCCCAAAGACAAGCGGCATTCTGGTTGTCGCGATATTGGCTGTCACCTCCGGCCTCGCCGTCATGCCGCAAGCCGCTGCCCAGGTCAACGTGCTCACGAACAAGATGGATAACTCCCACACGGGCCAGAACATCAGCGAAACCAGGCTCACGACGTCGAACGTGAATTCCAACATGTTTGGAAAACTGTTCGCCTTCAACGTCGACGGTTATGTGCAGTCGCAGCCGCTCTACATGTCCGCTCTGAGCGTAAATGGCGTCGCGCATAACGTCGTTTTCGTCGCCACCCAGCATGACAGCGTCTTCGCAATTGATGCCGATACCGGCCTTCAACTCTGGCAAGCCAGCTTCATCAACCCGGCAGCAGGAATAACCACGGTCCCAGCCCAAGCTGAGGGTTGCAATAACGTGACGGGCTTCAACGAACTGGGTATCGTCAGCACTCCGGTCATCGATCCGAGCACGGGAACTCTCTATGTGACCGCGAAAACCCAGGAGATCGTATCGGGGCACTACACCTACGTGTACCGCTTGCATGCTTTGGATGTCACTACTGGCCTTGAGAAACTTGGCGGCCCGGTGCAGATCACCGGTCAGATCGGCAGCCTGACCTTTACGCCTCTCAATCAGATCCAACGGCCCGGACTTCTACTTTCGAATGGCACCCTCTACCTTGGATTTGGCTCGAATGGTTGCGACTTCAATGCGCGCGGCTGGCTATTTGCCTACGGGGCCTCGAACCTGCAACAGATTGCGCAGATGACCACGCAGCCCGACAACAGCTATGGCAGCTCTATTTGGCAGGGTGGCGTTGGTCCCGCGGCAGACAGCGCCGGCAACGTGTTTTTTTCGACCGCCAATGGCAGCTTCAACTTCAGCACCCAGGACTTCGGCGATAGCGTCCTGAAGGTGTCCTTGGGTACGAACACCCTTTCTGTCGCGGACTATTTCACGCCCTTCGACCAGGCCAACATGGCAGCTACAGATCTCGATCTGGGCTCCGGCGGTGTAACGCTTCTTCCGACCCAGGGCAGTAACACTCCAAATTTGCTCGTCACTTCTGGCAAAGACGCCGACATTTATCTCATCAACCGGGACAATCTGGGTTTGTACAATCCCACCAACAATGACCAGATCCCCCAGTACCTTCCCGCGGCGCTCAGCGGCGAATTGTTTGGCAGCCCGGTGTACTGGAACAACACGGTTTATTTTCTGGCTCACCAGGACTACCTGAAGGCATATTCCTTAGGCGTCAACAGCAGCAACCATAGCGTGCTCTCCACCACTCCAGTCGCACAAACGAATGTAAAGCTTACGAACATCGGCTTTCCCGTGGTCTCGGCGAACGGCACCAGCAACGGCATCGTTTGGGTGGTGCGCAGCGTCAAGGGCGTCCAATTAATGTCAGCCTTTGACGCGGTCCATCTCGTTCTGCTCTATGATTCCGGAATGGCCGCGGGTGGTCGCGACTCACTCGGAGCGATCGGGCACTCTGCTACTCCCATCGTGGCGAATGGCAAAGTATATGCGGGCACCCAGACGCAGTTGGTCTCGTACGGCTTATTCCCAGAGGTCAATGCAGTTACCGGCGGCGGACAGACAGGCTATGCTGGCACTACCTTGCCGATCCCCATCACAGTGAAGGCTACCAATCCTTACACTGGGGCTCCGATCCCTGGTGTGACCGTAACCTTCGGGGATGCCGGCAAGAAGGGAACGTTCAGCAATCCGACTGCAGTCACCGACAGTAATGGCCAAGCGTCGAGCACCTACAAGCTTCCGAATCTTCCCCAGACTTTGACTCTCACGGTATCCGCTCCTGGATATTCCTCGGCTACCTTCACTGAGCAAGACAACGTAGGACCCGTGGCTTCCTTGTCTGTCGCATCCGGCTCGAAGCAAGTCGGAACCGTGGGAACCACTTTGCCTCTTCCCATTGTCATTCGAGCCAAAGATGCCGTCGGGAATCTTGTTCCCGGCGCGACCGTAGCCTTCACGGACGGAACCGGCGGAACCTTCTCTCCGAACCCCGCGATCACTGATTCGACCGGGCAAGCCACCACCTCTTACACGCTGCCAACCGTTGCCAAGTCGCTGACCGTTACCGCTTCAGTCGGTTCGATCAAAACCACCGCCGCGGAGCAATCCAATGCTGGGCCCGCCACGGCGATGACCATCGTCCAGGGCAACAACCAGACCGCGCACGTGAACACGAAATTAGCGAAGGCCCTTATTGTTTCCATCACCGATCAATATCAGAATGGAATCCCCGGGCTCACCGTGACCTTCACCGATAACAGCGCTGGCGGAACGTTCTCAACGACAACTCCGATTACGAATAATCACGGACAGGCCTCAGTCACCTACACCACACCCGCAAGCACAGGGACGGTGAACATCACGGCGACCTACTCGACTCTGCCTCCGGCTCAGTTCACTGAGACGGTGAATTAGGCGGATTGACGCGCGCGCGGCACGGTACTGGCTGAATTTGTTTGCCGCCGTTCCGTTCTGGGAATGCCCCAGAACCCGCATCAATACTGCTCCTTACTTTAGTCTCACCCGAGACATGTACTTCCGGCCCCACTGGTTAAGGCGTTCGCCTTATTCCAACCTTTGGACGCATCCGCTATTCTCTACGCACTGTCACCTTGTTTTGTTTGCTAGTGGTCTCATTCACACGTCCCGGTTGCTTGCTTTGCTCGGCACGCATGGTGCGAATTAGGCCTCTGTTTCATCTTTCTGGCCGAACACCCTCGGTTATCCGAGTCCTACCGTCACAGGGAGGCCCTGTCTTCAAAATGCGACGATCTAACTCCGCTCTTTGCGGCCTGGCTGTAGTCCTTTTCTGCCTGTCCCACTTTTCTCTTGGTCAAGCCACTGTCAATGAAAGCCTGGAAACCGCATTTATTTACGTCGATGGCACGACCGGATCGGACTCGAATTCAGGCTCACAGTCGAGCCCGCTGAAAACCATCGGCGCCGCCACGTCCATGGCGATGACCAACAATCACAACTCGATCGGCTCCCGCATTCTCATCAATCCGGGCACCTACCGCGAGAGCATTTCCCTGAGTCACAGCTCGAAAGACACCAGCCTTCCCCTCACCATCGAGGCCGCCACCAAGGGCACCGTCATTGTGAGCGGCGCCACGCTCTATACCGGGTGGGTGAGATATCCGACCAATACCAGCATCTACACCAACAGTTGGACCAACAACTGGGCACCGTGCAACACAATCGCGATCTGCCCAACTCAGCAGGAAATCATGATGCGGCAGGAACTGGTCGCCGTGAATGGCACGCTGCTGACGCAGGTTTTGTCACTCACGCAGATGGTGCAAGGCACGTTCTACGTCGATGAGGCGGGAGCGACGATCTACGTCTGGCCGGCTGCGGGAACCAATATGACGACGGCGACCGTGGACGTTGCCACTACACCGACAATCTTGAAGATCAACAGCAAGTCGAATATCGTGGTTCGCGGCTTGACGTTCCAGTTCGCCAATAGCTGCCACTTTACTCCGGCGGTGTTTGTTTCGGGATCTTCCACCAACATTCTGTTCGACTCTGACGTCTTTCAGTGGAATAACGGCCAAGGTCTGAATATTTCCTATCCGACCACATACTTCACCGTTCAGAACAGCCTGGCCCAACACAACGGCGACAGCGGCTTCCAGGAACAACAGACCAAGTACGGACTTTGGCAGTCCGACACCACTTCATACAACAACTGGCGCGGCGCTCAAGCCGGCTACTACGCCTGCAATACCTCAGGATTCCACGCATCGCTGGTGCACGTCGATACGGTCAACAATCTCACCACAACTTTCAATCAGACCTACGGCATTCACTGGGATACCGACAATGCCAACATCACCAGCAGTGGCATCAACTCCACCGGCAACCAGATGACGGGAATCTTCCTTGAGAAGAACGAGGGACCGATCTCCATTACCGGCAGCTACGTCTGCAACCAGACTGCCCCGACCGGAGTCGGCGGCATTGTCCTCCGCAACTCGGAAGCCATATCCCTGACCAAGAGCGCCGTTTTGAACAACATCACCGCGCAGATCATGGTCATCGGTCAGGCCGGCGGCATCCAGGTCACCAACTGGGAGACCGGCGTGACTACCAACCTGCTTACCCAGAATTTCACCAATACCGCCAACGTCATTGAGGGAACGACCAACAGCCAGCAGGTTTTTCAGGACAGCTACCTTGTCGATGGGGATTGGACCACTTTCCAGGACACTCTGATCTCTTCTGGCAATACGTGGTGGAATGCCTACAATTCCACGACCCCCTTCGAGCTGCCCACCCCGAAAAAGAATTCCAAGACTGATTTCTCCGGTTGGAAAAGCGACACGCTCACGGATGCCACTTCAAGTTTCAAACTTCCCCGCAGCAACACGGGAGCCGCCTGCAACCTGCAACCCGTCGGGACCGACTTCTGGTTCATGGTGGACCACTCTTCCCTCACGGTGAGCCCCAGCGGAGCAGCAGCAACTTATAACTTTACGCTAACTCCTCTCAACTTCACCGGAACGGTGAAGCTGACCCTGGATGGAATCTCCGAAGTTCATGGACTCTCCGCCACCTTGAGCGCCAGTACCATCAAAGTCTCCGGGACCTCGCTCCTGACGGTGACCGCCGGATCCAACACAGCGCCCGGGACCTACTCAATCACGGTGATTGCCAACAGCGGTAGCATGACCCGCACCGTGACCGTGCAGCTAGTAGTTAGTTAGCAGATAAATCGGCCTTGTCTTCTGCATTGAAGGAACCGACCTCACGTTCCCCGATGCAGAGAGCAAGACCGTTCGCTTGCTCCGAGTCAGGTCCCTTCCAGGCTCTCCCGGTGCCCACTCTCACAACAGTGCGCGTTCCGGAATGCGATAGAATCAAGCACGCATTTGGAAATACTCCGCAGAGTTCGGGTGGACAATGGACCAGGGTGCGCGAAGACTTTCAGATTTATGTATAGCTTTGAGCATTCCAAGCAAGGCCGGTCGATTCAGCATGCCCAGGAGTGGACCAATGTTCAAATTCCCTCAGGCGATCTTGCTGCTTTTAGTTTTCCTGGCATGCACTTCCGCGCAAGAGGACCTGTCCAAGAAACCTACTCTGCCGGTAGGCAAACTCATCGCCGCCCGCGACATGACCACTGCTCGCGGCGGTCACACGGCAACCTTCCTGCCCGACTTCACCATTCTGATTGCAGGTGGAAAGCAAGAGCGGGGTGTAGTCCTGGCGACCACAGAGATATACGATCCCACTACGGAGAGGTTCTCACCCGCAGGCAGAATGACCGTTCCCCGGGAAGGCCACATTGCCGCCGCCCTGTCCGACGGAAAAATCCTGATCGCCGGAGGCGCGAGCCAGAATGGAGTTCCGCTCTCCAGCAGCGAGGACTTCGATTTCGAAACCGGCAAATTCACGCCCCGGGGAACGATGCATGCGCACCGTGTTCATGCAGTCGCGACTGTGATCCGCGATGGCCGCGTTCTTGTGACCGGAGGCGAAGACGGCAACCAACCCTTGGATTCCGCCGAGTTTTACGACGTGCTCACCGGCAAATGGACGCTGGTGGCAAAAATGACGTCGCCACGCGCGAATCACAGCGCCACGCTTCTCTCCGACGGCCGCGTCCTGATCGCGGGTGGAACCGGCAGCCATCACGCAGCGCTCGCTACCGCAGAAATCTTCGACCCGAAGACGAATCGCTTCACTCCGACTGCGAGCCTGCACGCAGCCCGCTCCAGCCATACCGCGGCTCTCCTGGCCAAGGGTGCAGTTCTAATTGCTGGGGGCGCTGGGATGAGTCACTCCCCACTTGCCTCTGCCGAGATTTACAACCCTGCGACGAATTCCTTTTCCCCGATCGGAAATCTCATCGAGCCTCGCTTTAGGCTTCCCGACTCGACCGCACTGCTCGATGGTCGAGTCTTAGTCATAGGCGGAGCTGCGTCGGCAGAGATTTACGATCCGAAAACCGCCTCGTTCCGCACCGCCGATGGACGCATGGATACGCCCCGCTACTCTTCAGCGGCCCTGCAGTTGATGGACGGCACCACGCGCATCTTCGGCGGGTACGACTCCAAAGGAGTCAGCACAGCGAAAACCTGGATCTACCGTCCGAAGTAGCGCTGGCATCCTGCTGGCTGCCGTTAAAGCCTGCACGACGCTGCCGGGCGACGGGACAGCAGCTCGCGTTACACGCGGGCATTTTCCGCAGCAAAAGAAACGGGGCCTTGGAGAAGTTCTCCAAGGCCCGCAAATGGTTTGAGTCGGTGTAGCCCGGAACTAGTCGCCTGTGCCGTTGAGGGTGACCTTCTGCGGCCCTGTGGGATCGGGATCGCCGATGCTAAAGGTAGCCGTGAAAGTTCCGACCGCCAGAGGTTTGAACACGATGCCGTACGTGCAGCTGGAGTTGGGCGGTACGCTCGTTAGGCAGGTGTCGCTCACCTTACTCCAGTACGGAGCCGTGCCGCTGAAGGCGGTGCTGCTGATAGTCATCGCTGTTGACCCGGCATTCTGGAATGTGATCGTCTTTGTAGCGCTGGTCTGGCCAACCGCCACGGTTCCGAAGTTTAGCGTCGTCGGTGTCACCTTCACGGCGGTTCCCTCGCCGTTGATCAACAAGCCCTGCTTCAACAGCGTGAAGTTGCCGTAATAAACCATCGTCGTGGTTTCATTCCCCACCGGCTGCTGAAAAGTTGGAGTGAAGTAGACGGTCGAAGTGCAACTGGCTCCAGGCAACAACGGTGTCTGGTAGTTCGTCCCACCGCAAGTGGTCGTAAAGCTGAAATCGTTCTGATTAACACCTTCCAGATCGATTTTCGTGAAGTAGATGTTTACGCCACTCTTGTTGGTAAACGTGTTCGACTTCCCAGCGCTCTTGATGAAGAGCAGGGTCGTGGGGAACGTCTGGGTGCGGGGCACCAGATAAATTGGAATGTTGCCGGTGCCAATCGTCTGGGCCGCGATCACGCTGCCGTTCGAGGCAGTAATCGTCAACTGCGCGTTCGCCGCTTCCGACGCTGTTGGTATGAAGGTCACCGAGATGGTGCAGGTCTGACCCGCGGCTACCGTTGTGCCGCAGGTGTTGGTCTGGGTGAAATCGCTGCTAAAGGCCCCGACGAAAAGCGGCGTGCCCATGGTGTAGGCCGTGGTGCCGTTGTTCTTCAACGTGATGTTCTTGGTAACTTTGAAGGATGCGCCCGAGGTCTGCGTCCCGTAAGCCAGCACGCTCGGAGTCAGCGAGATTAAGTTATCCGTCAGGACAGAAACTTTGTTTGCTGTCGACGCGGCAACCGCGATGTCAAGCTTGCCATTCCCGTTAAAGTCGCCGATGGCCACACCGGAAGGGCCGGCGCCTGTGGGATACACGGCCTGTCCTTTAAACGTGCCGTCTCCGTTGCCGAGCAGAGTCGAAACTGTATTGTCGTTGAAGTTCGCGGTCACCAGATCCAGCTTGCCGTCTCCGCTGATGTCCGCTGTGGCCACGATGACCGCATTGGCGCCAATCGTGTATTCCTTGTGGTTTTGGAAGGTTCCATCCCCGTTGCCCAGCAGAATGGAGACCGCCTTATTCGATGTGCCCACCGCCAGATCCAGTTTGCCGTCGGCGTTGAAATCGCCTACGACGACGCTGTTCGGCAGTGTCGCGGTCGGAAACGGGATCGGTCCCTGGAAGGAGCCGTCGCCGTTGCCCAGCAAAATGGCGACTGTGTTGTCCGTATTATCCGCAACCGCGAGATCCAGCTTGCCGTCGCTATTGAAGTCGCCAATCGCCACGCCGGAGGGACCGTTGCCGGTCGCATAATCCACGTGAGCCTTGAAGGTGCCGTCACCGTTGCCCAGAAGGACCGCGACCTTGTTGTCGTTGAGATCGACAATGACGAGGTCAAGCTTGCCATCCCCGTTTAAGTCCGCCGTAG
Organism: Acidobacteriaceae bacterium; assembly: GCA_003134655.1. Classification (GTDB taxonomy): domain Bacteria; phylum Acidobacteriota; class Terriglobia; order Terriglobales; family Acidobacteriaceae; genus Sulfotelmatobacter. The sequence goes on from PLBY01000081.1 coordinate 91,456, forward strand.
CAATCGCCACCGGGTGAGTGCCGGTCAAATACTCCTGGTGACCCTGGAACGTTCCGTCACCGTTGCCCAGGAGAATCGAAATCTCGCTCTGATACGGATCGACCGTCGCGATATCAGCCTTCCCGTCTCCGTTGAAATCGCCGGTCACAACCGAACTGGGATGCCCCGGAACCGGGTATTCCACGTGCGTCGGGAATGTTCCGTCTCCAACTCCCAACAGGACCGAGACGCTGTTGTTGCCGGTCGCGACTGCCAAGTCCACCTTGCCGTCGCCGTTGAAATCTGCTGCCGCTACATCCTGGGGCGTCAGATCGGTAGCGTAATCCAGCTTGCCGAAAGCTGCCGTATACGTCTTCACGATCTGGAAGTGCGCAACGTTCGAAACACCGCCGCCGGGCGCGGGATTGGTCACCGTCACGTTCGCCGTCCCAGCCGTCGCTACGTCCGCTGCGGTAATCGAAGCCGTCACCCTCGAGCTGCTCACAAAGGTCGTCGTGCGGGCATTGCCGTTCCAGTTCACGGTCGCGCCTGAGACAAAACCCGTCCCGTTCACAGTCAACGTGAAGGCCGCTGCTCCGGGCGCCTTATCTCCGGGCGACAGCGGGGCGTTAATCAGAGGCAGGGGATTTTGAGCCAGGGCTGCCGAAGCGCCCATGGCCAACACCATCATCGCGATCACGGTTAGAGTCAAAACGCTATTGCGGCGATGTGAGATGGTTCCCTCACGCAGAGTGGTCGCGGCGGGCTGTCGGCACGTATTCACGGGGTATCTCCCTCAAAAATTGAGTCGTTTTAGCGCAGGTAAGTCGGAGCCTTCAATTGGACGTTTGATCGCTCGGCAGGCGGGGGATGCGGCAAAACCGAGTCGAGAAACACAGTGTCGCCGCCTTCAACTACGGTGTCAAGATGAAGGAACTTGCATACGGAGTCTTTCGTTTAGAGAGGAATATCGCCACGATTTTGCAGGGTTTAGACCCTCTTTTTTCCTTGTTGGGGGCCCTCACAAAGCCCAACCCTGGCGTGCTGAGGGCGTCGCGATTGCGTCCCGTCCTCGTCCGGTTGGCCCTTCTCGGTCCCTTTTCGGCCAGGGGCCAAACGTGTCAGAACCATGCAACTTTTTTGCCACACTGGGGTTTACGATTCAATATTCGCTTGGGTAAGCGTCTCACCCCAACCTAGAGGAAACAAACGATGTCTAAGAGCCCATTCCCTGAATCGAGCTCCAACACGTTCCTCAAGTTTCTAGGCCTTGGCCTCCCCCTACTCGTCCTAGCTGGCTTGATCGCCTGCGGAGGCAGCAGCGTGACCCACCTAAGTTCCGGTGGTGGTGGAGGTGGCGGCGGCAGTCGCACCGTCAACGACATGCTATTCGCCGCGGACTTCAACCGGATCTCTGGCAATTCGACGGGTTGGTGTCCGACGGATTCGGCTGGCAAAGTGGCCGCCGTTACGACATTGAGAATCTGGGACAGCGGGATGAAGTGGGCGAATATCGAAACCGCCCCCGGTGTCTACGACTGGTCCAAGTTGGATCAAACCGTCACCGTGCTCGCCGCGAATACCCACTGCGAGATGAGCGTCATTTACACGTTGGGTAACACCCCGATATGGGCTTCCGCCTGCTCAGGGCAGCCCGATCCGAGTCCCTGTCTGCCTGGTCCGACCGCATCTGGCTTTGGGGGTGGAGAGCAATGCGCCCCGGGCGATGGGAGCCTTGATTTTTCATGCACTCCTCCGTCCGATGTGGCCTCCGATGGCAGTGGAACCGATCTCCAGTTCCAGACATTCATTGCTGCCCTCGCCGACCGTTACGCCGGCAAGATCGCCTATTACGAAGTTTGGAATGAAGCGGACTCGCCGAATTTCTGGTGCCCCGACTCGGGATCGCCTGCCACTTGTGCGGGCAGCATCCCGCGCATGATCCGGATGGGATGGGATCTCTACAACATCGTCCATTGCGCCGATCCCAAGGCAAGCGTGCTCAGCCCGTCTTTCCACGGGTTTTCCTCGGGCCAGGGTGGATGGATGAACCTCTATTCCACACAGACCTCCGTAAGCGCCCCCGCCGGCTCAATCACGCTGCCTACGAGCGGGAGGACGTGCTCGTGGGGCGCAAACTCAAACGTCATCGGCAAAAACACCTTTGACATCACGAATTTCCACGGCAGAGGATCGCCGACTTCCGATCCTACAGGGTTCCTCGGCGTCTACAACGTGGCAGTGGGGGAAATTCAACGCGACAACTTGCCCACAAAATTCTTTGACGATGAAAACGGATACATCGGATCGGCCGATGCGCCCACGGTCGACCTGCAGGCAGCTTTCGTGTCCATTTCCTATGTGCTCCGAGCCTCAGTTAATAATCCTCCGATTCTTCTTTCCGGCTGGTACGCGTGGGATTCCGGTCAGGGGCAATTGCAAGGAACCAAGGCCGGCCTCGCTTATGACATTACTGCCACATGGCTGAGTGGTTCGACGCTCACCAATGGCTGCCCGAGTGTGGGTGCGATCTATTCCTGTTCGGGCACAACTTCAGCTGGAAAACCCTTCACGATCATGTGGGATATGAGTCTGAAGTCAACCTGCGACACCTCATGCACTACCTTGAACCAGCCGGTTCCGTCGAATGCCTACACCACTTGGACAGACCTTGACGGTACGCAACACTCTATCTCCGCGAGCGCAGCACCAGTGGGCTATAAGCCTATTCTTCTGGAGTGAACCCCTGCGCACTAATTGCGGAATTGTCGCGTGGCCGTTTCCGAACCGGACTAGCCGCTTCAAATAGCGCGACTGTTCTGTGGCTCTGGAGTTATGATCCGGTATTCGCTTGGGTCGCCATCGGAAGCAAAATCGAGAAAAACAGAACATACGACATCTATGATCCCATCCCCCAAATCAAGCCCCAACGCGTTCTCCAAATTTCTGCGCCTGATCCTTCCGCTGGCCTTGCTCGCCAGTTTGATCGCCTGTGGAGGCAGCAGCAACACTCCGGCGGGCGGTGGCGGCGGTGGTGGTGGCGGCAACGGTGCGGACTGCGCCCAACCGATCCCGATCGCGACTTCTCCGAAAGCTCAATTGGGAGTGGCGAAGGTAGTGCCCACCAGTTTCATGGATCTGCACCTGGGCGGCAGCAGTCTGCCTTGGCCCACAGTCCGTTTTGGCGGCCTGCGACTGTGGGATACAGCCACGGGCTGGGCTCAGATCAACACCGCCGATGGCGTCTATGATTTCTCCTCGAATCTCGATGGCTTCCTTCAAGTGGCCCAAGCGAAGGGCGTAGACGTGCTCTACAATCTCGCCCGCACGCCTACGTGGGCATCAAGTAATCCAACCGACAACACCTGCTCATACGACACTTCCACCCAAGGTGGCCCTGGGCAATGCGATGCGCCGAATGACCTGAATGCCGATGGCACCGGCACGAATCAGCATTGGATCGACTGGGTGACGGCTGTGGCCAAACACAGCGTGAGCTCACCGTACGCGCACATTAAGTACTACGAGATCTGGAACGAGTGGAATGCCTCACTTTTTTGGGTTGGAACTGCGGCGCAACTGGTCCGCATGGAGCAGGATGCCAGTTGCGTCATCGAAGGTGCGAAGCACGGCGCCTGCAATAATCCAAACAGCAATTACAGTGGCGGAATTGGGATTGATCCGAGCGCTCAAATTGTCTCTCCCTCTCCCGTCGGATTCCATGCTCAATTGAATGCCGTCCAAACCAGCCTCAACACTTATTTCGGTACCACAGTGAACGGATTTGCCGGCGGCCAGTTCGCTGACATCATCGGCTTTCACGGCTACGTTTCCACCGGCAAGAGCGGCTCTTGCCCCGTAGCGGAAGACGTCATCACCGTGATCGACGACATGAACAGCGCCATAACCAGTGCTCCTGGCGAATCCGGTAAACCCTGGTTCGACACCGAAGACGGTTGGAGCAAAGCCAACGACGAAAACTTCCTCGACCAGGACCGGCAATCCGCCTTCCTCGCCCGTTATTCCCTGCTCCAGCAATCCATGGGAGTCGAGCGCGGATATTGGTACCGCTGGGACAGTACTCAAGACTATTTCGGTGCCCTCTGGACTTCCTCCAGCGGTCCCATCCAAGCGGTCAGCGCCTGGCAGGAAATCTCCAAGTGGATGGTAGGAGCGACCTTGAGCGCAGCTTGCAGCGTGAATGGAACTGTCTGGACCTGCGGATTCACGCGCTCGGGCGGGTATCAGGCCCTGGCAGTCTGGGACACTGCGCAGGATTGTCTCAATGGCGCGTGCTCAACCTCGTCCTTCACCGTTCCGGCCGGTGGCTATACGTTGTCTCGCAACCTCACGGGCACAGAAACCGCCATCACGACCGGGACTGTACTCATCGGTGCCAAACCGATTCTCCTGGAAACCGCTACGTTGCCGTAGTGGAACTGGCAACTGAGAAAAAAAGAAGAGCGGCCCTTCCCAGGCCGCTCTTCTTTTTCTCTTCAATCTGAACGATTACGATTCACCGAACAATCCCCATCAGTGCAGACCGTTCGCATTGCTCAACGTGTAGATATCCGACGACGGATTCAGCGGATTTGTGCTGGTTTGTCCCCCGAAGGTGATCATCTCGTTGACACTGGAATCGTACAAGGAACTGGGGAAGCGGCGCGGTTGCCCGGTCACGCCCTGGGTCCAGGTAGACGTACCGTTCTGTCCGCTCGCACCCGACAGAATCCAGACGTCGCTCAGAATGGCGCCCCCGCTGTATCCTCCATAAATCGTCATGCGATCGTTGACCGAATCGTAGGTGGCCGAGTGGCCGGACCGCGGGTTTGGTCCGTGATTCGAGGGAGTGATCTGCGTCCACTTGGGGGCCCCTCCCGTGCCGTTGGCATTCGACAGGACCCAGATATCTCCAAAATACACGCCTTTGCCCGCATCGCCTCCGAACACAATCAGAATATTCGCAGCGGAATCGTAGACGGAGCTGCTGCTTTCCCGCGCGCTCGGACCTCCTCCAGTGGGTGCAAGTTGCGTCCAGCTGGGCAGAACCGTCACATCGTTTGCATTCTTCAGTACCCAGACATCGTTGTAGTAGGTGGCCTGGCAGTTGTAGCCGCCGAAAATGATAATCGTGTTGGTCGCGGAATCGTACACCGACCCATGCAGCGTGCGCACCGGCGGCGCAGTGCCCGACGGCTTCAACATCGTCCACGTCATCGTTCCGCCCTGCGCATTGGCGTGTTGCAACACGTGGTAGTCGTTCACGCAGGGTGCCGGATATCCCGTGGCTCCGCCAAACACCATCATCCGGTCGCTTCCGCTGTCGAACAGGCCAGTATGACCAAAACGCGGCGATGGACGACTTCCGGTCGGCGACAGGATCGTCCACTTCAGATTGGAAGAACCAACGACGTTCGATGCCTGCCAGTAGTCACCGAAGTCCAGGTTGGTCTTCGCGTGTTGGCCACCCAGGACAAACAGACTGTTCGTTCCACTGTCGTAGAATGCGGCCGCCGAATACCGCACCGCCGGCCCGCCTAGAATCCACCGGCTGCCCGTCTTCGTAACATTATTCGCGCCGAAGAGCGTGAAGGCGTGGGAATTCGTTGAGAGCTTGTCGGCGCTGCTCGTGCCGGCAAAAACGTACATGTTATTCAAGTTTGGATCATAGACCGCGCTGTGGTACGCAACACTCGGCGACGTACCCGAGGTTTTGATCATCGTCCAACTCGGGAACCCGATCCCGTTCGCTGAGGACAGCACCCATGAATCAGACAGGGTGAGTCCGTTGTTGATCCCACCGAAGATCGTCATGTGATTGGTGGCGGGATCATACGTGGCGGTTTGACCGGTTCGTATGCCAGGAGGAGTTCCGCTCGCTGACAACTTTGTCCACGCCGGCGTACCGCCCGTGCCATTCGCATGCGAGAGCACCCAAACATCCCCCAAGCCTGACCCTCCGATGTCTCCTCCATAAAGAGTCATGATGTTGTTCACCGAATCGTACACAGCGCTAGCACTCTCCCGCGCTGCCGGCGGAGTTCCGGAGGGCGTCAACTGCGTCCACGCCGGTGTTCCCCCTTCACCGTTGGCGCTGCTGAGCACCCAGACATCGTTGAAATATCCGGTGGAGCAATTGTTGCCTCCAAACACGATCATGGAATCTGTGGTCGGATCGTACACAGCTGTGTGATACATGCGGGCCGGCGGCAGCGTTCCATTTGGAGTCAGCTCGAACCAGGACGCGCTCCCGCTTCCATTCGCATCATTCAGGATCCATGCATCGTTGGCGCACGGCGAAGGCATCCCCTCGGCTCCGCCGAAAATTGTCATACGATTGCTGTTGGGATCGTAGGTCGCAACGTGCCCATAGCGGCCCGGCGGAAGCGTACCCGTCGGGATCACCTGCGTGAAACGATCATTCTGCTGGGAAGATGTCACCCCAAGCCACACGTCGTTGAGATCCGTGCTGGTGGCCGATGCCTGCCCACCAAAAATGATCATCTGCGCGGTCGTCGGATCAAACACCGCGGAGTGCGAGTGGCGGGATGAGGGACCGGCTAGGGTCCACACCTGAGCGTCCAGAAATGTCACGCTGCCCAGGAAAACGAGGAGGAGAAAGCTAAGCTGCTTCATGGTTGTCCATTCGCGTTCGTCAGAGAGAATAGGTGATCGTCTGGGAGCGACGGCAGGGTGAACACTCCCCCAAAAATATTCATTTGATTGTGTACTGAATCGTACACTGCACTCGAGAAGCGACGCGCCGGCGCCGGCGTCTGTGCGGTAATTTCAGTCCATTGCGGACGGGTACTCTGCCCGTTCGGATCTGTGAGCACCCAGGCGTCGCTTAACAACTTCGTTCCGTCATATCCACCGTAGATCGTCATCAGATCGTTGGTCACGTCGTAGATCGCGGTGTGCCCCGTCCGTGCAACTGGCCCGCTGTTCGACGGAACCGCCAGCCTCCACTGCGGCGTGCCTCCCGAACCGTTCGCATTCGAAAGAATCCAGATATCGCCAAACGGCGCGCTGCCCGCGTCCCCGCCATAGATCGTGAGAGTGTTCGTGGTCGAGTTGTAGATGACCGAACTGCTTTGCCGCGCGCTCGGTGGCGTGCCGCGCGGCGACAGCTTGGTCCAGGCAGGCGTACCGGTCAACGCGTTCGCATTGTTGAGAACCCACACGTCGTTGTAGTACGTGGAAACACAATCGTAACCACCGAAGATAATCAGCCGGTTCGTGACCGGGTCATAGGCAGAGGTGTGACGCGTGCGAATTCCAGGCAGCGTACCCGTGGGAGCCGTCGCCACCCAAGTCGGCCTGCCACCCGTATTGTTGGCGCTGGTCATGACCCAGTGATCGTTGACGCAAGGAGCGGGAAACCCCGTGCCGCCGCCAAACACCATCAAGCGGTTGTTCGCACTGTCGCACTGCACACTGTGGCCCCATCGCGCCTTGGGATGCTTCCCCCCAACATTGATCGGGATCCAATTGATGTTGGAGGAATCGTTGACCCCGGTCGTTTGCCAGTAGTCGTCTATGTTCGTATTGGTCTGCGCGTGCTGACCATCCACGACAAACACACTGTTGGTCACCGAATCGTAGAACATCCCTTGCGAATACCGAGCGGGCGGTCCCCCGCGTGTCCATGAACTCGTGCCCGTACCATTGGCGCTGCTCAGCGTGAATGCGTGGTCATCTCCGGCCAGTTTGGCCTGGCTGCTCGATCCTGCGAAAACGTACATATCGTTTACGCTCGAGTCATACACAGCGCTGTGGAAGCCCACTGCCGGAGCGGTTCCCTTGGTCGCAATCTTCGTCCAGCCCGGCGTCCCGCCGATTCCATTCGCAGACGTCAATACAAAACTGTCGGATACCGCGTTCGACGAGTGAAACCCGCCAAACACAATCATGCGATCGTTCGTGCTGTCGTACACGGCGGTTTGCCCGGAGCGACTGCTGGGAGCCGTCCCCGTTGGCGACAGTTGTGTCCACGTTGGAGTTCCACCCGTACCATTGGCGTGGGAAAGAACCCAGACATCTCCAAAATTCGCGGACCCGGCGTCACCGCCATACACAGTCATCACGTTGTTCGCAGCATCGTAGATGGCGCTGGCACTCTCCCGCGCGGCAGGAGGGGTGCCGCTCACCGAGAGTTGCTGCCACGCTGGGCTGCCGCTTCCACCGTTCGCGTCGCTCAAGACCCACACGTCATTGAAATATCCGGTGGAACAATTGTTCCCGCCAAACATAATCAGGGAATTCGTATTCGCGTCGTACACTCCCGTGTGATGCAATCGGGCGGCCGGTATTGTGCCGGAGGCAGAAATCGAAAGCCACGCAGCCGATCCACTCTCTCCGTTGGCGCCATCGAGAATCCAAACGTCGTTCATGCACGAACCGGACGTTCCCGTGCCACCGCCGAAAACGGTCATGCGGTTGCTGCTCGGGTCGTAAGTAGCCACGTGCCCGAACCTGCCCGCTGGCGCCGAGCCGCTCGGAACCAAACTCGTCGAGGTCACAAACTTCGAAGTGCTGGTACCGACCAGCCACACGTCATTCAGATCTGACTTGGTCGTGCTGTTCTGCCCCCCGAATACAATCATCCTCTTCGACGCCGGATCGAATACCGCCGTATGTGAGAAGCGCGCCGGTGGACCATATTGAGTCCATGTCTGTGCGAACAATAGCGGATGACAGCTAAGGAAAAGGATGCAGAGCGTCAGCGGAAGACTGACCGACGCTAGAGTTCCCCGCACCTTCATGATTAGGACGGCTCCTGGACCCGAAAAGCTAAAAACTGTCGCCAGCTGAGAGCACATACTTGAGCCCGCCGTCTAGGCACAGCCGCTCCTGGCTCTCAACAAGGCGAACGAGGGCAGTTCAGTCTGTCCGACGATGCTCACACTGTCAAGATGAAGGAATTTGCATCTTGACGCTGTGGTGCCACCGTCCTATGCTCCCTAGGCATACACGTAGAGCTGTCGTTTCCCCCACAACGCCCTACCTTAAAAATCGAACATCCCGGAGCCAGCCCATGCTGTGCCCGTTTCGGAGCCTTCACTTGACCCGGTCCAATTCTCTGTACACGGCCCTGTTGTTAGTCTGTTTCAGTATGCTCCTGGCTTCGTCCGCCTCCGCACAAAAGTGGAATCGCTACGGCCCCGGCACGCGCAGCCAAGCGTCTTCGATTTATGACCCCTCGACCAAGCAGATGATCATGTTTGGCGGACAGCATGCACCTACCAACGTCGACTTCCACGATGTCTGGGCCGTGAAGAACGTCATCGAGTCTTCAGCATCGACCGCCAACAATTTGAACTGGGTCTCCGTCACTACCGCCGGCACGGTTCCGAGCGTGCGCTTCGGACACTCTGCCGCCTACAATCCCACTTCCAACCGCATGATCATTTTTGGCGGCGGCACCGGGTTTCCCGGACCCTGCGCGAACGATCTGTGGGTCCTCACCAACACCAACTCCGTTGGCGGCACGCCCACCTGGATCAAACTCAGTCCAACAGGAACTTTGCCCCCGGTCCGCGAAGGCCACGCCTCCGTGTATGACGCCGCGACCAACACCATGATCGTGTTCGGTGGAACCGATTGCGCTGGAAATTTCTACAACGACGTCTGGATCTTGAGCAACGCTGACGGATCGGTGGCCACTCCGAAGTGGACTCAATCCAAGCCGGTCGGCACCGCGCCGGCCGCCCGCTCGCAAAGCACGGCGATCTACGACTCCACCAAGCGCGTCATGACGGTTTTTGGCGGCGCGGGTGCTGCGAGGGCCGTCTTCAACGATGTCTGGACCCTCGCGAACGTGAACGGAACTCCAACGTGGACCCAACTCGCTCCCACCGGGACCGCGCCGAATCCACGCAGTGGCCACACCGCCGTCTTCGATTCGGCCAACAACCGAATGATCATCCATGGCGGAGTTGTCGGCTCGACCGCCGTACAAAACGACACCTGGATTCTCAGCGACGCGAACGGAGTTGGCGCCAGCCCGGCTTGGACGCAATTGTCACCCACGGACCCGGCCCCGTATCGCTCCAGTCATACTGCGATCTATGATCCGACCGCCAACGAAATGGTGATCTTCGGCGGCGACAGCCAGCTTCCCAAGACCTTTACCGACGATCACGTTTTTGTACTTACAAAGGTAAATGGATTGCAGTCCGGCGCCGCATGGTCCCAGGACGGTCCCGCCCCGCGAAGCCACCAGAGCGCCGTTTACGACGCGGTCACCGATCAGTTGATCGTGTTCGGCGGGCAGACCTCCGGAACGCCGGGCGCGTTGAACGACGTCTGGTCAGCACCGTCCATCGTCGCTTCCGGTCAGGTTTCGCAGGTCTCCACGAATTGGATGCAGGTGCTTCCCGCGGGGACGGCGCCAGCCGCGCGTTTTGGACACAGCGGCCTCTACGACTCGAGCAGCAACCGCCTGATCGTTTTCGGCGGTGCGACCAGTTCGACCAATTGCCTGCATGACTTGTGGATTCTCGACGACGCCAATTCCGCCCACGGCACGCCGGATTGGATCAGTCTGACCGCGTCGGGCACATTGCCCACGCCGCGCATGAACCAAACCGCCGTATACGATCCCGCGCAGAACACCATGATCGTTTTCGGAGGCACCAATTGTTCCTCCGGCTATCTTTCGGACGTGTGGGTGCTGAGCAATGCAAACGGCGAGGGTGGAACGCCCACATGGACACAGCTTTCTCCTGCTGGTACTCCGCCGACAGCGCGAGAAAACAGCAGCTCTATATACGACCCGGTTAATAACGTTCTAACTATCTATGCGGGTGATACAGGCAGTAGCGGATTCGCCGACGTCTGGACTCTCTCCAACGCCAACGGACAAGGCGGAACACCGGTCTGGACCCTCCTTGCACCGACCGGAACTGCTCCGAACGGTAGAACCGGTCAAAGCACCGTATACGACGCAACTAATAACCGCATGATTATGTACGGCGGCATTAACGCGATCAACGGCACTCGGTTTCTTTATGACTCGTGGGTCCTCACCTTCCCCAACGGCATCGGAGGAACTCCGGCATGGACTGCCGAGAAAGTGACAGGCACCGCGCCCGAGCGCTTCTTCCACTCGACGGTCTACAGTTCCGCCTTCAACTGTCTGGTGGTCTTCGGCGGCGACAGCCAGATCGAATCTCTGCCCGATGATCACATCTTCATTCTGTCGAAGGCCAACGGACAGAAATAGATTCGGGAATCGGCAGTGCCGATTCCCTTCTTTTGGCGGGCCTCCTCGGCTCCTTGCTGTTGTATGATTTGGAGTCTCGCGAGTACCCCATAGTATCGGCTCAGCTCGCGACGCCAGCGTGCTTTGCCTGGGACGACTTCCCTGCCGAATGGCCACTCGTTCACCTGAGAGCAGCGCCCGACCCGACCAGGAATCTCGCCACACCACCGCGCAACTTTCTGGCCGGATTCTTGCAGTCGTGGCGATCGCCTACGCCCTACTGGCAGGTCTGCACACTCTGCAAGACTTCGATCTAGGCTGGCAGCTCGCCACCGGTCGATGGGTCGTGCAGCATCGACACGTGTTCTCCACCGACGTTTTTTCCTACACCGCCGCAGGCCAGCCATGGATCTATCCCGTTCTGTCAGGGATCGTCTTCTACCTCGCCTACCTCGCGGGAGGATACGCGCTGCTTTCATGGATGGGCGCCATCGCCTGCGCGGGATCCGTCGCGCTACTGCTTCGCCGCAGGAGTCTGATTGGATCTGCCCTCGCGGTTGTTGCCGTGCCTCTGATCGCAAACCGCACACAGCCTCGCGCCGAGATGTTCAGCACGATCCTGTTTGCCGCGTTCCTGAGCCTCTTGTGGCGGCACTATCGGCGCGGCCGATCTCCCCTCTGGCTGCTCCCCGTCCTCATGGTGGCATGGGTTAACCTGCACTTGGGATTTGTCGCCGGCCTCGCAATCTGCGCTGCATATCTCATACTGGAGCTTCTCGACCTGCCCTTTGCAACCAAACGGCAGGCCGCGCGCGTTCGACTACAACCTGCGTGGCCGTGGCTAGCACTGACGGGAGCCGCCACCATCCTCAATCCCTGGGGCCCTTCTCTTTACCTTGCGCTGAGCAGGCAACAACGCGCTCAAAGCCTCCACACATCCTGGATTGTCGAATGGGAGAACGTTCGTCTCTCGTCTGCCAGCCTGCATCAGGCACTCGACTGGCGCGATCCCCAAAGTTGTTTCTGGTGGCTGATGTTTGTCGTCCTCATCGGCGCCATCATCGCCCTCTGGCGAAAGCACTGGGGAGCGGCCGCATTGCTGATCGCCTCCGCGTATCTCGCCATCCAGCATGTCCGTTTGCAAGCTGTGTTTGCCTGCGTCGCGGTTGTGGTTGGCGGCGCGATGCTCGACGAACTCCTCGGCCCGAAGCCCACCATCAAAAATGCGATGGGTGGAGATCGAGATCCTTCTTCGTCAACCCACTCTGAAGCACAATTCGTCACTGCCGCCACTCTTCTCCTGACAATCTCCCTAGCGGCCATGGCCTTCGCCCGTGCCAGCGATCTCATTTCCAATCGCTACTACCTGCGATCCACCTTGCGCGCATCATTCGGGACCGGACTCTCCTGGTGGTATCCCGAGCGCGCGGTGGACTTCCTGCAACGCGAAAAGCTGCCGGCCAATGTTTTCAACACCTACAACCTCGGCGGCTTTCTCACCTGGCGCCTGTTCCCCGAATACCGCGACTACATCGATGGCCGCGCCATCCCGTTCGGCCCGCAACTTTTCTTTCGCGCGTATGACCTGAGCATCGAGCCCCCAGACTCCCCGGCATGGCAGCAGGAAGCCGAGGCCCGCGGCATCAACACCATCATCGTTCCTCTGTCACGCTATCAGGGGATGACCTTATTCCCACAACTCCATTCCTTTTGCCGAAGCCACTCCTGGCGCCCCGTGTACCTGGACGAAGTCTCTGCGGTCTTCGTGCGGCGCACACCGGAAACGACCTCGCTCATCGACCGTCTGCTGATTGACTGCGACAAGATTTCAATTGGCCGGCCCTCCGACTCGAACCCCGCCCAGTCCTCCAGCGCACGAGCCGAACTCTTCAACGCGTGGGCCAACGCCGGAGGAGTTCTCTACAGCCTGGAACGCTACTCAGAGGCGCTGGCTTCTCTCGACCGCGCCCAGTCAGTTTTTCCCGACAATGCCAACGTTCACCTGCTACGCGCGCTCGTCCTTCAACAGACAGACCGCGCCACAGAAGCTGAAGCAGAGTTCCGCACCAGCCTCCGTCTCGAACCGACCGATGAAAGCTGGTTCGATTTCGGTCTCTTCCACATGACGCAAAAGCGTTATGCGGAAGCCGCGGAAGTCTTCCGGCAGTCCGCGGAGTCTTCCTCCCGCCCGCATGAAATGTGGATGATGCTCGGTCAGGCCTACCTGCAAATGCACCAGCCGCAGCCCGCGCTTGAAGCACTGGACAAGGCCGTCGCCACCAGTCCCTTCGCGGCTGAAGGCGAATCCCTTGGCGCCAGCTTCAATTCGTTGGTCGCCACAGGCCGCGCCAAAGCATGGTATCAACTGGGAGACTTAGCGCAGGCCGTAAGTTTTCAGGAAGAAGCCGTGAAGCTGGCGCCAGGTGACTCCAAGCTCTGGCTGGGCCTGGCCGACCTATACGAAGCGCAAGGGCGAACGACGAAGGCTGCCGATGCCAGGCTCCGCGCCACCGCCGCCGTGTCTCATTAGCCTCACTGGAGCCTCACTGGCTCGCAAACACCAAACAACAGGGCACAAGCGGAGGGCGCCGCAACCAGTTTCGATTGCGGCGCCCTGAGTATTACAAGTCGCTACTGCAGCTGATCGATTTCTTCGACTACAACGACCGCAGGAAGTTCACCAGATCCTGCTGGTTCTTCGGACTCAGATTGTTAAAGTTCGTCACGCTCTGATTCGCTTCCGACGCCGGGTACGAACCGTTCCCCAGGCTGTAGTGATCTTCAATCGCCGTGACAATGTTGTTGGTTCGCCCATCGTGCAGGAACCACAGGCGCTGTCCAATGCCCCAGAGCGGCGCGGTCCTGAACTCGTCTGGACCCGCACTACCTTGCTGCAGCCCATCCGCCAAGCCCGGCCCCATGTGGTGCACCAGAATATCGGAGTACAGGTTGATCTTGATGTCGCCCAGCGCCGGGCGCGAGGTCGCCGGCGTCGTGAACGAAGTGGTATGGCAATAGACGCAACCCGCGTTAGTGAACTGCGTCTTCCCGTTGGTGGTGGAACTGTTCTGCTGCCCGGGCGTGGGCGGCGCCATCCACTGCGTAAAGTACTCCGCGCGCTCCGCATCGCCCGGGAACATTTCCGTCAGAATTCCGGGAGTGAAGTTCGAAACCGTCTCCGGCACCGGATTCAGAACGCATCCCGGCGTCTGGTCGATTTCATTCGGGAACGTCTCATTGGTGACGCCCATTTCCACGTTCATCTGGTTGGCCGCCATCAGCAGCGTCGACCGAACCTGAGCCTTCCACCCGAAGCGCTGAATGCTGCCGTCATTTCCGCTGTTATTGGGATGACCGGTAATGCCCAGCCCTGCCTTCTTGGTCAGGTTCGAATTCATGTTGTTGATGATGTCGATGTTGCGAATCACCTCGATCAGACCGTCACCGTAGGTCGGAATCACCTGCCGAAGCGCAAGATTGCCTTGCGAAGCCGCAGTCACAAAGTCCGGCTGCGAAATGTTGCAGGCAGAAGCGTCGCTGCGGCCCGTGATCGTAAACAACTGGTGTACCTTGCCATCCGGAATGGTCGTGCCCGGCTGGTTAATAAAGCGCGCTTCGAGGATCGGGCCGCTCGAAGTAATGAACGACGGCATGGTGTTGTTCGCGCCGTTGTAGTTGTACACGGCGAATAACGGATTCGACGGCGGGCTCGATCCACCTACCGCCGGATACGCGTGGCAACTCGCGCAGGAATTCGAATTGAATCGCGGCCCGAGTCCACCGTCTGTCGGAGAAGTGACGATGACGTCGTGCGCGCGGTTGAATTCCGTCGTGATGCTGGGCTCAATCTGCTGTTCGTTGGAGCTTAACTTCCCCAAGAAACCTCCGGCGTTCGCGGGCAACGGCCGTGGACCCGGATCCGTCGCCGTCACTGCTGGAGGAAGACTCGCATTGGCCCGCAAAGATGAAGGCGCAGTCGGCTTCGATGCCTTCGCGCCCTTCGGAAAGTAAGCAGTCGCCGCCGTGCACACCGCGAGCAACAGGACCATCGGCAGAATTACGCGGATCCACTTCCCTTTGTCAGCTTGAGCCTGCATTGGATTCGTCTCTTTCGACAATGACATAAAGTTCCCCTTGATCTTGGTCGTGTCCCGAAAACTCACAGCGAGCGCAGGAAGTTCACCAGATCCTGCTGATTCTTCGGCGTCAGGGCATCAAAGTTACTAATGACCTGATTCGCTTCTGAATTCGGATAGGTGCCATTGCCGAGACTCCGGTGATCTTCGATGGCCTGAACGATGTCCTGAGTGCGGCCATCGTGCATGAAGAAGTATCTCTGGCCGATTCCCCACAACGGTGCCGTACGGAATTGATCGCCCGTCGCGCCACCCTGATTGACGTTATCCGCGTTGTCTGGTCCCATGTCGTGAACCAGTAAGTCCGAGAACAGAAACGCCTGCACGTTGCCCAACGCCGCAATGGAAGACTTCGGAGTGGTAAACGAGTTGGTATGGCACATATTGCAGCCGATGGTGTTGAACTGCACCAGCCCGTTGGCGGTCGACTGCGTCGGCGGCACCGGCGTCGGAGGCGCCAGGAAGCGCATGAACAGCGAGAAGCGCTCCAGATCGCTCGGGAAGTTTACCGGCAGTTTCGGCGCTTCGCCGGAATCCATGCGATCGTCCGGTACGCCCTTGGTCTTGTTGGTTCCCGGCGGCACCGGGAACGGCGGCAGGCAACTGGGAATCGACTCGTCATTCTCACTGGGGAACGCTTCGTCGCTCACGCCCTCTTCCACGTTGTACGCCTCGCCCGAAAAGTAGAGCAGCGACTTATTCTGCGCCTTCCAGCCGAAGCGCGTGATCGTGCCGTCATCGTCGCTGAATTGTGCATGCCCCGAAATTCCCAGCGACTGCTTCAGCGTTTTGTTGGCATTCATGTTGGCAATAATGTCGCTGTCCTGAATCAGCTCCATCAATCCAGTGCCGAATGTGGGAGTCACCTGGCGGAAAATAATGTTGTTGTTCTGCTGCGCCTGGGTGAAATTCGGCTGCACCATCGTGGTGCATCCCGGAGCGTCAGTGCGATTCGAAATCGTGAACATCTGGTGCACGCCGCCATCGGGCGTCACGCCGTCCGATTTATACGGGAACCGCGCCACAATCACTGGGCCGTTCGCAGTAATGAAATACGGCATGGTGTTGGTCGCGCCCTGCAGCTGGTAGATGCCGAAGAGCGGATTATTCGGCGAGCTCGAGCCACCGACCGCGGGATACGCGTGGCAACTGTTGCAGGAATTGGAATTGAATCGCGGCCCCAGTCCAACCGTTTTCACCAGCGGTCCACCCGCTACAAAGTTCACCTCCGTGAATATCTGGGTGAGCCGTAGCGTGATCGCGTTCTGATTGGGCGTCAGATTCGAATAGAAATTGCCAGCGTCAGCCGGAAGCGGGCGCGGGCCGGGATCCACGGCAAGCGACGAACCATGAACCACTACCGGCCGCGTCATCAACACTGCCGCGGACGCCACCAGCAAAAGCGCCAGTGCGAGATAGTAAGGGATGTGTCGACGGGACTTGCTTCCCGAGTGGTTTTCGCTAGGAGAATTGTCGAATCTGGGCATGGGTTTCCAACCTGTCTTCACCGAGTTCGTTCTGTTGGGCCACTTTTCAGCGGCTATGCTGCCAGGAAGATGTGGGGGGTGAGCTTCCCGCGAGGGTCTTTCACTTCTTACTCACGGTACCCTAGTACAGTGTCAAAACAGAGTCAATGAGAGGATCGTCTCCGTGAAGAACTTTGCATACCCGCCTCCGAGATTCAATCCGGATGGTAATCACCTGGTAACATGCAGCTGCGGGGTAACCCTTTGAATAATGGCCCTAAAGTGCCATTTACCGGTTTCCCCCGCGCTAATAACTTGTCACCAGAAGCTTTCGCCCCGGAAACGGGACGAACCAATTGGAGTTAGAGACTCCCGACTTGGAACTTACGTTTTGCATCCGTTCCCCCCTCAACATCTGATCAAACCGTTGTCTTACAGCTACAGAAGCGAAGGGAGACGAAGGACTTCCTAACGTTTTTTTGGTTGCAGGCTCATCTATCATGGCTCAATTGACCAGCTTTCCTCAGCAAGACCGCATCCGCGTCCTCGCCGCCGATAACACGTCGATGAACACTCAGTTGCTGGTGGAAACCCTGGGGCGCGACGGCCAGTTTAATGTGGCGAGTCCGGCCTCCAAAGAGGCCGAGATCCTGGCCGTACTGAAGCGAGAGCGCTCGCACGTCGCCTTGATCAGCGCACGGCAGGGCGCTGACAGCCGCGGCGGATTCGGCTTGAGC
The DNA here is from genome assembly GCA_003134655.1 of Acidobacteriaceae bacterium. Lineage (GTDB taxonomy): Bacteria > Acidobacteriota > Terriglobia > Terriglobales > Acidobacteriaceae > Sulfotelmatobacter. The sequence goes on from PLBY01000081.1 coordinate 108,980, forward strand.
CGCGAGATCTGTTCCGCCTCCCCGAGCACCCGGGTCATCATGCTTCTCGACTCCTCCGAACGTGCCCCGGTGATCGAAGCCTTCCGCGCCGGTGCCCGAGGGGTTTTCTGCCGTACCGAATCGCTCAAGTCACTCGCCAAGTCCATCCGTTGCGTGCACGAAGGCCAGATCTGGGCGAACAGCACAGAATTGCAATTCCTGTTGGAATCCATGGCGGAGCCCGTCCCCATGAAATTCCTGAGCGCGAGCGGCGATGCCCTGCTCTCGGCACGGGAAATTGACGTCGTCCGTTGCGTCGCCGAGGGACTCAGTAACCGTGAAATCGCGCAGCGCCTGAACCTCCGCGAGCACACCGTAAAAAATTATCTCTTCCGCATCTTCGACAAGCTGGGCGTCTCCAGCCGCGTGGAAGTAGTCCTGTATGCGTTGGGCAATCACGCCGCCGCGGCCAAATCCGACGACGCTATCCCCTCGAAAAAGGAGACCACTCCCGCAGCGCTCCCCGCCCGCATAGATTTACCCGTACGCGTCATGCGACGCAATTGACGTTACTCTCCTCCCGTAATTAGCCCATCCGCTTCCGCGCGAGGGCTTCACAGCATGTACTTCTGGGCCCCCCTGGGCAGTGGCCCTTGGGTATCTGTGCGCATCTCCCATGCCTGTCTACTGTTACCTCAAGGACGTTCCGAGAAAAGGCGTCCTGTCGAAGCCCCCCATTCGAGGTAACACACATGTTGTCCGAAGCACGTCCCCCGGCTCGGAACCGCCAGCAGTCCGCAGTGGTTCGATTCATTGGCGTCGCCGCTTTACTGCTGTGCCTCTCGTGGTTAGCCGCCTGCACAGCGGCGAGTTCAGCCGGCTCCGGAAACACCGTGCCCCCACAAGTTTCTGGACGCCTGTCCCCAGCCGACGTGGGCGTGCCTTACAACGGAACCCTCAGTGTCAGCGGCGGGAAGGCGCCCTACGTCTTCAGCCTCTCTTCCGGATCTTTGCCCTCCGGCCTCGCCCTCAGCCAATCCACCGGAACCATCTCCGGAACTCCCGCAAGGACCGGAGTCTTTAACTTCGCAGTGCAAGCGACGGATTCGACCGGCCTGCAAGGAGCGCAGTCGTTCCAGATCCCCGTCTCTAGTGCCGGCGTCATAGTCGTCGCGGTCTCTCCCGCAGCGGCCAACGTGGTTTCTTCCGGTACGGCACAATTTACCGCCGCGGTCAGCAACACCTCGAACCAGGCCGTCACCTGGTCGGCCTCACCGGGAACCATCACCAGCACCGGTCTCTACCAGGCACCGGCCGTTGCGACCAGCACATCTGCAACTGTGACCGCCACGAGCAACGCCGATCCGACCAAGTCTGGAAAAGCTTCCGTAACGATTAAGCCGCTTGGTCTTCCCGTTGCGGTCACGACTGTGTCGATATCTGGCGCCACGTCCGGCGCCGCTTACTCTGCCACACTGGCGGCCACCGGAGGAACCACTCCCTACAGCTGGACCCTCGCCTCCGGAACGCTGCCTACCGGAATCACCCTGCAAAGCACCGGAGTCATCTCCGGCACCACTTCTCAGACAGGAACGTTCAGCTTCACGGTCCAGGTAACCGATTCCTCTTCTCCCAAGCAAACGGCGACACGCTCGTTCCAGATCACGGTCTCAACGGTCGGCACCATCACCGTGACGGTCACTCCAGCGGCCGCCACCGTAACGTCTTCCGGGACGGCGCAATTCACCGCCCTCGTCACCAACACTTCCAACGTAGGAGTCACCTGGTCCGCTTGGCCCGGATCCATTAGCAGCAGCGGCCTCTACCAGGCGCCGTCCGTCACCACCAAAACAACCGCCACCGTGACCGCGACCAGCACCGCTGACTCGACCAAGTCCGGCAAAGCTGTCGTCACGATCAGTCCGGCTCTGGCTCCTCCCCTTACCGTCACGACCACATCCTTATCCGGCGCCACCTCTGGCACCGCATACTCTGCCACGCTAAAGGCCTCCGGAGGAACCACTCCCTACACTTGGAGCCTGGCGTCCGGAACGCTACCCACTGGCATGAGCCTGCAGAGCAGCGGTCTGCTCTCTGGGACTACTTCTAAGACTGGACAATTCAACATCACCGTCCAGGCCGTGGATTCCTCGTCCCCGAAACAAACTGCGACTCAGCCGCTAAGCCTGGCGGTCAACGCGATCGTCACCGGCAACACGGCCCCGTCAACTCTGTTCGGATTCACCTCGACCAATACATCGGTGCGGGACTATCCCACCGTGAATTACGGCATGCAGCGTTTCTGGGACTCCCCTCCGCTGCAATGGCCATCCATCAACACCGCATCCGGTGTTTATGACTACTCGAACCTCGACTCGGTTCTCGCTCAGGCCTACACCAGCGGTGTGATGGAAGGCATGTACACGCTGGCTCGCACTCCACCGTGGGCTACGTCCAAGCCATCTGATACGACCTGCCACTACACCACCGCAGTTTCCGGCGGAGGCGCTGGCGAGTGCGATGCTCCCATCGATCTGAACAGCGATGGCACCGGAACCAACGCCATCTGGAAAGCGTGGATTACCGCAATCGCCACCCACGCCAACAACCCCACGTACCTGCAGACGCACGCTCACATCAAGTACTGGGAAATCTGGAACGAACCTGATGCCTCGTTCTACTGGGCCGGGAGTTTCGCCCAGCTCGCGCGCCTGACTGAAGATGCGAACTGCATCATCACCGGCCGCGGCGTGATCCACGAGAGTGGCAACGGCACCGCCACTCCCTGCACTGCCACTCCGATCGATCCCACGGCGCAGATCGTGATGGCCTCCGGGCACGCGGATAGTTCGTCCAACCTGACCTACGCGCAGAACCAACTGTATTGCAACGCCTCGCCCACGGGATCCCAGTTGCCCTGTCCGAATCCGCCGAATGCAATCGCCACCGCGGTCGACATCGTCAACTTCCACATGAAACCCGGCAACGCCACTGGAAACCATTGCCCGGCGCCCGTTCCCTGCATACCTGAGACCGCCATGCAGACCTACGTGGCCAACGCCCACGGCATTCTGCAGCCCGCCGAACTCGCCAAGCCCATGTGGAATGGAGAAGCATCCTACGCCGAAGCCGGCTTCACCGGCGCCTACACCGACGCCGACATGGCCGCGTCCTTCATGCCGCGCTTCTATCTGATGACCTGGTCGATGAACGTATCGGGCATCGCATGGTACGACTGGACCTATATGACCACTCAACCCGCAGCCGTGCAGACCGCCTACCAGCAGACCTACAACTGGCTCTCGGGCTCCACTCTTACCACTCCGTGCGCGGCGGTCGGAACCATCTATTCGTGTACCATCAACAAGTCTGGCACACAGTACCTCGTCATGTGGGATTCGTCGCAGAGTTGCGCCAACGGCTCCTGCACCACGTCGAATCAGACCGTCGGATCCCAGTGGTCGCAGTACCAGGCCATGACCACCGCCAACGCTCCGGTCTCCATCTCGGGGCGCATCGTCCCACTCGGCATCAAACCGGTCGTGCTTCACTAACCTGCATCACGCACCATCATCGCCCAAACAAGAGAGCCCGTATCGCAAGATACGGGCTCTTCGTTTTTTACAACTCTTCGTTTTCTCAAACAATCGCTAACCGATCCCGCCGAACTCCAGCCGCGAAGTGGCGGCACATGAAAACCCGGCACGGCAGTGCCTAGGGTCGGAAGAGAGAGCGAGGCCCGAAGGGACGACACCAGTTCTCACACACACTCTTTAGCCCCAGCCGCGCCGAACCCAGTTTTTCTACAAACGTGAAGCTCAGCCTGACGTACTCTCCTAAGAAATCCACAGGCCCGTTGTGACATCTGCCCTTGCGGCCCACTCACATCCAGGTTCATCATGGTCAAGGCGGAGGCAGTTCATCCTCCCTCTAGGGCATTGGCCCTAAGTCTCATGAAATCAAGATCTTACCCGCAAGATATTGAGCCCCTTAGATTTTCGGACGAATTCCCGCTAACCTGATGATTGCAATAGACCGAGGGGGAGGGGGTACCTGTGATGCGCATTTTCGGAAACCTGAAATCGCAGTCCGACTCCTGCCCCGAAAAGCGCGCCGTCGAAAATTTTTTCGAGGAGAAACCCGCAGCCTATTGCCCTACGCTCTCACTCAAGACGAAGCTCATGAATCGGCAAATCAGCTCTGCGCGGTCGCTGAATTCGCGTGCTAGACTTGCCCCTTGCCAACCCCGCTTCAGAGCCTCAAGCGCCGTCTCTTCTGGATCGTCGCGCGTACCTGCTTTACCCTCTACCGCCTGTTCCCGCTGTTCGGATCGCTGCGCGCTTCCGTCGGCATCATTCGCCGCGGCCAGACATTTCTGGTCATCCAGCGCAACGATGGACGCGGCTTCTCGCTGCCCGGAGGAATCTCAGGCAGAAAGGAAGCAGAGATCGAGACACTGCGCCGCGAGGTTCTGGAAGAAACGGGATTGACCGTCACTGGCGAGAAACTGAGAATGCTCTACCACAGCACAGCCGATGTGCCATGTGACATCTCAGTCTTCGAGGCCGAAGCCAGTGGAGAATTGAAAGGTTCCTGGGAAGGTTCGCCGCGTTGGATGACGCTGCCCGAACTCGAGCCCCGACTCCTGGAGAGTCAGCGCCCTGTGCTCGACCTGCTCAGGAAAATCTCCGCCGAAGTTCACCAGGACGGTGACGCGGAGAAAAAAGGGAAAACCGAATAGAAAACCGCTGCGCGGATCGAGTGGCTTCCGCGCAGCAGGCTCGTCACAATCGAAAGTTCACTGGCCCGTACCCTTCAGGCTCACCACTTCCGGGGAAGAAACGGCAGCATCGCTCAACGTCAGGTCGCCGCTGACCGCGCCCGTTATCGTCGGACTGAACTCCACTCCCAGCGTGCAAATACTGTTGGCAGGAATGGTCGCCCCGCACGGAATTCCTCCACCCGTCGTGTAGATGAACTCGCCGCTCGCCACGATGCTGTTGATGGGAACCGCCGTTTTCACGAAGTTGGTGACGGTCACGACTTGCACCGAGCTGGTTGTTCCCACGGTTACCGATCCGAAATTGATCGTCGTGGGAGACACCGTCACTGCCAGAATTCCGGTGCCGGCGGCATTCTGCACTTGGGTGCTGACCGCACCATCATCAATCACCGTGATGCCGCCGATATTGCCGCCCACCACCACCGGCTTGTAGGTCACTGTAACCGTGCATGACTTGCCGGCCAGCAGCGCGCCGCCGCACGGCGTCGTTCCGCTCGGTGTTGCAGTGAAGTATCCGCTACCCGTAATACTGCTGAGGGTCACGGTCGACGTGCTTACGTTCTTGATCGTTACCGTCTTGGCGCTCGAGGAGTTCAGAATCACATTCCCAAAACTCAGGCTCGTCGGAGTGAAGGTCAGCGGCACAGCGGGCCCGTTTTGACCAGTTCCCGTAAAGCCGCCTGCGGCGACGGTCCCGTTGAAGCTGATCGTCAACGCTCCCTTCACCTGGCCATTGAAGGTCGGCGTAAACGTCACTGAGAAGTTGCACTTCGCTTTTGCCAACAACGTCCCGTTGCAAGGAGTTGTACTACTGCCAACCGCCGAGAAGTCGCCACTGGTGGAGTACGTAAAGTTGAGAGTCTGGGTCCCGTTGTTGGTCAGTGACATGTTCTCCGGGATGCTGGAGCTGCCGACATTCGTGGCGGGGAACGTGATGTTCGACGACAACGTTACTGGCACCTGCCCCGTCCCCGTCATGTTGACCAGGTGCGGAGCACCCGTCGTCGTGTCATTGATCGTGATCGTGCCCGTCAGCGCTCCGGTGACCACCGGTGCGAAGCTCGCCGTAATCGTGCAGCTCTGTCCTGGTGTTAGCGTCACGCCCGAACAGTTGCCGGTCTCCGAGAAGCCGCCGCTCGACTGCACTGAATTGACGGTGATATTCACGAAGCCCGTATTCGAAACCGTGACCTTCTGCCCGGCGCTGGAAGTGTTCACTACTTGATTGCCGAACGTAAGAACCGTCGGAGAGATCGAAATCGCCGACGCCGATCCGATTCCGCTCAGAGCGATGCTCTGCGGGCTGGTGCTGGCATCGTCGGTGATGGTGAGCGTGCCCGTTCGCGTGCCGGTCACGGAAGGCATGAAATACACGTCGATCGTGCACGTTCCGCCCGGAGAGATCGCTGATTGACACGTGTTGGTCTGGGTGAAGTCACCGGTCGCGGAAATCCCGCTGATGTTCAGCGCGACCGTCTGGTTGTTGGTGATGGTTTCGACGAGCGGCGCGCTCCGTACCTCCACCTGCTGATTCCCAAAACTAAAGGCGACATTCGAGAGCAATACCGGTCCGCCCGCGCAGGTGCCCGTCGGCGGCAGCTTCGCCATCTCGGTATACCACCAGGGCTCGGTGGTCCGGTTCGATGGCAGGTATTCTCCCGCCACCCATACCGTGCACGAATCGCTCGGATCGAGAACCCCGCTATACCAGTCGCCCCATCGGTAATTCAGTGTGTCGGTGTCCTCTGCGTCGCCGCCGGTGATCGGACTCGTGATATATCCCCACGTCCCGGTTTGCAGCGTGCCGGGATTGAGAGTCAAACTGTTCAGCGCCGGATGCTCATTCACTCCGCTGCCCGACACTCCCAGGATTCCCTGCAGGTTGCCGCTCTTGTCGCGGACTATGCTGGGAAGAAATACATATGCGCTCGAATCCACCGGATCGAGGATCGGATAATCCGCGGAAACATAAACTGAATTCGGCGAAGTTGCGTTCCGCTGAAGAACGCGGATGTCGGCTTCGGTTTGGCCAGGCGTGCCCGAGTTCGGAACAACTTCAATGGCGTGAGCCGAGGTCCAAACGCTTCCCTGTCCGCCCTTCGAGGTGTAGTGGAAGAACTGCTGCATGCGGTCCGCTACCGAATCGATGGTGATGCCAGTCGCTGCTGTCGAGGGTTGCGGTATGCACACTGTGTCGTAATAGTTCCTGGCGATAAAGCATCCCAACTGGTCGCCGCCCGCTTGCGTCGAAGGAAGATCCCAACTGGCGACGAAGGTCGGCGTCGGAGTCGTGTTGCTCCAATTGACTGTCCATTGCTCCACGCCCTGCGTGTGATTCGGATCCGTGAGGTAACTGACGCCGTCTTTCGTCGGCTCGATGATGTAAGTGAGCATCTCGCCGTCCGCCGCGATGGGTGGAGTCGTGTCTGAGTTATTCGCCGGAACCCAACTGCGCCGCGGATTATAAGTCGTCAACGAGTGAGCCACCACGCACGCCGGTGTCTTCGAGTTGTTCAGCCACGGACTTATGGTGCTGACTCGCAACCCCGCCAAGTCAACCGCGCACACGAGCGGTGCCATGATTGTCGAGCCGTTGTTCGGGTCCTGTAAGTCGTAAGTGATCCACAGAGCCTGATCGGTTGCCGCGGTGTATGGCGGAGTCGTGCTGGTCGAGGTCTGCCACAATCCGGTCTGCGGATAATCCGGGTAGTAGTAGTTGCCTTGCGTGTTCTTCGGAATCACATTGTCGAGGTCGTACTCGAAAGCAAACCAGCCGAAGGCGGGAGAGGTCGAGCCAACATCCTCGACATTACTGATGGCAACGCACATGTAATTATGGCCGTTGCTTGGCGCCGTGATGCGCTTCTCCATGATCCACAGGTTGTAGACGTTGTCGTGCAGGATCTGGGAGTTGGGACTAAACGCTGTCGGACAATGCGTGGTGTTGCCGGAATTGTTGCTATTCTGGCTCCAAGGCCCCGCGTCGGACTTTACGTTCGTATTCCCCAAGAACTTGACCGGCTGGTTCGTGCTCTTGTACCAGCACTGGTAACCGCTGTTCACGTGCTCGCAATACTCGAGGGTGCCCACGGCGATGGTAACGTCCGGCGCCGCCGTCGAGTTGATGTGGTTCTGCACGGTATTCATGCCGGGAAAGGTGCTCAGCGTCTGGCTCAACCCATAGCCACTCAGCAACGGAATCAGGCACGCAACGACTACGACCAATTTGCCACGTAGATTCAAGGCGTCGAACCCCTTAGGTAGAGTTGTGGGGATGAGTACTGGGCATTGAGGCTGCATGTGTAGTTCCAATCTGTCGAATCTGCGGCCGGTCTAACTATTTCAGAATGAACGTGCTACAAGTAATCACTGCTATACTGCTTCACTTCGTGTCGGCTTAGGTGCAATCCGTTGGTACCGGGATTTCACCTCGCGGTATTTCTGCCACACAGACACCGGGACGAAGGAATAGACGAAAGGCACGATGCAATCCAAGGTTCGCAGCGCTCCATGCCGAACGCGATCCGCCGTCCGCTCGACCAAGGAAGCCGCCTTCGTTCCATCACTCACGGCGGCTTTCACGGGCCAAGTTCCGCCCGACTGCTTTCTCCAAAACACGACGTAGCGCTCGACCTTGCTTTTCAGTTCAGGAGAAAGAACCTCAGGACGATTGCGCTTCGCTTCGATGCTCGAGCTTTTCACCATCGAATGATGTTCGCCGTTGTAGATGGCCGAGCGGTCGGCGCCTTCGAGAGAGGTCATCCGCGAATCAAAGGGCACTCCGATGAATTCGCAGATCGCAGTCAGTGCGGCTTCGGGCTCGCGCACCAGATCGTCATACTGCAACTGGTGAATGGCGGCCCCACGGCGCATTAACTCGTCTGCTTCTTTCTTCATCCGGCGATAGCCGAGCAGCGCGCGAAGATCCATGCCGGGGCGCGCGAACCACGGAGATTTTTCCGCCGCACGAACAATGCTTCGACAAACGTCGGCCGGGTCGCGCCAGATCACGATGAACTTCGCCTGCGGGAACCAGCTTGCCAGTTCCGTCATGCAGTCGTAGTAGCTAGGCGATTTGCATCCCCAGACTGTCGCGCTCTTCTTCTTCGCGTACTGTTGAGCAACCGCGCTGAACGCGCGGGGCAAATCGCTGATGTTCTCCGGAATCGCCGTGGGGTCGATTTTGTGGCGGGTCAACGCTCCGTTCCACGAATCCACTTTGTTCAACCACCACGAACTCTTGTGCGGCAGCAGGAACAGCGAATGCAGCAACGGCAGATCGGATTCGTACATCAGCCCGATCTGGGGATGCTGATTCAGCAGCGCGTAGAGCAGCGAAGTCCCGGAGCGCCACATCCCCACTACAAAGAGAGGGCCCGCGCTCATCGGCTGTGACTTCTGGAGCTCCGAGTTCTGAGATTCGTTTGTCATGAACAACACTTACCCGGCCTGCACCTGGGAAAAAATCTTCATCAAATTGCTGTAGGCCTGTTCGGGGCCGTATTTCGTTTCCGTCAAGCGCCGCCCGCATTCCCCCATTCGAACAGCCTCTGCGGGACGATCCACCAGATGGTGAATTCTTTGCGCCAGATCCCCGGCGTTACCCGCCTCAAACAGCAGGCCCGACGTGCCCTCTTCCACGATGTACGGCAGTCCACCCAGGCGCGCCGCAACGATCGGTTTGCACGCCATGAACGCTTCCAGAGCCGTCACTGGAAAATTCTCATACCATTCCGAGGGCATTACCACGCACAAGGAATTGCGCAGGATGTCCCACTTCTCCGCTCCGCTCTTAAAGCCCAGCAACTCGATATTGCGAATGCCCTTTTCGCGGATGTAATCCCGGAACTCCTGCTCCATCGGCCCGGTGCCCATGATCTTCAAGCGCACTTGCGGCATCTGCTCAAACGCGCGAATCAGCGTCCAACAGCCCTTTTCCGGGGACAACCGGCCCATGAACAGCGCATAACCGTTGCCGGGCACTTCTCCCGCCGGCAGTGCCGGAGCAGACACAAAGTTCGGTCTCACAAAGAGCTTCGAGTCCGGAACTCCTGCTTCCTGCATCTTGAGCTTGAAAAACTCCGTCAGGCAGATAAATCCGGAGATCTTCTCGATCACTCCGCCAAACCGGTTCAGGCCCAGCGTCAGCGCATACAGCGCGCTGAAGGTGTAACTGTCTTTGTAGCAGCGCTTGCGAATCGCATTCAGATAATTGCCGCCCTTGCACGCCTCACAGATCTGGCCCTGCGTATAGAACAGCCCATTCGGACAATGCAGGCGAAAGTTGTGCAGCACCTGCACCGTCGGAACGCGTAGCGCATGCAACTTGTGATACACCGAGGGGGAAATCAGCGGATAGACGTTGTGAATGAAAGACACGTCCGGCTTGAATCGGCGGACGACATCCCCGATCTCGCCGCTAGTCTTCCACGAGTAAACCGTCTGAGGGAGGAATGCTGCTTTCTGCGCGAGGTTAAACTGCTTGACCTCGTCGTTATGCCGCGTGTAGTGGCAAACTTCGTCGCCGTGTTTCTCCAGCAACTCCGTCTCGGCCCGGACCACCGAGTCTTCCCCTCCAAAAAGCTGGTACGCACTGTGGACGAGAAGAACTTTCATGCTTGAGGTTCATTGTGCCGCGACTCAGAGTTTCGATTTTGCCGCTGCTGCAAACGTACCGGTTGCTAAACTTCCTGCTGCTTTGCGATGCCCAGCAGTTCCAGCATGATCCGGTAAACGAACTTCGGATTGTTGACCAGATAACGCTTCCAGAGGCGCTTGGGATCTTGCCAGATCCGGTGCATCCACTGCATGCCCGTCAGTTTCATCCAGTACGGGGCGTCTTTGATGCGGCCGGTGTGGATGTCGAAAGCCGCGCCCACGCCAAGCATGACGTTGGTATCGAGTTTCGACATGTACTGATCCATGAACCGTTCCTGCTTCGGCGTGCTCAATCCCACCCAAAAGAAATCAGGCTTCAGTTCCGCCACTTTGCGAATGAGACCTGCCTCCTCGTCCGCAGTAAGCGGCCGAAAAGGAGGAGTGTAGGTGCCAACGACCTTGAGCCCGGGGAAACGTTGCGTCAGGGAATCTCTCAGCTGATCAGCGACCCCGTCATTTCCACCGTAAAAGAAGTGCGTGTAGCCTTTCTCTGCCGAGAGCGCACACATTCGCAGCATCATGGTGGGACCGGTCACCTGACGCATCTGAAACAGGCCACGCAGCCATCCCACCCAGACGGTGGGGCGGCCGTCCGGAAGGTTCAGCAGTGCGCCGTTGATGATGCGCTTGAGGCTGGGGTCCATCTGCGATTCCATGACCCCTTGCACGCCCGTGACGCAGACATAGCCTTTCTCTCCGTTCGTGATGGCGCTTTCCAGACGGGAAAGCGTGCGGTCCATGCTCGTGGCATGGACCTTCACGCCCAGAATCTTTACGCAACTGTCCGAGGGGTTTTCCATAGTCGTGCTCTGAGTGAAACTAGTCGCCCGTAACTTCGGCCAACTCGCCCACTTCTTTTTTCTTCACTTCACCTTCAATCCACTTGTAGGTGATGGCGAGGCCCTTCTCTAACGGGGTCGAAGGCTCCCAGCCCAGCACTTTCCGCAGAAGAGTGTTGTCGCTGTTGCGACCGCGAACGCCCTGCGGCTTGGTGAGATCGTGCTGCTTGGTCAGCGTCTTGCCGGCGATGCCGCAAATCATGTCGACCAGGTGATTGATGCTCACCATCTCGTCGGTGCCCAGGTTCAGAGCGTCGCGATGATCGGAAGCCATCAGCCGGATCAGACCTTCGACACAATCGTCCACGTACATGTAGGAGCGGGTCTGATCGCCGTCACCCCAGATCTCGATCGAGCCGCCATCGGTGGCCTTCGCGACCTTGCGCGAGATCGCCGCAGGAGACTTCTCCTTGCCGCCATCATAGGTGCCGAGCGGGCCGTACACGTTGTGAAAACGCACGATGCGCGTTTCGAACTTGTAGTCGTGGTAGTAGTAGCGGCAAAGTTCCTCGGCGAACAACTTCTCCCAGCCGTAGCCCGGTTCCGGATCGGCCGGATACGCGTCTTCTTCCTTCAGCGGAGTCACGTCCGCATTCTTCTGCTTGGACTGCGCATAGACGCAAGCCGAGGACGAGAACAGGTAACGCTTCACGTCGTTCTGCTTGGCGGCTTCGAGCATGTGCGCGTTGATCAGGATGTTGTTCTTCGAGATATCGGCCAGGAATGACGTGATGTAGCCGATGCCGCCCATGTCGGCAGCGAGGTTGTAGACCTGATCGATATTCTGCGTGGCGGTCAGGCAGTTCTCCCACACCCGCAGGTCCAGAATTTGAAAATCATCCGCGGCTGAGGTTTCGTACTCGGGATACTTCACATCGACCCCACGCACCCAATGACCATCAGCCTTCAGCCGTTTGACCAGATGATGACCAATGAACCCACCCGCACCCGTTAGCAGAATCCGAGACTTGTTAGCCATTTGCTTTTACTCCCCCAAGTAAAGTTGATTTGTTTTGGTTTGCAGTTGCTGAAAACTCTGTTGCGGTACATCTTCGATCAAATGCTTTGGTGAACTACAACGGTCGTCGCTCCAGGGCATAACTGAGCTGTGCCTTCCGGTGGGTCCGCACCCATTCGGCATACCCCAGAATGGCGAAATACAGCAGAGGACAGTGCCAGCTCAGTTCATCGTTAAAGAAGGAATGCATGGTGAGCATGCCCAGCAAGGCGAAAAGCTCAAGCGCGAGCTGGCGCTGGTCGGGGGAGAAGACATCGCTCTTAATGCAGCGGTACAGGAACCACCAGGCTGCAAGCAGGGCTCCCGCAAACGGGATCAGGCCCCAGAAACTGGTTCCGATAAGAACTTCAATCCAGTCGCTGTGCATCATGGCGGCCGCGCCGACGCCCAATTTGCCAAGGACCGCAAAACGTCCGGCAGCGTACGCGCCCAATCCCGTGAACGGATGCTGCATCAATTGCTGTATTCCGTAGGCCCACCACGCGGTGCGGCCGCTCAGCGAACCAATCGCAGCGTCTGACTGGTCGCGCTCAGCGACACTCAGAACCAGATCCCAGGCATAACCCAACAGGCGATCGTTCAGCAGGATCGCTACCGTGACCAGAGGAGCCAGGAGCACGCCGCCCCAGATCGCGATTCTGCGCAGACGCTGCGACAAGAGCACAATCAGCGCCACCGCAAAAATAAAGGCGGCTTCCGAGTTTCTGGTTTTTGACAGGACCATCGAGACCAGTCCGAAGATCAGAAGCAGCATGTACCAAGCGCGATTCTTGACCTCGCCGAACACCGGCATCAACCGGCAAAGTGCGACGATCGCTAAAACACCGCCCGACGTTCCTACGCTATTGGAAGCTTCCACCGGGATCACGCCCGTTAACCGTCCACCGTCCATTGCCTCGGTGGGCCAGATTGGCAGATTGCTCCAGACGCCAAGGAGAGAGAGCCCATAGAACGTGAGCGTCCAATCCACCAGATTCTTGTAAGTAACAAATCCTTCCGCGCTGGCCACGATGGCTGCCAGCAGAGAAACGTCCGCCAGGAATTCGAGCGACTTGTAAGCCGTCCATGAGGCATTCACCGACCAGGCGGTGGTCGCCAAACACACCAGGCAGTAAATTGCCATCGCGCCCGGAATTCCGCGAAACAGTGCGCCCAGCCAGTTGGGCTTCTTCAGGATCAACCGAACGATGAGCGTCAAGGATACGAATGCTTCGGGAAGAATTCTGAGCATCGCATAGGCATCCAGCGGATTTGCCTTGGCCTCGCTGACATCGCGGATACGGAAGACCAGCATGCTGAAGAAGATAAAAAACCACAGCGGATGCCACCAGGTCCAGTTGTGGGCGAGTTCGCGCGCGCTCGCGAGTGCTTCGGGAGCCGCCTGGATCATCAGAATCAGAAGAGGAACCGACACGCCGATGATCGCGGCGACGATCAGGACTCCATAGGGTGATGACCCGGCAAGCATCGAGACCCCAACGGAGATCGACAGTCCCACCAAGGCAAAAAGCACAAGAAGCCAAAGGGGGCTCCGACGACGGACTTCGTGCCCGGCCGGTTCTCCGGTCCTCTCAATTGTCGGCCGCTCTAGAACGCTGTAACTCATCGTCCCTCTTTCAATGCTTGCAGCACGCCATAGTAGGATGGCTTCTTCCCGTAGTTATCGTCGAACATCGTTTGCTTGGCATTCGGCAGATCTTCAGCGCTACGGAGGAAGCTGTAACGGTCCGCAATGCCCCACGTGATGAAACCGATGCAGTTCGAATCTTTCAGGCAGGTATGGACCACGTTGTAATAGATCTCGTTCTGCTTGGCAAAAACTTCCGGAGAATCCGTCGGGCCCTGGTAGAGATCCATCTCGGTAATGTGCACTTTCACTCCAGCCTTGCGCGCGCTTTCCAGAAAAGCCTTGAATTCGTCGAGATAGGAGGGCCGCAGTTCCGGCATCTGCCAGTGCATTTCGGTTCCTACCGCGTCAATCGGTGCGCCTGCCGCTTTGAGCCGGCTCACCAAAGAGAAGAAATCATCGGCGCGATCTTTGTCGATTCCTCCATGCCCGAACGTGTCATTGAGGATGAGCAACGCGTTGGGATTGGCTTCGCGGGCGTACTGAAAGGCCTTCACGATGTATTGTTCTTCTCCCAGAATCCGCGACCAGCAACCGTTATGTGTCGGATTCGTGGGCTCATTCACCACTTCCCACGCGTAGTAGGAATCTCCCCCATGCCGCACGACGGTCTGGATGTGCTCTTTCATGATCTGGTCCAGGTCTTTCGCCGGCCATCCGCCGCAGGTTTCGCTCTTAAAGTTGAGCCAGGGGGCGGTCTGCATGTTGCGGTAGATCAGGCAATGCCCCATGAGCTTCATCTGATGCTGTTTGGCGAAGCCCATCGCTTCATCCATGGCATCGAAATCAAAACGACCGCGCTGCGGTTCCGTGAGATGGGGGAACACGATCGAAACCGCCGCATTGAATTCCCGCCCCATCACAGGCTTATAGGCCGGATCGTGATTCCACATTCTTCCCTGAATCGTTGTCCCCACCCAGAACCCCATCGGTTCGGCAGCATGTCGCAGAGTCTCGTTTTGAGGTTCGGCGTCCTTTTTTTGGGACGATGCCAGGGGGACTAGTAGCAGCATCATCGCCAGAAACGAACCGATTTGCTTCATGACTTCAGTCATCAAAACGGTGGTTACCTTCGGGCCTGCGATGCCACCAATTCTTCCGATTGACTTTCTGTCGCAGGTCCCGCGGGATATCCAGCCCGAACCAGGGCTTCTCCAGCGTACTTGGTGACCATCGTGATTTGCGCCTCACTCAGCTTCTCGCGCCAGCCGCCAACCGAGCCGCTGCGTACAAAGCGGGCATCCTCGCGGTCGACGCGGTGCTTGCGCAGCAGGGTTCCCTTGCCCAGAGTCGCTCCTGACTTCTTGGCCTTGTCTTCCTTCTCGCGCATGGCCCGCAGCGAATTGTTCTCCACGGCGCGACGCACGAGTTCACGATCTACCCGAATTCCGAGGAACTCGAGCATCTCCATCAGTCCGGTCTCAGTATCTTTGCGGAGATCTTCGTAGCGTATGACCAGCAGATTACCGGTCTTCGCCAGCGGACAGTTCATCCAGGAATCTACGTGCGACTGCCAGGAACCAAAGCGGGTAACCTTTCCCTGAAGGAAGGATTTCACATAGCCGTCCATGTCTTTGCCGTTGTCGAAGTACTGCGAGAATCCCATTTCCTTGTCGCGCGCCCAGTTGGAGAGCATCACGTCGCGCAGATCGCGCATGAGATAGATGGCGCGTTTGTACTCCGGACGATACTGCTCGTGAGTCTTGATGAAACGGCCGCCGTTGGGCAGCACGGGCTTCGACTCGCGGTGCGTGCCCATCTCGGGCAGGATCTGATTCACATTCAGGAATCCGGCGTTGTCTTTGGTCAAGATCTCCATCAGAACGAAGCGCAACCAGGTGTTGCCGGAGCGCTCGAACGACGCAAACATCACATCTTTATCGTTGAGGCCACGATGTTCCCACCATGCCTTGGGGAGGCGAAGCGCGGTGCGGGAGGCCTTGTAGCGGAGTTTCTTGAGAGTATTCATGTCTAGCTTTCCCCTTGCAGAACCGGGTTCGGTATCGAAACTGGATGCGACTTGCGGTACAGGATGTACATCGAAATCAAGAACGCCGCGAGGTTAGCGATGATGATGCTGCCAACTACTCCCCACAAACCAAATGCGCGGGTGGCCGGAACCCCGACAACGAGCGACAGAACGCTCGCCACGATGCGGGCATAAAAGATGGAGTCCGGAGACTCAATGGCACGCAACAGAATCGCTGGCCCAAATGCCGCCGCCCACAGCGTTGTGCCCAAAGCCACGTAGGGGATGAAGTGCGCCACTTCGGTGTACTTGCCCCCGTAGAGCACGTGGAACACGAGGCCCTTGAACGGAATCAGCACTGCCCAGTACGCAACGGCTCCGACTACAAACAGCAGCGTGATGCGCCGCACCAGCGGACCCGAACTCGAGATGCCCTTTTCGCGGCAGACCCGCGCCGCGTACGGCAGAAAAAGAATCGAGAGGGCGGTGTAGCTCTGCTCCATGGGCAGCGACAAATTCATCAGTGCCCGCAACTGCCCGGCCTGAGCCATGCCGGAGAACGCGCTCACTAGCGGGTAATACATGTAATACGGAATCCACGTCACCACCGAGACGGCCAGCGCCCACCGTCCATATTCCCAATGCTTGCGCCAGGCCTGACCGGCCGTGGGCGCCTGCTCCGTGTCCGGCGGGAGGACTTTGTTCACCTGCGACAGCAGAAAGAATCCCGTGCCGAGGGCGCCGATCGCCATCAGCAGGTACGCCGAGAACGGGGAAACCAGCGCCCGCTTGTAAGCCACGAACAGCCCACCGGTCACCAACACGCAATAGATGAATGCGCCGATTGCGGCGCGGGCTGGCGCCAGGTTCATGTAATACGCGCGACGCAGCAACCAGAAGAACAAGATGCAGGGCGACGCGATCGCAACTCCCGCTAACGCTCCCGGCAGGCCATCTGCTTTACCCAGGCCGTATACGATCGCCGCCGAACCGCCCAGCAGGACCAGACCAAACACGGTCAGAGCTGCTTGAATCCCCAGCAGCGCTTTCAGATAACCGCGCAGGCAATGGCGATAAGCCGATCCGCTAAACACTCCCTGCGGCTCCGACAGCAGCGAGTGGTACACATAGGAGAGCAGCAGAAAAACCGAGAATGCGAGTGAGAACGCCCCGTACTGAGCCGGCACCAGCCAACGCGCCAGCAGAATTCCGATCAGGAAGTTGGATCCCGAAATCAGGCCCTGATCAAGAATCGCCAGGCCGCCCTTCGTGACCCAGCGGGCGAGCTTGCGGGCGAAGCCGCTGCTCTCAACTTCTTCACCCTGGTCTGACGAGGCGGCTACCACCGCGTCTTCGACATAGGCGGGATCCAGCAACTGTTCTGTATCGGATGAGCTCATTATGATTGCGACAACTCTTCTGTTCTGTAAAGTCTTCGTCTGAACCAGCTACGCACCGGCTGCGACGAGAGAACGTTCGTGGGCGGACTGTCCCAGGCAGTCCCCCAGTTCTTCCCCCAGAAACCGCACTTGCGGCTCCTTGAGCAGGCTGAGGTGATCGCCGCTGATTTCTCGCAGATCCACTCCCGCTGCAGCGACTCGCCACCAAATAGCGTATGGGTCGTTCAGACTGCCCACCGACTTCTCGCGTACGCGAAACAGCGTTACTCGGCCGCGATAAGGCTGGACATCGTATGCGCCCGCCGCCCTGGCGCACGCTTGTCTCACATTGCGTAACGCCGGTGGCAACATCCGCAGTTCGAGACGTTTCCGCAGCGTCATCATCACGAAGCTGCCCTTCTTCAGAACAAAGCTGGCCTGCTCTCTCAGCGGCAGCGAAAACAGATTCTTCAGCTGGGATCCACGCGATTCCATCTTTCCCGGGTAGGTGTCAAACAAGGCTAACAGCGCCATTTCCTCGCCCCGCGCTTCCAACTGCAGTGCCATTTCATACGCCACCAAGCCACCGAAGGAGTAGCCGCCAATCCGGTAAGGACCTTCCGGCTGAATTCGCTTGATTTCCTCGATGTAGCGTTCTGCCATCTCCGGAATGCTGGTCAGGCACTCGCGCTTGCCGTCGAGGCCTTGTGGCTGCAGCGCGTAAAAAGGCTGGTCCGGGCCGAGATGCCGCGCCAGATCGCGGAAGCCAACCACGTTGCCTCCGACTCCATGCACACAGAAAAACGGAGGCCGCGACCCTTCGGCCTGAATCGCCACCAGCGACGACCACGAACTCGACCACTTCTCCTGCCGCAGCAGGCCGGACAGTTGCTCGACCGTGGGCGCCTGCAGCAGTGCCGCCAGCGGAAGCCGTTGTCCGAGCGACTGCTCGATGCGATGCATCAGCCGCGCTGCCAGAAGCGAATGTCCACCAAGCTCGAAGAAATTGTCGCGAATTCCAATCGGAGTCTTATCGAGAACCGTTTCCCAGATCCTGGTCAGCTGTGTCTCAAGTTCGTCGGTGGGCGCTACATATTCCTGCGTCTCGGCGAAATCTGATTGCTTCGGCGCCGGCATGGAGCGCTTGTCCACTTTGCCGTTCGGCGTTTTCGGCATCGCCTCCAGCAGGACGAACGCAGCCGGCACCATGTAATGCGGAAGCTTCTGCTTCAGATACGAGCGCAACTCACTGGCGGTCGGAACCTGCTCGCGTGAAGGCACCACGTAAGCCACCAGATTCTTTTCGCCGGACGCATTCTCGCGCGCGATGACAACTACTTCGCGCACTCCGGCATGCGATCCCAGCACCGCCTCGATCTCTTCCAGTTCGACTCGATACCCTCGGATCTTGACCTGGTCATCGGTGCGTCCTGCAAATTCAATCTCACCGCTCGCGAGGTAGCGCGCCAGATCTCCGGTCTTGTACATGCGCGCGCCCGGCTCCTTGCTGAACGGATCCGACACGAATTTCTCGGCCGTAATCTCTGGGCGATTCAGATATCCCCGCGCCAGCCCCGGCCCCGAAACGTATAAGTCGCCGGCAATCCCCACCGGCAACGGCTGCAGATTCTTGCCGAGAATATAAATACGTGTGTTCGCGATAGGACGCCCGATCGGCAGCACAGCGGGGAGTTCTTCCGACGGCTCGGGCTCGTACGACGTGACAATTACGCTGGTCTCGGTCGGACCGTAAGTATTGACCCAGCGCACGCGCGGGCCAGCCAACTTCCGCCAGGTCGCCAATGCAGCGGATGACGCCTTCTCTCCGCCTACAATCACCATCCGCAGACTCTTCGGCAGGCTGATCGCCGTCTCTGAAAGTTCGCGGACCAGTTCATGCCAGTAGGCTGTGGGTAGGTCGAGCGCGGTCACGCGCTTCTCATCGACCCAGCGCAGAAAGTCTCCCACGGCCAGCGACGCGTCTTCTTCGCGAACCACGAGGGCTCCGCCTGCAATCCAGGTCGGGAAGATTTCTTCGATCGCAATGTCGAAGGAGATTGACGCGAATTGGGCCATGCGGTTGGCAGGAGTAAGTCCGAACAGCTCAATAGCGGCCACGTTGTGGTTCACCAGCCCAGCGTGGGTCAACAACACTCCGCGCGGCTTGCCGGTTGAGCCCGAGGTGTAGATCAGGTACGCCAGGTTCTCCGGCTTCACACCGCTGCGAACATTCTCGCGGCTCTCTCCAGCGAACGTTTTCCAATCAACATCAAGATTCACGACTTCCGCATCGAAATCCGTAACTTCCGCCAGCAGTCCTGCCTGCGTCAGAACCAGCGGAGTCTGCGAATCTTCCAGCATGTACGTCAACCGCTCTTTCGGATACGCCGGATCGAGCGGCACGCACGCCGCTCCGGCCTTGAGCACCGCCAGCAACGCCACCGGCAATTCCAGCGAGCGCCTTAAGCAGATGCCAACTTTTGACTCCGGACCAATTCCGCGCTTCTGCAGAAAATGCGCCAGCTGATTGGCACGCTCGTTGAGTTCCCGATAGGTCAGGGACAGGCCGCCGTGCTCCACCGCATCAGCATTCGGCGTTCTCACCACTTGCGCCTCGACGAGCTCGTGCATGCAGAGCTCGCTAGAGTACTGAGTTTCCGTGTGGTTCCACTCCGCGAACTGCGCCTGCTCGGCTGCCGATAACATCGGCAAACGGGAGAGCTTCTGCTCGGGATCGGCGACGATCGCTTCCAGCATCGTCTGGAAATGTCCCGCCATGCGCGCGATGGTCGCGGCATCAAACAGATCGGTGCAGTACACAAAGCGGCCTTGCAGCCCCGTCGCCCGGTCGTCCAATTCCAGATCGAGGTCAAACTTGGCGGTCCCGATTTCCAGATCCAGTTGATTCAGATCCCATCCGGCTTCGAACGCTGGAGTCGGCGGCACCAGCGAAAACATCACGGGGAATACCGGATTTCGACTCGTATCGCGCCGGACCGAAAGCTCCTCCACCAGCCGCTCAAACGGAGCGTTATCGTGGGACAGCGCACTCAGCGTCACCTCCCGCGTGTGAGTCAGCAATTCGCGGAACGTCGGATCGCCCGCCAACTTCAGGCGGAGCGCCAGCGGATTCTGAAAACAGCCCAGCAGCGCTTCCAGTTCAGTGTGCTTGCGTCCGGAGGTCACCGTGCCCAGCACGAAATCCTCCTGCGCACTGTAGCGCCGTAGCAACGCGGCAAAGCACGCCAGAATCGTGGTGAAGAAACTGGTGTGCTCGCGGTTGGCCAATTGGTGCAGACTGTCGGATAGACTCTTGGGAAACGCGAACCGGTGCATGGCACCGCGGAAACTTTGCAGCGCCGGGCGCGGATGATCGGTCGGCAACTCCAGCACCGGAATCTCGCCATCCAACTGGCTCGACCAGTAAGCCCGGGATTCCTTGAGCTGGGCTTCATCCAGCGACTTGCGCTGCCACTGCGCGAAGTCGGCATACTGCAGCTGCAGTTCGCCCAACGGAGACATCTTCCCTGCAAGGAGCGACTTGTAGACCGTAACCAGCTCGGGCAGGAAAATGTTGTAAACCGAAAAACCGTCAAAGATGATGTGGTGCAGAAACAGGTAAAGGCGGTACTCTTCGTCACCGAACTGCACCAGCATGGCGCGCAGCAGCGGACCGCGCTCCATATCGAACGGGGTTCTGGCACGCTCGCGTCCCAACCGCAGCGCCTCGGCTTCCCGTCGATCGGCAGTCAATGGCCGCAGATCAACAATCTCAAGACTGGGCTCGTATGGCGCGCCGACGATCTGAACCGGATGCCCATCAATCACTTTGAAAGCCGTCCGCCAGGCTTCGTGACGCCGAATAATCTCGGCCAGACTGCGGCGCAACGTGGGCACGTCCAGCGATCCGCGGCGATATACGGTCACAGATTCGTTATACAGATCCTTGGCAAACTGGCAGTGCAGCCAAATCTGCTCCTGCGCGAACGAAAGGGGCGCGGGCCCTGACTCCTGACGGCGAGGGATCACCGGCGCGCTTTCCGCCTTATGCGACATCCTCGATTGCAGATATTTCTTGATCAGTGCCTGCTTGTCGTTGGCGCCTTGCACTTCATATGGGCAACCGAACTGGGCCGTCGTCGATTTGACGGCCGAGGCTCCAGCCTGCGACGCGTGTCCTGGACCTTCGCTTTTTGCGGGCTCTCCAACTTTCACCTTCAACGCTTTCAATCCACGCAAGCCCAGATTCGAGCGCCACTCCAGCGGCTCCGGCGACAGCGTGACATTCGCAAAGCGCCGCAAGAAGGCTTCCAACACAACCTGTCCCTCGACGCGGGCCAGCGGAGCGCCAAAGCAAAAGTGCGCAGCATAACCGAATGCGAGATGGCGATTGTCCTTGCGCGTAATGTCGAAACGATCGGGATCAGGAAACCGCTCCGGATCCCGGTTGGCCGCAGCCATCACGGCGATGACCGCCTGCCGCTTCTGAATCCGCTTCCCGCCCATTTCCCGGTCCGACGGGCACATGCGAGCCGTATGCTGGCTGGGGCTCTCGTAACGCAGCATCTCTTCCACCGCCGACGGGATCAACGACAGATCATTCCGCAGTCGTTCCATTTCTCCGGGATTGCGCAGCAAAGTAAGTACGCCGTTCCCGATGAGATTGGTAGTCGTCTCCTGCCCGCCCACCATGGTCACGATGCAATTCGCAATCACTTCTTCTTCGGTCAGCCGATCGCCGTCTATTTCAGCGGTCAGCAGCGAGTGAATCAATCCCTCGCGCGGATGCTCACGTTGCTGCCGAATCGCGTCGCGGAAGTATTCCGTCATACCGGCAACCGCCTGCAGAACCTTCGGATACCGTCCCGGGTTATGCTGAAAATTTCCCAGCATTTCCGCAAAGTCGGCCGACCACTGCTTCAACTGCAGATGATCGCTGGTCGGCACGCCCAACATTTCGGCCGTGACGATCGCCGGCAGCGGCTCGGCCAGTTCCGCGATGACATCGATTTCATTCTTCCCTTGCAATCCATCTAGAAGACTCTTTGTGATGTCCTGAATGTGCCCGCGCAGCTGCTCCACCCGCGCCGGAGTAAATGCCTTGGACGACAATCCCCGCAACCGTGTATGCGCGGGAGCGTCCAGGAACAGCATCTGCTTCACCATCACGCTGGCGATGGGATTCAGAGAGGAGAGTCCCATCTCATCGAGCTGCGCCGGAGTGGGCGTGCGGTCCGCCGAGAAAGAAAGCAACACTTCCAGCACATCTGCGTAACGGGTCACCACCCAGGCGTGCAGAAACGGGTCCCAATGCACGGGATCTTCCGAACGCATGCGGTGAAACAGCGGATAAGGATTCGCCAGCACCTCCGGATCGAGGAGGTGGTAAAGGCTCATCGCCTTGTCCCGGCTTTCCATCCGCGTGGTTGTGTTGGTGCTAGACACGGGCGTCGTGTGCTCCTGAGTGCCCAGTCTTGGCTTCGCTGTCAACCTTCGCCATGATCAGAGTTTCGATCTCTGACGACATTTCTGCCACGGTGGGGTGATCAAACAATTTCAGCAGCGTCAGATCGACGCCAAAGGTTTCGCTGACTCTGGCAATCACCTGCGTCCCCAGCAGAGAATGCCCGCCTAGAAGAAAGAAGTTGTCGTTCACGCCCACGCGGTCGAGCTTCAACAACGGGGCGAGAATCTTCACGAGTTCTTCCTCGACCAGCGTGCGCGGCTCGACGTACGCCTCATCCGAGAGCCGGTTTCCGTTGACGCTGGGCAACGCCACCCGATTCACTTTTCCCTGCTCGGTGACGGGCAGGCTGGGGATCGCCACAAACGCCGCCGGCACCATGTAGTCGGGTACGCGCTGCCGCAGATATTCGCGCAACGCCGTAGCACTCACGGTGGCGCCGGGAGACAAAACCAGATATGCGACCAACTGCTTCTCGCCGGGCGCGTCTTCCGTAGCTATGACCACACTAGCCTGCACCGCGGGATGCTGACCTAACACCGTAGAGACTTCGGTAGGCTCGACACGATAGCCGCGGACTTTCACCTGCTCATCCAGGCGTCCGAGGAATGCGATCTCGCCATTGGGAAGCCAGCGCGCGAGATCACCTGTACGGTACATACGCGCGCCGGGCACCGCGCTGAAAGGATTCGGAACGAAGCGCTCGGCCGTCAACTCCGGCCGGTTCCTGTAGCCGCGCCCCAAGCCGGCGCCTCCAATGTAGATTTCGCCCGCGCCTTCGGTCACCGGACGCTGCTGCTCGTCCAAAATGTAGATCTCAACTCCATCGATTGCGCGGCCAATGGACGGCGCCTGATTCCTAAACGCCTGATTCTCCGCGCTTCCCACCGGGACGATTCCCGAAGTACTGACCACGGTACACTCGGTCGGCCCGTAGTTGTTCACCAGCACAAACGGTAAATGCGCCGACGGATACACCTTCAACGTGTCAGCGCCAGTCAGGAGCAATCGGAGCACGGTCTCAGCCGACCAATCCAGCCGCAGGAGTCTTTCCGCCATCACCGTAGCGGCGAAAGAAATCGTGATGTGCCGGGAGACAATCCAGTCGCGCAAGGCGGTCGCGTCGTTTCGAACTGACTCATCCGCCAGGTGCAAACTCGCCCCGCAGGATAAGTACGACCACATCTCCCACACAGCTGCGTCAAATCCCAAGGTCGATTGCGCGCTGGCGCGGTCCGCAGCAGTCACTTGAAACGCTCTCTGGTGCCAGCCAACCAGGTTCGACAGTCCGGAATGAATCAGTTCCACTCCCTTCGGCTGGCCGGTGGAGCCTGAGGTGTAGATGATGTAAGCCAGGTCATCAGGGCCAACACCGCTTTCCAGAGCAGTATCGGGTGCGGCCGCAATCTTCTCGGCGTCGCCATCGACCCTAACCATCCGCCACTCGCGCGATGGAAACCCCTCGGCCAAGCGCTTCGTGCTCACGACAATGCTGGCGCTCGAATCCCGCAGCATGAACGCGAGCCGCTCGACTGGATGGATCGGATCGAGGGGAACATACGCTCCGCCTGCCTTCAGAATCGCCAGTGCGGCGATGACCATAGCCGGCGAACGATCCAGATAGAGACCGACCACGGCGTTTCGCTCCACTCCAACGGAACGAAGATAGTTCGCTAACTGGTTGGCGCGGCGGTCGAGTTCGGCATACGACAGCTCTTCGTGCCTGCTGGACACTGCAACAGCACTCGGATTCTCAACCGCTCGCTGCGCCACGAATTCGTGAACGCAAGCGCCCGGCTGTGAACGCAACTCACTGCCGGCTCGGACTTCAGCTACAGAACTGGAATTGACAGAGGGCATAGGTTGATGAGGTAAAACCTTTTACGCGGCCCCAGAGCCTTTCAGAACAGCAGGAACAGTCTTGGCCAGAATTTCTAGGTCAAGCCACAACGACCACGTGCGAATGTACTGAAGATCGAGTTCCATCCACTTTTCGAAGGTGGTGGAACTGCGTCCCATGATCTGCCAGAGACAGGTGATCCCGGGACGCACACTGAAGCGCTTGCGCTGCCAGTCCTGGCAGAAGGTTTCGAATAGTTCGTAATCCCGCACCTGCAAGGGCCGCGGACCGACCAGACTCATCTCCCCCTTTAGCACGTTGAAGAGTTGAGGAAGCTCGTCGATGCTCGTCTTGCGCAGGAAGGAACCAACCAGCGTGATGCGGGGGTCTTTCTTGATCTTGAAGACCGGGCCGTTCGCCTCGTTCTGGTGCTCGATATCCTTCAGGCGCTGTTCCGCGTCCACCACCATGGTCCGGAACTTGAAAATGTGGAACATCCTCTTGTTCAGCCCCAGACGTTTTTGGATGAAGAATACCGGACCCGGCGAAGTCAACTTCACCAGGAGCGCGGCCAGCAGCATCACAGGTGAAAGAAGCGTGATGGCCACGAACGAAACCACGACGTCAATGGCGCGCTTGGCCGCCAATCCCCAGAAATCGGTAATCGTGCTTTCATGACTGATGAGGGGATCGCCGTCGAATTCGTCAGCCCGCTGGCGCGTTTCTTTCAGATCGAAAATGTTTGGGAGAAACCGTACGATGATGCCCTGTTGCTCACAGGCCGCCGCGATCTGTGACGCGAAGCCGTGGAACGAGCGAATCGGCAATGCCAGGACAACTTCATCGACAATGTTGCGCCGCACATAGCTTGGCAAGGCATCGAGGTCGGACACTAACACATGTCCCTGCTTCTTGAATTCCTCTAGCCCGAGCCACTCTTCGTCGGCAAAGCCCAGGATGCGGTAGCCGAGTTCAGGCTTGCCTTGGATCCGTTGCACAAGCTCGAGCGCCCGCGGATTCGTTCCGATAACAAGCATGTTCCGCAGGTTCTTGCCATGCCTGCGGGCGTACGCCAGCGTCTCTCGAATGATCATGCGCGAGAGAACCACGCTCGACGTGGTCAGCAGCAGGAAGAGCGCCAAGAAGATCCGGTTCACCGCCCAGATATGAAACGCCACGCCAAACACGGCAACGACCAGAGTCCCCAAAGTCGTGGCCCGGGTGATATCCCTGATCTCATCCCATCGGCTCGCCAGGCGCTTCGAACCATAGAGCCCGAACAAACTAAAAAGGATGTGCCAGATCAGCAGGAAACTCACAAACAGGATCAAGTTCCCGAGCTTTACTTTCAGCTCGAAGAACTCGGCCAAGGTGAACCTTCCGACCCGGTGGTATTGTGGCACCGTGGATACAGCAAAGGAGATGCTCATCAAGAGCAAGTCAAACAGCTTGAAACCGCTGGTAAAGACTTTGCGACCTAGGTGCATAAGGGATCCTGTGGAGAAAAGTACAAGGCTTGCGCGAACCCAGGGGGAAGGAGATTGCTCTTTGCTCTACGGCCGAGCGGGATGCGGGCAACACAGCGATGCCCGCTCCCGCGATTAGGGTCTGAAGCGGTTACTTCTTCGATTTGGCAATCACGAGCCGCTCGATCGCATCGATGCTCTCGAGATTGTCGTGAGTAATTTCTTCGTCACCCACGCGCACGTTAAAGGTCTCTTCCAGAAATGCCACCAAGCGAAAAATGCCCATGGAGTCAATGATGCCGTTCTTGGTCAACACTTCCTGGTCCGTGATCTGATTGATGCCCTTGGTCTTGGCAAATTCCTCGAGCACGTATTCGCGGATCCGGTCTTTCACTTCTGCTGACTCGATCATGTTCGTCTCCCAATTGCAGTGAATTTATTTGTTTCTAGATCGACAACTAAAATCTCAAAGCTCCTGCATGCGTCCAGTGTCTAGCGAACACCGGCAGGCTCCGCCGCCAGCTTGACCCGATCGATCTTCCCGGTCGAAGTCTTCGGCAGTTCCTCATAGAGATCAATCAATTCCGGAATCATGTACTTCGGAACCCGCGATGCGCAGTACTGCTGCAGGTCAAGAACTCCTAGTGATCCCGCGATGTGCAGCGCTACGACCGCCCGTATCCGGTTGCCGATGATTTCGTCCGGAACCGCCAGCACGGCAGCCTCGCGGACTCCCGGATGGCTCAGCAAAGCACTCTCAATTTCGCCTAGTTCGATGCGGTAGCCGCGGCTCTTGATCATGCTGTCGCGGCGGCCCTGGAAGTAATAGTTTCCATCGTCGCCGACGGTCACGATATCGCCCGTGCGATACATCTTCTCTTCGAAATGTTCCTGGAAATGATTGGGCACAACCATCTTTCGCGTCTTTTCTTCGTCTGCCCAATAGCCGTAGGTCACGGCCGGCCCGCGCACGTACAACTCGCCGGTCTCGCCCTTCCCTGCCAGCCGTCCATCCGGCGTCACGGAGAATGTTTCGGTGTTGGCGCACGCAATGCCGATCGGCAGCTTTTCCATGCTGGCCAGCCGCTCGCGCTCCACTTTGTAATAGGTGCAGACGTTGGTCTCGGTGGGACCGTAAAGATTGTAGAGTTCGGTGTTCTGCGAAACTTCCGCCAGTTGCCGCAGATACTTCATGGGGAAGACTTCGCCCGCAAACAGAATGATGCGCAGGCTCTTCAATTTGTCGGCTGTCAGGCGCCCGTGCAACAGCAGAAGCATCAACGCCGACGGAACCGAGTACCAGATCGTGATTCCTTGCGTCTCGATGAAGTTGGCCAGGCTGGTGGGGAACACCGCCAGATCTTCGGTGATTAGATAGACCGTCGCACCGGCCTCGAGCGTGTTGTAAACATCGAACACGGAAAGATCGAAGTGCAACGGCGCGTGGTTTGAGAGCCGGTCTTCGCTGCGAACCTGAAACTCTTCAGCGCACCATTCCACAAACGTCAATGCGTTCTGGTGCGACAACATCACACCCTTGGGCCGTCCCGTGGAGCCCGAGGTGTAAAGAATGTACGCCAGGTCGGTTTCGATCAGGCTGACGGCGGGCGCATTCGACGCCGGAAATTCCGAGAGCCGAGACCATTCGATGAGGTTGTCACCGTCTACGGCGCCCTCGGTCAGAATGCAGCATTCCAGCGTGCTCAGCGTCTCCGGAGCCAGCACCGAGCGCTTCTCGCTGTTGGTAATCAGAACACGAATGCCGCAGTTTCCGATGATGTAGCCAACGCGGTCTGCCGGCGCCTGCGGATCGAGCGGCACATAGACGCCACCCGCCTTCAGCACGCCCAGCATGCTAATAATCGATTCCACGCACTTCGGGAAAAACAGTCCGACGCGGTCGCCCTTGTTGATTCCCCGCTTGCGCAGCAGGTGAGCCAGCTGATTCGATCGCTCGTCCAGTTCACGATAAGTAATGCTCTGGCCGCGGGCCCACACCGCCGGCTTCTCCGGATAAGCCTTTGCGCTCCTGCTCAACAATTGCTGCAGTACGTATGCCATGATCGAGAACCCTGCCCAATTGGATTTAGTGTGGGGGATTGAAACAAAACAAAAACTTAGAGACCCATCATGTTCGCGATGATCACCCGGTGAACTTCCGAGGTTCCCGAATAAATCGTTCCCGCTACCGCGTCGCGCAATTCGCGTTCGAGTTCGTATTCCGTCATGTAGCCATACCCGCCGTGTAACTGGATGGCTTCCAGACAGCTCTTCACGCAAGCCTCGCTGACGTACAGTTTCGCGATCGAAGCCTCGCGCAGCGGATGCCGGCCCTGGCTCTTCATCCATGCGGCCTTGTACAGCGCCAGTCGTCCGGTCTCCAGCCGCACGTCCATGTCGGCAATCTTGTTAGCAATCGCTGAAAACTTTCCGATGGGTTCGCCGAATTGCTTGCGCTCTTTGGCGTACTTGACACAGGTTTCCATGATCCGCTGCATCGCACCGAGATGGCTGGCCAGGATGCAGATCCGCTCCCACTCCATCGACGAAGTGAACACAGCCTGCCCGCCGAATTCCTTGCCGAGAAGATTCTTGACCGGAATTTCGCAGTCCTGCAGAGCGAGTTCCGCCATGGGTGAGGTGCGCAGTCCCATCTTGTGAAGCTTGCGGCCAACGGTGAAGCCAGGCGTCCCTTTATCGACTAAGAATGCAGTAACGCCATTCGGACCGCGGCTGGGATCCAGATTCGCAAAAACGATGGTGACGTCCGCGTTGGGAGCGTTGCTGCTGAAGGTCTTCGAACCATTCAGGATGTAGTGGTCGCCCTTGCGCTCGGCGCGAGTCTTTAGGCTGTACGCATCGGAGCCGGATCCCGGCTCGGTCATGGCGTGCAGACCAAGGCCACCACTCACTAGACCGGGAAGATACTTCCGCTTCTGCTCCTCCGTGCCAAAATTCCAGATCGGAATCTCGGAGCTCCACATGTGCGCATTGATGGAGAACAGCAGCCCGTTATCGTGGCATCCATAACCCAGGGCCTCAAGCGCACAAACCGTGGTCAGGATGTCTGCGCCGCCACCGCCGTACTCCGTGGGAATCGGCAGTCCCTGAATGCCGAACTTGGCGCATTTCTCCCACAGCGTTCGGGAAAATTCCTCATTGTGGTCGCGAGCAATGACGTCGTCTTTCAGTTCTTCGCGCGCAAATCGCAGAACCTCCTTACGAAACGCCGCCTGCTCTTCATTCCATGCAAAGTCCAAGGTTGTCGTTCTCCTAAGTCTGTCGTTCTGGCCCAAGTACCCTTGAGCTTTGTTTATGCCGATACCGAAGCGGGTGACTGCTCAGGAGCCGACTTCGCCGCTGCTGGCGCCGACGCAACCGGTGCCGCTGCCGGCGCAGGAACCGTTGCCACCGCCGTCTTCTTGACGAATCTTTGTGGACGCCCCCCCGGCAGCTTGATGCGCGCCGGAACTCCCATCACCATCATGTTGGAGCGAACATCGGTGAGCACCAGGCTGTTGGCCGCGATCACGACATTGCTTCCGATCTTCGCGTCGCCCACCAGCTTCGCTCCGGGGCCAAAATAAACGTTGTCGCCGATGCCACGACAGGCGTGAGAAATCAGGCAGCCCGTGGCGATGGTGAAGTTCTCGCCAATCGTGGTCTTCCCCAGGTTGATCGCGTACACCGAATGAATAACAAAACCAGGGCCAATCTTCGCGTTCACGTCGATGTGCACGCTGGTAAACAGCTCGGTCCACTTGCGGAAAATCAATCCGCTGAGCCGCAGTAACTGGCCGATAACAGGAATACGCACGCCCAGCGTCCAGTGTCCGTAGCGATAGGCGATGACCGGCCAGCTCGCATGGCGAATCGCAACGTTCACTTTGTTGCGCCAGGTCGGCTTCCAATCGGGGTCGTTGCGGGTCTCCCGCATCGCCCGGCTCATATCTGCTCTTAAGGTCTCGAACATTTTGCTCTCTTCTTAGTCCCTACAGCCTAATCCCTACAGTTTCCGATAAATCGATTCAGGAACTGGGAACGTGCGGTGGTTGAGCACGGCACCCAGCACCTTAACGTTGGCGTTCTCGAGATTGCGGACCGCCTTGCGCGCCGTTTCGCGTCGGGAAGAATTGGCTCTGAGAACCAGAACCACGCCCTCCGCATTGCGTCCGAGCATGACACTGTCGCCGCCTGAACCCATGGGCGGCGCATCGATCAAAACGTAATCGAACTCTCGCTGTAGTTCTGGCAGCAGCGCACGCATGCGGTCCGAGCCGAGCAGCGTCTGCATACCTTCCACTTCTGCACCGCAACTCAGCAGCCAGAGGTTGGGACGCGAAAGCGAAGTGACAAATCTCCGGATCGGGTCCGTCACCTGCAGGGCGTCGGTCAGTCCGAAGTGATTGGAGACTCCGAATTCCCGGTGCAGGCCGGGAGAGCGAAGGTTCGCGTCCACGACACACACCGTTCCGGAGGTCTGCGCCGCCAGCACTTCCGCCATGCGGGCGCAAATCCAGCTGCAGCCGTTGCCGGCTTCCATGCCCGACACCACGACCACGCGAGACTTCTCTCCCGGCATTAGAAACACGCGCTGCACGAGCTTGAAGATCTCGTCGCGCTGCGCGTCTTCCATCTTCAACTGAAGCGGCTGCAGCTCAACCGGCTGCGCTACGTTGACGGTTTCTTCAACGGTGGCCGCTTCCGTGGAGGCCTGGAACATGTCCCGTTCCTTGCCCAGGTTTTGCATCAATTCAAAATTTCTGCTCATAAGGTCCCGTGATACCTCTAGTCTGCTCGTGCCCTGCTTTTGCTACGGACGCCGCTACGTGGCGGCTAGGCTGACTGCCGGTCGGGGCGGCCCGAACCGTTCCGCCAGTTATGCAACAACCGCGCTACATCCTTCATGTGCTCAATCGCTTCCGCGGGACTCAAGTAGTCCTTCACGCCGGTGTCCGCGGTCGGGGTTGGACCGACATACTCCCGGGCCACTCCGGTCAACTCCTCCACCGGGTGGAACGGATCGCCGTTCCCATTCGAGCCGCTGAATCCATGCCGGTGCGAGTTCGATCCCACGTCAGAAACAAACCGGTGGATATCGAGATCGTGGGTCACTTCCCGGACCATGTTCACGTCCACGACCTTCTTCCGCATCGCGCAAGCCAGGGAAAGCGCATGAAAGCAGTAGTTATTGATCTGCCGCGGGATGCCCTCACTTACCTGCGCAATCAATTCCTGCGCCTCGGGAGAGAACAACCGCGCGCCGCGATATCCCGCCACTTGCAACCGGTGATCCATGAAGCGACCGGTCTCTTCCCGGGTGAGAGGACTCAACCCGCTCACCGACGTGATGCGTTGCCGCAACTGCACCAGTGAAGGACTGGCCAGCTTGTCCGCCAGTCCCGGCTGCCCCACCAGAATGATCTGCAGCAACTTGGCCTGCGGCGTCTCGAAATCGGAGAGCAGCCGCACGGTCTCTAAAACGGTAGCGTCCAGGTTCTGCGCTTCGTCGATGACGATGATGAACCGCTTTCCCGCCCGCGCTTCCTGCACCAGGCAGCGGTTAAACTGCTCGTGCATGCGGACAAAATCCTGCGATTCAGTCTCGATGCCAATTTCAGCCAGCAGGAACCGCATGAACTCCCGCGAACTGCACTGGGTTTGGAACAGAAATGCCGTCCGGGCCGTGTGGTCGAACTTTGCCAGCAAGTGAAACAGGAGCGTGGTCTTGCCCATTCCCGGCCGCGCAATCAGCGACAGGAATCCCCGGTTCGCCTCAATCCCGTAATAAAGAGAAGCCAGAGCTTCCCGGTGTCCCGGGCCAAGATAGAGATATCTCGGGTCCGGAGTGACACCGAAAGGCTGTTCTCGAAGGCCGAAAAAGTCTAGATACATCGGTCTTACCCTCGCTCCTGGATGATGTGGCTGTCCGTGCCGGTCTGGTCATAGCTGACGTCGCCATGGCCATTCCCGTTCCCATTTCCATTTCCATTGGCCGCATGCAGGCCATTGGTTCTGTGGATCGGAACCGCCGCCAGCACCGGGATCCTCAATTCCGACATCACTTCCGACGGAGTACGGAACGACTGGTCCGCGTAGTCGATGGCAAACACGACTCCGAGACTCACCGCTACGCCCAACAGGCAAGCCACCAAAGCAAACACCCACGGAGACCGCGTCGGCAAGCTGGGCAGCAGCGGACCCTGCGCCACCGACACGTTCAAGAGGCGGGTCCGGTCGAGAGCGTCCTCGATCCGGGCTTCCTCCTTCTTCTTGGTGTATAGAAGGTAGTTCGCTTCGTCGGCCTTCTCTGTCCGCATCAAGTCACCTTGCAAAATTCCCTGCTGCTCCAACTGCCGCGCTTGCGCCATGTACACATTCACAATGGCAACGAGAGCAGTCTCGCGGGCACGGAACCCGCTCAGGTCAGCCTTGGCCTTCGCTAGTTCTGAATTGACCCAGGCGTAGGTCGGATTCTGGTCGGTGGTTTCTTCTTTGACCGGAGAGGTTTCTTCTTTTGCCAACGCAAGCCGTGTGTCCAACAGTTGCTTGTCGACTTCCTGAACCAGCGGGTAGGTGGGCTGGTACTTGGTCAGCAACTCGGTGCGCTTCATTTCCAGCGTCAGCAGGGTCGCCTTGAGGTTTTGCAGGACCTGGGCGTTGTCTCCCGACTTCACTTGTGTCGTCATTCGAGTAGGAGTGGAATGGATCTGGCTCTCGAGGTCTGTGATCCGCTTTTCTGTCTCGGCCATCGAGGCGCGTGTGGTTTCCAAGGAGCCGTTGAAATCAGCCAGCTTCTGGAGTGTCATATCCCGCATCGTGGTCGGTGCCACCCCGCCCTGCTTATCCGAGAATCCCTTGAGCTGGGCTTCGGCCGACATCATATCTTTCTTGTACTGTTCCGCCTGCTCGTCGAAGAACTGGAACTGTCCTGAAGGATGGTGCACGTCCAGATGCTTTTGCAGGTAAGCGTCGTCCAGTGTGGCCAACACGCGTTGCGCAACCTGCGGATCATGCGCCTCGTACGCGATGCTGATGACGTTGGTTTTCTTGATCACTTCCAGCTGCAGGTCCGAGCGCAAGTCCATGACAGCTTTGTCGATGCGGTTTTGCGGAGTCTGTTCGGGATGCAGCAGGCTCGACAGGAACTTCTTTTTGTCGAGGCCGCAAGTCACGACCACCTTCTGCAGCACGTCCGGACTCTGAATCAGCTCCACTTCGGAGTTGATTTCTTCCTCGCTCACGGTGTCGTGAAAGGTCATGGGCGCGTTCTGCTCCGGCGAAACCACGGGATCCACACGTTCGCGCTTGACTAGAAGCTTGGTTTCCGCACGGAATTTAGTGGGTAGGACAAGGGCGGAGAGACTCACGCCCAGCACCACTCCCAAGAAACACAGAACCAGAACTCTCTGGTGGCGGAATCCGATCGCGACCACATCTCGCGCGGTAAACGAATAGGGCCGGTGCCCCTGGCTGCTCATCTCATTCATATAGTCTCCGTTATGTTCTTTCGTAATCCGGACGCATCAAACGAGCCATTCCAGGGCCCCTACGGAATTGTCAGCGGAAGATAAGTCCCCATGCTCAGGTTCGGAATATAGCGATCGATCTTCGACATCGTATTCTTCGGGACGATCACCATGTCGCCGGGATGAAGGAAGGGATCCTCTCTCAGGTTTCCGTTCTTCTCCATCTTTTTCACATCGATCAGCTTCGCCTCGGTCCATTGGTCATCCACCCGGCGAAACAGCATGACCTGCGAGTGCTTGGCGCTCGACTGAAACCCTCCGGCAATCTCGATCGCCTGGGTCAGCGTGACCTGCCCGTGCATGTCGTACTTGCCAGGCTTCGCGACTTGTCCACCGGCAACGAAATAAGGCTTTTCAAATTCCTTCAAAACTACCGAGATCGCAGGATCATTCAAGATCTTCGCGTACGCCGTGCGCAGCGTGTCCGTCAATTCCGGAACGGTCTGGCCGGCGACTTTCAGGTCTCCGACTCCCCGCAGCGTGACAAAGCCATCGGGCTGCACCGCAACCACCAGTTGGTTGAACTCCGGGCTCAAGTCAAACGTGAGATCGAAAGTATCGCCAGCCTGGATCCGGTAGCGCGGGCTGCGCTGCTGAAACCCTGGAGGGTTTGCAGGCTTGGTGGCGTCGGCCACAGTTGGAGCCGAGGCCGAGGTCGAAGTCAGGTTTGCAGCCGGGGCCTGCGCCGCGCAAACTGCAGCTGCAGCCAGCAGCACTGCAGACAATCGTATTGGTGACACGAAACGCTTCATCATTGCCAATCCTCCAACTGGATAAACAGCGCCCCGATACCGAGCGGGGATAAATCTTGGCGAAACCTCACAGGAACCAGCAACCCTTCGTGCGGTCCAATCCATATCATGGACAGCCGCACCCCGGGCCCGCCAGCTCAACCCTGCGATTCTGCCTTTAGAATCTCTCCGACCGGCTCCTGCTGCCCGCGTGGACGCGGCGTCAGGTTGTGCTGGCGGATCTTGTACAGAATCCCGCGATAGCTGATGGACAGCAGTTGTGCCGCGCGCCTGCGGTTCCAACCCGTGTATTCCAGAGTTCGGCTGATGGCATAAATCTCAGCTTCCACCCGAAGACTCCGCAACGACGGCGGATTCCCTTGCGCCTGATCAACTGCGCCGTTGTCGTTCCGCGATGCCTTCGCCGTCATATGCTGGGATTCGATCTTGCTGGATTTCATTTGCGTCTCGTTCATAAAGTCCACCTCGCAACAACTTTTGATCTTGGTTTGAACTCGATTCCTAAGAAGGGGAGAGAAGTACTAAATTGCTTCTACGTTGTAGCCGGCCACTCGCACGCTGATCGATCGCTGGATCAACCCTACCGAGATCACCAGACTCCGATCGCTATTCTCTGCAGCCAGGATGCCTTCAACGCCATCCAGCGCCCCGCCGCAAACCCGCACCCGCTGCCCCACCTGCAAGTACGGTCGTTCCTGGTACGTCACTTTGCTTGCAACAAGAATGTTGATGTTCTCGATCTCCTGATCGGGGATCGGAACCCCAGAGCCTTGCACGCCAACAAAATTCACTACGCCCTGCGTCTGCAGCACTCGCACCCGATCACCCGACGCATGGTCCAACCGCACAAACGTATACCCGGAAAACAACGGCAGTTCGACTTCCTTGCGGCGATCGCTCCATTTGCTGATTTTGGTGATTACCGGAAGGAAGGACTGGATGCCTTGGCTCTCCAACTGCCGGGCCACCAGCTTTTCATGGCGGGAACGGGTTCGAACGGCGTACCAGCGCGTTTGGTCGACCGTGCTGCCTTCGATCGGCACATCGATCACTGCCATTCGCGCATCTCCGTTCATGGCTCCGCCCTCTCAGTCACATTCGTGGCTTCGACAGAAATCCCACGGACGCGCACTGTGCGTTGATTTGATCGTGGACAAGCGAGAACCCATTCGCTTGCGGCTTCGGTAAAGGGGGGGTTAATACAACCAGTGAAATCGCCAAAACATCGGCGCAATCGAACATCAAGTGAGGTCAATCTATCGATTCCTGCAAGTTCTTGCAATGGGAAGAAAGTGCTGGTGACAAAAGACTTATATGAGGCCAAATGGCTTGTTTTCAATAGAGAAGAAAGACTCTAGCGCCTTTGCCGGCTTCTCCGAATGGCTTCGGACCGCGCACCCTTCCCCACGTTCTGGGCTCAACTTCTATGCAAGAACCTTCATCTTGCACGCACTCACAATGAGGCCCACAGTGCTTCCACACAGGCGCCTGCCTCGCTGTTAGAGATTGATTTTGCAGTAAAGGCGTTTCGTAACGCAACGGCATAACTCGGGAGGAGTGTTTCACGACCCGACATGTTATGTGGGTGGAAGTGTGAACCGGATCGTGACTCGCGTTTGCATTTCGACTGGATGCCCGTCCACAGAGTAGGGCCGATACCTCCACTGCCGTACGGCCTGCACCGCCGCGTCGGCCAGCACCGAATTTCCTTCCACTACCTCGATGTTGTGGACGGCTCCTTCTCCTCCGATTTGAACATCCAACGTCACCGCACCCTGAATCTGTTGGGCCCTTGCTTCCGGCGGATATACGGGCTCTACTCGATGAATCAGTCGCGTCGCTGAACTGTCCTCTGCCCCATGCGCCCCGGCACGCTTCGCGGTCGTCGCATCCTGGCCGGCAGGCAGCGAACGGTAAATGACCTTGCCATTTTGAGTGACCTGCAGCCCGCCCTCCGGCGGTTCCGCCGAAGTTGCGGCATTCGCCGGCCTGGTCTGCGACACAGAATTACTCTGGGTCGTCGCCACGCTGACAACCGGTGCTATCTTCGGCGCTACTGCTGAATCCGGCCCGCGCTTTGAGCTTGTAGCGGAAGAAGCTCCTGCGCGCTGCTGCCCGGTTCCTTGCACACTCCAGCCGATGCCCGCCCGCCATCCAAGCGCGAGTCCGAGTATCACCGCGACCAAAATCACAAGAACACCCAGAATGGGTGTCCAGACTTCTCTTCGTCCCGGCGGTACCTCTTCGCTGAAATTCGCAAAATCGGGTGGCTCGACTTGGTCATCCTCGAGCAACGCCTTTTGTGTGATCGAGGACGAGCGCGACGTTTCGCCCGTAGTCCGAATCACAGCAGCAACCTCCTCGGCACCCTTCTTGTTCGTGACAACCCGGCGCGCCAGAGCGAGCAGCGTGTTCACATCCCGATCCCCAAACGCATTGGGCCGCGAAGAAAACACTTGAAACACCCCAAACGTTTCGTTCCCTTCGCTGAGGGGCAACATCAGAATCGATCGTACGCCCAGAGTCCGGCAATCCTCGGCGTCCACACGCGGGTCGGTTTCGGTGTCGCTGCATTGTTGAACCGCGCCCGTTTGCAGGCATGCGCCCGAGAGGCCTGTGGTGGTCTCGAGCCGAACCCCCAACTCAGGAGCATCGCCAGTGGTGGCGCGACACACCATCTCATTTCCTTTCGCGAACGCAACCGCCGCCCCCTTCGCTCCCGTCGCCGACCGGGCCTGCTCGACCACCTCATTCAGGACCAGGTCGAGGGCGAGATCGAGAGATGCCGCGCCGCCCCCATGGGCTGCGAGTGTTCTGGCCACTTCCGTCACATCGCTGGGGTATTCCACCGAGGCGGGGTCGCGCGCCTCGTCGGGCGATTTCTGATCCCAGGATGGTGGTGCTCCGTACGATTCCGGCTGCGACATGGGGTAGTGAGGCGTACTCGGGCCCAGCAGTTCACAAAGCGCAGGCCCTGCGTCATCAAGCGGAGTTTTGCGCGAATCCTCAGGGATGTCAACACCAAACGCTAACTGTGAAGACGTCGCCCTCGACCATCCGTTTGCTAGGCGGACCGTTAGCCATGCAACACGAGTGATTCCCGTTTTGGTGACCTCTCAACGGCCAGCGCAAGTTTTCCAGCTCGGACACCCAAAGTAGACTCTAGAATTTGTAAAATCAGAACGAGCCATTGAAATGCAGCGCGTACTGGAGTCACCCGGTACTATAGTTCGATCCTCCTGAGGGATACGCTGATGCGAATTGCAGTTGTAGGTTCAGGATACGTAGGACTGGTGGCGGGCGCTTGTTTTGCCGACCTCGGGCACGACGTCATCCTGGTGGACAATGATCAACAGAAACTGGCCGCCCTGCGCAATGGCCAGGTCCCCATCCACGAAAATTTTCTGCCGGAGCTTCTGGGACGTCATCGCGGTCAACGGCTGACTTTTTCCGACGACCTCAAGGAAACGGTCGCCCTCTGTTCGGTCATCTTTGTGGCCGTCGGCACCCCACCCACCGAGAGTGGAGAGGCGGATTTGTCCTACGTGGAATCGGTGGCCCGCGAAATCTCCGGCGGCATCAATGGCTACAAGGTCGTCGTCGAAAAGAGTACGGTTCCCGTCTACACCAGCGAGTGGGTGCGCAGGATTATCCTACGCAACGGCAGTGACCCTGAAATGTTTGACGTTACCTCGAATCCCGAGTTCTTGCGCGAAGGCACGGCCGTCACGGACTTTCTGTTTCCCGATCGCATCGTCATCGGCTGCGACAGCGATCGCTCCGCCGAAGTCTTGCGCGAAGTCTATGCGCCTTTGACCAACGGCAGCTACTACCAGCGCAGCGACGCCATCCCCCAACCGGACCGGGCTTCGATTCCTCCTCCGGTCATCGTGACCAGCACTAAGAGCGCGGAGTTGATCAAGCACGCCTCCAACGCCTACCTCGCCATGAAGATTTCCTTCATCAACGCCGTGGCCTCCGTTTGCGAATCGGTGGGCGCCGATGTGAACCAGGTGGTCCACGGCGTCGGAACCGATTCACGCATCGGCCCCAGGTTCCTGAACCCGGGCATCGGCTACGGGGGTTCCTGCTTCCCCAAAGATGTGATGGCATTTCGCGCTGTAGCGCGCGAGAGCGGTTACGACTTCCGCCTGCTCGATGAAGTGATGCGCATCAACGAAGATCAGCGCCAGCGCTTTCTGCGCAAGGTGCATAGCGCGCTCTGGACGCTGCGAGGCAAGAACCTCGGCGTGCTCGGCCTCGCCTTCAAGGGCGGCACCGATGACATCCGCGAATCTCCCGCGCTCTTTCTGGTGCAGGCTCTCTTGCAGGAAGGCAGCAAGATCACGGCGTACGATCCCGCCGCTATGGAGCGCGCTCGCGAAGTGCTGCCATCTGGAGTGACGTTCGCCAACTCTGCCTACGAAGCCGCCCACAACGCGGATGCCCTGCTGATCCTCACCGAATGGGAGGAATTCGCCAACCTCGATCTCAACCGCCTGCGCCAGGAACTCAAGTATCCCATCGTGATCGACGGGCGCAACCTGTATGATCCCGAAATCATGGCTGCACAGGGTTTCACCTATTACAGCGTGGGCCGCATCGCCGCTCATCCCGACGGCGTGTCAGCCCCGGTCTTGAAGAACGGCAAAAAGGCATGAACCCAGGACGCGCGGTCGTCACCGGGGGCGCCGGATTTCTGGGATCCCACCTTTGCGATGCTCTGCTCGCCGAAGGCTGGAACGTCGTAGCGATCGACAACTTTCTCACCGGCCGCCGCGCCAATCTTTCCCACCTGCGCCATGAGTCCCGCTTCGAATTGATCGAAAAAGACATTTGCGAACCGTTCGACGTGGGCCGGGTCGACTACGTCTTCCACTTCGCCAGCCCCGCCAGTCCGGTCGATTACATGGTCCACGGCATCCCCACGCTCAAGGTCGGCTCCCTGGGTACGTTCCACGCTCTCGAAGTTGCGCAAAAGCACGGCGCCAAGTACTTCGTTTCGTCCACCTCCGAATGCTATGGCGATCCGTTGGAGCACCCACAGAAAGAAACCTATTGGGGACACGTCAATCCCATCGGTCCACGCTCCGTCTACGACGAGGCCAAGCGCTTCACCGAGGCCGTGACCATGGCCTATCACCGCTATCACAAGGTGGACACGCGCATCGTCCGCATCTTCAANNAACACCATCGGCCCGCGCGGCTGTTACGACGAAGCCAAACGCTTTGCCGAGGCGCTGACCATGGCCTATCGCCGCGAACACAAAGTTGAGACGCGCATCGTCCGCATCTTCAACACCTACGGCCCGCGCTTACAGTTGAACGACGGCCGTGTCGTTTCTAATTTCATGAAGCAGGCCCTGCGCGGAGAACCGCTCACCGTCTACGGCGATGGCCGGCAGACGCGCAGCTTCTGCTATGTGAGCGATGAAATCGATGGCTTTCTGCGCCTGTCTAAATCGGACGAACATCTGCCCGTCAACATCGGCAATCCCAACGAATTCACGATTCTGGAGTGCGCCCAACTAGTCTTGAAGGTGACGGGCTCGAAGAGCCAGATTCGTTACGAACCGCTTCCGCAAGATGATCCCAAGCAGCGCCGTCCCGACATCACCAAGGCGCGGCAACTGCTGCAATGGGAGCCGAAGATTGATCTGGAAACTGGCCTGCGCCAGTCGTTGGATTATTTCAAGAAAGCCCTCGCCGAAGAAGCCGCAATGAAGTAGCCGCTACTTCGTGATCTCGAAATAGGAGTCGGTCGAGAGCATCCGTTGAAAGTACGCGTCCTTCCATTTTGGATGGACCCGATCGAGCAAGAATCCTTCGGCCGCTCCGAACGAATACACGACGGTTCGCTTCCACGTGGCGAGATCAGCCTGCTTGAGTTCGCTCAGAGTGCTGCTCCTGGCCCTCGCCCCGTAACTGGCAAACGACTCAAAGTCCGGCAGTGCGGCAAACTCTTCGCTGGGATGATATTGCGCCAACTGCGCCGCCTCCGCTGCCTTGACCTCCGTATACCGCGCGATGCCCTCCTGCCAAAGTTGGAAGCTGAAGTATTGGTGCTCGTCTGCGGAAAGTTGTGCGAAAAACTTTTTCCGCTGCTCCATGTACTCCTTTACCAGCTTCGAAAACGAGGCGTCCTCGGGCTCATTCAACGCCCGCAGCAATAGATCTCGCAACTGGCTGAATCCCCTTGCAACCTCAGGCTTTTCGTACGGGAACGGGAAATTCAACATCCACATGCCGCTAGTGTCGCCACGGCTCAAGTCAAGGCCATTAACTTTCTCAAGGTATCCGGGCTGCGCCCACTGGAGTTGATGAAAGTGCTCATGCATCACCATAAACAGCCAGGGCGTACTGGTCTTGCTGGCGGTGTTCGCCGGCTCTCCCACGACCATCACTGCGGGCGGACCAAAGGCCGGAAATGTTGCCTGAAAGTTAGATGGAAACTGACGGGGCCGGGCGTACACATCTTCTCCAACCTTCCGCATGTCCTTGGGAGGCGCCGGATGATGCGTCAGGAATTCCGTTTCTGATGTCACCAACATCAGGGGTGCCGGCACCTTGCTCCAGCTCGGCCAGATTCCATCCTGAATCGCGGACGCCAGCCGGTAAAACTCCTTGATCCGAATGGCGTCTTGCGCGGGAAGCTGTGGCGCAGGGGTTTCTTGAGCGACGACAGAGACGGCAAACAAGAGTAGAAGCAACAAGTTCCGCATGAAAATATGGGCGCCGGAACCGTGCAGACGTGAGCGACGTTCTAGGAAGGTTCCGTGGTCGACGCCACGAAGTCAGTCAACTTCTTGACGTTGGACTGTTCATCTCGGGTCTTCAACTCAAACGCCACACCCAATCCATATCCGGGATGAGATGCCTGGACCGTCCCCCGCACCTGCAATTTCATTTCATAGGTTCGGACCACGATCTCAACCGACGAACCTTGCGGAAATGACATCGCACCTTCCAGGTAGCAGCCACCCGAGCTGAGATCGGTCAGGCAGCAATGATGCGGCACAGCGAACCCCGTGCGGTAAACCTCCGCCCCCAGCCGGCAAGCATACCGGGCCTGCGTGCGCCGGTTATCGGCATCGGACGATCCTAAGGGCGATCCTTGAGCATCAGAGTAGTGTGAGGGTTTATGCGTGGTTGGCTTGCCATGGGTTTGCTCGGCAACCGATACCATGGCCAGTTGGAGTGGCTCTTCCATTTCCACGGTAACGTTGGGAAACTGTTGTCGCTTCTCATCATTCGGCGCATTGGCCGAGAGGTAATCGGTCAGCAGGCGGCGCGAGGCCTTGGGCACATCCATAAACTGAAATCCAGCGAGGCCGCTCCAATCCTGCCAGACTACCTGCCCTGACAAACGAATATTCGAGCGTTGTCCTGGCAGCGTGAACTGAAAATACACTTTGCTGACGGGAGGAAGTCTCTTGCCGAACCTGACGCACATCCCGTCTTGCGCCAGATCGACCAGCGTTGCCTTCTCCTGCTCGATGTTGGCGTAGTCCACGGTTGCGTGCGCATGCACGGTAGCGCGAGCATTCTTGCGCTTCTCCTTGCGCATCACTTCGCACGCCGCGCGCAGGCTGCTCAGTGCCCGCTCATAGGCGACCGGTTTATACAGAACGAAATTGACGCCCAGCGAGAACAGCTCGCGAATGCTCTCCTGGCCCGCCACGACCGCGACCGCCAGCGTGGTGTCCTTCAGCCGCGAGGTATGGGTATCGCGCAGCAGGGCAATCACGTCGGCGTTGGACTTCCCGTCGACAATCACCAAGTCGAACCGCTCTTGCGCCAGCCGTATCGCTGCGCGCACAAAGTCCGGACAAGGCTCAACTCGAATGCTGAGTTCTTCCAGGACCCGGCGCAGCACCTGGGCTGGCGCCTCGTCAACGCACACTAAGAGAGCAGAGAGAGTCATACCTGGCCTATCGTAGGTTCCAGCGGTTCCTCCCACAAGTTACCGCGGTCACGCTCCAACTGGTCTCGCACGGCTATGCTGACGCTAACTGGTGTGTTCTCAATCGTGACCTCCGTAACCACATCTCTGCGCGGAAGGCCAACACCCCGGCATTGGCCCCTCGTGCTTTGACGCCCGCCTGATCTGTTCCTACGATAACCATGACACGATGAAGATCGCGAACCCGCACTGTTGTCCGCGCGGATACTGCGATCTTTCCCGTGTTGCCGGTAAACGGGTGGAGAGCGCGCCCGACTGGCGGCTTCTCCTCCCCCGAAAGAGTACCTATGACATCGGGTAAAAATCGCGGATTCTCGTTGCTGGAGTTGCTCATCGTCATCTCCATCGGCATGATCATGGCTGGTATCACGTTCATGGCGATGAAGCCTCTGTTCAACGAAAACCATGTGGACCAGGCCTATGACACCACGTTATCGGTGATGCGCAACTATAGGAACCTGTCCATTACTCAGAGCAAGCGCTACATCGTGTTTTTCACGGCGCCCGGAACCCTCACGGTGCAGTACTGGGGCGTGGGCGTCCCCGTGTCGCCGGCGCCGGTCACGGTTGCCACCTACACCTTGCCGCCCGACATCCAGTTCGCGGTGCAGGCCGGATTCCCCAACCCGGGTCCTGACGCCTTCGGCACGGGGACCACAGCCATTACGCTAAACAACTGTGCGCTGGTCGGCACAAATTGCCTGATTTTTTATCCGGATGGCTCCGCCCAAGATGACTTGGGCAACTTCAATAGCGGAGTCGTTTACTTGACTCGTCCGGGCGACATGTACAGTTCGCGAGCCCTTTCCATCTTCGGCACAACCGGAAGAGTC
This sequence comes from Acidobacteriaceae bacterium, assembly GCA_003134655.1. GTDB lineage: Bacteria > Acidobacteriota > Terriglobia > Terriglobales > Acidobacteriaceae > Sulfotelmatobacter. The sequence goes on from PLBY01000081.1 coordinate 152,079, forward strand.
CGGGGCTGGCGCCTCTATAACCAGGGTGGAGCTAAGTGGGTGCAACAATGACGCAAAGCAGATCGCAAGCATCCCGGCAAGACGGGTTTACGTTGATTGAAACCATGATCGCCATCGCGATCATGAGCATCGGCATCGTGGCCCTGCTTGCCGCATTTGGCACGGCGGTCGCCACCACCCAGAATGCTCAGGCAAACCTGATCGCCCGCCAGAAGGCGCTGCAGGCGATGGAGAGCATCTACACCGCACGCAACACGCAGCAAATCACGTTCGCACAAATCGGCAACATCGCCAGCGGTGGAATTTTCACCAACGGAGCAACCCAGCTTATGGCCGCCGGCCCTGACGGGCTGGTGAACACCGCGGACGATCTCAACTTCCCCGCCACTGGAGCCTGCCCCGCCGGCCCCGAGTGCCTGGTCATGCCCGGCCCGGATGGCATCCTGGGCAATGCGGATGACACCGCGATGAGCCTGGCCAACTTCACGCGCCAGATTGCAATCAATCCGGTTCTGGAAGCAGACGGAGTCACGACCGATCCCAATCTGAAGCAGATCGTCGTGACCGTGAGTTATACAACCGGCATATCGTCGGTTCGCCGTACCTACACAATCGATGCACTGATTTCGGCCTTCCGCTGAGGTAAGCGATGGAAACCATGATTGGAAACATGAGACTGCCAAAACAAAATCCGCAACGCGGCTTCACGCTGATCGAAGCCATGGTCTCCATGGCCATCGGCTTGGTTGTACTGGCGGCCGCGGCCAGCCTGTTCAAGACCGCCCTGAATTCCACCATGCTCGTGACCCAGCGCGCGGAAACTCAGCAGAACATGCGCGCTGCTGTGGAAATCATGGTCAAAGATCTCAGCATGGCGGGCGCCGGTCTGCCTTCTGGCGGAATCCAATTGCCGACGGGCGCGGGAGCCACGGTTTCGAAGTTTGGCTGTGATCAGACCGGCACCTGCCATGTCCCGGCACACAACTATCCCACAGCGAACTACATGTACGGCATTATTCCCGGCTTCAGTAATGGCGTGGAAGCGAACGCCGTTATCCCTGCCGCCCCTGCGCCGGCCATCAACGACAGCGTTACCTCGATTTACGCCGACTATAACTTTCCCTTGTGGGAGTACAACGTAACCTTCACCGTTCCGGGCAATGGCGGCTCCATCACTCTGGCGCCCAATCCGACTTTCGTCCCTGCGCCTCCCGCCATCAACTCGGCCGGCGGCATTCAGGTTGGGGACCTCATCATGCTCAGCAACAGCCTCGGCACGGCCGTCGGCGAGGTTACCGGCCTCACTGCGACCACCATCGCCTTCGCCAATCTTGACCCGCTCAACATCAACCAGAGCGCCGCGGCCACCAATAACATTAAGGCCATTTCCGGTGGAACGACCACCATCGCTTACCGCCTGTTTGCGGTGACTTACTACTTGACGGTACCCGGCGCCGGACAGACGCCGCGCCTGATGCGCCAGGTGAACGGCCTCACCCCCGTTCCCGTCGCCGACGACATCATCAACCTGCAGTTCGCCTTCGATACATACAACTCTTTGACTTCGGCACTCGATGCCAACCAGGCCAATCCCCTCGGTGTGGGCGAATCGCCCAACAACATCCAGAAAATCAACCTCACCGTGATGGGGCAAAGCATGATCAACAACGGAAATAAGTCCCAGAACATGTATCTGGCGACTGACGTCAGCGCGCGCAACATGGCATTTCGGAATCGTTATCAGTGAGGGTTTTTTCGGGGCAGGAGATCAACCAAATGAAACAGAGAAAAAACAGTTCGCAGGGTTTCACACTGATCGCAGCGCTTCTCATCATGGTGCTGTTGTCGGGCGTAGCGGTCGGCCTTTTCTATGTGGTCACCAACGAAGCCCGCATGGGCGGCAACGACCTTGAAGCCAACCTGGCCTACTACGGCGCCGAGTCCGGCATGGAGAAGCTTACTGCTGACCTCTCGTCACTGTACACCCAGTACCAGGCCCCCACGAACCTCCAGATTCAGAATCTCATCAACTTCCCCCCGACCTCCGCCATGGTGAATGGGATGAACTACGTCGAAACCATCACCTACCCCACCGATGCAGGTGGCAATCCGGTGAGTGGCACAAGCACCGTCAGTTCCGGTTCGAACGCGGGTTTGTACGCTGAAATCATTCCCATGACGCTGCAGGTAATCGCAACGCGTCCGGCCGGTGCCTCGATCAACATCAC
>PLBY01000081.1:154339-162947 GCA_003134655.1 Acidobacteriaceae bacterium
GTCTTCAACGACAAGATCTCGGCCTTTACGCAGGTCATTATGGATCAGTTGGAAAACGGCCACTCGACCTCCGTCGGCTACGGCGGCACCGTGTTCGTTCCCAAGGCAAGCGCGGGTTGCCCGCTGAACACGTTCCCACCCACGGGAGCTAACTGCGTGGCCCTTCCCGGCGCCGCAACGGTCCCCGGCGATGCCAGCTGGAGCGGCGGTTATCCCACTATTGGTGGTTCTGCGAACATTAACTTCCAAAGCCTTTCCTCCGCAACTCTGAATTACTTCGTCACCAACGCCCTCACCGGCGCCAAGAACATGCAGTTGCCCTTTGTGCAGAACAGCTGCACCAGCAACCCGCCGCCGATACCCTGTACCGATCCCATTGCAATTATCCGTAGACCTCAGACCGAATCGCCCAACAGCACGCTCGGCACTGCGCGTCTGTACAACGAAGCACAAATCCGGATTCTTATCGCCGACACGCTCGCCGATCTGCACCCGGACCGCGGAACGGGGGCACTCGACGCAAACGACGTCCTGTTCCCCAATCTAACCACCTCACCCAATGCCTCGATCGCGGTCCCGACCGGACTGGGTCCTGAAGCTTTCGGATTCGCAGCCCCGGGCAGCAACGGCTGGGTCAATCCCCTCACCGACAGCGGACCAAAACTCTGGGCTTCGATTCCGTTGATTGGAGAGTTGACCACGAATCCTTCCACTCCGTCAGCTATGACTGGTCCCTGGATTCGAGTGGAGTATTGCAACGCACCTCCACCGGCCCCGTGTGTGGGCGTGACGAATGAGTGGCTCGCGTTGGGCTTTGGCCGGGTCTTTAACACACCTCCCACAACGCCTAACTCGAACTCAGTCAACCCCAACGCGATTCTGATCCTTCAGCAACTGCGTCCCACGATCACCCCGACGGCGGCCCACGTCGCCGGGTCCGGCAACTGGTACCCCATCAACTTCTATGACGCGCGCGAAGGCGAAATGCGCGACAACAACGTGCCTAACTTGGTCAGCGGCACCAAAACCTATTCCTCCTGCTCGGTCAACGGCATCATGAACGCCGTGGAACTCGACGTAGGCAACCTGGCCCGGTGGCTGAACACGGCCAGTACTTTGCCCGGTGGCCACATTGCAGGCAGCGGCGGAAACGTGAACTACACCAACTATAACGGCTACGTTCTCTACTTCTCCGATCACCGTGGCATGTTGCCCTCGACCCATCCTTCAAACGGTGGGCAGACGGCAGCGGGCGTGATCAACGGAGAATCCGGAATCGAGGATGTGGTCAACTCAGCGCAAAACCTGACTTCCTTCAACACGGATGGAGTTGCAGAGGCCCTGAGTTACTATGGCTACTCACCCGAGGATGTCGATCAGAACGGATTCCTCGATAACTGGGGCGAGAAAAACATCGGATACGGCTTTGGCATCGCCACCAACACCCCCGCACCGTACAATCCCTACAAGCGGATTAACGTGGCCAATCCGGGCGCGGCGAACTCTATCGACTGTGCCGCCTATAACCCCGGCACCACCGTCACTCCTCTGCCTGCTCCTACCGCCGCCACGCTCCTTACAGGCAACAACGACCAGCAAGGCGTGGCCAATCCAGTCAGCGGTGCGCGCCACGTATTGAAGTTGGTGGATGCTGGTCTGATCCCGACCGGACAGAGTCCCCTGCCCGTAACGCCACCTGCCAGCCTCTGCACGTACGCCGCTAGTTCCACGGGGTGTGGCGGATTCACCATCGCTTCTGAGAACCCGGTGTATGTCCAAGGCAACTACAACAGCAGCGCGGCCGATCCATTCTGGGGCACCGCAAACAACGTAACTCCATCGCAAACGCCCCATTCGGCGGCAGCCATCATCGCCGACTCCGTCACGGTGCTCTCGAACTCCTGGAGTGATGTGAACAGCCTGACGTCCCCAACCGCGGTCGTCAACCGTATTACCACTGCCGACGCGTACTACCGCATGGCGGTCTCCGGCGGAAAGAACATCCCGTTCCCCAGCCCGGGTTGGGCCAACTCGGCAGGGATTAATGACTTCGGCACGGACGGTGGATTGCACAACTTCCTCCGGTATCTGGAGGACTGGAACAACACTCTGCACTATGACGGTTCGCTGGTCAGTATGTACTACTCTGAGTACAACACCGGAACCTTCAAGTGCTGCACTACGGTGTACAACCCGCCGACTCGTAACTACTACTTCGACGTGCTGTTCCTGAACCCCGCCAACCTGCCCCCGGCTACGCCGGAGTTCGAGGACATTAACTCACTGAGCTATCACGAGAACTTCACACCGCAGTAAACCAGCCCGAACTGGCCCGGTTCCGCTTGCGCGGAGCCGGGCATTTTTATTTGGGGGGAATGCGCTGGAACCGTAATCCGCTGAGTACCGCTTCGAAGGTCACCGCAACCGCCTCAGATGGAAACCGACCTTCGCAGGCAGGGACCTTCGTAACATGAACCTGCTCCCTCGCTCCATTTATCCTTTTACCTGCACCGCCAGGCACGCACTTTCTGGAGGACCATTGTCTTCGCTAGTCCAACGCTCGCGACCCGCCGCCGCCCGGCGTCCCGATCCCTTCCACCAGCACTGGGGCATGGTCATTTTTGAGAGCCTCTCCGCCGGCGTTCTGACCATCTTCATCGTCTTTGCTTTAATCTTGATCGCCGTTGGCGTTTATGGCGTCGTGGTCTGGCCCCTCACCTTCTGGGACCTCGCGAATCTGGGATTGGAAGAATACGGCTCTTTGGTGAACACCATAGTGTGGTCGCTCTTCGCCGGCGGCTCCCTCGCGGGATACTATGTCTTCAGCGGCGCCGCTTTTAGAGCGAAACAGAAAGCTCGCACCCCAGTGCCCTCCCGATCGACCCGAACTAGTAGATAAAAATCCCGTTCCGCTCGCTATTTTCCTCGCGCGTGATTGCTACAATTGCCCAACGCGCTTGCCCTGGTAAGGTGCGCCCTGGGGAGCAGTTTTTCGCTATGCAATCATCTTCCGATCGTCGCGGTTTTCTATGGTTCGCTTTTGCCGCATCGGCTGTGGTGGCCATCGGACTGTTTTTCGTGCCCGCCTTCATCATCCGTCCTTTCACCCATCAGAGCGCCACAGGGCTGGCTCTCGCCCTGGCGTTGCGCCAGCGCGCTCCCTGGGGAACTCTGGCCGCCGCTCTGCTTTGCTTGGTATTCGCGCTGATCCTCTGGGGTGCCACCGGCCGCTGGCGCAAGATCGTCCTCGCCTTGGTGATGGTCCTCGTCGCGTTCTCCGCCGTGATGTCTCGCCTCAATTATTTTGAGTGGATGTTCCACCCCGTACCGAGCGCTCAGTTCGAATCGGCCTCCGCCAGCAAACTCGACAAGGGAGAAATGATCCTCGCTGTCCGCTTCGGTTCCGACGCGCGCGCCTACCCCATTCGCGAAATGGCCTACCACCATGTGCTGAACGACGTTGTTGCCGGCGTCCCGGTGGCCGTCACCTATTGAACGCTTTGTCACACCGGTCTGGTGTGGACACGTACAGTGAATGGAAGAGCCCTGCATTTTTATCTGGCGGGCATCAACAACCAGAACTTCCTGATGCGCGATAAAGAAACGGGCACGTGGTGGCAGCAGATCACCGGCAAGGCCATCTACGGCCCCCTCAAGGGATCGTCGCTCGAGCTGGTGTTGAGTGATGAGCTGACTTTCGGCGAGTGGAAATCGGAATTCTCCGACGGCCAGGTGCTGGCCGAAGTGCCGAAGTACGCGAAGGAATACGACAGCAACTGGGAGCCGGAGACAGCGAAGTATCCCGTGGTCATCAGTTTTCCGGGGACTGAACTCAAATCTCGTGACGTGGTCGTTGGACTTGAAATGCAGGGACCCGCCCGCGCCTATCCCTGGGATACGCTCGTGAAACAGTCGCCGGTCGTCGACCGCGTGAATGGCACTCCGCTGTTGGTCGCGGTCGGTCCCGATGGAAAGTCTTTCCGCGTCTTCATCGGCCGCATCGACGGGAAAGACGCCGAGTTCTTCTTGAAGGACGAAACCGAAGGCGAGGTAGCGACTCAACCGGTTGGGCAAACCAAGCCTGAAGCTCCGGCCGCGGCCAAGTCCGCTCCGCACGCGGAAACGAAAAATGCACCCGCGGCGACGGCCCCAGCCGAATCAAAGCCAGACGCTTCGACCGCAACTAAGCCGGCGGCTCCACCCACTCCCAAACCCTGGATCCTGCTCGACACCACCACCGCTAGCGAGTGGAACTTCCAGGGCTGCGCCATTTCCGGACCATCGCTGGGCAAATGCCTCGATCGCGTCCCCGCCCTCAAAGACTACTGGTTCGACTGGCGCAACTATCACCCCGACACCACAATCTACAAACGCCAGTAGTAGCGCCGGCGTCTCGCCGGCTATCGCGAGGGCGTCACGCCCTCGCACCCGTCAAGTGCCACGGTGCATCCAGCTATCTGAAGCGAACTCTGGCCCTACACGAACGGATTCTCATCCGCACTCCGCCCGTATATCACCGGCACCGGCACGTCGAGCAAGCGCAGATAAACCGACAGCTGACCGCGGTGGTGGTACCAGTGGTTCAGCATGATCGACCGCAACACCTCCACCCGCGGCCGGCTAAACGCCTGTTTTCCATTCACCATCAACCGCCAATTCCCTTTTGCCTTTTCCTCACTCATCCCGCTCACGCATTCCTCCGCCGCGCGGACGCTTTCGTTAAGAGCGGCGTTGATCTCTTCGAGATTCTTCGGCTCCGGCGGATTAAAATTCGCCTGCGCCGCATCAAACTCGTCGAACTGTGAGATCCTAGCTAGCGCGCCTGGAACTGTCGCGATGTGCAGTGCCAGCGCGCCCAGGGTCATCGATTTCCGGTGCGGCTTCCAGCTCAGTTTGTCCGCAGGCACTCGATCCAGTACTCTTTTCGTGATCGCCACTTCCTCGCGGAATTCCTTCAGCATCGGTTCCATCATCTCTGTCATCTTTATCCTCAATCTTTCGGGATGGGAGATCCCCTCAATCCTGGGTTCATTCTCGAACCTCAGCGAGCATCAGTTTTTGCGGGCTGCAGGTAGAGGGCTTTCACATCTACCATCTCGCCGTCGACGTACTTGTCGTGGTGGCGAACCCATGCCATGGAATGCGCTAGCCCGTCTTCGTCACGGCCCTTCGGCGCCAGGTCCAACCAGTTGTACGTACCAATCATCGGATCCAGCCCGCGGGCATAGCTGGAATAAGTGTGGAAGACTTCTCCTGCTGCGTTCTTGTAGAATACGCTCGTACCCGGGCCTTCTTCCGACGGGAACTCCATCAGGTCGTAGTTGTAGTAGACCTTGCCCTTCTGCTTCTCCCGCTCCTCTTTCGAAAATGACACGTGGTAGTCATAGTTGAAATCATTGGCAAACGACGAAACCCACTTGAACCGCCATCCCATGCGCTTCTTGAACGCTTCGATCTCGGGCAACGTCGCGCGCGAAATCGCCAGGAACGTCACATCGCGGTGCGCAAGATGCACGGCAACACCGTCGAACCCGTCGGCCAGGAACGAACAACTCGGGCAACCCTCTTTCCATCCCGGACCAAACATGAAGTGATACACAATCAGCTGGCTCCGTCCGGCAAACAGATCGGCGAGCGTCTCCTTGCCTCGCGGTCCGTCAAAAACGTAATTCTTCTCCACTTTCTCCCGCGGAAGCGCGCGCCGCTGCCGGCTCAGTTCATCGCGCAGGCGCGAGAATTCCTTCTCCTTGCGCAAAAGCTCTTTGCGGGCGGCCACCCACTCAGCGTGCGGCACCACCCGGCCCAGTTCCGTCTTGCTTGTCGTCATGGTTGCCATCGTCGTTTCTCCTCTCCGTCATGTTCTTTGAATTCTTTTGCGACCCACTCTTCTTTCCGCGAACGATCCTCACCGCGAGCGCAGCAATCCCGCCCGTCGACATCACACTGCCCGCCATCACTGCTGCACTAGCCATACATGCAGGACACATGGATTCCTCCTTCCCGTTCATTGCTGATTGATGATTGTTGACTGGTCCACCCCACTAGGCTTTGCAATCAACAATCAGAAATCAACCATCAGCAATAGGGTCTCAGCGTTTTCCCTTGGCCTCAGCCCGTTCGCGCAGGCGCTGGTGCATGTGCGTCCACCCCTTCCCCATGCCTTGTCTGTGTTCGTCCGGAATCGCTCCAAACGCCATATGGTGAAACTTGATCAGCGTTCCGCCGTCTTCCTCGCTCAACCGGTACTGCAAATTCGAAATGACCGGATACGACATGAACAATGGCCCGGTGATTTCGACCAGCGTCGGCCGCTTGATGGCCTGCACGTTTCCCCAGAAGTGTCCGTTGCCATCGCCCAGATCGCGGAACCACCGCCCGCCCGGCCACGGCTCGATCTTCATCGACATCCGTTTTCCCTCTGGCGTGTCATTCTCCGGACCGAGTTGTTCCAGAAGTGCCTCGAACGTCACCGCCAGCGAGGCCTTCACGTGAATTTCCTGCGTTATGTTTGTGGTCAGATTCTCAATACCCGCCATTGCTGTCGAACTCATCGTTCCTCCTTGCTTCGCTCTTGATCAGATTCGGTCGTGTTCAGATTTTGTCCAGAGCTTTCTGTTTCGCCTCCGCGCGCTCTTTCACGCGATTCAACTGGTGCTGCCACAGCCGCTCGAATGTCTTGGTCCACTCATGCAGCGGCCGGATCGCCTCCGCATTCGTTCGATAGAACATCTGACGTCCGTGGCGCCTTACCCGCACCAGCCCAACCCGGCGCAGCACCCCCAGATGCTTCGACACCGAGGGTTGCTCCATTCCCAGGCTCACAACGATGTCCCCCACTGCCCGCTCTTCGCTCGCCAGATAGTTCAAAATGTCGCGCCGCCGGGGCTCCGCCACCGCGTTGAACGCATCCGACGTAGTAGCAGCTCTTGCCATGGCAAGAAATATATATTCCCATATCGGCATATGTCAAGCATTTTTGCCTGCGGTCGGCATTGCATTCGTGACGGGTTTAAAAGGTTTTGGTGGTAGGGTCTTGGCCGCCAATCCCGCCCAAGAAGCTGTGGCGGTCTCCCGCGATCGTGACAAAGCCGGTGAACCTCATCCTAAATGTGCGCGGGCATTTCCACGCAGGGCGGAATCTCCGTAAGAGCAAAGGAAGACTAAAGCGCACTGGCGGCACAATAGCCATTCTCCTGTGACTTCACATAGCCACTTCGCAAGGAAGCTCTCCATGCTGAAACCAAATGTCAGTCAGGTTTTCACGATCAATGGCAATGGATTGCTGCTCTGGTCGTGGTTGGCCAGACTATTCCCGAGAAGTCGGTTTGACTGGAGACAGGATCCGGGATGCATGGTGTTTACTTCCGGCTTGCCCGTGACACGACCCCGAAAGCCCGGCCCGCTACTCCCGTTGTGAGTGACGTAATGTCAGCGTTAGTCGCGATTGCTTCTAGCTTTTGCTTTTGGCTTTCGGCTTATGTGAGCGCTCTTCATGATTGCCGGATCGGTTCAAATGCTCAGGAATNNGTGATTTCATATTCGCGGATATCCTTGCTATGGTTGCCACCGCGCATCTTGATAACGACCATGATCTTGCGAAGCTGGCCGTCGATGCATACGTAACGAAGCCGGATAATGTCATCGGTGAGAAAGGAAATCGAGTAGGTACTGAACGGGAATTCTGTGAAAGACTCGTTCATTTCAACCGTGCTTAGAATTGTCACCCCAACTCCGGTCAAAGCGGTTATCATCCTGTACAGCGATTCGCGAAAGTCCGCGCGGAAGCCGGGTGCCAGCGCCATCTCAAAGCCCGCCAGCGAATCGATCACCAGGCGCTTGGCGCCAATCTTCTGGACCGCGGCGAGAATCTCGTGCATGGTTTCATCCACCGAGAGGTCGAGGGGACGGAGGTAGAGGATTTCAAGTTTCTTGTCTTTTCGCGGCGTCTTCAAATCCAGACCAAAACTGCTGGCCCGCTCCGCATACTCCTGCGGCCGTTCTTCAAATACCACCACAATTCCCGGATCCCCCTGACGTATGCCATCAGCGATGAATTGGGTTGCCAAGACTGATTTTCCCGTTCCCGATGCCCCTGCCACTAGGACACTATCTCCTTCGGGAATGCCTCCCCCGAGCATCTTGTCCAATTCCGGAATACCGATGGAAAGACGCCGTCTACTGGGTATCTTCCTTGCCAGTCCGGCGAGCCCAAGAGTACGCGAAAAGGCTTGCAGCCCGGCATGGGTAATGCGGAAGGTGTGCAGTCCGGGCACGGACGCCTGCCCGCGCAGTTTCACGATCTGTAGCTTTCGCACAATGGAACTTCGCTCCGCAGCCTGGTAAAGCCAAAAGAGGCCATCGGAGACCGTGAAAACGGGATTGTCGCGGATCTCACCCTCGACATATTCTCCGACCAGAAAAGTCGTGGCTTGCCAACTGGTCAGGAGCAAGGCTAACCGCTGAATGAAGGATTGCAGTTCCACTTCGGTTGTGCCACCGAGCGCCTTCCGCACCACGGTGCGAAAGGAGTCGACTACTACGATGCCGGGGCTTGCCTTCTCAACCTCTTTCGTAATCTCCTCGAGGACCGCGTCCAGATCCTTCTCCA
>PLBY01000159.1:0-139 GCA_003134655.1 Acidobacteriaceae bacterium
CGTGTAATGGTGGCTTCCACGGCGATGCCGATCCGGGCGAATCGCGTCTACGTGATTCCTCCGAACGCGGATCTTCTAATTGAGAGCTATGCCTTCAAAGTCGCCACTCCGCGCATTGGCAGGGACGAGCAGATAGATT
>PLBY01000159.1:195-361 GCA_003134655.1 Acidobacteriaceae bacterium
CAGGCTTCAGGCTGTATTGATTTCGTTCTGCCGCCCGGCAAAATACCAGCTGAACTACAAAGATTGGTACGCACTAGTAGAACTAAAAAGAAACTTGAGTTTGACCCGAAGGTGTTCCTCGCCACCATCGGTGAGGGCCGGAAGACTGTGCTGGTTCCCAAGAGGC
>PLBY01000159.1:460-28535 GCA_003134655.1 Acidobacteriaceae bacterium
GCGCTTCACCGCGAACATACATTGTCCGACCTGTTTACGGCTTATTTGTTGGTTCGGAACATTCGATACGAAGCGGATCTGGTGGACCAAATGTTTAATTCCAGCGAGAAGAGACTAGCTCGGATTCTGGTGTTGCTGGCTCACTTCGGCAAGGAAGGCGTGCCCGAGACTGTAATTCCGAAGATCAGTCAGGAGACCCTCGCGGACATGGTGGGTACAACCCGGTCGCGGGTCAGCTTCTTCATGAACAGATTCAGGAAGTTAGGCTTCATCGACTACGAGACGGGAAGTGGGTTGAAAGTCCACAGTTCACTTCTCAGTGTCGTTCTCCACGACTAGACCCCGAATGGCGGACAATCCTCCTAGCTGGCTATTTCTTGGACCATGGATGTCCCCTGTGCACGGCCATTTTAAACTCGTATGCGCCATCCAGTCGCGGGCAGATGTGCGGTAACGGCGAGCCGACTATGTCTTTTGTAACTTTCCACTTGTGACCATCCAGAGGAGAATCTGGCGATGGACTCCCCGACTCTGTTGTGCATCGACTTTCCACAAGCCTTGGAGCTTCGCAAGGAGACTCTGGAATCTCACGGCTATCGCGTCAAGATTGCGTCGAGCCGCCACGCCGCAATGAAAATGTTGGAGGAATCGCCGGTGGCTGCGGTTCTATTGGAATACAAACGGGAGGGTGTGGACACAGAAGCCGTAGCCTGCCACATCAAGCAGCGGTTTCCCAACCTGCCGATCATCTTGCTCTCAGCCTACTCCGAGATGCCAGAGCGAATCCTCTGGCTGGTGGATGAATACGTTATGAAGAGCGAACTGCCGGAGCGGCTGGTACCGACTATCGAACGAGCGCACAGGCTTGCACCACGTTCTAACGTACCGTTCAGCGCGGGGGCCAACAGCCTAGTCCCCTCGACCTTGAACCAGACTCGTCCTGCGCCATAGCCGTGCACATCTGACCTTAGGGACGGGGGCAATCGAATCAATGGGGACCGCCGCAACCGCCACTGCCAGAATTGGGCATGGGATGCGGTTCGCATCCCTACCCGGGTGCTTTCAACCGCAGACGCATATCGCACTTGCGGCAGCCGTCGCCTCTTGACGACAAGAAACAGTGTCGAAGCATCGCATCGCGGGACCGCGCGGTATCGTCGCGCAGTCGGTGATGACAGGTATTCTGTCGGTGCCTGATCTCAAGGAGAAATATCCCGGTTATGCACTCTTTCCCAGACCTTCTTTCGTCAGTCCCGCTGCACTGGTGGGTCGCGTTGATCATTTCTGTTACCGGAATCACTGCAATATGCCTGCGGGCGCTGGAAACCGATGTGGTGCGAGCTAAACGTGCCGAGCGGAACAAGAAGAAAGAATTGAGGTCGCTAGCGGAGAGAATTTCGTCGTATGGGCACATCGTTCACCAACGGTACCCGACCGGGGACGTGATCGTCAGCGAGCGAGACTTAGCTGAGCAGCTTCGAAAGCGCCCCGATGCAGTCGCCACCGCGCTAAACCTGCTATTGAGCGAGCAGAAAGTCCAACGGGCTCCGTTGAGAGGGTATTGGAAATTGAACGTGTGAAGTTTCCACGGCCGTTCAGCCCGAAAAGTGCGGCGGGTTTGAGTGCCGTAGAAGAATAGCGGTCGAGGGTCAAGACGCGGGACAGCCACCTCATTTCAGGCTTTCCTGATCCTGCCGCTCGGCTGGCTCGGAAGGGGTCGAATTTCGAGAGCCTTTTGTGCGGCCTTTCGCCCCCTGTTTCGCCTCGTCCACCGCTAGTCAGCCAGCAAACCTTATTGACCACGGGCGCCTGAACCACAATCTCCACTCCATCCGCTTCCGCCCGCATTGAAAACACGCTGCTTCACGTCGCGCAAACTACGGGGTGACGTTCTACCAGGATCTACACTTTCAGGTAACAGCGTGGCGGTCTAACATGCGGGGAACGACTGGAGACATCCTCACGCAACCTCAGCTCCGGGCTTTCATGCTGACGGGGTGGTCGTAAAGCCGCTTTCCGATACATCGTTGTGCTTCACAACATGCGTGATCCTGAGAGCCGATAACACCTCCCGGCTCATAGACGAATATGTTCGTATGTTCCTCCGCAGATATTCATCCCAGCGCCTGCCACCAAAGCAGGTGAAATTGTCGCCGACCGCCCGAGTCTTGGACTGGAAAACGCCAATCCCGCCATCGCGCCCTTGACCAACACGGAGTCGGCGGTTCCGCCCCCCGCAACCATGAACGCCACTGTCGAAATGCAGTGGCGTTCGCCTGTTTACTGAAGTTGTAGCTCTGGATCGTTTCGGATGGCTTTGCATCGAATTTCCCGTGCTCCTTGATGGCGTAAATGCCATCTCATATCTGCGCGACTACTGACCAGATCCGGTTAGGTGTTCGAGGTCAACCGAAGAGTCGAGCATTTCTCGGCAAGCTATCCGGACCTGCGATCGAACCGAAACAACCTAGAATCGGAATTCTTGGTTCCTGAAATCAGGTCAGGAATAATGGCGCTTGCGATCGTTGCAAAGGTAATGCCGTTGCCGCCATATCCTAGAGCGAATTGCGCGCCTGGAAAGTCCTTATGCGGTCCGATATACGGTAGACCGTCCTTGGACTCGGCGAAAGTACCGGTCCAAGCGCTGGCCAATTTCCAAGAGACGTGGGGAAACATCTTGCGGATTTTCTTCTTCAGGGTTTTGGTTTTGCGTGCCAGCAACTCATCCCGTTTCGCCTCATCGACGAAATCAACATCTTCCCCACCGGCCACGATTCTGCCATCCACTGTAGAGCGCACATAAAGATATGGTCGAGCCGATTCCCATATCACCGGCCATTCACGACCTTTGGGAAATTTTGTGTCTGCACTTGAAGCGATCGCGTAGCTACTTGCTAGATGCACGCGCTTCTGTTTTAAGAACTGCTGCGTTTCGTAGCCGGTGGCAAATACGACATGTCGGGCACGAATACGGAAATCGTCACTTGTGGTAAGCACAGATTCTTTCCCGTGGCGACGGTAGCTCTTGACGACGGTGTGCGAAAAGATCTTCAGTCCTCTTTTTTGGGCGCTCCGGATAAGTGCCAGCGTTAGCTTTAGTGGATTGACTTCAGCGGATTGGCGAGTGAGGATCGCGCATGGCGCACGAAGTGAATAGGACTTCGCAAGTTCCCGGCGCGTCAGCAACTCCACCCTGAAATCATGTTTCTGCCTGGTTTCGCACTCGCGGCGCACAATGCGCGCATCCTTACGGTTGCTCGCCAAATATAAGCTCTCTCGCCTTCTGAAGTCACAAGAGTCATCGAGAGTCTTAATCGTCTGTTCGAGTGACTCTAATGCCTCGAGTCCCGCCCGGTACGCCCTGACTGCCGACCGTTTTCCGATTTGCGAGATGAGGTCGGTGAGATGAACATCTGGCTCGTATGACAGGATCGCGGTGCTGGCCATCGTGCTCCCCATACCGACGTCTCGACTGTCAACGATGATCACTTGCCTTCCTGAATTTACAAGGCGGTGTGCTATCAGCGCTCCCGACACACCCCCGCCCACGACGGCCACCTCGCACCGGATATCTTTCGCAAGTTTTCGATGGCCGGCAATTCGTTTTCGGTTTAGAAGCCACACGGGACGACCAGTTCGCAGATCTAAGCTCATTTTGAACAGCCGATGGCACACAGCCCGTTTCGAGGTCTGCACATGGCGCTAAAGACGGTCGGTTGGTTCACGTTGAAGTCCACATCCGCTCGGAGATGAGTAACTTTTCTCAATAGCCAATAGCAGCAGGTTCCGGGCAGACGGAAAATACTCGTGCAGCTTCTCAGCCCTGAGTTAGGCCAACGTCCGGACGGACTTTTCTCGGCTCCACTGTCTCGTCTTTGCCGCGGCAATAAACGCAGTCTCGTCGTTAGCACTCACCACGCCTGCGTCGTGTCCGATATTGGCTGTTTTCAAAAGCGCTTGCGCGCCCTTGTCGGCGGCAATTGCCTTGAGATGACCGAATGCATCGCGCACGAAGTCAACAGCCGCACTTTCCAACGACAGTACTTTCGCGCCCTCGTCGGAGAGGACTAGCGCGACTGCATCGAATAGCACAGAGGGCGTACCGGCCAGTTGTCCGTCAGCTGACATCATCGATCCGTCTGCAAGTTTCGCACCGCCGACCTTGGGCGCGACGATCTTAACGGCGGCGCCGGCTTCGGTCGCAGCCTTCTTGATCTTCTTAACCAGAGCGCCATCCGAACCATCCGCAATCAGGATGCCGATGGCCCGCCCCTTCAGCGTGTCCTTCATCTTGCCGATGATCTGCAACGCGGGAGAAGGTTTCGTCTTCTGTACAGGCGCTGCGGTTCTAGGCGCACTTGGCATTTTGTCGAGCCCCAAGCCGGCGGCAACCCGTTTAGCGAGGTCTTCTGCGATATGTCGCAGATGCCCGACCATCGCTTCGCGCACATGCAGATGATCGACCTTTGAAAGCTCAACCACTAGTGCCGAGGCAATGTGCGCCTGCTCGTACTCAGTTTGGCTGAGGTAGAACTGCCGTGCCTGACTGTAGTGGTCGGCGAAGCTCTCCGGACGGACACGGCCCTTTTCTCCGGTTTCAGTAAGTGCAGTGCTATGAAAGCCCTCTGCCGGACTCTCGCGCGGCGAGTTTTCGGACAAGGAGTTGGGCTCATAGGAAACACGGCCCTCCGGTTGCTCCATCTGCATGTGACCGTCACGCTGTTGGTTGGAGAATGGGCATTTGGGGGCATTGATGGGGATTTGGTGAAAATTGGGAGAGCCGAGGCGCGAAAGCTGCGTGTCCTGATAGGAGAACAGTCGACCCTGCAACAGCGGATCGTTCGAGAAATCAATGCCGGGAACGACGTGAGAAGGACAGTAAGCAACCTGCTCCGTTTCAGCAAAGAAATTGTTCGGCCAGCGATCCAAAACCATGCGGCCAATCACTTTTAGAGGCACGAGTTCTTCGGGAATGAGTTTCGTTGCATCAAGATGATCGAAAGGAAATTGGTCTGCTTCTTTTTGCGTAAATAATTGGACGGCAAATTCCCATTCGGGAAAATTTCCAGACGCGATGGCATCGAACATATCGCGGCGGTGAAAGTCTTGATCAGCACCAGAAATCTTGACCGTTTCATCCCAGATCGTCGATTGTAAGCCGAGTTTCGGGCGCCAGTGGAATTTAACGAAAGTCGATTTACCAGAATCGTTGATCAACCTAAAACTGTGGATACCGAAACCCTCAATCATGCGGAGCGAGCGCGGCAACGTGCGATCTGACATGATCCACATAACCATATGCATAGACTCAGGAGTGAGCGAAATGAAATCCCAGAAGGTATCGTGCGCGGTCGCCGACTGCGGGAAACCCCGGTCAGGTTCCATCTTTACGGCATGGATCAAGTCCGGGAACTTGATGGCGTCTTGGATGAAAAAGACAGGGATGTCATTGCCGACCAGATCCCAATTTCCTTCTTTGGTGTAGAACTTGACCGCAAATCCGCGCACGTCCCGAGGCGTGTCTACCGAACCTGCGCCACCGGCGACGGTCGATATTCTGGTGAACACCGGAGTTTTCTCCCCTACTTCGGTGAGTATCCTGGCGGTGGTGTATTTCTTCAAAGAGGAGCTCAGTTGGAAGAATCCATGAACCCCCGTGGCTCGCGCGTGCACGATACGCTCGGGAATACGCTCATGGTCGAAATGAGTGATTTTTTCGCGGAGGATGAAATCTTCGAGAAGTGCAGGACCACGCGGATTGGCCTTTAGCGAGTTTTGATTGTCTGAAAGTGCGACACCTTGGTTTGTAGTGAGAATGGGATGCTGTCCTCTCGCAGTCTGGTGTAGTTCGCCTCCGGCAGCCTGTCGTGCCTCTCCGCCGCCGTGAGATTCCTTTTTCTTGCCTCGTATTTCAGAGGCACTCATCGTTTTCTTGGCCATGACGCATCTCCCCCGAGCATCCGCCCGCCTATATCTGATTCAATTCGAAGTACGCGCCTCAATTGCCGTGAAGTTGCGCCTCCTACTTATTAAATTCCCAATGATCCCCGGTCATAACCAGCGTTGCCTTATCCGATGGGTTCGCATCGAGTGCTGAAGCAATACCTGGATAGGCAGTTTTCATTTCTTGCGAATTCGCCCAGGTCGCGACATTTGCTATTTGATAGTGGTAACTCAAATCGACCGTTTTTGCACCTGACCCATTCGTGCCCAGCGTGGAATTGTCGATTGACGTCACTTCTCGATTGCCGTAGCAGAAGTTTCCGTAGCCAGGCTGAGAGGAATCCGGTGTCCATGAAGTCCGCCCCTTGTCCGACAAGTCATAATTGTTTACTTGCTTCGAGGCGATGATGAGCACCTTTTTCTCAGCGGTCGTGCGCGTCAACAAGCCTTCCTGAGTGAGCGCGTCGTATCCCTCTGTCTTCGCATCATCAGAAGTTGCGGCTTGGACGGGAAACTTTTTTGCCTGCGACCATATGCAAACGGGAAATGCCTTGTAATGATCGTTAATTGCAGCTTTATAACTCATGTCTGTATTGCTGCCGTTGTTGCAAGCTGTGACCAAAGCAAAGAGGCCTACTATTAGTACAAAACCACGCGTCCGAGTGAGCGGCATGGATCTCCCTAAGAACAAAGTGATGCGCGCAGCTGTTAAGGTGCGCGCATTTGCAACGTGTCGTGCTGAAGCTGTGGACTTCTGCGACGCCGGGTCAACCTTCAGTGGCTGAATAGGGCTATAAGAATCACGATGGGTATCGGAACGCCCAGAAGCAAAAGCAAGATTGAACGCATACAGCCTCCTTAATTAGGTTCCTCATTCAGAATCTAGACACGGACGTCATCGCGCTGCTTTCCACCGATCGTACCTGCGTAACTCGCACAAAATGCGCCACTGAGCAAGGCCACAAATAGCCAAAGTGAGAGATGCGCGATCGCTTTCCGCACACGATCGGTCGATTCCTGGGCTTCACCGAAGACTTCGGTCACTCGCTTCTCCGAGGCAGCTGCATTGAGTCCAGTCCGCGCCGATACCAGTTGAGCCAGATACGACTGGTCTCCGCTTGGCAGCGCTCCCTGGTGCAGGTCGTGAGTGAATATCCTGGATACCTCAGCCCGCTCGGACCCATCTTGCTTCTCAATGGACGAACCGCTGCCACGCAGCAACGTGTCGACGAAGTATGCGGTGGGATCCAGGGCGTAGTCTTGTGTGGGATTTGTCGCGGGAGCACTCTTCTGAGCACCCGCAAAAGACGCCGCTGACGACGCCAGGAAGCCGGCTGTTATCACCATCCCGACCGCCCACACAAGCAATCCGTGCGCGGTATCACGAAAATACACTTCGTCGGTATGAACGCCAGTCCATTTTGTTCGCAGTCGGCCTGCGAGATACCCTCCGAGAGCAGAAGCCAGAACTTGAGTGAGGATGAGCCACACAATGGCTCCGCTTCCAATCGCCGCTGCAGAAGCTCCGTTATTCGACCAAGGTGAGACGGCTGAAAACCCAAGCCCCGTTCCCAATGACAACAGGATCAGGGAGAGAGCTGCGGCCACAAAAGCTCCTCCAGCTACCGCTGCCCATGACACGCCCGAAGCGTAGGCTTCGTTCCTTCCGACGCCTAAAGGTGTCTCCCGATCTACGACCGGGCGCAGTGAAGATTGTGCCGCCACGAGGTACCTCCTCAATTAAGTGCGTTACTGAGACTCGTTTCGGTCCGTATCAGTTGCTTGTTAAGTTCGGATTTCTCAGAAGTTTAGGAGCAGATTCTTTAATTCCGATTGAATAGGCGGGGAAATCCATCTCAGAGATGTAACCGTGCGGTACCTGCTACAGCGACGGACCTGTGCTGCGGTTAGGCTTTGCGGGTTGCGCCATCATGGATGGTCGTCGCGTTGTCCAATCGAACGGCACCCTCGCATGCACTCTCAAGGAGCCCGCGTCGGTCCATTGCCCGGTGATGGCGGCCCTGCCAATATTTCGGGCCGCCAGTTCACTACCGGGCTCGGGCGAGTTCCAAAGCAGAAGCCCATTTACTCACGCGACACGCTTGGACGTTTTCACACCCGGCTTCGATTCGCCCTGCTCTTTTCGAGGGCTCTCTTCCTTGGCTTGCGTATTGATCGTTTCCGCGAGTTCGGTCAGCTTTTCGTCAGTTTCTGTTTCTTCATCGATGGTCTGTTCCAGTAAAGAAGCGTGCTTGGTTTCTCCAAGAACTTTGGCGATGGCGCAGACCGTCCCGTACGCGGCCATCTCATAGTGTTCCACTCGTCGGGCCGCTCCGATCAGCCCTGAATCCAACACCGCGCCTTCAAAGGCTCCCTCCATGACTTCCGAGCCTTCCTTAACCAAACCCTCCATGCCCACACATTTCTTGCCCTTTGGACTCTCGCCCAGGGCCTGGAAGATCTCTTCAAGGCGCTGAACGTGAACTTCGGTTTGCTTTAAGTGCTTTTCGAAGCCCTGTTGCAGCTCCGTTGCAGATGCAGTTTGTAGAGATAAAAGTTCTTGCGTAATCGTGGCGGAGCGGCGCACGCGCTATAAGGGTCTCCTAGCCTCCGGATACGGAGGTTCGGTAAGCTTCTTTGCCTGTATCGATAGCTTCCGCAACGTTTTCTTTCCCTCTGTTAGCTACATCTTTCACCTGAGCGCGGACTCTCTTCCCGGCGGATGCGACCTGGTCCAGCCCACCCCTCAACTTGCCAGCGAGTAATTCCTGAGTGTCTTTGCCCGACTGCGGCGCAAGCATCAGAGTCGCAACCGTACCGACACCCAATCCAGCTAAAAATGCCCATTCTGTTTTCATTGTCAAACCTCCTGTAAGTAGCAAAGGGCAGAGCCTCAGCCCCTCATGGCAACATGTGGATCTTCCTTTCCTCTGAACGTTAAACCGGAAATGGCAGCGCGGCGGGAGTCATTAACTCTCTGCCCGATACGCAGAGCACGGTGCTACCAATGAGCGCCTCCTGCGCCGCGTTCACTTACTTCTCCAACACCTTTTCAATCTGCCCCACCTTCTTTTGAACTTTGCCGGCGAGCTTTTCATTTTGGCCTTCGGCAGTCAGGTTGGGGTTATTGGTGACCTGGCCCGCCTTCTCTTTGACGGTGCCCTTCGCCTCATGCATATTGCCTTTTATTTCGTCCTTCGTGCTCCTTTCCTGAGAATTAAAAGAGAGAAACCTCAGGTGGGCTTACTCGGTTCAGGGGAACCTGATAGAGAGTTTGATGCAAACTTACGAGCTCTGGAGCTCTTCGGTAGAGTAACCGTGCCAGTCGCGACTAGAATGTTCCGAGCAGCATCGTTAATACATCTGAGCTGCTTCATAATCCTTTGCTGCTTGTTTGCTAGGTCCGTCTGATTCTCTTTAACGGTCCGAGCCGAGAATTGCCGTAACACATCTACTGTCCATAAGGCGTTCTTTCGCGTGTCTATTTCCATGATAAAACTTACCTCGAAAATGCCACGGTTAGGATCACGCACTACGGCAACGCGCGTTCATCCCTGTCCGCGCTAGCGGCGCCAACGAGAGTATCCCCAGCCCCCGCCACCGAGCAGGAACAACACCACAAGAACAATCAATACGGTTTCCATGTTGTAACCTCGCTTGTAAGAGGAAGTTGACGGGCCTTTGTAACGGTCGTCTGACCTCTTCCCTACCCCACATGATAGAAGTGGCGACGACGGACGTCTGGTCACATTAGACCACTCTGAGCGTTCGATTTGCACGGAGCACCATGTAGGATTGTGAACGGAAGGGAGGTTTTCCGCGAAGCGGAAGCCGCAAACCTCGGAACTACGTTCAAGGAACAAGCTGAGAGGTGGTTCAAAGCAGTGCAAACACGGAAGCGGAGGCCAATCAAGCCGCGTACCGCGGATGCGTGGGCGACCTATCTCTCTTACATCAACGCACAGATCGGGGAAATGCCGCTTGTATCGGTGAACAACCTCGCGGTGAAGCAACTCATTGCGAAGATGGCCTCCGAAATTAAGAAGAACAAGCCGCGTTTCGCCGCGAAGACGATCAGCAACTACGTCCAGGTTGTAAAGATGGTGGTGGCATCAGCGGTCAACGATAAGGGGGAGGAGATCTATCCAGTGAAGTGGAACCATAACTTCATGGATCTGCCAGAGGTTAAGGACCAGAGGACTCCTGTTTTCTCGGCCGAGGAGATCAGCACGATCGTCTCTAAGGCTGAGGGACAATACCAGGTCCTCTATGCCTTGCTTGCGGGGACAGGTCTTCGGATCGAGGAAGCCTTCGCTCTGCAGGTAGAGGACCTCGAACACTCTGTGATCCGTGTCCGTCACAGCATGTGGAACGGCAGGCTGTACTCGCCAAAAACGGCGGCCGGGCTCCGCGAGGTGGACATCCATCATTCGCTGGCTGAGTTGCTACACAGTCATCTGAACGGACGTTGTACGGGGTTCGTCTTCAAAAGTGCGGTAGGAACACCGCTGGCACGCTCAAACGTGTTGCGGAGGAGCCTACACAAGATCTTGGGAGAGATGGGCCGCGAGAAGTGCGGCTTCCATGCTTTTCGGAGATACCGTGTGACTCATCTTCGCAAGCAACGAGTGCCAGAGGATCTGTTGCGCTTCTGGATCGGTCACGCTGACGGGAGCGTCACGGACGGTTACTCAAAGGTGAAGGAAGACGTGGAGTTCCGCAGATTCACGGCGGAACAGGCGGGACTCGGTTTCCACATGCCCACTGTGGCACCGAAATTGCCAGTTGCACCCATTGCACCCAAAGAAGCTCGGGCTCAGCACGCTTTAACCGCTTGAAAAGATTGGTCGGGGAGAGAGGATTTGAACCTCCGACCCCCTGGTCCCGAATTCAGTAGAGTCAACAGCTAACTCATTGGTCTGGTATCGCTTACGAATCTTGAATGCAAGCTCAGTTGCACCCATGCACCCAATCGGAGTTCAAGGACCTGCGTGTCATGAGGCGACTCAAGGCGATCTCGCTACAATCAGATCCGCGTGCTGGTCCTCTAAAGCCTGATAGCCGGCGGCAGAAGGTGAAGGGTTTGGCTGCGGAGGGTGGATTTGTTCCCCAGTCGCATGTTGATTCCGTGCAACTTACTGATTCTACGATGGTCGGGAATGCCAGGAAAGACCACAAAGGCAACTTCTTCATTCAGTTTTCATTCAGCTTCCCTCGTTTCATGGTTCCGATGAGGGTTCTGTTCTTCTTTCTTAAGCGATAACTTAACGTTGGAACGAGGGGAGTGGTCCAGCATTCGCATCAAGAATCCTGAGGCACATCGAAGTTCACCAAACTGCTTTGGAAGCCTCGCGTCTTCCAGGCTCCATAGGCGATGCCAGCGATCATCCAGATGGAACCCACGACCATCGCCAGCTTGGACAGGTGAATCCAGATGAACAGGCAAATGAAGAAGCCCAGTACCGGTGGAATCAGTTGCCACAAGGTTCGGTCTGCGCCACGGATGTAGTAGTGGGTCAGCGACGCCAGATTGACGCCCATGAATGCGATCAGCGCGCCGAAGTTGAGCAACTCCGCCCCATTGTCATAGCTGATAAGAAAGGCGCCAATCAACGCAATCACTCCCACGAAAACC
This sequence comes from Acidobacteriaceae bacterium, assembly GCA_003134655.1. Taxonomy (GTDB): domain Bacteria; phylum Acidobacteriota; class Terriglobia; order Terriglobales; family Acidobacteriaceae; genus Sulfotelmatobacter. Next base: position 12,039 of record PLBY01000159.1, read on the forward strand.
ACGTTGTTGGCGGGAATGCGGGTCCTGGGATGGATGGCGCCGAAGAAACTCTTGGGGATGGCGTCGCTACGTCCCATGCCATAGAGCAGGCGCGCCGCGCCCAGTTGCGATCCCATCCCCGAACCGACGGTGGCGATAAGCAGAGTGAGGCTGATTGCCTTGGTCAGCAGAGTGCCGCCCGCAGTAGCCGCCACGTGGCTGAATGCGTTCTCCACCTCGCTTGCCGGGAACATGTACTGCGGACTCAACAACTGCGCCCCGTACACCTCAGCCGAGGCCAGAAATCCCGTAATGACGCAGACCAGGACGGTAGCCAGAAAAATGTTGCGCTTAGGGTTTTCAACTTCTTCCGACAGCGTCGAAATACCATCGAAACCGATATAGGTGAGTACGGCGACGGATGTGCCATGGAACACCCGGTTGATCGTGAAGGTTTCGGGGTTGTAGAACGGACGCAGAAAATAGGCCTCGGGATACTGCGGCAGATGAAAGATGTATCGAATGGTGTACCAGAAAAACGCCAGGATGACGGCCCCCATAATCGCGCAAAGGGTTTTATTGATTCGGGCTGACGTTCGCACGCCGCGCAGGTTCAGCACCGTGAACAACGCTGCAAAAAATGTCGGCCACAACAGGCTGGGATAAGGAATCTGATAACGGGTTCCGCCCAGCAGATCGGCCATCGCCTTGGCGGACCAGACGGTGCAGATCAACGGATTGACAATGTAATCCAGAGTCATACTCCAACCGGTGACATATCCAAGGGAGGGATGCAGCTCACGACCCACATAGGTATAGGCCGAACCAGCGCTCGGATAGACGCGCGCCATGCGGCCATAGCTCATGGCCGTAAAAACCATCGCGACCATGGCGATCAGGATGGATGTGATCACGTGTCCCTGGCCAGCGTTGCTAAAAACACCGTAAGCTGGCATGGGCGCGGTCGGTTGAATAACAATAATGCCGTAGAGGATTAAGTCCCAAAGGGTGAGAGATCGCCGAAGGCGCGGGGCCGGAGAGACGGCACTTGCCGTGGAAGTCTTCACGCTTCTCGTGCCGGAATTCTGTTTCGCAAAAGAGGTGAGGGGCTGAGTTTGGCTCCGGGTGGGCTTCATTCAGCGCCTGGTGCTCGTTATGTGGACGACTTTCGTGTTGGGAGGAACTTCAACCAGAGCCACCACAGTGGCGCTACGTTTCATAAGTTTTGTCTGGAGGAAGTTGCCTTCAGACGTCGCGGTCACTTCTTTTGCGCCATCCATTACCTCCACTTCCAGCGTGAGGGGAAGGTCGTAAATCTGCGAGTCTAGTGGCCAACTAAGCGCAACATCTATTGATCCGCCGCCGTTTTCGTGAATCTCGATTGCGGCTGACTTGCGCTCTTGTATGTAGCGCAGCACATCTCCGAACGGTGCCGTCCAAATCTCTCGATGTGTGTCCAGGTAGGCAGCCAGCTCATCGAATGCCGGTGCGCTTACAGACAGGTACTCTCCGCCGATGCCGTGAAAACAATACACTCCCCAGTTATGTTCGCGAATCGCCGGTTCGGCTAAGGCGAGAAGTCCTCCAAGTTCTTTTCCTGCTGTGGGTCCAAGATCAGGAACGGTGAGGACGCTCAAATCGTCTGGATCTTGTACGCCCCCAGGGCCAGCCCCTCGGGCCCCAAAAGCCACATCGGATATATAGCGCAAATACAAAGCGGCATTCTTTGCTTGATCCTTCGGTGCTCCAAAACTCATGTCGCCACAGGGGTATGCGAATGTAAGCCCGCGGTTCGATACAAACAGCTGCCTGATCTCCTGCGCAGCCGTTTGGATCTCAGACTGCATCATCTCGGCCGTGTATCCTTGAGAATGTGGTTCGATTTCGGGGAGCAGGCAAGGATGATGTACCGTATGATCGCCAAGTTCGTTTCCATCTTTTGCCAGTTGCTCCCATTCCTCCTTGCGCTTTTCCCACACCCCCAAACCTGTTGACACGAAAAATGTTCCATTCAACCGATGTTTCTTCAGAATTGGTCCGGCTACATCAAGATGCGTGGCCAGGGCGTCATCAAACGTGAGGGAGATGGCTGCGACCCGGTCTTGCGGCCAACGTGCCACGGTCGCTTTTATCTGAGCTTGAGCTACAACCAAGACGGCACTCGACAAAACAAGCAGGGATAGCAGCAAACCCCTCATAAGAGTCACCTCTTCGCAAGCTGCGGGGCTATGCTTGCCCATGCTCTAGTTCGAGCAGATTCTTCGACTGCGTGCAGTACTCGTTGCACGTTGACAGCATCTTGGAAATTCACATGAAACTTCTCATTGTTTTCGAGTGACTGAAGGAAGTCAGCCAGGGTCAGAATGAACGTGTGCTCGTACCCCAGAATGTGTCCGGGTGGCCAGAAGCGAGATGTGTAAGGATGCCCAGGGCCTGTGACTAGCACGTTATGGCTACCCTGCACTTCGGCGGTATCGCCGGCGTCGAACACGTTGAGGTGATTAAGATCTTCCAAATCAAAACGGATGGCGCCATTCGCCCCGTGGATTTCGAAGTAGTTGCGATTCCGACAGCCGATGGCATAGCGAGTAGCCTCGAAGCTGCCGACGCTGCCATTTGCAAAGCGCGCAAGCAGCAATACTGCGTCATCTACCTCCCGGCCGGGAGTAAAAGTGTGGATCAGAGCTGAAACTTCGTCCAAAGACCCATTCAACATCAAAGCCAAGTCGATGGAGTGCGACAGCAGATCGCCCATCGCGCCAGAGCCAGCTTCCGACTGCTTGAATCTCCATGCATCCGGGTTGACTGGGTCTGCTCCCCAGCTTTGCAGATACGTGGCCCTGTAATGGTAGATTTGACCCAATCTTCCCTCGTCCACCAATCTCTTGGCGAGAGCGATCGCGGGTACGCGGCGATAGTTAAACCACACGAGCGTTGGTACATTCTGCGCTGCGTTGGCCATGCGCTCTGCTTCCTCCACTGACATGGCGAGCGGTTTCTCACAAAGCACAATCTTGCCCGCTTGGGCGGCGGAAATCGCAATTGGTGCATGGAGATAATTGGGAGTACAGATGTCGATGACGTCCACGTCTTTCCGCCCTACTACGGCTTCCCAATCGCTTGCGACTTCTTCCCAGCCCCACCGCGCAGCCATTGCCTTCAGCTGCGGCTGATTCCGTCCGCAGATCACCTTCAAGTTCAGTTCGTAGGAGGATTCACAAAAATGGCCGACCTGATGGAAGGCGTTGGAGTGCGCTCGTCCCATGAACCCCTGGCCGATCATCGCGACATTCAGTCGTTTCCGGGATGTCATGCTTGCCTGCCTAAGACCTTGCGGAAGGCGCGCACAATGTCTTGTTCGTCCCGATCAGTAAGGCACGAAGGAATCGCCAGCAAGATGCTGCGTTCGAACAGCCTATCGGCCATCGGACAAGTACCTTTGTGATAGCTGGCAGTCGAGTCCCGATTCTCCGCCAATTTCCAAGGCGATCCTTTCTTGTCCACACTGGTCTTATTCACCAGACTCGGGATATTGAAATAAACATGAAGACCCCAATTGGTCATCACAACGTTAGTGACGCCCTGGGATGAGGTGACGATGCCTTCGGCGCGCAATGCTCGATTGACTTGGGTGGCAACTTCAGGCGTGTCAAAAGTTGAAATCAGAAAGGAGCCGGTATCGCCCTGCGGATCAACAATCTTCCTTAGTCGCAGTTGAGGGAACTCTTCCAGCGCCTTGCGAATGCGATATTTGCTGCCGTGCATTGCGGCGATTATTCGGGGCAGCTTTCGGAGTTGTACGCGCAAGATGGAAGCGCGCAGTTCATCGATGCGGTATCCTCGTCCCCACAAACACAGAGCAAGGTTGTCAAAGACGGTCCGGCCGTTCTTGTCCCGAGCGTAGCCCAGGTCGTGAGCGGCAAAAGCTCGGTCGTAAAGACGGGCGTCATTCGTGACGACGGCCCCGCCCTCTCCGCTGGTCATATTCTTGTTCATCTGAAAGCTAAATATTCCCATATCCCCGAATGTCCCGACCTTCTTCCCTTTGACACTTCCCCCCGCGCACTGAGCGCAGTCCTCGAGAAGAAACAATCCCCGCTCGCGGGCTACCTTGAGAAGTTCGGTAATGTTTGCGGGCGCACCACTCATGTGGACTGCGATGATTCCTGTTGTTCGCGGGGTAATGGACTTCTGGACCGCAGCGGGATCGAGACAGAAAGTTTCATCGATGTCAGCCAACACCGGAATTGCACCAAGATTTACTACCGCTGCGACGACCGAGACCCACATGTAGGCGGGAACAATGACCTCCTGTCCGGGCCCGACACCGAGTGCGGAGAGCGCAGTATGCAGAGCGCCGGTGCCACTATTTACGGCGACTGCGTGATCCACGCCAAGGAACGATGCGAACTCAGACTCAAAGCCTTCCACTTCTCCTTGCAGATCGATACCGTAGTAGCGGAATGGCGAGCGACTTTTCAATACACGCAATGCAGCTTCGACTTCTTCCTCGTCCATGTAGTGGACGCCTGGAAATTCCAGGGGCAGAGGCTCGGTTCGGACTGGCTGTCCGCCATCGATCGCTAATTTCTCTTCTGTGGCTTCGAGATTGTCATGCGTCAGTTTCATTGTGGGTCCCCCTGTGATTGATTTGTGCATCTCCCTTCACTGTCGTGCTCCTCACTTGCCGAGCGCATTCTGGCTGGTCTGAGCTTTAATGCTCTCGCTATTCCACAATGCGGTAGTGATCGAAATCGCCGGCAACTTCAGGCGGAGCACCTGTTCATTGAATTTCACACTCATTTCCACGTCTTCGTGTTTGCTGTTCATAACTTCAGTTACGATCTTGCCATCCGGCGCTTTGAACGCCATGACCCGCACTCCCTCGAGGGATCCGGTGGTCTTCACGCGAATGGCACCAGGGCGAACAAACTTGCTGAAGTGCGCGAGGTAATAGTAGAGGCCCGTGTAGGTGACCTTCTTCGAATGCCGATCAATGATCACCACCGGATGCTGAACGTTTGGGTCTGGGTTTCCATGAATTTCCGACACGGACCATGGGCCGCCCTTCTCGTCCAAGATCATGTTCCAGTAGATCCAGGCGGACGTATAGGCTTCGAGATCGTTGAAGATCTGATTGCCCCAGTAATCACCGTCCTCAAAATCAAAGCGAGGAAGGCGCATGGACTTAGGGGTGCCGGCATCGTACGCGTAGCACACTTCCGTCATCCATAGAGGCAGGTCTGGATATTGACGATGCAAGTTCAGGATTTTGTCCCAGTCTTTATCGTCATATCCATGATAAGGCGCGACTGAGACGTACTGACGCGCCGCAGGATCATCCAGCACCAACGGATAATTGCGAGCTGCGTCCTCCCGGTTGGGCGCTTCACTCAACATGATGCGCGTGCGAATGCCTTGTTTTCTGAACAGCGGCCCCACATAGTCTCTCAGTAGCGCGTCGATCTCATTGTATGGAATTTTGGTGTAGATATCGGGCTCATTGAACAGGCTCAGATAGTCGACAAATACGCCCTGTTGTTCGTACTCCTGGAGATAACGGAGATAGTAACGAGCCAGTGCATCGTAATATTGTGGATTCACGTCCTGGTTCTTGTTCACATCGAATAACATCCAGTCCGGGGGATAATCCATCGGAGCTTGCAAAACAAACTTACCGTAGCGGCGTGCCAGCTTGATGAAAGTGATCAGTCCATTTGGTCCCAGGTCGCGTTTTATGGAGAAGTGCGTCATGGCGGCGTCGCCCCGCACATCGTTATAGCTGTAAAATGGCCCCGCTGACATGAAGTCCGTAGAGGCGATCACAGTCTTCATCGCGGAGAAGCCCGCGCCTTTCTCGGGATCGAAGAGCGCCCTCAAAACAGATTCGCGCTCGCCGGGAGGCAAACTGTTGAGACAAATGAGGCCTGCTTCTAGGAATGATGCACCAAAGCCGTCGATCTCCTGGTAAGCGACGTCGTCATTGATTTCGAAGTTCGCAGTCGAGGGTTTTCGTTCCTGCTCGAAGCGAAGAGCCGGCTTCGGACTAATGCGGTCTCCTGCCTCCGAGGACACAAACCGCTGGACGTCCTGCGCGACCGTTGCTATGCAGGTCACCAAGAGGAAGATCACAAGGATAACGCCGAGACATCCTCTACTCTTCTCCCCCGCCTCAAAGCTCTTCATGTACAAACCCCCTGTCAACAACCCATGTCAAGTTGACGATGACTGCAGTCTGCAAACCAGGAGCGGAAGCGCAACGGACTTTCCTTTTTTGAGGTGCGTGCGCTTCCGTCCTTCTAGACAACGACTAGAGTACGGCTCTCATCGGTATCCGCTATTGAACAGATTGCAAGTGCGACTTCGCGAAAGTCCCGTAGTTCGCCCATGCCGTGAAAGCATTTTTGAGAAGATCGGGACCGTTGCTGCAAGTGGGATAGTCAACGTCGTTGAATGCCCAGAACCAATAGCCAACCTGCGGAGATCTGGCATCAGCCCATGCCGTCAAAGTTTGCTCACTTCCAGACCCACACCCGCCGCCACTGATCGTATCGAATTCGCCCGTCTCGTCAACGATGACTGGGTACCCGGCACTCTGGATTCCACCGAACACTGTGGTCCAGCAGGAGGAGGTCTCGCAGTCAAGGCCGTCGAAATAGATATGGACACCTGCAATGATCTGGCCATCAGGATCGCTAGGCACATAGGAAAGCCAGTTGTTGAGTTGATTCGAGTAATCCAGGCCCGCAATGATAATAGGATTGGTCGCACCAACGGTCTCTCGAATAGTGTTTACAACACTCTGCGTTCCGAGCACCGTCCAGGTCTTCCCATGTACTTTAGGAGTCGTACAACCCCCACTGAGATAGCACGACCAGGAGGTAATGTACGGTTCGTTGGTGAGGTTGAAAATCACAGACGGATTGTTCTTAAAATTAGTCGCTACCGACTGCCAAAATGCGCCGGAATGCGTGGTATCCATTGCGGGGAAGGAATCGTCCTTGGGTTTTGTCGTTCCCCCCGCTCCAAAGTGAAGATCGACCTCCACGATCAGCCCCGATGCATTGGCAAGATTTACGAAGCTGTTAATCGGTCCAATATAGTTTGCGCCGCTGGTTGCCGCAGGCACACCGTTAATCGCAAGCCAGCAATCTTCGTTGAGCGGCAGACGGACTACGTTTGCGTGCCAGGCAAGCATTGCGTTAATCGTTGCCTGGTACGCCCCGGTGGTTTCTGCACTGGGAATCGTGTCCCAAACGGAGTCGCCGGCCATGCACTCATATTCCGATCCTGTAATATTGACTCCGCGGAGGACAACGTCTTGGTTTGCAGTGACGCTCTGACCGCCTAGTGTCCCCGCGGTGGTTGTTACTATTTGGTTCCCGACAACTTTGATGCCAGGAGCCGCTCCTGCGAATGCCTGCACGTAGGTGAGAGCTATAAACAAGCCCAGCACCCCAGCCAATCTAGAAAGGTTTGTACCGCCGGTGGAACGTTCGTGCCCTGTCTTCTTCATTGAGAATCTCCTTGTGGCAGACCGAGTTGACACATGATTCCTTCGCTCATGTGATCGCACATGCACGCAGACGACTTACCTAGAAAACAAACTTAAGAGCCACTTGGCCGATTCGAGCGGGCGCGGAGCTGGCGACGAATCCGAACAATCCCGTATCGTCGATGTTGCCATCCGGAGCATTGAACTGGGTGTGGTTGAACACATTGAAGAACTCGAACCGGAACTGAAACGACTTCGACTCCGTCAAATGGAAGTCCTTCAGCAACGCCATGTCAAAGTTGCTAATTCCAGGCCCATAAAAGAAGCGGCGCCTGGCGTTGCCTAACTGCCCAAGGTTTTCCAGGCTGAATAGCGAAGTGTTGAAATACGGCGCGCAGTTTGGATTGTTGATGCATTTGCGGGGGTCGGAGATGTGCAATGGCCCCGGCGTATAGTTCGGCTCGTCGACAGTATTCGAGTTCGGTCCAGTATTGGCGGTGCCTAGCAGCGAATTGTCGTCGTTCTCCATCAGCGTCACAGGCAGGCCGGTGGTGAAGCGAGTGATTCCACTTAGGACCCAGCCCTTGCTTCCGCGACGTCCGCGAAAAACCTTGTCGAAAGGCAACTGGTAGCTATAGCTCAACACGAAGTTGTGGGTCATGTCGAAGGCCGAAAGAGATTTGCTGAGACTTGGATTGAAGGGATTGACTTGCTCGCCCAAGCCGGAAGACATGTCCAAAGACTTACTGTAGGTGTATCCAGCGAGCAGTTCGAGCCGCCCGCTCGTGTGTCGCAGCGTGGCCTGTAGGGCGTTGTAGCTGGAATTGCCAATGTTCGCGTACCACCCAAGACTGCCAAACGCCCCACCTAGCGCACGGACATCGCCAGTCTCGGACTGTGGGCCGCACTGGGGGGTTGCGAGGCAGAGCGCTGGGTTACTCGGATTGGCTTCGCGGTCAACCAGCAAATGTCTCCCTTGAGCTCCAACGTAATTCACCGTCAGGACCGTGTTCGCGCCAAGCTGGCGTTGCAGTGAAAGTTGAAACTGCTGCGTAGAAGGCAGACCGTTGGTGTGCAGATACGTCGGGGCACTGCTAATTGGCTCGTAGGCGTTTACCCAATCGATGTTGTTGTCTGGGTGCTGAGCGCTAACGCCCGCTGGCGGCAACGGAGCCGGGAAACGCTGCCCCTCAGAATTTCCGCTGGCACGGTCCACGAATGGTGTGCTGAATTGGGGAGATACCGGGCTAACCCAGTAGAGTCCGAAGGGGGGGTCGCCTATCACCAGAGCATTGGTCAGCTCTTCGATGGCCGTGTAGTAAATGCCATACCCAGCTCGGATGCTCGAGTTGCCCGGACCGCCCAATAGTTTTCGCCAGAACCCACCTTGGGCTTTGGGGGAATATGCAAAACCGATGCGCGGGCCGAAATTCCTGTAGCGGGTCGGAGCAACGGTAGACGGAATTCCAGGATCGCCGGGAACTACCCATCCTAGCGGAGCGCCAGGGTAGAGGACGGACTGTTCCCCGGGCACAAGCGCCTCCACCTGATTGTTTTGCTCGTACCACGGCATACTGAATTCCCAGCGGAGGCCGTAGTTCACCGTGAAGTTGGATTTCGCGCGCCAACTGTCTTGTGCGTAGAGACCAAGATACCTGCTGCGAGAGTGCATGGGTTCCTGTTCACCCTGCTGGTAATCCGTGGGAGCCCCGATAAGGAAATCGGCAAAGTCATTCCCCGTCTCCGATCCCGTGAAAGAAAAGACGCCGTTGTTAGCGCCGAAATTGTGCACTGTGATCTGGTCGTAGTGGAAGTTCGCTCCAACTTTGATCGTGTGCCTGCCAGACACCCGGGAGAAATTGTCCTGCCACTGAAAAGTATTGTTAGTCTGCAGAAACCAGGTGTTGGGCACTCCTATGGTGAACTCGTTAAATGTGACTGCCGGGACCCCTTGCAATTGGGGCGCTAAGGGGACGATGCCGGTAAACCCGAACGAGGCAAGGGTGGGGCCCAGCCCCTCTTTCGGCAGGGTGGGAGCAAACACATTCCGCAGGTAGCTGAAGCGGAATTCGTTGAAGGCAGTCCCTCCAGACAGGGCCTTGGTGTCGCTCAAATTCAGTAATTGTGCGCGCCCGGTAGTGGTGGCCGCAAACCCCGGCACGGTGGCGCCTTGTGAAGGATAAGGGGCATCCAGGTTGTAATCGTCGAAAAAATAGTAAGCGGAGAGGTCGCCCCAATGCGTGGTTGCATCCACGCGAATCCCGAACTTGTCGTCGCGCAAGACTTGGTTGAAGGCCGATGCGGAGAAGAATCCGGTGGACGGGTTGGGTGAGGGAATGTACTTCAAAAGAGCGCTAGCGGGCGTGGAAAAGCTGGATTGAGGGATAACAGCGCCCGGAAAAACGCACTGTGACGTGTTCGTGCAGTCGCTACCAAAAGGAGTTTCAGTTACGGGGTTGTTCGTCGTCGCAGTGTAGTAGTACGGTTCCGCGGCACTGACTGGATATCCCAACTGCGTCCCGAGAACGCTCGCCCAGTTGCTTGCACCGCTAGCGGTACTGTTCACGGTGGACGCAACTGTAACTCCATTGCCGTCGATGGTAGTGAACGAACCCGGCGCCGTGGGGTCCGCGAGAGCCGAGAAATCGCCACCCCGCTCCTGTGCCGACGGCACCGTAATCAGCCCGGTGTCCTGCCCGATAGTTTGGCGCGTGCCTTGATAGTCCAGGAAATAGAAGACTTTGTTGTGAACAATTGGCCCGCCAACTGTGCCCCCGAACTGATTTTGATGGAAGGCTCCGCGCGTAGGAGAAAAGAAATTGCGGGCATCCAGGTCAGTGTTTCGTAGGAACTCGAAGAGATCGCCATGTACGCTGTTTGTACCGGACTTCGTGACGGCGTTAATCTGTCCGCCACTGTAGTTGCCGTATTCCGCGTCAAAGTTGCTGGTAAGGATTCGGAATTCGGCAATGGAATCGAGGTTGGGAATGACGGCGGCGCCATTGTTGGTTCCTTCCTCAACATTGCCTCCGTTTACCATGAAACCATTCGCGGTTTCCCGTCCCCCGCTGACCGACAAGCTACCCGAGTTGAGGCCGCCAGAAGGCGATGTAGGGCTGTATTGCCCCGAAGAAATCGGCACGACTCCGGGTTGAAGTGCGAACAGGTCCGTATAGCTGCGACCATTAAGCGGAATCGTCGTCATCTTCGAGCTTCCGATGACTTCGCCTAATTGCGTGTTCTCGGTTTCCACGTGGTCCGCGGAACTTGAAACCACAACAACGTTTTCCGAGACGCCTCCCACCTGGAGCGTCACATCCAGAAGCAGCTCGGCATTTACTTCGATGGCTATGCCAGTTTGCTGGTAGCCCCGGAAGCCACCACTTTGAATCTTCAGATCGTAGTGTCCGGGCGGCAGGGAAAGAAAAGAGTAGCGGCCATCGGAATCGGATTTCACATTTTGCTCGACCCCGGTTTCGGTGTTACGCGCAGTCACCTCCGCTCCCGCAATCACCGCGCCGCTGTTGTCCGTGACGATCCCCGAAATGCTCCCGGTCACGCCAGCGTTCGCGAGTTGTGGACTGAACAAGCAGCACAACCCAGTGAGCAGCATCGACAAGACAATGAAACGCAAATGAGTCGTTTGGGATCGATGGACGAGACCTGTTCTGACCATCACGGCAGCTCGTTTAGGTGGCATAGCTCTCCGGGTTTAGGCTTAAGGCCCTGACAAGATCTCTTAGACTTATTTCATATACTGAAGTAATATAGCCAGTTGGACGCCCAATACTTACGCGTCTTACTTCAACTATGTCAAGAACTATTTGCGACCGATTCCGTCCTGCATCGGATTGCGCGACCTACAAAGCCTCGATTCTTGTTAGCGGAGTATTGCGTAATTTACTTTGGAAAAGTTGGTTTGTATCGAGGCGCAACTCTAACAGTCTAAAAGGGGTAGGGAGAGCCAAGCAAACTGAGCAGCTTTCCCAGGAAAGGGTATAAATCCGTGAACACGAGGAGTCTAAGAAGGTCCCCGGTTCGAAATCCAGAATCCAAATCGTTCAAAAATGAATTAAGTGTTTTACGACTTGTTCACGCGAAACGAGACATTTCGCGAATTGAATTATCAAAAGAGACTGGCCTTAGCGCAGCCTCGATCACCGCCATCGTGCAAAATTTGATCGACAAACGACTGGTTATCGAATCCGGACACAACTCGAGTGCTTTTGGACGAAAGCCGGTTTCTCTCAGCCTTCGTGAGGATGCTGGATTCCTTGTGGGAGTGGACCTGGGATCGTTCTACACGAGAGTAGTCATCACAGATGTTCGAGGCACTCTGGTCTACAAGCGGGAATTAAAGACCGGAATGGCCGATGGCCGCGATCTTGTTCTCTCCAGAACGTTGAAGGCGATTCACAAAGCGATCGATGATTCCGGAAAGCCGAGGAATGCCTTTAAAGGGATCGGAATTGGGCATTCGGGTGTGATCGATGTAAGTAAAGGCTTGGTATTATCCTTCCCTCGCCCCGGTCAGATGGCCGAATGGAAAAATGTCCCGCTCAGAGACATCCTGGAGCGTGAATTTGGTGTGGCCTGCCTGCTTGAGGACAGCGTACGAGCGATCGCGACAGCGGAGAAGCATTTTGGACTCGGAACAGGCTTGAACGATTTCATATATGTTGACGTAGGAATGGGAATTGGAGCAGCGATTTTTATCGATGGTAAACTCTACCGCGGACCTGGTGGCAGCGCCGGCGAATTCGGTCATATGACAGTCGATGAACACGGCCCGCTTTGTTGCTGTGGCAATTATGGATGCTTGGAGACGCTGGCCTCTTGCGCAGCCATTATTCAATCGGTGAAAAGCGCTATCGAAAAGGGTGTGGATTCGAAAGTTCGAGAGTTGGCGCAAGGAGATCTGAACCGGATCAGTATTGAGATGATCGGACAAGCTGCCATGCAAAATGACAGCCTCTCCTTTCGCGTTTTGCATGAGGCAGTGTCACATATTGCTATAGCTCTGGCTGACGTCGTGAACCTACTGAATCCGCACGTTCTCATTTTTGGAGGAGCTTTGTTCCGTTCTGAGCCTGAACTATTCCTGGAACCTTTGAAACGCACCATAAAGCAACGTGCGCTGGAAAAATCAGCGAATGAAGTCCAACTCAAAATCTCGACTTTGGGGAGCGAAGCGGGCGCCCTCGGAGCCGGAAGATTGATTTCCGAAATTGTGGTCGAAAGACTTCACCAAGAGGCCTGAACAGAGGGTTTACTTCCAGAAAGAAGACCGATAGAGCGCCGTTCGGCGCCGGATGGAAACTCGACTCCAATACCATCGCCGGGCCAAAAAACCAACGCGGAGAAATGATCGACGTGAACTGCAGGACAGTCAAGCGATTGCGTAGAGCATCGGGAACTCAAGCAAATCGCAGATCAGTGACAGGGCAGCGTTCTAACCGGACGGAGCGGTAGCCCACTATCAGAGTCATTGGAGGCGTTTCCCGCGATCCCGAGAAGATGCGTCACAACCCCTCTGCGATACGCTCAGCAGATAGATTCCAGTATCACTGAGTGGCCAAAACCCGAGACGTGACCAGTACAATCTCAGCTTCCGAATGGCCTCGCCTTTACTTACGTTCGGTAGCGCAAGTCTTTTCAACGCTTCTTGATCGTTCGCAACGGACGGAGTGAACTGTAGCGGCCAAGGCTTGCACGCTACCAGCCCACACCCTGTACCAAAAATGTCGATCGTACGGTGAATGGCGGACTCAGCGATTCTCAGTCCACGAAACTCCGGATAGATCGCGACGTAGTCAATGATCAGCAGATTGAGGTCTACCACTTCGAACTCATTTTGTATTTCTTCTTTCGGATAGCCAGTTTCCACGTCGAAAAGATGTTCCCAGTATTCTGAGATGTCGCCGGAGATGCCATCTCCAAGCCTTTCCACGCTGATGCCGTGGTCCAGTGCCTCGCCGAACTGAACGAGCGAGGCTCCAATGTGCCCAGCGTCCTCTTTTCCACGGCTTTCCGGTTCGGCAATAATCCTTCCAGCAATGGAATGGACAAAATCCGTCTCAACGGATTCGTGCAACTCAGCACGGAGGACAAACTCAACACTCGCAGCGACATTCTGATCGGAATCGGTTTCTTTGCGCCTCTCGGCCAATGTTTTGGTCGGTTTCATTTCCCGTCACCCCGCCTTTCTGAGCTTCCTATGCACGCGTTGAACGACGCTTTCCGGGATTCGCAGCGTGGTATAGCCTCGCTTATACCGTGTTTCACCGCTCTCCCACTTGATCACTCCAGGTTCGTCGGTGAAAATACGCCGTATTGTTCGTTCGCTTAAGCCCCACAATTCAGCGACTTCGCTCACGCAATAGTGTTTTTCAAATGCCACACTGGCCGGCATCGCTGGTTTGCTCGGAGGAGCGTAGCTGGGCTGGGGAGAGGGCTCTGTTGCCATAGCACACCGTGTTTGATGTATGTAGTACAGGATTGAAATCTCGTCAAACGGACCAATTACCAGACGCCAGAGCCTCTGCGCTGGACACGGGAAGGAGAATGTGGCCATTCTTGCCGATTCTTAAGGAGTTAACGTGTCGCTGGAGTGCGTAGGCGGCGCCTGGCTGTGACCATGAAATGGGTGGTGACAGGTGAGCCGCACACGAATAGCGAAACCGGTACTCAGGAGCGGGTTTTGTACTAAGAACGTGCGGCGCGTCTCACGACTTTTCCCGAGCGCCCATCCGCTATATTGATTACCGGGGCGGCGGCGTTCAGACCCATCGTGGACCATGCCGTCCGAACACTCGTTGCCAGCCTCTGCTGCCTCTCAAGAACCCAAGGAGCGTAGTGCTTCTGCGTAATCAGTACACTGGAGTGACCAAGCAAACGCGAGACTTCTTCCAAGGGCATGCCTGCAAGCAGGTACTCGACCGCGAACGTGTCTCGCAGCATGTGAAGATGAGCTGGTCTGGAGCTGCCATCAACCTCCAAAAAGAGCTTGGGATGTTTCTCGGTAGCCTTGTCCAGGATCTTCCCAAAGATTTTGATCCAATTCGAAACTTCGCTTTTACGTTTACTGCGACCACTCCAAAAGAAATAGCTCGGATGTGTGTAGGCGTTGGGCGGCACGTTGCGTAGTTCCTCGGCCACGTCGTGTGGTAATAAGCCGTAGACGGCGGAACTCGCTTTTCCCTTGACCTTCTTCTGGTACAGGAAAAGGGAATCATCGTCCCGCAGCTTGTCTCTGGACAGACACGCAGCGTCGCCGGCCCGTAGGCCGCTCCAACGCAGAAGCTTCAAATACGTGCGTGCACGCCGAGCGTTCACCGTATCGCCATTCTTCTTGCCGTCGCGACTGTCATAGAGCCAGGTTGCTTGAAGCAACGCGTCATATTGTTCGCGGGTGAAAGGCTGCGTCTCATCCTGCTCCGGAGCAACTTTCTTGATTCTCCTGGCTGGATTCTCTTTCATCCAACCTTGTTCGACACAAAAGAAAAAGAAGGTGATAACCCGCTGGTGCTGGTTATGCCGGGTGGTGGGTGCACCGGGCCACGAGTGGATCCACCGGCGCATGGTCTCGACGTCCAACTCGGAAAGGCGAGCAACCGGGGGCTTCTGTTGCGCACACCAGTTCAGGAGTCGATCTTCGAGGGTAAGGCGGTATTTTGCTCGGGTCGCCTCTTCGCGGTTCAGACGTTCCACTTCTTTCAGAAAAAGCGCGACGGCATCCGTGATTAGCACCTCGCGTGCCTCGCTCCTTCGGACTTTTTCTTCCAGTTCGCGCTGAAGGGCCTTCACGGGACTCCAGGAATCGCGGATTTCCTGTGCCCGCTCCTCCGCCCTTTCCCAACTGCGTGTCTTTGCGCTGACCTGCCGCGAAGTATTCTCCCGGTAAACGTAGAGGTACTTCATGCAGTGACACCGCTTCCAGTAGGGCTCGCCGTTTTTGGGGCAGGATTCTTGGTGGCGTGTGTAGACGGTAACGGTTTGGGTGGAAAGCAAGGCCGGCGAATTGCTGTCCGCCGCTGCTTCTAGACCGACCGGATGAGACCCCATCGACTCAACTCCACCAATCGAGTTTGGAGAGCAGCTTTTTGTAACGCGAAGAGCCGAAACTGACAAACGGCCATCCGCTCAGGCGAACTCGCTGTTTCGGAGAGTCTAGCAGATCGTTCATTCAGTCTTCATTCAGTTTCGGGATGGAACCTGTGGAATTACTGATTATGTGGAGGTTTAGGTTGGTTGCGGGGGGTGGATTTGAACCACCGACCTTTGGGTTATGAGCCCAAGCGGTCAATCTAACTTGTTGTTGATTCGACGACTCTTACACCCCTCGATACTCGATTTCGACCCTATTCGGGGTCGATTCTTTGCCCAAGTTTTGCCCAACTTTTCCAGCAGGGTTGCAGCTGGCCGCAAAGCCACCGCTCTGAACACACGCTTGAGGTGCTCTTCTAAGAAGTTGGTCCTGCCCGCTCTAGGAAAGCGGAGCTAGCCTCCGAGCGGCATAGGTCTACTGATTAAGAGTAACGCACACTCATCGGCACAGTAGGTGCGATCACACTTCTGAATCAATCACTTGCCCACAACCAAGCCCGCACGGAAGCGCTCTGCTGAAGTATCGAAAAAGCCCATATTGGCGCATACCGGCTCGAAGCGTACGGCACATTCTGCGGCACGCCTTGTTAGACCTTAACGACCTCGTTGGACAACTGATCCCAGTTATACCCCCAGCACTATGCACCAAGAATGTCGCCTCTGCGGAGGGATCGCTTCGCCTGCATCGCGTGGGTGCCCACTGATCACGGACCCTTACGAGCTGCGGCACCAGAAGATTAAGTTCTCACGTCTCGGTGCTCCCCAAAACTCAATCGGACTGTGCAGCACTCTCTGCATTCCAGGCTGCACCAAGAAAGACGATCATCACAGAGAATTCCATCCACACCATCAAGCCGATCGCGGCCAACTCCCACAAATCGACAGTCCTCGTACCCGCACTCGAAACCTATTTCAGG
>PLBY01000118.1 GCA_003134655.1 Acidobacteriaceae bacterium
CGGTCAATGAGTGCAACGGTGATTTTTCGCCAACCATCAAAACGCACAAGGGTGATTGGTCTCACAGACAACCGATTCATAGGGGTCTAAAAATAGCAAGATGTTCGCGACGTAGCAGGAGAAAATATGTTTGAGACCCTAGACCCTCAAGAGCAAACGGTGGCTCGTCGATGGCCCCTGTTGATGTACAGCACTTACGCCGTTGGGGGTCTCGTCTTTTCAATTCTGGGAGTACGAAGACATGGCCTTTCTCAGCCCTTCAGGCTTGTCGTCGGGGCCGCCATGTTCTTGCTATCTTTGACTTGGCTGATAACAACCGTCAGATCGACAGTTCCAGTGACCAACCGCAATTTTGGTGTTCGCAACATGATTCTGATCTTGCTCCTGATGGCGCAGGAAATCGCCTACATTTAACGGGTCGTGCTGCTATCCTCCGGCTTGGCTGGCGAAAGCAGGCCGTTTGGCTCATTGAGGGGTTTTGAGCGTAATGGGGATGTTTCGCCAGTTGGACGCCCAGCCTACAACGGATTGTCCATAGAAGTTGCGCTATACGGATTAACCCAGCTAACATTCAACGCCGTGGAGACAAAGGCGGAAGTTAAACAGCAGAGGATCGCAGGGGGTTCTGGAGCTTTTCAAAATCAGACGCTGGCTGGCTTGCAGTTTGCTATGTGATGTCCTTTGTGGTCTGTCGTTTCGACATTAGCTATCACCACGCTTTTCAACATCCCATGCCGACTCTAAGGGCTGCTTGGGTCGCAGTTCCGTTCGCCCTTGTCGTCGCGATACTGGCCAAGGCAAGAGATTCGTTGAAGTTACAAGGCTTGAGCACTCAACAGCCCGATGGGACAATGAGTGCTATGGCGATGTTTCGACAGTAGTCTCGTTTCAGTAACAGCAGTCTCGCTTGAGTAATGGGTGGCCGACATAGTGCGGTTATAGCCCCTCGAGACGCATGCCATTCACGAAGCCTGCTCCACGCGATTGCGCGCGAGTGCGTGTCAGAGCAGAGTCCCGAGAGCTAGTAAGCAATTTCCGAACCTCGGTTAAGACCACCAAGCACCATTGACTCCCTCCACCCCGCCTTGTATCTTCGACTCGTGAGACTCCTCGTGGCGTTCGTCGTCCTTTCCACTCTCGCCCTCGCCCAAATCAGCCCATCTCCCAGCGGAGGCCCAATCTGCCCGCTCTCTGACTCACAAACACAAAAATCGATCGAAGCTTTCTCCAAGCTGGCACCGATCTTCCAGCAGCCCCGTTGCATCAATTGCCATGGCGCTGTGGATCCTTTCACTAAAGGTGGCGGCCACCCTGGCGGCGAGTTCGATTTCGTAAGGGGCGAGGACGGATTCATTGATTCAAAATACTTTGAACCTTGCGCGAGCTGCCACGACGCCTTTGAAGGTTGGCGCACTCCGCCCTCCGATATGTTATTTACCGGCAAGGACTCCGTAGCCCTGTGCAAACTCATGAAGCGGCAATTTGGCAACGCTGTCCGCTTCATGGCACACATGATCAGGGACAATGGAGGGGACAAGTTTATCGAGGTGGGTCTTGCCGGCACCCGCGGAATGAGTGACACCAATCCGGAACCGCCGCCGGGCTGGACCCACGACAAGTTGATCAAGCTATCGCAAGAGTGGGTGGACGCCATGGGCGGCGGGTACCACGGCGACGAAGAGTGCGGCTGTGTGCCTGCCCACTATGCCGTTCGAATGAGCGTATCCAACGAGACCAACCGGGGCCTCCTCCATCATAAGAGTGCCCTGCAACCGTTGGATATCCCGATTACTTTTGAAGACGACGGCACCTTCAGCGGCGAGGCTGTGGCCAATTTTAAGGGCGCGGCCGTTGTGTCCCCGTGCGCCGGACAATACACCGACAGCCTGAAGGTCCGCGCCTCCGGCCAAGCCATCGAGACCACTGATGAGCAGTCCATGCGCCTTAAACTCGAGAACACATCGCCCGATGTCAGCAGCGTCTCCATCCAGTGCCCTTACGGCGGCGCCAACAAGCAGAGCACTCATTCGGAAAAAACGATTCTGCCTTTCGACTTGAAAGGCAATGTCGGGGAATTCCTCGACTACTCGATGCCCAACATTCCCGGCTTCGTTTCAACTACGCACCTGGAAATCGTAAAGCTGGCTGAGCCACAGAAGTAGACTTGTTCCCGAGGACGCCGCCACCAGCAAGCGTGGGCACACCATTCGTGCTGCTTCCCGACTTGATGTCCCAAGTTGACACAAAGAGGCCCACCAGATATGCTCCGGCCACAAGCGCGCTCCCCTGAGCGCGAAAGGAGCTTGGGGTGCATCGAGATTCCTCCAGCCTGGTTAGAGAGTTGCTGGTCCGTCGGCGCATGGTGCGGACCTTGGCGTTGGTGTGCGCTCTCAGCCTGGTACTCTCCGCACAGCAGGCGCGACCGGCACTGACCAACGACGACATCATCAAGATGACGCGCGACGGGTTCACCGAGAGCGTGATTGTCACTCTGATTGACTCCAGCGACCCCGCGTTCGATGTGTCCGTGCAAGGCCTGACTTCGTTGAAAGAGGCGGGCGTCACCAGCAAGGTCATGGAAACCATGCTGAAGGTCGACGCCAAGAGACGCCAGAGCAGTGCGCCGACCGCGGCTGCGATCAAGCCCGCGGCTCCGGTTGCTGCGCCGCCGGCCGCTGCTCCGCCTCCGGCTTTGGTTCCTAACCCCATGTCGGGAATGTCGAGCGGAAATCCCGCAGCCATGGTCCAGCAGATCATGTCATCGGTGATGGGCGGAGGATCGTCGGGCATGCTCGACATGAGCCAGTTGCCACCGGTGACTCTGATGATCGGCGAGACGCGGCAGACCATGCGTGCTTCCATCGCGCAGGTTGCGAACACCCAAACCAAGGGCGACGGCATGCCGGGAACGGGTTCGGCCGCCATGGGCATGTTGACGGGGCTGGGCCAGCAGGCCTTGAGCTTCGGGATGATCGGTGGCGGCATGTTCGCCGGTCCAGGCGCAGGGATAGCCTTGGGCATGATGGGTGGGCTTGGTGGCATGGGCCACCACGGACCACCGAAGGTCACCTACGTCTGGGCGCTGCCTGGGCTGAAGTCGACGGTGATCGCCGCCAGCAGCAAGCCACGTTTCGAAATGGAGTATGGGAACTTGTTGGGCATTGATCCGGATGCCTACGAACCCTTCGTCGTCAAGCTCGTGCAAACCAAAGACAACTGGCGCCTGGTCGGTGCGACTAAGACCCCGATGGGCCAGTTGAGCAATGAAGCTTACGAGAAGGTGACCGAGGTCCGCGTGAAGTCCAAGTGCGAACGCATGGGGGCGCGTGGGCAGGTACAGGTCGTGCCGCTCCAGGCGCTCGAACCCGGCGAGTATGCCATCGTGCTGCGCTCTCTCCATCCCGGCAAGCGTCCGCAGGGAAGTCTCGGCGGTCCGGCCGAGCAGACCGTGTTCTTTTCTGTTTGGGACTTCACCATCCAGTGAAGCTCAGCTCGTGCTGCCTCTCTGAGTTTCAATCAATCCCAACATCGCTGCACTTGCTCCGATTCCTGCAGCCAACATTCCCACGGCAATGACCCGAGAGCCCTGGAGATCTCCCCAGTTGTCGCAAAGACTGCCGGATGTTGCTTGAAAGAGAGTCGAATATGAGCAAGAGTCACCTCGCAATCCGAGATTGCAGCTCACAGTGAAATGGTGAATGTTGTAACCAGGTCATTTCGCTCAAGTGCCCCGCGCAAGGCCATGATGAGTGCTATGGAGATTTATCGCCAACCATCCCGTTTGAGCCACCGCCAACACCATGGCTTTCATTGACTTGGCCCTTGCCCCCACCTAACATGACTACCCAGTGTCCACGCCCTCCCAACTCGTGGGTCAGACGATTTCCCATTACCGCATACTCAATAAGATCGGCGGCGGCGGCATGGGTGTGGTCTACAAGGCAGAAGACACGCGACTGCATCGTTTCGTCGCCCTCAAGTTCTTGCCCGAGGGCGTTGGCCGTGACCCGAAGGCACTCGCCCGTTTTCAACGGGAAGCGCAAGCGGCATCCGCGCTGAATCACCCCAACATCTGCACCATCTACGAAATTGACGACCAGCACGGTGAAGCGTTCATCGCGATGGAGTACTTGGACGGAGCGACCCTGAAGCATCGCATTGCGGGCCGACCGATGGAAACTGAACTAATTCTTTCGCTGGCCATCGAGATTGCGGACGCACTCGACGCGGCACACGCAGAAGGTATAGTCCACCGCGACATCAAGCCCGCAAACCTGTTTGTGACTAAACGAGGCCACGCCAAGATTCTTGATTTTGGTTTGGCGAAGTTCGTGACTTCAGCGAGTTCTGCCAGCCAAATAGCAGCGGCCAGCACACAGACCGGGGCAATGGACGAGCAACACTTAACCAGTCCGGGGAAGGCGTTGGGGACGGTCGCCTACATGTCGCCCGAGCAAGTCCGTGCCAAGGAATTGGACGCTCGAA
Organism: Acidobacteriaceae bacterium; assembly: GCA_003134655.1. Lineage (GTDB taxonomy): Bacteria > Acidobacteriota > Terriglobia > Terriglobales > Acidobacteriaceae > Sulfotelmatobacter. The sequence continues at coordinate 4,486 of PLBY01000118.1, forward strand.
CGGATTTGTTCTCCTTTGGCGCAGTGCTGTACGAGGCGGCTACAGGCACGCTGCCCTTCCGTGGGGAAAGCTCGGGAGTCATCTTCAACGCGATTCTGGAACGAGACCCAATTCCCGCGGTGCGGCTGAATCCCGACGTGCCGCCCAAGCTGGAAGAGATCATCAACAAGGCACTGGAGAAAGACCGCAACTTGCGCTATCAGGGCGCGGCGGAAATGCGAGCTGACCTGCAACGGCTGAAGCGGGACTCTGATAGCGGACGCAGTTCTGCGGCAAGCTCAGGCATGCTGGCTGCACCGCATGGCAAGGTCTGGAAGATTGCGGTTCCCGGCCTGCTGGTCGCCTTGCTAGTAGCAGGCGGGCTTTACTATCGGTCGCATCAGCAGAGCAATCGCCTCACCGACAAGGACACCATCGTTCTCGCCGATTTTGCCAACAGCACAGGCGATGCAATTTTCGACGACACGCTGAAGACGGCGCTCAACGTTTCCCTGCGGCAATCGCCTTTCTTAAGTATGCTCTCCGATCAGCAAGTCGCGGAGACCTTGAAATTGATGACCCGTCCTGCGGACACGAAACTCACGCCCGCGGTGACCCGCGAGCTTTGCCAGCGGGCGGGCAGCAGGGCTTACATTGCGGGAACGATTGGCAGTCTGGGCAGCGAGTATGTGCTGGGGCTGAAGGCGCTGAATTGCCAGAGCGGAGACACGCTGGCGCAGGAGCAGGTCACGGCGGCGTCCAAGGAAAAGGTGTTGGACGCGCTGGGCGAGGCGGCATCCAAGCTGAGGGGCGAACTGGGCGAATCACTGGCGACGGTGCAGAAGTTTGACGTTCCGCTCCAACAGGCCACGACGTCTTCGCTCGATGCTCTGAAAGCGTACAGCCTTGGAAGAAAAGCGTTTCGCGAGAAAGGCAGCGCTGCAGCTCTGGCTTACGATCAACGTGCCACCGAGCTTGATCCGAATTTTGCCATTGGCTACGAGGCTGTGGGCGTTGACTACTTTCGACTCAACGAGTACCTGCGGGCTAGGGAATACTCCACCAAAGCATTCCAGTTGCGGGAGCATGCCAGCGAAAGAGAAAGGCTGGAGATCACCGCCGCCTACTACTTAATTGTTACTTCGGAGGACGATAAGACGAACCGGACGTATCAGGAGTTGATTGAGAACTACCCCAGAGAAACCGAACCTTATTATGCTTTGGCCTTTCGGTGGTCGCTAAGTGGGCAGTATGAGAAAGCCCTAAAGGTCATGCAACAAGCCGTGCGCATCGCACCCGACGATGGAGGTTTGTACGTGGGTCTCGCCGAGTACAACCGTTACTTGCAGCGGTTCGACGAGGCGAGGCAGAACCTCCACGAGGCGCAGACGCGAAAACTGGATGATGACCGCCTCCACGCTGAACTCTACAATCTTGCCTTTCTCGAAGGGGACTCCGCTGGTATGGCGGAACAGCAACAGTGGTTTGCGGGCAAGCCCGAGTATGAGAACGTCGGACTGCAGAACGCATCCAACGCCGAGGAGTATGTCGGGCATCTGGGCAAGGCTCGGGAACTGACCAAGCGGGCGGTCGACTCCGCAGTCCGAGCTGACAACAAAGGGACGGGGGCACTGTACGAGGCGGCTGCGGCTCAGCGGGAGGCTGCCTACGGCTATGCTGCAGAAGCTCGGCAGCTAGCGGCAGAAGCTTTAACGCTGGCTCCAGGGGATCAATGGGTGGAAGGGCAAGCCGCACTGGCATTCGCCATGGCAGGCGATACGACACGGACCGAATCCTTGGAACAAGACTTAGGGAAAATCGGCCAGGCGTCCCCTGCTGTTCAGGCGCAATTGGCACTACACCGAAAGAACCCGTCTTTGGCTCTGAATATCCTGCAAGGTGCTTCGTCCACCGAACTGGGCCTGAGCCTCCCACCACCCCTCTATCCCGTGTATGTGGACGGAGAGGTGTACTTGGCGACCGGACAGGGCAGTGCCGCCGCCGCCGAGTTTCAGAAGATTCTCGACCACAGCGGGATCGTCGTGAACTGCTGGACGGGAGCCTTGGCGCATCTGGGAGTGGCACGGGGGAACGCATTGCAAGCGAGAACCTCGCAGGGAGCGGATGCCGATGCCGCCCGCGTCCGGGCGCTCGCTGCCTACAGAGACTTCCTCACGCTCTGGAAAGATGCCGACCCCGACATCCCCATCCTGAAGCAAGCCAAGGCGGAGTACGCCGAGCTGCAGTAGTGGCATAGGCTATCCAGCCCCGAGCAGGAATTCTCAACTAACGCTATCAGGCCATAGCGCTCAGAATGCAGGTCAGGCCGCGTCCTCCGCTAAGAATTTGGCGAAAGAACAGATCGGCTTCAGCTTGTCCTCGCGCAAGCCGCGCAGCTCGTCCTCGTGGAGTCGCTTTTCGTACAAGAGTCTCCCGAACACGTGCGTCAGTTGCGAGTATCGGTAGTCGTACTTGCGATTGATCTCTCTACGGCGTTCAGTCAGGTAATATTCCAAGTCCCACAGATCCGACGACTGCTGGATCTGGCTGGCCATCTTCTTTGCTTCCTGAATTACCTCGTGAAGTTCTCGCCCCAGGGCAGCGTCGAAGGCTTTGCGTGCGATGGTCTTTTCTGACCTCGACCAGATCGGTTCGTTCTGGTAGGGATAGCTGTCTTGAATCGCAGACGGGCTGGTCATGTTCCGATCCTCCGTGGCGGCATTCTATTCCTTGTCGCGATGCCTTTTCTACCGGGTCGGAGGATTTCACTGGGGCAGATTCACCATCGTTTTCATGCGGCCGCCCGTCCGTTCTGAGGTCAAAAAGGTCGTTTACCGGATGGCCGAGATTCTGTTTGCAGCCGAGATAGCGTTCCGTTGTCTGCACGGATGCATGCCCCAGCAGGAACTGAATCTGCTCCAGTTCGCCGCCGCTCGTATGGCACAGCTTCGCACAGGTTCTCCGCAAGTCATGCGGCGCAATATGCTCCAAGCCCGCTCTCTCGCAGCAGCCCTTGACTACATACCACACGACATTCTGGGACAGGCCTTCTCCCCACACCTTTCCCGCTCTGGCTACCGCTCGAAAGATTCTTCCCTCCGTGACCTTGGCTGCCGCAACCCACTGATCGAGTGCCGCCTTGACCCATTGTGGAATGGGCACAGTGCGGATGTGCCCGCCCTTGCCGATCAGGTCTACGACTGCCCAGTGACCTTGGCGGATCTGCACTTCATCCATTTCCAAACCCACTAGTTCCGATCTGCGAAAGCCACATCCGAACAGCATGGCCAGCATCGCAAAGTCTCGTTTGGCACGCATGGTATCGCCGTAAGCATGTTTGAGCACCTCTGAACTTTGCTCTGCACTCAGCCAGTTGCCGGAGCGAAACCCGAGTTGCTTGACTCCTTTCACTCGGGTGATCCCCGCAGCCAACTCGGGACTCAGCAAGCCCGAGTCGGCGGCCTCGTGAGCAAGGCGGCGCACGGCTGCGAGTTGTTGGTTGATGGTGTTGGCCGCTAGACCGCGTGACTCCAGGTGCATGCGGTAGCGCACGACTACGATGCGATTGAAGGCCAGTCTGGGTTCGGAGCAGTACCAAGCGATGAACTGGTCGATAGCATACTCGTACACGCGGCGCGAGGCTGGCGAGCCGAGGCTGTTGAGCATAGCCAATTTGCAATGATCCAGATCCGGCAGCCGAAGCACTCGGCGACGGTAATTCGGCTTGATCCTCTGTTTGCCCATAGCGACGGCCTCCCATGCCGCAGTACTTGGGACTACGGAGGCCGGCTGGACGTTGCAAGAAGGTGGGCTTCGTCTGGGGTGGCGGGGTGTTCTGAGCACTATCGCCTGTTACAACAGTTATCGTGCTCAACCTTCCGCGTGATGCAAAAGAAAAGCCGCCCAAACATCGGGCGGCCTGAATCATTTCCATTTGCGGTTCAGTGGAACTGCACTGCGGCCACGTTCTCAAGGATGATATCGCTGCCGTACGTGGTCTGAGTCGCGGAAGAGATTGTTAGGCTTTCAGTTACAGTCACAGAGCCGTCCGCAGCGTACTGGAATACGCTCCGACAGAAACCCGCGAAGAAGAAATAACACGGGAAAGCGATGTTGTCAAACTGGTTACTAACGTAACCAATGCACAGAAAACGGACGTAGTTCGGGAGCGGTTTATTTACGAAA
>PLBY01000007.1 GCA_003134655.1 Acidobacteriaceae bacterium
TAGCACTAGACCGGTCTGAGTTTGCGGTGGCCGCCGACACATCAATCGCAATTGGGATTGCCGGCGCTGCGGGTGCTGCCGCAGCCGGTATTACGGATTGGTCAGATGTTGATCCTCCAGCGCGCCGCCTCGGATTAGGGCACGGCCTGCTGAACCTTGGTAGCACCGCACTATTTGTAACGTCCCTTCTTTTGCGAAGAAACAAGTCCCGCAGGAGCGGCCGCATCGTGGGCGCTCTCGGATATGCGGTTATGGCTTATGCGTCGCACCTGGGCGGCAAAATGGTGTATGAACATCGAGTGGGCGTCGATCGCACAGATGGCCAAGTCTTCCCCGATGAATTTGTCGCCATCTTACCTGAATCGACATTGGCCGACGGCAAACCTACCCAAGCGATGTATCAAGGCCTGCCTGTTCTGCTCGTTCGTCGCGGAGACCGTGTCTTCGCCATGGCTGATACGTGTTCGCACTTTGGCGGGCCGCTTTCCGAAGGTAAACTTGTAGGAGATAGCATCGTATGCCCATATCATTCTTCCCGCTTTGCGTTGGAGGATGGTCGTGTAATGGATGGTCCCGCGGTTCATCCACAGCCCTGCCTTGAAGTTCGCACACGCAATGGACAAATAGAAGTGCGCAAGGCTTCTGTTCCGGTTGCGCCATCCGCGTAAGCCCCAGGCTTGTGAATACCCAAAATCGCACCGGAGTCGGATCTGCTACCTGTTGTCCCGTTGCTAATTCTCCGCTACTGGGCAGTCAAGTAGAGTTTCGTTTTAGCTTCCAGCTCCGGCAAGAATCTAAAGGGTCTGAACCTGCGGAGAGCTGCGGACGGCATCGAGCTTCACGCAGTGGTTGCAGCCGTAAGTCTTCGATTGAACAGAATTCCAGCCATGATCAAGCTGAAGGTGACCGCCGCGAACAGCAGTAGCCGGCCCCAATATTGGGATGGATGGCGCAGAACACGAACGAAATGGCGTCCATAGTGATCGGCAACGATCGCGATGAATGTGTAACGTGCACTCCGACAAATGATCACGACCGTCAGAAATCTCCCGGCACCGTAGTCGGAAGCACCTGCGGCCGCAAAGAGCATGCTTGTGGGCATCGGAATCGGTACCGCCGTGGAGACGGCAAGAGCACTGGTGCCCCATTTATGAAAGAAGTTGAGAATGGCATCCAGCTTCCGATGCCCGCAGCCGCTTGTCGCAGCTATGCCCTGCGATTCTCAGAGCAATTGTGAGCCGAAGAAGTGCCTTCAAACGAGCCGCAGGAGCGACTTCTACCACAGAACAGTCGCGAAGGGCGGCGAAGTCAGCAAGATGGGGCGGATTATTGACTTTCGATGGCAAGCGTGAAATCATTGTTGTCGTCGGGCGGAATCCCAGCCTTTGCCCGCAAAATTGACGCTGTTCTCGCCCATCTTGCGCATTCATTCTTCCTCGATCATTCGGAAGTTGCCTTCTGCGCACTCGGAACCCGGGACGGGGGCCAATTATGACACTCGTTACAGCATCCAAGAAACTCATCAAGTTTGACCCCAAGACATTCCTTTCGACCATCAACGGTGGTAGGAAGATCGAAGGCTTTACTAGAAAGCAGACGATCTTTGCTCAGGGCGACTCGTCCGATGCTGTTTTTTATATAAAGGAGGGAAAGGTAAAACTCACCGTTGTTTCGGAGATCGGCAAGGAAGCCACCATCGGCATTCTGAACAGTGGCGATTTCTTCGGGGAGGGTTGCCTTACAGGGCAGCCGCTCCGCTTGTGCTCCGCAACCGCAATGACCGACTGCTCCGTGATGAAAATTGACAAGAAATCCATGAATGATGTGCTTCATCGGGAACACGCGTTTTCCGATATGTTCGTGGCGTATCTACTGGCACGAAACATACGGTACGAAGAAGATCTGGTTGATCAGCTTTTCAATTCCAGCGAAAAAAGATTGGCACGGGTATTGCTATTGTTGGCTCACTTCGGGAAGGAAGGTAAGCAGGAGACTGTAATCCCCAAGATGAGTCAGGAGACCCTGGCAGAAATGATAGGCACAACGCGGTCGCGGGTCAGTTTTTTCATGAACAGGTTCAGGAAGCTAGGCTTCATCGATTATGAAGGCGGGAGCGGCTTGCAAGTTCACAGTTCACTTCTCAACATCATTCTTCACGACTAGAACTTCGTTCAAAAAAAACGGAAGTCTACTCTCTTACAGACGCACGGTCGGTCTGCTGCCATCCCGCGACGGCAGTTCCGTCTTACTTGGGCCACAAATGAGCACTGGTCCTTGTGGAACCTCGGGCAGCGTGCTTCGCCTCAGTGGAAGGCCCCCAACATGTAGGCTACGAGGAGGATCAACAATATGGTGCCCAGCCCTATGCCCGCACCCCCTCCATAACCCCAGCGGCTATGGCCGTAGTACCCTCCACCGCCCCCTAAAACCAACACCAAGATGATAATCAGTATCAACACGTGGATCTTCCTTTCCTCTAAATGTCAAACCGGAAACGGCAGCACCGGTGGGAGTCATCACGCAGTGCCCGATACGCAGCGCACGATACACCAACGGACGCCATTACGCCGCTGCAAACTTACGAGCTCTGCAGCGCTTCGGTGCCGTAACCCTGCTTCTCGCGACTAGAATGTCGCGCGCAGCATCGTTAATACATCCGAGCTGCTTGATAATCCATGGCTGCTTATTTGCTAAGTCTATCTGATTCTCTTTAACGGTTCGAGCCGAGAATTGACGTAACACATCTACAGTCCATAAGGCGTTGATTCGCGTGTCTACTTCCATGATAAAACTTACCTCGAAAACGCCGCGGTAGGATTACGCACCAAGGCCAACGCGCGTTTTCATCCCCTGTCCGCGCTAGCCGCGCCAGCGAGAGTATCCCCAGCCCCCGCCACCGAGCAAAAACAACACCACAAGAACGATCAATATAGTTGACACGTTGTACCTCTTTTGTACGAGGAAGCTGACAAGCCTTTGGAACGGTCGTCCCACTTCTTCACTACACAACATCATAGAAGTAGCTAAGGGGGATGTCTGATCAGATTGGACCACTTTGAACACTCAATTTGTACGACGCGCCCATGTAGGATTGTGAACGGATTCGTTCTGTGATTCGCAGGAGGGGTACACACTCCGACTTGCTCGTGCCGACATTTGCCTCAGTTCGATGGATGCGATTGCTGTGGAGGTCACTTGGCCCAGGCCTTATCACCGGGGCTGCCGACGATGACCCATCCGGGATTGCCACATATTCTGTCGCGGGCGCGCAGTTCGGAACCCAGCTTCTCTGGACTGCACTCCTGACGTGGCCGCTGATGGCCGCGGTTCAAATGATGTGCGCCCGAATCGGAATGGTGACGGGGCAAGGCTTGGCCGGGAATTTTAAGCAGCGATTTCCAAGGTGGCTAATTCGTGTCTTCATCGTGGCCCTGCTTGCGGCAAACACGATTAATATCGCGGCAGACCTCGCCGGCATGGCGGATGCAGCTGAAATGCTGTCCGGGATCAATGCGCACTGGTTTGTAGTGGTTTTCGCACTGGTCATTTCGTGGGCAACGGTTCGGCTTCCCTATCACCAGATCGCGAACGTGCTCAAATGGCTAGTGCTGGTACTCTTCGCCTACCCCATCACCGCGTTTGTAGTGGGCGCTGACTGGGGCGGAGTAGCACGCGATACCCTCGTACCGTCAATGCCGCACACCAGAGATGAGTGGTCGATGCTGGTGGCCATTCTTGGCACGACGATCAGTCCGTATTTGTTTTTCTGGCAGGCGAGTGAGGAAGTCGAAGAGGAAAAGGCCGCAGGTCAGAGTACGTTGGCTAAGCGGAGAGGAGCGACGGTCGAAGCACTTCAGCTAAGGCGAATGGATGTCGGCGTCGGCACTTTTTTTTCGAATCTGGTCATGTTCTTTATCATCCTGACAACCGCCATCACGCTCAACCGCCACGGCATCACGCACATCGAGACTACTCGCCAAGCCGCCGAAGCCCTTCGGCCCCTCGCTGGCAGGTTTGCTGCGACCCTGTTTACCGTCGGTATTGTCGGCGTCGGATTCCTTGCCATCCCGACGCTGGCGGGATCAGCGGCCTACGCCTTCGCGGAAACGCTGGGGTGGCGTCAGGGACTGGACAAGAAATTGAAGCAGGCACGCGCGTTTTACACTCTCATTCTCCTCTCAACCGGGGTGGGCGTCGGGCTGGACTTCGCAGGCATCAATCCTGTGAAGGCACTCTACTGGACAGCTGTTATCAACGGATTGTTAGCTCCCTTCCTACTCGTCGCGATCCTGGTCGTCGCTTCGGACAGGAAGGTAATGCAGGGCCAACCGAGTTCTCGCTTGGGATGGGCCGTCGTGGCGGTCACCACAGTGGTGATGTTCGCCGCGGGCGTAGCCATGTTTGTTGTGTAGACCGTCGAATCTCGTTGCCCTGGAGCCGCGCTCGCCGGACACCCGCGTCCAGCGTTCTGACCTTCCGCGGTGCACAAAGGCAGGGAAAAACACACGCTTGGACGCCAAGTTTGGTCTGCGGAAGGCTCCCCGTTAATGATTTGCATTCGCCCGGCGTCCCGCGCGGGGATGCGGATTGCCGTCACTGCCAACTCACTTTGGCATGTATAGTAACCGGATTAACCAAACCAGCTGACCGGTTAAGCATCCGGACTGACTTCGGGCTAATGGGGATTTCAGAGACACTACAATAACCTTCGCTGTGTGCCATCAAGATGCGTGATAAATCCAAGAGGAGCGCTGACCGCCCCCGCGGGACGCCCGAGGAGACAGGCCCCGGCAAGGACCTCGGAAACTTTAAAGGGTTCACGCTTTCTAGAATCTCAGCTCATTTCCATGCTGCGGGGGCAGGGTATTCAACCGCGACCTATGATCCCATCTCGGCTTTCCTTCCCAGCAGACTTTTTCAATGGATACCGCAGGTTGCGAAATACTGGTTTCATAAGAAGCACGCGTTCAGAGATTACACGACGCACGGAAAGGGAACCGGTATTTATCTGATCGATGATCGCGTGAAGATCAGCATAGCGGGCGATTGGGGCACAGGGACGGATGAAGCGAGAATCGTTGCCTCAGCGATGGAAAAAGCCGAGGCGGATTTCACGATTCACCTGGGAGATGTCTATTACGTCGGCGACAGCAATGAAGTCCGGGAAAACTTCCTGGGGGAGAAAACGAGTCCCTATGCACCGGTAAAGTGGCCGATGGGCGCAAAAGGCAGCTTCGCACTCAATGGCAATCACGAAATGTACGCTGACGGAAACGGCTACTGGAAAATGGTTCTTCCGAGGATGGGATTGAAAGAACGCGGCCACAGCGAATGGGGGGCGGGACAGTGGGCGAGCTTCTTTTGCCTCGAAAATAAGCACTGGCGNNTCCACTCGTTTTGACTGGGGGAAAGCGCCAGTGCTGCAGCGGAGCAAATGGCTTCGTAAGACGACGTGGTTCAAGCCGGGGTGCGCTATGCCCGAGCCCGTGCTTGCCTGGCTGCAGTCCTCCGTGAACCCCGATGGAGACAAACGCGGACTGATTCTGCTCTCGCATCACGGGCCGCACTCCGCGTTTGAGAGTTGGTATCAAATTCCAGCGAAGCAATTAGCAAGGGTGATTCACCGGCCGGTTATTTGGTTTTGGGGCCACGAGCACAGGCTCGCGATCTATGAGAAGTTCCGCGTCCAGGAGGGCGTTGAGGCGTATGGGCGATGTATGGGCCACGGCGGCATGCCCGTCGAGCGAGGCGCAACTCCGGACATTCTGGATTGCAGATGGCTCGCTTGGGATAACAGGCGTTATCCCAACGACGAGAAAGTTGATGTTGGCTACAACGGGCACGCAAACCTTTCATTGAACGGCCCGGCGCTCCACATCGCACATTACGATTTGAATCAAGCGCTGCTTCTGACAGAAGATTGGCACATCGATATCGAGTCCGGCGCACTAGAGGGACCCAGCCTGAAAAAAGTACTTGACGATCCATCGCTGCATTGCCGGGAAGCTTAAGAAAACGATTGCCACAGTAGCAATGTTCGCCGCGGACCTGGCAATGCTCGTTGTTTAGAGTGCGGCTCTCTGACCACCGTCGAGCGAGACACTCGCTCATGTGTCAGAGCTATGCAGTTTGGATCTCCCGAACCAAGCTTCCCAGGAGCTAATGAAGGGGGAGGAAACCCGAGCGGACTTCCTCCCCTTCGACCAGCGAGTTCAACGCGCAGCCGTACCGGCCAAGTCGCGATCTGTCTTCTTGGCGTCAACGGAGGACTCTCCCGTGGAGGAAACGTCCTCTCCCCCAGCCGACTTTAGAACTTCCTTCGCACGCTTGATTTCTTCGGCCGTGTCGCAATGCACAGAGAGCAGAATTTCGCCCTTCTGCAAGCGACCTTCGTACCTCTTGGCTTCGAATTCAGGAATACCCATGCCAATCAAGGCGCCAGTGACTCCACCAACGGCCCCTCCAACGCCCAACCCCGCCAGGCCTGCCATGATGGGACCAGCGGCGATGAATGGGCCCAGGCCAGGGATCGCCAAAAGACCAACACCTGCCAGGAGGCCGAGCGTGCCACCAATTACGCCCCCTGCGGTCACGCCCACTGCCGTACCTTCGGGCGCTTTCGTTTCCTTTTCTGTTCCGATGTTCTTCGCTCCGCCCAGACTCTCCGGCAAGAGCACCGAAATGTCGGAAGTCGGAAAGCCCGTTCGGACGAGCGAATCCATTGCATTGTCGACGGCAATGCGAGTCGAGAAAATTCCAAATACGCCTACTTTTTTACTTGACATATGTTTGTTCTCCTTTGAGTTCAAGCTTTTGATTTCTCCTCAATCATTTCGAGGGTGTGACGTCGAGTTGATTCGTTACGTTTTCCTGCCCTGCTACGCTGACAGCTTTGGCTTCCAAATTGCTTTTCTCCTCTTCAGACCGTACTGGCCCACGAAGTGTCACTTTGCCATCCTGGGTGATGACCTTGATGTTGTGAGCGTAGGTAGAGAGACTTTGATCCTCGTGGATCGCTTTTCGAATCTTTTGTGTGACGGCCCGGTCTGAAGGATTCATCTTCTGTTGATCCGCAGTCGGACCTGCCTGATCTTTGTTAGTCTTAGTGTTGTCTGGGGCCGTCTGCTGGCTATCCTGAGACGGAATTGGAATGGCCATCAGGGATGCGCAAAACACCAGCGAACCCAGAGGCAAAAGCAATCGCAGTGACTTAAACGAACGTCCGTTCATTTCTATTCCTCCTTTTTAGAATGTCTGACTAGGGTGTTTCATAAACGCGAGTAGCTGGACTTGGACCGCCATGGCTCTCATGGTCGTTTCATAAGAGTGGCCAACGGCCCGGTTGTTTCATCAGAGTCCGCGGCTTAGACACTGATCCGGTCCAACGGTCGGGTCAGCTTCTGGTCTGTTTCCTTATCTTCCTCAAAGTTCTGCCTCAGAAACGACCTGCCCATCCTTCCTTGCTAACAACCGTAGAGTGGCCGTCTGGGTGGAGCTCCATGCGCTGCGCCTCAAACAACTTTCGAGCACTCATCCTCCGAAGCCTGCGCGAGTACCCCGCACAACCACACTACTCAGAGAGCAGGCGGATGAATGGTTTGTTTTGACCACTTTCCCACTTTGATTGTGCAATTGGTTTTGCTCACCTACGAGGACCGCGACACGGTGGACGCTGAGAACCGATCCCGCCGCCATCGAGTCGAGTGCTTGCCCACCAAACTAATCGTCAGAACTGTGCAATTTGGATCGGCAGAACCCTTCTTGCCAGAGCTATCCTGTACTTATCGAGCCGATGAACAATCGTGGCGCAGCGCGATCCTCTGGCCTCGTGGAGAGGAAATACTTATGATCCATGGCGCTAAAAAGGCGAGACCCAAACTACGCAAAGCTTCCCAACCGCCGCTGTCACACGCTGGCGCGATCCCTGACTCAGACCGTGCCAAAAGACCACCGCTCTCCGAGCCCTCTCCTACCGGCCAGGAGTTGACTCCCGGAGATCGGGTCGAGGGTTTAGGAAACTTCGGAAAGCCAACTGGAGAAATCGGCACCGTCGAGCGAGCTAACGAAGAGGACGCGGTCGTCAAGTGGGATGATGACGGTCGAACGAGACTCCACCAACCGTCGCTCAAGAAGCTCTAAGCGGCTCGATCACTTTGGAAAAATGAACATGTCACCGAAGACAGCAAAGAGTGTCGCGGCAATACTTGAGCAGGAACTGGATTCTATGATTAGTGAATGGAAAAGGCAGATAAGTCTGGTTCCTAGCTTAATCAACATTCCACTTAGCGATGCAGACCGTACAGGTCATTTGCCTGCGCTGTTCGACGAGGTTCTCTGCCGTCTGCAAAGTAATAGGAATACCGAACCGCCGGTTTCTAGCGCCGCCGCCGCGCACGGCAGACTACGGTTCGCGCAGGGCTACTCTGTCGCCATGTTAGTTGAGGAGTCGCGAATATTGGAAGTCACCACATTTGGGACACTACAGCGTCATCAGGGCGAACTGGATCGGAATCAGGTGCTGCTAGACGTGGGGATTATTGCGGACGAGGCGGATCGGCAACTCGAAGATACGGTATGTGGCTTCATGGCGGCCCAGGCCGCAGCCTAGCCGCCGCAGGCGCACGTATTTATTGTTATTCAATGACAAGGAGAAAACAAATGAACCCCAGTACGAAGGATGAGATCCAAGGCACCGTTCACGAAGTGAAAGGCAAAGTCAAAGAGACGGCCGGCAAAGTCACGAACAATCCTAACCTACAGGCCGAAGGCAACATCGAAAAAAACACCGGTAAAGTTGAGAAAAAGGTCGGACAGATCGAAAAAGTGTTCGAGAAGTAAAGTAGGTGGGCTCTCCCCAGAGCACGTTCATGCGTTCAGGACGCCTGATGTACCGCCGTTTTCCCCTTCAGTGATCGCCCGGAAACGGCGGACGTCAGCCTGAGAGTCACAGGTCTTTCAGCCCTACGGACAGACCACTTCGGCGCACGAACGCGCTCCGCTGAGCCTGTCTCTGACCAACGCCGTATCTGCGCTCAGAAAACGTATGTCTGATCAGGCTATGAATGAGAGACCGGCCGAACCAAGTCAGGTGGTTATGGTGGAAACGGCGCTGCCGTCTTCGACGCCCACCTCCGATAAGATGCTCAGCAGAATCACGATTCTTCTCTTTGTCTTAGTGGCTGGCTTGCTGACGGTGTTCGGCTACTACGCGAGCTCGATTTGTATCACAGTGATCCTAGCGGGATTTCTCGCAATCCTGTTTGACCCCGTGGTAGTCATACTGGAAAAAATGCATCTGCCGCGCAGTGTCGCCGCAGCCGGCATTGTGCTCGCAGGCATGAGTCTAGTCGGGCTACTGGGTTACGTACTCTACGGAAAAGCGATGAGCTTTGCGGAAGAACTTCCAGTGTACGCCTCGAAGGTCCAGCAAACCATTGAGCCAATTAGCAAAAAGATCCAAAACTTTCAGCAAAGTGC
>PLBY01000142.1:0-9735 GCA_003134655.1 Acidobacteriaceae bacterium
CCCGGTGGCGCATTGAATGCTGATGCTCTGCGGGTGGACCAAAAGGCACAAGAGTTCATTCGCCGAATCGACGAAGCAGGGAAACCCATCGCGGTGATCTGTCACGGATCGTGGCTTCTGGTCTCGGCGGGACTGACGAAGGGGCGGACATTAACCAGCTATCACACCATCCAGGATGACATTCGCAATTCCGGCGGCCAATGGGGTAGACCGTGAAGTGGTCCGAGACACCTGTCAGAAGTAACCCTGGATCGTGCGTGAAGTCGAAGTACCAATGGTGTTCAAGGGCTCGGGGACATTTGTGTTCGCCGCCCGGTGATGGCCACGTGGAAACCAACTGTGTCCGCTGATCGGGGTTATTCTTTCCGCCGATAACAAATTGACCCGTTTTAGCTCGGCAAGACTGCGCATCGGCGAAAACCAGCACTGATACGGCGACTGTCCTTTAACTGTCCAATAAGGAATCTCTGTCGTTCCTTACAAGGCTCTTAGGTTGCCACCCGCGTCTTGTAAGTTGTTGAAATTACTAATCGTTTTGGGCTCATAACCGAAAGAGTTGGCGCCTCATATCCGAGACCCACACCGCTATGTCCCTAGAATCTGTCACACACCCGACACAACGGATTGCCACGCGAGTCGCGAATAGCTGCAGATTCCGACTGATGGGCAGTCAGTCACCCTCGTTCAAAAACTGTAGATTCCGGTACAGCGTCGAACCGCAGTGTGCGCGGCGTGAATCAGTGTGTTTTCAGCGCAAGCCAAGGTTGGAAAAACCCAGGATTGTGGTACAGCCACACTGGTCAACAAGGTATACCGGGCGATCTATCTCGATCTGAAAATTCGGGCAGTAGAATCGCTCGCTTGCGGCCGCAAACGGAGACCCTTCTTGACCATCGCATTGGCAAGAGCTCGTCCACCCCGCCAGACAAACTGAAGCGGAAATCAGTTCTTGGCCCCAGGGGTCAAAAAAGGGGCCTTGCGTGTCCATCGCAAGTGGATGATTCGATTAGGCGGGAAATCCGATAATGTGTTGGTCCGTCAGGTAAAGGTTTTGCACCATCGGCAGACAGCTACGACCTGTGGCTCGATCCTGGCACGCAGGGTGCCAGAGGCGTCATACTCCTCACCGTTTCAGCCACGGGTATTTCAGTTCTGGATGCACGAACTCGTCAATGGACTCGGGAAGGTCAGTGAGCGGGTCTAGAAGATCAGCATACTTCTCTGACCACTCCAGCACCTGCTGAATGTCACACTTCTTGTCATCTGACAATTCCATTTGGCTGGCGGCTTCAGTCAGCGCGGTGACAAACGTCCGCACGCGTTTGGCCTGTTCCCACTTCTCAATCAATCCGGTGACAAATTCAGCCCTTCGCTTGTGCTCCTCCGCCCGCCGTTGCTGTTCTTCCTTCTTCTTGCGCTCTTCCTCCCAGCGCCGGTCCCATGCTTCACGTTCTAGTCGGTTCTTCTTGATGGCAGCCGCAGCAACCTTGAGCCCAACGATGAAGTCGCCTATACAATTCTCGACGATCTGAACTCTTCCATCTGCCCACGTCGCTCGAAGCCGGTCTGAGGAATGGGGCGGGTTGTCGATTGAAAGCCGTAACCTTCCACTCAGCGTGTAATCCCATTTGGGAGCCCTCCAAGAGTGCTTTTCTTCGGCGGGAGTCAGCACGTAAGGCTCGCTATCGATGACTTCCTGCATACTCAGTGCGACAGATTCCCCCTCGACGTTGACCGTCAGGCGTTCTCCGTCTTTTTTCGGCCATGAGACCACATAACCTTGCTCTTCGAGAGCCAGAAACAACGCGTTCATGATCCGTAGAGCGCGTGCCGCAGTTATGGCCTGAAAGAATAGGTGTACTTGACGACGAATCGGTTCTCGTAGAACTGAGCTGGGTTGGCGGCCGCTAGACTCGCGAACTTCTGTCCGGCAGTGTAGATCACGTAAAGGTCGCTATCCGGACGGTAGTTCCATCGCAAACGGATGTTGGCGCTCGCAGCTTGTACATTGGCTGTATCAACCTGAAGAATTGTTGAAAGAGAGAGGAACCTAGAAAACGCGTAGTCGGTCTCCAAAGCCCCAAACACCACCGAGAAATCCCCGTCAGCAATCGGCAAGCGAAAACGATTCCACTGGGGCCCGAGGCTGAAGGATAGTCGCTCGTTCACTCGATAGCCGGCCCGCACCCGCAATTCGTTCAGCCTTCCGTCGTAGTAACTCCCGAAACGCTCGAATAGCTGCACCATCCATCGGCGATCCTGCGGCGAGCCGTATGTGAACTGGTGTCTCGTCCAGTTGTAGACGCCTACCGGAATGTTGACGCTCTTGTAGATATTGAACGGCGTCGTCAAGCGCTGGGCAAACACATCCACAATGTCGTCGTCCGTGTAGGAGCCATTGTGAAACTCGGCCCGGAACGTGGTCTGCCACTCCTGCGTCTGGACAACGCGGTGCGTGTCCGGAGCATGAAACATGAAGCCCTCAAACTGAAGTTCCCGCACTCCCATGAATTGAGGGCGAGTCTTGAAGGTGGCGTCCGCATAGTCGCAGATACAATCGGCGCGCTCAAGGAACCCAACCTGCGGGTTGAAGTTGGGACCGATCTTTCGATGCTCCGCTACGAAGTCGAGCCAATTGGAGCGGAAGTTTACACTGGCGCCCAAATTGGATTGCCCACCGGAGTAGCCGGGTGTACGAGTGGCAGCAGCGTAACCGCTCAAAACAAGGTTTTTGTATAGAACGAATCGCCCGTCCACGCCAGAGGTCTGATTGAAACTCGCCGTCGCATCACCCGATCGCTTATCGATTCCCATCACGCCGATGTACGAACCGCTGCCCCCCAATGACCGCTTTACACGCAAGACTGCATAGTTCGCCCAAGGGTTCGGTCCGGAAGAGCGGGTGTCGACATCCATCACTCCAACTTCGAATCCATCCAAGGTGCCGGTGATTTTGGCCCCGCCGTTGATTGGGACTTCCTGCCCAGTGATCGGATCGATCCCAATCTGTCGACTGAAAAAGAGCTGGTCCCCGCCCCCTCCCATGGGAAAAGCAAAGACGCCCGCGTTCTCCAGGAAGAACTGTCTCTTCTCGGGGTAGAACAACTGGTACGGTGTGAGATTGAACTGCTGGACATCTGAGTCACTATCGGCAAAGTCCGTATTCACGGTGAAATTGGCTACCAGGTTGGAGCGGAGGCCGATCTTAACGTCCACGCCGCCGGTGTACAGGCCGGCCGTACCCGGCGTCAGGCCGCTAGCGGCAGCGTTGGGAGGCAGATGACTGAAGCCGCCTAAGGCATAGGGCTTGACGATAAACAGACGCCCGCTGCCAATCTCCGTGATCCCATGCAATTCACCCGCCTGGCTGATCTTCGATGCCCCAAACGTTCGGCGCCAGCCGCTCCACAAGTCCTCTTCGTTCTTGCGGCGAATAAATCTCTTAAAGTTCACGCCCCACACGACATCGCGAGACCGCATGAAATTCAGGGTGGAAAATGGTATGGCAATCGTCGCCGTCCATCCGTCTTGCGTTCTGCGGGTTTCGGAGCTCCAGACTCCATCCCAGCCGGGATCCCCGTCCTGAGTGTCACCCACCTGCTCGTCGGTGATCAGAGCGTCTCTCTGTGTGCCTAGGGGATTGACCTGGAAAACGTATGCATTGCGGCGGTCAAACCGGGAGTCAATGACGATCTCAAAATAGTCGTCCAGTTCTTGAGTCACGTCCCGGCGGAGCTGGGTAGCAACGGGACCGTTCGGAGCAGAGTCGTGGCACGCGACACCAAAGTAGACTTCATTCCGTGTATACAGAATTCTTACTTCCGTTCGCTCCGTCGCGGGCTGTCCCTCGTACGGTTCTCTTTGCTTAAAGTCGGTGATCGGGGACGCTTGCTGCCAAATAGGATCGTCGAGCGCTCCATCCAAACGTGGTGCGTGATCGACTCGGACAGCATGGGCAATACGCCCGCCTGATTCCGGGCTGACACTCGATGAGGGCTCGGGGTTCTGTCCCACCATCCGCTGATTCACGACACATACCAGCAGGACGATCCTCGCGAATCTGTGGAGAACCCTGAAGCGTCGTGGCACACAAGCAATATACTGATGACTACCTGAAGACCACGTGAAACCGAATTGACTGAGAGGCTTACCATGCGAAGACGGCGCGGTCTGAGTCATGTTTTGGCGTTAGCAATATTGCTTCTGATACTCGGCTGCACAACAGCCGCGACTCCCTCTGACAACCCAGAGTCGGCACCACTGAAGCAAGTGGCGGACGTGCCGCTGCCAGGCACCGCGGTGCGGTTCGACTATCAGAGTCTCGACGCGTCTCATGGCCGTCTTTACATCGCTCACATGAATGCCGATCAGCTCGTCGTTTTCGATACGAAGAAACGCGAAGTTGTGGCAAATCTCGACGGCTTCCCTAACGTTCACGGTGTTTGGGCGGTTCCGGAGTTGGGCAGAGTCTATGCATCGGCCACCGGGGAGCACAAAGTCGCGGTTGTCGATATGGAGACCCTCAAGACCATCGCAAAGACCGGACCGGTCAAATACCCGGACGGCATTGCCTACGCGCCCGGCCCGAAGCGAGTCTTTGTATCCGACGAACATGGAAACGCGGATGCGGTGATCGATGCGACGACCAACTCTCTGGTGACAACCATCCCTCTCGACGGCGGTGCGGGTAATACCGTCTATGACCCTGGCTCCGGCCACATCCTCGTTGCGGTTCATGAGAAGAACGAACTCGTAGCGATTGATCCAGCTACTGCCAAGATTGTCGGGCATTATCCAGTCCCTGGAATCGAGAGCCCGCACGGGATTGCCCTCGATGTCAGCGCTAGACTGGCTTTTGTAGCAGGAGAGGAAAACAACAAGCTTGCAGTGGTCGATCTTACAAATATGAAGGTGATGGCCACATACCCAGTGGGAAAAGATCCGGACGTACTCGCGTTCGATACTGGACTCAAGCAGTTGTATGTCTCGGCAGAATCCGGCAACGTGACCGTCTTTCGTGAGAATGGGAAGACCCTCGTCGCCGTAGGCTCGTTTTCTATGCCTCACGCGCACACGGTTTCTGTCGACTCGGATACCCATCTGGTCTATTTCCCTCTTCAAAATATCGATGGTCATCCTCTTTTACGAATCATGGAGCCGAGCCAAACGAAGTAATTTGCTGTCCTGCATCTCAGATTGCGTCGCACGCACGTTTCAGGCGTGCCGGAGCACCAGCCCCGCTACCGCCGCGCAGGCGATAAGAACCGGCTCAGGAACCTTCCAGCGAAATAGTACGGCAAGACTGACACCGCAGATCAACATGGTAGGCAGATCGTAAACTGAGCGGCGAGCAAGAACCACGACCGCGCCGGCAATCGCCCCTGTAGCCGCTGCGGTGACGCCCCGTACGAAAGCATTCAACTGAGGATTCTTCGCCCAGCGTTTGTAGGAGGGTGCCAATAGGATAACAACAAGGTAGACGGGTAAGAATATTCCGAGGGCTGCCGCTGTCGCTCCTGCAACGCCCGCAACCAGATAGCCGATAAAGGCAACCGTGATGACCACAGGTCCTGGCGTGATCATGGCCACGGCGACCGCGTCCACAAATTGTTTGTCGGTCAGCCAATGATGCCCTTGTACAACTCCACCGTAGAGGAAGGGCACAACAGCGAGTCCGCTTCCGAACACAAAGAGTCCGGCCTTCGCGAAGTAGACAAAGATCGACAACAGTGTGCTGCTCGCGCCGAATGCCGCTAGCGTTCCTGGCGCGAAGAACGACGACACCCTGCTTCTGGCCGGCAAGCGGCTGGGAAAAGCCTTTGCAAACAGGTTCACTACTCCGCCCAGCAGAAAGAGCCAAATAATCTCTTGGGAGGTCCACGCTGTTGAGACTGCCAAAATCGCGAATATTCCCCAAAGCAACTTGTCTTTCCCGAGCGTAAGCTTCGTGAGTTTGAACGCGGAACGAGCGATGATCCCGATTACCGCTGCTCCGATTCCGTAGAACATCCCCTGCATCCAGGGCAGCCCGCCGTAGCGAACGTAGGCCGCAGAGAGCCCCAGCACCATCAGGAACGATGGCAAGACAAACGCCACGCCCACCGCAGTCGCCCCGAGAACACCTGCCCGAATGTAGCCGAGATAAATTGCGAGCTGAGCAGCCAGAGGGCCGGGCGCGAGCTGCGCCAGTGCCAGGCCCTCCAGGTAATCTTCTTTGCGGACCCAGCCGCGCTCGTCGACAAGGTCTTGCTGCATATGTCCAGCAAGCGCAATCGGTCCGCCGAAACCGACCGTTCCCAGCCGCAGGAAATATCCAACGAATTCAATAAGCGACACTCTGGTTGGCTCGTGCGGTGCCGAATTGGATTCAGGGTTCATTTTGCGGAGTTGGTATGGTCGAGAGCTGCCCGCAGTCCCTTCGCCAGTTTCACTGCGTCATCGTTTGCCCAAAAGTGCATATAGAAGAGCCTCGGCACGTCATCCAGTGCATGGCTGTGCAGGGCTACGGCTTGAATGCCGTTGTCTTGCAGAACCTTCATAACGGGTCCAACTTCCTTCCCCGTCATTGCGAAATCTCCAGCGATCGCAGCACGTCCATTTCCCGTGGGCTGGAAATTGATGACGGTGCCGGCGCCCATGGAGGGTGGTGTATCCATCCCTTCTTCGGTGAGCTTTTCCGCGCGTGGCGCGCCAAAGTGCAGCACTCCGCCACTTATGTTGCCTGGGCGACCCATGATCTTTTCGACAGCGGCCACGTCGAATCCGAGATCAGCCGCGGTTTCCTTTGTACCGCCGCCCTGGGGAAGAGGCGTCTTGGTCAGCCCAACCGCGTGCTTGATCGTCTGGGCCAGTTTGACCGGATCGCCATGCCCGCCCATGTGGATGTACAAGATCCTCGGCGATTCCCCGATCAGATGGTTATGGAGCGCTGTGATTTCGACGCCCCCGTCCTGTAAGGCCTTCATCACGGGAGCGACTTCGTCTTCCGTGAGAACGAGATCGCCCATAACCATTGCATCGTTGACGCCAACATGGTGGAAAGCTGCCCAAGCGCCGAGGGCAAGACCTGGTTTGACTTCGATACCGGCAAGAGTGACGTGAAGGTCCCTGCGCGGCATGTTGAAACGGACCACGCCTCCGGGCAGGTTGGCTCCTGGAAATCCGAAGACGTCTTCGACCGTCTTCCATTCGCCCGCCGCCTTTTGGTCTCCCGTGGTCTGTGCCGGAGAAGTTGTGGGTAGGGATGCGAAAAGGATGATTACCGCAGCCAGGGTGTACGTGCTAACAGATGACAGCTTTGCGTTCTTCATATCTGTTCCTTTCATTTGCCATTGCGCTTAGTTTGCTCGTACCTTCAAGTCGTCAAAATATGTGACAGAATCGGCCTTGGTCCACAAGCCAACTTTTCCTGCATCCTTGAAGGTGTCGTCAGTGGCTTCGATCTTCTTGGTGCCGTCGAAGTAGCAAGTGATCTTGTTGCCCGCAGCCTCTACCCGCAGTTCGTGCCATTCTCCCGAGGTGACTTTGAGATTCGCTCCAGCGAACTGGCTCCGCCTGCCGTTTACCACGCGATAGAGCCGATAATTGTTCTCCAAAGCGTTGGCACGAACGATGTAATAGTTGTTCGGGTCTTTGAGGCGGAAAACCAATCCTCCTGCCCGGTCAACGCTTCCGGAGACTGCCTTGAACCTAACGCTCAGGTCCAAGTCCTGAAAAGATCCCGCTTCGGCAATCAGCAGGGGGAAGCGGTAATCGGTTGGGTCGGTTGAAGTCTGGGCAACGACATTCGGCTTGGAAGGAGCCGTGGGATCGCCCATCACGGCCCATTCGCTTTCCGCGCCCGATCCGGTGCGGGCAGCGTGGCATTTCGCGGGCAGCTGTCCGGGCGTGTCGCTATCGAAGTTATAAGCGAACTGCTTACCCGAGATTTGTTGGGGGGCAGGTTTTTCGGCGGCCACCGGAGCGGGAGTGGCCGGACCTTCTTCACCCTCTTCCCCTTCGTCGGCGTCGGGTTTCTCTGTGGGTTTCTCAGCTGCCGTTTGCTGACCGCCCAGAGCTTTCGAGGTGGTGTTTTGCCGCTCGTCCGTGTCCCTGTCGTTGCAGGCCACGAGACCTGCTAACCCGACGAGCACGGCGGCGAGAATAGCAATCTTCACAGTACGCATATCCTGCTCCTTTCAATTCCTCTGGGTACACTCTCCCTTTTCTTGGGCCTCACGCCAGCGACTCATACAAGCCTTCGATCAGATCCATCCCACGCTGCAGCAGTTCGTCATCAGGCAAATCTTGCTTCGCCCAGCCATTCAGCACCTTGTCCAAACCCTGTCCCTCGACCCGGCCGAATTTCTCATCGCCGAGATCGGTATCGTGAATGATCTGCCCGATGCGCCTAACTCTGCCATCTTTGATTGAGAACTCCTTCTGTAATGTCTCGAATGTGCAGTCCTCTCCCCGATGACCAAAGCCCTGCGGGCAAAACATGTCAAAGGGGATCGCATCGGCGTGGGCGTTGGGCTCAACATCGAAAATGAAGCGCGCTTTCGGATCGATAAAACGACGGATCAGCCAAGCCGATGAAACCCGATCAATGCCGGGACGAGGGCGAGTCACCCATAAGCGGTTGACGTACTCGCCAGACTTCCCTCGGCCCTTGCGGCCAGCTGTTAGGGTTTCAACCTTATCGGCCTGAGCCAGCAGATCCTCAACTTTGGCGCGTACCGGACTCCCGAAGAAGTCGATATCTTGAAGATCCAG
The DNA here is from genome assembly GCA_003134655.1 of Acidobacteriaceae bacterium. Lineage (GTDB taxonomy): Bacteria > Acidobacteriota > Terriglobia > Terriglobales > Acidobacteriaceae > Sulfotelmatobacter. The sequence goes on from PLBY01000142.1 coordinate 8,755, forward strand.
GAACCGGCGGCGAATTCGATTCAGACGCCCGCCAGGCCTTCGGGCCGGAGAGAGTGCCAAAAGCTTCTTTGCCTCGTGCAATAGCTGCTGGTAGTCACGGGACCTCGCCTCTGTAAAGAGCCCTTTCAAGTGCGCCGCTGGCAAATCATCGAAGCCCTGGACCTGCACTACCGATGCCTGCCCCTTATACGTTCGAATGGCCGCTGCGAGCCACTCCATGCGCTCTTGGTTCACAGGGTTGTTGGGAAGAACGTGGCCGGAGCTGCGAAGGGCCAATGTTCCGTACCTCTGAAGCTTGCGCCAAATTTCGACCCGCTGACTGGCGCTCTTTGTCGGGAGGCTAAAAACGAGCAGCAGCCAGGGTATATGTATCTCTGTCGTTACAGCCATTGCTAAACTGTAACATATGTAACACATTATCCGCGACCAACAAGCTAGTTCTCAGGTCGTTCAGGTGGCAGCAACGTTCAAGCAAAAAATAGACAGGTCGAAACAGAAGTAGCCATTTCTTTCGGCCCTGTTCGCCCGGTGCAGTTCGGAATTCCTTGCACTTTGTCACAGAACCATTGGGGGCCTTCTGTACAGAGTGATTTTGGACCAGAACGAGGCCAGAGGTCATCAAGGTTCACCGAACCCATGATTTCAGATCGTCTTGTTAAACAGAGAGTAGACAGTTCTCCGGTAAGGTATTGAATTGGCGTCCCCGGCGGGATTTGAACCCGCGTCGTCGCCGTGAAAGGGCGCTGATCTATTGGATAACGTAGTAATTACAAGGCAGCGGTCGCACTGCAATGCCCTGTAAGGAACGGAGGAGAACGCCAAGGAACCGGCTTTGGTTGTACCGTCCTTGTACCGCGAGTCCTGAACTAGGTGTCGGCTCTCGTGGGAGATCCTCTATTCGTCACATCAGCAACAGCCACAAGCTCTACCGCGCATGGCTTCCCATCCTTCCCATAAGATGAGCGGAACAATCACAAGAGC
>PLBY01000142.1:9806-10450 GCA_003134655.1 Acidobacteriaceae bacterium
GCTATCCCGCTGTAGGTGGTTTTCGCTTCACGGTGTCCCAAGAGTGTCATTGCAGAAATCACAGCCACATAGGCTGCAAGTATGAACAATAGTGCCGCAGCGATTCGCGCCACGTGCTTTTCTGATCGTTCCTGTGCAGGAGCGCGAAACCGCCACAGCACTACTACCGCCGAGAGAAGTTCGATCGCGCTGTCTCCACCAAAGGCAAGTAGTGCGGGGCTGTGCGCCGTCCAGGCAGCAGACAGCGATACGGCTACTTCCACGGTCATCCAAAGGATTGTGACCGTCTGAATCCGTCGGATAAGCCCGGTAGTATCTTGGGTCGGGACCTGGAGAACTGACGTCATTAAACCGCATTATGACACGCTCACCGCTGTGAGACCCCAACGGAACGCCTCCACATTTGCCCACAACCGAGCGCGTCGCTTCGCGTAGCGGACTCAAGGCTCCGCCCGATTGATCATGAAGCTCGACATTCCGTCGAGGAATTTCCGGAGGACTTGCTCGGCCTCTGCCGGCAGCGCAGCTTCCCCAAAGGCACTATTCATCAAAACAATCCACCGGTCGCGGGCAGCCTGATTTATATGGAACGGAGAATGCCGCGCGCGGAGTCGTGGATGGCCTCTTTGTTCGATGTAAGTCTG
>PLBY01000010.1:0-135 GCA_003134655.1 Acidobacteriaceae bacterium
GCCGGGATCTGAAGTAGTCGCGACTCGGCTAGCCGAGGTCCTATTTATCCAGGTACTCCGGGCGCATATCGCGTCGGGACCGGAACGCAACAAAGGATGGCTTCGTGCGATTTTCGATCCTCAAATGGGCACTGC
>PLBY01000010.1:157-57054 GCA_003134655.1 Acidobacteriaceae bacterium
CAGTTACTACAACAGCGTGACAAAAAGCTGATAGACGTTGCTCGTTCGGTCGGTTACGAGTCCGACGCTGCGTTCAGTAAGGCGTTCAAGCGAGTTGTCGGGGCCAACCCTGGTGAATACCTCAAACGCGGTATTTGAAGACCAGGGTCATGCCGGAATGGCGGAAGATTTTTGAAGCGGAGGATTCTGACTTTGGCGGCGGGACCTAGGTGCCATGGAAGTGGGTTCTTCCACTGAAATGGGTGCCCCAGGTGCCTCGCATTTAGGAACGGGAGACCACGGACCCAAAACCGACCGAAGCAGACGACGATCAGTCCCGGTAAACGCGCTTGGGTCTCTCAGTGTCGGGATGGTCGGCTAACCGGAAGTGATCTGATACTGGCTTACAGCGATTAGTAACGGGAAGTCTTAGAAGTTGGATTGTCGGAAGCTTTGCTAGCGATTGCGGGTCTGCGACGCACCGAAAACTATTTACCTGCCGACCTTCGCGCAAGTCACCTGAACAAATCGATGAGATGAGTTCAAGTCTTCGCATTCGGGCTGAAGTTTACTCGCGAGGTTATCTCCGCAGGAAAGCGATAGCTAATCATTTCTCTGCGCAATTTTGTCGGGTCGCGGTGACCTCTATGTCCGATATTCTGTGCCTGGATTGTGCCCAGAAGGGCAATCCTATTCTTTCAATTCTTCAAGGTGTAAGGCCTGGGAGGCCCAGAAAGGATGTTCGATGCAACAAGGAAGCATTATCAAAGCAGAGCGCAAAAGTAGACTGGATGTTTGGGAATTCAGATGGCGAGAGCCCGGCCCGGATGGCAAGCGCAAGCATCGCAGAATGGTCATCGGCCGCATCGACCAGTTTGTAGATGAATCAGCAGCGCGTGGAAGGATTGCTGCTCTTCATCTCGACATCAATTTCTGCGACGCACGACTGAAGGGTAAGCCCCTCACAATGGCAGAACTAGCAGACCACTATCGGCAACGAGAGCTCAACCCCGATACCGTTTGGAAGACTCACTCCACAAAGCTGACATACGAAGGATACTTGAGCAAATGGATCTTGCCTCGATGGGGAAATTACTCCCTCACGCGCATCAATGCTGGAGAAGTTGAATTGTGGTTGCGATCCCTGCCTCTCGCTCGTTCGAGCTGTGCCAAGGCTAGAAATCTGATGAGTGTTCTTTTCAACCACGGAATTCGGCACGAGATCTGCGGCCGCAATCCGATTCGACTGGTACGACAGAGTGCCAAACGGAGAAGGATCCCTGCGGTACTGAGCGTCGCCGATGTTCAAAGGTTGCTTCGCGCGCTTCCCTTGCGCGAACGAACGCTTGTGCTAATCGATGTCGGAACTGGTTTGCGAATCAGCGAACTGCTGGCCCTTAAGTGGCGAGACGTTAATTTTCGAACGCGAGAAATTAGTGTCACGCGATCCATCGTCTTCCAAGTAGTGGGGCCGAGCAAAACCGAAGCATCACAGAAGCCAATTCCGCTGGATTCTCAACTGGCAAAGGCATTACAGGAATGGCGCAAACATTCGAAGTATAGAGCAGGAGAGGACTGGGTTTTCGCCAGTCCCGCGAGCGGCGGTCGACGGCCCTATTGGGCGCAGTCCATCATGCGTCACCAAATCCGTCCCGCCGCTGTGAAGCTTGGCATCACAGAACGCATCGGCTGGCATACGTTTAGGCACACATTTTCATCCTTATTAAGCGCAACCGGAGCGGACATCAAGGTGATGCAGGAACTGCTCCGACACGCCTCCAGTCGAGTCACGTTGGACACTTATACCCAAGCAGTCACGACCCAAAAACGTAAAGCTCAAAGTGGGGTCATTCGGCTGTTCCGTGCTTCTGGTTCTCGTGGCGGCTGAGCTGCAGTCGCTCTTGGTGTACCTTTTTGTGCCTTCAAGAAAAGGCTAAATACCCGCGACAAATCGGTGTTTCCGGAAACCTACACCGCAAAATCCTGTCAAAAGGTGTTCCTTTTTGTGCCTACGAGAAAATGAGCAATTCCGCGTAACTCATTGATTATATTTGGCGTCCCCGACGGGATTTGAACCCGTGTTACCGCCGTGAAAGCAGCGGTCGCACTGCAAGGCCCTGTAAGGAACAACGAAGAGCACGATGGAACAGGCTTTGGTTGTACCGTCCTTGTACTGCAAGTTTTGAACCAAAACTGTCGAAAAAGTGGGTCTGGGAATCTTGGGAACGAAGCACAAAAACGATTTCGAGCCGTACTGGCGAGATGAGAAGGACTCCAACCTGCATCAATTCCGCGCACGAAGGCGCAACTCAACTCGCATCATGCCGCTCTTCGGTTGTGCCTCCCGGCCAGGAGATCGTAATCAGAAATGCACTTTCCTCCATCGCCTCGACATCGTGAGGTATGCCATGGTCGAGTGCCATCAATTCCCCGGCTGGAAGGTCGACTTTCTGATCGGGCAGATGGATGCGAATCTTACCTTGCAGCGAATGGATCGAAATTCTGGCATCGGCATGGTGCTCCTTCATCTGCGTGTTGGCCTTCATGAGAACCAGGACAATCCGGAAGTCTGGATACTTGGCGAGCGTCTTGGAACTACGCCCGGTTTCTCGCTGCCACGAGTCCTCACTCCGGAGCTGCCGGAGTTCCTCCGACAGATTGAATCGTAGGAGTGGGTTGGCTAGATGGGGCAACCTGTTTAGACCCTTACTACCCTCACCAGGCTTATGGGCCATTAGATTTCTCGCCATTGTCTTTTTCCTCCTCAGAGTGAGACCCTTCGTATATTTCGCCTCAGGATGTACACAAAAAGTACGCCTCAATCCGTCCCCAATCTGGTAACGAACCAAAGTGTGCGTCTTGGGCCTATGAGCGGATCATGGTCAGGATCATCTTGAAACGTGTGGTCGCCTTGACCGCGTGCGGCTGTTCAGCCGGCAACAGGACGACTTCGCTTGCTTTCACGGTCAGTGGCTTGCCAGCAACTGTAACCTCTGCTTCTCCTTCCATGGCCTGCACGAGCGCATCGAACGGGGCGGTGTGTTCGCTCAGCCCCTGCCCTTCATCGAACGCGAAGATCGTGACATTCCCCTTCTCCCGTTTTAAGATTACCCGGCTCACAATGGATCCCTCCTGATAGTTGACCAAATCCAGCAAGGGCAAAGCCTGTGCTCCAGCAATCTCTGAAGCGATTGTGGGTGTTGAACTCATTTTGTATCTCCTATTCTCATCCGGTTGAAAAGACTCTTTTGCAATTTCTCGCCAACAGCAAGGCAAACGAGCGCGTTCATCCTGCTGGCAGTGGAAAAGGTGCAGTGAGCAATTTTGTACGACCTTTCTTCGCCACGTTCATGGTGCGCCACAGCTCAATTCCCCACCAGAGCAAGGCGGTCAATTCGATGAAGCCCGTGAACCCAATCAGCGGATAAGCGACATTGGGCACGAAATCTGTAAGCACCTGCAACAGTACGCGGCCGGCGCATCCGACATTGAAAAGAACAAAAGGAGCCCACAGCGAGTTCATTCGCTTCGCGTCGATCCCCGCCAGGATGGGCACCACTCGGGACGACACCCCCAGGATCATCATGCTGATGAAGCCTACGGTGAATGCGTGGCGGTGGGAGCCCATATACGTGTGCGCAAATACCTGATGGGTCAACGCCCCGTAGAGCGGGAAGAATGGCATCATGCCGCAAGCGACCAGCAACCAGACGTAGGCTGCGCGAATGAACTTGAAGGTGCGATCTGGCTGCGATGGCTTGCGGAACACGCCAATCTGCTTGGCCAACAATACGGCCCACAGCGGCATGAGCAGATAGGCTAATTCGAGGCCAATTGCGAAATACAGCTTTTGGGTAGTGAGCAGCAGCACGTAGCTGATGATGTTCAGGATCAGGCTGCCATTGATCAGCCAGAAGATCAGCGTCTGGCGATCATGCGCGGGCTTGCCCAGACCATAGACGTGCGGCACGAAGCGCTGGCTGACCCCGGCGATGATCAGCGCAGCGAAGCCGAGCAACTGGATGTCCCGCAGCGGTCCATCGATCAGCGCGATGCGCATGATCATGCCGTGCTCGGAATGTGCTGTAGCCTTGGCAAAAAAGAACACTGCTTCCAGGATTGTGCCCAGCAGAAACCAGAGGAACGAACTGGCAATGAACTTTTCGTAGGGGTTGTGCGGCTCGATCGACTGCCGCGCCGTCCGGTACAACACCAACATGAACAGCACGACTGCGGTAATCTCGGATACCCCGGATACAGCACCCAGCACGAATGAGGCCGAGGTAGGCATCAGTATATCGGCAAGCATCCCAGCCACGATCCCTGCGGCCAGCAGATAGAAGCTAAGGTTCGCCAGGCCCGGCCGCCAGAGCGTGGTGTTCTTGAAGCGTGGAAACGACTGGTAAGCGAACCCCATCACAAACATTCCTACCCAGCCGAAGATCATGGCGTGCGCGTGGGCGTGGATCGAAGACAGGAGGCGCAACTGCAAGAAACTCTTCCCCAAACCGATCTGCAGAAGGTTGATCGCACCCCACAGGCAACCGACCGTCAGCATGATCGCTACACCAGCTTTGAAGAACCGGCGATAGATGTAGTCCTGCAAACTTTCCTTGTAGAGGTACACCTGGGCGGACGGGTTTGCCATCTCGGTGTTGATTTCGCTCAGCAGTTCGTCCAAGTTTGCCTGATGGATCGCAGCAAAGAATGCTAGTGGTTCACTGGGTCCGTGCTCACCGCCGCAGCCCTTCAAACCGTGTTCGTCGAAAATGCGTCGGGCGCCTGGGCAGACCTTCACGATTTCAGCCACGCTGGTATTGCCGGTGATGTGATTCATGACGTTGTGCCCCTCATGCCTACACAAGGACCATAGAATCTGGGTCGGCGCTCTGCGATGACTTTTGTCACGCCGTCGGGAACCGCGCATTCTGCGGGTGCTATCGGCGCGCCGCCAACAGCGGCGAGGGCCTGACAATAACTACTCCCTTCATGCCGGATCCCTCGTGCAAAGTGCAGACGTAGCGGTAGATGCCTGGCTCGGCAAAGACGCGGGAGAAGGATTGTCCCGGCTGCAGCAAACCGGAGTCAAATGGATGTGCCCCAGAAGGAAGTTTTACATCTATTGTGGATAGGGCCTTGCTGGCATCGTCTACCACATTGTGGATCACCTGCGACGAGTTTTTCCAAACCACTTTGTCGCCAACGTTCACCGTTATTGCTGGCGGCACGAATCCCATGTCAGTCATGCCGACTGTTCCCTGGGCAACTGGCGCTGTAAGCTTGGCCAAGGTCTTGCGGATTGCCGCCACGGGAAGCTTGACCGAGCAGTTGGGAGCGAGTTCGTCCAGCGTGTCCACCACAAAACTGGGAACGTGAGGATCCTCCACTTCGACCACACTGCCGAAATGCCCGGTCACATGGACGAGACGATTGGCATTCTGCGAGAACAACAACGGTCTTGCTTCCACGCGATAGATCTTCGAGGGCTGGAGTAGTCGCAACATTGCCTTGCCGTCATTGGACAATATGAGGCACCCGTTGAGTTCCTTGGAGCTTGCTTCGGCTTGCATAGGTGCTAGTTCTGGCGCGTGGCTTGCGCGAGTTGACTGCGCGGGTTTGCCCACATGCGCCATTTCGCTGTGCATGTCCATGTCCGTAGCTCGCTCGTCTGTAGTTGCCACGATTGGGTTGCTGTCCGTGGCTGCTCTGGAATTCGTCTGGGGTTCCGTCAGACTTGCTGCAGTGTCAGCCTGTGTCATGCCTGATAGGCGAGGCAGGCCGGAGGCGGTCGAATCGGGTGCGGGTCCCGGGTGCATCAGGGTCGCGTTCTCGGCGCCAGAAATCTCAAAGGTCGCCATTAACCCTTTTGCCATCCGCGCCATCGCATGGTCCATCATGGGGAACTGTCCCGGAATACTGGCTTTGAATTCCAGAATCGCGGCTGCGCCGGGCGGCACACTGGCGGTTTGGATGCTCGTCAAGGGAGGAGATGTCAGAGACCCAAACAGGTAGTCGCGAGTAAAGATCTCACCTACGACATGCAAAGACGATGTGTCATTGGGCCCCGCGTCACCAAAGAGGACGCGAACCGTATCTCCAACCTTTGCCTGCATCGGGTGCACTTTCGTCAGAGCATCTACCGCTCCGTTGAACACGAAATACTCGGGGCTCCTCCATCAGTTTGGCATCGCTGAATTGTTGGAGCCCAGATTTGCCTTTGGCGGCAGCGGTGTAAATCTCTCCCTGCATCACGTAGTACTCGCGATCAGCGGGCGCAAGTCCGCCTTCCGGTTCAACCAGGATCAACCCGTACATGCCGTTGGCAATGTGTTCAGCAATCATCGGAGTGCCGCAGTGATAGACAAAGAGTCCCGGCGTGGTGGCCTGAAATGTGAACATTTTCGACTGCCCAGGAATCGTCTGACTGAACGCAGCTCCTCCGCCCGGGCCGAGTGATGCATGGAAGTCAACCGAGTGGGCCATGTGGCTGCTGGCGTCGTTCCGCAGAGTGACCTCGACAGTGTCTCCCTGCCGCACCCGGATCATTGGGCCGGGCACTTTCCCGTTGAACGTCCAGAAGCGATACGTCGTACCGGCTGACGGATCGAGTGTTCCAACCACCTCCTCAGCTACGAGCGTAACGCTAACCAGAGCTGGTTTTCTTTCACCAGCAGCCGGAGGAACATCGGCCGGGTCGCGTACTATGTCGTTAATCTTGGTCTGAGCCTTTGCTTGATGTTCGCTGTGTGTCATTTCCTGTGCGGTCAAAGCAGCCGTTATCGGAAACACGAAGAGCAGCATGCTCACGATGGCTTTCACGAATGATTGGTAATGAAGGCTTATTTTCATATTTCGTCTTTTCCAGCCGGCCTATCGTTATCTACTTTCGGCGTTCGGTTGCCGGCTGACCTATACTTGTATCGGGAGGCGATAGATCTCAATGGAGCATCCGTACTATCGGCATAGTCAGTTGTCACAGGAGCAGCTAAATGCTGGAAAATGAGTTGTTTACACTGCTCCAGGGAACCACCGACGCGGCATTTGCGGTGACCGAAGAAGGCGAGATCCTGTCCTGGAACCAGGCTGCGGAGAAATTGCTGGGCTACCCCGCCACAGAAGCAGTCCACAAAACTTGCTATGACATTCTGGAAGGAATGGGGGCATTGGGTACCCGAGTATGCCACCAGCACTGCAGCGTGGCCGAGTGCACCGGGGGCAATACGGAAATTCCCAACTTCGACATGAGTGTCAAGACGCGCTCAGGGGAGCGGTTATGGGTCAATATGTCTACCATCGTGTTCGACAATCAGCGCACGGGACGCCGCCTGATGGTGCATATGGCACACGACATCACCGAGCAGAAGAAGAACGAAGAGCTAATGCAGAAGATGCTGGAATTGTCGAAGCAAGTCAGTTCGCTCGCCGAGGCTTCTGTGCGCGCGGAACCGGCTGCTACCCTGTCCGAGCAAGAGAGGAATGTCTTGCGCCTGTTCGCCGAAGGGAAGGATAGCGATGAGGTGGCCAGCACTCTGAGTATCAGCCCGCAGACCCTCCGCAATCACCTTCACCACATCAACCAAAAACTCCGCACCCACAACCGCCTGGAAGCGGTAATGAATGCGATCCAGCGGAAGCTCATCTAACAGTCCCCGGTACAGCTGTCCCGGATTTCAGTACGAACGCTTCATTGTGCGTTTTCCTCACCTGCGGCACATTGGTTTCAGCCGGTCGTAACGGCGGGAGTTGCCAATGATTTCCCAATGCTCCAACCCAGAGTGCGGAAAACCCTTTCACTACCTCCGCGGAGGAAGGCTGTACCGGTTCGACGTACGGCGGCCCGTTGAGCCGTGCAGGGATATTCCGAATGCGATCTGCGCGAGCAAACCCTCGCAAGCCAGCGTCTTCTTCTGGCTTTGTGGTGAATGCGCAAGCCGATCCTCGCTCCGATTCTCCCTGCGGGAAGGAATTTCTCTAGTTCCACTGGAGCAGTTTCCCGAGGGTAGCAATCCCGTGGTAACCCGTGCCATCGCGGCCGAGTGACTTTGCCGAAAGGAGTAAGGATATGGCTGCACAAAGCGTTACTGCGCAAATTGAGGGATCTCCCTATGGACTGAACCGACTTCCGCACCTCGGGAGCTCGCTGCTACAGGTATTGATTCCAAACGAAGTACAGAGCATGTGGAAAGAAGAGGCCTGGCAAACGGATGCTGGGCGCAGTGCCCGAACGCTCGTCAAGTATCCTGATCTCCGTATTGTCTTGGTCTCGATGAAAGCTGGAGCCCGTTTCAAGCAGCACAAGACGAGCGCACGGTTTGCCATCTTGATGCTCGCTGGTCATGTACGCCTCCACCTCCCCAATGCAACCGTGGAAGTTCCCAGGGGAGAGTTGCTGGCGCTCGACCGCGACGTCCCTCACGACGTTGAGGCGATTCGCCAAAGCACGTTCCTGTTAATCCTCGCCCGGCCCGACCGGGGAACGGAGAAATGCCATGAGTGACTTTATTCACGAGTTGAAAAATGATCACCGTGTCATTCAGCAAGTCGTTGCCGGCATGAGTGCGGTCGCGGAGCTTCTCCCTACGACTCAATTCCCCCTGGGCGCCGTCGCCGCGGTCACGCGATTGCGCCGCATGTTGTCGGCCAATTCCCTGATCTCCGTCAGATCACGCTGCATCTCGCTCCAGCCATACCACATCGCGTAGTCCGGGCTGGCGTGGAACGTGCCTTGGAACGTCCGCATGCGGTGCTCCAGATACATCACGAAGAGTTTCTGCTCGATGACCGTCGGGGCATCATGAAAAGTCAGAAGATTGGGGAATGCGTAGGTGTAGTTCTTTGGCTTCGGGAGCACTCCATCTTTGTAGAGACTGGCAACCACGCGGATGGCCGCAGCCATAAGATGGTCGGCGTTACGGATCATGTCATCGCCTTGCTGTAGTTGCTGCTTCGCGAAATTTCCCGAGTGGCATTGATTGCAGGTCTTGAGCATCTTGTCGCGCTCGCGTTGCCAGTCTTCCTGGGTCAGGCGTGCGACGTCCGCGGCCTTGATCGTGTCAACCAGTGCGGTAGGCTTGCCATCTGGATCCAGAACGCCGAGCGCCTGCAAGATGGTGGCACGATCAGCGGCCCACTGCTTGTCCTCCGGCAGAGGTAAGCGAACGGCGAGGAAGCCCCACGCGGTACGTACTTCGTGATTCCCATCCTGCATGTGACAGGTCTGGCAGGTAGGCGCGGCGGCATTGGCAGGGAGCACTTTCAGGTCCTTTAACTCGTGGCGGACGCCGTGCTTCGACGATGAATACATTTCCCACTGGGGATGATCGAATCCCATGTGGCAACTTTCGCAGGCCTGTGGCTGCCGCGCTTCGTCTGCGGAGAAGGTGTGGCGGGTGTGGCAGGAATCGCAGGCGGCCGCGCCGAACTCCGAGCCATGCTGCTTTAGGTCGGCGATCTCCGCAGGTGTCTTCAGGCCGATCTTGTGACAGCCCCCACAACCCTTCTCGCCTTCGATCATCGCCATCGGCTGCCAGTGAATGGTCGGCATCGCCTTCATTGCTGCCCACGCCAGGGAGTGCTTTCCTTTCTTGTACTGCTCGACTTGCGTCGCGTGGCACGTCGCGCACGTGTCAGGAGTGGGGATCTTGACCTTGGCCACGTCGCTAGCCGAGGTGTGCTGGTCTCCGTGACAACTCACACAGGTGACCTCGACTTGGCTGTGCTTGCTGAGTCTCCAGTCAGAAACGATGTTAGGCGTAACTTTACTGTGACAATCGATGCATTGCGAAGCTGACGCCGCTTGATCAGCAGCGTAGATCAAACGGGAACAAGAGACGAAGACAACAGCACACATCACCATCCACGATGACGCTCGAACTTTCATGAATCCTCCTGTTAACTGTAACTTGTCATTCTGGTCTTCATTTCCAATTCAATGTCTTTCTCGTGGACAACGCTGTCCCAATCCAGAACCTGGACCGTCACCCGGTCGCCCGACTCATACGTGGCCGGACCCTCCGGAAGAACAATCAGAGCGTTGGCCATTGCCGGGTTGCGGACCAGGGCCGAACACTGGTTCTCTAGAGGTTCGACTAGAAACCCGAAACGCGTGATCGATAAGTTTCCGAAAAGAATGTAACGCGAACCAGGCTTGGACTTCGCATGTCCCGCGAGAGTCGCCATGACAGTGGGCAAGTCGACTCTCTCTCGCCCCGCCATTCGCAGCAAAGTGGGACGAACAAACTCTTGGTAGCAGACAAAAGCTGCCGCAGGATTGCCTGGGAGCACGCAAACCGGAAGTCCTCGCCACCGGCCAAACGCAAACGGCTTGCCTGGCCTTACAGCCACCTTGCGGAATTCGAATTCCGCTCCCATATCTTCCAGCACAGCCTTGATCAGATCCCGCTCGCCGACCGATGCACCTCCAGTTGTTAGGAGAAGATCAGCCCCCTGTCGAGCCTCTTCTAACGCCGATCGCAATTGCTCGGAGTTGTCCGTCACCGCTCCGCAATATCGAGTTTCCGCACCGCACTCGGAGAGCAGAGCCGACAGCAAGGAAGCATTACTATTTCGGACCTGCCCACACGCAGGCGTCTCGGACACATCCACGAGTTCGCTGCCGGTGCACAATAAACTGACATTGGGGCGCCGATAGACAGACAGTTCGGACCGGCCCACGAATGCCAGCAGTGCCATAACGCTTGGACGGAGAACACTCCCGCGATTCAGGAGCGTTTCGCCGCAGCGGACGTCTTCCGCCGATGGAAAGATGCAGTCACCCACAGGAACGGCTTTTTCAATGAAGATCATCCCGTTCCGGATCGTGACTTGTTCATGCGGAATGACCGCGTCCGCATTGATAGGGACAGGAGCGCCGGTTGTGATGCCCATCGCCGTGTTGGAAGTTAGCGTTGATCGTCCTTCGCCGGTGAAGACCTTCCCGACTACTGGGATCCCGAGTGGCGATGCGGATGAAGCAGCCAAGGTGTCTGCGGCGCGCAGCGCATAGCCATCCATCGCCGAGCGAGCATAGGGTACGAGATCTTCTTTCGCGACGATGTTCTCAGCTGCGACACGGCCCACCGCATCAGACAATGGGATCGATTCGCTGTTTAGCACGTGAGCTGCGCTCACGGGTACACTCCTTGCCAGATCGAAGGGCGCAAGTTCTGTATCAACACAAGCTGTCTTAATACTCATAGTCTCTATCGTCAAAAGGGAAAGCGTACCGAGGTCACCCAGTTGTGCTCGTAGGCATGGAACTGTGTGGCAGCAATCTGCACGCCTCCGCCAACCGCTACGCCGACCCGCTTCCATAAACAAAACTTACTCACAACCAGTCCGGGCGACAGGAATACCTGTTTCTTCCCGTCGTTTTTCCCATTGACCCACATCGTGGAATTGACTTCGACCTCCGGCCAGAAATACTTCAACACGTGGTACTGCGCGGTGGTATTGAGCACCACTGGACTCCCCAGCACGCTCATATCGCCTGTCGGCACGGTGACCCCAGCAGTGCCCTGCACGTCAAAGTTCCCCCAGCCTTTGCCTATAGCAAGCGTGGGCGTAATCAGGGCATCCTTGGCGCCATTGGTGTACGTGCCGGTCGGCACAGAGGCAGCCAGCATTGCGGTCACGACGTAGTTGCCGTTTTCCGGGTTGCCGGCCGCAACCCGGTACTTGAACAAGAAGGCCATGTCGCCGATGCCGTCGTTGACTCCCGGCTTGGTATGATCGAGGTACGGTGGAGCACTCACCGAAACCTCCACGCGGTCCACAGGCACCAGTTCCAGCCCTTTGCCGCTGCCATAGTTGGCGTTCGTAAAGCCTTTGTTTGACTGCCAGCCCATGTCATAACGGAATTGCTGCACGAGTCGGGGAGTCACGGTAAACATCGGTGCCGCCCAGTGAGGCTGTTCTGATTCGGCGCGTGACGACCGCTGAAACCAGTTGCTTATGAAGTCGTCGCTGGGCGCTTGCGACGAATCAGTTTGAGCCCATGCAGCCGGACTTAACAAAGCTAATAAAAGAGCGAAAACAACGGTGAGATATTTCAAACTCTTTCTCCACGAACAGAACTTCCAGGCACGGATTGCTTGTGCACGTACTTAGCGAATTCTTTGGACTTCTTCCTGAATTTGCCGATTTTCTCTGGAAACCATCACAGGTGTTGAAGATGGAACCGACTCTTCGCGCGTGTACTTCAGCACCCACACGACGCCCAGACCGAACATCGCCAGGAAGACGAACACGATGAAGCCGATCGCGTAGCCGCGCTGGCCGAGATCGTGTACTGCAAAACCGAGCACCGGCGGAATAATGAACCCACCAAGCGCTCCCAATCCGCCGACCCAGCCCACGGCCCCTCCTACCGCTTGGGGCACCTCCTGCGGCACCAGTTTGAAGACGGCGGCATTGCAAACACCCATGCCAATGGCCAACAGGATTGCGCCGGGGAGCGCAAGTTCCAACTGCGTAGCGCTGGTCATGATGATGGCTCCGTTCGCCATAATTAGCAGGGCGAGGATCGCCGTGTTTTCCCCGCCTTCGCGCAGGCGGTCCGAAAGCATGCCGCCGCCAATGCGAATCGCTGAGGTCAACACGGAGTAGAGCGCGGTCAGTAATCCTGCCTTCACCGCGCTGACGCCGAAATAGGATCGCCAATAGGTCGGGAACCACGCCGTCAGCGCGATGAAGCCGCCGAAGGTCGTGAAATAGACCCACACGAGCGCCCAAGTCTTCCACGTGCGTGCCGAAAGCTTCAGGCTCTGGACTAGACTCCCTGCCGGAAACAGGGACTGACCGTTCGCGCACGCAAGGCTGCGGGCCTCCTTCGGATTCACGCCTTGCTGCAGAAGCTGGAAGAAGGAAGCATTGCGGCCAAGCAGAGCGTAGAGGATCGTGCCTGCCAGCAAGAATACGAACCACGCTGCATAGGATTTGGCCAGCCCCATGCTGGCAAGCGCGACGGGCAGGAGGAACGAAAACACTCCCGGAGCCAGGTTGCCCACGCCCCCGTACACGGCCAGTGCACGGCCCTGTTTGGCCTGAGGAAACCAGTAGGAAACCTGGCTGATCCCGACCGAGAAGGTAGCGATGCCGCAGCCGCAGAGAACGCCAAGCAGGAGAAGAAGAGGGTAAAGATTGCGCGAGAGGTGATCGGGATACAGAGCAGAGATCACCGCGAGCAAGCCGGCCATTCCCACGAGAGAGAGAGTTAGCAACACCAGAAAGGGCTTGCGTCCACCGGTAGTATCAACCCACGCAGAAAAAGGAATGCGGAGCAGCGATCCGGACAATGCTGGTGCCGACACCAGGAATCCCACCATGATGGGCGAGAGATGCATCACCTCCTGAAATCTGCTGGCCGTCGGCCCGAACAGGGCGACAGCTGCGAAGCCGGCAGCAAATCCCAGGGTCGCTGCGAACAGGCTGCCATTGGGAGTGCCTTTGAGTTGATTCACGGCTCAATTCCCTTCTTAGCGATTGTCAAATTCCTCATCGTCCAAAGCAGGCCGGCAAACGTGGCCATCCAGGCGGTGACAGCGATGTACACGAAGCAATGTGGAATCCACAGCAGAAACGGCAGGTCCAGAGCCTGCGCCAGCTGAAAGGTGCTCACCGTGTACATGCCCAGCGGGAACACGGCGCCCCAGTACAGCGGGTCGTAGCTCAACCGGAATCGCTTGTAAACGTGCCGCCAGATAGCGAGCGTCACCAGCATCGGAATCCACCACGTGGCGGTTGCCCAGAAGAACACGGTGAAGCCCCTGAGGAACGGCAGCAGCGCCATCAGAAAGGGTGCTCGAGTAGCATTCAGGATCAGATTGGCACCGGCGAGCGTCGAAATCGCCATCGCCCCCATGTTGATCCAATAGGGCGGCATGAGATCGGAGGGCAGAAAGCGGAAGAATGTATAGCGGTAGAAAATCAGCGAAATGACCCAGATGTAGAGCATCCCTCCGCACAGCCACATGCAGAGCGAGAAGAACAGCATCTCGGTTTCGTGTGCTGGAAACCGGTTGGCAAGGAGCGTGCCCAAGCTGGACACGGCCTGAGTGGCTACTACGGCGATCAACCATCCCCCGTGAATGCCTTCTGCCAACGAGGGCTTGTCTTCCTTGACCGTGAAGCCAGTGAAGATTGCGTAGGTGAACCCGGCCCACAGCGGCAAGGCGAGAAACCACATGGCAGTCGCCACCGTGTAGTGACCAAAAATGATGATCTGTTGCCGCCCTAATACGCTGGTTCCAGCCACAATGGTAAAGAATCCTGGCCCACGTTTGTGGTCAATCAGGTCATGGAAGAAATCGTGGGGAAACAAAATCACGCGTGCCAATGTGAGCGTCCACAGCACAATAAAGACGCCGATGTTCAGCCAAGAGAGGCCGACAGCGATCGGCCGCATGCCGGTCATTTGTGCGGCAATGGCCACAATCCCAGTGGCCATGACCATCGCGAAGTAGGCGGGATGTAGATTCTTGACCGCATCGACGATGGTTTCCCGTGGCAGAGTCTTGCCTCGCCCGCGAGACACACCACCTTCGGGCCGATCTATCGCGGCCGTTGTCGAACGCCCCGGATCAGGCTCCAGTGCTCCCATAATTGCGGTTACCGTTCGTTATTTCCTGCCTGCGCTTTGAGCACAGGTCATGCGTGATAGTGCAGACTCTCGGCCAAATATGGATCTCTTACCGGGACTAGCGGCGCGCGCCGCAGTGCCGCAAAACATGCGAGGCCGAATACACCCACCAACCCCGCTGCCAGGCCGATCTCCCAGATTCCGATGTGCGGCTTTCCGCCCGAGAAGGGTGGCATGATCATCAGATAGAGATCCAGCCAGCGTCCCGCGAGCAGCACGATGCTGACTCTTACCAGGATTCCAACCCTCTGCTTGTTCATCCTCGGCAGCAACGCGAAGAAAGGCACGACCCAGTTCAAAATCAGGTTGAGCACAAACAGCGGCTGCCAGAATCCGTGGAGACGCCGCACGTAATAAACCGTTTCGTCCGGCAGGTTCGCGTACCAGATCAGCATGTACTGGCTGAACCACAAGTAAGCCCAGAAGGTGCTGAAGGCGAACAGCAACTTGCCCACATCGTGGAGATGTTGCTCGCGGATGACACTCTTCAGCGGGCTGTGCCGTTGGAGCCATACCAGCAACAGAGTAAGCGTGGCCAGGCCACTCAGGAATGCGCCGGCAAAGTTGTAGAAACCGAAAATCGTGCTGTACCACTCCGGCTCGAGCGACATGATCCAGTCGAAACTCGCCAGCCAGAATGTGACACCGAAGAACACCAGAAACAGCGCAGCCAGACGGGTGCTCCGCCGGGTGTGGCTAAGCTCACCGTCGGAATCTTGCTGGCGAGAGAGCCGTAACATCGCCCAGGCGAATCCAAGCCAGCCCAACAGATAGACGACGGCGCGGATGCGAAAGAAAGGCAGGCTCAACCACATGAGCTTGAATCCTGGGGCGTCTCCCTCGACGTGCACGCCGCCGGTCCACGGATAGAGCGACGGATGGAGAATCACAATACAGATTATCCCCAGCGCTCCCAGCGGGAGCACGCCAGCCATGGCCTCGGGCACGCGTCGCAGCGCCGTGCTCCAATGGGCCCCGCTGACATACTGGATCGCGATCCACGCCATCCCGGCCAGCGCTAGTCCCAGCAAGTAGTAGCTAACCAGCAAGAGATTAAGCCAGATTCTTTGTGGCGCGAAGAATAGACCTGCGACGAGGGTTGCTGCGCCGATTCCAGCCAGCACCTGCATTCGCCCGACAATCTTCGCTTTCGGCTCGAAGCTGAAATCGCGCGCGTTCATGGCTGTCCCCCTGGAACTTTTGCGGGATCAGCTTGTGCGGCCTTCAATGGTGAAGTGGAAGGCGCAGCCGGCGCGGCAGCCGCCTGCATCGTTCGCACGTACAGGATCGCGTTCCAGCGGTCCTCGCGGGAAAGCTGGCTGGCGTAAGACGGCATGTTGTTCTGGCCGTAGGTGAGCACGTGGAACAGTTGCCCATCCTTCATCTTCAGCGCGTGCTCAGCCAGGAGCGATGGCGGCGCCGGATACCCCCGCTGTGCGACCGGCCCGTTCCCCGTTCCGCCGGCGCCGTGGCAAACCGCACAGAACTTGGAGAACACAAACGCTCCACGTTCCCGGGCTCGGACACTACTGAGATCCAAAGGACTTTTCAGTTCTTCTCCCGCGCGCAGCGCATCCTGTGGCGTGGCTGCGTAGTGCAATGGCATGGAACCGCGTGCGATCGTTCCCGGCTCCGGGCGCTGCAACGTGCTTCCATCGCCAAAGTTCGGGTTGGGAGCAAATGCGTTATAGCGAGGGGAGTGCGCCATTTGCGGAAGAAACTCGAAATTGGGCTTCGTGAGATCTGGGCTCAATATCCAGCCAGCTGCCACCAACACGGCGACGGCTAGAAACAGGAACCCGTTCAGCGCCACGCGTCCCATCACGCACCCTCCCAGGTGATCTGCTCTTCCACGTGCACCGCGTGGAGCTTCTCGAACATCTTTTGTACTTCGACCGGTTCGAAAGTCGAGTCAGTCTGTTCCAGAACGACCGCGAAGCGGTTATCCGTGACTCCAGCTACGGGTAGCACCGCCCGTTTCGCGGGATAAAGCCGGCAAACAAAGAAGAAGGAAAGTACCGCTCCGACGGCTGCGAAGAGCACCATCACCTCGAACGTGACCGGCACGAACGCCGGCAGGGAGTTGAAGGGTTTGCCTCCGACATTGACGGGCCAATCCACCGCTGTCGTCCAGAACTCGAACCATACTTTCAGGCCACCTCCCAAGACTCCCAGTGCGAAGACCACCCAGGGCAGGCGCGACGGCGACAATCCCATCGCCTCCTCGACTCCGTGGACAGCATAGGGCGTATAGACATCCACGATCTTGAAACCGCGCTGCCGGGAGGCACGGATCGCGGCCAGAGTGTCGTCTTCGCTCTCGAAAACCCCGACCAGCAGTCGCTTACTCATGCGCAGACTCCAGCCGAGGCTTACCGTACTTCAGAACTCCCTTGACCTCAGCCACTGCAATCACCGGAATGAAACGGCAGAACAACAGGAACAAGGTGAAGAACAACCCGAAGCTGCCCAGCAGCGTCGCCACTTCCACCCGAGTTGGCGCGTAGTGGAACCAATTCGCGGGGATGAAGTCGCGAGATAAAGAGGTAACAATTATTATGAAACGCTCGAACCACATCCCCACGTTCACCAAAATGCAAATCGCAAACACTGCCGGAACATAGTTTCGGACTCGGCGAAACCAAAGCAACTGCGGAATAAAGACGTTGCACCCGACCATCGTCCAGTAGCCCCAGAACAGCGGCCCGAGCGCGCGGTTCAAGAACACGAACTGTTCGTAGGAACTCCCAGAGTAGAGCGCGGTGAAAAACTCTGTCGCGTACGACAGCCCGACGATGCCACTGGTGGTGATCACCAGCTTGCACATGCGGTCGATGTGGCGGAGGGTGATGTATTCCTCAAGGTGCATCAGCCTGCGGGCAATGATCATCAAGGTCAGCACCATGGCCATGCCGGAGAAGATTGCGCCCGCCACGAAGTACGGCGGAAAAATGGTGGCATGCCAGCCCGGAAGCACAGCCGTCGCGAAATCCCAACTCACGATGGTGTGTACCGAGATCACCAGCGGCGTACCGAGGCCCGCCAACATCAGGTACACAACTTCATAACGCTGCCATGCCCGGTAGGAACCGTTCCAGCCCAGGCTGAGTACACCGGCGAGTTTGCGCCGCCACTTGGCGGTGGCGCGGTCGCGAATGGTTGCCAGGTCAGGCAACATGCCGACGAACCAAAACAGCGCCGAAACCGTGAAGTAAGTTGAGATGGCGAAGAAGTCCCACACCAGCGGCGAGCGGAAGTTTATCCACAGCGACCCCCGGGTATTGGGATATGGGAACATCCAGTAGGCGAACCAGGGGCGGCCGGTGTGGATGACGGGGAAAATGCCAGCACACATCACGGCGAAGATGGTCATTGCCTCGGCGGCGCGGTTGACCGAAGTGCGCCAGCGCTGCCGGAAGAGAAAGAGGATGGCCGAGATCAGTGTCCCGGCGTGGCCGATTCCGATCCAGAAAACGAAGTTGGTGATGTCAAAAGCCCAACCGACCGTGCGATTCAGGCCCCAGGTCCCCACCCCGACCGAAATCTCGTAGGTGACAGCCACGGCGCCCAGCAGGAGCAGCGAAGACGACACGCCGAGCGCTGCCCACCACAGCGCCGTGGGACGCGCCTCCATGGGCGCGCACACATCGTGCGTGACCTGCGCGATCGACTTGCCACCCTCGATCAGAGGCTGTCGCAGCGCGATTGCGGCTTCAGCCATGATGTTCTTCCTTGCTCTCCTTCTCGTGATTGCGCACGATGGTCAGGTATCCCACGGAGGGCCGGACGTTGAGTTCCTCCAACACCCGGTAGCGTCGGGGATTCGCCATCATCTTGCTGACATGGCTGTTGGGATCGTTGAGGTCGCCAAAGTAAATTGCCTGTGCGGGGCAGGACTGCTGGCACGCGGTCTGCACGGAACCATCTGAGACTTTTTCTCCCAGCCGCTTGGCTTCGATCTTGGCTTCCTGGATGCGTTGCACGCAGAACGTACACTTCTCCATCACGCCGCGCGAACGCACTGCGACATCGGGATTCAAAACGAGGTTTTGGAGCTGGTCGTCGTGTGCGTAGTTGAACCAGTTGAACCGCCGCGCCTTGTAGGGGCAGTTGTTGGCGCAATAGCGGGTGCCAATGCAGCGGTTGTAGACCTGCTGGTTCAGACCGTCCTCGCTGTGCACGGTCGCCAGCACCGGGCACACCGTTTCGCAAGGCGCGTTTTCGCACTGCTGGCACAGCAGCGGCTCGTAAGCAACGTCGATCTGGCCGGATTCTGTTTCCGCGTAGTAGCGGTCGATGCGCAGCCAGTGCATCTCGCGGTTGCGGCGAATTTCGTCCCTGCCCACGACCGGGATGTTGTTCTCCACCTGGCAGGCGATCACGCAGGAGGAACAACCGGTACAGGCGTTTTGGTCAATTACCATGCCCCAACGCGGTCCACTGTAAGGATGGTCCGTGGGCCACAGGTCTTCCTTTTCTTCGTGGTCTTCCACGCCGGCGTGCGGATCTTTGAGAAAAACCGCCAGAGTCGTTTCCTGGACGATCTGCCGAGGCCCGCTGCCCGGAGGCGTGAGCTTCTTGGGGACTGTGAGGGTGTTGTGGATTTGCGTGCATGCCAGTTCGCACTGCCTGCCAGTGCGGCTCACCTTGACCTGCGTGTCGTCGTATCTCAGAACGCCATCGCTCAATCGTAGCAACGGCGCGGCATTCACGCCGACGAAGCCGTTGTCTCCCACGCTGATTAAGGAATCGAGCCACTGCGGCCCGACCTTCGCGAATCGGGCGCTCAACTTGCTGCCGTAGCCCAGCGCGACGGCGATGACCTGGTCCTGCTGGCCGGGTTGGATGCACACCGGAAGCTCGACCGCCTGGCCACTGCCGCTCTCCAGGCGAACCACATCTCCATCCTCCACACCGAGCCGCTGCGCAGCGGACGGAGAGATCGACGCATAGTTGTCCCACGTCACCTTGGTGATTGGGTCGGGAAGCTCATGCAGCCATGGGTTGTAAGCATTGCGGCCATCGAGCATGGCGACGGTGGGGTAGAGCACGAGGGCGAAAGCGCCTGTCTCCGACCGCGGAGCTTTCAGAATTGGCCGGACTACCTGCGCATTGAATTCTCTTGACTTGATCGGAAGTGGTTCAACCTCGGCAAACCCATCGTGCACCGCGCGGTCCCAGAACGCGTCGAAGTTCGATTCTCTCTTCTGACGAGGGAAGATGTCTGCCTTCCAGTGTTCTCGCACGAGGTCATAGGCGGGCTTGGGTTTTCCGTTCCAGGTTGTGATCGTCTCAAGCAGCGATCGCGTGTCTCCCAGCGGATGAACCGTTGGCTGGGAAACACTGACCAGCCCGCTTACCGGTTCGGCGTCGCTCCACGATTCCAGATAGTGCTGCTCGGGCAGAACGTAGCGTGCCAGGGTGGCGGTTTCGTCCGTGCGCTGCGCGAAACTGACCAGCAACGGAACTTTCCGCAGAACTCCGGCAAGAGCTTCGCCATCCGGAAGATCAAACGCTGGGTTGACGCCGTATATGAAAAGAGCTTTGATCTTGCCATCGCGCAATTCCGCGAGGAGGGCTCCCAATTCTTTGTCGCTCCCCTGCACCTGCAGGGATGGCTTCTCGACATCGAGCGTTGAGCCGTAGTTTCCCAGCAGGTGGTTGAGGTAGTTGCTCTGAAGCTGTTGCTGTAGATCGTTGCTGCCGCACACGATCAAGCTTCGCCCGCGCGCGTGCCAAAGGCGGTCCGCCAGTTCATCTAGGAATGCCGCACCGACAGAAGAAGCAGTCTCTGGCTCGCCAGAAGGAACCGCCGTTCCCGTTTCACGCGCAACTCTCTGCGCCAGGTGCGTGAGCAGAAGACCCATCTCTCCCGGCGCAACCGCAAATCGCCGGTCGGCCTTGCTGCCGGTCACGCTCATGCGCGGTTCGAACTGTACGTGATAGGAGACGCGCTTTGCTTCCAGATCGCGTCCGGCACGATAGTCCGCGGTGTATTCGACAGGGCAGATCCACGTTCCCAGAAAATCGGCATCGAAACTGACAATGACTTCGGCTTTGTCAAAGTGAAACCGCGGCAGGATGCGGACCCCATGCGTCTGCTCGTGTGCATCGAGCAGCGCCGCGTTCGACAGCGGGTCGTAGACGATGTGCCGCGCATCGGGGAAACCCTTTAGGAACCCCTGGACCGCGGCGCGTGTAGTTGGACTGGTGATTGTGCCACTCAAGAAACGAACCGCTCCGCGATCACCACGAATGTTCGCGACCTCAGCCTGGATCTCCTGGTCGACTTCGGTCCAAGAGGATTTCTTTCCATCCTTCAAAGGGTGTTGCAGACGTTGCGAATCGTAGAGGCCGAGAATGCTCGCTTGTCCCGTGGCACACAATCCGCCGCGCGAAACTGGATGCTGGGGATTGCCTTCCAGTTTGATGGGCCGGCCGTCGCGCACCTTGGCGAGCAACCCGCAACCAGCACTGCACCCCGCGCACGTGGATGCATAGAAAAGCGAGCGCCCGGGAACCACCTCCTCGGGTTGCGAAAGCAGAGGAATCGCCCGCTGGACAGGAGCGCGGCTGCAACCGGTGGCGAAGGCCACACCCAGTGTGAACCCGGTCGCCTTCAGGAAATCGCGGCGGCGGAACTGGCGCGGTCCACCTTCCGGAAACTCGTCCGCGCGGGCGTTCAAGACATCGGGTGAAGCGTCTCGTTCTTTCAGGCTCTTCCAATACCGTTTTGTTCTTCTCTTACTCAAACAAACTCTCCTCAGTAATGACAGATCGAACAGTCGGTGGATGCATACACTCGATGCGTCACCGGCACGGTCCCCTGTGCCGCTGGAGCTGGCGCGCTGGTGAAGTTTCCATCGCCATCCAGTCCCGCGCGATCCACTCCGCGATGGCAGTTCACGCACCATCCCATGCTCAAGTCCTCGACTTGGCGGACGCGCTCCATGGTCTCGACTGGACCGTGGCACTTCTGGCACGCGACTCCTGCATTGACGTGTGGGCGATGGTCGAAATAGACGAAGTCCGGCAGGTTGTGAACCTTCATCCAAGTGATCGGGGCGGTCGGTTTGGCCGGATCGGGCTGCATCTTTTCGTTGAGCGCCAACGCGTCGTAGATCTTCTGGATTTCCGGAGAAACCACTCGCCGGGGCTCGCGCTTCTCTTTCTTCGCCAATTCATCTTCCGCGTGGATTGCTCCCAGCGGAGCGGCAACGAACCTGTGACAGTTCATGCAGACGTTCGCGGCGGGTATCCCGGCGTGACGGCTCTTCTCCGCTCCCGAGTGGCAGTACAGACACTGCACTTGCAGCTCGCCAGCATGCAGGCGGTGGGAAAAGGCTACCGGCTGTGCCGGCTCATAGCCGATCTGATTGCCGGGCAAGGCGTACGCGTTGAACTTCGGTACCAGGATCAGCAAGCTGAACGAGAGCGCGGTCAGAAGCACCAGCGTTACGAATGGGCTGCCGAGGTACTGCAGCGCGCCAGACGGCTTTGGACGTGGCCTTGCCATCCCGTCAGTCCTTTACACCGCCCGCTCTGCGCGGCCACACCGGCAGGATCCCAATCCCATACCAACGCACCAACTGGGGTTTGCGCCACAGGTATGGCACCGGCGCCACTAGGGCATGCACCAGACGCGTGAACGGGAAGAATCCGACAATCAACCAGCCATTGACCACGTGGAATTTCACGATGAAGGGCATGGTCACGAGATAGCTGATGTCCGGCCGGAACAAGAAAATAGAATGCAGATAGGGCGCCGCCGAAGTCGAATACCAGGAAGTTCCCCAAGGGTAGAAGATGGCCACGTAGATTCCCGCACCCGCCTGCAATATGAGCATGGACTCAATGACCCAATCGGCGGGGGTAGTCACGGTTCTGGCTTTCGGATAGCGGATGCGCCGCTCGATGACGCCCACGAAACCCACGAGGGCCATCAGGGCAAACGCCAGGCTGAAGACTTCAAGCACATAGAGCCGCAGCGGGCGACTGTTCCACAGCAGCACTTGGCGCGGGATCAGCAGTCCCATCAAGTGCCCCAGCAAGATAGCGAAGATGCCATAGTGCAGCGCGGTCAAACCCCAGAAGTGCTGGCTGTTTTCCAGAAACTGCGACGACAAGCTGGAGTAGGTAAAGGGTGCCTTGCGATAGCGCATAATCGTGCCCAGGAAGAATACGAAGAGCGCCACGTAAGGTAGCATCGCGAACAACAGCAGGTTCATGGTTGGATTCGTCATCGCTTTGGTCCTTCAAGCCAACACTTTGAGTAGTGGTTCACTTTCCGGAATGATGAGCGGTATTTCGGGAAACTGGCTGCGAAGCAAACTCCGGACCGCCAGCAGCACGTTTTCAAACGGATTCTTTTTATCGCGCATGGCCTGAAGCATCTTCTCCAGCGCTGGCAGCACGCAAGCTGCAACGAAGTCGGCGCCGGCTCCGTGCTCCATCCGCTCCACCAACTGCAAGACGTGGGTGAGGTGGTCCGGAAGTTCAGTGGACTCTGCCAACTCATGCCGACGCAACTCCTCGCGCACCCGCACCATCAGCAGGCCGCGTTCGTAGTTTTCGCCGAATAAGTGCCAGCCCAATTCCAGCGAGCACATCGGGTTGAGATCGAACGTCTGGGTGAACAGCTCCTGGAGTTGGTCGGTTCTCAGTCCCCGCATCCGGATGGCAAACTGCTGCAGTTGCTCGCGGCACTCTTCCGGAGCAACTTGCACGCTGGCTTCAATCCGCTGCGCATAGTCCGCCTCGGGATAGGTCAGCAGAGCAACCAGCACGTTGTAGATCGCAGCATCTTGCATCACATCCCCCGGTGGGGCGCACTGACGAAGCCGAAGCCCGCGTTCGCCTGGTGCTCCCTGGGATCTTCCATCATCTGCAGAGCCTCTTCGCGGTGCATGGGCGGAATCACGAAGCGGTCTTCAAAGGCGCAGAGCGAAGTGAGTTGGTAGATGGCCTCAGCTTCTTCGGGTGAGCAGTCCGCCTCGGCCAGCATGCGGTTGGCGACTTCCGCCGTCACGTCGCCGACGGTCAGTGCGCGACGGTACCAGCGCACCGCTTTTTGTTTGCGCAGGGCGTAGCGCACTTTGTTTTCCTGACCCGCGCCCAGCAGTTTGGCCAGGTAGGCCACAGGAACGCGAGATTGTTCGATGTCGTGAAACAGGTCGCCCGAAACGTGGTCGATCACGCCGCCCTCCTGGCTTGCCATCACGGGTGACATCGGCGGCACGTAAAACAGCATCGGAAAGGTCCGGTATTCCAAATGTGGGGGGAGGGCCAGCTTCCAAACTTTTACAAACTGGTAGACGGGAGACTTCTGCGCCGATTCGATGACCGAGTCGTGTACTCCACCAACCCGAGCCGCCGCGATCACTTCAGGGTCAAAAGGATCGAGAATGAGGGAGCGCTGTCCTTCGATGAGCTGATCGTCCGGCAGCTTGGCGACTTCTTCGATTCGCGCTGCGTCATAGAGCAACACGCCCAGATAGCGAATTCGTCCGACGCAAGAGTGGAAGCATGCCGGCGCTTGCCCGGTTTCCAGGCGTGGGAAGCACAGGATGCACTTCTCCGATTTTCCTGTAGACCAATTGAAATAGGTCTTCTTATACGGGCACGCGGCCACACAGGCACGCCATCCTCGGCAGCGTTTCTGGTCGATCAGTACGATGCCGTCTTCTCCGCGTTTATAGAGCGCGCCCGATGGACACGACGCCACACACGACGGGTTCAGGCAGTGATTACAGATACGCGGGAAGTAGAAGAACACTAGGCGCTCGGTGGCGAAGAGTTGTTCGCGCTGTTCCGGTGTCAGGCTCTCCAGGTTGGGATCGTTCTTCGCGTAAACCGGCGAGCCCCCGAGGTCGTCATCCCAGTTCGGACCGGCTTCCACGTTGATGTAATCGCCCGTGACCATGGAGATCGGCTTGGCCGTGGGCTGGTCCGCACCTTCGGGCGCGTTGAACAGGTTTTGGTAGTCGTAGGTCCACGGCTCGTAGTAATCGTCGAGGGTGGGCTGGTTGGGATTGTGGAAGATGTTGAACAGCGCGCTACTCTTGTTCTGGGATCTGAGCTCGAGTTCGTCGTTCTTCTTTTCCCAGCCGCCTTTGTAGCGCTCCTGGTCTTCCCAGCGCGTGGGGAAACCCGTGCCGGGCTTGGTTTCCACGTTGTTCCACCACATGTATTCCGTGCCCTTGCGATCGGTCCAGATGTTCTTGCAAGCGATCGAGCAGGTGTGGCAGCCAATGCACTTGTCGAGGTGGAACACCATCGAGATTTGTGAGCGTACATTCATGTTTGTCGTCCGTCGTTGGTCGTTGGTCGTTAGTCGTTAGCCATTGGTCGCGGTTGCTCTCGGCTTTCGCTTCTTGGTTTGAAAGGATGCGGCTTCAGCCGCACCGCAGCCGTTCCTAGTCTGAAGGGCTTTAGCCCCCGGGGGACCGCGCCCTTGTCTTCTATTACCACTTCAACTCCGGCAGCTTGCGCACCAGCACGTGAGTATCGCGGTTGCATCCGGTCGGACCCCAGTAATTAAAGTGAAATGTGAATTGCCCATAACCGCCTGCCATCAGGTTCGGTTTCAGCCGCGTGCGCGTGAGGCTATTGTGGCCACCGGCGCGGCGGTTGCCGCGCATCGGTGAAGTCGGCACCGAGTAAGTGCGTTCGGGTGAGTGATACTGAATGCAAATGCCCGGCGGAATGCGAGCGCTGACGGCGGCGCGCGTAACTACGACTCCGTTGTCGTTGTACACTTCGACCCAGTCGTTGTCCGCGATGTCGATGTCGGCCGCGTCCTTCTCATTGATCCAGAAGGGCTCGACCCCGCGCGATAGCGTGGTCATGCGCTGGTTGTCGCCGTAGGTCGAGTGGATATGCCACTTCCCGTGCGGCGTAAGGTAGTTGAGCATCTTGGTCGGCCCAACTTCCTTGCTGAACTTCAAGTCGGCATACTGAGTGGGCAGCGGCTTTGGCTTGTACACCGGCAGGTTCTCGCCGAACTGGATATAAAGAGGATGGTCGAGATAAAAGTGCTGCCGCCCGGTGAGAGTGCGCCACGGCATCAAGCACTCCACGTTGTAGGTGAAGGGCGAGTAAGCGCGTCCGTTCTCGGTCAGTCCCGACCACATGGGACTGTTGATGAGGCGATGCGGATGTGCCTGCAGGTCCTTGTAGCTCACCCGCACCCCGCGGTTCTTCTCCGCCAAGTGGACTAGCGGCACCCCGGCCTTTTCCTCCAACTCCTTATAAGAGCGGTACGCCAACTCACCGTTGGTTACGGTGGCGAAGCGCAGAATGAGATTGCAGGCATGCTCGTCTTCGAGTAGCGACGGATACTGCTTGCCATCCCACGTAACCGTCGGGCAGGTCTTCAGGGCCGCATCGTATTCGTCCTCGATCCGGTAATGCGTGCCGTGCTGGCCCAGTCCGTTCGCTCGCGCCAGTGGACCGAAAGAGATGTACTGGTTGTAAAGGTTCTTGTAATCGCGTGAGACTACCTTGAATCCGGGCATGGTCTTGCCCGGAATGGCTTCCACCTCTCCAGTCAGCCAGTCTTTGATGTCGGGCTGCGCGATCTCCGCTGGCGAATCGTGCAGCAGAGGCGAGGCCACCAGATCTTTCACCCGCTCGGGAAAATGCTTCTCCGCCAGTTCGGAGAACTTCTTCGCAATCGCACGGAAGATCTGCCAGTCGCTCTTGGACTCCCAAGCCGGCGGCACCGCCTCCGACAGCGGGTGGATGAAGCTGTGCATGTCGGTGGTGTTCAGGTCGGCCTTCTCGTACCACGTGGCAGCGGGTAGAACGATATCCGAATAGAGCGCGGACGTGTCCATACGAAAGTTGAGGTCCACCACCAGGTCCATCTTCCCCTGGGGAGCGTTCTTGTGCCACGTGACTTCGCGAGCACTGCCTTGCGCCAGGTTGTCATCGGAGATCGCGTTGTTGTGCGTGCCCAGATAGTGCTTGAGAAAATACTCGTGGCCCTTAGCGCTGGCCAGTAGCGCATTGCCGCGCCAGATGTACCATATCCGCGGCCAGTTCTCCGGCGCATCGGGATCTTCGACTGAGAACTTCAGCTTGCGGTCTTTCAGTTGCTCGACTGCATAGCTCACAACGGCTTCGTCGTTCTTGGCTCCGGAGGCTTCCGCTTCTTTCACGACTTCCAAGGGGCTCTTCTGGAATTGCGGATAGAACGGCAGCCATCCTGAACGCACCGCTCGCACCTGCAGATCCATGGTGTGTCCATGGGCAAGGCTCGCGGAGGACGATCCGTTGCCGTTGGCAAGGGGAACCGTGTGGTAGTCGGTGAAGTCGCGCTCGTAGCGCCATTGGTCTGTATGCACATAGTGCCAACTCGGCGCATTCTGCAGCCGGGCTGCGGGAAACCAGTCACGGCCAAACGCGATAGCCGACCACGGTTCTCCCGGCGCCAGTTTTTCCTGTCCGACGTAGTGGGCCAATCCCCCGCCGTTCACTCCGATGCAGCCGCAGAACATCAGAGAATGGATCGCGGCGCGATACATCAGGTTGGCGTGGTACCAGTGATTGATGCCGGCGCCGATGATCACCGTGCACTTGCCGTTGGTGAGTTCCGCCGTGCTCGCCCATTCGCGGGCAAAACGGAGCAATACCTGCCGGCTGATCCCGGTGTACTTCTCCATCCAAGCCGGGGTGTAGGGTTGGGTCTCGTCGTCGTAGTTCGCGGGATACTCGCCCTCTAGCCCGCGCGACACTCCGTACTGTGCCATCAGCAGGTCGTAAACTGTGGTGACGGTTACGGTCTCTCCGGTCGTACTTTTCACACGTCGTACCGGAACAGAGCGGGTGAGCGTGCGCCCGTCGCCGAAGTCATTCAGCGCCACGGGAACTACCGCGTCGCTCTGCTCAAGGAAAGTCAGGATGGGATCGATAGCGGAGCCATCGACGCCGTCTTTCAGCAGCAGGTTCCACTTGCCTTTTTCTTTTCCCCAGCGGAAACCAGAGCTACCCATCGGCATCTTCGGCCGGTTCGCGGTGGCGTCCCACATCAGAAATTTCCAGTCGCCGTTCTCTATATCTTTGTAGCCATCCAACCGGTTCGCCCGCAGCAACTTCCCCGCCTGCCACTTCCCATCGTGTTCCGTGAGTTCCACCAGGTAAGGCGAGTCGGTGTATTGCTTGGCATAATTCAGGAAGTATGGCGTTTTCTTCTCGTGATGAAATTCCTTGAGCAGGACGTGGTTCACCGCCATCCACCAGGCGCCGTCCTGTCCGGCATTGATCGCCACCCACTCGTCGGCGTACTTCGAGACCTGCGAGAAGTCCGGCGAGAAGACCCACATCTTCGACCCGTTGTGACGAGCCTCGGCTGCGAAGTGGCAGTCGGGCGTGCGCGTCATATTCAGATTCGATCCCACCACCGCCAGGAGTTTGGCGTTGTACCAGTCGGCCGATTCCTGCACATCCGTTTGCTCGCCCCAGGTTTCAGGTGAGGCCGAAGGCAGATCGGAATACCAGTCGTAGAAAGAAAGTGACACTGCGCCCATCAATTGCAGCATTCGAGAGCCGCTGGCGTAGCTGATCATCGACATCGCAGGAATGGGTGAAAACCCTGCGATGCGATCCGGCCCGTGTTTCTTGATGGTGTAGATGTTGGCGGCCGCGATCAACTCCAGCATCGTGTCCCAATCGGCGCGGCGCAGGCCGCCTTTGCCGCGAGCCTTCTGCCAGCGCTGACGTGATTCGGGATTCTCCACCAGCGACTTCCAGGCCTCGACCGGATCTTCGTGTTGCGCCCGGGCCTGTTTCCACAAATCAATCAGCGCTCCGCGAACATACGGGTACTTCACCCGCAGGGGGCTGTACAGGTACCAGGAGAAAGAGATACCGCGCTGACAGCCCCGCGGCTCATAGGGAGGAAGGCCGCTTTCGAGCAGCGGATAATCCAGTCCCTGCATCTCCCAGGTGACGATGCCGTCCTTCACATGGATCTGCCAAGTGCAGCCGCCGGTGCAGTTCACTCCGTGCGTGCTGCGGACGATCTTGTCGTATTGCCAGCGGTTGCGATAGAACTCTTCCCAACTGCGCCGCCTGGGATCGACTTCGTCCCGGATCCACGAGATCGCGTCCCGCGTCTTCATCGTTCACCTCGGTCGTTCTTGTGGACCATGCTCCGGCGCACTCCCCGAAAGCGCGTTTTCCAAAGCGCGTCCAGCGAAATCAAGCCCAGCACCATGCCGCCCACTCCGAGCAGGAAGAAAGTCAGCAAGGAAGTGGTGTCATCCTGCCCACCCTTTTTCGCCGAGTCCTCAAACAAGGCCACGAGCGAGAGGATCTCGTCGGGCTGGATTGCGTGGTCTTTGAATACCGGTGACATGGTGGGACTTGCGGGCGACGACAACCATGCCGCCAATCCCTTGCGCCCCTGTAGCCGCTCGTAAACTCGTGTGAGATCGGGGCCGAGCCGTCCGCCGCCCAGCAATGTCAGCCCTTTGACCGTATGGCAGGAAATGCACGCCGGTCCGCCACCGCTCAGGGAGTGCTCGCCCAGAAAAATCAGTTTCCCTTTCGCCACATCCTGCGCCGTAAGCGGACGATCGCTGATCTGCAGTCCTGCGAACTGCGAGCGGGGCAGCTTCGACTCGGCGATGATCATGTCGAGGATTGCCTGCGCCTGCTGCGGGCTCATGCCTGCAATGTTCGGCATAACAATGCCGCGCGCTTCCTGCTGCAACTTCACGGCATAGGGATCACCGCTATCGATCATCGATTTCGGGCTCTGCAGGAACTGGACGAACCACGCACGATCTTTGCGAGTAGTCACGTCTTTGAGGTCAGGCCCGGTGAGACGGCCTCCACCGATCGTGTGGCAACTCGTACAGTTCTGCTTGAAGAATGCTGGGGCGTCCTGTGCCCAAGTGCTCGTACTTCCACAGAACAGCAGGGCCAACAATGCCGCCAAGACAAAAGGAACGCGTGCGCGCAGAATCAGCTTCGTCCCTGCAGTGTCCCGCCTTCGCTGCCTGTAGCGCGATTTCATCTCTGACCTCCTACAACGGGCAGGCTCACGGCGTTCAACGAAATGCGGGCTGGCAGGCTTTGCGGGGCCAGAGCCGAGAGCGGTGTGGAAACCAGGAAGCCCATGTATCTCGCCTGCACGTCGGTCCACAAAACGTGAGCACCGCAGGAGGATGAACTCGAACACGGCTTCTGGTGCTGCAGAAAGCAAGCCGGTTTACTGCGGGACATACCGTCGAACAACTCAACTATGTCGATCAAGAAAATCTCATCGGCGGGCTTATGGAGGCGATAGCCGCCCCCGGAACCACGAGTCGTGTCTACGAGTTCCGCATTGCGCAGGGTCAACAGGATCTTGGACAAGTAGTTGGCCGGAATCTCGGCCGTCCTCGCGAGATCTCTGCCCAAAAGCGCCGTCCCCGTGGGCTGGCCGGCCAGACACGCCAAGGCTCGGAGAGCATATTCCGAAGTGGTGGAAAGCATTCTTGATCTCTGGATGTACAAGTCCTTTTAGTCTGGGTGGGGCGCAGGTGTCTGTGATCTTGGTCCTACTATCGCGTGACTTCAGTCACAAGGCCGCGTGATTAGATCGCGACACGATATACATTCCTCTGGCAGCACAACCGCTCTGTCGGACGTTGGGAATGGTGAAGGTCGGCAAGAATGCGCTACTCTAGACGGACAGCTCGAATAACGGCGGAACAAGCGGGATTCGAGGGAAAGGAGCACTCCATTGACGCAGAAACAGTTACCGAAGCCGGTCCAGGACTTCAGAAAGCGCTACCCGGAGGTGTGGAAAGCCTTCAATGAATTGGGAGACCGGTGCCACGACGCAGGGCCGCTGGATGAAAAGACCAGGCGTTTGGTGAAGGTCGCTCTCTCGATTGGGGCGGGACTAGAAGGCGCCACGCACTCAGCGGTGCGAAATGCGCGGAAAGCCGGAGTTCCAACAGAAGAAATCGAACATGTTGCCGTGCTGGCTGTGAGTACGTTGGGCTTGCCAGCGGCAATTCGTGCCTTCACTTGGATGGGAGACAAATCACGGCGTTAGTCCTTTGGCAAAATCGTAGAATTCGCGGCGACACACTCTGTAATGCTGTCAGGACCGCATTTCGGGCCGTTGCGCAGAGAACCGAAATCTCCCCATACCCTCTTCGATCTTCACTTCCCTGAAGCCGGCCGCTGCAAGCCTGGTATGCAAGGTTCCAGGATCAACGAGTACCATCGTGTCGCGGACGTGAAAGATCCTCATCAACAGAGACCGCATGCTGTCGGTTCCGGCGAAAACGCCACTCGGCCTGAGGACCCGGTAAACCTCCGCGAACAGCCGATCCTGTAAGGCGGATGAAGGAATATGGTGAAGCATGGTGAAGGAGACGACGCCAGAAAACGTGCAATCACGATACGGCATTGTGGTTGCATCCGCGCACTGCACGCGAACATTCGAGTTTGCCGTGCGCAGTCCCAGCGATCGCGCCAATTCTTGGTCGACTTCGATGCAGTTGAGACTCTTGTACCGGTGCCTCAGCCAGTCCGTAGTCAAACCTGGGCCCGGCCCCACTTCCAAAACATCATTGCCCAAATCGACCCCACGCAAAGACCAGGGCAGGACTTCATTTTCCAGTTTCTGCTTCCATTGGCCTGATCGACAGTACCACCTGTGTAGTCGGTTCATCTTCATCAAAGAATAACTGATGCCTACTGTGCCGAGGAACCATTGCCGTCTTGAGCTGCGTCCGAGCAAGGGACGGGTCTTGGCTCTGCTCCATCGCTCCAGCGACCCACGGTTCTGTCTCCCGAGAGGGGCAACCAAGCCATCTGGATGGCTTCGTCCCTGCAAGCCGCGATGCAATGCTCCTCACTTCCGCAGGTGTCGGGGAGCGTAAGCACCGCAATCCCGTCCACCATTGCTAAAGATTTGGGGCCGCAAGCGTCCACACACAAACCACACCCTGTGCACCGATCTGCGACAATGATGGGCATCCATTTGCACACCACAGCATCTGTCTCCTGGTATGCCGCGCGTTTTCATCGATCATTGAATGCGGCAGGACCGTACCGATCCAATCTTTCTTTGTTGTAGGGTTAGGCGGCGACGACTTTAGTCACAGGATGCGGGGGAATCGTCACGTCGGCGGTCCATAGCGAAATTCGCTACCGGCTCCAGACTGGAGTTCACATCAGAGGTAGGCCTGAGCAATCTCTCGATTACGTCTCCCGCAGAGTAGGTTGTTGATCCATCGAGTAAGAACCGGTCAATTCCGGTCAAGTCATTTCCCGAGGTGATCAGAGCCTGCTCCGTGTATTTGCCGTTTCGGACCTGCGGGTGTCCGATATTCGCCATTAGGGCGTTGCAGAGACATTTCTTTCCCACTGTATGCTCCACCTTTCCTCCTTTTGACAAATACGTTGTCACGGGCTCGGCGGAGCAACGGTAGTCGATCTCTCCCGAGGGAGTTCTGTATGCTTCACGCAGATAGCCCAGATCACAGATCCGAGGGCGAGCGGAGTAGACTACCTCTTCGGAAAGCGATCCTTCCAATTCCGCAACCTTGAATGGGAAGCTGGTCGGCGAAGCCACTGGATCGGTGAAGACTCGCGCCGTACCGGAACGTATCTTTTCCAAGAGTGCGCGCTTGTAGCTGATCTTTAACCCCGACTCTTCGCAGAATGCAAATGCCGTCCCGACTTGTACACCTGCAGCGCCCGCCTTTACGGCTTCCGCTAGCTTCTCGGGCGAGCCATATCCGCCAGCAAGCCAGAACGGAACGCCAAGATCCCGAATTTTCTGCAGATCAACCACGTCACGCTCGCTGTAGATCGCCTCTCCCGCTTCGTCAAGCTGGAGCTTCCCGCGAGGCGGAGCATTGTGGCCTCCGGCCGTGTACCCCTCGATAACGAATCCGTCGACCTTGCCATCGGCCTTCTTCAGCATGGTTGTCGCCAAGGTATTGGAGGCGATGATCGCGAAGAACTTCGGCCGGGTGAGTGGGGGAAGATCGCGCCCCACGAATTCCCTCGGCGTGAATACCATCGTTCTATCGTCGTCATCGTGTGCCCCTGTGACCTGGAGGAGGTAGGTTGCGGGCTCGTGTTTTGCGAAGCGATCGAGTACTCCAGGAATCTTGAGCGGCACCCCGGCCCCCATCAGGACGTACCCTACACCAGCAAGCATGGCACCGTAGATCGAAGGCAAATGCGGGAGTTGAACCTTCTCGAGGTAATTGATTCCGACTGGATTGTCGTGACCTTCGCGCGCCAGAATCACTTCAACAAAATTAGCCACTACACATAGGTCCATTAGGTCGGGAGGAGTGTCCTTCGAGTGCGTTGGTAACGACTTGTACGGCGCCCGCTCCGCCTTCCCGCCCGGGATGTAGTACGTGCTCCAAACACGTTCAGCAATTTCGGGAATCGGAAACTGATCAAGGCCGCGGCGCATGTGGCCTCCGGGGTCGCCGTCCTGCAAGCGCCTAGCAAAAATCAAATCCAGGGCCGTTCCAGAAACAACCCCTAGCTGGCCAAGCCGCGATACCGTTCTTGCCAGCCGCCAATTGGAAACGGCTGCGCCCATTCCACCCTGAATGATCGTCGGAAGATTGCCCATTGTAGGATTGCCCATGATGAAACACGCGGAGCGAAAGTGCATTATTTCAGAGATGCAAGACTTTCATTGTCTGAGTTCTGTAATAGATTTCGGTTCCTAGCAGTTCAGCGAGCGGAGATATAACTCTTCCGCAGTTGGCGGGAGTAACTCTTTGGTTCTACTTACGACCTGTAGATATCTCGGTCACGACTCTGACTTTTCTCCGAGCCGCCATTTCCTCCGCGATGGCAATTTTCTCGGTATTGGACAACATTCGGGCTGCCAAAGGAAACACCATGCTGTCTTCGACATCGATGTGCTGTTTGTACATCGATGCGAGACTGGCAACGGCGTGTCGAAAGTCGCCGACTTCAGGACTGGATAGATTGCCGGTCAAAAGATACAGCGCCCCAAGACGGTCAACTTCGGCGTGCAACGGGGCTGCCCAGCGATGCTCGTTCTCCAGTTGCTCCAGCTTCGAGAACGCAGACTCGATTTCAGGATCGTGAATTTGACGTAACCGGGGAAATAGCGACTCCTCCTCGTCAGCCGTGTGCTTTGGTGCGGCTTGCGCGAAGTAGCGCAAGGCAGACTCCAGCGCTCGGCGGGTCTCCTCCGTGGCGGGACGGTCTATCACATTCGCAACCGCTTCGAGTGTGCCGAGGAACATCTCAACCCGCCGGTGGCAGTCCGAGAGCAGGCCAGTGGGATCAGTGAAGTTGTGAGTCTTGGCTCCAATCTGGACAGGCATAGTCTCAGTTTACCGGGCAGGTGGAATAGCCGCTGTGACAAAAGTCTCAGGGACGAAAATGGTTGCTGGCGGCCACTAGACCGATTGGGATGTAGGACGACTCATGAAGGTGCCGAGCAGATTGATCGCAAAAATCGTGACTGCGGTCATCTCTACGACAGCCGACACCGGGAGCCACGACCATGCCCATGCCGCGAAGCCTTGATAGGCGAGGATCTCAGAACTGACGCGCAACATACACCCCACGCCCAGTAACAGCAGTGAAACGAACATTAGTTTCGTGCTGAAGAGCAACCGCATTCCGGAAAATGCCGGCAGGATTCTCTGACCCACGCTGAATACCATCGTGGCCAGGAAGCCCACGGTCAACGCGTGGCGCGACGCGCCCCAGATACCATGAGAGCCCTCGACCGAACTGGCCCAGATTCCGAGTGCCGCCGCGATGATGGCCCATGCGTACGCCAGGCGCACAAATACCGGAAAGCTAGCGTGCACTCCCTTCACCTTTGCCCTCTGCTGTGTTCGATCAAGGAAGCGGAGGGCCAAAACCGCGACGATGATCCCGGCTAACAGCAGGACGACAGCCAGGCTCATCTCGCCCAACAAGGCAGCAAACACTCCAACGGAGTTCACTGCGACTGCCAGGAGCAGCACGCGCCCACGGACCGGGCGCAGTCCCAGGAAGACCGGGAGCCACTTGGCGCTGAACCCCCAGACGAAGGGAACGAGGAATCCCCAGGTCTCGAGCACCAGGAACCGCTGGTCGAATGCAGTGGGGAGATCGGGTGAGATGCCACGAAAGGCGAGGAACAACGCGGCGACCAAATTGACGAGCAGGGTAAGCAGCAGACCTACTGCGGCTGAGATCACCACCACTATCCATTCGTCCAACTTCTGTTTGCCGGAGTCCTGCGGTCTGTGACCGGAAACCGAGTGGAAGAAAATTACGAAGGCAACTACCTCCAGTGCCGCCGAAACGGGCAGCACCACACGCCATTGCCACTGGTAAACTCCCGTCAGCCAGCGCAAGGTTACACCCGACGTCCAGAGCGCCCAGCACAACCATGCAGTCCACAGCGCGAACGGATTCATCCGCCGCAACTTGGGAATGGAATAGAAGCCAATGCCCAGAATGAAGGTGCCGATCCAGCCGAAGATCTGCGCGTGACCGTGGGCCTGGATCCATCCCGCAGAAACCGAATTCGCGGCGTGACGACTGCTGATCGCGAGCAGGTTCCAGACCCCCAGGAACGTTCCCGGCAGTAGCATGAACACCAAGCCGGTCGAGATGTAGAGCATCAGCAAGCGTGAGAGACTCCTTTCCCGCGTCCGCGTGATCTCGAAGATCTCCTCCGCGGTTAGCCTCCTTCCAGCTTGGGTCTCGACCCGGGTTGCCAGCGCAGCCATCGTTTCCGTTCCTTGGTTAGTGCTTTTGTTCCATTTCGATCGCACGCGGGAAAAGGATGTTGTTTTCCAGGTGAATGTGCTGGTGTAGATCAGTCTCGAAAGCAGCCAAGGCCTTATAGAGCGTCTGGTAACTGATGCAGGCATCGCCTGGAGGCGTATATCCAGCGCTCGCCTGACGCATCGCCTGCACGGCAGCACCCGCTGAGTCGTGCTCGTGCATCATCATGGCCACAGGATTCTGCACAGTACCGAAGGGCGGCGGCAGGATCGGTTCCTTTTGGATGACTGCCTCCTCCATCCGCACAATATACGGGAACAGCATCATCTCTTCCTTCATCATGTGCGGCGTGAGTTCCTGAGCGACTTCCTGAAAGCTGGCGCGGACCTGCTGGAGCTCAGGATGGTTCTTGCCGTGCACCGAGGAGACCTTGTCGAACAGCGGTCGCAGCCGGGCGATCTCCTCCCGTGTGTACTTGTGGTGCGTGCGGGTGATGTGGGCAACCAGATCGGCCAAAGGCTCTGTCTGCCAGTTGCGGTCCGTTTGTTTGGCTCGTGCTGTCTGCTCTGCCACTTCAAGGGAATCCAGTACCTGATCTACGGACAGGTGCGAAGCAGCGCAGGCGTCTTTCAACGATTTGTTTCCGCCGCAGCAGTAATCGATCCCGAATCTTTCGAATATGCGAGTGGCTTCGGGGAATTCCACCGCCACCTCGCGTACCGTCTTTGCAGTGCTCACGCTCATGACGTTTTCTCCTTGCAGCCCGCTCTCGTCTGCGAGTCTGCTACGTTGCGACACTATCGAAGGAGGCGTCAGAGAACGATGACTTTTGTCACACCGCCGAAAACAAAGTGACCCTCTCCAACCGGCGGTAAGGGTTCCGTTGCCACCGAACGCCATCTTTCAAGGCAGCTGTGACAAAAGTCATTGCGCCACGGATTCCGCCATTTGAAGTGGGTTGCGAGCATTGCGGCGTGGCCCAGACCTACCGCTACCGTCAGGTAATCGTTTTCGAGGGTACGTCTGAGATTTGCTGGAAAGTCTTCGATGAGCTGGAGTTTACTCGGAAGCCTGGCTCGCTTCTTCCAATGCTTTCAGATCGAGGATCAGTACATGGCGGCCATCGAGTTGCAACATCCCTTCCGCCTGCAGCCGGCTGAGATTGCGGGAGACGAGTTCGCGCACCGTTCCGATCTGCGAAGCCAACTCCTGGTTGCTGGCGGGCAAGGCAACCTGGATGCCTTCGCCGGCGCGTTTGCCCTCCTTTTGCGCCAGTCTCAGGAGGAACGACGCGAGCCGGTGACGCACCGTTGTAAATGACAGCTCCTCAATGATCCCGACCAGCCGCCGCAAGCGCGCGCCGACGACCCGCAATACCTTGAGCGCGACCTGGGGATGGGCAAGACATAACGCGTGGAAGTCCTGTTTGCTCACGAACAGCAGTGTGGCGTCGTCGATTGCCGACGCCGACGCTGGGTAGGTTCCTCCGTCAAAGACCGGCAACTCCGCCACCGAGCTACCCGGCCCGTCCACGCTGAGCACATGCTCGCGTCCACTGGAGGAACTCTTGAAGATACGGATGTGCCCAGATTCGACCACGTACATGCCCAAGCAAGGTTCACCTTCGCCGAACACAATCTCTCCCGCTGCATATCGGCGCGGAATAGCGCGCGGCAGGAGGAAAGCGAGTTCGCCTTCGGTCAGCCCAGAAAAGATCGGGACCTTCGCCAACGTCTGACCGTGATTGACTTTCGTTTCCGGCACGGTAGCCATTGTATCCGGGCAGATTCCAGCTGTGACATCAGTCACATGCACCCGGTCACGGGTCTGGCAGTCTTGCCTCCGAGATAAGAAGCAGTCAGGAGGGCAGCGTGGAACCGCGATTTGACTTCAATAAGCGCCCATTCATCGTGATCTGGGAGACAACCCAGGCGTGCGATCTCGCCTGCGTGCACTGCCGCGCATGTGCCCAGCCCCTCCGCAGCAGTCTCGAACTGAGCACCGACGAAGCCAAGCGCCTTATCGACGAGGTCGCCGCGCTCGAAGCTCCAGTCTTTGTCCTCCCCGGCGGCGACCCCCTGAAGCGCCCCGACGTTTTCGAATTGGTCGAATATGCCTCAAGTCACGGGGTCCGGATATCCCTTACGCCAAGCGCCACCCCGCTCCTGACGCAGGAAGCCATTCACAAACTGAAACAGTGTGGCCTGGCGCGGCTGGCCATCAGTCTCGATGGTCCAAGCGCCGACATTCACGACGCATTCCGTCGAGTTCATGGTTCCTACGATTGGACACTGCGTGCAGTGCGCTGGGCGCGGGAGATCGGGCTGCCGGTTCAGATCAACACCACGATCACCCGACACGACCTGCAGTACCTGGATTCGATGATCGCGCTGCTTGAGCAACTCGACATCGTGCTGTGGAGCGTTTTCTTCCTCGTGCCAACCGGCCGGGGTTCGACGGCCGACCTGATCTCGGCCGCGGAGTTCGAGCAGGTCTTTGAAAAACTCTACGAGACCTCGCAGCGGGTGAAATTTGATATCAAGAGCACGGAAGCACAGCACTATCGCCGCTTTCTGCTGCAGCGCCGGACGGAAGAAAAGCGCAAAGGCGGCCAGTCACTCCCGCCGATGCCTGGCACAAGTACCGCAGACGGAATCGGGCGCGCCCGCGGAATCAACGATGGCAAGGGCTTCGTTTTCATCTCTCACCTCGGAGAGGTGTTCCCCAGCGGGTTTCTGCCCGTCTCGGCGGGAAATATACGCAAGCAGTCATTGAAGGAGCTATACCGGCATTCACCGCTCTTTGTCTCTCTGCGTGACAGCCAGAACCTCAAAGGTAAGTGCGGCATTTGTGAATTCCGCGAGATCTGCGGCGGATCGAGAGCGCGAGCTTATGCCCTGACCGGCGACGTGTTTGCCGAGGAGCCCTGCTGCGTCTGGGAACCGAAGCAGCCCATTACCGGAGTCGGCGCAGGTACGCGTCCAGTGGAGCAAACACGCGTGTAGGATCCGGCGAACCGTCCCATTGCTGTTCGAACACGTTCAGGAATCCAGACTCGCTATACATGCGATGTTGCACATCGCCTTCGAGCGCGGAGCCGGCCGGCTTCCAGTCGCGCCCTCTTGCGTTGCGAGCGTTGGCCAGCATTTCCGACGCTCTCTGGAAATCCCGTTGCTTCCACGCGATGTAGCCGCGGAGAAACCATACGTTTACTGCGCGTGGGTTCGCCTGGCAGGCGTGGGCAAAGCGCTGTTCCGCGTTTGCGAGGTCTCCCTGCGCCAATGCCACCTGGCCGAGAAGAACCAGCGTTCCGGTCTCTTCCGAATTCAGGTGGAGAGCAGCATCCAATGCCTGGCGTGCAAGATCGAGTTGGCTCCTCGAAGATGCGGAGGCGGCGAGGAGTTCCCCCTTGCGCTGGAAGGCACGATGATTCTGCGGGTTGATTCGAGCGAGCGCATCGAGTTCGGCGATCGCGGCTGGAATGTCGTTCAGTGCCGCCAGGCAATTCGCGAGATAGTAGTGCGAATCCTCATGGCCCGGATTCATGGCGAGCGCCTCGCGGAATAATTGTGCAGCCTTCTGGAAGTCCCGCTCACGCTTCATGGCATCCATCGCCGCATGCTGCTTTTCCCAGAACTGTACGAGCCCGGCTCTGTCGAGTTGGACGCTAGGGTTGGCCCGAGCAAGGTTGGCAGGATGCGGGGTAAAAGGCTTCGCTTCTGGCTCGCCCTGGGTAATTTCCCAAATGTTATTGGCCGCAAGATTTGTCCAAGTCTCAGCTCGTCCTCTCAGCCAGTGCACTTCCAGGCGATCGATCTTGGTCGCCGCGCCCAGCCCGATATGGACGCGGTGGCTGTCTTGCGACAAGTAGGAGGAACTGCCCACCGTACGGCGTATCGGGACTTTGCCCGTCCACGCGATCACGGTTGCACCGTCGCCGAATCCCAGCGGGGCTCCGGTTGGGGGAACCCGGCTGTGCAGCCTGAACTCCGCCCAGTTGCCTTGCGGGATGTCGTTGCGCAACAGCCGCACACCTTCGCCTTGATCCACGATAGCCACATCCATCGCACCGTCGTTGTTGAAGTCCGCGACGGCCAGCCCGCGGCTCACATGTGGCTGGGAGAAGGAGCGGTTCCACGGAGCCAGATCGTAGAAGAAACTGCCGTGATCGTTCCAGAACAGAAACGAGGCCATCGGGGCGAGCCGGCGGGGTACCGTTTCCTTTTGTTCGAAAGTGCTCCCGTTGGCGACCATAAGATCAGGCCAGCCATCGGAGTCGAAATCGACGAAGCTCGTGCCCCATCCGATCGCCTGCATTGAGGGCTGACCGATGCCCATGTTTGCCGCCACGTCCGTGAAGTGCAGTTCCGACGCGTTGGCCATTCCCTTCTGCTCAGAGAGCAGCGATTGATAGAGCGCGAACCCCTGCGCGATCCAGTGCGAAATAAAAAGATCGTCGTCGCCATCGCGGTCGAAATCCCCTGCGGCCAAGCCCATAGAGCCGCGGTACTCTTCGACCCATGCGCTTCTGCCAGCATCAACGAAGGTCCCGTGGTGGTTCAGGTACAGCTTGTTCTCCGAGATGTCATTGGCCACATAGAGGTCGGGCCAGCCATCGCCATCGAAATCGTGCCAGAGAGCGCTCAAGCTGCGGCCTTCCGGATTCGCGATTCCAAGTTCCTGAGCCACTTCCGTGAACGTGCCATTTCCATTGTTGCGAAACAGCAGGTTCCGTTCCGGTTCGTAAGAAGCGGGATTTAGCGTAAATGGGACTTCGAGTCCGAACTGCGTTGAATTGGCGGATGCGTCGCGCTCTCCCGGCTTGTACTTCACATAGCCGCAAACGTAGAGATCGAGATACCCGTCCCGGTTGTAGTCACCCCACGAAGCGCCCGCCCAGAAGCCTTTCGGGGAAGGAAAGCTCTTGTCGCGCACCAGGTGGCCGCGGTCATTGCGAAACAAGATGATGGTGTCGTAACCGGTGACGACCAGGTCGAGCCAGCCATCGTTGTTGTAGTCGCCCCAGGCGGCGCCCATGCCGTGAATCCGGAGGTCAGGAAAATCCTCGACTTTCTCAAAACGGCCATCGCCTAAGTTCCGATAGAGCACAGACGGCGCGAGCTGCGAGGTCGGCACACCGAGCGGACCTCCACCACTCACCACGAACAGGTCGTCCAAACCATCATTGTCGAAGTCGCCCCATGCCACGCCGGACCCCATATCCTCCGGCAACTGGGAAGTGCGCGCACCTTGGAACTGCCGGAAGGACGACAGCCCGGCGGCGTTCGTGACATCGGTGAATCGCGGCTCAGGTGCTCCTGCTGGAAGATTTCGTCCCGGGTCGATCAACCGGTCAACCGTGCGCGAACTCACCGTATTCTTCACAGTCTGGGGTGGGAGTGGAGTCGGTTGTGCGGCTGGTCTGCTCAGCGTACTGGTGATGTCTTTCGATGCCTCTCCCGGCGTGTATTCCTCGGGCGCATTCTCCTTGCGAATCCGCCAGGTAACCAGGGCCGCGATCAGCGCCAGGACAACGAACGTGGAAGCCGTCCACGTGACGCGGCGCAGTCGCTTTGATCCGGTTCGAGGGCGTTCCGGGGCAGCGGCTATCGGCATGACGCCCCAGCCCCGCTCCGCACCACACAAACGGTGGCCGTTGCACTGGCAATATCAACCACCGGTGCAGTGAGACCCGATTTCTCTCCCATCGTGTAGTTGAGCAGGAATTGATCGATCTTGCGGTAGTGCAGCGTGGCCACGATGCGAAGCACTCCGCTCGCATGGCCCAGCGGCACCGAGAACTCACGGCCGCCGTCCGCCTTGGAGGCAAGCTCACGCGGATCGCCGGATGGACACATCACCTTGTACTCGACCGTGTCGGAGTATCCGGGAAACAGCGAGCGGCGATACCGTACGCCGACCATCTCCCACAAGTTGTGCCGGTCAATCAGATTGCCGTACTGGTCGACTGGTTCGGCCTTGAACAGGAATGTACCCGGTTCAAGGAAATGACGCGCATCGCGCTGCCCAGAAGCGAAGATAACGCGCCCACCTTCGTCCTCCACTCGCAGCTCAACCCAACTCTGGATCATGTCGAGCGGACCGGTCGGATAGTCATGCCCAACTTTGTTCGAAGTCATGATCACATGCACGAGCACCGTCTGGCCGGGCGCAACCGTGGCCGGGGTCTCGATGCGTATTTTCACCGCAGGCCCATCCGCCCACTTGTTGCGAATTTCCGGGATATCGATGCGGCCCTGCAGCCAACGGGTGGTTAGTTCCACTTGTTTGTCCGCGCCTTCCAGGTGCAGCAGCGCCGGCACGAAATTGTTCGCTGCGAGAAAGCGGTGACTGCGGTGTTTGTGATCGTCGGGGGCACGGTTGTAGTCGGTGGAGTCTCCTGCAGCCGGATCGTTCGAATCCGTGAGGGGCATGTGGCACTCGCGGCACTCGACGGTCGTGCGGGCGTCGCCTTTGTGGTTCCAGTGGCTCGCGGCCCAGTTGTCATACTGGTTCTGCAACTGCACCCAGCCGACGCGGTTCACTTCCTGATCGATGAATTGTTTGTGGCAGGCTGCGCAATACTCGGGTTTCTTGTACATGCGCTTGCTCAAGCGGTTGTGCTGTGAGGGCCAGGCGCGGATCAAGAAGTTGCGTGCTACCGCACGCAGACTGTGATCCGGGCTCCATTGCCAGAGGTATTCGGTGGGCTGCGACATGGTGTAATTTGCGTTGCCCTGGATGTCCGTCTTCTGAATGGAGTGACAGGCGAGACAGGAAATGCCTTCGTTGTAGCCCTGCAGCCCGGTGAGCTTCTCGACAAAGATGTTCTTGGTTCCTGAAAACAGCGAGATCGGATCGTGACACCCGCCGCAATATCGTGTCGATTCCGGGCCATTCTGTTTGGCCATCACGCTTTGTATACCCTGGAAGATAGGATCCATGGCGGCATAGCGGTGAGCGCTGGTCTTCCATTCGTCGTAGATCTCGGTGTGGCATCCACTCGCGCCGCAAGTCTCCGAGCCCGCCAGCGACCGCGCGTCGAACGCGCCGTTCGTGGCAGTGTGCGCCAGACTCGGCGCAAACGGACGGTCCTTGCCGAAAGCGTAGCTGTAGTCGGACGGAAACCGGTTCCGGTATTTCGTTCCGGAGTAGGCCAGCGTGAAGGCGGCAAC
The DNA here is from genome assembly GCA_003134655.1 of Acidobacteriaceae bacterium. Taxonomy (GTDB): domain Bacteria; phylum Acidobacteriota; class Terriglobia; order Terriglobales; family Acidobacteriaceae; genus Sulfotelmatobacter. Next base: position 42,692 of record PLBY01000010.1, read on the forward strand.
GAAACCTACTCCCACAACCGTCACGGCCACGCCAACACCGAGCCACCCTGCTGCGCCTCTCGAAGTCTCGGTCCTGCGGCGCCGCCACCATGCAATGAAGATGTGAGGAACGCTCGCAGCCACGGTCAGCAGGGTTGAGATCAGGTGTATGTACCGGAGCCACGATGAGGTTTTGACGCCCAGCATTGCCTGCCACGTCACCAGCAGTCCCGAGACCAGGCAGATGGCCAGCGCAACAATCCCGACGTAGCCGAGCAGCAACGCGTCCGACAGTGCCTGGTCGGAGTAGTCTTTCCAATGCCGAACCAAGTACCACGCCAACGGAGCGATTGTTACTACTCCGACGACAGTGTGCAGCAGCAGGCCCCATTCTGTTGCCGCACGAAACGGACCGAGCGTGATTGCGAGACCTGAGACCAGTTCGAACAGGAGAATCGCACCTGTTGCTCTGGCTAGCAGGCTCGACCAACCAACTCGGACTCGGTTGGCCAAAGCTTCAGGTGATTGCATGTTCACGCTCCGCAGAATGGAGCAAAGCTACGGTTGCAAGATGCCCGCGGCAATAGTGCTTTTGCTCTACCTAAACTTTTCGTGCGCAACAAAATTGTTCAAACTTACGAAGCGGCAGAGCGTCTGGCAATGACTAAAGTCACAGGCCCGGACAAAACACAAAATGGACGGAGGAGCCGACCGCTGAGTGAGGGCACTAGGAGCGACTTGCGGATCCTGTCGGACTGAAGGTTCTGCTTGCTGAGAGCTCCGTGCCTGGCAGAGCCGAGGATTGGTGTCGACTAAGAAAAATACGAAGGCAGTCCAGCCCACCCCTGGCAGTCGATTGTCGGTCACTCGGTCCTCCGTGACATAAGTCATCGTCTCCATCCCATCGCCCGCCTAAGCTAACTCCAGGAGAGAACCGTGAGCGAATTGATTGACAATCGGGCGCATCGTATTTCCGTTCTTAAGGAGATCATCCAGCACCTGCATGCGGGTGCCGCTCCAGAACTGGTGAAAGAACGCCTACGCAAACTCGTCGGCGAGACAGACGCAACCGAGATCATGGCCATGGAACAACAACTCATGGCCGAAGGCATGCCTGTCGAAGAAGTGCGCTCGATGTGTGACCTGCATTCTCAGGTCACGCGAGGCGTCCTCGTCCAGGTGGCTCCGCCTGCATCCATTCAACCGGGACACCCGGTTGACACCTTCCGTCGCGAAAACAGCGCGCTCAAACAGGTGATCGCGACGATGCGAGGGATCTCTGCCGAGATCGCCAACCTCGAAGCGAATGCCGACGTTAAGGAAGCAGTTCTTCGGATGCGCCAGTCGGCAAACGACCTGATGGATCTCGACAAGCACTACCAGCGGAAAGAGCATGCGTTGTTTTCGTGTCTGGAGCGGCACGGAATCACCGGACCGTCCAAGGTGATGTGGGCGAAAGACGATGACGTCCGGAACCTGCTCAAACCGATGAACCAGGCAGCACACGACTGCGGTGCGACAGCTGCCGAAGGCAGGCAGTTCTTCACACAACACGCTGCAACGGCCCTGTCGGCAGTCGAAGAAATGATATTCAAAGAGGAAAACATCCTCTTCCCGATGTCTTTGCAGACGCTCACCGAAAACGAGTGGGCCGAGATCTGGTCCGCTTCCCCGCAGTATGGCTGGTGTCTGGTCGAACCTCAATCCGGGTATGCTCCTCCCGTCAACGCAGGCACCACAACCGGAACCGTGCCGCGCGACGGCACCATCATGATGTCCACGGGCCACGTCAGCGTAGAACAACTCACCGCGGTGCTCTCAACCCTGCCGCTCGACCTGACTTTCGTCGATAGCGAAGATCGGGTCGCCTTCTTTAGCGAAGGGCCCGACCGTATCTTCGCCCGCAGCAAAGCAATCATCGGCCGCAAGGTTCAGCACTGTCATCCGCCGCGGAGTGCGGACACAGTCAACAAGATCCTGGAGGGTTTTCGCGCGGGCCGTGAGAATGTCGCGGAGTTCTGGATCAACTTCCATGGAAAGTTTGTTCACATTCGCTACTTCGCCGTTCGTGATAAGCAAGGAGGCTACCTCGGGACTGTCGAACTGACCCAGGACATTGCCCCGCTGCGAGGGCTACAGGGCGAGAAACGGCTTCTGTCAATTCAGTGAGTAAGGTTCGGGGACTCGAGAAAAGGCACAAGTGACGAAACCAAAGATAGCGCTCAATCCGAAGCATCCAGAACGCGTGTGCTGGGGATGCGATAAATACTGCTCAGCCAACGATCTTCGCTGCGGGAACGGAACTATTAGGACACAGCACCCGGTTGAGTTGTTCGGTGAAGACTGGCTCGAATGGGAACTAGATCCCCACCTTCCGGAGGCCCGGAGTGATAACGGGAAGAGATAGGCCGTCCCCCGGGGTTCGTAGAAGTTTCTTGATGTTATCCCTTATTTCCTTGGCCAATCAGGACATATCAGGCCCAGAATACCCGCACACCAATGTGGGCGCGAGAATCGGTCGTTAGTCTACATTCAGTGCCCCAAGGGCCGAGTTGGCGCCTGATCGGGGGACGGAAACCCGGTTCACCGAATTAGGCGGCCAGGCAGTTGGCAACCAGCGTCGGGACATCGCCGCAGGAAAGCGATAATCAATCATTTCTCCACGCAATTTTGCTGCGTCGCGGCGACTGGATGTCCGACAATCTGTGCCTGGGTTGTGCCCACAAGGGCAAGCCGATTCTTCAAGGTGTAAGGCCTGAGGGGTACAGAAAGGACGTTCGATGCAACACGGAAGCATTATCCAAGCAGAGCGCAAGAGTGGACTGGATGTTTGGGAATTCAGATGGCGAGAGCCAGGCCCCGATGGCAAACGTAAGCATCGCAGGATGGTCATCGGCCGCATCGACCAGTTTGTGGATGAATCAGCAGCACGGGGAAGGATTGCTGCTCTTCATCTCGACATCAATTTCTGGGACGCACGACTGAAGGGTAAGCCCCTCACGATATTAGAACTGGCAGAGCACTATCGGCAACGGGAGCTCAAACCCGATACCGTTTGGAAGACCTACTCCACAAAGCTGACATACGAAGGCTACTTGCGCAAATGGATCTTGCCTCGCTGGGGAACTTACCTCCTTACGCGCATCAATGCTGGAGAAGTTGAATTGTGGTTGCGATCCCTGCCTCTTGCTCGTTCCAGCTGCGCCAAGGCTAGAAATCTCATGAGTGCTCTTTTCAACCACGGAATCCGGCACGACATCTGCGGCCGCAATCCAATTCGGCTGGTGCGACAGAGTGCCAAACGGAGGAGGATCCCTGTAGTACTGAGCGTCGCCGACGTTCAAAAGTTGCTTCGCGCCCTTCCGTTTCGCGAACGAACGCTTGTGCTACTCGACGTCGGAACTGGTTTGCGAATGAGCGAACTGCTGGCCCTAAAGTGGCAAGACGTTAATTTTCGAACGCGAGAAATTAGTGTCACGCGGTCCATCGTCTTCCAAGTAGTGGGTCCATGCAAAACCGAAGCATCACAGAAGCCAATTCCGCTGGATTCTTACCTGGCAAAAGCACTACGAGAATGGCGCAAGCATACGAAGTATAGAGCGCCAGATGACTGGGTTTTCGCCAGTCCGGCTAGCTGCGGTCGACGGCCGTATTGGGCCCAATCCATCATGCGTAACCTGATCCGGCCCGCAGCAGTGGAACTTGGCATCACAGAGCGCATCGGTTGGCACACGTTCCGCCACACCTATTCATCACTGTTAAGGGCAACCGGAGCGGACATCAAAGTAATGCAAGAACTGCTTCGGCACGCCTCCAGTCGAGTCACATTGGACACGTATACTCAGGCAGTCACGATCCACAAACGCAAAGCTCAAAGTGAGGTCGTTCGGCTGTTCCGTGCTTCTGGTTCTCGTGGCGGCTGAGCTGCAGTCGCTCCTGATGTGCCTTTTTGTGCCTTCAAGAACAGGTTAGATATGCGCGAAAAATCAGTGTTTCTAGAAAACTGCACCACAAATTCCGGTCTAAAGGTGTTCCTTTTTGTGCCTACGAGAAAATGAACTATTGCTCGTAAGTTCCTGATTTAAATTGGCGTCCCCGACGGGATTTGAACCCGTGTTACCGCCGTGAAAGCAACGCCCTGTAAGGAACAGCTAAGAACCCGAAAGAACGAGCTTTCATTGTACCGTTCTTGTACCGCGAGTCTTGCGCGTCCAACTCCAACAATCGAAGTCCTCGACCGCACTCGAAACCTATTTCAGGCTTTCCGAAGGGCTTGTTTGATTCGCTCGGGAGTCATGGGCAACTGAAGCACGTGGGCGCCGGTGGCGTCGTAGATCGCATTCGCAATGACTGCACCCATCACAATGATGGCCGGCTCACCGCCGCCTTGCGACGCCGCTGTTGATTCAATGAAGCCGGTTTCGATTTTCGGCACCCAGGAGAAGCGCGGAATTTCGTATGTGTCGAAGTTCTTATCCAAGACTGCTCCGTTTTTGAAACGAACCTCTTCGCTGAGCGCATAACCCATGCCCATTGTGATGCACCCTTCCATCTGTATTCTTGCGCCCTCCGGGTTCACGACCACGCCCATGTCTTGAATGCTGACCACGCGTTTCACCCGAACGGCGCCCCTTTCGACGTCAACTGCGGCTTCGGCGATCGTGGCGACATAAGTACCGGCATCTATGCCGAGAGCCACACCGTAGCCCCGCTTGCTTGGACCCTTCGCTGGTGTCCAACCGAATCGTTCTGCGGCAGCTTTGAGACGGCAATCAGATGGGGGTCGGTCAGGTGCTGAAGGCGGAATTCAACGGGATCAATCCCCGCGGCGGCTGCCATCATTTCAATTTGTGATTCGCGGGCAAAGGTGTTCGTATTGTTGGCCGGGGCGCGCCATGGACCGGTAGCAAAGGGATGAGCGGCTGGTCCTCCTGGAGCGGCATCACGCGACACCGTGCGGTGATTGGGAATGGCATAGAACTGTTGCGAGCCCCGCTCGCCCGCACAGGCGACGTCATAATCCCAAAATGCTATTTTCCCCGACGCATCAAGGCCGGAATTGATTCTGACCACCGCCGCTGGCCGGAACGTGTCGTAATAGAATTCCTCCTCACGATTGGCCATCACTTGAACGGGTTTGCCCACGGCTTTGGCTAGGCGGGCGGCGTCGAGCGCCTGCAGGTGGCGTGTTTTCCCGCCGAAGCCGCCACCGACAAACGGGACAATAATACGGACGTTTTTGGTGTCGAGACCAATGGCACGGGCAATCTGGTCCTGAAGGGCGAAAGGAGTCTGGGTTGAAGCCCAAACAGTGGCTTTGTCGCCTTCGATTTTGGCGAGTGCGGTGTGGGTTTCGATCGGTGCATGAGAGACATAGCTGTTAAGGTACGTCGTCTCGAATTTCTTCTTCGCCAGTTTTCTGCCGTATTCGAGATTGCCTCCTTCAGCAACCACCCGCGATGTCGAAGACACCTTGAGCATGTGGTCAAAAATATTCTTGTCACTGAGGTCGGAAGGCGAAGGCTCAAAATCGGCTTTGATTTTTGCCAGCGCGGCTTCCGCCATATCCGGCAACTCATGCAACACTGCGACTAAGTCACCGTCCCGAACGACCTGGACACCGGCGACTTGTTTGCACGGCTCAGTGTCCACGGTTTTCAACTTCGCTCCATGGGCTGGCGGCTTCAGCGCCTTGGCATAAAGCATTCCAGGCACGCGGATATCGCCGGCGAATTGGGCCTTGCCCGTGACCTTTTCCCGAGCATCCCGATGCACTTGCGTCTTGCCCATCACCTTAAACTCGGATGGATCTTTCAAGACTGGCTTGGCTGTGAGGTGCCTTTCAATTTCTTGCCCTTTGGTCAACTGGCCGTAAGCGATCCGGCGCTCCCTGTTTTGTCGGTCAATTATCATTCCATCCTTGGCCAGCAACTGTGCCTGAGGAACTTTGAGGGATTCAGCAGCCAGTTCCAACAACACCCCTCTGGCTTCGGCAGCCGCGGCTCGAAGCGCGGGGCCAAAACTACGAGTGGACAATGACCCAAAGGTTCCGCCGTCCCATGACACAGCGCGGTATCTCCCATGACGATGTCCACGGAATCTAGAGGCACTTCCAGCTCTTCGGCGAGCATCTGAGGCAATGAGGTCATTGTCCCCTGGCCCATCTCAATCTTGCCTGTGAAACAAGTCACTCGGCCGTCTTCATCGATTCTCAGAAAGGCGTTGAAGTCGGAAGGCAAGCTGCCACGCGCTCCGCGCTCCCGGCTCGCGTCCTGAGCGACCCCGAAATCACCCAGCACCACAATGACGATGCCGCCACCAAGAAGCTTGATAAATTCGCGCCTGCTGGGGAACGGAAGAAGTTCAATATTGTCCTTGAAATCCTGCGCGAGAAAATCCTCGTGGTTTTCAGCTTTCATTTTTAACGGGCTCCCTTCATTTCAGCAGCGGCGGTCTGGATGGCGTCGATAATTCGGGTGTGCGCGCCGCACCGGCACAACATTTCATCCATGCCTTGCATGATTTGCTCTCTGGATGGATGGGGGGTTGCGTTCAGCAGGCTGTAGGCGGAAAGAATTATGCCGGGAGTGCAAAATCCGCACTGCACAGCGTCGTGTTCCACAAACGCCTTCTGCAGCGGATGAAGTTGCCCATCTTTAGCCAGGCCTTCGATGGTGACAACTTCCTTGTTGCGGACATCTCTTGCCGTCAACAGGCAGGAACGAACCGCGACTTTGTCCACCAGCACAGTGCAGGCGCCGCAATGCCCTTCGCCGCAGCCAAATTTGGCACCGGTCAAGCCCAAATCGGTTCGCAGAATCCAGAGGAACACGCGGTTAGCGTCGACATTCAGACGGACTGGTTTGTCATTGAGTCTGAAGGAAATCGTGTCGGACATGATGTTCACCTCAAGAGCGGATTCTGCCTTCCCAAGCACACTCGGATTCGTGTCGGCTACAGCAAGTACCTCCGCCCACCGCCACTGTGTCTATGACGGGCCTATCATTAAGGAAGAGTCCATCACGCGGGGCATTGATCGGTATGGACGCACAGACTCCCAGTTCGGTTACTCGCCGCTGGGGTGTGGAGTTTGCGATGTGCTCTTCGGCAGTTCCGGGGGCTTGATGTAGTTCATCGGTACCTGTCCCGTCAGCGATTCCATCCAGATTTCAATCGACTTCACCTGGGCGTCGGTTAGTGTTACTCCACGCTGGTGAACCGCCATGTTGCGGATCGCCTGGTCCAGCGTCGGAACCGAGCCGTCATGNNCCGTCTTTTTGATGTTCCGCAGCGAGGGGACCTTGAAGACCATCTTGTCGTTCTCCTCCTTGGTCAACTGGTAGAGTCCCTGATCGGTTTGGTCGAGCCACGGTTTCACAACACCGAGCTTCTGGTACGATGCTCCACCCACGTACGGACCGTAGTGGCACCATTGGCAGCCGGTTGCGGCAAATGTGTTGAAGCCGGTTTTTTGGGCGTCGGTCAGGGCCGACTGGTCGCCCTCGATGAAGGCATCCCAAGCCGATGGAGTCACGAGTCCGCGCTCGAACGCGCCAATTGCCAACGCCATGTTGTTGTAGGTAATCGGATCCTTGTCTTTGGGAAAAGCTGTCTGGAAAAGCGCAACGTACTCCGGCATGGACTTGATCACTTGCACGGCCGCCGCATTGGAGGGCATCGCCATCTCAACTGGGTTGGTGATCGGGCCTTTCGCCTGCTCCTCGACGGTGGGAGCCCGGCCATCCCAGAACTGCACAAAGTGCCCAGCAGCGTTGTACACGGTAGGCGCGTTGCGGTTCCCCTTCTGGTTCTTGTGGCCAGTCGACACGGGCTTGGATTCCGCGCCATAAGCGTCGAGCGGATGGCAGGTATTGCAGGATATCTTCTGACTGGCCGACAGGCGAGGATCGTAGTACAGGATTCTCCCCAGCGTCACTTTCGCGTCAGTCACGGGATTGTCGGGCGAGCTCATCACCGCGGGAAGTGGTGCAAAGAGGTTTAATGCCTCTGCGTTCACCTGCACCTTGCCGGATGCCGACAGAAGGTAGGTGACGGGGATGAGGACGAGCGTGAGTAGCAGAACAAACCATCTGACTTGGCGAGACCTGAGGTCTGACATAAGAGCCCCCTCGAGGGATGCCCAACTGCTGGTAGGTAGAGACTGGGTACTTTGTCATATTCACGGGGAGTAGCAGGATCCTCAAGGACATCGATCACGTCGGCCTGTGAACACGGTCACACCCGGCGAACGGGATCCAGAACGGCTGTACGGTCGCAAACGGACGCGCTTTGTTGTAACAAAATCCGTGTTTTCTGCATTCTTTCTCCAGAGGCCGAAAATAAAAACCGTGACCGAGACCCTGGCTGATTTCGTACGCTATGGCTACATAGCCCTGCCACTCTGGGTGTTCGCCGAGCAACTCGGCGTCCCGATACCGGCTGCGCCAATCCTGCTGGCGGCGGGCGCCATAGCAAGCACGGGTCGAATGAACCTGTTTTTCCTTACCGCATTGGCCCTCGCCGGGGCGCTTACCGCCGATCTGATTTGGTATCGCGCCGGGTACGCGCACGGCTCGCGGGCGCTTGGCCGACTGTGTCGGGTGTGCTTGGAGCCAGATTCGTGCGTCCGTCGCGTCAAGAATCTTGTGGAGAAACATGGGTTGCGTTCGCTCCTGATCGCCAAATTCGTACCGGGCCTGAATGCGATGGCAGCACCCGTCGCGGGCACTATTCGCATACCTTGGTGGCAGTTTGTGGCTGTGGATGGCCTGGGCATTATTATCTGGGCCTCGACATTTGAATTGTTGGGGCTTGCCTTCTCGAAGCAACTGGAAAGACTTGCTGTTTACGCATGGCGGATGAGTGCATTCTTCCTGGTCGTTTTAGTCATCGCTGCACTGACGGCATACTTGGTCCGCAAGCATGCGCGGCGGCAGAGGTTTCTTCGAGACCTGCAAATCGCCCGCATCAGTCCGGAAGAGCTAAAGCAAAAGCTGGACCAGCATGAAGCCGTCACGGTCATTGACCTCCGACATTCTCTCGATTTCCTGCCCGAGCCCTACACGATCCCGGGGGCGCTTCGGATTCCCATGGAAGACTTGGACAAGCGCAACCACGAGATTCCCCGAGGGGAGGAAGTGGTGTTGTACTGTACCTGTCCGAATGAAGCCAGCAGCGCCATGACTGCGGTCAAACTACGGAAATACGGCGTTACTAAGGTTCGTCCATTGCACGGGGGCTTCCACAGGTGGCGTCAACTTGGATTTCCTCTGGAGTCCGAGTTTGGGCCGGTGCCTCCGACCATAGGACAGGCTGCTCGCTGTGCGACGTGTGAGGAAAGTGTTACTCCATAGGTATTGGAACACAACGCTAAACTGTACCCGTCCCCGATGTGATTACTAGGATTAGGACCTAAGGCAAACACTATGTCATCTCAACCAGGAAACGCGTTCGAAACAATGGGCCGCGAGGATTTATTGCGGGCACTGGAAATGTTCGCCAANNGCAGAGGAACGTTTCGACATGGAAATCGCCATTGATCTGGACGCGCGCTCCTGGAAGCGCTTCGCTTCTGCGGAGGCTCGACGCATCATGACCACATTCAACATTCAGGCTGGTGGTGGTCTTGAAGCCCTCGAAAGAGCCCTGAGTCTGCGGCTCTACGCTGTTATCAACACTCAACGGACCGAATGGTCGGACGACCGCAGGCGTCTGCGCTTCTTCATGGATGTCTGTCGAGTGCAGGAAGCCCGGCGCCGCAAGGGTCTGGCGGATTTCCCCTGCAAAAGCGTTGGCGTCATTGAGTTCGAAACGTTCGCGGCGACTATCGATCCGCGAATTCGTACGGCCTGCTTGCAATGTCCCCCTGACGCAGCTTCCGGCCAGTATTGTGGGTGGGAGTTCACGATTGCGTGACCGGATCCCATCCCGTAACCCCGCTAGCGCTGGGGATTCTGACGCTCATCGCCGCGTGATCCAGGTCACCAACGCCGAGCGGTGAGTCAGTTACATTAATCTCAGATGATTCGGCCGAGCATTGGGCATTGGATCGCCGTACATGTGATTTGACGTCTGGGAGCCCGATAGCGTTCACCTTGAAGAAAGTTGAGCCCATTCTGTAACAAATTCCGTAGCGCCTGCATTTCTTGTTATGAAGGAAGTGAAATATGAATACTAGCTACAGTTTTGCATCCTCAGCTCGTTGGACGGGCGGCCAGCAGGGCGTGGTCGCGGGACACGAAGTCAAGCCATCGATCAATTTTTCCGCTCCGCCGGAATTTCACGGCCAGGCAAGGGTCTGGACGCCTGAACACTTCTTCACCTCAGCGGTGGCCACGTGTTTTATCACGACATTTCAGGCCATTGCGGCGTATTCGAAGTTCGAAGCGCACGCTCTAGAAGTGTCTGTGGAAGGCCAAGTGGAAAAGGGCGAGGGCGGATTCCGGTTCACCCGCGTCACGATTCGTCCGATGTTGACGATCAATAGTGAATCGGATCGCGAGCGCGGGTTGCGCCTGCTTGAAAAGGCAGAAAAAGCGTGTTTAGTTTCCCGCTCACTCCAAAGCCAGATTCTTCTGGAACCGCAGGTCGTCCTGGCTCCGGCGGCAACCCCAGTCTAGAGTTGTGGAACTGATCGGCCTATCGGCCGCTTCGCAAGAACCAGGAGTTCGTGATGCCCCTTTATGAATACCAGTGCCGCAGCTGCGGCAAAACGTTCGAGATGCTGCGTCGGATGAAAGACGCCGACACCGAACTGGAGTGCCCGAATTGTCGCTCCAACAATGTTGAGCGCCAGTTCTCCACGTTCGCTGCCGGAGGCTGCGGCACGTCCGGTTCGCGCGGTTTCACCTGAGCGCGATAGTCCGCGGCCGGTCGGTCGCAGCATCGGACCTAGAGTACGGCTCCCTGCTACTGTGGCTTGGTTTCGGCAGGTCCGGTCGGGGCTGGCTTCATCGGGCTCATGCCGCCACCCATTCCCATGCCGCCCATCATCATTCCGCATCCCATGCCTTTGGCTTGGGCGTCTTCCATGTGCTTCAGCATCTGGTCGTGGTGGTCCACCATGGTCTGCCACATGTCAATATTCGCTTGCCAACGCGCCTTCTCATCGGCGTTGCTGATGGAGGCAACGTTGGCTTTCATCTTGTCAAAAGCGGAATGCATTTTTTGTACATCCGCCTTCATGGCTTCGATGTGTTCTTTGCACATCGCCTGCATCTGCTCATGCCGTTGTGCCCGCTGGCCCGCCCGTACGCCGGGTGCAGGCGGCGTTCCCGCTTGCGCCCCGCTTGAAGATTGCTGGCCCGACGGTGCGCTCTGGGCCAAAGCCAACGAAGTCAGCATCAATAACAGAACTGTTAGCAGTTTGCTACGTTTCATGGCACTTCTCCCTTTCAACTCTTGGATTTATATAACTCCGCGAAACTCGAATGATCATTTGTTCTCATTCTCAGGGTTGCACGAGAATGCTGGGCTCGGCCCGCCACGCTGCGCTTGGATAACATGGCCTCTAGCTTGCGCGACATCCGCATGGTCGCCAAGCAGGAGGCAACAGCACGCAGATCAGGCGGCACAGCTGGCAGAGGCGCGAATCCCAGCGCTCATAACATTGAGCCACGTGCAGTCGTTTCCAAAGTCGAGCTGAGAACTGCGAGATCCCAGGCTCATCGCAGGCCAAGTCTTCTACTAACGGACGCACGTTGGGATGGGCATAGCCCAGCGTGGCCCCTGAGCCAGAAAGCCATGCCAGCGTCCGCCGGCCGGTTTCATCAACCTCAACAACGTCTCCTAGATCAAGGATGGCTTTGCGGCCTTTGAGTCTGCTTCGAACCTCTGCCCAATGCTGGGTAAGCAGAGGCACAGTCTCAGCCGTGAGCCTCCCTTCCAGACGCAACTTAACCGTGTACGGTTCGTCGAAAACAAAGATTCGCAGCATACTTCGCTACCTCTGTGGCATAAATGCGAGAACGGCGCGATCCGTTACACGCAACTGCATAACAACCGCCTTGCTCAGGCCCCCGAATGGCCTATTTCTTCGCTGCCAATGGACACGTGCTCAGCCCCACCAGACGGTAAAGCGGGCAAAACCGGAACGCCGCGGTCATAAGAGGTACGACACCGTAAGGCCCAGCCATCGAGCGTCCCCGTTCAACACAAATAGCAGGCCCAGCAGAGCCAACCCGATGACGACACGCACGCCACGGTCCACGCTACCAACATTGGCTTCCATAGTCCCTCCCGAACTAAGTCCGCCGAAATGGCTCGGCGGTCGTACTCACACCATCCTCACAGGTCGAGGTCATGGGCAGTTGCTATTCGATTCCGGCCAGAGCCTGCGTGACTGTCCTCACCCAGAGAGGTGGATCGTCTGCCCGGCAGTTGTAATCGACGGCGCTAAAGTCGTCATCGCGACTGCGCAGAAGTGCCAGCAGCGGAACGCCCGGCGCGGACTGCCGGAAGTAATTGATAAGGCTTTGGCGCTCTTGCCGAGAGGCGCCATGCCCGATCACGATGACTCCAGGCGATCGATTCGAGAGATCAAGATTCCGTGCAGCGCGCGAACCCACGACAGAAATCACCGGGTGCCCGAGCGATTCGAGAATCTCTTGGCGAATCGACAATAGACTGAGTCGATATTCGACTTGGACGATGGATGTCATTGGTTTCGTCGAATCGTCTGATCCATCAGCCTTTCGAGACAAGTGGTAACGACTCGCGCAATCCCAGCTTTCGAAGCACGAACATCGCGGGGCACCAGTTCGTCAGTCCGGATTGGAACAGGTTCAGTCCAACAAACGCAGTGAACAGATACCAGTAGGGGCTGATCCAGTATCCCAGACCAAGCGAGAGCAAAATGAACGTACCCGCCATCAATCGAAGACCACGTTCCACCGTCATACTTGTACCTCCTGTAGGTGAGATTCAGCGGCGCCCGCCTTTGTGTGTCTTCCTCGCTCGCTCATGTAGTAGAGAACAGGCACCGCCATGCGCGAGAGCACTGTGGAAGCTACTTCGCCTGCCATCAGGGAAAGAGCGAGACCCTGGAAAATGGGATCGAACAGGATCACGCTGGCGCCCACGACTACCGCGGCTGCTGTTAGCAGCATGGGGCGGAAGCGCACCGCGCCCGCATCCACGACGGCTTCTTCCAGCGGCATACCCTGCGAGCGCCGGAGTTCGATGAAATCAACGAGGATAATCGAGTTGCGCACGATGATCCCTGCGCCGGCGATAAATCCGATCATCGAGGTCGCGGTGAAGAAGGCGCCCATCATGGCGTGGGCCGGCAGAATGCCGACCAAGGTGAGCGGAATCGGTGCCATGATGACCAGCGGCGTGATGAACGAGCGGAACCATCCCACTACGAGCACGTAGATCAATACCAAGACAGCCGCAAAGGCCAGTCCGAGGTCACGGAAGACTTCCACCGTGATGTGCCACTCACCATCCCACTTCATGGAGAAGCGGTCGGTGCGCTCGGGCATGGTCGTACCCTTGTATTGCTTCACCCCGTAGCCATCGGGCAATTTGATCTTGTCGATCGCGTCGCTCATCTTCATGATGGCGTACACAGGGCTTTCTTCTCCGCCCGCCACATCTCCTGTCACGTAGACTACCGGCTGCAGGTTCTTTCGATACACACTGGTATCGATTGTGGTCTGTTGCAAATTCGTCACTTCTTGCAGCGCGATTTGACCACCGGAAGGAGTCGGGAGCTTAAGATTTTCAAGATCCTGAACACCGGAACGGTCGGGCCGTGACAGGCGCACCTCGATCGGAACATCCTCGCGCGATTGGGGATCGTGAAGCAGCCCGGCATCTGCCCCACTCAGTCCCACCTGCAAAGTGCGAGTAACGTCCGCGGCGGAAATCCCGTGCAGCGACGCCTTGTCGAGGTCTACCTTCAGGTCATACTTGGTCTGCGGGTCCTCCACATACCAATCAACGTCCACGACGCCCGGTGTTTGCTGAAAGACTTTCTTGATCTGAGCTGCCAGTTCAATCTGGCCTTTGTAGTCGGATCCGTACACTTCGGCGACCAGAGTTTGCAGCACCGGCGGACCGGGCGGAACTTCGGCAACTTTGATGCGAGCGCCAAAGGGGGCGGCGAGCTTGTCTAATTCCGGACGCAAGCGGCGCGCTATTTCATGGCTTTGCGCTTTGCGGTCATGACGGGACAACAGATTCACTTGAATGTCGGCCTGATTGGGCTGCCGTCGCAGGAAGTAGTGTCGGACCAGGCCGTTGAAGTTATAAGGCCCTGACGTACCCGCGTAGATCTGGTAGTTCGTGACTTCCGGCTGCTGCGCAAGATAATGTCCCAGCGTCTGTGTTACCCGCGTAGTTTGCTCCAGCGGCGTGCCATCGGGCATATCGATCATGAC
>PLBY01000131.1:0-126866 GCA_003134655.1 Acidobacteriaceae bacterium
CGCTGAAGTCCAGCGCCTTTCACGGCGCACTTTTTCACCAACTGACGGCCTGACTTCCTGCTCTCAAGGCTAAGTTCTTAGGAGTCTCAGTTACAAATTCCATTCAACGGGCTTTAAGGTTTTCTTGAGGTACAGCGGATGCTTAGGCGTTCCATCCTTCCCAAGGCTCAGGATATGAGGATTGACGTGGGCCTTTTCGATGAGGAGACGGGCGAGTTCTTTACCGCGCGCTCGCAGCGCCTTGCGCTGAGGTTTGCCGTAAGCAAAGACCACGATTGCGGCTTTCTTAGCCACTTCAATAATGTGCCTGTCATTGTCCGAGCCGATGAGGTCCGAGACTTCACCAATTAGCCGCTTCTGGTCGGTGCAGCGATAGGCGAAGGTGTTGGCAACGAAGATGCCGCCATATCCCCAGGCGCATGCAAAGCGGCAGCATTTCGCGATGGTCCGATCATCGGTGTTCGAATCTGCGGTGCTCGGGTTCATGAGCACCAAGAGCGCGAAGGGCTTTGCAGAATCCCAAGTGCGCGTGAGGCGGTATCGGTACTCCTCGTTCTTGCCGCCGAATTCAGCAGTCCCCGTGATTCCGGCCTTCAGGGCAAGCTTTACTTTCCCGCCCGTGTCGTGTGTTGGATTTGATTTAGCCATATCGGGAAAGAGCATCATACAGCCGAGAACAGCTTGTGGAAGGGCTCCGCATTGTGAAAGACGAACAGCCCGCTTTGTTGCAACGATGCAAGGCCGTTTTTCTGGTGCTTAAGTGTTGAAATCAGGTCATAGCGCTCAAAACCCCCAACTGCGTCGGTCACATGTCGCGTTGGCACTGTCAATGAAAACAGATCAAGATTGACGAGATCTGCGGAAACCTCTCCATCTTGGAAGAGCCGCGGACAGGAACGGGCATTCACCGCCCCCTATCACCCTGACCACTACGGTTGTGTGCCCGTTCCGGCGCTTTCTGGATGTCACTCCTAGATTTTAAAAATCTCAAACCAAAAGCAACTTCAAGGAAGGAAACGAACATGTTTGTCGAACTAATGCCACTGCTCAAAGAGCGGACCCTGTTGATCACGGTCGCCCGCCTTGACGAGAAGCTGAAGGTGAATATGATCCCAGCAAGAGTGAAGGAGAGCGAGGACCAGGCATTGACGACTCCCCTGAGCTTTACGGGATCAGCCGAGGAATTGGATGCAGAGCTGGGCAAACATCTTGTCAGCTACGTCGACTCTCACATGCAGCTCGGCAGCACGCTGGCGGAGGCGAAGGCCGAAATGGATGCGGCTGCGAAGGCGGCACGTCAAAAAGTGAAGTCAACTCAGCAGACGTCGAAGCCTGACCAGGCCGCGCCCAAGCAGGAACCAGCGGCCACGACGGCGGCCGTCACGGAGACTACGCCGAGTCTGTTTGGTCCTCAGCAGCCAAGTGCAGAACCCGCGCAGGCGGCCAACGCAGAAGAAGGGAGAAATGCCACGCCATGATCGACGCAAAGGTGATGTCTCGCAGCTTCACGTATAACGGCCTGAAGCTTCCAGACCCGGATCCGAGGATGACGGCAGAAGAAGTAAAAACCATCTACAGCAACCAGTACCCCGAACTGGCGACGGCCGCGATCACCGGGCCGGAGGCTTCCGGGGAGCAGTTGCAGTACAGCTTCGTGAGAGCGATTGGGACGAAGGGGTAGCCTGCAGCAGGGGGCAGACTAACAACGCGATGTCCCGACAGAACAATCCGCCGTCTCAGCGAAACCACTTAAGGCTGCGGACGGCGGCTTGACCCCCTCAATGCCAAACCCGGTGGCGTTAGGATGCTCTGCTCGACGGCAGTTCGAAGCGCCTTCTTCCAATCCGGTCCAGTTCTTGGTACAGGATCCTGATCTTCTCAGCGCGCATGCCGTAGTCGAGGAGATCAGAAGATGTCAAAGACGACTCCTGCCTGAAAGTTTGGATTTGCAGTTCTACCAATTGATCTACTTCACGTCTGATAGTGGAGGCTGGGTCCGTCATCATCGGAATTCTCCGGGTGGATTGTAGCCGATCTCAGACAGCCTGCCCAGAGCGCAAATGAGTCGCTGAACCGTACCGCAATTTCTGTGGAAAAGTTGTCAGCATTACGGTTCCAGCAAGCCAAGTTGCTTCGAGCCGCAAGAGGTGCCACTGCCCAGCCGCAGCAGAATATGAAGACAACAGGTGCAAAGCGAAGTACCTACTCCAGAGACAAGAGGAAAAGAGCGATCCTGCAAGAGCTGAAGGAACTAGCCGAGGACCGCGACTCGCGGAACCAAGCTGTACTTGGGAGGTTCTTGCAATGTCAGGAACTGCAGATGTGCTCGGCTTTGTTAGCGAAGGCGATCGAGCAATGCTCGCGATGGCACTGCGGGAAACGACTTCTGGCGCCCGGAGGATCACTACCGCCGAGCAGTTGATGGCACCAGAGTGCGGTGTTGTACTACCACGACTGAACGACATCCCAGCGGAGTACCGATTCTTGGCCGATGATCGGGAAACAATTGCGTTGGCCGAGAGTTTGTTGAAATCCGACATCGGAGCGGTAGAAGACTGGGAAAAGAGCGGAAGAGATCCGACCAAGTATGTATCGCTAACTCTCCAGCGGTGGATTCGCGACCATGGCGGGGTCGCAATCGACCGTCGCTTCGATCTGGACGTCGCCCTCAGCGATCGCTTGGTTGACTATTCGGACGAGCGAGGACCGGAAGGGACGCTTTACCTGATCGTCGATCCGGAGAGCGCGGCGTTCGTGATTCTGAACTCAGCCATTGAGCTGCTGGAGGAGATACATCCACGCCTCCCCGCAACATTCTTCCGGCACTTCGTGGGTTCACTCAACCATTGGGTACGTGTGTACGACTACCACGACGCCGAAGAGCGTGTGGATATGCTCCGGGAATGGTACGAGGATGAAGCGAATGCGGGACAGTACGAAGTACCGGACGTAGAGGGATGCGTCCCAAAATGCCTGAAAGAACGCCCTCTGAGCCTGCGAAGTCTGAGCGAACTGAGTCAGAGGATACGGCTGAAGGGAGCGAAAGCTCTGGTCAAGAGCTTATTGGATCTGTGCTGGATCTCGAAACGGGCCAAGCGGCCCGGATTCAGCGAGGACATGGGTGAGTTGCTCGTGGACAGCAACCCGCCGCTGCCGTGTTTGCTCGCGGCGTTCTCAACGGGCGATGCTGTGGTGGGGTGCTTTGACGACGAGGCCCAGACTGCAATGGAGACGACGCCGCAACCAAACCTCATCATTCCCATTCACCTCACTGATCCGGGCAGCGTGCGCCAGGGCTTTCAGACACTGTCCGTGGCGTGTGAGACGTTGGCCGCAGCCAGCCGGCTGATTGACTTGATGCCCGGGAACGACGACGGCGTGATTGCTCGTGAGGAATAGCCATGAATGTCCATGTGCGGATCGGAGACAACCGAAGCTTCGCGCTGAAACAGGCTGTGCTGCTGTATCAGGACGGCAATAGAGCTTTTGCCACGTTGCATGAGGTACAGGGCCGGCAGGATGGAGCACCGTATCTGGGTGCTGGCCAGTCGGTCACCACCGGCTTCTTAGAGAAGCTGGCCGCGGGTCTGGGTGCGAGCCTGGCAGCGGAGGTTTTGCCGGAACATGTGTTGGCAAGAACGCCGGAGATGATCGCGTGGTGGAGTAGCGCGCAACACCGACTGATGTTCTTCGGCGACGGCAACAAAGAAACGACGAAGCTGAACGGCAAGATGTATCCCCATCCTGCCTTAGTGTTCATGATTCATGGGCGGGAACTTTTCGTGCGGGCATTGGCGGAAAATCGACGGTCGGCGGCAGACGCACGCCTGAAGAGTGCCCCGTACTGGAACACGGATGCGCACGGGCGTGTCTGTTTAGGAAGCATGCGTGTCCCTGAAGAAGTAAGCGCTAGTTCTCTGTCGGGCTGGGAGCACGCATACTTTGCCAGCGAATTCACTCATCCGAGTGGCGCCGTCCAACTGACAACTCATCCAGGCGGCTTTCTTGGTCTCTGGTCAAGTTTGGTGGGCCGACGGCGCTTTCCAGCGAAGTTTCTCGCCGACGCCAACGAAACGCTTCAGGAATTTGTGCAGAAACGCGGGGAACAATGAAGACATGGAAACGCATCATATCCACCCGGAGTTGCTGAAGCACAAAGTACGCGTGCTGGTCGTGGGATGTGGCGGTAACGGAAGCGCAATCGCGGCCGGGTTGCCGTACCTGCATCAAGCATTGCTGGCATACGGACATCCAGAAGGCCTCCACGTCACCTTGCTGGATGCAGATGTGATCTCTCCGACGAACTGCGTGCGGCAGCCCTTCAGTCGATCCGAGGTTGGCCTTTACAAGTCTGTCGTTCTCGCTAACCGTCTGAACCTATTTTGGGGTCTGGATTGGCAGGGAATTCCGCAGCAACTGAACGACACGCGCAGGCTGGACGGCATGGACATCGTGATTGGCTGCGTCGACACGCGGGCGGCGCGAGCCACAATCGCAAAATGTGCAGGGGATTGGAGTGAGGTCGATTACTGGCTGGACTTAGGCAACAACACCGATAGCGGCCAATTCGTGCTGGGAGAGCCGCTGAATCGCCGGAACCGGCGGCACAGGCTGCGGTTGCGTACAGTCTCAGAACTCTTCCCCGAAGTCGTCCAGGGCGAACTTGACGGAGATGGTCTCCCAAGCTGCAGCGCGGCTGAGGCTCTCGACCGGCAGGAGCCGTTCGTCAACCCGACGTTAGCCAATCACGCATTGGCTTTGCTCGCACGGCTGTTTCGCTACGGAACGGTTTCCTATCACGGAGGATTCGTAGGTTTGACATCACTGGCCAGTGCACAGGCGTTGCGGGTTGATCCCAAGTACTGGCAACGGCTCCGCAGAAAGGCCGGCTGTCGAGAGGTTTCAAAGCGCAATCCTGCCGCACTGGCAGAAGCTTCGCCTCTGGGGGATCAGGGCTGATACTCCTCAGCGGGAACAGCAAATCGGGCCCTTCGGCCTGATATTCTGATAATGTTAAGGACCGATTGGAAGAGGGGAAATGAGTATTCCTCAGAATTCAGCGTGGAAAACGCGACTGGTGGAGCGCGGGTTCCCGGACCGTTCGTTCGATATCGAGTTTTGGCAGGAGCAGGGAGATGAGGCCATCTTTGCTGCTGCATGGGAATTGGTGGAATTAGCTGAGGAAGTCAGCCATGGCAGAAAACCCACACTACAAAGAACTGCTACAACTCTTAAACGAATTCAAGGTTGAATATCTGATCGTTGGCGGCTTCGCGGTCATGAAGTACGGCGAGCCGCGGTATACGAAAGATCTCGACGTGTGGGTACACAATTCGGCGCAAAATTCCGTCCGGGTGGTTGGAGCGCTCAAGAAGTTTGGCGCTCCGCTCGAGCATGATGGGATCACCCCCGAGACATTCACCGAGAAGCAGGTGGTCTATCAGATTGGAATTGCGCCCGTCAGAATTGACGTTCTGACCGAAATCACAGGCGTCGAGTTCCCCGATGCGTGGAGAAAAAGGGTCGCAAGCACTTTCTTCGGTGTTCCGGTGAACTTCATTTCCATGGACGACCTCGCGACGAACAAACAGGCTCTGGGCCGTAGTAGCGACCTGAAGGACCTGAAGCAGAATCCAAAGAGCACGCACTCGGACAAATGAGCTGGCGAAACGGCGAGTTTGGTTCCTGCACCCTTCCCTGAATTTGTCTATTCTGACGCCGGATATGGACTTCCGAGTTGTAGCGCCCCCAGAAGCTCTAGAGCTCTAGTCCGGCAGGAGCCGCTCGTCAATCCGACGTTGATCCAGCAGAGTCTCCTAGCAGGTTCACCACCCATCTTCGCTACGGACTGAATTACGCTTCGCTCCTTCCTGTAACCTGCTGCCTGCCCCGCGCCCGGACTTCAACCTGACCGCCAATGAATCATAAACGAGGATCGTCATGAGAATTCGTGTGACCACGAGAGCAGATCTGTTCGAGGAACGAAAACAACAACACATTGAGCGCGGCTACCAAATTGAAGATGAGCGGCCGATGCCTGTAAACGGTCTTTGTTCGTTCATCGCCGTGAGGGAGGAGTCTGCTTAAGATCTAGTGGGCGAACTAGTGGCGCAGGCGCTCAATGGACGACGCGGTTCGCGTGGCCGCTGTTGAGGTTTTCGGCTGTCGAGACTGTCCAGGAAGAAGGAATGCCGATGACGCATCTGAAACAACACGTATTCAAGTCCGCAACGGACATCTGCATCTATTGCGGCGCCGAGCGGCAGGAAGGACATCTGCCTTGTGATCATGCCCTGGCGTCTGCGCCCGACTACTTTGAACGAGACGACCCGCGCTGGCAAGCCGAAGAGTCACAAAATGCGTTGAAGCCCGGGACCACGATTGGGCACTGGGCGAATTCGCGTCAGTCAGATCACGCCTGACGGCACTCTGAAACTCACCAATATGCATTATCGAGGAGAACACTATGAGCGGCTCCAATGGCCATGCGCACGAAAACGGCACGTCTACATTTGTCGCATCCCCCGCTGTCTTGGGTATGCCAGCGGTGCCTCAACTCTCAGCGGAAAAGGTCAAAGACTTGGTAGCAACGTTGGAAACGCCTTTTGATGCGCGTGTGATCGAGTGGCGCGTCATGAACACGACCAAGAACCAGCAGCCTGTACGCGGCCAGGTGGTCCCGTACGCCGACCAGCGAGCTTACACCGATCGTCTCAACGCAGTGTTTACTCCGGCAGGATGGACGCGCCGGTACACGATTCACACAAGCGCAAATTTCGAGCGGAGTAAGGACCAGAAGATCGTCGCGAAGGTGTTGGTCACCTGCGAGCTGACGATCTTCGGACTGGGATCGCATTCGGCGACCGGAGAAGAGTGGGCCGACGACGATAATGCCGGCACGAGTGCTGAGGCGCAGTCTTTCAAGAGGGCTTGCTCGTGCTTCGGCCTCGGGCGGTATCTCTACTACTTCATGGGGACGTGGGTTGACTTGGATGACCACAAGCGCCCGAAGACAGTTCCGAAACTGGCCGGATGGGCAACACCCGCAGGCTGGCTGGAAGGCCTTCGCCCCTACACGGCGGGCGACCCTAAGCCGTCCGAGCAAACCGCTGCCGGCACCGGGGGCAATGCCCATAGCCTTCACAACGGAGAGGGTACGAACCCTCAACGCAGCACCCTCGTTCGCGAGATCGAGCAAATGGAAGAAGCGTTAGGCAAGCGCATGTACCGCGGGTTACTGAAGACGCTAGCGAGAGTGTGGAATCCGAGCGAGATTCAGGACCCGGCAATCCAACAGAAGGTGCTAGCACACATGCAGGCCGCGGAGCGGGGCTTCCGTCGCGCGGAGGCTGCAGTGAGCAAAGCTGGGCTGGCAACTTTCGCCGAAATCCTTCGGTCTCTGAAAATGAGTTCGCTTGACCAGGTGGATAATCTCAAAACCCTGCAGGCCATCGTAGTAGCCCTTGAGGGCGGAGCAGACCAGCCCAAGCAATGAACAGGATGCCGAGATGAGTCTGGGACTCGCTTAGCGCATCTCCTTTCGTTCGATTCCTGCACCCGGCGGTTCGTTCCTAGCCTCATCGCCCGATCTAGTTGCTTCCCCCGATTAGAAGAAATGGAGGTGCCTTGTGAGCGCCTGCATCTCTGCCGTCCAACACCTTCGTCGCTTGCGAGGAGGATCACAATCGCACCTTCTTGCGGCATCCGATGGTGCCTCCTATGTGACGAAATTCCGGAACAATCCCCAGCACGTCAGAGTGCTGGCGAACGAAATGCTCGCAACCCGACTGGGGCGGGCGCTGGGTCTTCCGATGCCGCGCGTCGAAGTGATCGACGTCTCCGAATGGCTTGTCACGCACACTCCGGATTTGCGAATCCAGTTGGCTGGCGTGGAGATCCCATGCCAAAGCGGCCAACAACTGGCATCGCTTTATGTCGGCCCGGAGAGTTCTGGACTGACCTTCGACTACTTGCCTCGTGAACTGCTCGAGGGTGTTCGCAATCTGACCGACTTCGCGCGAGTACTCGTTCTGGACAAGTGGACGTGCAACAGCGACGGACGGCAGGCAATCTTCTGTCGGAAAACGCCGAGAAGCCAGCGATACGCTGCAACCTTCATCGACCAGGGCTACTGCTTCAACGCCGGCGAGTGGAGCTTTCCCGACTGCCCGCTAAGGGGAGTGTTCGCGAACAATTGCGTGTACAAGGACGTCCGAGGATGGGACGCATTCGAGCCTGCGCTGAGCCGGGCTGAGAAGATGGGTGCGGACGAGATCTGGCGGTTTGCGGCCGACATACCCGAGGAGTGGTACGAATGGGACAAGGATGGTCTCAATCGGTTGGTAGAAACGCTCTACGCTCGCCGTTCCATCATTCGCAGGCTCATCGGCGAATTTCGCAGGTCCTGTCGAAATCCCTTTCCGAACTGGCCAACCGAGGCGGTTTGAGTGTTTGGGACCAATCGTTAATCATGCGTATTATGTCGGTCCGTTTCCACACTCTGGAATCACAAAGTGGCTGTAGATACAAAACGGAAGCCCAAGCCGGCACAAAAGCACAAAGTACCGTTTGAAGACTGGCCCTGAAATCCCAAACTATCACTTGGCCATGAACGCCTGACGTATCGCGAGGAGAGCAATCGATGGCAACGGGAACCTGGGAAGACTTCACTAACAAATATGGATTTAGCGATGGTGCGGGTGTAGAGCCGCGCGATTTTGAAGCGCGGGCAAAACTGGTCGAAATGCTCAACGACCATGAGGCTATGAAGACGGCTGGGCTCCGGGCTGTGGAGTACGACCGACCCGGCCTTCACAATCCATGTTTGCTTGTTGTGGTTGAAAGGCGAGCGAAATCAAATATGGAACTATTGAAATCCTGGTTGGCGGGCGAGATCGAGGAAGCGCCGCTACCAGATGAGCTGGAACTTGCGATCTCGGAGTTGGTGGCCGAGGCGTACGAGATTTGACTTCGTGAAGGTGTGAGCCACTGAGATCTTGCGCTCAACCCACTCCTGCCCCCAAGACTGCCGATACTCGGTCACTCGAACAGCTTTAGGATGCACAAAGTGGCAGTTAGTGCCATTTACACTTCAAATCACAGCCCCACGACAAAGACATTCGGGAGTCGCTAAATGAGGCCACATGGAAAAACCAAGCTGGGATTCTACCCATTGCTCGTGCCCGAAGCCGAGCGCCTGAAGAATTGCCTGGCCTTTCCGCCGGAGTTCTCGGCGCTTGATCCGTGCGTAGGAGATGGCGTGGCGTTCACGCATTTGCTAGGAGGAACGCAGGCCCGTCGCTACGGCATTGAGATTGACGCGGACCGGGCCGAGCAGGCAACCAGCCTGGGTATCGACACTCTACAGGCGAACACCTTGAATGTGCGCTGTTCCGCGGACGCTCTGTCCTTGCTCTACCTGAACCCTCCCTACGACTTTGAAACCGGTCAGACGAACAACCAACGGCTGGAGTTGGTGTTTCTGGAGCACACTTATCGCTGGCTGAAGCCCGGCGGTGTTCTGGTGTTTGTCATTCCACAACCACAATTGAGACCGTGCGCGAGGATCTTGAGCGAGCACTTTGCCGATCTGTTCGTGTACAGGCTCACGGAGCCTGCCAGCGTCCAATACAAGCAAGTTGCAGTCTTGGGCGTGCGGCGCAAGCGACATCAGCACATTCGAGACTCCGCGCTGCTGGACTCCGTGCGCTGGCTGGAGATGTTGGCAAGTAAGGACGATCTTGAGACTCTGGGCGACACGCCCGCGGTTCGCCACGAACTTCCCAACTCCGGGCCCGCAGTGCTTACCAATACAGGCATCCCCTTGGACGAGGTGGAAGACCTGCTGCCAGAATCAGCAGCCTACCGTCAGGCCTGCCGTGTGCTTCTCCCCAAACAGCGGGACGTCCGCGGCCGGCCGCTCACACCTCTGCATGGCGGACACGTCGGCTTGCTCTGCACTGCCGGAATGCTCAACGGAGTATTCGGCGAAGGAGAAGACCGTCATATCGCGCACTGGCGCTCGGTGAAATTCACCGACCATTGGGAAGAGCAGGAAGAAGATGGGACCAAGATCCTGCATGACCGGGAACGGTTCTCACATGAGTTGACGCTGGTCTTCGCCGACGGCGAGACTCAGATTCTCACCCACGAAAAGAAGGACTCGCCGTGAAGAACGCACACCTTCGCTTCGGTTGGCTTACGTACGTTAAGAGCACCGAGAAAACGACCACAAACATCAGACTGCGGCTGGACCGATTCATCGGCGAGATCCTGCCAGACCCACCGCGGCAGGCCAAAGCCCACTTCATTTCTGTGATCGGCGGTGATACGCAGATCTCGGCCGTTTCTGCAGCCATATCCATGGGAGAGCGTTTCATGGTGGAAGGGCCGGGAGTACAACCGATTCGTGTTTGCCTGGAGCGCAACGCCCAGTGCTACAAGGGTTCGCTGCAGCTTGCCGGACGCAAGAAACCGCTGCGCCATCTCATCGGGGTTTCCGAGGAGTTTGCCGCCAGCGGCACATTATCAGGAACGGATCGAACCCTCTTGGCTGATTCGGAGGCTTTGTTTGTGTGGGCGTCGCTGGCCCAAATTCACGGCATTCCCGGAATTCCCGATTGGGCGGAATGGTTTCTGCACCAACTCGAAAAGCACAAAGCCGTCGTCCCGATGCTGGGTCTTGGATGTAACCCTGTGCTCGTCAAAGGGAACAAAGAGCAATTTCTTTCCTGGCTCAGTGACGGCTTGTGGAGCAGCACCATCCGCTTTCCCCCAGAGACCGGACCAATCCATTGGCCAAGTTTGGATCTAAGACAGACTCTTCTACCCACTGAAAACTGAACCCCGTCCTTTCCTGCTTATTTCAATCTCTTTCCCTTCAGGTCCCTCTTCCCGCGTTCTGAGGATTTCCATGCTCGAACTTACGACGATATATGACTATTTGCGCGCCCATGCCAAGTTGCTTGGAGAACGCATCCTGCAGGAATACCCAGCCCTGCATCCGTTCAATGATCCGGTCTCGCCCCGGATTGACGCGCTATTGCGAATACCGTTTCCGGCACAGACGATTGCCCTCATGGGTGTTGTGAAGCGCTGGCAGTACGCCAGAACTGCCATGGTCGTAGCTGAATGCGGCACCGGTAAGACACTAATCTCGCTGGGAGCGATGCACATCCATAGCGAGGGGCGTCCATTCACCGCTTTGGCCATGGTCCCTCCACACTTGGTCGAGAAGTGGGCACGTGAAACATTCCTGACCGTCCCTGGAATTCGCGTGTTCTTGATCGACGATTTGCGGAACGGCGGCGACGAGAACACCCCGCACGGTGTCAACGAGGTGCGGATGAAACACGGCCGGATTGTGCGTGAAGGCCTGCATACCACACTCGGCGACATGAGACTGCGAAAGCAGTTTCCGACTCCGCGCGAACGCTGGATGTCGTTGTGCGCAAGACCGGCACTGTTCATCGTAGGACGGGAGAGGGCCAAGCTGGGGTACTTCTGGCGCCATGCCTACGTCATGCCGCGTTCGGGCCCGTACTTGGGCTGCGTCGTCAACCCAGACACGGGCAAGCCCGTGATGGTTGACGATGGCCGGCTGACCGTTGCCGATTTTGAGAAAGTCAAAATCTCCGAGACCATTGAGGCTCGCGGAGAAAGCCCCTGCCGTCGGCTGCACAGTGCGTTGTGGCAAGCAGACTCCCAGAAGATCCGCCGGATGGCCCCGGTGGAATTCATCGGGCGCTATATGCCGGGCTGGTTCGACTATGCCATTTGTGACGAAATCCACCAGCTTGCGGGCGACACGGCACAGGGGAACGCTCTGGGCACTCTGGCCTCATGCACGGACCGGATCGTCGGACTGACTGGTACGTTACTGGGCGGTTACGCCGACGATCTGTTCAACACTCTATTCCGTCTCGACGCGAAACGGATGAAGGAGCATGGCTACGAATGGGGCACGACGGGACGCAGTTCCTTCATTCAGGACTATGGCGTCCTGGAGACCATCACCAAGGTGGAACCAGCCAACAATGCCTGCTCCAAGGCTAAAACCACGAGCACGGTCCGGCGCAAACCGGGAGCATCACCACTTTTGTTTGGCGAGTTCCTCATGCAGTTGTGCGCCTTTGTGTTTCTGGAAGACGTCTCGGCGGAACTTCCGCCATACGAGGAAACCTATCTGAGCGTGCCGATGGACGCTCCTATGCAGGAAGCGTACCGCGAGCTCGAAGAAGACATGCGGAAGGCGTTGAAAGCTCACAGGGGCAACCGGTCGGTTCTGAGCACCATGCTCAACACTCTGTTGCTGTACCCCGATCACCCATACGGGATCGGGACGCTATACGGCACTGAGTTCGATCCTGAACTCAAGCGTAAGGTGAGATTCGTGATTGCAGAGCCCCGCGACCTCCCCGAGGATCGTATCTACTCCAAGGAACGCAGGCTGATCGAGGAAATCAAGAAGGAATTAGCGGAGGGGCGCCGCTGTCAAGTTTTTGCTGTGTACACACAGAAGCACGACGTCACGGCGCGGATTCAACGAATCCTGAGTGACGAAGGGCTCCGCACCGCAGTTTTGCGCGCGAGCGTGGGTACGTCGAAGCGTGAAGCGTGGTACGCCAGACAAATCAAAGACGGAGTACAGGTGGTGATCTGCCATCCCAAGTTGGTGGAGACCGGCCTGGATTTGCTGGACTTCCCGACGATTCTCTTCTACGAGTCGGGGTATTCACTGCACACGTTGCGACAGGCGAGCCGCAGGTCCTGGAGGATTGGTCAACGACGGCCGGTACGTGTGAAATTTCTTTGCTCTGAGGCGACCATGCAGACTTCCTGCCTCCGCTTGATGGGGAAGAAGCTCCTTGTGGCCCTCACCATGGAGGGCAAGTTTGCCGGCGAGGGATTGCAGAGCATCGATGAAGACGATGACATGCTCTCGGCGATGGCGCGGGAATTGGTCGAGAGAAACGGCATTGGCGAAACAGCCGATGCAATCTGGCGGACCCTGAACACAGAACATCAAAAGCTGTTCCCGACGACTGTTCATTGCAGCGACGATGCTGCTTCCACCGAAACGGCGAACATACCGCTGGCCAACCAGTCTGACACCGCTGGTCTTTTTGAAGGGGTTATCGACCCCGGTTCTATCTTCGTCTTCGGACGTCGACCTGAATCATTGCCAGGCAGGAAGCGGCGCGGGAGGCCAGCCGTCCCGGAGCAAGCGTCGCTATTCAGCTTCGGTTGATCCGATCAAGAGAACGGCTGGGGGTCTCGCCGCCACCCTATTGTGTCCAGTCTTCGGGCGGCGTTTGGATGCCCCACACATTGCCCGGCTCATCCAGCGCCAATCATAGCAGCCAAAGCTTCGCGTACTCGCCCATCGAGATACAGTTCACAATTCGCGCAGTGACGTTAATGCGGCCGGGAAGGCTCTCCAACCGAACTGTGGCCCCGATTTCCAGCGGACGACGGAACCGTACTGCACATCCTTGGGGATTCACGAGGATGATCAGACATGGCTCGGAAAACAGATGCACCGGATCCAGACTGGTGAGAGTGATCGGAATCTCGCAACTAACGCGAGTACCGCGGCGGGCCCCTGCTTTGTTGGGCACCAGACTCACGCTCAAGTCTAACGGTTGGTGACGGTGCGTCAAGTCAACGCGAGGGAATCGAGCAGGCTAGACACTGAAAAGCGCTGCTCACCGCGCGCTTCACTTCACGACTTAACGTCTCCCAATCCACACTGCGCGTTCTTGCCCTCGAACGCCGCGGCTTCCAGCACCGCTGCGTTTCTCTCACCTTTAAGACGTTTGTCTCAAATCAACAAGGAGGAAACAAGTATGTCAGAAACTAGTACGCTCATTGGCTATAACGGCCGAACGATTGGTCGAGAAGAACTCGCACTGGTGCCGACACCAGTGGCGACGGAAACACACCGTCCGATCCCGCACCACGAGATCGTGCAGGCTCTGGTAGAGACGCTCGGATTCCGCCACATCGGAGTTGTTCACGATGAGTATGCGGTCTCACCGGACGGTATGAAAGCGTTCGGCGTTCTCGACCTCGCAACCGAGATGGAGGGCTGTCGCTTCTCGATCGGCTTGCGGAATTCCCACGATAAGAGCATGCGTTTGGCGATGACCTGTGGCTATCGCGTGTTCGTCTGCTCGAACATGGCGTTCGCAGGGGATTTCACTCCCGTGCTCGCGAAGCACTCGAAGTCTTTTTCGCTCGTCGACTGCATTTCGGTTGGCGTCGACCGAATGCAGCGAAACTTCGAGCCGATGCGCAAGCAGGTGGAGTCCTGGCAGAGAAGCGAATTGACGGACGTCACCGCCAAGGTCGTCATCTACGAGGCGTTTGTCGAGGGCAACCTCGAGGCTCCCAAGCACCTCGCGCGCAGCGTGCATGACCTCTACTTCGAGCCCAAGTACGAGGAATTCCGGCCGCGAACGATCTGGAGTCTTTCCAACGCGTTCACGTCGGCATTCAAGGAACTGGATCCCATCCCTCAATTCAAGGCCACGGCCAAACTGGGAGAGTTCCTGGAGACCCGGTTCTCGCAGTCGTTCTAGCTTGCGGGGCGGTCTCGACCGACCGCTCCTTTCTAACACGCAATTCCAATTGGCAACCCATGCTCTTCGGACTCCATGGACATCGGTCGTCGAGGAGCCTTCGACTGTGTAGTAGAAGTTCTTCTGCATAGGTACCTCATGTTAATGCTGGACGGTGTGCAGCGGGAGGTGCAGTGACGGTGGTCACGATGGGACGCAAATCAGTTCACTTCGCGCCTGGGGAGAGGGGTCCCACGTCGAACTGGCCATCGGTCACGAGGCTGCCGCTAAGCTCCACGCCGACGGTGATGCATCCGGGGTCCCTCCACAGTGCAAGTGATTGCGGAGATATCTCGTGGTCGTAGGCTTCCAGAATGGATAAATGAGGTTGGTTGTCGTTGAGTGCTCAACCCAGCACGAGCCGTCCCAATACTCAACTGTCCACCGAAAAGGAGAACTGCCCTTGCTTCTGGCTTTCAGTCGGTAGTGCCCAGCAGCAGCACGAGTAAAACAGCTCAGGGCTTCTTCATAGGAGTCGAAATCCTGATGCCAGCCCTCCAGGAACACTGTGAAGTGGGTATCCCAGATCCACTCCATCGCGAGTGAAAACCCCGCTGGGCTTGTTGGAAGGATACGAATGAAATGTTGGCCAGCCTCATATTGGACTTGGTCGCACTTCTTCAATTTCTCCAACAGATCTTCAAACATATATCCCTCCCATTGTGGACACTCGCCCAGCGTCAGCACATGGCAAGTTGCCAAGTCACTTTGTTGTTTGCACTGGTGCTTGCCGCTACCAGCCTTAATAAACGCAATTGGCCGGATCTTCGTTACACGAAATCGCACAGAAGCGGCGGGCATCCAGCTTCTCCGGACGGCGCGTGCCCACCACTCTGCTCGTCAATCTACGGTGCCATAATCCGGCCGGCGACAAGCTTGTACGTGCCGGCGTCGAAGAACAACAGGCCGCGGACGTGCACCGTGCTGCCGTTGGTGATCGTAGTCATGCCCCACAGTTCTGTCCCCGCTTGCTGAAAGACATTTATGGTCGTCGAGCCGGTCAGAGTCGTGAAGGCGCAGTCAGCGGGAAGCGTGAGCGTGAAGGTGGTCGGCGGAGCACCTGTGTAACCTGAGACGGTCCCACTCAGACCCTGCTGTTCCAAATCGATCTCGCTGGCGTTGATGGTTCCACCGCCCATCATCCCGCCCATGCCACCGCCTTGCATCATCCCGGTGCTGCTGACAGCCTCGACTCGTTGCCCTTTGAATACGTCGGTTCCATCAAAAGTAGGAGTGAACGGCAAATTACTCATGTCCACGTGATCGCTATCGACACTGAAGACAGCCGTTGGACTGACATTCACCGTTAGTGTGCCTGCAAGGTCAGAGCCCATCATCCCCGAACCTGTGCCATCCATCGTGCCAATGGTCAACTGTGTCACAGGACTGCCGGTCAGGCTCGTGACCAGACCGTCCGCCATCGAGCCGCCGGACATCGACATCATCGACTCGACTTTCTTGGCCATGAAGGTTCCGTCCGATTGCATGTTGGCGTCTACCATGACGATCATGCCGTTGGACATGCCACCCATCCCGCCCATCCCCTCAAACTGTGTGTTAGGGCCAGTGGTGACGGAGATGTTCTGGGAACTCTGCATCATCGACATCATGAAAGAACTCCCGGAGAAGCTCATCACCGTTCCGGTCATGTGCTCCATGCCGCCATTCTGCGGATCTTGAGAATTGCCTCTGCAGCATGGGTTCATCGAGGCCGTCATGGTGGGCGTCATAGTTACGTTGCCAGAATTGTCAATCGAAACCGACGACGCCATGTTCATGTCTAGGTTGAGAACCATTGGCGAGGTGCCAACTGTAAGGCTCGGATTGAAATTCACCGTTGCCGTCATGGGCCCGGAAACGGATTTCTGTGCCAACTGCATCGTAGTCGGGTCCATGTACAAAACCACGGCCGAGGAAAGGTTGATGCTGGCACCTGAATACGTGCCCTGGGTTACGTTCATCAGGGAGATCGGTTCTACCGTTCCCATGAGATGCATCATTTCCACCGGAGTAGAAGAGGAGACAACGGTTACGCTGCTTCCACTCCCATTGGTGAGTGTCATCGATCCAATGGTCATGCTGACCGCGACCAGTCGGTCCGAAGGAGCGTCTCCAAGATTGACCTGGAGAGCCGTTGTGTTCGGCAGGGGATTCGGTGAAGAGGAGGACGTTCCGCCTCCGCAACCAAGCAGCAACAGTATTGACACAAACAGGGCAGCGCATGCGCTGTATGTTGCGACTCGCCAGATTTTTTGCTCTAACAGATTCTTCATGATCTTAACCCTCAGAATAGGATTTCTTAGAAAGGTGGCGTTGCTATCGAAGCTTTCACCCGGACGCATCGGGAACGGGCCTGCTGTCATTCTGTCAACCCGCTCCCAACTAACGTCGCTACGGATTCCGTCCCGCAGGAATTCGGGTGATCGCTAGTGTCGGTTCGTGCGTCTGCCGCCCTGGTTGCCTCCATACTGACCATTGTTCGAATTGCGGTTCCGGTTCTTGTCATGACGCTGATTCTTGTTTTGGCCTCGTCCCCACTGGTTGTTGCCCTGATTGCCCGCCCAGCCGCCGTTTCCAGACTGTCCCATTTGCCCGCTAGCCATCGAGCCCCAGTTTCCGGAACCCATGTTCTGCGAGCCGCCCATCTGGCGTCCGGAACCCATGCCCCATCCACCGGCATTGCCATGACCCATGCCGCTGCCCCTCTGGGCCAATACTTGGGTTGGAACAACTGCCAACAAAACCAAAGTAAGAAACACCGTTACCATGCTTTTCATTGCTTTCACCTCGAAATGAGATTGAGGCTAAAGTGACTCGGACTTACTATTTGTGCGGTCCCGTTTGTCCCATGCCGCCTTTGCTGCCCATGCCGCTCGATCTGCCTGTTCCCATGCCCATGTCGCCCCATCCGCCCTGCATATTCATGCCCGACAGGCCGGCCATTGGTTGGGTCATCATCTGCGGTTGAGTTGGCCGTTGCTGGCCGTGCCTCATCCAGCACGACTGCCCAGGCTTCAGCAGCACCTCGTTCTGAGGCTGGAGCAGGCTCGCCACGCTGACGAGACCCTCTCCAACGCCCACCT
This sequence comes from Acidobacteriaceae bacterium, assembly GCA_003134655.1. GTDB lineage: Bacteria > Acidobacteriota > Terriglobia > Terriglobales > Acidobacteriaceae > Sulfotelmatobacter. The sequence continues at coordinate 17,705 of PLBY01000131.1, forward strand.
GAGTGTCCCCAGTCTGATCGACCGACACACTAAAGATGGTTCCCCTTACCGCGATAATTGCGGTGGGTGTGGTCATCGATTTGGGATTGGGTCTACCACTCAGTTTTTCGATCTGCACGCGTACCGTGCCGAGGAAGACATGAAGGAATTCTTTCCAACTGCCGGTCTCGGTGCGAAGGACAACGTGCGAGTCGGGGTAGATGCGGACTGTGCTGCCATCGGGCATCTGGATGATGGCCGACGACTTGTGATCCGTGAGAATTTCGTCGCCGGCTTCGACTGTGTCATGCTTGTGCAGAAGGACAGGAGACGCCTGACCGCGCACCAGGCTAACGTTCCCCTTCACGGCGGCCATTTGTCCCTGTACGCCGTTGGGGGCTGCCCACATGGGCAGGGCAACAAGCAGCAGTACAAGCAAAACCGTCAAATTGAAGTAGGTCCGAGTCACTTTAGCCTCGCTTTCCGTAAAAGCAATCCGATGACCGCTACGGCGCGGTGCAAGTTGTTGATACTAAGGGCCTAGTTTTCCTCTTCTCCGTGCGTTCCGTGCGTTCCGGGCACGCTAGCGTGCCCATCGCGCATGAGACCCCAGCGTTGGAGTTTCTTGTAAATGGTGCGGCGCTGGATTCCGAGGCGCTCGGCTGCCAAGGTGCGATTGCCCCCGCACAGCCGTAGCACTTCTATCACGTGCTTCTTTTCCGCATCTTCGAGTGTTTCGGGCTTCGTTGGCCGTACTCCTTCTGTCAAACCGGTCGTCAGCGCCCTGCGAACTTCCGTTTCACCGAAAAGACCTGGGGAAAACATCGCCACCATTCGCGCAATGGCGTTCTTCAGTTCGCGGACATTCCCTCGCCATTCGTGCGCTTCGAGAGCCCTAATCGCCGCGGGGTCAAACCGTGCTTGCTTGCCGTGGTGGCGATTGGCTTCATTGAGGAAGCGTTCGGCGAGGAGAGGGATATCCTGCGTTCGTTCGCGCAGTGGCGGAACGTGGATCTGGAGGACGTTCAGACGATGATAGAGGTCGGCGCGAAACTCCCCGTCCTCCACCATTGCTTCAAGCGGCCGGTTCGTGGCTGCCAGGATTCTCACCCGCGCCGTTCTGGGTGCCGTGGCGCCAACGGGGCGATACTCCTTTGCCTCGATAAAGCGGAGCAGCTTGGCCTGGAAAGACGTTGGAATCTCGCCAATCTCGTCAAGAAATACGGTGCCACCGCGAGCCTGTTCAACGATGCCTGCGCGATCCTTCTCGGCACTGGTAAATGCGCCCCTGATCGCACCGAACAGCTCGCTCTCCCAAAGGTTCTCAGGAACGGCGGCGCAGTCGACGGGTACAAACGGTTGCTGTGCTCCAGGGCTTGCGCGATGAATCGCGTGCGCCACCAACTCTTTCCCGCTACCTGTCTCTCCTCGAATTAGAACTGTCGCCTCTGACCGAGCTGCGCGCGCGATGCTCTTGTACAAGTCGATCATCGCTGGCGTTACGCCAACGATCTCCTCGTCAGAGGAAGCTTCTGGAGCGGGGCTCTCCTCGGATTGGAGCGAATAAGCTGCTCTGTCCACTACTTCGAGCAAGTGGTCCAACTCCAGCGGCTTGGCAAGGTAATCGAACACACCTTGGGCTTCGGCTTCTACGGTTGTTCTCATCGAGCCCTTGGCTGTTATCAAGATGACCGCACAAGCCGAGTTCGCCTGCCTTGCGGCCTTCAAAATGTCGAGTCCCGTCACGCGGTCAATGTAGATATCCGACAGGACCACTGGGAAGCATCCTTCCGAGGCGAGTCGCAACCCCTCGCTCCCACTATTGGTCACCGTGATCGGATAGCCCTTGGCTTCCAAAAACGTGGCAATCGAGAAGGTAATGCCCTCGTCATCATCGATTAGCAGAACTGGTGGTTTTGTTTTCATGGATCGCCTCTCGCGGCAGGAACACCCTGAAGGTCGAGCCTTGTCCCGCCTTGCTCTCTACTTCGATCCTGCCTCCGTGCTGGGTGACGATTTCCTTTACCAACGCCAAGCCGACGCCCGAGCCTCCTGTGGGATCGTCCCGATGTCGTTTGCTTCGATAGAAACGCTCGAAAATTCGTTGCTGCTCGGAAGACTCAACGCCGCACCCTTGATCCGCTACGGCCAGACACGCGGCCTGCCCGTCGGACCGCAATGTAATGCGGATCGATGATCCGTCCGGGCTGTATTTAACGGCATTGACCAGTAGGTTGTAGATCGCAAACTGAAGCAACTCGGCGTCAGCCGCAATCACTTCAGGTTCGAGATCCTGTTCGATTCCAATGCTCTTCTTCAGTGCCAGCAACCGAGCGCGCTCAATCGCGTCGGCCACTAGTGAAGAGAGATCAACCGGCCGTTTTTGCAGCTTCAGCACACCAGCCGAGATACGTTCCACGTCAAGGAACGTGGTGACGACACCGGACAGGCGCCCTGCTTCTTTGTGAATCCGTTGGGCGATCTCTTCCTTTTTGTGCTCGGGAACGGCTGGCTCTGTCATCAGCTGGCTGGAAAGGTGAATCGCCGTCAGAGGAGTCTTGATTTCATGCGCAACCGCTTGCAGGCGGAAAGCATAATCTTGTTGCCCTTCTATGGCTTCACTCAAACGACGGCGGATGAACCGAGTCTGCGCCAGGAAACCAACGAGCGACGCGGCCACCTGTATAACCAGCCAAGACGCAACCGGAACGATGATGCCGGCACGCAACATCCAGTATGACAGCACAGGGATCGCAATGACCCCGGTGACAGCTAGAGGCGTCAACAACCTTCCCTGGCGCCACCAAGCAGCGGCCCCTACAAGTACCGCAATGGCGATCAACGACAGGAACTCCAATGGAGAACTCAGCGGAGACAGATACGCGCCCTCGAATAAGGTGCTGAAAATGTTGGCATGGATCTCGATTCCGCTCATGCCGAGACCACTGGAAAATGGCGTGTAAACGCGATCTCCGGCACCCTGTGCAGTCACGCCGAGGATAACGATCTTACCGGCGAAGCTAGAGGCCGGCGCGTGGCCGTCCAGGACGCTGGCAAGCGAAATACGACGGAAGGTTCCTTCAGGGCCGTTGTAGTGAATCCATAACAGTCGTCCGTTTGAGTCCGGAGCAGGGACGAGTCGGCTCTCAACCTTTAGTTCTTTCGCATCTTCGGTCGGCGGTCCCTGTGTTCCAAGCGCGGCCCGAAATGCTTCGAAGGCGAGTGCCCAATAGCGGTTGTCCGCGTTGGCTTTTGTGAGCAGGAGGGTGCGTGCAAGACCATCGCGATCCGGCTCGAAGTGAACGTGCCCAAGCGCAAATGCGCGGCTCTGAAACTCGGGAAGCGGCGTTATCCACTGGGGCTGTTTGTTATCCGGGGTCGCTTCCAACGCCACTGCCAGCACCACTTTTGGAAATCGGCTGAGTGCGCTGGACAGACTGGCGTCGTCCTGCCTTCGTGTTCTTTCCGACAGCAGCACATCAACCACCAGCACTCTCGGTTCTGCAATTGCGATGTGCTCCAGTGCTTCCGCTACGATAGCCCGGTTCAACGGCAAGGGACCGTACCGACGGACGGTCTCGTCATCGATGGCTAGCAGTACCACGCTTTCCCGTGCCGAGCCGAGCCGTGCCGGGCTCAGGCGCAACAGCATGTCGAAGGCGGAGGCATTGCCCTGCTGTACGAGACCATTCCAAGCAAGGGTTGGCAGCAGTACCAGCGCTAGCAGGCCACCAACAACGATAAGGGCCTTCCGGCCCATCACGTCAGACAGAAACAGACGCTCAACTCCTTGACCAGACGGTTCCCCCGATGTGGCGCACTTTGAGCTTCTCACCGGTAGTTACGCAATAGTGTGATCAGGATCACACGATAGAGTGACTTAGCACGTTTGCGCCCCGAGTCCGCCTCGTGGCTTCAACCGAAGCCTTCGATCTTCCGGACAGGCACGATGTTGACAACACGGATGCTGCCACCAGCGGCGTGAATCCATGGCTCGATTTGGAACGGGTCTCAAGCTAATCGAGGCGGTGGCTCGTGTGCTCAGCTAGCCAAAGTAGGGCCTCGCTTCTGGGTGTGACGGGCGCAGAGGGCCTGACTGTCTCAGAGAAGAAAACCTTTTGAGCATGCAGCCGCAATCCTGACGTCGAAGAAACAGAAACACGGTGCCGTCCCGGAAGCGGGCCCGTGATTTCGAACGTGATGAGGCGGACCGATGCAACCATTTCACCTAACCGAGTCGCCGTTCGTCCAACGTTCTTGGTGTTCTCAACAAAAGTACCCGCTGTGTCGTTGGCAAGATCTCGTAGCGACCATCCGTACCGAAGTATCGACTTGCTACCACGAGTAGGGTGGTCATCAACCAGTGCGACGAGGCAGGTGACATACCGAGCTTCCACCAAGGCGCGCAACTCCTTGAACCCCATGGTGCTTCCGTAATCATTTCCTTCCGCAATCACTATAAGGACTCGCAGTCCGGGTAGGTTGGACAACTCACCAATTGCAGAAGCCATAGCCTCATAGATCGGGATCTCCGACTTCTTGCCTCTTTCGGTTGTCAAAGCTTCGACCAGTCGTGTGGCCTCGGGTTTGTCCGAGGTAGCCGGATACGTCGTGTACTGGTATCCCACTCTGACTACAAGAAACTTATTGGCAGGGACCAAGGATGGCATTCAGGATCGACACAGCAAGGTTTTTCTCGCGATTCAGAACTGCCGCCTGATTTGGGCCGGCATCGATCACAATTGCGACATTGACAGGAATTGTCGATGGATCGGAAACGGTGAGAGCATGTACGTGCTGCCCCTCAGTCTTGAGTTCCACTTCGTTTGGTAAGACCTTCCGATCCGCCGGGTCTACACGCACCACAATCGTTTGTATCGTTCTGCCCGTGTTTATCGCATTTAGAGGCAGCAACCAAATGGCGAAGAGCGCATACCCGCCACATCTTCTCAGCCATCCCCGTCGACGTATGAGATGTGGCACAGAACCTCCTCGCGAACACCCGCGCCCTCACGTCAGCGCCGCGCCTCTATGCACGAGTTTGGTTTCGACGATCTCGTAGAGCACGGGCAGAAACGGGAACGTCAACATCGTGCTGCAAATGAGCCCGCCGATCACGACCGTTCCTGAACCACCCGGGTTCAGAGAGCTTGTCGTAAAAGTTCTTGCGAAAAAGCCACGCTCTTGGCATTGCTACAACTCAATCTTTGCCCTTCATCTTCACTTTGACGCTCTTGGCCAGCCTTTCGATCTCCTCCGCTTTCCTGATGACTTCAAGTGACAGGATGTTTTCGTTTGTCTTGTCAACATATTGCTTAAGCTCGTTTGTTAACTGGAGGAGTCTATCGGTGTCACGCCTGAGCTCCAGTTGACGCTGCTCGTTGGCCCTGCGGGCGTTCTCCTTCTGGATCGTGGAGAACTCTTCGTCCTGCTCCTGCCTCCGCTGCTGTTGAGACTGGGACTGTATTGCTGCCAAGCCGACGCGCGTGGGCGGTGCTGGTTTTCCGACTGGCATAATGCAGGGAGGGCGGAAACAACAGCCAGTAAAAACGGCAGCGTCCGTCGCGCAGTTGTCGCGGCGATCCAGGGCCGGTATTTCCGAGAGTTAGTCATGGTTAGCCCAATGGCGCCACGTGCGCGTTTCACATGCGCATTTCCGGGCCGAAGAGGTTCAGACGTCCAGTTTGCGATTCATGGATCCGAAAATGTTAGGGACACAGTCGGGCGAACCGACGAGCTTGGGATCGAATTCCTCTACACCCGGCTCGCATAGCCATTTGCCGTCCACCACGAATTTGTATTCGTAGGACCCGGCGGGAACTCGCAGCATCACGCGCCACGTTCCATCGGCACTCTTCCTCATTGGCGTCTGGCTAGGATCCCAGCCATTGAATGTCCCCCCGACGGATACTTCTTGCGCATCCGGCGCAAGACAAGAGATTTCCGCCGACTTCAGATGATCGCGTTCTATCTTCCTTTTCATAAAGGCCCTCATGACCTGATATGACCCTCAGGCCTACTCTTCAAGGGCAACTGTCATACCATCCAACTGGGACCCTGGTGCGGCTAAACGTTTGAAATGGCTTGGTCTGAGCGTCTGGCTCAGACGGCTGCGGGAACCGATTGCCTCAATTTCTCCTAGGGTTGCCGGATTTAGGGCAATGCACCTAAGTTGCGTAAGAAGAGGAACCTGGCAGCTTTGGGACTACCAACCGGCCCTTCGTCACCGAAGCGGATTAGGAACCGCTGCCTATTTCTCGCTTGACCTGATCCAGCAGCTGTTGCACCTTGGGACGGTCGGGATAGCTGGGGTTTGAGGCCAGCAGCCTTTCCCAGACTTGGATCGCTCCTTTGCCATCCTTTTTACCTTGCCATTTGACAATTCCCATGTTGAACAGAGTTTGCGCGTGGGTCGGCTGGAACTTAAGCGACTGCTCATACTGTTTGATCGCTCCGTCGGCGTCGCCCGAGTACCACATCGCGGTCGCCATATCAGTACGCACGTTGACTTCTTCGGGCCTGATTTTCAGTCCCTTCTGGTAATACTCGATGGCCTTCGCGTAATCCTTACCATCGTAGTAGCTGTTTGCAATATTGATCAGCAGGTCGGCGTCGTCCGGCCGAGTTTCGAGCTGCTGCAGGAGCGGTTCGACTGTGCGCGCAGCGAATTCCGATGATCTTGGCGGTTGCTCGCTGATGCCCGCCCCGCCGAAGTTGGGTACAGTGAAGGGCGCACTTGGCGTTTGGCTTAGGGTCGCTGTCGTGGCCGACCCGCGGACCAAGTAGCCAACAGCCACACCGAGGAGCAGGGTAATGACCGCCAGGACATAGGCCTGCTTCGAACTCCAGTATCCTGCTGGAACTTCCTCGACTCGTTCGTGACGAGAGTGGTGACTCATATCTGCTCCTGCATCCTGCTTCGAACCTCTTCAGCTGCGAGCGCCTGTGGTTGTTCGTGTGACTCCTTGAACCAGTGCCTTGCCACGGATCAAAAAGCGGAGTTGTGAGATCAAGCCGCACGTGGTCCTGCAGATCACACGAGTTGTTTCGCTATGGCCTCGACAGCCTTCATCCCTTGCCCGAACCGCGCCATTGCTTCACGGTTCTTCTCCAATTCCCCATACGGTAGGTAGCGCAATCGTAGTTGCCCTGTCGCCGCGCGGAAAGCTGGCCGCAGCAGTTGCTCTCGGACTTCTTTCTGCCGTTTGTCCGGCGCGACAAGAAATAAAGGAAGCGTATCGCTTAGCGCAGCCCCCTGTGCGAGGTCGAGCAGGCGAATGATTCCCGAGTAGATGGACGTTGTGTGCTCGACTTCGAAAGCCGCTGTCGGAGCGCCTTCTTTTGTGAACCAGACGATGTCGATTAACGCAACCGCATCTCCGCCGCCAGCCACCGACGACGGTAGCTGCGCCATGCATCCGTCGGCGAGCTTGCCATCGGCAAATGGACGCGATCTATCGTTGGCTGCGACCCAAACGTCAAACCCGAGCGATAGGCCGAGATTGCGCAGCCATCCCTGAATCTCAGTGTGAGTCCGGTCGTTGTCTCGCGCTTCCTCTGTTGCTTTTTTCTCTTTCGCACTCGCCTCCCGGACTCGCGCGAGATCGGCCTCCCAGGCGGCACGCGTTTCGGGATCGCCGTGTAACGGGGGTGCAGCGTACCTCCCGCTGCCAATATCGAATAGAAGTCCGCCTATCGCACCGAGATCATTCGACAGCATCGCCCGGTTCTGATCGACCAACCGGAGGATCCCTGAGCGCATTGCTAAGTACTCGCTCCAATCGCCCAGCTTCACTCTTGCGGCGGTCAACGAGTTATAGCCCCTCACAATCGCTGTGTTAAACGGTGGAATCACGGTTGGGTGCAGAAAGTACATCAGGTTGGCGACAGCCGGACCGAGTCCCTTTATTCTCTTCTCGTCCAGCCGCTGAATAGCCGCGAGCAACTGCGCCTCGGTGTTACAGCAGATGCACGTATTTAGGAAACGCCCGAAGGCAACCTGGTTCTCCCGCGATTCGTAGATATCAGGAATGCGCAGCTTCGGCTTCCACAGAAAGGGATGGTCCGCACCCTTGAAGATCTGTCGCTGCTCGGCGATCGACTTAACGACGGTTTCAAGCGACGATCCGCGGTACGCTGTACCAAATGTGTTCTCCTCGATCTCGGCAATCACCTGCTGAATACCGCGACGAATCGACCGGAAATTCTTCAAGCGTTCTGGCCATAGAAACCAGCTTTGGTACGTAGCGTCGGGGTTCCCGCGCCAGTGCAAGATCAGAGCTCGGATACCAGTGTCAGCGGCAATGGCCGAAGTTGGGACCGACATTAGGCGCCCTCAATCAATGTGAACCGTCAGTTTCGTGCAGTGACCAAAGCTGGCGGGCAGCCCGGGCGCAATCCTGTAAAAAACGAACATCCTGGCTCGAAAACGCATCGACGCGTTCGCTTTCCACATCGATCGTTCCCAGCACGGTCTCTCCGACCAGCACGGGCACAATGATTTCCGATTTCGTGGACGGGAATGCGGTCCCATGTGCAGTGTCCGTCGAAAGGTCTCCGACGATCACAGGAGCGCGCGTCCGGACTGCATCGCCCGGAAGGCCCTTCGAAAGCGGAAGGGTCGTAATCGCAGGAGCTACTGAGCCGGTCCAGGCAATGGCGCTGATCTGCTCGTCGCCGACATCGTAGAGTCCAACCCACCGATAGGCCCCTGCCGATCGAATGAGCTCAGCCACCGCTGTAGCCTTTGCCAGGCGAGTTCTATCGTCTCCCATCAGGACGACGACAATCTGATCGATGCTAGCCCAAGTCGGAACCATAAACGCTCGTCTGCTTTGCCAGCCGCGCCGGGAAAAGACTCTCGCCTTCCGAAGACTCTCTACATCATGAGTGCCGGGATTGAAGCAGCTGTCGTTTCTCTTCCCCGCCAGCGTCAGAGCAACACCTTCAATCTGACGCAGTGAACGGTCACGAGCACATCAGTGCTTTTTGCCCAGTTCTCGAATGTATGCGACCAAGTCGGGAATCTGTTCTTTGGTCAGCTTGCCGGCATAGGCGGGCATCTTGTTCTTCCCCTTGGTCACGACATCGGCGAGTTGGGCATCCGATTGACCCTGTACCTCGGTCGAGCTCAGGTTGCGGGCGCCAAGTTTCTTTCCCATCGGCACTTCACCTTTGCCGTCCGGTCCGTGGCAGGCTGCACACTTTGTCTTGAATAAGGTTTCCCCGGCACTCTGGGCCGGAGAAGCTTCTGCACAGAAGCCAATCAGCCCGACCAGAAGCATCCCAGTGACCACTACTCGAAGCATCTCGCGTTTCATCGAATCGTCCTCCTTGAATTTATCTTTGAATGTTTCATCTGTCTCGATCTAACCGCTCATCAAAACGAGTACCGAAGCGCCAGCGCTACGTTGTTGGCGTTGAAGTCTTGGCTCCCGATCGGTGCAAGGCCCGATGGATTCGGAATGGATCTGGGGTTGTACCCGTAGTACGTCCAGGTGGTCTTGAAGGCGAAGCCTTTCGCCAAGTCAAACACAAACCCGGCGTATGGTTTCTGATAGGCATACTGCAGGGGGCCGACAGGAGCATTGGGGTTCAAGAACAATGTCCTCCCGTTCGCGAATGAGCCTGCATAGCCGACTCTCAGGGTAAGCCGCTTTATGGGTTTCCAGTTCACATTGGCGTAGGCGAAATTTGTGTTGCTACTGTACACAGCCGGACCTCCAAACGCCGTGACGTCGCCTCCCTGCAGATCGGCGGGCACTGGACAAGGGGTCGTAATGGTGCCGGAAGGGAGGAGACCTGGGGCAACTGGCGGGGCAACTCCGGAACCGTAGGCCCAGCATTCAATTAACTGGGTATAAATGTTGTTGTAGGTGTAACCGAAATCGACTGAAAGACGCTCATTGGGAGTGAGCACGGCCCCAAGCGTCAATCCGCGGTCATGTTCCTTGTCATTCACATAGAGCATGCCGTTTCGGTGCTCAAGAATGTCGAAAGAAGCGTCCAGAGTCAGCCAACGGGAGGGGGTATAGGCTGCTTGAAACCTGTAACGCTGCTGCTGACGGGGGTCTGCGCGCACGAAGGCCGAATCCGCCCAGAAGAGTTCCAAGTCAAAGTTCAACCGGAGATTGTTGGTAGGCCGTGCCCAAAGGCCAGAGAGCATCGAATGACTGGTGATGTCTGCATCCTGAACGTGTGAAGTATCGCCAAAGGCGCCGGAGAATACTAAGGAGCCGTCCGGTTGCAGCGTACAAGCGGTTGGATCCGAGCAATCACCGCGCGCCGCACCAGCCGCCCCCCCGGGGAAGAACACTTCATTCGCGAAAGTTTCCGTGTCTTGGCTGAAGACCTTGCGATTGCCGTAACGGTAGCCCAGCCACGCGCCAAATTTACTCGTAAAGTCGTACTCAAACTGCAGCGTATTGGACTTGAAGTTCTGTCCGAGATACCGATTCCATTGGCCATTTGTCATGTCGGCCGGAGAACTATCGTTATGTTGAGGGCAAGTGTTCGCCGTGAAGGGTGGGGGGCAATTCACCGGATCGAAACTGCCTGGGGGCAGCAAGAGCGAGGGACTTCCATTGATGAGGGGGGCCTGCGCAAAGAGGCTGACAGTCGTGAAATCCCAAACACCTGGAAGCTGAAAGCGATCATAGGTGAAGGAGTCCACAACGCGGAACTTGGAGGTGACACTCCAGGTGGCAGCCCAATCCGCATTGGCTATGACGCGCCTTGCGTGAGTGGGACCAGTTGAAGTTCCTCCCACCTGGAGCGCAACCGCATCGCTGCCGGTGAAGATCTCGTTGAGATCGTGAGAGTCTTGCTCCCCCGCACTGTACGCGGCACGACCAGACATGGAGACATTCTTGATAGATTCGGATTGAAAGCTGAATTGCTCAGTCGGAAGAAAATTGCGCGGCCTGCCGACCCGCGTGTAGCTCAAATGGGCATTGCAGCTCGGATCCAGGGTCGGAGGATTCCCGGAGGACGCTACCGGAGAGGTGCACGGTACGCCGTTAGCAGTGTCGAAAACAATGCCTGGATCGACCGGGACTCCGTTTGACAACTGGTAGTTGAAATTCTTGTCTACGTATGACGTATCCTGCCTGAAATACTGGAGAATCTCGTCGTAATGGAAACTGGTTTTCGGCAATGCCTGGAAGTCCACACCCATACGATATGCGTTCAGCGTGGTCTTCCAATCCTGAAAGATTTGTGTTTGAGATCCGTGACCGACCGGCGGATCAAGGATGGTGGTACCCCCGAAAGTCGAATAGGATGGGCCTTCCTGAATGTTGCGGGTGTAGCCCAGCCGGAATCGGACACGAGATTGAGGCAGCAGCGTGAGGTTGAAATCGCTCATGCGTCGCACGGTGTTCATAGAATGCAGCGAGCTTGTGATCGGCAACGCAGGCTGTGAGGTTACGGGGTTAAGCGGATTGGCTAGGAGATTGTAGTTCCAGGGATATCGATCGCGGCGGAAGCTACCGTTAAAGTCGTACCACTTGTTCTTGCTGATGCGGAGCCGCGTGAGATCGTTCGGATCGCCTCCGTACCCAAAACTGTACATGGAGAGATTGTCGAAAAGAAATCCATTATGATTCAGGGAACGCATATCGAGCGACTGTTCAAATAGCCGAACACCGCTGTTAAGATCAACAAAAGTGTTGTAGTTCGCGAGATTCCCGCTAACGTCTGTGCTTCTGTACCCGAATTCGGTCGTCTGGCGGATGTTGTAGTCTCCGGAGTCGATCCCCTCAACGGATGGGGTTGCGCTCTGTGCCCCTGCGCTAACCGCAAGAGCGAGCAACAGCACGCCAGGCGCCGAAGTTTTCTGCAATGCGCGTCGTAGTCTCATATTCTGCTCCAGTACGATCCGTGAAATCCTGGAGAGCAAGCGAGATATTTTGCTCTCCGAATTCTGATTGCGGCCATTGAGCACGTGCATCGTCTCATCCACCACTACTTCAGCATGTGACGGTCGAAATTCGATCCGTGGATTGCTGCATGACATATCGTGCATGCCTGGTATTGCGCCGCCTGGTTATGAAAATCTGGCGTCCCCGAAGCTCCGCTGAAAGTGGAAGCGGTATGGCACTTCAGGCAAAGAACGTTTAGGTTGCTGGTTTTGATAAGGCGGGGATTTGGGGAACCGTGTGGCGAGTGGCAGGCCATGCAACCCTCTGTCTTGATCGGCTGGTGCTCAAACACAAACGGTCCTTGCTTGTCCGCATGGCATGTGAAGCAAACCGAATCGCGCGCCGCCGCGGAGCGCAGTTGCTTACCAATGAACCCACCATGGGGATTGTGACAATCCGTACACTGAATGAGGCCTTCCTCCACGCGATGGTGGAAGGGCATATTGAACTGCGGCTTGATCTTTTGATGGCAGGTGTAACAGAGGTTTGTTTGAGCTTTGATTAAGAGAGACTGATTCTGCAGTCCGTGGTGAGCAGAATGACAACTGAGGCAACTCAAGTTGTTGTCGCTGTGCGCCGACCGAGAAAAGTTCATGTGATCTTTGCCGGAGCTGTGGCACTCCAGACAGCGCTCATTGACTTCTTTTGCCGACGCGGTTTTGAAGCTGAAAATATTCTTCGGATCACCCGGATCGTCGATATGGGCAGCAGCCGCCCCGTGACAAGCCTCGCATCCTTGTTTGGGTGGACCGCCCCGCTTGTCGAGGGTGGTTTTCCAGTGCGGAGATTTGTCAAAGTTGTTGTAGATATCCTCGTGACAGGTCTTGCAAGCTTCGGGTCCTACATACTTTGCCGGCGCTTTCCCCGCTATGGCCTGGTCTTGCCCATACACGAGACCTAGAAACAGGACAAACAGAGAGAGAGTGGTTAACGGTCTCCCGTGTTGTAGGAGCCTCGCAGATATCCGACCTAAAAGACCTAACCACTTGAAGAGGTTCATACCGTTGCACCTCAATGACACAGTTCGTTTAAGAAAGAATGCGCCCATGCGTCTAACCCTCTATCTTCTTGACGTACAGCCAAAGGCCCGCCAACACGATCCCAATCGTGATGAGGGACACTCCCAGCCCGACTCGGCGATGGTTGCGCTCAACCATGGCTTTCTTCCCGGCTACGAGGTCCTTGGCGGCGATTGTCATGCCGGCTTGAATATCCTGATCTATCAAGTCCTTCCGGAAGCTGTGGATAGTGACTCGAGCCTTAGTGAGCGAATCCCGTGCTTGATCCTGTCCGAGCCGAGCCTCGCTCACCTCCATGCCAGAAGACTCGGCGACAGCCAGAACTTGGTTTGCGCTCTTGATGGCCTCGTCCAATCGACTCAACCCACTTTGAAATCCTGCCCTTGCTTGATCACAAGCGTCGCCTGGTTTATGACACTGCATGCAGACCGCGTCAGGACCAGTGCCCAGCTTCGCGTCCGTTGGATGGCTGATGCCATGATTGCCATGACACACGACGCATCCTGGAAGAGACGCAGCTTGAAAGGCCTCTTTGTGCGAACTTTTGTCGTACATCTGCGCCTGGAAAGCGTGACAGTTCGAACACACATTCTGAACCTTGTCGACTCCTGGCGGCGCCGCACCATGGTTTCCGTGACACGTTGTACACGTCGGCGCACTCAGATCGCCTCGCACCGCTAGCGCTTCGTGGTGCACGCTCGTGCTGTACTTCGCGAACTGATCCGTGGGAATGGAGTATCCCTTCATGTAACCCGCGTCAGCATGGCAACGAGCGCAAGTGTTCGCCACGTTGACCGGGTTCACCGTGGAACGGGGATCGCTGGGCGCCCTTAGATCGTGGACGCTATGACAATCCGTGCATACTGCAACCTTCGTGTCTCCAGCCGCGAGGCGTTTGCCATGCACACTAGTGTGGTACTGGTCTAGCTGGTCGGTGCGCAAGCTGGGGTTGAACTGCCGAATATATGTTGGATCCGAATGGCAAGAACCGCACAACTGCGGGATCTGCTTACGCTCAATCTTGCCTTTCCAGCCGGCTTTCCGGCTCATGGCTTTGTCTGGATCGTCGCTGGTTGGGTCGCCTCCGTGGCAACTGGCGCAAGTCAGACCCTTTTGTGAGTGGATGTCCTGGCTGAACTTCTCCTGGCTCACGCCCAGCGGATCAGGCAAGGCGGAGTGACAATCTAGGCAGGAGTTCGGGGTTTGCCCATAACCTAGGCACGCTGCAAGCAGGACGAAGCCGGCCAGCCCGGCATAGCGGGCTGCGCTGAACGGTCGGAGCTTATTTCGCAAGATGACCATAAAGACTCATACCCGCCACGTAGGCAAGAGCAAAGACCGCAACTCCAGTAATCCACCGCTTGGTGCGCGAGGGGTGATCACTCTCAAAAAAAGGCAACAGAAGCCACAGCAGACCGACCAAGCCGAAAACAAGAACACCGAGAACTTCCCCGTCGATGAACCATACTTTAGGCGGGATGAGCTTGAGCGTCTGGAACATGAACAGGAAGTACCACTCGGGCTTGATTCCAGCTGGCGCCGACACGAAAGGATCTGCCTTGACACCGAGGTTCCACGGGAACAGCGCTGCCAACGCACCCAGCACTCCCAGGGCGATGTACCAAGCCATCATTTCGCGCAGTACGAAGTTGGGAAAGAATTTCATTTCCCGCTTCGCAGACGGATTCGCGGTCCACTGCACTTCCAGTTTTGGAGGAACGCTCATCCCGAGGCGCTGAACCAAGAGTAGGTGCAGGAGGATTAGCACTGTCGTCAATCCGGGTAGAACTGCAACATGGAATCCAAAGAACCGGCTCAGCGTGGCTGCAGTAACGTCCTCACCACCGCGAAGAAAGATCATCAGGGGCTTGCCAATGATCGGAACTTGTCCCGTAATTTCGGTGCCGACCTTGGTGGCAAAGAAAGCCAAAGTGTTCCAAGGTAGCAAGTAGCCGCTGAACCCGAAGCCCATAACGAGAAAGAGGAGGATTACACCGCTTACCCATGTGAGCTCCCGCGGTTTGCGGTACGCCTTGAGGAATAGCACGCTGAACATGTGCGCGAACGCGGTGAAGATCATCAGGTTGGCCGACCAGGAGTGGATCGACCGAATCAGCCAGCCAAACTGCACCTGGGTCATGATGTACTGCACGCTCTCGAAAGCCTCATTCGCTCCGGGGCGGTAGTACAGAAGCAGCAGGATCCCGGTCAGCACTTGGATGACGAACAAGAAGAGAGTGATACCTCCGAGGAAGTACCAATAGGAGAGTCGGTGGAGAGGAACAGTTTTCTTCCGCAACGGGGCGACCAAGCCTTCCCAGCCCAACCGCTCGTTTAGCCAGTTGCCGACGTTGGGTAACGGACTCATCAAGCCTCCCGCCGACGCCGCACGAAAATCTCGTCTCCGCGCACCTGCACCTCGAAGCCCTCCAGTGGGCGCGGCGGAGGCCCCGAAACATTTCGGCCGTTGAGATCGTACTTACCGTTGTGGCAGGCGCACCAGACTTGACGCAGATCGTCGCGGTACTGCACTGTGCAGGATAGATGCGTGCAGATCGCTGACATTGCGCGGTACTCTCCGCTAGCAGTGCGGATCAGCAGACCAGGGTGATTACCAAACCGGAAAATCTTTCCACTGTTCGGCTTCAGCTCTCCGACACGCCCGGCTACGACGGAATCGCTTCCGAGGTCGGAAGCTTTCGGTGGGACCAGGTAGCGCAAGACGGGGTAGACAAATGCAGCAGCCGTTGCCAGAAACCCGCCACCCAGTAACACCTCAACAAATCGTCTACGAGGTACCGGGGCCGATCGCCCGTCGCTAGGCTTTGTCATTCCCTGGTCTCTTGTTGCCATAGCCGCCTCTCTGATCGATTTACTTCTTGCCCAGCTCGCGGATGTGAGCCACCAACAGCTTGACTTGGTCGGCACTCAACGTCTTGCTGAACGCTGGCATCTTGCTTTTCCATTGGGCAATCATCTGGGACAGGTCAGAATCTGATTGTTTCTGGACCTCAGCCGAGTGCAGTCACGGATGTTCAGTTTCTGCCCCTGGGCCAAGCTCAGCGTAGTTGTTGCCACAAAACAAAAGAGGAAGATAACAAGCCACAGCGGCAAAGCTTGCGAGATAAACCTCATGCCGTACTCCGTAGTCTTAGTTTCCGGGGTGCAATTCTAGATTAAGACCGACTGTGGCGGTGAGCGGGCAATGATCGCTTACAGCATTGCGGCTGCTGCCAACACCGGTGACGAGAGTCAGAGTAGGGACGCTACTAGATCAGGAAGGTACACATGAAGGTCCGTTTGGAACTCGACTTCAATGGGGGAGGACTCTCTGGCAAGCGTGGCAGGGTTGCAGCCAGCACAGCATCTCCAACGTTCGCCTCGCCGTCAGTAAGTGAAAAATCCGGCGCGCGATCAGGCGTACCGAGAGTAGAGCTAGGTGGTTGACTGGCTCGGGCGCAACCGTAGCACGCGACGCGATGGGTGGCCGCTTCCAATGTGTAACCGAGTAGTGCATGAGATATGTGGTGAGAACAGTGGTCAGATGGAGAAGGAGCAGTCTTCTGATCCACGGTTTCCTTGGGGCAACGCTGGCAACAAGTCGCGGCAGGTGCGCCGAGCGACGTGACCAGCAGCACGACAAGAACGAATTGGGCTGCGTGTCGCAGACTCTCCCCTCCCAAGGTTCAGTAGCCAGAGACTAGGGGCAGTTTGCCCCACCTGGCGATGACGACGAGCACGCAATGATGTGATCTTCGTCACAAATGGCAGGGACGAGTCATGGTAGCGCTAAAGCTCAAACCACACAAGGCCCCCAAATTCGTGCTCTTCAGACATGGCAGCGGTATACCGGCTGTAGCAGTTGCTAAGGGAGTCGAGGCCTATTCATCCAAATCGTCAGCGACGACTTGTGCTTCCCCTTTTTCATTGGGAGGAGTAAGCCCATACTTCTCCATGCGATAAATCAGCGTCTTCCGACTGATGCTCAGGTATCGGGCCGCTTTCGTTTGGTGCCAGTCGTGTTTTTCCAGTGCTTGGAGCAGAATTTCTTTTTCGACATCCTCCAGACTGATACCCTCTTCGGGCAGTTTGAGGCTGATGTTTGCAATTCGAGACCTCTGCTGCCGGATGTCTGCCGGCAAATGCTCCGGTCTGATGACGTCCCCCTTACCCAGCACGACAACGTGCTCGACCACGTTCTCCAATTCGCGCACATTCCCGGGCCAGTTGTGCCGTGCCAATACTTCAAGCGTCTCTTCGGAGATGGAAACCAGGGGAATCTGGTACTTGGCACATTGCTTCTTCAGAAAATGTTCCACCAGTAGTGGAATGTCGTCCTTTCTTTCACGAAGCGGCGCCAGGTTCACTGTCACTACGCTTAGCCGATAGAACAAGTCCTCGCGGAATTGGCCATCTTCCACCAAAGTCTTGAGGTTGCGGTGGGTAGCGGCGAGAATGCGCACGTTTATCTTGATTGGATGTGGGTGCCCGATCTTGTCGATCTCTCGCTCCTGAATGACACGGAGCAACCTGATCTGGAGACTGGGTGTCAGGTCACCAATCTCGTCTAGAAACACAGTTCCTTCGTTGGCGGTTTCAAATTTGCCAACGCGGTCGGCAAAGGCTCCCGTAAAGGAACCCTTCCGATGCCCGAATAACTCTGATTCGATCAAGTTTTCTGGTATGGCCCCGCAGTTGATGGTGATGAACGGCTTCTTGGCCCGCAGGCTGTTCTGATGGATGGCTTTGGCAAGGAGCTCTTTGCCAGTACCGGTTTCCCCTGTTAGCAATACTGTGGAATCACGGCGGGCCACCTGTGTGGCCACATCAAAAACGTCACGCATTTTGCGCGACTGGCCGATTAGGTTCTCGAAGCGAAAAGTGGTGTCGGCAAAATCGCGCAAGTAGCGATTTTCATCCACCAGTTCCTTGCGCTCGAGTGCTCGGTGAACGCTCAGTTTGAGTTCGTCGGGATTTAAGGGCTTCAGAATGTAATCGACGGCGCCCAGTTTCATTGCGTCAACGGCATTGCCAACCGTTCCAAAGGCGGTGATAAGAATTACTGGCGTATCCTGGTTGACTCCTTTGATGCGGCCGAGCAGATCAAGCCCATCCATTCCAGGCATGCGTATGTCGGCAATCACGAGACAAGGAGATTTCTGCTCGAAGGCATGCAGGCCCGCTTTGCCATCGTTGGCAATGAGAGTCGAGTAACCATCTTCTTGTAGCCAGAACTCGATCAGGCGCCGCTGGCTGGCATCATCATCGACGATCAAAATAGGCGCGCTAGGCATGATTCTCTTCCTGTAAGTTCCCTTCAGGAAGATTCGCCTCGGACCCCAGGGGGAGCGTAACACTGAAGGTCATGCCTGTTTCGGGATTTCTCCGCGCTGCGATGTGTCCTCCATGTTGGCTGACAATCTGGTATGCAATCGATAGACCCAAACCAGTTCCATCTGCACGGGTGGTGACAAACGGATTAAAAACCCGCTCCAGGTCCTCAGGCGGAATGCCCATACCCTCGTCTTGTACCTCGAGGACGACTGCTTCTGGCTTTCTGGCTGCCCTCATCAGGACTTCGCCTCCGGCGGGCATGGCTTGGATCGCATTGAGTGCAAGATTCAAGAGTACCTGCTTCATTTGTTCGGGGTCGACCGACACGGCCGGCACNNGCCAGTTTGCTTACGGATTCCAAGAGCTGTGACGGTGCGGTGGGTACCCGCTTGGGAGTCTGGGGTCGGGCAAAGTCGAGGAAATTCGTAACTAAATCCTTTAGCCGGTTGACTTCTTTTTGAGCGAGGTCTCCAAACTCCTGCCTGGTTTCCGTTGGCAACTCCTGTCTGCGCAAAATCTGCACTGCGCCTTCGACAGAACCCAAAGGATTTCGAATCTCGTGAGCCAACCCTGCCGAGAGCTCACCCAGTGCGGAGAGACGGTCGGCGCGGCGCAGTTGCTCAAATGAAGCCTGTAGTTGGGCATAGACATCGCTGAGCTTGTGGGCAGTTTCTTCCACCTTCTTGCGTTGCATCCTTTCATCGTCGGCCAGGACGCCCGTCAGGCCACCTATCACGAAGAACATCCCGATTTCGACATATTGAGCGGCGCTGTATTCAGGATGGGACGCCCAGGACATCAATATGTGAGGAATGTAGAAAAGACCAGACAGGGTGGCGGCCAAGATCCCGCCTCGCCAGCCAAACCACAGTGCCGTTAACAAGATGGGTACGTAGTATGCGCGCTGAAGCAGTGGATGTAGCCAAACGTGGGAGATCGGAGTTTCGTAGTGGAGCAGTGATACCGCTGCAATTGCCGCGACCAAACCCCACGCTCGCCACCGTCGTTTTCTCACCTGCTTGTCCATTTCAGCGCGATTCTAGCACCGCGTAACGCCGAGGGACTTTTTCCCGCGCCTTTCCCTGGTTACTGCACTTGTCCGTGCTGCAAGGGCTACCCCGTTCGTCGCGATCGCGACCCACCACATGTAGCAGTCAGATCAAGGACGATCACATCGGGCGCCCGTCTTTCAGCCCAACACGAAGAGCGTCCACCCCGCTCTCGGGCAGCCCTGACGTCATCCTGAGACGCAAGGGCCTACGACCATAAGCAAGGTCTTGTCTCCGGAGCCCGCAGAAGTGGCGCATATGGCGCTGTCCTTGCCGCAAATCGGGCACAACTCCCAAACCCTTAAGCGCCATGTGGCCGGGTAGGAGAATGTAACTACTTCTCAGGCAATGGCTCACGAGGATCGGGAGACGGCACCCCCACTCTGGCAGGCTGCGTGCCATTATCCGAGTGTACTGAGCCACAGTATCAAGGAACGCCAATGACAACGATGACACGAGACTTCTCCTTTTCTCTACGCACGACGCTAGGCTTCCAGGATTGCTTGGATTTACTGCGGCAGAAGCTGCAGCGCGAAGGCTTTCGTGTTGTGTCGGAGGTGCAATTTCATCGCGAGTTTGAGAAAACTGTGGGACTTCCATGGGGGAAGTACACCGTCTTGGTTATCTGGAGCCCCTTCCACGCATACCAAGCGTTACTCAGCGACCGCGATGGAGGCCTGTTTATGCCGTTCAACCTGGTGGTCGCTGAAGACGCCGGCTACACGTCAATCGCCGTCACGAACCATGCGTTGGCTGGGTTCAATCACGGACCCATCGGTATCCAGGTCTTAGTGCGCGAACTCAACTGCAAGATGCGGCAAATCTTCCTTGAGCTTGCTAGCCACGAGGTGATTCCGGGGAATGGAACGGCGAGACGCTCTGCAAGTGAGGCCCGATGAGTTCGATACGTTGGACAACGCTCTTTTCAGTGTTGATGGCCGGAGCCGTCGTGGTGATGCTCCGAATCTTGGTTGGACTCGTGATGGATAGTGCCACATGGACTGGCCACGACAGCAGGGTTTGGCTGGCTAGGCTCTGTCCCTTTTACCCGGTGGCAGTCGACCGGCGTACTCGCAGGTGCAATTCCTAGGAATTGTGAAAAGTGGAAGTGTCGCGATTTCAATTTTGCAGAAGGAGAAAGATATGAATCTACGAATCCACGCCGAACGAAGGCCAGTTAAGACGGAGACGTTGCAACATCGGTGGGTGCAGGGCAGGGACGTGACTCACATGTTCTGAAGACATTGGGTCGGTGGGTGAAAGTTCGACACCATGTTCCGAGCATAGACGTCTCATGGACCCAAGTAAGTGACGAACAAGGCTCTAATTCGACGGCCGTGGGTTGTTGTCGCGACCCTTGCAGTGGCTCCGGTGCTTGCGCAAACGCCGCAACCGGTCTGGATGTACACCATCCCAGGCCCCCGCGGCGGCAGCTCTCCCCACTAGACGCGCAAGCACCGGGCCCTGCAAGTAGTGTAGAGGCCCAGCGGAGACCCGAGAAGACGCTGATCCTTTTCCGGTGCAAACGCCACCACCGCCCTCGACAGGTTCTGCGACAGCAGCGGGGGGGAAGTACTTGAGGAATGGGATCAGCGAGCGGCGGGTAAGGATCGACCCAGCGACGAAGATTTAGGGCGCACCAGTACCAGAGGTAGCCGTAAAGGGCTCCTTACAAAGGAATAGCCGAAAAGAAAAACAGTATTCGGCACTTGCGACGAGAGGCCAAGGCATTGAAGCTCGTCATCTTTCTTATCGAGGACGAGACGCAATGGAGCAAAGAAGCAGCAGTACCACTTTATAGATCACGGAGGAACTTAAGGAAATGCAAAAGCGTTGGTTGTTATTGGGCACGGCTGTAATGGTCACGGGGATGCTGCTACTCAGCGTCACTGTCGCCACCGCAGCTCATCAACAGGTCATCAAAGTCGGCAAGAAGGGTGAAGTAATGTTGAGTGAAGAAACCCAGGTCAGCGACTTGACTCTGAAAGCCGGCCACTACCAGATGCAACACCGCGTCGATGGGTCAGATCACATGATCCATTTCACTGAGATAAATGGAATACACAACCCATCCGCTTCCGGCGGACCCACTAGTGAAGCCCATCCCGGTGAAGTGACGTGCCGCCTGGAACCGATGAGTGCCAAGGCGAAGCAGACAGCGGTGACCATGAGCACGGAAGGAGGTGTGCGTCGGATCACGAGAATCGAAATCGCGGGCGAGAATGTTGCTCACGTCTTCTAGGTTCCCGCTCTCAGTATCTGTACGCCTGGCTCTGTTCAGGCGCCAGATGCTGGGGGAGGCGATAGAGTGCAATGATGGCCTTTCGGCCAGCGAGTTGGCGAAGCGCGTGTTGTGCGCCGTGGACGAGTTTGTAGGGAGTGCGAAGCACCATGACGATATGACGCTGATGGTGATGAGACTAATCGAGGCCCAGTAATCCTTGGGTGGAGAGCGAGCTAAGGCAGGAGAACTGCGATTGTAGAATCCCGGCGGAGAGGAAACTCAGAGCCGCTCAGACAGGAGGCTTTTGGGGCAGCTGTTTTCAGTAGGGTTGGTTCGCAGCCCATTGGGTTCCGAATCGCTCAGGCGGTGTCGGCTCCATCACGGGTTTACGGCGGCAGGATCGTCGCCGAAATGATCGTCGCCGACGAAGCAGATAACGGTGCCCGTGGACTCGGGCATGTCCTCGCCCCTAGAGTCCAGGCATCCCAGATGTCCGGCTCCAAAGCCCGGCTATGGAAAGCACCCAGCGCGCGCTCGCGCGGTCAGAGGCCAAGCGCATCGATAGGGCACTCATGTGTCCTGTGATTGCCGGTGAGAAGCTCAAGATGTGTGTCCCACGGATCGCTCGGATGCCGATACAGCTACAGTGCTGGCTACCGCGGTTGGGAACCGCAACGAGTTATCCATACTGGCGTAGAGGCTTTCGACGGCCTCCGCGAGTTCTCCGACTTCGGATGCCATCAGGAGCAACGCAACACAATTGTTTTCCTCTGCGGCCGCAATGACGCGCTGAAAGCGTTTATCCACCAGACCCGCGGCAATAAAGTGCTTACTGAAAGCCGCGAATACGGCCGCATCGGACCTTGCTTCGATCCCGCGCGTGATTAACAACACGCGCGCCGAAGACAGGGCAATACGGTATAAGGTCTCGTTGACCACGGCGTGTGGCTGTGCGGCCACCAATTCCCGCCGTGCGTTCTGGATCTGCTGGAGATCGACATCAATCAAATCAAACAGTCC
This sequence comes from Acidobacteriaceae bacterium, assembly GCA_003134655.1. Classification (GTDB taxonomy): domain Bacteria; phylum Acidobacteriota; class Terriglobia; order Terriglobales; family Acidobacteriaceae; genus Sulfotelmatobacter. The sequence continues at coordinate 40,251 of PLBY01000131.1, forward strand.
AGCCGAGCATTCTCCCGGCCCTTTACCGACCAGCGAAAAGGGTTCCGATGCGCCCCAATCCAAAAAGTAACTGCTGTCTTTCTCAAATTCTGGAATGTTTCGGTAGCGGTCGCAAATGTTCCTGATGTCCTGCGCTCCTTCAGAGTCGACATAGGCGGCAAACGAATTGAAGCGCGCTTTCTTCTTGATCCAGATTTGCAGGATGTCGCGGACAAAATGAGGCAGATCACGAGCGTTGACGCGACCCAACGAGCGCGCCAGTCGTGACTCGTCTCCGCCTACCACCGCGCCGGCGACCACGCCGTATGCCGGAAATATCCGCTGATCGTTGCGTCCCACTTGGCCATAGAAACCCAGGTCGGCGACCATATGCTGCCCGCAGGTGTTGGGGCATCCGGAGAGATTGAGCTTGAATTCAGGAATTTCGTCGAGGTCGAGCCCGGACTCCGCCAGCTTGCTGGCAACTGCCCTCAGCGCCCCGTTGGGCGAGCAGATGCCGAGCTTGCAGGTAGCGGCGCCGGTGCAGGAAACTGAGTTCGCTAACAGCACGGGAGCCGATGCAAGCTCCGAGACGTTCTTGACCACAGAATAGACGTTGCCAAGATATCGCTCTGGAATATTGCGCAATCGCAGGTTCTGCCCCAGGGTGGCTCGCAGAACATTCTTGCCGAACGGCTCCAGGAAGAGCGCCAACGCGATAGCTTCATCGTTCTTCAAATTTCCCAGCAACACAGGGACTAACACCGAGCTTAGTCCGAGTTGACGCTGTGGCTCGACGTAACGCTTTTTCCAGCGCTGGAATTCGGGGCTTTCATCTTGTGCCGGACAGAACGGGAGTGTTGCGGCGTGCGAATCTTCTCTGGGCAATTCCAGCGGCCTCTGCTCTTCTTGGCGAAGCCCTCGCAATTCCTGCTCGTACAACTGGCGGAAGCGGTCCTCGCCCAACTGGTTCCACAAAAAACGAAGGCGCGCGGCCCGCTTGTCCTTGCGGTTCCCGTGCTTGTCGAATACTCGCTTTGTAGCCTCCGCCACGAGGTAAACGTCATCGGCAGGAGTGAACTCATGCAGCAGGTGTCCGACCTCGGGCTTGGTGCCCATGCCTCCCGCCACATACACGCGGAATCCCAACACCCCATCTTGCGCAGCCGCCACGAAACCCAGGTCATTAACCCGCGCATTAGCGGAATCTTTCGCGGAATTCGAAAATGCGATCTTGAACTTGCGCGGCAATGCCCAGGAATTTGGCTGCGCGATCAGACGAGTGGTCAGGGCAAATGCATACGGACTCGGGTCGAACGCCTCGTTGGGGGAGACACCCGCGTCTGGCGAAAGGATGATGTTTCGCACAGTATTGCCGCCACCTCCTCGGGTGGCAAGCCCCGCATTCAGCAACTGCCGCATCACCGGCACAACATCCTCAAGCTTGAGATCGTGGATCTGAAACTCTTGCCGGGTGGTGACGTGGATATGGCCGGCCCCATATTGGCTTGAGAGGGTGGCGATCGTGCGCAGTTGGTCGGGGGTAAGCGCGCCCCCAGGGCAACGAATACGCAGCATGTAAGCGCCCTCCTTGCGCTGTTCATAGCAGCCAAACGGCACACGCCGCACTTTCAAAGACGCCACATCGAGTCTGCCTTCGACGTGCTGCTGAACGAATGCCTCCAGTTGGTCGACCTCACCCCAAAGCGTTGCTGGAATCTCGTAATACACTGCATCCCTCCCTGAACCGACGGACAAACAACAACGGCCCACAATCTGGAGATTGTGGGCCGTTTGGGAATCTATTCTCTATGTCCTAATTCTTAGCAGAATCCCTCGCAAAACCACAATCTCCGCTGCGGCGCATACAACACATGCAGTCATAACAACAGCGCAGCGAGTTGCGGTCGGCGAGGTGCATATACTCACAGTAAGCTATCACGCCGATTGTCCCAAATTGTGTGATCCGGATCACACACGTTTGTACGTGACGAGGATACTCGCAAGTCCAAACTCAAGGTGACGTAGCTCAGTCGGGATTAAATTCCACTACGCGATGGTTCGCGCGATGGCCTCGATTGCGTTCATCCCCGTGCCAAACCGAGCGAGCGATTGCTTCGCGATGTTCTTGCAGTGCGTGCTGTCCGTGAACACGCGGCGGCTGCATGTCTATTCAAACTCCATGGCAGTGAAGCAGATGACGACGGAGGACAAATGCCACAACCTCCATTGCGGTTGGGAACGAATCGCAGTAGGACGGTTTCAGAAAGGTGATGGCTACAACACACGGCAGCGGTGGGTCCTCAATCCGGACGAGACCTCGACTCTCTCGAGGCTCCCAAACCTGGGGAACGTCGCCCAAGAGCCGATAGCAAAGATCTGTGTCACCACGAACTCACCAGTCTCATCGACTAGTCCCTTACAAAACAACGGCTTCCTGGCCGCTTGAGCTGAACCAAGCTTCCAAGTGCCTGCGCTTAGCCGCGGACGAGAACAGCGATGGACCGCTCTCTGACGAGATAGTGACCTGTCTGTAAGTTCGAGTGATCAGCAGCCGTGCGGAAATCGTCCGGGCTCGGCTTGCCGGTATCGATGACAGGGCACCATTCATGAGCCTGTCCCTCTTGAACTGTGAAAGTTACGTCCTGCCACCAGCCGTTGATCATTACGTAGATGTCGCCATCGTGATGAGAGCTGCCATGCAAGCAATACGCAAGGGTGTGCGAATCGTGGGAGAGATCAGGCTTGCCATCGAGGCCGTACCAGTGCACATCGTCACGCCAGTAGAGGCTGCGTGCGATGGAGGGATGCGACTTGCGGAAAGCAATCATGCTCTTAAAGAATCGGAAGATATCCTGGTTGCGATTCAATAGGTCCCAATTGAGCCAGGAGATCTCGTTGTCCTGGTTGTAAGGGTTGTTGTTCCCCTTGTGAGTGTTCACGAATTCGTCGCCGGCACTGAACATGGGGGTTCCGTTCGAGAGGAATAACAAGCAACAGAGGTTCTTGACCTGACGCTTGCGCAGATCCAGCACTTGCGGCGGGAGATCATCATTTCCTTCCCAACCGCAGTTCCAGCTCAGGTTGTTGTCCGTGCCGTCGCGATTGTCGTGTCCGTTGATCTCGTTGTGCTTTTGGTTATACGAAACGAGGTCATAGAGAGAGAATCCGTCGTGGCAGGTGACATAGTTTACGCTCTGATAAGGACGGTATGAATTCGGCAAATCGTCAGGGAAGAGATCGCAGCTTCCATAGAGCCTGGTCATAAGTTGGGGAACCATGTCTGGATCGCCCCGCACGAATGCCCGCACGTCATCGCGGAACTGCCCGTTCCATTGCAACCATGAGATGCCGGGGAAGGATTTCCCCAATTGATAGCTTGCCGGGTCCCAGGCTTCGGCAATGAGCCGAATCCTTTCCAGTTCTGGGGCGCTGCTGATTTCCGCAACTACCGGTGGATCGTGAAGATTGACCGTGCCGTCCTCATTCCTGGTAAAAATCGAGGCCAAGTCAAAGCGAAAACCATCGACCCGCATCTCCTCGCGCCAGAAACGCACGCTGTCAAGAATCATCTTGCGCACATAGGGATGGGCACAATTCAGGGTGTTGCCGGTCCGGCTGTCATCTCGATAGCGGGTGCGGTCGTCCTGCAGCAGGTAATACGTTCTGTTATCAACGCCACGATAGCTGTAAGTCGGACCGTTTTCATCTCCCTCCGCGGTGTGATTGTAGACGACGTCCAAGATGACTTCGATTCCCGCAGCATGCAGCGCCTTGACCATCGTGCGGAATTCTTCGAGCGCGTCCAAGGGCTTGCCTTCGGTGGCGTATTCATGATGTGGGGAGAAAAAACTGAGGGGCATGTATCCCCAGTAGCTGCCTTCCTCGGGATCTTGCTGGGTCACGGGCATGAGTTCAACCGCCGTTATCCCCAATTCCTTTAGATACGGAATCTTCTCCACGATCCCCATGAATGTGCCACGACGGGCAGATGTGACACCTGATGTCGCATGACGGGTGAATCCCCTGACGTGGAGCTCGTAAATCACCAAGTCCGACGTATGAAACGGTACGCCCTCGTCTCCCCATTCGTAACTGCACTCCTGGGCCAAGAGACCGAGTGGAGTCCTGCCGGCATTCGACCCGGGCTCTCGCGCTGCTTGCCGGCTGAAGCCAGTTGGAAAGCACACGCATCTGGCATACGGATCGAGAAGAACCTTCTGGCTATCGAAACGATGCCCTTCGGTGGTTTCTCTTGGGCCATCGACACGATAGGCGTAATAACGGGCTTGCGGAACGGTGTGTGCCTTCACCCGGCAATGCCAAATGCGCCCTGTTTTGTTAGCGAGAGGATCAAGAACGTATTCGTAAGTCGGAATTGAAAGGTCTAGTTCGGAGTAAAGCAAGAGCGCAACGTGCGTAGCGAATTCCGAATACAAAGCGAAATTGTACGCGCCTTCATCTTCGACCGAGGTCACGCCTAGCGGTGATGGAGTCCCCTCCACAGCGTGCCACTGTTGCGATGGGAGATCGGCCCCATGGCTGGTCGGAGCAGGGGACAGCACGGGGAGTTGGTCGGACATGCATCGTGTCATGACAGATAGGCGTTGGTGACATATTGCTGAACCATGCGATGGGTATTGAAGAAGGAAGCGTTCAAGGCAATGGAGTGGCGCATGATGTCAATCCATTTCTCCCTTCCGACGTAGAACAGGGGGACAATGACATCCTTTAGTTTCCGGTATAAATCGTCGGCATCCTGTTCATCTGTCGCTTGAGCCTCAGAGCCAATCGACCACCCGGTGAGTCCTTCGATCTGGCCTTCAATCCACCATCCGTCTGGAGTGCTGAAGCTGGGAACACCGTTATGCGCTGCTTTCATTCCCGATGTTCCGGATGCCTCTAGCGGCCGTTGAGGGGTATTGAGCCACAAGTCCACTCCAGAAACCAGCAGCTTGGCCATCTCCATGTCATAGTTCTCTAAGTAAACGATGGGAATCTGAGATTGCACCTGGCGAGCAATTGCGGAGATGTGCTCGATCAATTCCTTGCCTCCGGTATCCTTCGCATGTGCCTTTCCGGCAAAAACAAACTGCAACGGACCGGTCTGCGCGGAGATTTCGAGCAGTCGCGGCAGATCTCTGAAAATCAGGTCTGCGCGTTTATAAGCCGTTGCCCTCCTCGCAAAGCCGAGAGTGAGAGTGTCTGCNNCCGGAATGATGAACGCTTTCCGCAGCATGGCTGGATCATTGCGCCAGTCGGGAACGTACTGGTCGTAGAGTCGCTTGAAGCTGTCGCACGTCCAGGTTAAGGAATGAACGCCGTTCGTAATATGCTGTATGGGGTACCCCGGGAACATCTCGCGAGATACTTCTTCATGCCGCTTGGCCACGCCGTTTACATAGTGGCAAAGGTTCAAAGCTAATAGGCTCATGTTCAGTCGTGGCTGCCCCCCGAGCATCTGAAGCACGTCGAAAGGCACTGGGGCACCAAGAATGCGCCCCACAGAGTCGTAGTCAAACTGATCGTGGCCTGCGGATACTGGAGTATGCGTGGTGAAGATTGCCCGGCTTCGGGCGCCTTCGAAGTCCCATTCCGCGGGCTGGGGGCCACCCAGCCAATTGAGCAGTTCGAGGACCAGAAAGCTGGCGTGTCCTTCGTTCATATGGAATCTTTGGATTCCGTTATAGCCCAGCGCACGAAGCATTCTGATCCCCGCGATTCCCAGGACAATTTCTTGCGCAAGCCTGTAGTCCTGATCGCCTCCATACAAAAAATCGGTCAAGCTGCGGTCATATTCGTTGTTGTCGTCCAGATCGGTGTCAAGCAGAATCAAGGGCACGGTAGAGCCGCTCTGTCCGAGGATGTTGTATTGCCAACCGCGCACGGCGACCGTGCGGCCCGCGATCTGGACTTGCACTCTCGCTTCCAGGGGCTGAAGGGCCTGTTCAGGAGAAAACTGTACAGGCCTTTCTTGTTGCCGACCGCGGTCATCCAGAACTTGTTCAAAATAGCCCTTGCGGTAAAGAAGGGTGACGCCGACGGTAGGGACTTTGAGATCAGCGCAGGACCTCAGGGTGTCGCCAGCTAAAACCCCAAGCCCGCCGGAGTACGTCGGAATTCTGGGGTCAATCGCGACCTCCATGGAGAAGTAAGCAACACGTCTGTTTTCCTTGGCTTCCTCAGGAGCAGGCGTGACGATGGCCGCCAGATAGCGGTTGGGGTGTTCTTGAAATTTGCTCCGGCAATACTCAGAACAAAAATAGATGGTTCGGTTGTCGTAGGAAACGGACAGCCCAGCTTCCGCTGAAGCGATCATTCCGCAAACAGGATCTTTGTGAACGTTGTTCATTTGAAATACACCTCGGGAGCAACCCAAAATCCGGAGACGCCTTTCCCCGCCACAAGCTCGGGATTGGGCCGGCTGCGTGCACCCAGCCATCGGCATTACAACAGACAAGCTACAGAGCGGAGTGCCAAGGGTTCCGCAGAGGACACCCCGACGAACCTTTGCTGACTGCTGCCATAACCTTTCGGCTGTTGCACCTCGCGGGCCAAAGGGTCAACGGCCTTAAAAGACGCCGTCAAGTCAATCACCTTCCTCAACTCCGCTCACGGCAACCGTATTTTCCGGCTGAATGGGAGCGGATTACTGATTTAGGGTAACGCGTCGTGTTTGACGGTCTCCGGAGTTCATTTAGCTCCCGCTCTTCGTTCGGCCGTGGCTCACTGCCTCATATCGGCTGACACCGCCCCAAATCAGCCAAGGCCGATAGCACCACATCTGATGTCCATCGCACCGTACGTCTTGCAACTATCTGGGGCAGAAGACGTTAAGCTCTGATTTAGAACGCCAAGGTTCTGGCACTGAGCGTGCCCATCCCAGATCGCAGGTTAGCAAGACGGGAATGTTCACACTTCGCTGAACATTCCTCAGATTGCCTTGAAGAGTGAGCGATTGTGAACAGTAACACCATTACGGAAATGGTATTCGTTGGGCGTAACGTCGCAGGCCGCTTTCTCAGCGGACTGGGCTTCAGGGGACGGCCATGGGTTGGCGGAGTGGCAGACACTCGGACTCACGACCGCCCGGCTGTTTCCAAGTGCTACACCCCAAGAGCGTGTCAGCATCTAGGATCTCGGACATGTGATCGCGATCACAATCGGGCGTGACTTAGGGCATAGTACCGGGCCATGGGGAACGTTAACATTCGCTCCAAAAGTAGTGGAGTACAGATGACACGAGTGTGGAAATTCGTAGCTGTCGTTGCTAGCATCGCAGTGTTCGCGATGCCGGCGGCCACGCTCTCGCTCCACTGCGTGCTCATGCCTCCCCCGGGGGACAACCCACACCACCAGTGCCGCATGATGGTAATGAATCCCGACGCGGACCAGATCGACGCGGCCCCGGTCAATCACTCCTGCTGCGCAGTCTCAGCAGCTAAGACTGAATCGACTACGTTGCCGCGGGACCCGGGTACCAGGTCAGTTGCGCCGACGGCGTTACGAGCGTTCTTGTCCGATGTTCCGGCTGCGCCCGTGGTCCACCAGCTTGTCGACTGGAATGTGCAATCGCCCGGAGCCCCTCCCCAAGCCGTTCTCTGCACTTTTCTGATTTAGTCCTTCCTCTACTCAAAGAATCCTTAGCGGGAAAGCGACGGGTAGCTCCGAACAACCAAGCAAGAGCATTGCTCCCTGTTCTTCGCCGCGCCGAACCAACCACAAATCAAGCAAGAGAAATCTGCTGGAGGAATCATGAAAGCTGCACGCCCCAATTCGCTGGTCGTCCTAATGATCGTTTTCTTGGCGCTGCTGTCCTTTGCCCCTGCTTATTCCGCGGCCGCGGAGACGAATCCAACCCTGAGCAAGAAGGAGCTGAAGGTGCTGCTGAAAAGCGCAAGAACACCAGCAGAGCACCTGAGCGTCGCCGCCTACTATCGGCAAGAGGCCCAGCAATTAAACGCCAGCTCAAAACAACATTTCGAGTTGGCCGCGACTTACGCCAAGGACCCACCATTCCCGGCCATGGAAGCCAAGCATGGTGACGCTTTTGGTCAGGGTGCCAACCACTGCCGTAAATGGGCGAAGCTCGACGCCGAGCAGGCGGATAAGGCCACAAAGCTGGCCGGGTTGCACGAAGACATGGCCAGAAAGGCCGAGCTGAAGGCAGCTGACTCGCAACCGCTAGCGCCTGTTGCGCGGGCAACGACGACGTTTTCGAGCATGGGTAAATAGCTGAATGAAAACGATCGCCAACAGAGCTCCCAGACCGATAAACCGAGAAGGCCGTCTTTCCCAAGCGGAAGCGACGCCGAGGAAAGACGGCCCTTGGACAAAGAGAGAGATTCTCATGATGAGGAAAGTACTATCGCTGGTTGTTGGCTGCTTCTTGGTTGCACTTGCGTATGGGCAACAGGCACCAGTCCCTATGACCGTGCAGTCGCCCTCCACTGGAACGCCGACACAGACTGCGCAGCCACCATCCGCCGATCTCGATGGCTTGATCCGGGAAGCCTTGCAGAAGAACCCTGGAGTTCAAAGCGCGTTGCGGCAGGTGGATGCTCTGCGCCACCGCGTGCCCCAGGCCAAGACGTTACCGGACCCAACGGTTTCAGTTGGCTGGGCAGGGAACATCACGCCCTTCAGCGTGCAGAATGGAGATCCATCGAGCAATCGAGCGATCACCGCCAGCCAGGGGATACCTTACCCCGGCAAGCTGAAATTGCGCGGCGAGATTGCTGATCGCGAAGCCGAAGCGGCCTGGTGGGATTACGAGGCTGCCCGTCGCAAGCTGGTGGCCGATGTGAAGTCGGCTTATTACGACTATTTTGCCGCGGCCAAGGCGGTTGAGATCACAGAGAAGAACAAAGATTTGCTGCAAAAACTGTCGAGCATCGCCGAAGCACGGTATCGGGTTGGCAAAGGGATACAGCAGGATGTTCTAAGGTCCCAAGTGGAGATATCACTCCTCCGGCAGCGACTGACGGTTTTCGAGCAGCAGCAGGGAACCGCACAAGTCAGGTTGAATACGCTTCTGTTCCGCGATCCGGAGGCTCCGTTACCTCCGCCAGCCTCATTCGAGCCCGCCAAGATCGGCCACTCGCTCGATGAACTCTACACCTTGGCTCGAGAACAAGACACGGGACTACAGCGCGAACAACGCATGATCGAGCGCAATCAGTATGCGGTCAATCTGGCCCAGAAGGACTATCGGCCTGACTTCAACGTGGGCTACATGTACCAGCAGCGCCCGGACTTGCCGGATATGCACGGCTTCACCGTAACCGCGAACATCCCGATCTTTTACAGGACCAAACAGCGAGAAGCTGTACGCGAACAAACGGAACAGCTTGCCAGCTCACAGCGGAGCAAGGAAAACCGGCAAACGGAATTGTCGTTTGCGGTCAAACAGCAGTACCTGCTGGCCAAATCGTCCGAGCAACTGCTGAAACTCTACTCGCAGGCAATTGTGCCGCAGTCCTCGCTGGCCCTGGAGTCCTCGATGGCTTCCTATCAGGTGGGTGCGGTCGACTTTCTCACCATCCTCACGAACTTCACGGTCGTGCTGGACTATGAGGTGAGCTATTACCGTGAGTTGGCCAATTACCAGATGGCCCTGGCGAACCTGGAGCCGCTGGTCGGCGTGGAGTTAACGAAATGAAGGAGCACAGAACCATGATTCGCAAGTTTGCAACGTATTTCGCACTGATCCTGGCGGTGTTGATCGTCTTCGGCGTTCTGTTTCGTGGTCGCATCGGCACTTGGCTCCAGGACGACAAGGCGATGGCCTCCCGGACTGTCGACAAGTCGGCGAGCACACCTTCGGGACGCAAGGTTCTCTACTGGTACGACGCCATGAACCCGAAGAACCACTATGACAAGCCAGGCAAGGCGCCGGACGGGATGGACCTGGTGCCGAAATATGCAGACGAGAGCAGTGCTTCTCCCAGCAGCGGCGACAAGGCGGCCATGCCTGGTATGGACATGTCCAAAGACCAGGACACAGCCAAGTCAACCCCGCCGGGAGAGCGCAAGGTTCTCTACTACTACGACGCCATGAACCCGACTTTCCAGTCGCCCAAGCCGGGTACTGCTACCGACGGTATGCCGCTGGTTCCCAGGTACGCCGATGAGGAAGAAGCGACGGCGAACATGCCGGCAGGCACCGTGAAAATTACTGAAGGGAAACAGCAGTTGATTGGTGTCCAGACCGCGACGGTGCAGCGCGAACGGTTGTTCCGCACCATTCGGGCCGTCGGGCAGCTAACCGCAGACGAAACCAAGCTGGCCCACATCCACCTCAAGGTGACTGGCTGGATAGACAAGGTGTACGTCGACTACATCGGCCAACTGGTCAAAAAGGGACAGCCATTGTTCACGCTCTATAGCCCTGATCTTGTCTCGACGGAACAGGAGTATCTGATTGCGCGGCGCGGCAAGCAATACTTGGGCAACTCAAGTTTCCCCGAGGCTTCCCAGGGAGCAGACTCCTTACTGCAATCCGCGCGCGAGCGCCTCCGCTTGTGGGACATTTCGGACGACCAGATCAAGAAGCTCGACGAGACGGGAGAGGTTACACGGACGTTGACCTTTTACTCACCGATTGATGGATTTGTGCTCGACCGCAAGGCTTTCCCGCAGACCAACGTCACTCCTGACATGGAGCTTTACACCTTGGCAGATCTTTCCACGATCTGGGCCACGGCTCAGATCTACGAATACGAAGTTCCCTATGTCCATGTCGGTCAGCAGGCTCAGATGGAAGTGAGTTATGTCACCGGTAAGACCTATTCCGGCCGTCTAACCTACATTTCTCCCACCCTCGATCCCCAGACGCGTACGGTCCAAGTGCGACTGGAGTTCGCGAACCCCAAGTTCGAGCTCAAACCTCAGATGTTCTCCGAGGTTCTCCTGAAGATCGACTACGGCAGCCAGATTGTAGTGCCTCCGGATGCGATTCTCGATTCTGGTGAAAAGCAAACGATCTTCGTCGCTCTGCCCAACGGATTCTTTGAGCCACGCGAAATCAAAATTGGCGCGAAGCTGGAAGACAAGGTCATCGTGGTCTCCGGCCTGAAGGCTGGAGAAAGCATCGTCACTTCCGGCAACTTCCTGATCGATTCCGAGAGCCGCTTGAAGAGTGCCATGGCTGGAATGAAGCACTAAAGGAGAGTGATATGACGAAGCGCGCATTGATTACGACGGCGGTGCTAGTGGTTCTGGTGGGACTTGTGGTCGTGGGCTACCACGTGATGGCCAACCGCGAGGAGGCGTTTTGCGGCTTTTGCAACCGTCCGATCCACGCCAACAGCAAGGTCGTAGCTGAAATCGACGGCCGACGCAGAACTGTTTGCTGCGCTCGCTGTGCCATCAGCGAAGCCTACCAGGAGAAAAAAACCGTACGACTGATTACAGTCACCGACTACATCTCCAGTAAGCCGCTGGATCCCAAACAGGCCTATTTCGTCGACGGCAGCCGCAAGATTTTGTGCGATCACGATGCGGCCATGCTCGACGAAACCAAGCACGCCTACCCTCTGACCTTCGATCGCTGCTCTCCTGGAACATATGCCTTTGCCCGGCGTGAAGAGGCGACGGCATTCGCGCGTGAGAACGGTGGCGTGGTCGTGCAATTGAACGAACTCATGCAGGGAGCGAATGCCCAATGATGAGCCGAATTATAGACATCTGTGCTCGTAATAAGTCCATGGTCTTCCTGTTTACCGCCGTAGCGGCGCTGTTCGGTTGGTACGCGCTGAACAACACGAAGTTGGATGCGATCCCAGATTTGTCCGATACGCAGGTCATTGTCTACAGCAAGTGGGACCGCAGCCCGGACATCATGGAGGATCAGGTAACTTACCCGATCGTGTCCGCGTTGCTCGGGTTGCCCAAAGTAAAGGATATCCGCGGATTCTCCGATTTTGGATACTCCTATGTATACGTCATCTTCGAGGAGGGCACGGATCTCTATTGGGCGCGTTCCCGCACGCTGGAATACTTGAACTCCATTCTGCCACGGCTGCCGCAGGGCGTTCAGACTGAACTGGCCAAGGACTTCACCGCAGTTGGGTGGATCTATGAGTATGCCCTTGTCGACAAAACTGGCAAGTACAGCCTCGCAGACATGAAGTCTTACCAGGACTGGTACCTGCGCTATGCCTTGCAGGCTGTACCAGGAGTTGCCGAAGTAGCCCCGATTGGCGGATTCGTTCGCCAATACCAGGTGAACATCGACCCCAACAAGCTGCTTGCCTACAAGATCCCTATCGACAAGGTGGTGGAGGCCGTCGCCAAGAGCAACAACGATATTGGGGCGCGCCTCGTGGAATTTTCAGGCCGGGAGTACATGGTCCGGGGTCGGGGATACATCAAGTCCGTCAGCGATATCCAGCAGGCGGTCGTCGGTACAAATCCGGCAACCGGGACGCCAATCCTCGTCCGTGATCTGGGCACGACGACACTCGGGCCCGACCTCCGACGTGGCGTCGCCGAACTGGACGGCCAAGGCGAAGTGGTTGGCGGCGTGGTCATCATGCGCTTCGGTGAGAACGCGGAGAAGGTGATCGAAAGCGTCAAAGCAAAGTTAGATGAGCTCAAACCGACGCTGCCGCCTGGCCTGGAGGTCGTTCCGACTTACGACCGGTCGGAGCTGATCGATCGGTCGATCGAGAACCTGAGGGGCACGCTGATTGAGGAACTGACCATCGTGAGTTTGGTCATCATGCTGTTTCTCTGGCACATCCCCAGCGCCATGGTTCCAATCATCACCATTCCCCTTGCCCTCCTCCTCTCCTTTATTCCCATGCACCTCATGGGTCTCACCGCCAACATCATGTCGCTGGGCGGACTGGCGATCGCCATTGGCGCCATGGTGGATGCGGCGATTGTCGTGGTCGAGCAGACTCACAAAAAGCTGGAACATTGGGAGGCCGAGGGACGGCCGGGAGATTACAAAGAGGTCATCATTGGCGCCGTCAAGGAAGTAGGAGGCCCGAGTTTCTTTGCCCTACTGGTAATCGCGGTCGCGTTCTTGCCGGTGTTCACCCTGGAAGCACAGGAAGGGCGGCTCTTTAAGCCTCTGGCTTTCACCAAGAATTTCTCCATGGCAATAGCCGCGGTCTTGGCTGTCACTCTGGTTCCTCCTCTCTTGCTACTACTGATTCGTCTGAAGAAATTCGAGTTTCGGCCGGCTTGGCTGGCCAAAATCACGAACATGATACTGGTGGGTAAAATCCACAACGAGGAAAACCACCCCATCAGCCGACCGTTGATGAAGATTTATCACCCCGTCATCGAGTTTGTGCTGGAGCACAAGTGGAAGACGATCGCCGCAGCCGTAATCGCCATGGCGGTCACGATCCCGGTGTATTTCCGTCTGGGATCGGAGTTCATGCCTCCACTCGATGAAGGCGTCCTGCTCTATATGCCTACGACTCTGCCGGGGATGTCGATTACAGAAGCCAGCCGGATTCTCCAAATGCAAGACAAGATCCTCAAGGCCTCCCCCGAGGTCGAGCGAGTGTTTGGGAAAGCCGGACGAGCCGAAACCGCTACCGACTCGGCTCCCTTCTCCATGATGGAGACCGTGGTTGTCCTCAAACCTCCCACGGAATGGCCTAAGAAGAAGCGCTGGTACTCAAGCTGGGCGCCCGAGTGGATGCAGAAGGCTTTGCGGCGTACCTGGCCTGATCACAAAAACACTCAGGAGCTTATTTATGGGCCTGGCGGCCTCAACGAAACCATGAAGTTTCCCGGTATCGCGAACGCCTGGACGATGCCGATCAAGGCACGGAATGACATGCTCACCACCGGAGTCCGCACCCCATTGGGCATCAAGATTCTCGGCTCCGATCTCGGCAAGATCCAGGAGATTGGGGAAAACGTTGAAATGGCGCTCAAGGGCATCCCTGGTACCACCAGCGTATTCGCGGAGCGCACAGCCGGCGGATACTTTCTCGACTTCGATCTCAAGCGTGATCAGTTGGCACGCTACGGGCTGACCGTGGACGATGCCCAGAGCGTGCTCATGTCCGCCGTCGGAGGTGAGAAGGTCACGACCACAGTGGAGGGCCGCGAACGCTACCCGGTGAACGTCCGTTATCTGCGCGACTACAGAAGCGATATCGGCGCCTTGCAGCGCGTATTGCTATCCACTCCGTCAGGAGCACAAATTCCACTCGGGCAGGTTGCCGACATCCATATGCGTTCTGGCCCCGGAATGATTCGGGACGAGAACGGGCGCGTCAGCGGCTACGTTTACGTGGATGTTTCTGGCCGTGACATTGGCGGCTATGTCGAGGACGCGAAAAAAGCGGTCACGCAAAACGTCAAGATCCCCGCGGGCTACCAACTGGTTTGGAGCGGCCAGTACGAGTTCATGCAACGCGTAAGAGAGCGCCTGAGAATCGTTATCCCGATTACCCTTTTCATCGTGTTCCTGTTGTTGTACCTCAACACCGGCTCGATCGTGAAGACCTTCATCATCCTGCTTGCTGTCCCGTTTTCCGCCATTGGAGCGATCTGGCTGCTCTACTTGCTCGGCTACAACATGAGCATCGCAGTTTGGGTGGGTCTGATCGCGTTGCTTGGTGTGGACGCCGAGACGGCCGTCTTTATGTTGCTGTATTTGGACATCGCTTATCACGACGCGCAAAAGAGGGGGCAGATGCGGAACTGGGACGACCTGCGCGAAGCCATTGTCCAGGGTGCGGTTAAGCGGCTGCGCCCCAAGATCATGACTGTGGCGTGCATGTTATTTGCGCTGCTCCCCATCCTGTGGTCGGTGGGAAGCGGAGCCGACGTGATGAAGCGGATTGCGGCGCCGCTCGTGGGCGGAATCCTCATCTCCTTCTTGATGGAGCTGGTGGTTTATCCCCCCATCTTCGCCATCTGGAAATGGAACTTTGAGGTGAAACCCGGGCTGAAGGCACAACCAGTGTTGCCGACCGTGCAAGCCAATGCGTAAGCGGAGCACCACTTGAGGAGGATCTCGATGTTATGCCCAAAACGAAGTCGACGTGCAACTCTTATCGGGTTTCTTCTGTTTATTAGCCTCGGAAGTTCATCGGTCGCCGCAAATGTCGCGAAAACGGACGACGTCCAGCACAGCATTACCTTACGTGCAGACTCGCCCAACCGCGCGATTAATCCACGCGATCTTGGAATTACCGCAGAAAACCGTCGGGCGAGCATTGTGTCGGTAATGGACGCATCCGAAGCCCCCTTGAGCATTGCCTTCGTAATGGACGCAGGTCCAAACCAATCGGCAGTACTCAATCGCGAGAAAGAGCTCGCTTCTTCTCTGATCGCTGAGTTTTCTGATGCGACAACTGACTTCGTCGTGATCAGGGCCGGCTACCAGGCGACAAACATAGTACCTAGGTCTGGGGGTTCAATTGCGATGAGTTCGCTTCAAGCTTTAGGTACCGAAACAGGGAAGAAGTCCCAAATACCGATCTACAAAGCAGTGGCTTTGGCAATAGAGGACCTATCCTTGCGCCCTGGAATACGAGTACTGATGATTATTGCCGAGGGCAATGACTCTAGAAGCGGCATCAGCTACAAACAATTGCGTGCTTCCGCACAGGCGCAACATGTGGCTCTCATGACAGTCCTGGTTGCTGACCACAGCGCGCGCGGCAGCAAATCGACTCTTCGCTATGGATGGGATCTACGAAGTTTAGCTTCGGATACAGGCGCCATCTTTCTTGACAACGACAGAAATACTTCTCGCACGCTGAAGCGACTCACAGAGGCGATTCGATCCTTGCGTCTCGTCTCCTTCGAAATCGACGGTGTATCCCTAGGACGACACAGGATGCACACTTCTTCAAATTCAGTCGGACGAATGCATGCTCAAAAGGAAGTGTTTATCGGAGGCCTCGATTGCGAGCAAAGGTGCTGCTAAGTGGAGAAACCAATGCCTAAGCCGTGTTCTTCTGTCGCCTGCCCTGCACTATTGAAGAGGTTGGCCGGCGCCGCTATCTTCCTGCTGCTCACATCCGCATGGGGCTGGGCGCAGGAATCCGTTTCCGGGACATCAGTCGCTTCGGTTGATGAAGCCTTTTTGACTTTTCACCAGGCGCTGAGCGCTACGGCAAACGACCTCCTTGCCAGCGCTCAGCGCCCAATGGAAATAGTCCGCCCGCAGCTCGATGCCTCGCTAGGTTCGGAACCTTGGTTCGTTTCGACCCTACGCACGGAAGGAAAAACAAGACAGAACCTTCAATTGCAGAAGGCAGTCGAACGAGTACAAGCGCTACAGCCGATGCTGGAACCGATTCTGAGACAGGAAGGAGTGCCTCAGCAGATGGCAGCGGTTGTCTTAGTGGAAAGCGGTGGGCAAAGCGCCGCTTTATCTCCCAAGGGGGCGCGCGGTCTCTGGCAATTCATGCCGGATACCGCACGTCGTTACGGCTTGGTCGTGACAGCCTCGTTGGACGAGCGACTCGATCCTTATAAATCAACTCGTGCGGCGGCGCGTTATTTGCGCGACCTCCATACCCAGTTCGGCAACTGGCCCCTGGCGTTGGCTGCCTATAACGCAGGCGAAGACACCGTCCAGCGTGCGGTTGACCGTACCTCGACGCGTGATTTCAGTTCGATCTCTCGCATGGGCATCCTGCCTCTTGAAACACGCAGCTATGTGCCCGCCGTGATGAACGCGATCGGCTTCATGGCAAACAAGGAAAAAGACCGGACACCGGCGATACGACAATCCGCAGATCGTGCGGTGGTTTACACACGAGCCGAGATGGAGAACTAAGAATGCGCGGATAGTAATTGCAGAAAACGTGGATCCGTTCACTTCGGCAAGGCCGGGTAAACGAGATCGATATCAAAATACAGTAAAGATGGAGAACTCATTTATGACTCATAGATCCAACAACAGACGCACAGAAAAGAGAGAACGATTTGCACACGGCCACGCTGGGCCGCGAATCAGGCCCAATCACATACTTGGAGTACTCGGCACACTTCTGGTTTTAGCCTTGGTTTACCTGGCGTTTGCCGGTCCGAACAAATCGAGTGCGGTCACCGCAGTGAAACCGGTTCCGGCGGGAGACTCTTCGTCCGGCGCCATTCAGATTCCCCTCTCTGAAGTTACTGGTGAAGCAAAGTTCTACGAATACAAGGCCGCGAGCCAGAAGAAAGTTCGCTTCTTCGTAATTAAGAGCTCCGACGGAGTGTACCGGGCGGCTGCCGACGCCTGCGTGGTTTGCTATCGGGAAAAGATGGGCTTTCACCAAGAGGGCAATGACCTGGTCTGCAACAAGTGCGGCAAGCACTTCCCGTCTGCCTCAGTCAATGAGGTCACAGGAGGCTGCAATCCGGACGGGATCCCGCGAACGATTCAGGGAGACAAGCTGCTGATCGCCACTAGCGAGTTGGAGGCCCGTGCCGAATTGTTCTAAACGGACAAGAGGCTTGGGGGAAATATGCGAATAAGCACGCTGGCATTCGCCAACCTGAATCGGCGCAAGGGCAAGGCCATGTTCCTGACCGTGGGCATTGCCATTGGCGTTGGCACCATCGTGGCGCTGCTCAGTTTGAGCAACTCCATCCAGGAGGAAATCGGTGCACAGCTGGACCGCTTCGGGGCCAATATCGTGATTGTGCCGCAATCGAACAGCCTCGCCTTGGACTATGGGGGGGTCTCTGTTCCGGGCGTCACCTTCGACGAGCATGAGCTGAGCAACGAAGATATCGAGAAGATCCAGCAGATTCCCTATCACAAACGCCTGAGTGTCATCGCTCCGAAGGTTTTGAGCGCGGCCGAAGTCGAGGGCCAGCAGGTACTCCTGGCAGGCGTCGACTTCAAGAATGAGCTCAAGCTGAGGCAATGGTGGCGCATCACGGGAAGAAACCCTGAGACGGAAGGAGACGTGCTCGTCGGCTACGAGGTGGCGCGGGCTCTCTCGATTATCCAGCCCACGGAACAATCTCCCCAGAAAGGCTCCGCGATGGGCGAACACCACTCCGCGGAAGAACAAAGCCAGTTCAAGGTCGTCAAGGGAAACCTGCAAATTGCTGGGCAGCCGCACAGCGTGGCGGGTGTGATTGGGGCCACGGGCGGACCGGAAGACCGGATGATCTTCGGGGAACTTCTGCACGTTCAGAAGCTGGTGAACAAGGTTGGCCAGCTGAATGTGATCGAGGTCAGCGCTTTGTGCAAAGGCTGTCCGGTCGAGGAGATCGTCGGGCAGATTCGTAACAAGCTTCCCCACGCCAAGGTGTCGGCCGTACAACAGGCGGTCAAGGCCCGGACAGAGATGGTAGCGCGGCTCACGCGCTTTTCGGCAGCTGTCGCCGTTGTGGTTCTGATCATCGGAGCTTTGATGATCTTTACGACCATGATGGGTTCCGTCATCGAGCGCACCAAGGAGATTGGCGTACTAAGGGCAATTGGTTTTCGCAGGACTCACATCATCAAAGGCCTCATCCTGGAAGTAGCAACGATCAGCGCTGCCGGGGGCTTCTTTGGCTGGGCGTCAGGTCTGGCAGCAAGCTGGATCGTCCTTCCCTATTTCAGCGAGACCGGAGCTGGACGTGAGCTGAACCCAACCCTGCTGCTCGCGGCATTGTTCGGGGCCATGCTGATTGGCACCCTGAGCAGCATCTACCCGGCGGTTCGGGCAGCAAGCCTCGATCCGTCAGAGGCTGTGCGCTACATCTGAGGAGGATGCAAGTGGCATTCATTTCGATAGAAAACGTCGGCAAAACCTATAACGAGACCGAACTCGACTCAACTGTACAGGTGCTCACCGATATCAGCGTCGAGATCCAGGAAGGCGAGTTCATCGCATTGATGGGTCCCTCGGGATCGGGCAAGAGCACCCTCCTGACGACCATCGGCGCCATGAATCGTCCATCGAGGGGCAAGGTCCTAGTCGACGGAATCGATGTGTACGGTCTGTCCGACGAGCGGCGTGCCGACTTTCGCATGGAATATCTGGGCTTTGTTTTTCAGCAGCATCATCTGATGCCGTATCTCACGACGCTGGAGAACGCAATGCTTCCGCTGGCGACCTCCCACGTTCCGACAAGAGAGAAGCGCGAGCGCGCCATGGCTGTGCTGGAGAGCGTGTCGCTCGGGAACAAAGCTTCGCGACTTCCCAACCAGCTGTCGGGCGGCGAACAGGGCCGGCTCGCGATCGCCCGAGCTTTGGTCAATCAACCTCCGCTGCTGCTTGCGGATGAACCAACAGGAACGCTCGACAGCAAGACGGGGAGCGAAATCATGGAAGTCTTCATCGAGCTCAATCGCCAGGGACAAACGATTTTCATGGTTACGCACAACCAGGACAATGCCGATCTGGCCGACCGCGTGCTGCAGATCAGAGATGGTTCATTGGTGGGTTGTTGCTCATCGCCCCCAAACCGTACGAACTCTGCGCCAGCAGGATGCAAGTTGCAGAGCGAAGTCGAACTTGCCGAGATCCATCGGCACGATGCTCAGTCATCGCCAGCGTGAGCAGCCGTCCAGAGTGACGACATCTGCGAACACTTGGAAGTGCTTTACCAGGCGCAGTTCGAGCATCCGGTATTTGGATTTCTGCCGATGTTGGAGAAGGTTCATCGACGGCACGTCCCTGCTCAGGAAGGAGTTTAGAAATGTGGCGTTCAGGACGACGTCCCTTGGGACGGAGACAACAACGGGTGCGAGAACTGAGCCGCAAAGGGTGGCGGGTCTGGGGACTGATCGTAGGTGTATTGGCGGCAGTGTGGGGAGTCGCAGCCTGGGTTGAGATCTCCCAGGAAAAAAAGGAGCGAGCGTCGGACAATTTGCCGGAGATCGTACTGGAAGCGGGGCAGAATTTTGTTTACGACCTGGCGCAGCTTCAGCCAGGGCAAACCCGCTTCTTTACCTATCCCACCAGTTCCTCAGAGCGATCGAGATTGCTTGTTCAGCGAGCCGCCGACGGCGCGATTCGCACGGCGTTTGCCTCTTGCATTGCTTGTTACTCCCATCGCCGCGAACACAAGCTAAGCAAGGGAAACCTCATTTGCGGGAAATGCCAAAGCGCGATGCGGATTGGCGATCAGAACGAACGGCTCACGGCGGACAAGGGCTGCGTTGGAGTTCCAGTGACATATTCAGTCGTAGACAATAAAGTCATTGTACGGCCTGAAGCGATCACTGAAGGAATCAAGGCCTTTTCGAACCCCATTAACGGCGCGGTCCAGGGGCAGGGAAGCCCGAAAGCCTCCGAGAGTCGTCCCTGATGGCTCACATGCTGGCTTTGATGTAATCCAGATTTTTACGAAACGGCCAACAAAAACGAAACGCTACTTTTTTGCGTACAACCATGTTTCTTGAAGCACGAGTGGGTGAGGGGTGTTCGGTGTGGCTATCAAGGATAGAACACGCGGACTCCCAAGGCATAGGATCGCGTGGGAGGAAACTCGTGGGAGGATATTCTCGGGAAGGCCCGAACGAATCGGGGGGGATGATGTCAACCAATCGCGCTGATTTCAGTGATGCCATGAAGGATCCGGTCTGCGGCATGTCCGTGGACCACGCCACAGCGAAGCATGCTAACACACACGCTGGCGAGTCCTATTACTTCTGCGGTGGGCATTGCGTAGAGAAGTTCAAAGCCAATCCTGACAAATATCTCAACCCCGGCGCAAAAGCTCCGTCCGCAGGATTGACCATGCTTGCAATGCCGGGTCCCGCGAGTTCCGTAACCGCTGCCGCCAGGACCAAAGACCCTGTGCGTGGCACATGGATGTAAACCCGGGAATAGCGCGGTATAAATCGGAACACGCTGGCAAGGCGTACTATTTCTGCAGCGCTCATTGCCTGGAGAAGTTCCGCGCCGACCCTAACTCATGTCTGGCGCCGCGTCTGATCGCAGCGCCGCCCGGCACGCCGTTAGCAGAGAATGCAGCCGCTCCAGCGAAAGCCCCGCAACCACCTGTCGGCAAGTGCGTCTGCCCGATGTGTCCAGAAATCCGGCATGAGGTGCGCTTTCGCGACTCCGGGTGTTCGGAACGACAGTTAAGCAACATCTTTCTTCCTCACCTGATCCTTCCGGGTCTCCAGTCTTGATTCGCGTTGCCGTCGCCTCTGCCGCGCTCCTGATAAAGCTCATAGGCCCGCGTAGCAATTTGCGGCGTAAGATCGACCGGGATTATGTTCTTCCCAAAATGCGCCGACCGCGTTGGAAAAGAGCAGAAACAGAAAGATGAAGAAGTCCAGCCAGTGCTTAACCATCCCCGACAGAATCACTGCCCCTTTGATCATCCACGGAATGGGACCCCAGAAATAGCTCAGGACCATATTGCGCGAGCCGTTTCTGCGCCTCGGCTTGGCTCAGTCCTTTCGCTGACGATCCCAATCTTTTTTCGCCTTCCGGCATGGGGAGGGATTTTAGATCGTCCTTGGAATCGCGCTTGGACCCCCACTTCGATTCCGGACTCTTGGGCTTCGTTCCCGACTTCGATTCAGGAGCCATGGGCTGATCGACATTGGCTTTCATAATGAGTATTTCTTCTAGCTTTGTTATGCCGCGGTTGTTGTTGAATTCTCTTGGGTTTGCGAAGCACTGATCGCAGCCCGGACGATGGCCAGAAACTGATCGGCGATCAGGCTTGCGCCGCCGACAAGAGCGCCGTCCACGCCATCCCTACAAAATAGCGCGGCGGCGTTCTCCGGCTTGACGCTGCCGCCGTACTGTATGGCAAGCGCCTGAGCCGATTTCTCCCCGAACATCTGAGCGACGCGGCGCCGAATGACGGCGTGCGCGTCCTGAGCCTGCTGCGGGGTGGCGTGATGTTCGAGATTGCCGATTGCCCAGACCGGTTCGTACGCGATGCTCAGGCGGGTTAAGGTATCCGCCGGCACATCGGCTAATCCACAGGTGAGTTGTCGGTCGAGCATCGCTTCAGTCTGGTTGGCCTTACGTTGTTCCAGGGTCTCGCCAATGCACAAGATCACATCGAGGCCGGCGGCAAGGGCAACCCGTACCTTATGGTTAATGAAGGCATCGGATTCGCCCAGCTTGTGGCGCCGCTCGCTGTGTCCAAGAATAACGTATTTGCAGCCGAGATCAAGGAGCATTGTCGGGCTGACCTCGCCGGTGAATGCGCCTTCCTTCTCGGGATAAAGGTTCTGCACCCCGAGGGACACACGGCTGCCATTGAGGATCTTCCCGACAAGTGCAAGATAGGGGAAGGGAGGACAGATCGTGACGGATACGCGGGCTTCATCCCTGACACCCACGCCCTTGATGCCTATGCCATCAACGACCGCCTTGGCCAGTCGCCTCGCCTCGGCGGCGGTCGTATGCATCTTCCAGTTGCCCACGACGAATTTCTGACGCAGGTCCAGTTTCATTGTGTGCTCCCGGCATGGTTCACACGCTCTTCCCACGAGAGTCCGCCAGATGTTGGTCGATCAACTTTCCGAACTGAGTCGCTCGTCGAGTTCGCGCACTAGTTTGCAACTGTGCGATATTGAACAGTTGCGGCATGGTGAATCGCCTACGATTATTTACTTTTACAAGAGATATCAATGAGGCGCACGGGGGACAGGGCCCACCGTCGGTTTTCAGTCTACCTCTTGCTGCAGCGAATGTCATTGCAACCATGGCTGATGGTAAACCGCAATAACCATTGCACAAAGCAGGTTCGGAGGAAACACATCATGTCTGAAGCACGTGTGCTGAAACCCAACGGTGTCGTGCAGCCACCACGACTGGTTTGGCCGCCTCAGGCAAATCGCTGTAACGGGAATGGGGGCTTAGTGGCTGCGTTGAACTCTCTGCTCTCGCTTTGGATCTCAACTACATGAAAGGTTACGAAGCATTGCGTGAATCCGCAGCTTGGATCGACCTTTCCGCGCGCGGCAAGATCCGCGTGAATGGCGACGACCGGGCCCGTCTGCTGCACGCCATCACAACCAATCATATTGATCAGCTCAAGCCCGACACCGGCTGCTATGTGTTCTTTTTGGATGCCCAAGGCCGCGTGTTAGCCGACGCGAACATCCTGTGTCGCGAGGATCACTTGCTACTCGATACCGAACCCGAAACACGCGAACGTATCTTCGCCCACCTCGATCACTACATCATCGCCGATGACGTCACCCTCGAAGACACGACCGCTCGGGCCATGACCATTGCGGTCGAAGGCCCTCGGTCTGCCGAAGTGCTCACCCACATCGGCGCATCGGTTCCCGAAGCGAATTACGCCCTCGTGCCCTGGGGCTCGCGGATTGTTGCCCGTATTAATTCCACTGGGTCTCCCGGATTTTTCGTCTTCGCTCCGGTCGACGAAAAGCCTACGCTCATCGCGCAACTCGGAATCGAACAAGCCGACGCCGAAGCTGCTCGGATCGTGCGCCTGGAACACGGTAAGCCTCGGTACGCGGAAGACATTACAGACCGTTTTCTTGCGCAGGAAACCAACCAGAGCCACGCGCTGCACTTCAACAAAGGTTGCTATCTCGGCCAAGAGGTTGTGGAACGCGTCCGCACCCGCGCCCTACTCCATCGGAGGCTGATGGCCGTGGACATCCGCGGCAGCACGGTACCGGCTCCGGGAACCAGGCTCACCGCCCAAGGCAAGGTCGCTGCCGAAGTTACATCCGCGGCATTTTCCCCTGCGCTGGCAAGGGTCGTCGCACTCGCCTACGTTCGCACGGAATTCGCCCAAACCGGCAGCATTATTGACTGTGGAGACATGCAAGCAACCGTCCGCTGATCTCGAAACCTAAGGGCTACAGTTGAGATGTGAGTAAAATCGTCGTATGTCATGCCGCTTGGCTTCCGTTTTTCAACTCACAGGCGCGGTCGTTGCCATCAGCCCGATGATCTGGCGGAGGCCTTTCACCAATCGAGACACGTCCATGGTCGACCTGCACCGCACACCTCACATAGCTGCCGGATGGGGGGTTTCATGTTCATCGAAGTTCCTAATCGCGGGCGAATGCCTTGAAGGGATTGGAAAGTATCAAAGGGTACCCGTGGCATGCCACTGTCTTCGGGGCGCGTTAACATATCAACGGCATGAAAAGGACTTGTACGGGAGAACGTGGCTGCCGAGAGCGCGAGCAAACTGCGGGAAGGCACGTGGAAGTTACAGCTGCATCGAGAACACCCAGCGTTGGATTGCGAACCACTGCGCTACCGTCAGCCGTCGACAAGCGGCACGGCAATGTTCAGGGTGTATTCCGCATTGTGGTTTTCGCGGCCGCACAGGTTGAAACAGTCAAGCATAGCGAACGAGTCAAGCGGAAAACGATCATCGGCACTCTTGAGGCCGCTGGCTTTCCTGCTTTCTGAAACGGAAAGTGTGCGAGAAAGAATCAGAAGCTTATGACGGAAATAGTGACAAAAATGAAAGATCCGGTGTGCGGTATGGATGTGAATCCGGTGACGGCGGCAGGTCAAAGCGAACACGCGGGGCAAACTTACTATTTCTGTTCGAGCACCTGTCAGCTGAAGTTCGATGCAGATCCCGCACGCTTCGCCGGAGTGAGCGATGCCGAACTAAATGTGCCCGAGCCGCACCGCCCGGTCGAAGGCGCGCCCTTAAATGGCGAGCGCCACACGCACACCACCGTCGACGGGAAGGGCGAGCGCATTGAACTCCCTATTATGGGCATGTCCTGCGCGGCATGCGCCAGGCGGATTGAACGGCAACTCTCGAAAGCTCCCGGCGTGCGGCGAGCAAACGTCAACTTCGTGACCTCGCGCGCCACGGTCGAGTATGACCCGGAGGCGACGGATGTCGGCAAGCTGATCGAGACCGTGAAAGATGTCGGCTACGGGACGGCGGGAACGGCGCGCGCCGATTTCATGGTTGACGATTCGGCGCGCCCGTCAGGCTCGAGCCAGCCCTTAGAGAAACATCTTCATGCCCTGCGCGGCGTCGTCACCGCGACGTTCAATCTCGGGATAATGGAGGTGCGTGTCGAGTATCTACCCGGTACGACAAACGTGCAGCGTATTCGACGGGCGATTGAAGAGTTCGGGTACCGCGTGCGCGAAACGTCTGGCGCAGGCGGAAACCTGGCGGCGGACGGATCCGAACAAGCGGCGCGCAATGCCGAGTACAGAGACCTCCGGCGCAAATTTCTCATTGCCGCCGTCCTGAGTTTCCCGGTGCTCGTCATCGCAATGTCGCACGGGCGCATGGCCCTCTTCAACTTTGCGGGCATCAACTGGCTAGAACTCGCACTAACCACGCCGGTCGTCTTCTACTGTGGCGCGCAGTTTTATCGTGGCGCGTGGGCGGCGTTTCGTCATCGCGCGGCGGACATGAACACACTGATCGCCACGGGGACTGGTGCAGCCTTCCTTTACTCAGTTGCCGCGACGATTGCTCCGCAACTATTCGCCGGGGCGACAGCGCGGGACTCGATGGCGGGCATGGTTGACATGAAGAATGCGCCGATGGTTCCGGTTTACTTCGAGGCGGCGAGCGTGATCATAGCGCTGATCCTTCTGGGGCGCATGCTTGAGTCGCGCGCGAAGGGACAAACGAGCGACGCGATTCGCCGGCTCGTGAGTTTGCAAGCGAAGGCCGCGCGCGTCGTACGCGACGGGCGTGAGCTGGACATCGTCGTTGAGGAAGTTGTGCCCGGGGACATCATTATCGTGCGTCCGGGCGAGAAGATTCCGGTTGATGGTGTAATCGAAGACGGCGCGTCGGCGGTCGACGAGTCGATGCTGACGGGTGAGAGTCTGCCGGTCGAGAAAAAGCAGGGCGATGAAGTCTTTGGCGCGACGTTGAATAAGACAGGTTCATTCAGATTCAAAGCAACCAAGGTCGGTAAAGACAGTGCGTTGCAACAGATCGTCAAGCTTGTGCAGGACGCACAAGGATCGAAAGCCCCCATCGCACGCTTGGCGGACGTGATCAGCGGCATCTTCACGCCCATCGTCATTTGCATTGCCATCGCGACTTTCGTGATCTGGTTTGTCGCCGCACCTGTAGACGTACGCTTCACGATGGCGCTCGTTAACTTCGTCGCCGTGCTCATTATCGCGTGTCCGTGTGCGCTCGGCCTCGCGACGCCGACGGCCATCATGGTAGGCACGGGCAAGGGGGCAGAAAACGGCGTGCTGATTAAGGGTGGCGAGAGTCTGGAGACGGCGTACAAACTCAGCATCATCGTGCTCGACAAGACGGGCACGCTCACAAGGGGCGAGCCTGCGGTGACTGATGTTATAGGAACTGGCGGCATCGCCGAGGAGGAGGTGCTGCGCCTCGCGGCTTCAGCCGAAAGAAGCAGTGAGCATCCGCTCGGCGCGAGCCTGGTGCGCAGGGCGGAAGCCCGCAAAGTGAAGCTCGCCGACGTGTCGAATTTCAACGCGCTGGCCGGACACGGCATTGAGGCCGACGTCGAGGGTCGTCGCATCTTGATCGGCAATCTCAAGTTGATGCGTGATCGGAGCATCGCACTCGACGACTTTGAGCAACGAGCGGCGATGCTCGCCGCCGCGGGCAAGACGCCGATGTATGTGGCGGTCGATGGTCGGTTTGCCGGACTCGTCGCGGTCGCGGACGAAATCAAGTCGGAGTCGAAGGAAGCTGTTGAAGCTCTGCGGAACATGGGCCTCGAAGTAGTGATGTTGACGGGCGATAACCACCGTACGGCTCAAGCCGTCGCCTCGCAAGTCGGCATCACGCGTGTGCTTTCCGACGTGCTGCCCGAAGGCAAGTCTGATGAGATCAAGCGGCTGCAACAGGAGAAGAAACTTGTCGGCATGGTGGGCGACGGCATCAATGACGCGCCTGCGCTCGCGCAGGCGGACGTCGGCATCGCCATCGGCACGGGCACGGACGTGGCGATTGAGGCTTCCGACATCACGCTTATCAAGGGCGACCTGCGCGGGGTAGTCACGGCGATTGCGCTCTCAAAAGCAACGATCCGCACGGTCAAGCAGAATCTCTTCTGGGCGTTCATTTACAACGTCGTCGGCATCCCAGTCGCGGCGGGTTTGCTCTACCCGCTGACAGGCTGGCTGCTCTCGCCCGTGATTGCGAGCGCGGCGATGTCACTCTCAAGCGTTTCGGTCGTGATCAACAGTTTGCGTCTGCGCTCGTTTCGTCCGCCGACCCGGAAAGGAGATTGACAACAATGAACCTTGATGCGACTGAGATTGGCGTCATCATTGGTGGTATCGTGCTGATCGCGCTCGTCCTTTGGTACTTCTTCGGCGAGCGCGAGCGGGTGGGGGCTGAGGTTAGCGCGGGTGGGATCCAGGAGATCAAGATAACCGTCAAAGGCGGCTACTCGCCGGACGTGGTGGTGGTGAAGCAAGGGGTTCCCGTGCGCCTTGATTTCTATCGCGACGAGACGGCCTCTTGTAGTGAACAGATCATCTTCAGCGACTTTGGCATCGCGCGCGACCTGCCGGCTTTCAAGACCACTCCGATTGAATTTACGCCTGACAGATCGGGCGAATTCACGTGGACGTGCGGAATGAACATGCTGCGCGGCAAACTCGTCGTCGAGAAGAACGATCGGCTGCAATGAGAACAAAAATCTGTCCCCAAAGAAACACGTTTTTCGGCGCGCTGATCTTGGCGGCGACTACTCAAGTGTCGACGTGCGAGAAGTGGTTCCATGAAATGGCGGGTAGCCCGTTGCGCGGGATTTATTCTTCCCTCCGCTGCCGCTTAGGTTCGTCTGGCAGTGGCGCGGGCGCGGCTTTGTGCCGGGGCCGGATCACTTCGGCGGGACGGAATGACCGCCGTGGCACGCTAAGGTCTGTTGCCGGCGATTCTGGCAGTGCATGTCGCCGTGCCGCTGCTGGTCGTCGGCATCACGAGCAAGCTCTTTTCGCCGACCAACGGGCTGCTGGGCGTTTGGGTGTGCGTAGTCGGACTCGCCCAGACCGGCATTGGGCTTTCGTTCCGAGTGAGTCCGCCGCTCTAGCTTACTGTCACCAGGCAGTGAACCCCTTGAGTCGTCGTAAGAAGCTTCGTCAATGCGCCACTGGAATGAGAGCCTGAATGCTTGCCGATAGTCATAGCTGGATAGACATCACGTTGTGGATATGGTTTTCGCTGACTGCCGTATCCGTAATTTATGTTGCCTGGGATTTGATTGTGCGCACGCCAGAGATGAAGGTGATGAAGTGGGGCTGGGTTTTGGTCACGCTTTACACCGGGCCGGTTGCTTTCACCGTGTACTGGTTCTCTTGCCGCGAACCCGCGCCCGGTGCACACGAGAAGGTCATCGCGCCGCTCTGGAAGCAGTCAGTTGGCTCGGCGATCCACTGCATGGCGGGCGACGCGACGGGCATCATTGTCGCGGCAGCGGTTACCAGCCTGCTTGGATTGCCAATGGGCGTTGATGCGGCCGTCGAATACATTGCAGGTTTTGCATTCGGCTTGCTCATCTTTCAAGCCCTCTTTATGAAGGACATGCTCGGCGGGAGCTACTGGCAGGCGGTCAAAGGTACGTGGGTCCCCGAGTGGCTTTCGATGAACGCTGTGATGGCCGGGATGATTCCGGTGATGATTATCCTGATGACGAAAGACATGCGAGCGATGGAGCCAAACTCTTTGCGCTTCTGGGGCGTCATGTCGTTGGCCTCGCTCGTCGGTGCGGCGCTCGCATATCCCGTCAATTGGTGGCTTGTAAAGAACGGGTTGAAGCACGGCATGGGAACGGAGCGCGCACTCGGTAAGGGCGGCACGAAGATCGCAGCAGAGCGGACCCAGGTTTTCACCGCCGCGCCGACCGCGACGGGCATCCCCGCGCGCGCCGCAATTAATTCGCCGCGTCCAGTTCGAAACATGGAAACGATGCCGGACAAGGCTGGAATGAGTGGCGGCGAGGGGTTGACGCCTACGTACCCCGCCGCGGTGCAGCTAGCGACAGGAGACGGGCCAGCGCCCAACATGAGCGGGATGAAGAAGGGAAGCGTGTCCGCCGCCCGCAAGTTCTTGGTCACACTCATCACCATCGTCATGCTTGCAGGTGGCGTCACGCTGGCAGCGATTTATGGAGACCTTTCGATGCGCGCCGGTGGGACGCAGGGAATACCCATGTCAACGCCGATGCCGCACTAGGAAGAGGACAATGGCAGCGCATCTCGTGATGCTACATGGAAGGGAGCGTCGGAATCAGTCGCTCTTCTGACCATTCTTGCGCGTGGCTGCACGACGTTGTGCTTAAATTCTTCAAATTATTTGTGGTCCAAATGGTGGGCGCTGATTGTTCCGCAACAGTCGCCCGCGCTATCCACGACGGGCAAACTCGTCGCCTTGTGCTCGTGCAGCTTACGCCGGACATCTTCAAGGGATTCATCCTTGCTGCAGCATGCGGATGTGGAACTCATGATTTCTTCGACCCTAACTTCCGATGCCCGACGGTCATCAGCGGCCACCTTGTGGCACAGGTCGCGCTCGGTAACGACGCCGACCACTTTACGGCTTTCCTTATCTCTAACCACAGGCGAGCAACCGCATCCAGTCTTGCGCATGGCTATTGAGGCTTGTTGAGCTGTATCGCGCGGTGTGCAGCATGAGTCCGCCTTTACTGCCTCCATCTTGTCACTGCAGCAACTCATTTTATCTTCCTCCGTGGTGATGCAAAACAACAATGAAACGAGCCGCACTTCGTTCGCACGAGGGACTTCCCGTACATAATAGGGACTCGTTACTTCAAAAGTCTAGAACACCGCGGTGATGATCATCTGTTCTCTTTAGAACACAACTCGACGAAAGAATGGAGCGCGGCTGAAATGAAGAAATAAAATGTGGCTCGTTGACGAGCGGGATGCTCGAAAGTCGGCGACCTCTTTTCGGTCCTCGGCGCTCATCGGATCGGGGCGCAGCTGATGCCGGTTCGGCTGAAGCGGTCGGGGAGGGGCTGGGATACTCAATCCCGCCTTATGCGAGGAAGGAAAAGTTCGCGTTCATATTCGGCGGCAACTATAGCCGGGCGCCTCGCAACCTGCCACACTGCGCATCGCCAGGAACTGAAATACCTCATGGCTTTTCTTGCTTCCCGCAAATCTCAGGATGCGCCTGAAACCCCGGCGAGGATGATGCCGGGGAACTGATATTCGCGGCGGAATCCAAACGTGGCAGGGACAAGGAACACCTACTGACTGTTGCCTGGGTAATCTTGGCGACGGGGTTGAATCTTTTATCGTTGGTGACGGCAACAATCGGCTCCGTTTTGCTCAGTCGCAGCAAATGTATAGCAGTCAAGGACCTCCTGTGCAGTAACAAAATCGCGCAGTTCCCACGCAGTCTTCTTCGCGGAAGTCTTGGTCGGCGATAACTGAATGAAGAGCAGCCGGACGAGCCGCAGGCTTGACTTGATGAAGTCGAGAAAGCCCCGAACATGTGTAAAAGAGCACAGTCTTGTATCCTCTGATCGGCGAAGATTGGGCTCCAGCCACTCCGTGGTTCGGCCAGGAGATCATCATGCTACAAGTAACTGCTCCCCACTTCATTCCCACAAAGATTCTGGTGCCCCTTGATTTCAGCTCGTCGTCCGATGCCGCGCTGGAGACCGCATCCGACCTCGCTGAGCACTTTCATGCTGAACTCTACCTTTTGAATGTTATTCCCATGCCCCCAATGGGCACAAAAACTGTCTCGTTTCCTGAATCGGAGTACCTTCACAGGCCGGAGGCCAATGCGGAGCGGCAGTTAGCAACGTGTGAATCTGCTCTTCTTTCCAAGGGGATCAAGGCGAGTTCCAGCATCGAAATGGGCAATGACGTGGTTGGAAGCATCATGCAGGCGATCGAACGTGAGCATGTCGACATGATTGTGATTTCGACGCACGGCATCTCTGGCTGGCGTCCGATGATCTTCGGCTCGATCGCGGAGGAGGTCGTCAAAAACGTGCAATGTCCGCTGTTGCTCCTTCGCTCCGTCAAGCCAGTCGCAACTGCGTAACCGAGAATTCTTGAAGACTCATGGTGGATCTCGCAGATGCTAATCTTCCCAGAAGTGGTGCGGAGTATTTTTAATTCCCGGAATCAAACGCCTCACACCTTTGCTTCCGGTGGGTCGGCGATTCCTCCCGGCGGCAGGAAATCCGGCAGGTCAAGGCGTGCCACGCCAATCCTGTTGTCGGCCATCCCATAGTAGACATCGAAGCGGTCCGGTGAGCCAAGATCGTCGCGCCGGTCGATGCCGGTGGGGAACACGACGTTGGCGATGGTCCCGCGGCGTTCTTGCGGCAGCACCGGCGTCAACACCGGCTCCGCCGAACGATATCGGATCACACGCGGATGCTCCTTCGAGAGCACCATCACCCCCGCCGAGTAGCACAGGTGATGTCCGTCGTTGCTGGGCTCCGCCGTTTCGCTCACGCCGTGGTAAACGATCAGCCAGCCGTGCCGGGTTAGGATGGGCGGAGTGCCGCCGCCGATTTTGAGCCGCTCCCAGGGCGACACCGGAGTTGCCAGCCGGTGATGAGAGGTAAAATGGCAGAGGTTATATGGCTCCCGGCCCTGCGCAGGCATCGGGCAGTAGGAAATCCAGATGCTTTCCCGATCAAGATCCACCTCTCGGGACGCGCCGTGGCGGGCGGTTTCCTCGGGACGAGTACCTGGGAAAAGCGGCCGATGGAGGATGGCAAATTCCGGTCGCCCGGATGGGTTAGGAATGGCAACGGGGAAAAGGCTGGCATCTTTGTTATCCACGTCGCTGAATTCGATGCCGCGATACGAAGCAAAGGTCGCGAGTCCCAGACGCTGCCAGTGGAAGAGGTCCTCCGATAGGGCCAGGGCGATCCGCGGGCCTTGGGGCGAAAGTGCCGTGTAAGTCATCGCGTAGCGCTGGAGCGGTTCCACGTACGTGATACGAGGATCCTCGCAGCCGCCGCTGCCGTCGGGCCGCTGCTCATAATCGGCCTCCGGCTCCAGTGCGATACCGAGCCGCTCGACTCCTGACGGATCGCCGGCTTCATTGAACCGCACTCGTGCAATGCCGATGCGCGAGTAATTGCCCCGCGCGGTCAGCCGAGGGAAGAGGTAGAGCTGACCATCAGGGCCGCGAACGGCAGCCGGATTCAGGACGCCTTCGATTTCTCGGGGATTACCCGGCTCCGGCTCCATCACCAGCCCCAGGCGCTGCAACTTAAATCCACTCATCAAATCTCCCTCACAAAGGTCACGCTTGCTGATCGCGATCTGCCAAACAAGCGATGATTGCTTCGGTAACCGGTTTTGTCTCATTGGGACCGCGAACTGGGATAGAAACAACACCTGCTTCTTTAGCTGGATAGTCGTTCCCTCCCACGAACAAGGCATCACCTATAAAAATCATCTCTTTCAATGAAATGCCCAGAAGGTCTCGTAGCTTTCTGATTCCGTAGGCTTTGTCAATGCCCGGTTTGGTGACATCAATGGATGTCGCACCACCCATTCGGACAGAAAACTCGGGAATAAAAGTATCAAGGATTGCTTTAATCTTCTTCCGCTTGGTGTAATCGGGGTCCCATTTATCCTTTTCTTCTAAGGGGGCCTGCTGACCTAAGGCGGAAAATGTTATCTGGCTTCCCCGGTCTTCAATTTGATCTCCCCATAGCTTTTCGGCCTTGAAGCCCGCTACTCCGATCGCCTTCTTGAGAGAACTGCTGATTTTCTCTTTTTCATCCGCGGTGAAATCTTCGGAATAGATCTTTTTCCAATCTGCTGAGTCGTATCGATAGAACTTTGTTCCACATGTAGGAAGGAGGGATAGATTCACCAGGCGTTCATCATGGGGAAGATTGGAGAGCAGTTGTTTTTCAAACTGAGGCCAATCGCCTCCGGAAATCACGGCCACTTTGACAATACCGAGAAGGTCGTGGAGCAGTCGCGACATTTCGCCATCAAGAGATGATTTACTTTCGGCAAGCGTACCGTCGAGATCAAAAACAACTAGCTTTTTCACGTTGCTTAAGCCCTCTTCATTCTCGCGATCTCAATTAGGAAGTGCAATTTCCAACAGGTTCACTGCACCGCGCGGCCGAAAAGAACATGCTCCGACCACCGCCGGCAAGAGCAACACGTCGCCCTTTTCGACGGCATAAGTAGCGTCGCCGTGCTCGACCTGCCCCGCGCCCTCGATGCATACCAGCACGCGCGGCACACCCGCGGCGCCGACGGTAAACGGCGATTGTCCGCGCAGGCGCCACAACAAGAAATGATCAGAATGAAAAAGTCTCTCGCGTTCCACCGGCGTCGTTGCCTCCACTACGGGTGTCACCGGACCGGCCGCACCATCCTCCACAAAATCAATGGAGGCAAGCGCCTCATCGACTTGGAGTGCCCGCGTCTGGCCTGTCCTGGCGTCAACATGGCCCCAGTCGTACAGGCTAAAAGTCACGTCGCTGTTCTGCTGAACCTCGAATACCACGACGTCGCCGCCCAGAGCGTGAACCGTCCCAGCCGGTAGGAAAACGCCATCGCCGGGCTTCGGAGTGAGGCACACGAGGCGGTCCGCCACCGTCCGATTCTTGAGCGCCCGCCGCAGATCGTCTGCAGTCGTGCCAGGCTTCAGGCCCGCATAGATGCGGCTTTCGGTCCCCGCCTCCAGCACGACCCAGGCCTCAGTCTTCCCGGTCTCGCCCGCTGGCAGGAGGTCCGCGTGCGCATCCGAGGGATGAACCTGGACTGAGAGCATTTCGTGTGCGTCGAGGAACTTGAGCAGCAGTGGAAATCGGCGGAAACGCTGGGCCAGCTTTCCCAGCAATTCTTCCGGAGACTGCTCCAGCAATTGGCGGATGGTCCGCCCTTTGAGCCGTCCATCGGCAACGAGGCTCGGATGGTCATCGCGATCGCTGAGTACCCAGGCTTCGCCGATAAGACCGCTCGGCAGAGGTGCAGAGAGCACGTCTGCCAGTTGCCGGCCGCCCCAGAGCCGATATTCGTAGATCGGTTCGAATCGTAGGGGATACAGAAGCATTTGACTGGTCGTAGGTCTCTTTCCTAAGCATCCATCGCCAGCAGACCCTTGTCACCGGCCATTGGCGCTAGCGCTGTAGTTTCAGTGAAAATCATGGGCAGCCGTTTTACCGGATGCCCAGACCCCAGTTAGACGCTGCTCAGGGAGAAAGCAGACTTGTGTTCTGCGTCGTGCAGCCAATATGGCGGCCGGCCGTAGTGAGTGTATAGTTTGCCTTCATACTCACGAGTGATCGGCATGGACTCGATGTACTCCGGGCCCTTTTGGATGGCTTCCCGGGATAGTCCAACGTAGACGTTAGAATCTGTCCAGCTCACCCGTTGAATCCACGCGGGGGAAACCAGCACTTTCTTACCCGGCCACCAATTCCGCGTGGCCACCTCCATGTATCGGATAGCCCAAGCTTCGTCGTCCACGACGAACCCTTCCACATGGCCGATTTCACCATCATTTGCCTCGATATGATAGCCAGTGACGGCTTCGACGCTGCGCAGATGCGAATCCGTCGACTCTCTCCGGATATTGTCCGCCAGCGCCTCCTTGGATGTAGTTGTTGGAATAGCCAAGTCTGAGGGGTAGAATGCTGCGCCCCACAGAAAAGGACCGCTCCAGTAATTCGGATAGCCGTAATACCCGAGGTATGCGGCCTCGTGCTGCCGGGAGACGGGTTGGTGCGTGTCGATGTCGGGACTATTCTCCACTTGCTTTTTCGTCAGCGCCACATCCAGCCGCTTGGCTTGCCAGTCCGTCTGGACGACGGAAATCGGTGAAATCAGCACTTGCCGGCCGCCAAGCCAACCGCCGGTTTCCACCGTGAGGTAGCGGATGGCCCATGTTTCATCGTCGAAATACAACTGATCAACAGTTCCAAGCTCGCCATCTGTAGCTCGGATCGCAAAACCTTTCAGATGCGAAGTTTTCGTTAGCATTGCCTTTGCCCTCCTGGGCGAGTTGGTGACAGCATTTTCGCTATTCGACGATCGGCATATCCGCAACAATTCTTAATAGTGCCGCGGCTTAGAGTTGCGGCACTCGAAGTCGACTGCTTGAGTTCAGGGATTGTCAATTGACACTCTCTAAGTTCTAGGGGGTCGATCTTAACAATGGTGCAGCCATTCTTCTGAGCAAGAGTGACCACTCTCGCCCGGCCATCCGACATACCTTTTAAAAGGAGGTGCGGTGGTCACCATGGGTCGAGCCAGAAGATTGACGATGCACTCGTCCGCACCGCCATGTCAAAATTACCCAGCAAGAAACTGGCGCGCGCGTGGGCCGAAATCTTGTTCCACGGTGCAATCTCGATCAAGTTGTTTCGGGGGGCTGCCTTCGCCACTGGCTGAATCGTGATTTTCAATCCTTGTTAAAGTTGGGCTATGAACATATTGCTGCAGGTACTGTCTTTGTTTATCATTGCTCTTCCCATTGCATCCGTTGCGTGGAGCATCACCCATGAAGAAGTCTTTCGGGAATTCCATGACTTTTGCCTGGCCAAGAGCAAAGCGTGCCCGCGCATCTCCGAACGCAAATTCTTCTATCTCTTTACTTGCGAATACTGTTTCAGCCACTATGTCACCGCAGCCTTCCTTGTCGTCACCCGCTACAAGCTTCTGTTTCCGGATTGGCGCGGATACCTGATTGCTGGCTTCTCACTAGTATGGGGGGCAAACATGTACATGGCCCTCTTCGCCAGGATTCGACTCGACCTGAGGAAGGAACGCGTCGAAATTACGACAGAAGAAGCAGCCTTGCCACAGAGCAAGTAGACATGTTGTTTGGATTCCAAGCAGCACAAGCAACTTATCTTTCGCGTGCGCAAGTCGGTGTGGAGTCGCCGGCGATGGATATCTCTCAAGACCCAACTTCCTATCGAGAATATTGCAGGAATATGAATCTCGAGTTTGGTCTTCTGCGCTTTGCTGGACTTTGCGCCCTTCATGGTGATCCATGACGAACTCTTCGGCGAGCTGTGGGATTTGTAAATGTCGATCTCTACAGTGACGAGAACAAGCGTTCACTTTTCGCCCTCAGTACTGCCGCGTGACCGACACGGGCAACTGCGTCCAACCAAATGAGTGAGACGCCACTGTGATGTGTATCTGACTGTACAAAAGTGACCAGAATGTATGGCCCCATTCTGACATGATCAGAACATGACCGACACAGGCGAAAGAGGAGAGATTACGAGGCGGGCGAATGCGAAAGACGCGGAAACCATTCAGCAGTCCACGAACTTAATAGCGAAAACAAAGCGGCTTTCCGCAATTACCGGCGCGAAGAACCTGGCACGTCGCAACCAAGAACTGATTGGTCGATCTCGCGCACGGAAGAATACGCCGTGAGACACGGCTGACGGAGGTTCTGCAAGCATGGCTGCGAAACTTGCTACCGTAGACGACCACATTTTGGCTTGTGTGGAAGAAACTGGCCCCGTCCGCGACAGGGGCATCATTCTCCGCAGCGCAGGCGACAAACCGCAGGTTCGCGGCATGCAATTCGATTGCGGATATCTCTCACCATACTTTGTTACTGACCCTGAACGCATGGAAGTTGCGTTCGAAAACGCCTACATTCTCATTCACGAGAAAACAATCAGTTCTAAAGACGACCTGCTCCCACTACTTGAGCAGACCACACAGCGTGGCAAGCCGCTGCTCATCATCGCCGAAGATGTTGACGGCGAGGCGCTAGCTACTCTCGTTGTTAGGAAGCTGCGTGGCCCGCTGCAAGTTGCTGCCGTCAGGGCACCCGGCTTCGGAGATCAGCGCAAGAGTATGTTGCAGGACATTGCCCTCCTCACTGGTGGCAAAGCCCTCACCGAAAACCTCGGCATCCAGCTGAAAAACATACAGATCTCCGACCTCGGTCAGGCCAAGAGGATCACCATCGACAAGAACAACACGGTGGTCGAAGGCAGGAGAACGTACGACCAGCTTTCCTTTGCGCCTGAGCCCTTGATCCACTCAAATGCTCACACTTCGCCTGTGAAATCTTCACGGAACGTGATACGGGAACCTCATGGAACACTTTCCGTGTGAGCGTCCACCGGACGACCCATCCGTGACCACTCGGACTGCGAGGAAATAGCCGACTATTGCGACCGCTTATGAAGGAGGCCGCCAAAACCTCGCCTGCGCGACCCACGCCAGTCAAATGCAAGCTTCAGTTCTGTGCCTGCCGCATGGCTCAATTGCTCTCCATTGTCAGATAATCGCCTCCGAAAGGGGTTAATCCAGTGATCCGGCCTGCCCCTTCGAAGCGCCTTTACTCGGCACTTTGATTCTTGAAAGTGTGCAATTCGGAACAGTCGCGACTTTGTGAGTTGCCCTACGATTGTCCACTTTAGAGAAACTATCAATGACCACCGCTGAACTCGGACTGGCGGCAACTAATGTCGCAACTCTAAGCGCCAGCACTGCCATGAAAGAGCTGGTCTATTACGGTCCGGGCAAACCTCCTTGGGAGGGCGAGGCACACCCACCATCCATCCGGGCCCTGCAATCCTGTGGATCACCTTCCACGATTGCGGAACAGATCTTCATATTCTGAAGGGAGATCAGTGCTCCATGCCAGCAGGCGTTCGAGAAGAGTGAGGCTGGCAGATATCGCGAGAAAGTTTCCCGAACAGGACAGCAGGAACAGAGAGCAAGGGTTTGAGATTATTAACGATAAGGAGCTGGTCATGGGGCTGAAGGTAAGACCGATATTCCTGCTAGTTGGTTTTAGCGTTCTTCCCTTGTTATTTATCTTTCTCCTTTTGTCGTTGCCGGAGAAAGCCGCGGCCGTTCCCCAATTTGCGCGTCGCTATAAAGTCAGGTGCTCCGCGTGCCATACGATTGTTCCCGTACTCAACGAGCAGGGATACATGTTCAAGAGGCTCGGCTTCCACCTTCCGCCAGCGCTTGAAGAAGGCAAAGTTACGCCCTGGATATCGGACCTCGTAAAAAAAGAGCCCGAATGGAGTTTGACCAACAACGCAGCGCTCGCGGTTACAGATTTCAGCTTTTCTGCCGAACGCACCACTTCTCAAGGCGCGAGTCCGAGTTCAACTTCGGCGTTCCAGGTGGGTTCTTGGAACGCCTATTTCGGAGGCTGGATCCCCGACACCAACTTCTTCTACTACTCGGAATTTGACATCATCACTGGAGGGTCGACAAACCCCGATCTTTCCAACGCCTATTTCGGATACAGCGGAGGAAACGCTCGCAGCAGTTGGTACGTCGCTGGGGGGCGGGAGCATCTACAAATTGGTGAAGGCACGCGCGCTGCCCAAGTCTACAGTCTGCTGCCAAGTTCTCCGTTGCTGTTTGAGAATCCAAGTCCGACAACTTTCGTTATTGACCAGTCGCCTGTCGGTATCGATGCTGGCTACACGTGGGCTTCCAGCGGCTACAAGAGGGTCTTCGCCGCGACCGCAAAGGTAACCAATGGAGACAACGCAGACGGGAGCGAGATCCTTGGACCATCCACACGCAACTCCAAAGACGTTTGGTTCGACGTTGACTTTTGGTACGCGCCCGAAAGCGGCATTACATTCCTCGATTACTATGGCAAAAAAGATCAGATGAACCTCGATACTTTGGGGAATCAGTTCACGTTCCATCCAGTAATTCGGCGTCAGGGTGTATTCGGAAATTACAAATTGCTCGCGAAGGTCGATTTCCTCGGCGGCTGGCTGCACAGTAACGATGGCTGGGTGGCCCCGGACGGGTCTTCCGCCAAGTTCGTCGGCAACGACTTCTACGGAGCGGTAGATTATTACATCAGGCAGGGCTTTGCCGTCTCAGGCCGCTATGATTTTCTGCATCAACAGATCACTGGCGTTAGCGGAGTAGGACCGCAGTCCACTCACGATTGGACCATCGGAGTGAACAAGACCTTTACGCCGTCGGGAAATGTGATTGGCCGAATTGCATACAGCAATTTGTCTGGGCGGGATCCGGTTTCGGCGACGAAGAGTACCGACAAACTAGTTCAAGCTGACATATCGTTCAACTTTTGAGAAAAGAACAGACAATGAGAACAAACCACGCCGTTCGTGCACTCAGTGCTCTGCTCCTGCTGCTAATCGTGTGGTTAGTTGGGACAGGTGCGGTCCAAGCACAATTCGCGCAGAAACGCGACACCATCAAGATCGACTCGTCCGGTTTTCCCGCCGACATCAAGAAGGGCTATCGTCTATTTGGTACGAAGTGTGCGGAGTGCCACGGACTGGATACGAGCCTGCGGCCAACTATGTCTGCCAGCCAATGGCCGGGTGAAGTGAAGCGAATGCAGGCGATGCCAAGCGCACAATTCAATGACGCGCAAGCCAAAGCGATCATTGATTTTCTGCTCTACTACGAGGCGAATCGTAAGTCGCTTAACAAGTCGAAAGATCAGGTTGGAGCTTCAGGAGCCGGTGGTGCTGGAAGCCAACTGTACGAAACACAAGGTTGTGCCAGTTGCCATGCCCTCGGTGGAAAGGGAGGCACTTCTGGTCCATCCCTGACCGATGTTGGCAAACGGCTCTCCAAGGAACAACTGACAGAAGTGATACGGAAAGGCAAATCTTCCATGCCCCCGCTTCCCGCTGGGACAACGGATGAACAGCTAAAAGACCTGGTTGATTTCCTGGCGGGCGACAACAAGCAGCCGCAAAAACAAACCGCCGGCACGGAGAAAAAGCCAGAAGCCCCAACCGCTCAAGAATCGAAACCGGCGGCTCAAGCCGCACCTTCAGGAACCGAATCCAAGCCTGCGGCCGAAGCTGGAGCTTCGGGAGGAGCCGGGGGTGCTGGCAATCAACTGTACCAAACACAAGGGTGCGCCCGTTGCCATGCCCTCGGTGGCAAGGGAGGCACTTCGGGTCCATCCCTGACCGATGTTAGCAAACGGCTCTCCAAGGAACAACTGATAGAAGTGATACGGAAAGGCAAGTCTTCCATGCCTCCGCTTCCTGCGGGAACGACGGAACAGCAGGTCAAAGACTTGGTTGATTTTCTCGTGGGGCCCACTAACCAGCCGCAAAAACAAGGTGCCGACACACAGAAAAAGCCTGAACCGCCAACAGATCAAACATCCGCGCCAGCGGCGCAAGCTGGAGCTTCAGGAACCGGCGCCGCCGGGCGTCAAGTCTACGATAAGCAAGGCTGCACCAAATGCCACGCCATCGCCGGAAAAGGCGGCACCTCGGGTCCGTCCCTGAGCGATGTTGGCAAACGGCTCTCCAAGGAACAACTGACAGAAGTGATACGGAAAGGCAAGTCTTCCATGCCTCCGCTTCCCGCAGGAACGACGGAGCAAAAGGTAAAAGACCTGGTTGATTTTCTCATGGGCCCCACTAACCAGCCGCAAAAAGAAGGTACCCGCACGCAGAAAGAGCCTGAAACCTCTACAGATCAAGAATCCCGTCGCTCACGTCCGCCCTCTGTCGAAGAGGTCGAGAACTTGAGCGCTGATGCCACGAACCATGGAGCAATGCTACTTTCCGGTACACTTTTGCTTCTGATAGCGGTCACCGCGATTCTGATCGGAGTGCTCGTGTTTCGCCCGGGTCTGACCGCCACCCAAGATGGAAAGATCCTGGCCTTTTTCGGACTGTTTCTCCTGCCGCTGATCTGCGCGGGGTTAGGCACCACCTACCACATCGATCGCTCCAAGAGTACGAAGTTTTGCCTATCCTGTCATGAGATGGAACCGTTCGGAAAGAGCCTGTTGGTGGATGACCCCACTCATCTGCCCGCCGCCCACTTTCAAAACCACCGCGTTCCCGCCGGCGAAGCCTGTTTTGCCTGTCATACCAACTACGCGATGTTTGGCGGCTTCCGCGAAAAGATACAGGGACTAAGAGAAGTCTATGTGCACTATCTCGGCAAGCCGCCGGTCCCTGAGGCGATTCGACTCTCCGAACCGTTTAACAATCGCGAATGTTTGCATTGCCATCTGGGCGCTCGATCGTTTGAACAAGGCGCGACGCACACGGCGAACCCGTACTTGCTTGCCGCGGTGAAGGGCAACCAAGTTTCATGCCTTTCGTGCCACAAGGCTATTCACAACGTCGCAGAACTGAATAACGCCAAATTCTGGAAGGGAACTCCGTAATGTTCAACCCACAACCTCTCCAACGACGGCTGCAATTAGCGGGAAGTTTTCTGATCCTTGCGCTTCTCATTGAAGCCCTCACTGTGCTATGGACTCGCCCTGTCGCATTCGTAGTCTTTGTCGGTCTCAGCGGTGTGCTGTTCGCCGGCGGCATAATTCTCTATTTGTATTCGCTGGTGAGCTTCAAAGGAGCGTCCTCGAAGCAGTAAGAGCACAACAGGTCAGTTGAATCATTGCGACATGGGAGATTAACTTGCGATCCCGAACGTAGTTGAGTGAATCATTGACCTGCCTTCTCAAATTCGTTGCGGTGCTGCTGATGGGTAGTTTGCTAGTAGTTCCAGCTTCAGGGGTCGGGGCTTGCCTGCTGCAGAGCCTCGCAGCCCGTCACTGTACGCCGCATTGCCCGATGATAATGGACATGCAATCGGGGTCACAGATCGCGGGACAGCCCACGCGATGCGATGGTTTTTGCTGCCAGATGCCCGCCGCTCCACCGGTCCCAAGAAAGGTTACGTTCACTAGCGAGAATTGGGGACAGGTACAGAGTCCTCACCTTCAATCCGCTGGTGTGGCTATCCTTCCGCCTGTTGTAGATGACACTACCTTTCCCGAGAGAGCACCTTCCCCGAACAGTTCGTTGCACCAAGCACTGCTCTGCACTTTCGTGATTTAGTCACTCCTACCCGAAGAAATCGATTCGGGGGCGTCGAAAATATCGAGTTTACGACCCAGAGAGAGAGTTGCTCATGACCAAGAAAACAAAAGTA
The DNA here is from genome assembly GCA_003134655.1 of Acidobacteriaceae bacterium. Lineage (GTDB taxonomy): Bacteria > Acidobacteriota > Terriglobia > Terriglobales > Acidobacteriaceae > Sulfotelmatobacter. The sequence goes on from PLBY01000131.1 coordinate 81,965, forward strand.
CTAGTTCTGATTGGCTTCGGTTGTCTTGCCATTGGCAATAGCGCCGGGCAGCAACCGCCAATCTCAGTGACCGTCCAGTCACCCTCAACCGCTGTACCGGCCCAGACCGCCGATCAATTTTCCGTTGGTTTGGACGCACTGGTCGCTGAAGCTTTGCAAAAGAACCCCGGAATTCAAAGCGCGCTGAGGCAAGTGGAAGCTCTGCGTCACCGCGTGCCACAAGTAAAGACACTGCCGGACCCCCAAGTTTCCGTCGGATGGGCGGGGAACATAGCGCCTTTCAGCGTGCAACACGGCGACCCCTCCAGCTATCGCGGCGTAGGTGCGAGCCAGGCGCTTCCTTATCCAGGCAAGCTCAAACTTCGCGGCGAAATCGCCGATCGAGAAGCGGAGGCGGCGTGGTGGAACTATGAAGCGGCCCGGCGCAAGCTGGTTGCCGATGTAAAATCGGCTTACTTCGACTATTTTGCCGCTTCCAAGGCGGTTGAGATCACCAAGAAGAACAAAGACCTGCTGCAAAAACTGTCAAGCATTGCCGAGGCGCGGTATCGGGTCGGCAAAGGGGTTCAGCAAGACGTTCTCAGGTCCCAGGTGGAGATATCGCTTCTGCTACAACGACTGACCGTCTTCGAGCAGCAGCAGGCAACTGGACAAGCCAGGTTGAATACGCTCTTATACCGCGATCCGGAGGCCCCACTACCTTCGCCCGCCTCGTTCGAGTGCGCTCAGATCGACCACTCGCTCGATGAACTCTACACGTTGGCCCGTGAACAGGACACGGGTCTGCAGCGCGAACAGCGCATGATCGAACGCGACCAGTATGCGGTCAATCTGGCCCACAAGGATTATCTGCCTGACTTCGGCGTGAGCTACATGTACCAGCAGCGGCCTGACTTGCCCGATATGCACGGGTTTACCTTCACGGCCAACATCCCGATTTATTACCGGACCAAACAGAGAGAAGGTGTGCGCGAAGCAGCAGCGCAACTCGCCAGCTCACAGCGGAGCAAGGAAAACCAGCAGACGGAACTGTACTTCGCAGTCAAACAACAATACCTGCTCGCGAAATCGTCAGAGCAACTGCTAAAGCTCTACTCGAAGGCAATTGTGCCCCAGTCCTCGCTTGCCCTGGAGTCTTCGATGGCTTCCTATCAAGTGGGCACGGTGGATTTCCTAACACTACTCACGAACTTCACCGTGGTACTGGACTATGAGGTGAGCTACTACCGTGAGCTGGCCAATTACCAAATGGCGCTCGCAAACCTGGAGCCACTGGTGGGGGTGGAGTTGACGAAATGAATAAGGAGACATGATGACAATGCCCATTCGTAAGAGTCTCGTTCTTTTTGGGGCTGCAATATTTGTCCTGGGAACCGCAACTGGAAGTCTGATCGTTTACCGCTACCAGAGGCGCCAGTCTGCCTCCCAGCATGTGGAGGCCGCCGTAGCACCCCAACAGCCGAAGGCGCAAACTTCCGCACCGATGGCCGGTATGGAAGGAATGAGCACGCCCGCAAACACAGGTTCCGCGGATGCTGTGGCGTCCGCTGCGTCCAAAAACACCATGGTGCCAGGGACGGTGATGTTGAACCCTGCTTCCCAGCAGTTGATTGGTGTCCGCTATACCGAGGCGCGCCAGGCGGACATGAAGCGTACCCTACGCACAGTCGGCGTTGTGCAGATGGATGACGAAAAGATTTCTCGTGTCCACGTGAAGATCGCGGGGTGGGTCGAGAAAGTGTACCTCGACTCCGTAGGTAAGTTGATCAAGAAGGGCGAGCCGTTGTTCGCCCTCTATAGTCCGGACTTGGTGTCAACAGAACAAGAGTATCTCATCGCGCGCAAAGGTCAGGAGTATCTGTCTAAATCGCCATATGCTGAAGTCGTATCGGGGGCTGACTCTCTTCTTCGCGCTACGCGGGACCGCCTGCAGCTCTGGGGCGTCACAGATGCACAGATTCGCACGCTCGATGACTCAGGAAAGGCCGAACGCACGATGACGCTTTATTCACCTATCGATGGCTTTGTCATGACTCGTAACGCCTACCCACAGTCGTACGTGACCCCGGAAACCGACCTCTACGATATCGCCGATCTCTCGACCATTTGGGTTTACGTGGACATCTACGAATATGAGGCGCCGTACGTCCATATTGGCCAACCTGCCGCGATGCAGTTGAGTTACTTCCCAGGCAAGAACTACCGCGGACGTGTGACCTACGTCTATCCCACCTTGGATCCGAAGACGCGCACCATCAAAGTCAGGCTAGAGTTTCCGAACCCCAATTACGGATTGAAACCCGAGATGTATGCGGACGTCCAACTAACAATCGATTACGGGAGGCAGGTCGTCGTGCCTAGCGAGGCCGTGCTCAATTCAGGAACACGTCAGCTCGTGTTCATCGCCAAGCCGGGAGGTTATTTCGAGCCAAGAGAGATTAAAGTCGGAGACCAGTTTGACGGGCAATATGTCGTGCTGGCGGGCCTTAAGCCGCGCGAAAAGATTGTCGCTTCCGGGAACTTTCTGATCGATTCGGAGAGCAGCCTGGGCGCGGCTCAGCAGGGGATGGCGGGGATGTCCGGAATGTCAGCTGAGAAAAAGTAGGAAGGTCGAAATGCGAAAGAACAACTGCGATTGCTATTGCTGCGGAGCTTGCCATGATTGAAAAGAGCATTGAATGGAGCTCCAGGAATAAGTTCTTCATCTTCCTGGGTGTGTTTTTTACGGTGGCCGCTGGTCTATGGGCTGTGAAAAACACTCCGCTCGACGCCATTCCCGACCTGTCAGACATTCAAGTGATCGTGTTCACAAATTGGCCGGGACGCAGCCCCGATCTCGTTGAAGACCAAGTTACCTACACCATCGTAACGGCCCTTATCTCTGCCCCGCACGTGAAGGTCGTTCGAGGCTATTCGTTCTTTGGGCTGTCCTTCGTTTACGTGATCTTCGAGGACGGAACGGATCTTTACTGGGCACGATCGAGAGTTGTCGAATACATGCAGGGTATCCAAGGAAATCTTCCTGCAGGCGTTACGCCCACGCTGGGTCCGGACGCGACCGGGGTTGGCTGGACCTACATGTACGCTCTGGTGGACAAGAGCGGAAAGTACGATCTTGCTCAACTTCGGACCCTGCAGGATTGGCACGTGCAATATTTGCTAAGAGCGGTACCCGGAGTTTCGGAAGTGGCCAGCGTTGGCGGGTTCGTCAAGCAGTATCAGGTGGACATCAATCCGAGCACGCTGCTGGCCTACCATCTGCCGATTAACTCGGTTATCGCCGCCATTCGCCGCAGCAATAACGACGTTGGGGGAGGCGTGGTGGAATATACGGGCCGGGAATACATGGTCCGGGGTCTAGGCTACCTTCAACAGGTTGAGGATCTTCAAAAGGTCGTGGTGGGGACCAACGACGGCGGCACTCCCATCTACCTACGCGACATTGCGGACGTCCACCTCGGTCCGGAGATGCGGCGCGGATTCGCTGAACTCAATGGCGAGGGGCAAGTCGCTGGCGGGGTTGTCATTTCGCGATATGGAGTAAATGCTCTGGGGGTTCTCAATCAAATTAAGCAGAAGGTCGCTGAGATCAACAACGGCGGGTTACCGAAGGGCGTGCAGATTGTCCCCGTCTACGATCGCTCAGACCTGATCCTGCGTTCGGTATCGACGTTGAAGCAGAAGTTGATCGAGGAGATGATCATAGTCAGTTTGGTCTGCCTGCTTTTCCTCTTCCACTTTCGGAGCGCTATGGTCGCCATCGTCACTCTGCTGGTCGCCATCCTCATGATGCTGCTGGCGATGTACTTTCTCCACTTGAGCTCAAATATTATGTCGCTCGGCGGGATTGCAATCGCGATCGGAGCAATGGTTGATGGGGCTATTGTAATGATCGAGAACGCGCACACACGTCTCGAAAAATGGGAGCAGGACGGACGGAAAGGCAACCGGGACTTAGTCATAATAGAGGCTGCGAAGGAAGTCGGTAAGCCCCTCTTCTTCTCTTTGCTGATCATTGCAGTCTCTTTTATTCCCGTATTTACGCTTGAAGCGCAAGAAGGACGCCTGTTCCGGCCTCTCGCCTACACCAAGACCTTTTCGATGGCCTTTGCCGCGCTGCTCTCAGTCACGCTGGTTCCGGTGCTGATGCTGCTCTTCATCCGGGGAAAAATTGCGCCTCAAGCCAAGAACCCGATCAACCGCTTCCTCATCTGGGCATATAAGCCCTTTGTCCATCTGGCATTGCGGTTCCCGAAAATAGTGTTGCTTTTGGCACTGGCCGCATTGGCCCTGAGTGTCCTTCCATTCGTTAGGCTAGGCTCCGAGTTCATGCCTCCGCTTTCCGAGGGCAGCCTGCTCTACATGCCCTCGGGGCTTCCAGGGATGTCCATTACCAAAGCTTTGGAAGTGACTCAGATCGAGGACAAGATAATTAAACAATTTCCCGAAGTCCTCTCAGTGTTCGGGAAAGCGGGACGTGCGAGAACGTCGACCGATCCTGCTCCTCCGGAGATGGGTGAGGCCACGATAATCTTGAAACCTGAGGAGAGTTGGCCGAAGGGCATGACGTCCGAGAAACTCGTGAATGATTTGGATACCGCACTCAAGGTTCCGGGTGTGTCGAACTCCTGGACAATGCCCATCAAGGGCCGAACGGACATGCTCTCCACTGGCATTCGTACTCCAATCGGCATCAAAATTTTCGGGCCCGATCTCAATATAACCCAGCAGATTGGCAAGCAGATCGAAGATGTTCTTCGCAACATTCCAGGCACTCGCAATGTCTACGCGGAGCGAGTCGTTAGTGGTTACTACGAGGACTTCAAAGTCGATAGGGACGCCGTGGCGAGATACGGCTTGACCGTTGGAGACGTTGAGGATGTTATCGAGTCTGCCATCGGTGGCATGAACATCAGCACGACCATCGAGGGGCGAGAGCGTTTCCCAGTCAACGTCCGCTACCTTCGTGACTATCGGAGCGACCCGCAGGCACTCGACCGGGTATTGGTGGCGACCCCGGGCGGCGCCCAGGTGCCCATAACGCAGCTTGCCAAAATTAGCCTCACCATGGGTCCACCCGTCATCAAGAGTGAGGACGCCCAATTGGTGGGCTACGTTTATGTTGATGTGACCGGGGTCGACATCGGGACGTATGTACAACGAGCGATGCAGGTCGTTCAGCAGAAGGTCAATATTCCTGCGGGCCACCGGCTGGAATGGAGCGGCCAATGGGAATACATGCAGCGCGCGAAAGAAACGCTTAAATATGTCGTTCCCCTCACTCTGCTGATTATTCTGGTTCTCCTGTACTCAAATTTTAACTCTGTCGCCAAGACATTGATTGTCATGCTGTCGGTTCCATTCGCCCTGATTGGAGGTATCTGGTTCATCTATTTGCTGCACTACAACACGAGTGTAGCGGTGTGGGTGGGCTTCATCGCATTGGCGGGCGTGGCGGCAGAGACCGGTGTTGTGATGATCGTCTATCTGGACGAAGTGTACGAACGCCGGCTCAAAGAAGGCAAGATGACTACTGCCAAAGATCTGTATGACGCCATCATCGAAGGCGCGGTGATGCGCGTCCGTCCCAAGATGATGACGGTCACCGCGATCATGGCAGGTTTGCTGCCCATCATGTGGAGCCACGGAACCGGGGCTGACCTAATGAAACGTATAGCAGCGCCGATGGTCGGCGGCATGGTGACGTCTACTATCCTTACGCTGATTGTAATTCCCGTCATTTACGAGATGTGGCGCGGCTGGCAGATGCGCCACCAACAAAAGCAGCCAGCTGGCGGCAATGGCGCAAAAGGCTAGCCGCGACACACAAAAGAAGGAGCAAATGCGGAGCTGGGGTAACGTCCTGCGCCGCAGAATATTCCTGCGGGGTTCAGCCGCCTCGGGCGCTGACGCGGGATTTGGTTTACAGCGAAGCCATCGAGAATTTGGACCCCGACAAAAACCAGCCTCATGGCACGGCTTGTTGGTTTCCCCCAGTCAGCGACATGGAATTCTCCGCCCGGACGCAGAACGCGCAGAACTTCTCGCATGGCTTCCCGCTTCGAATCTGAGGGCAGGTGATGAAAAAACAAACTTGAGAGAACTCGGTCGAACGATTCAGCCCTATACGGCAGGGCCGATGCACGTCCTTGATCCAGTGCACCGCGACACCTGCCTCTTCCAGTTTCGCTCTAGCGAGTCTCAAGGCTTCCGAATCGGCATCCAACCCGAACACTTCAGCGCCAGGACGAGCCCGCTTTACGAGAACAGCGAGAGTGCCGGTTCCGCAGCCCAAGTCGAGGACTCGGTGTCCGTCTTGAATGCTCGCTTGCCGGAGTAACGCTCGCTTGAATTCATCCTCACGAGTAGTAAACCGGACAATGGGATCGTAGAACCGCGTCAGCCAGCGATATCCCAGTGCAGGAATGTAAGACTTCGACGATGGTTTCATGTATTGCCTACATAACCTTGGGAAACACGGGCGCAAAGCGAGCGAGCCTTGGATCTGTCACTCCGCTGTCCATGTCGAGTGCAGCCCGGTTTTCCGCCCCCCTCGGGGAACCGGTCTGCTCTCCACTGGGACGCCGACGTGTCTCTGGAAAGGGACATTTACGTCGTCGTTCAGTGGACATCTTGATCACTTTCCTGGTGCTCACTAAACGCACTTTCACTTGTGATCCATTCCCTCCATCCCCTCCATGGACGGCTTGGCTTTCTTGGTGCCAAAGTGGACTTCGTTTGCGATGAGCTTGGCGCCCGAAACATCTGCATGAATTACAACCTTGTCGCCAACCTTCAGATCCTTCAAGGTGGCCGGTGAACCGCTTTTTTCAAACTTGGTCTTGTCACTCACCTCTACGGTTACGGATTTTTGGGCCGTGGTTTCAACCGTAATGGAACTATCGGAAATACTCGTGACGGTGCCCATGACATGCTTTTCTTTTCCATGGGCAAGCGCCATTACGGAGAATGCGAGCAACAATGTAGCGACTGCGGCCTGGCGTTTCATAGTTTCTCCTCTCAGTGTTTTTGGCGTGATGGTTTAACTGCATGATTGCTGGGTTGGTCTTCATTTAAGAACTGCTCTTCCTCTTGTTCCTCCGATCGTTCTGCAGGGCTCTTCGGATTGAACTGTTCCATTTCTTTCATTTCTTGCGTGTTCATCTGAGGCAGGTGGCGGATGAAGAGAACCAGTCTCCAGCTGTCGTTATCTTTATCCGGGCCGCCCCAAGCGGGCATTCCCGTGAGCCGGATGCCGTTGTGGATGATGTAATACAGCTGTCCATCCGTGAGGCTCTGTGTTTCGGACTGGCGCATGTCCGGCGCTTTCGGATAAAGGTTCTGTCCGATCTCAGTTTTCCCGCTGCCGTCATTGCCGTGGCATATGGCGCAATGGTCGGCGAAGTGGGCGCGCGCCTCGCGAAGAACTTCGGTGGTCGGGGCAAACGGGTTCTTCGCTTCCCGTTCCGACGCCGGGATTGATAGCTTGCGTGCCGTCTTTGCGACATACGCCTCCATCGCCGACGGGTTATCGCGTGCGCTGAAGCCGCGCCGGATCGTCACCCATCCGAACGCGGCGGCTCCCGCGATGCCCGCCACAACAATCGATAGGAGAAGAGTACGTTTTCTCATGCGCTTACCTCTCCTGCGGGCTCGCGCCCATTTGGAACGGGATGTTGACCTCACGCACCGGTTGGTCGATTCCGCCTGGCTGCGAAGGAGCTTCGAGCCCGTCCGTGAGCAAGTAGGACTGAAGGGAGACTGAACTCGTGGCGAAGTTCTCTAGCGCACTGATGTAGGAGACTTCTAGCTGCATCAGGGTTCTCTGGGAGATGAGGACTTGTGGGTAGGCTGCAGCCATATCCCGATATTTTTTGGTATACATCTCATACGCTTTTTGCGCCCTGGGTATCATCTGGTTCTTGTAGCGGTCGACCGCGGTTTGCGAGAAGGTGTAGTTCTGGACAACGCTTGCCGCCCGTTCCCTCAAAACGAGCTTCACGCGCTCCACTTCGCTCCTCGCCCTCTCTGCGTCCGCCTTAGCGGTGGCAATGTTTCCCTGGTTGCGGTTAAAAATGGGAATTCTTACGCCTACCTCGGCAAAGCCTTGCAGTCCGACAGCTGCCCCGCCAGGCTCGGACAACAACTCGCCATTCTGTTGCAGGCCACCGCGGAGTTGCAGGTCAGGAATCGGTTCCCGCTTCGCGCGTGCCAAAGCTGCTTCCGCTCGTTTGACGCCGAGTTCGGCGATTCTTACAGCCGGACTCTCGTTGACGATCTTCTCCACCAGTTCATCCGCATTGACCGGTAGGGTGTCCTCGAGTTTTCCTTCGAGACTCATCAGAGGAAGCCGCGGATTCCCCACGACGGCGGCCAGTGCTTTCCAACCCCGCTGCTGGTTCTGTTCGGCCATGGTGACCGCGAGTTCCGCCTGCTGCGCTTCCACTTCCGATTCGAGCACGTCAGGAGCGTCCGCTTGCCCGACATTCGCGAGCTGACGGGAGGTCTCGACGGCGTCCTCGGCAAGCTTGCTCAGGTTTTGCCGCAATTCCAGCGTCTGCTGGGCAGCCAGCGCTTGGATGTAGGACATCCGCACGTTTGTGACTACGCGCACTTTTTGCTCCTCGGCTTCTGTTTCTGCCTGTTTGAGCTCCTGGTCAAAAATCTTTCGGTTCAGACCCAGCTTTCCACCCAGCACGATGTCCTGCTGAATGAAAAACCCTTGCTCGCCCCCGTGAAACGACCCGCCTCGGATCTGTTCGCCCTGGTAGCCGATGGTTGGGTTCGGGTACAGTCCCGACTGCTTCTTCCTGCCTTCCGCCGCCTGGATGTTGGCGGCCGATTGCCGGAACGTCGGGTTGTTCTGTAAGGCCATCCGTTGCAGTTCTTCGAGCGTGATCGTCTTCTGCTCGGAAGCCGGAGTCTGCGCTCGGCCCGGCAAGGCGACCAGGAACAAAGCCCAGGAAAAGCGGAGTACGAATCGGGTTACGCAACGGAGTGGTGACACTGTTTCAACCCTCACTTCCATAAACTTCACCGGCGCAGTCAGGTTATTCATGTTTGTGCTCCATCCCCGGCATGTCCATCTTCATTGGCTTATTGCCTTCCTGCTTTTTTCGAAGCTCCATGATGTGGTCGTACTTGTCTGGAGGCAGCACGCGCACGAACGTCATCATTCCCGCCATGAAGCCGCTCCAGCCGGGACGTAGGCCAAAGTTTTCGGGTTTCTCGACCATTTGATCCATCGCCATTGCCGGGCCTTCCATGAGGGCGTCCTGCGGAAAGCCCGGCACAGAGTTCGCATCTTTGCTGACGTCAGGTTGTGCCATCTGCATGCCCGGCATTCCCTCGTGCGGCGTCTGACCCTCGCCTTTTAGTGGGGAATTCGAGATGGTCTGTTCCGCTGTCGAACCCACGCCCATCCCCCGTCCTAAGCTTGGCCCGTTTTCATCTGATGTGGCACTTCCTTGCCGGAGTATGCCCATGCCTTCTTCCATTCCCTCACCAGTCGGCATTCCCGGTCGCCGTGACATGGGTCCGACTGTGGACGACATCTGGTTCATCATGTGGTGGGGAAGGTGACAATGGAGCATCCAGTCGCCCGGATTGGTCGCCACAAACTCGATATCCCGAGCTTGCGCCACTCCTACCAGCACCGTATTTCCAGGGCCCCACGTGGATTGCGGTTGTCGTCCTCCTTCCGTGCCGGTGACGACAAAAGTGTGGCCATGAAGATGAATGGGGTGGTGGTCCATTCCGAGGTTGATGAGGCGAACCCGGACTCGATCCCCGTGACGGACGATGAGCGGTGTGGTTGCCGGTCCAGCCTTGCCGTTAAAGGTGAGCCAGTTGAACTCCATGTTCATGGAGTTCGGCACCTTGATGTTCGACAAGATGGCGTATTCCTGCATAATGATTGCGAAGTCTTTATCGGCCCGCGGCTTGTATGGCTCCTTGGGATGCATGATGAACGCGCCGATCATGCCCATCATTTCCTGCATCGCCATGTGCGAGTGGTAGAAATAAGTGCCTTCCTGGTGGAGCGTGAATTCATAGACAAAGCGACCACCGGGAGGGATCGGATCCTGACTCGAACCAGGCGCACCGTCCATCTCGTTCGGGATTTCGAAGCCATGCCAATGCATGGATGTCGCTTCTGGGAGGTGATTGTCCACGATGATCCGAACGCGATCACCCTGGTTCACTTGAATCGTTGGCCCTGGAGCGCTGCCGTTGTAACCCCAGAGGTCAACAACACGCCCCGGAAAAATCTCCTGTTTAACTGGCTCGGCGATCAGATGGAATTCCTTTACGTTTCCGTCCATGCGCCAGGGAAGCTGGGGCACGTCCGAGGTCTCGACAGGCAGGGGAGAGGCGTGTCCGCGCTCTGGTTGCTTCTTGCCGTTCATTTTCGTTTCCTGCATCCCATGAGACATGTCCATCTCCTGGGCTGAGAGAACTCTCGCGGAAGCCATTGCGCCGGCTCCGGCGAGAATATTTCGCAAAAAACCACGTCTACTGCTCATGTTTCCCCCTTCATGAAGAATCAATGGAAATAGGACTTCAAGCGCAGTGTGTCGTCACACACCAATCCCAAACAGAGATCTGCGCTGAAGAAGCGAAGTTTCCGGGCAAGAACTCACTAGGTACGAAGAGAAACCAGAATGGGCTCGAAACTATTGATTCTTGGAGGGGAATGGGGAGGCGAGAATCGTTCACTCACGATCGGTGCCAGCAAAGAACTGGTCGATGACTTGGCCGCGTCAACTTGCGAAGCCGCGCGATCATCGGAGAAAACTCGCAAAGGTTCTTGGAGAGCCCGAACCTGACAGTCCCTACAGTCGGGGGGCTGTAGCGAGGATCGCCCTGCGCTGTTTAGGGATTCGGGACAATCCGCCCGATGTTGTTGAACGTGGGTGTGATGATGGGTGGAAGAAAATCTCGTCACCGTTTCGTGGTGATGCTCCGCACTTTGTTTGCCGGCGCACCAACAGCATGCTTCGCAGACAGAAGCCACGGCTGTATTGGCGCCAAGAAGCACCATTAGGAGAACAATCGCCGCTAGTCTGCGATGCGTCACAATTTTGACGATACTCCCGGGCGTAATCTTTACGCAACCAGGGATTTTGATCTTCCAAGCATCACTCGGACCTTGACCTAAAGCAAGCGTGCAGTGACCCGTGACTTACACTGAGAGCGGGAGTGCTGCTAGTGATCCTGCTGACGGCTTTGTCGGCAGTTTCCTTCCTCACAGGCGACGCGCACGCCGGTTCTGTGATTGCGGGTATGGTGGCGCTGAGTGTGGGACTTCGCTTCTGGCAGGAAGCCCGTGCGGACGCCGCTGCGCAGAGGCTGAAGGCCATGATCCATGTGACCGCTACCGTCGTTCGGGACGGCGCAGCGAGGGAAATACCACTCCGGGACTTGGTGCCCGGTGACATCATCAAGCTGGCCGCCGGCGATATGATTCCAGGCGACGTGCGGCTGCTGTCTTCGAAAGACCTCTTCGTGAGCCAAGGCAGCCTCACCGGTGAGTCGCTCCCGGTCGAGAAGTTCCACGACCACGAAACTAAAGAGGAGATCTCACCCACTGAACTCAAGAACACATGCTTCATGGGGACGAGCGTCGAGAGCGGCACGTCGACGGCAGCCGTGGTCACGACGGGGGTACAAAACTGCTTGGGAAGTATGGCCCGCTCGATAATCGGGGAACGGACGCAGACCAGCTTTGACCAGGGCCTCAACCGTTTTACTTGGCTAATGATGCAGTTTATGGCCGTGATGGTGCCTCTGGTTTTCCTCATCAACGGTTTCACCAAGCACGATTGGAAGGGGGCCTTCTTCTTCGCACTGGCAGTGGCCGTAGGCCTCACTCCTGAGATGCTGCCTACGATCGTCTCCGTCTGCCTCTCCAAGGGCGCACTCGCCATGAGCCGCAAGAGGGTGATCGTCAAGCGGCTCAACTCAATCCAGAACTTCGGGGCGATGGACGTGCGGTGCACCGACAAGACGGGTACGCTCACTGAGGACCGCGTCGTCCTCATCCGGCATTGGAACGTCGCTGGGCGTGAAACCGATGCCGTGCTCCTGGACGGGTACCTGATCAGCTACTTCCAGACGGACCTCAAAAACCTGCTCGACCGGGCGATTCTGGATCGTCCCGACTTCCACGGGAAGGCGGTTGTCGAGAAGTATAAGAAGCTGGATGAGATCCCGTTCGACTTCACTCGACGCATGATGTCGGTCTTAGGGGAGAACGCCGAAGGTAAAGCCATCCTCCTTACCAAAGGGGCCCCGGAAGAGGTCTTCCTCCGCTGCTCACATTTTGAACTCGACGGCAAGTTGTCCGCAATGGACCCGGATCTGATGGTCGGACTGAAGCAGAAGTATGACAGCCTCAGCGACGACGGCTTCCGCGTGCTGGCAGTAGCAACAAAGGAACTGCCCGGGAAGCAAATTTGCGCCCAGAATGACGAGCGCGAACTCGTACTCCGAGGGTACGTCGCGTTCCTGGATCCGCCCAAGGACACCGCGGCCCGCGCCCTTCCGGCTCTGCACAAGCATGGCGTGGCTGTAAAAATCCTCACAGGGGATAACCGCCTTATCAGCCGCAAGGTGCCCGCGACGAATCGGCATCTCCGAGACTTTCCGTGCGCGTCCGATTCAGGCAGCATTGGCATCCGCTGGCAGCTTCGCTGTTGGGGCAGCCATGCCTCTGTTGGTCGCTGCCATGGCCCCGATGGCGGGTTTGATCCCTCTTGTCTCTGGAACATCACTGGCGTTCCTCGCCCTTCTAGGCGGGTTGGCTGCACGCGCGGGCGGAGCAGGAGTGACGGTGGGAGCAATACGAGTCACGTTCTGGGGTGCACTGGCCATGGCGCCGACCGCAGGCGTCGGGGCGCTGTTCGGAACAGTTGCGTGAGCGGGGTCAACCGGAGGCCGGCCGCAGGCTTTTCCAAGACCTAGGCGGAATTTGCCGATGACGAGTACGATCACCAATCCGAGAAAGCGCCACAAGGGCCGGCAAGCGCTTCGGAATTCCACGTGCTAGGATCCGCGTGTATGCACCGACTTTCCAATCGTCACCTGCTAGAGTTTTCCGGCGTGTGTCTTGCCATCTGCTTGGTGGCAGTTCCCCACTACTTTGGACATGCCGGTCAGTTTACAGGCAAAGGCGTAGAACAAGCTTTCCACTTGAGTGCTGCCGCCATAGCCATTGCGCTTGTTTCCTTAGGGTTCCTGAAGAAATACCTGTCGCTCAGGGATGTCATTCAAATCTTGATCATCTGCGTGGGGCTGTGTTCGGTAAGCATAAGCCATTACGTGGTAAGTCCTGAGAATGTCCGATTGCACGAGGTATTACAGCGCGCCTACTACCTTCCAATTGTTCTCGCAGCACTCTGGTACGGTTCACCGGGGGGACTCATGACGGCCGGTTTGGGTGCCATTTTATACGTTCCCCATATCCTTGCTGTATGGGGATCTCAACCGAATTACCAATTCGATCAATATTGGGAAGTCGCTCTCTTCTTTGTGTTCGGCGGCCTGACCGGAGTCCTTTCTGATCGCCAAAGAAAGCAACAAACAGAGTTGCAAGAGGCCGCGGACCGGCTAAGCAAGGCTCATGCCGAACTGCAGAAGTCATTCGAGAGCTTGCGTCGCGCCGAGCGGCTGTCTGCGGTCGGAACTCTTTCCGCCGCGTTGGCACATGGAATCCGAAGCCCATTAAGCGCCATGGACGGCGCCATCGAAATCCTCTCGCGTCCACATCTGAGTACTGAACGTCGCGGCGAGTTCACGGAGGTAATCAAACGTGAGATTGCACGCCTGAATAGTCTCTTGTATCAGTTCCTGGAGTTCGCTCAACCGCGACCGCCGGTACGCCAGCGCACAGATATTCAAGATCTTGCGAGCGATGTCTGCAAACTCATTTCTGAATTGGCAACGATCAGACGAATCAACCTCATTCGTCCGGAAACGGAGGGGACGTTTCCGAAGATAGATGCGGACCCCGATCAAATAAAAGAAGTTATGCTGAACCTAGTTATGAATGCCTGTGAGGCAATGCCTGATGGAGGGACAGTCGAAATGTTCCTTGAGAGTAAGCCGGACCAAATCACTGTCACGATCCGTGATCAAGGTATTGGAGTCAGTGAACAAGATCTTCAGCGTATCTTCGATCCCTTCTACACAACAAGAAACGACGGTACAGGCCTCGGTCTGTCGATTGCACAACGCATCATGGAGCAACACGGCGGCCGGATCGAAGTAGAGCGTAATCCGGAGCGCGGCATGACGTTTGCACTAGTTTTCCCCCGAGAACATCATGCGACTTCAGCCGTTTAAGGACAATAGTATGGAACCGACCTCTATCCTAATTGTCGACGACAATGAAAGCCAACGCCAGGTCATAGCGTTCTGGCTTTCCGAAGAACATCACGAGGTAAGCACGGCATCCTCCGTGGATGCTGCCATTGAAATGCTCGCCGAAAAGGAATTCGACTTGATCCTAACGGATGTAAAGATGCCAGGATCGAGCGGCATGGAACTGCTCACCTGGTCGAAGGAACATACACCAGAGATTCCAGCCCTCATGATGACCGCGTTTGGTTCTGTGTCTGATGCCGTCGCTGCGATGAAGATGGGTGCGTTCGACTATATACTCAAGCCTATCACCGAAGATGCCCTCAAGCTCATCGTCAATAAAGCTCTCGAACACACCAGGTTGGTAAGTGAGAACCGCACCTTGCGTGCTTATGCGGAAAGATCTTCACGATTCACGAATCTCATTGGTCACTCGAAGAAAATGAAGGAGCTCTTCGAACTCGCGGCGCAGGTGGCCCCGCGAGACTCAACGGTCCTGATACTGGGCGAGTCGGGGACCGGCAAGGAGCTTCTGGCTAAGGCTATCCATCTAAACAGCGGCCGTAGCACTGCTTCCTTCGTTGTTGTCAACTGTGGCGCCATTCCAGAAACCCTTATAGAGTCTGAATTGTTCGGACACAAGAAGGGATCGTTCACTGGTGCTCAAGCGGATCGAATTGGAAAGTTTGAAGCAGCGAATCACGGAACGGTGTTTCTCGACGAGATTGGCGAGCTATCCCCGGCACTTCAGGTTCGCCTCTTGCGAGTCGTTCAAGAGCGTGAAATTCAAAAGATCGGACAAACTGATCCTTTGAAAATCGATGTGCGCTTAATTGCAGCTACGAACCGCGATCTGAACACAATGTTGGAAGACAGATCGTTCCGGGAGGATCTTTACTATCGCTTGAGCGTAATTCAGCTTCGAATTCCTCCTTTGCGGGACCGTCGGGACGATATTCCTCTATTGGCGGAACACTTTGTCGCACAATTCTGCAAGCGCTACCGATTGCCGCGCCGTTTGACGCCTTCGGCTGTCGATGTCCTGACTGAATATAATTGGCCGGGAAATGTTCGTGAACTAGAGAATGTGATCGAAAGCGCCGTCGTGTTGAGCAAGAGCGAACAGATAACCCCAGGTTTCTTCCCCGAGAATGTCCGACAAGAACACGTCCGGGTTTCTCAAATTCATCTCCAGATACCCGATGATGGAATCAGTCTTGACGGCGTGGAAAGAGAATTGATTCTCAAAGCTCTAGAGAAGTGCCAATGGAACCAGACACGTGCCGCCCGCTTCTTGAACATCACTCGCAAGACTCTACTCTACCGCATCGAGAAATTTGGGCTTTGTCAACCCTCGCACCTCAAGCATGAGGAACTGACCGAAGAAGGCTAGAAGCCTGCCAGCTGCACGCGTTACGGTGAAGCCACAGAATAAAACATCTAAACGGGAAGCGCGTCCCCAAGAACGGACAATCCGTTACGTTCAGTACGGAATACGAGCGCACTCGGCGTTCGTGTAGCTCCAACTGCCTGATTTGGGGCAGTCTGTTGCCTTATTTGAGGCACTATTCGCATTCAGCATATTTTCTCACTGGCAAGTGCCCGGAATGACTGGCGCGCCTCCACGACAAACTTCCACCCGCGGCAAGCCCAATTCAGGAGGCTGCAGCACCTGGAGATTCTCGCAGCTGAGACCACAAATAGCCCAATTGATTACGTCCCTATAACTCGCGCTCTCCTTACGCGAATGAATCCACAAGGGGTCACTACATAATTTTGGGTGCCGGTCCGAAGTGATCCTGGGAGTCGATCCAAAACATTGCCCAAATGCTTATGTGGCAGCGCGATTGCTCACTATGGAGGTCGACGTTGTCGTTTATGAGAGTCAGATTTGTAGGAGCGATCAACATGAGAATGCTGAAGAACGTTTTGTTCCCGCTAAGCTGACTCGCCGACAAATGATTTATGGAGTTTCAGGGCGGGCGATACCGCAGCGGCACAGGGTGACAAAGACCTGGAGCTTGAGACTTTTAAGAATGCCCAACTCACTTGGCCAAGCTTACGGAAGGTAGTCACAGGGGAGGTATGTCCAAAGCAACTACCAACAAAACCAAACGACGTCGCAATCCCACCAGGAAGCTCACCGTCGACGTCCGGGCTTTTCTCGATTCTGCCGGAGTAACGAAAAATGTTAAAGAGTTTCACAAGACAGAGACTATCTTCTCTCAAGGTGACGCCGCCAAGAGCGTCATGTACGTACAAGAAGGTGGTGTGAAGCTCTCCGTGGTTAATGAAGGCGGCAAAGAGGCGGTCGTGGCAATTCTGGGCCCTGGCGACTTCTTTGGTGAGGGGTGTCTGGCAGGTCAATCTGTTCGCATGGGGAGGGCTACCGCGGTTGCACCTAGCACGGTGCTCGTCATTGACAAGAAGGCAATGATGCTTGGGCTCCACCGAGAACACGCGTTCTCGGATCTGTTCGTAGCGTATCTGCTGGCACGGAACATCCGATACGAAGAAGATTTAGTCAACCAACTCTTCAATTCCAGCGAAAAGAGACTAGCTCGGATCCTGCTCTTGCTCGCTCACTTCGGCAAGGACGGCGTGCCCGAGACTGTAATCCCCAGGATCAGTCAGGAGACCCTCGCAGAGATGGTGGGCACAACCCGGTCGCGGGTCAGTTCTTTCATGAACAAATTCAGGAAGCTGGGGTTCATAAAGTACAACGGCGTCCTTCAGGTTAATACCTCGCTCTTGAGTGTCGTGCTGCACGACTAAAAAAGATGGTCAGCTACTGCCCTGAGACATCGCGATCGCCAAAGCTATGAACGACGTTCCTCTCCGGCGATTCCCAGTGGTCATGGCTTTATCTTCCACCGCAACAAGCCGGCGATCGCCAGCGCCGCTGCGAACGTTACGCCGACGGTCCAGCCGAGGACAGCATACAAATTGCTCTTGTAGTACCAGGTCGCAACGCTTGCGGCGACAAAGCCAACATCAATGGCGCCGAATGACGTGGTCAGCCAGAGGCCGAGTCGATTGATGGATTGCTCATTGCGCGTCGAGATCTCAAAGGTCAACGCTTCCAGCCGGTCCTCTACGGCCTCGAACAGATCGTCGATGCCGAACAGGCTTTCTCCCCGCGCGATGGCGTCTGCGGCATAGCTATGTGTCTTCGCCAGCGTGCCGTAATATTCTTCCAGGTCATCGAAGATCTCGCGCCTGAGCTGGATCAGCTCATCGACGGTGCCGTATGTCCGTTGCGCGAACCGATCGAGGTAGGATCGCAACACAGCCCGATCGAGGCACAGTACTTCGAGCGTGAGCAACAGAGGTAGCGCGTCGCGCGGCAGCTGCGATTCTTGGGTGTCCTTCGAATGCGTACTGACATCAATGGCGCCGTTGCGCGCGATCATCCACAAGCCGTCATCACTTCGGCAAAGGTCCGAAGCCAGTTCGGCACTCACGAAACTCGCCTTGAAACGCCCGCCTGACGCATCGCGGTGCAACAGTGTGACCAGATCGGGTGCATGCCGTTCGACAAGTTCTCCTAACGTGCCATCGCGAAACCGAAGCACCACTAGCGGAACGTACATCTCGGGCATGCTCGCTTTGCCTTGGCGCCCCGTGGCGAGTTTGTCCCAGGTGATCTTCGCCGGGCTGTCGGCAGATTCCAAGTCGAGCCAGCCGATCCATCTCGGGATATCGAGCGGCTGGGGTTGCCCGAACAGGCTGACCTCCCAAAGAGCTGCCCCGCACTTGTGAACGCCGCGGAAAATGTCCGCATAGGTCAACTCACCGGCGCGACCTGGCAGGCTCAAGCGGCCAACGGCAGTGCGCTGCAAACGACTCGCCTGCGAGTAGGACTCGCCGAACAAGTGCCGCTGGAGTGACTCCATCCGGCTCCGGTGTGACTGCGAAGTCTCATCCGAAATCAGTTGCAGCCCGGAGAGTGACGTGCCAGCCTGCGCCGCAGCTTCCGGCGTCATGGCGAAGAGCAATACAAACGTGGGGATCACCGTGGCCGAGGGCGACGGCGCGACGAGAGATGTATTCAGCTGGGAAAGCGCTGAACTCAAGACCGCTCCGAACTGGGATGGATCTTATCCACTCTGTGCTTCGCTACTCATCTTGGAAACTTGCGCAAGTGTCGTTGAAGCCGCTAGTTCCGTAAGCTAAAATTGTATTTGAAGCTTCATTAGGGCGGTTCTGATGTTGTCGATCAAACCGCCCCGAGACATCTATTTCACCGGTTTAAATCCTTCCGGCAGCTTTTTCTTCTAGTGATCGTGTTTTGCCGGTTCCGGATTTTTGGGTTGTCCCCCCGGGGCCTGTTGTTTCGGGTTTGGTTGGTTTCCGGAATTCGGTTGCGGACTGGGCTTCTGCATGTCGCTATGCTGTGTATGATCTTCGTGATCTGACATTTTGTGTCTCCTTTTTGTTGATTTTCCTATTACAGTTTGGCTCACTGACTCTTCGCCGTTTGCGTCATGGTTTGATCCTGGTTTCTCAGCGCTTCCAATCCCTCTGTTAGCGTAAGGTTCTCGGGCATGCGACGGAAATCGCTCATTGTCATGACCGAGTCGATCTTCAGACTTTTGACGAGTAACATCTTGCCGGTGAAATGGAGACGCACGGCCTTAAGCGTCCATGTGCCGCTGTCCGTTTTCACCTCCTCCAGCCCGAATCTCCCGCCTTCGTTTAGGCGGCCTAGAATGCCCCATCCAAAATCCACAGGGCGGAAGAGCGTCGCATCGACGCCCTTGATTCGCTGGGCAGTCGAATTGATCCACACGTTACCCTTCGATCCGCGAAGAGCCTTTAGTTCTCGGGACCGGGTTTGGAATTCAGGGTTCGGCCGGAACGCCAGCCGGACAAGCTTATCGCCGTCGGATGCTCGCGCCGTTTCCGCATACTCGTAAAGAAAAGCGTCGGGAAAAGCTTTCAGGATGTCCCATACGCGCTTTTCATACTCTCGCTGTTGCCGCTGCTCATCACTGAGCCTCTTCGGGTCTTTCAAAATGCGATCCAGCCGCTGGTCCTCCTCTCGGCGCCGGCCAGGTGACAAGGGCTTGTCGTCCACTCCAACTAACCGTCCGATCAACCAGTCTTTGGTTTGAATCATCGTCTTAGTTTCGGACCGGCCGGACGATTCGGTGCGAAGCCGATACATATAGTGTCCGGGCACGGCGGCCGCCTTCAATTCGTTGGCCACGGTCCGCCGCATCAGCTCATTTGCCGAAATTTGCTTGCTCTGCGATACGGCGAGCGTGGCGGAAACCACAAGAACTACTGTCGATCCCAGTTTTTGCCAGCTTGTTCGGGCCACTCTACGCGACGCGGTCATTCCTTGTACCTCCAAACTAGGGGGAGCTCACTTATTCGGCGGACTCTGAAATTGCACCTTCGGCACCTCGCGCGAAGCCTCCGTAGCAGCGAAGTACGCTGTATTCGGTTTGTAGCCGGCCCATCCTGCAAAAATATTATTCGGAAAAAGCCCAATGTAGGTGTTGTAGTCTTTTATGGCTTCGTTGTACCGTCTCCGTTCGACGGCGATGCGGTTCTCCGTGCCGGCCAGCTCGTCCTGCAAGCGCTGGAAATTCTCATTCGATTTCAGTTGGGGGTAATTTTCGACAATGGCGAGCAACCGCCCGAGTGCGCCATCAAGTTGACCATTCGCCGCTATGCGGCTGGCGGGAGTCTGTGCGCCAAGCAGCGTAGACCGCGCCTTTGCGATATCGCCAAAGACGGTCTGCTCCTGGGCAGCGATGCCTTTCACGGTCTCGACCAGGTTTGGAATCAAATCAGCGCGTCGCTGGAGTACGACGTCTACCTGTGCCCACGACGCGGTCACGGTTTGGCTCTTTGTAACCATTTGGTTGCGGCGCCCGACATACATCCCGCCAATAGCAAGCGCCACAATTACTAGCACACCAATGACGATAAGCAGTTTCTTCATTTCCTGGTCCTCTCTTGTCTCCGACCATGCATTGACCCTACGGCGGAAATCCTATGAGGCCGCGAGAGCAGTTTGTTTCGGAGAGTTCGTCACTTTCACAGCGAGAAGCCGGTCCATCTCCTCAGCTGCACGCGTTACCGCGTCCAGGTATGCCGCAAACGACTGGTCGTGGCTGAGTTCTTTCGTAGCCTTTTTCCCCTCGCGCAGATCAAGCACGGTGTGGAACGCCGCGGGATCGAATCCGATAAGCGCGGCGAACCGGTCGGTGGCGCCGCGATGCGAGACCGACGGTGCCTCCCCCAGCGCAATAAGCGAGTGACGAAAGAGCGTGGCAAACGTTGACGCTGAAGCGATCATCAGCTCTGCCAGTGCTGACCGACGGCCATGCGACCGCAGAAATGCCTGGCGCAGACGGACCACGGCTAATCTCAGCTCGCGCTCTACCTGCAAGCGGTGGAGTGCCATAGGAACATCGAAATCCGCGAAGAAATCCTCGCCGAGCAGCATGTGATGCCGCTGTTTTATATCCAGCAATTCGATGGCGAAGATGTCGGCTGAGTGGCGCAACTCTTCGATTGTGAAAACGAGCGGAGCCGGGTGGCCTTTATGCCACCACCACCGCCCCACTGGCCGAAGTTTCGACATGGCCGTCCCGCCGGCCTGGTTGAGCAAGCACAAGATGTTCAGATCCGAGTGCCCCTCGTGAAATTCATGGTCAACGCCAGAACCATAGAGCACAACCGCGTTCAGATTCCTGCCCGCAGCCTCTTTGAGGCGTTCCACCAGTTCGTTCAACTCTTTTTCTCTGTGCATCTCAACCTCCACTTCGTTTACCAGCCTCCGCCGGCGCCGCCACCACCAGAGGATCCTCCGCCAAATCCACCGAATCCCCCGCCCGAACTTCCGCCTCCATGACCCATCGAGCCCATCCACCAGCCACCGTAATAGCCGCTGCCACGGCGATACCGAGACCATCCCGTCAGAGAAAACAGGAATGCCATAAGTGGCCAACCTAGGAATAGGGCAAGAATGATAATGGTTCCGACCAGTCCGGATCCTTTTCCTGAGGAGGAAGACTGGCCCTCGGTCTGCTGTGGCGGGGGAACACTCTGATTGAGCGTGACACCGCGGTCCTGCGCGATAACTCCCGCGACCTGCGACGCCATTTGCAGCAACGCTGCGCCGTATTGATTCTGTCGCAACAGCGGCACCATCTCGCGGCCGAAGCCCCCAACTTTGCCGTCGGGCAGAATCGGCTCCAGGCCATAGCCCACCTCAGTCCAGTACTGCCGCTCATTAACCGCCATGAGAATCATCACGCCGCGGTCCTTGCCCTTCGGTCCGACGGCCCATTTTTTAAAAAGGAGGCTCGCGAAATTCTGTACGTTGTCGCCTTCGAGCGTACGAATCGTTACTACCGCGATCTGCGCGCCAGCTTTCTGATCAATCTCTTGGCCGAGGGCCGTCAATTTCTGGCGCGAATCGGCGTCCAAAACGCCTGCAAAGTCATTGACGTACCCTTGCGGCGATAGCTGTTCGATCTTTTCGGCGTAGACCGCCACGCTCAGTGACGATGACAGAAGTGCTAAAAGGACGAGAAAAACCCCGACTGAAGCCCCACGCTGGCGTACTCTCGTTTTAAAAAGTCTCATGTTACCCCCGCAGTCGATTCGTATCGCAGTGAAAATAGCTTCGGATGGCATTGGGCACGCGCAGGAAGAGAAGAGGCAAGAAAGTGTTTCATAAAGAACGCAGCTCTCGACCGGTCAAACTGTAGATGTCTCCTTCCCCGTGCTCCAGGTGCTGCGCCGCGTCGGCAACTCGTGCGACACAACGGTGGCGAGCAACGTGATGGATGAAACCGCCATCGTTGTGGAACCATACTGTTTCCCTAAATGGGGTGACTGTTCCGAATTGCTCACTGTTCACAGCAATCTGAGGAATTCTTCACGTCCTGCCTGTTCAAGTTCGAGCGCTCTCCTCCACTGACCCGCGCCCAGCGACTACATGCCCTTGTAAGGCTCATACGGAGGCTCAGGCGGCGGTGGCTTCTGGGCGCGCTACACGTTGCTTTTGGATAGGGCGGCTGTTCGAGAGATTTGTTTGCGTCGGTGGCCGAGTGGTTGGAGATGATATCGCTCACGGAAAATAGATTGACGGCAGAGAGGCGGCGATCATCCGAAACCTACTTGGCCGCCACCACTTCCAGCCATGCCCCTTACCCTATCTACGGGCATTATTTTGAGCGTACCTCGCCGAAGCTTTCGGCGATGATCCTTGTGCTCCACTCCCCGCAGGCGGGAAGAATTTGCGGAGGCCCCTAAGAAGAGTAGGCAAACTACAGCGCATCGCGGAGGAGCATTACCAAACCTCTTGGCCTGTCTTCCGAACCACGCCCACTCGACCATGAATTGTCACAAGGCAACGCTGTTTCCACAGACTACGAAAATGCCCGTCTTCGAGTCTTATGGTTACCTCGGCATCTTTGTCCCGCGCGGGGCATTGGGGAGTGCGCAAAGCACAAGTCGGGGGTTTTTCCGTTCCGCCAGGAACCAGAGGAACACCGTGACGGCAATGATCGCGAGCCCATAAGGCAAGGCGCCCAGATAGTGTGCCCGGCGCGTTTGCGCCACAGGTGCCGAGGGAAAGCGAAGAGCGGATCGGTAGCGCCTCACACGCTTGGTCGGCAAATGCCCGTCCCGTTCCTCTTCACGCGATGCAAAACTGTCCGACCGAAGGCGCGCGGCGTCCATCCATAACCTTCCCCTCGTTCGAGTGGAAAAAGATTTTCACCACTATCGCCGCGATTACGGTCTCTATTTGGCTACTCTGCAGTCCACACTAGCACCTCAGAGCGAGTTCAGACTGGCACCCGATAGTTGTCAGCCTAGACCAGGTTAAAACTTTCGGTTCGTGCGCTAACACACAGGAAAAAACAGTCTCTGAGCTTATTAAGAGCGCAACCGCTTGTTAACGCCGTACCCGTTGATCGGGATTGCCAACGCAGAAAATCGGATTCTAGTTGATTCCATCACCGTTCCTTTTCACTCGGTTTCATCACCTGCGGGAATCGCTAAGCTCCCCTTATCGGATTTGGCTGGATACTGTTCCGGGTGTTGGTTGAATAGGCTCATGCATTCCTCGCTGTCGAAGTAATAGGTCACTCCGTCGTGTTCCGACAATCCGGCGGCTTTTTTGTCTTCCACCTGCATGCCGCAAACGGGGTCGATATGATTTGCCATCGCTCTCCTCCTCTAAAAATGTGTGTTGATGCCGAATCGGGACAATTCACTTATTCGGTGGGCTCTGAAATTGCACCTTTGGCACCTGGCGCGACGCCTCCGAAGCAGCGAAGTACGCTGTGTTCGATTTGAAGCCAGCCCATCCTGCAAAAACATTGTTCGGGAAAAGCCCGATGTACGTCTTGTGGTCTTGTATCGCTTCATTGTAGCGTCGCCGTTCGACCGCGATGCGATTCTCAGTGCCGGCCAATGATTCTGTCGCAGCAGCGGTACCACGTCGCGGCCGAAGCCTCCAACTTTCCCATCGGGCAGAATCGGCTCCAGGCCGTAGCCGACCTCAGTCCAGTATTGACGCTCGTCCACGGCCAGTAGAATCATCACGCTGCGGTCCTTGCCCTTCGGCCATACTCCCCATTTCTTAAACAGGCGGTTCGTGAAATCCTGCACGCTGTCGCCTCCGAGCGTACGGATCGTCACTACCGCGATCTGCGCGCCGGCCTTCTGATCCACCTCCTGGGCGAGCGCCGTCAGTTTCTGGCGCGAATCGGCGTCCAAAACGCCGGCGAAGTCATTGACGTACCCTTGCGGCGAAAGCTGGTCGACCTTTTCGGCGTAAGCCGCAACACTCGGGGGCGATGAGAGAAGTGCGAAAAGCACCAGAAATAGCGCGGGCGATGCCCCGCGCTGATGTGCCTTCGTTTCACAAGCTTTCATGCTTCTGTCCCCACGGCTTCGGATCGGAGCGAAACAGAGCTTCGGATGGCCCGAGAAGCGCGGCACGAAGATGAAGAAGCAAAAAAGCCGTTCATAAAGAGCGCAGCCACCGGACGTTCAAACCGCACGCGTCTTTTCCCAGTAATCAAGTCGCTGCGCGGTGTCGTCAGTTCGCGCGGCGTAGTGGTGGCGGATCGAGCGCCGCAAAAGCAGAACATTCGCACGCCGTACTCGTGTTTGCCAAAGGTGGATTCGGCAGTGATATTCATTCCGCAAACCGGGTCTTTTGGTGGCCTGCTTGCCAGGGGGCCTAGTGCGTCATCTCTTCGCGATGATGCATATCAAGCCTCTGAAAGCTGAAGTCAATATCGAATTCATCGTATCGAGCTTCGGCCTGATTCAGATTCTCGATGATCAGATAGAAACGGTTGCTCAGGTTCTGCGCATGTCGCTATTTCGACTGTGACCGGAACGTCCTTGATCAGAGGCTTTGAGTGAATGTCGGAAACATACGCCAGGCAAGCCAAGTAAGGCAGCACACCTCACCCACTTAGTTAGATCATCACACGCTGCTATCCCTTTGGTGCTGTCTCCCGTTCCTCCGCCGAAAAAGATCCAAAACGCGCATCCTCTGGCCTTCATCCAATCTCTGCAATAGAAGTTCAACGCCGTTTTGAAATCGGACTGCATCCCGAAAGGTGTCTACGACGGCAGTAACCTGAGTAAACACCGCCTCTTCCGCCCCCCTGAAAACCGTACTCGTGCTGCAGCTTTGCTGGAATGTCCTGTACCAGCAAGCGGGCACCGGGTGGAATACATACCGCCGGGATCGATTGAATATCTGGAGGATTGAGAAACCCCTTGAGCCTCGACCAGAACCCGTGACTTTGGGTCTTGCGATACTCTTGTCTTCTTCGAAGATCGAAGGCCCCCGCCAGCCCAACAGATCCTGCGTCAAATCTGTGGATAACGAGCTCCTCTCCGGAAACCGCTAAGCGGTTTGGAATCTCCATTAGTGAAGAGTCACACATAGGTTGCCTCCTTCAAGAATCGGAAATGCAATGAACTCAGTCCGGAATTTCCATTTTTGGTCTCGTGTTCAACCGGCAGTAGCGCCGGCGAAAATCATGGGCA
Organism: Acidobacteriaceae bacterium; assembly: GCA_003134655.1. Classification (GTDB taxonomy): domain Bacteria; phylum Acidobacteriota; class Terriglobia; order Terriglobales; family Acidobacteriaceae; genus Sulfotelmatobacter. Next base: position 107,375 of record PLBY01000131.1, read on the forward strand.
GCCATTTTACCGGATGCCCAGACCCCAGTTAGACGCTGCTCAGGGAGAAAGCAGACTTGTGTTCAGCGTCGTGCAGCCAGTATGGCGGTCGACCGTAGTGAGTGTAGAGTCGGCCTTCATACTCACGAGTGATCCGCATGGACTCGACGTACTCCGGGCCCTTTTGTATGGCTTCCCGGGAGAGGCCGACGTAGACGTTGGACTCTTCCCAGTTCACCCGTTCAATCCACCCGGGTGAAACCAGTACCTTCTTGCCCGGCCACCAATTCCGCGTTGCCACTTCAATATAGCGGAGAGCCCAGGCTTCATCGTCCACGACAAACCCGTCCACATGGCCGATTTCACCATCATTTGCCTCGATATGATAGCCAGTGACGGCTTCCGTACTGCGCAGATGCGAATCCGTCGACTCTTTCCGGATCCTGTCCGCCAGCGCCTCCTTAGAAGCTATAGGTGGAATCGCAAAGTCCCCAGGGTAGTAGGCTGGGCCCCACATGTAGGGACCGCCCCAGTAATAGGGATACCCGTAATACCCAAGGTATTCGGCCTCGTGCTGCCGGGAGACGGGCTTGTGAGTGTCAATGTCAGGGCTATTCTCCACTTGCTTTTTCGTCAGCGCCACATCCAACTGCTTAGCCTGCCAGTCCGTATGGACGACGGAGAATGGTGAGATCAACACTTGCCGGCCGCCAAGCCAGCCGCCGGTTTCTACCGTGAGGTAGCGGATGGCCCATGTCTCATCGTCGAAATACAACTGATCAACAGTTCCAAGCTCGCCATCCGTAGCTCGGATCGCAAAACCTTTCAGGTGCGTAGTTTTCGTTAGCATTGTATTAGCCCTCCTGGGCAATTGTTGACTCGTTCATCGGCATGGGAATCCTCGCCAAAGATGGACAAGGTGCGCATGTCGATTCCGATCTCTGGAGTTCACGGACAGCTTCCTCCGCTTCTTCGTGAGTGTCTCGTAGAGGGCGACGACCGCAATATTGGAGCGAAACAGATCTTCGGACGGCCCGAGGAACGCGCACGAAGGGGAAGAAGCAAAAAAGTGTTTCCTAAAGAACGCAGTCGTCGGCCGTTCAAACCGCAGGCGTCTCCTTCCCATGATCAAGTCGCTGCGCCGAGTCGTCAGCTCGCGCGACGCAGCAGTAGCGAGCAACTTGGTGCTGGATGAAACCGCCGTAGTTATAGAAGCTGCCATAGTACTGTTTTTCCTAAATGGGGCGACTATTCCGAATTGCTCACTTCCAAAACAATCTGAGGAACCTTCACATCCGTCTTGTTCAATTTCGAGCGGCTCCACTCGACTGCCCTTCGCCCAGCGACTACATGCCCGTCTAAGGCTCATACGGAGGCTCAGACAGCGGTGGCTTTTAGGTGCGCTTTGAACGTCGCGGGGCGAATGGTTTCGGCGATGATCCTTTGTTCTATTCCCCGCTGGTGGAAAGCATTTGCGGAGTTCCCCTCAGAAGAGAAGGCAAACTACAGCCCTTCGCGAAGGAGCATTACCAAACCTCTTGGCCTGTCTTCCGAACCACGCCCACTCGACCATGAATTGTCACAAGGCAACGCTGTCTCCACAGACTACGAAAATGCCCGTCTTCGAGTCTTATGGTTATCTCGGCATCTTTGTCCCGCGGGGCATTGGAGAGTGCGCAAAGCACAAGTCGGGGGTTTCTCCGTTCGGCCAGGAACCAGAGGAACACCGTGACGGCAATGATCGCGAGCTCGTAAGGCAAGGTGCCCAGATAGTGTGCCCGGTGCTTCGTGAACAGGAAAAACGCCGAAGAGACGAGGAAACAAATTTCGGCCATGGTGGCACGCCTCAGCGAACGGGCTTTTGAATCTACTCTTTGTCTCGCCTGCATGTTTCCTCTCCTTATCTGGCGTCACCAGACGCGCCCCGATTGAACTTCAAACAAGTATTGCGCTGCGAAGTGCGCCCGAAGCGCTCCGACCCCGAGTAAAGGTCTTCTCGCGTGAGAGGGAGGTTCGAGGGCTGGCCGCGGGAAAGAAGAATTTGATGCACCTGGATGATTCCCTCCCGGAAACCGGCCGACGAAGCGCGCAAATAGAGCCTCCACATCCGCACAAATCTGTCATCGAACTGCTTACGAATGAACGGCACGGACCGTTCGAAGCGGTCCGACCAATGATCGAGTGTCAACTTGTAGTGCGGCCCCAGGTTTTCCACATCCCAGACGTGGAGATCCCTCTGGGAAACACGGTTGATTATTTCAGCTAGTGTCGGGATATAACTTCCCGGAAAAATAAACTTTTTCGTCCACGAGGTCGTGGATCCTCGCGTGGCACCGGTAATCAGATGCAGAAGAGCCACGCCACCCGGCTTCAACAAAGCTTCCAGCGAGCGGATGAATTGGGTCAGGCGCGCCTCACCAACATGCTCGGCCATGCCGATACTCACGATCTTGTCGAACTGAGTTCCCTCGCGCACGAGCGTTTCGTAGTTATCGAGGCGCACGCTTGCTTTCCCCTGCAAGCCGCTCGACTCGATAACAGCGCTAGCACCAGCGTACTGCTCTTCGCTCAGTGTGATTCCCAATGCCCGCGCACCAAAACCTTCCGCAGCTCGGATTGCCAGTGAACCCCAACCGCAGCCAATGTCAAGTAGCGACTCGTTCGGCAGAAGCCGCAGCTTGCGCAGCGAATGATCTATCTTTTGCTGTTGCGCCCGGTCGAGCGTGTCCGAGCGAGAACGAAAGTAGGCGCAGGAATAGGTGAGTGATTCATCCAGCCAAAGGCGGAAGAAGTCGTTACCAATGTCGTAGTGGTGGGCGATATCTCTCTTCTGTCTCGTGCAGGAGCGAATACCAGCTGAAGCGGCGCGACGAATGGCTCCTGCGAATCCTAGCGGTGCATCGCTAATGGGTGCAATACCATTCTGAATGGCGAAAGAAACTAAGTCGGCGAGGTCGCCCTCCACATCCACTTGTCCGTTCATGTAGGCCTCGCCAAAGCGCATCAATGGATCCTCGCACACAAAATCGACAATACTTCCTGCGCGGAGGCGAATGGTAAACTGGGGTTCCCCATTGCCGAAATCTTCGGTAGTGCCGTCTGGGCGCACGACGGCGAAGGAACCAGTTCGAACAGATTCACGCAGCGCACCCAGCACTTGTGTTGCGATCATTGTTCGCTCCTATAACCAGATACCCTGCATTGCCTTGTCGAAAGTTGGCTCCTACTGCTTCTCGCGCTGGGCGGACACGTTGTAGATCGGGACCCAAATCAGGGTTGCGTACCAGCCGTAGACATAGCTTTCCACCACTCCGAGCAAGAAACTTCTCCAGCTGATCCAGTGGAACCCAGGGAGCAAAGCTTGCCACGATTGGTACATGGCACGTGAAGGGAACAAGAGATCGAAGCAGACACACAGAACGAATGTGATGGCCAAAAACAAACTGGTCGCGTGACCGACGGCCTTCAGCGAAAGGGTATGTCTCATTTCCTCGTTCCTCTTCTATGACCGATACCGTTGCGGCTCAGCCTCAAACTTGTCCAGGCACGTTAGGGAGCAGAAATGCCATACGCGGCCTTCATCGTTCTTCGTGTAGCCCTGGCCGGGTTCTACCCTCATTCCGCACACCGGATCTTTGATTGAGCCCTCTCCGGCTGCGGCCCCGACCCCGCCATGCCCTTCGTGCCCCCTCTGATTCCCGTGAACCGCGTGTGCGCCACAGCCGAAGCGCATCATCAGATAAAAGAAAGCTGCAAACAGTAACAATGACAGTAGGCCATGCATAAGTCGTCTCCTCCTTTCCGTCTTGGCGCATGCCTAAAACCCGCCGCAGTGTCAGGCTATCTGCAGGTTACTTCGCAGCGTTTTTTTCGCCGTCCCCCACACTTTTGTCAGTCCTTCTACGATCTGCGTCTACCTATGCTGCACGCCATGCTGCTCAATCAGGAATCACCGTATGTACCTTTCGAACGCGCCATATCGCTCGACGACGGGACCTCGGCGAAGCATGAGGAGAATTACGAGTGCTCCGACGATCACGTCATTCCACGTCGCGGCATTTGCGGCGCCGCCCAGCAGCCACGGGGCAGCGATTATCCATGCGCCAAAGAGCACGTTGACAAAGCGCGCGGCGCGGCCCACTTCGGCGAGAGCAATAATGGCGACGGTCACGATCAGCGCGCCGATGAGGTGGTCGCTGTGTGCAGCCTTCCCGGTGCTGCCCAGTGTGGAGGGCGCAAACATCAGCCACAGTCCCAGCACCGCGCTAACCACTAGATTCCACGGCAGCGATACTCCCCAGAACATCGCCATCGGGCGCACTACATCGGGACGCTCGGGACCAGCGACAGCTTCGCGCATGTCTCGCAGCGCGCCGCCCGACCAGAATACCTTCCAGAGCGACTGTCCCTCCTGGCGCGCTTGCACCAGGAACTGAAGCATGGCCATGACCTCGTCGAGCGTGAGCGAAATCATGATCAGCATCGCGGCGGCGGCGATGAGGCAAGGCGTGCACCATGCACCGACTGCGAGCGGCTGCAGAATGATGAGCGTGATGCTGACGATGCCCAGCGGCACAACGAGGATGCCGAAGAACGTAACCATCCATGGCATTGTCCGCCAACGGGTTTTGTCACCCATGAACCCCATGAGGAATTCGACCATGTAAGCGACCGCACCCAGCCCCGCATCTGGGATGGGGAAGGCGCGCGAAACGGCGGAGGTGAGGACGCTCATTGTCCCGTGTCCGAAGAACGGGTCGCGGAATGACGTGATGTAATGAAGCTCGAACGAAGTCATTTGCCGCGACAGGAAGAACCCGACGAGCGCGAGCGCGATAATCGGCGCACGCTGGGGCCAAGTCGATGGGTTGTACGACCAACCGCGCGGCACGTCCGAACCGGGTATCATGCGCATCCCCGGCATCGCTACCAAAATCGCGAAGACGATCACCAGCGCGCCGCCCAGCGTGTCGTTGGCGTAGACGGCGGACGTGGGCGACCAAAAGATGAGGGGCGCGAAGAGCAGCCAGACGCCGACCAGCGAGGTAGTCCACGGCGCCCAGAGCTTGAGCGACGGGCCCTTCGACAGCGAGAGGATGCTGAGAAAGATGACCAGCACACCGCTCACTGCATCACTGACCTGGAGCGCGGTGCTGCCGTATCCGAGCGCGAAGACACTCGTGGCCAGCCACAGTCCGACTACCATGTTGGCAAAGTGAGGCCAGGATGGCGCCATATTTTCCATCTTTGCGCCGGGCGCCGCAGACTTGTCATCCGGCATGTGCATCTGTGTTGCATCGCCGCCCGGAGATTTGGCAGGTTGCGCGGAAGGCGCGTGGACGCCGGGATGCGCGTGGTCAGGCGTCATGGGACTCACCCCTTCACCAATGTTTCGGTCTGCTTTTGCATCTCGGATGATGGTTCCAGCTTGTTTTCCTTGTACCAGCCGAGCGGATTTTCTTTGAGCGCGGCGATCATCTTCGGCAGCGTTTCGCGCAGCGAACGCTTCGGCTCCCAGTTGAGCAGCGTGCGGGCGCGCGTGATGTCGAGCGCGTAGTGGTCATTCGCCCGGTCAATCATCCACGGTTTGAGGAAGGGGTCGGCTCCAGGTAGTTTTTCCATCACCCAGGCACCAGCCTTTGCCAGCGGAGCTAGCGCACCGGGCACCTCGATAGTTTCCAAGTTCTCGCCATGGATCAGGCGGGCCAGCGTATGCTGAACTTCGTCGTAGCTCAGTGGCTCCGGCTCTCCCAGCAGAATTGGGACTTCGTGCGGCAACGTGGCGCGGCGCTCGACCACTAGATCAATCGCATCCACTAGATCATCCATATGCATGAAGGACTGCCCGTGAGAGGTGCTGCCGGAGTAGACGTGGCTCGTGAGCTGCCGCTCGTAAATGCGCTGAATCTGGTGGGCAATGGGAATCGAATGACAGCGATCGCCGTACACCCCGGCAATGCGCAACAGTACTGCGGGGATATCGCCGCGCTCTTCGTGGATGAGCTTCTCGGTACGAACTTTCGACTCCGGGTACGCCCATGTTGGTCCGATCGGCCAATCTTCATTAATGAATTGACCAGGTTCAGCTGGACGATGTACGAGCATTGTGCTCGAAAACATAAACTGTTCGACCTGAAAGCCCAGATCGCGCAGCCCGCGGAGCAGGCGTCCCGTGCCTTGCACCGTGATTTCGTCGTACTTCGTGCTCGGTTCGCCGAGGAAATCATAGTAGGCAGCGAGATGAATGACCGAAGCGATGCGGGCCCCGTGGTGTTCGCGGACCATCCTGAGCCCTTCCTGCACGCTCTCGTCCGATGTAATTTCGACGGATATCCCCACACATCCGGGGCTCGGCGTTTTCGGTGCATTAAGGTCGAAGCCGACGATGCTGTCAAAGCGGCCGACGAAGCGCCGCATTACCGCCGTGCCGATTGTTCCGTTGGACCCGGTAACGAGGACGATACCGCTATTTGTCTTCATCGCTGTTTCTCCCGTGCGATCATTCGATTTGAACAATGTTTCTGGTCTCAGACGAGTTCAGTTGTCGGTTCAGAATTCTGTCTCTGCCAGCAGTTTGCGCATCACGGTGTCCTGTGATGCAGAATCCGGGTTTTCCGCGCCGGCGATTTCCCGAGTCCGGCCAGTACCGGCACGAAAGCACGCTGACTATGCCACGTGAAGTGCTCGTAAACGCTCGACCAGTACAGGCCGAAGGTGAAAGCGAACATCAACTCTTCCAGCGGTACGCCAATCAAACGAATTCCTGAGATTGCTTTCAGGTTCCAAACCGCCACGACGTACCCCGGAAAGGCAAGATTGAATAAAGCGAATACGAAAAAGTAAATCACGAAGAACAGGCCGCCGCTGACGATCATCTTCATCCACAAGTCGCGACGGCAATACTTAAGGTGGCAAAGAAACCAGCAACAAGTGCGATTGCCGATAAGTAGATCGGATTCAAACGCGTTGTGACACTGAGTATCCCGAACAACGCCGGTGCCGAAAGGACGGCGAGAGTGTGTTGTCGATGAAGTCCCTTGTCACGCTCGGCCGCGATGGTTTCGACTGGTCCCATGTGAAATAGAAGTTCGTAACAGGCAAACGCGATGCCACCGATGGAAAATGCAAACAACAGACTTTCCAAATCAAAACCAGTCCGATGTGCAAGATCAAGAAAAGTGAACAGATTCCAGTAGCGCGGCACAAATAGTGGTTCAGTTAATCCCAACAATCCCGTATAGAGGCTTACTCGCAACATACTGGCGTTGAGGTCGTCGCGGAGTGCGTGCACCGCAACCCACACTACCGTTAATGCCACACTTAGAACCTAGGTATGCGTAGGTCCAACTCGCATGCTCGTGTGTGGTCATACAGGTCCTCCGCGACCCGTGTGCCGAGTTGAAACGGCGGTCCGCTTTGCCGAAATAGAAAAAACTGGCGTGGACGTGAGGGTCCGGACGCTGCCAGCATTAACCCGTGCTGCCCTCTAGAACGCTGTTCCGCCTTCTCAGGGACTGCCGCGTTAAAGCAGCCTGCATAATCTTGCACATTCCCTAAATGGGGCGACTGTTCCGAATTGCTCACTTTTCAAAACAATCTGGAAAATTGGCGGTTCGAGAGATTTGTTTGCGTCGGTGGCCGACTCTTCCCGGCGAGGCAGCACCCACCGGCGCATATCTTACAACCATCCCGAGAGCAAGCTAGATCGAGAGGTTCCATCGCGGCTTAAAAGAATGAGGAGGTGTGGCTCAACGAGTACGGACCTTCGATCAGGCCGAGCAGAGCATCGCCCGCTGGATCCAGAAGTATAATGACGACCCGTTGCATCGCGACTCCACGGACAAACCCGCACGACGCTCGTGCCCGGTTCGCTCAAATCCTTACTTCGAGCACGGCCCCACGTGTCCAGTTCTGAGGGGTGCACTGCAGAAACTGTTTTGTCCTGCTTGCCAAGGGAGCGCCGATTAATGATGCCGAAGTGCAGCCACGTCACCTGGGTTCAACGCTTCATCGCTTCGAGTACTTGTTTGGCTATGAATGGAGACCCCATAGGTCACATGGAAGCTTATGATTACCCACTCCCGAATTCGCACAGAAGCCGCCGGATCATCCGGATACGCAATTTGTAACAACCGTACAATATTGAACAGTCTGTGTGAAGGCACATCATCGATTATTGTGCCGGGTGGAGACGCGAATGACTTCGGATGACCCAACAAGTCTCCCATAGCTGAATCTACTTAAGTCAAGCTCGAAACCTGCATTTCGTGGATATTGCGTTTCGTGAAGCTCAGTAACGGCGCTAAAGAGCGATCCTCGGACCGCGCCGACAGCCTTTCCGACGAAAACGTGTGTGACTTCTAGGGAGATCAGGCTACTCAACAGCAAGGAAGTATTGACCATGACTGCAAACACTAGCGCGTGTCATCCAGGCGATAGCAGCGAGGCCTTGAACAGGCTGCCGCAGTTGGCTGAGCCTCTACTACAGTTCGATTTGCGGAAAGAAAGTCGGCAACTACGCCGGGAAGACTCGTGGCAGCGCGAGACAGGACGGAGTTCCAAGACGCTCGCGAAGTATCCAGATTTCCGAATCATTCTGGTTCTGATGAAGGCCAACACACAAATGAACGAGCACCGAGCCGAAGGTCGAATCTCGATTCATCACCTACTGGGAAAGATTTGTATCCATCTGCCAGATCAAAAAGTCAACTTGGCGGTTGGACAATTATTGGTTCTGGACTGTGGCATGGTACACAATGTCGAAGCTTTGAAAGAGAGTGCGTTCTTGCTCACCGTCTCTTGGCCCAAGGGCCCATCGGGATCCTGATGCGGAAAGTTTGTCAGGTACACGGAGATTCTCCTCCGCTACAAGCAAGCGCCACGGGCTCAATACGCTCGGCGTCGCTGAGGAATGGCTCGCGGCGTGGAGCGAACGGCGATATGGAGCAAATAACCAAAGGTCGATCTCATAAGCGGGAGGTGTTGCGTGGCCGCAGAAGGTAGTCAAACATATGAGGCTTTCGGCCGACCGGGGATGCCACCCAGGTGGACGTCGAGCTCGAAGGAAGGCGTGGGAACAGCGTATTCAACCTCAAGCCGGGTATGGTTCACCCTGTCCCATGGGATTCTCAACGAAATCTACTTTCCCACAATCGACCATCCGCAAACCAGGGATATGCAGTTCCTGATCACGGACGGTGAGAGCTTTTTTCACGAAGAACGGCGCGACCTGGACCACGAAACTGAATGCATCGAGGCCGATGCGCTGGGGTATCGCGTGACTACCTCCGACCGCGATCACCGGTATCGGCTCGTCAAAGAGATGATCTCCGACCCTCACCAATCGTGCGTCCATATCAATTCACGACTGGAAGGCGACCCTGAATTTCTGAAGAAATTGCGGATCTATGCGCTACTTGCGCCCCATATGGAAGGCGGCGGTTATGGAAATTCAGCTTACCGATTCAAGACCGCTGGTCACAACGTTTTAATAGCACGCAAGGCCGGCAAGTTTCTTGCGATGGGAGCTAATGTCGGGTTCAGCAAGACTTCATGTGGTTACGTCGGGCACAGCGATGGATGGCAGGACCTTCACAAAGATTTCCAACTGGACTGGGAATTCGACAAAGCCGAGGACGGTAATGTAGCCGTTATCGGCGAAGTTGACCTTAGCCAAAGCCGGGAGTTCACGGTTGGCATAGCATTTGGGGACAGTCTTCACGGCGCGGTAACAGTTCTCGAGCAATCGCTGGCGATTCCGTTTGCGGAACATCGCAAGATATTTGTCGACCAGTGGCATCGAGCGTGTAGTGGTATGAAGAAATTGGATGGCGTTTCGAGCGACCAGGGAAACTTGTATCGGACGAGCCGACACTTGCTGTTGGCGCATGAAGATAAGACATTTGCCGGCGCGCTGATTGCATCGGCGAGTATTCCGTGGGGGGACGCCAAGGGTGACGAAGACATAGGCGGCTATCATCTGGTATGGACTCGCGACATGGTGAACAGCGCGTTAGCTTTACTCGCCTGTGATGACAGGGCCACGCCGTTGCGCGCGCTTGTGTACCTCGCTTGCGTGCAACAATCCGATGGTGGATTTGCGCAAAATTTCTGGATTGACGGAACTCCGTACTGGCAGGGAGTTCAGCTTGACGAAGTCGCTTTTCCAATTCTTCTCGCCTGGCACTTGTGGAAGAAAGAAGCGCTTAGAGATTTTGATCCTTACCCGATGGTGAGTTCCGCCGCAGCCTACCTTGTGAAGCACGGGCCAGTTACACAGCAAGAAAGATGGGAAGAGGGCAGCGGATATTCACCATCCACCTTGGCGGTTTGCATCGCGGCCTTGGTCTGCGCTGCAGACTTTTCAAAAGCGAAGGGAAAGCAAGGCGACGCGGCCTTCTTGCATGATTACGCGGATTTTCTAGAATCTCATGTCGAAAGCTGGACCGTTACTGGTGAGGGATCGCTCGTTCCCGGAATTAAACGCCACTATATTCGCCTTCATCCCGCTGAGATCGGCGATGCCTCACCGAATGAAGACCCCAATCAAGGATTCCTCGCTATTCATAATCTCCCCGCGGGACAGCCATCGCAGTTCCCGGCGAAAGACATCGTGGATGGCGGTTTCCTCGAACTGGTGCGGTACGGTATTCGCGAGCCAGGCGACCCTCTCATGGAAGACTCGTTGCGAGTCCTCGATGCGGTGTTGAAGGTTGATACACCGTTTGGCCCTTGCTGGCGCCGCTACAACCACGATGGCTACGGCTCCCTGCCGGATGGGGGTCCGTTTGCGGGCTCGGGGCAGGGCCGGGCGTGGCCGTTACTTACCGGCGAACGCGCACACTACGAGTTCGCTGCGGGACGGGATATTCGAAAGCTGATTCGTACCATGGAACAATTTGCATTCGGAGGCAGGCTGTTACCGGAACAGGTCTGGGATAGTCCCGACCTGAAGTCGGCTGGCATGTATCTAGGAAAGCCCGCAGGATCTGCCATGCCGTTAATGTGGGCCCATGCTGAATATGTGAAGCTATTGCGTTCGGTTCTGGATGGCCACGTTTTCGATCTGATTCCAGTTGTCGCGGAACGATACCTGAAAAAGCGGGGCCGAAAGAACTTAGAACTTTGGATGCCTTCTCGCCACGTCAAAGAAGTGAACGTTAAGCAGATATTGCGAATCCAAGCGCCAGAACCATTCCGGCTGCATTGGACGAACGACAGTTGGGCTTCGGCGAGCGACATACCATCCACTTCGACAGGAGTGGGAATTGAATTCGCCGATATCGCCATTGGCGGCGATCAGAGTGCTCCTGTGCAATTCACGTTCTTCTGGACCGGCCGCGACCGCTGGGAAGAACAAAACTATGAGGTAAGCATCAAACAGGAGCACAGGGATGCGGTCGCTGCTTGAGGCAGAAGGCGTACCGACTGGCCGTCTGATCGGTGTGGCATAGTCATTACCTTCTTATTCAAGTTGTTCGGAGCAGAAGAAGGCCTTATATACAGCTCGGACGTTGTTTTTCGCGAGTGAATGGAGAATGAACATGCAACTTGGAATGATTGGGCTGGGAAGAATGGGCGCGAGCATGGCGCGACGCCTGCTACGTGGCGGGCAGGAATGCGTTGTGTTCGATACGAAGCCCGCGAGCGTAAGCAGTTTAGCGAATGATGGTGCGATCGGAGCCAAGTCGCTCGACGACTTCGTCTCCAGGCTGAAGCCGCCACGCGCTGCCTGGATGATGGTGCCTGCCGCGGCCGTCGATAAGACGCTGCATGACCTTGCCGCTCGCATGCAGCAAGGGGACATCCTCATCGACGGAGGCAATTCTCACTACATCGACGACATCCGGCGCGCCAATGAGCTCAAGGCCAAAGGTATTCACTACGTCGACGCTGGGACGAGTGGCGGAGTCTGGGGTTCAGAGCGCGGGTACTCTCTGATGATCGGCGGCGAACAGGATGTCGTCCAGCATCTTGACCCAATCTTTGCCGCTCTCGCCTCGGGAATCGCCGCGGCGCCCCGCACCCCAGGTCGCGATAAGGATAAGACTGGTGGCACGGCCGAACGCGGCTATCTGCATTGCGGACCGAGCGGCGCCGGCCACTTCGTCAAGATGGTCCACAACGGAATCGAGTACGGCATTATGGCGGCTTACGCGGAAGGCTTGAACATCCTTCAGCATGCTGATGCCGGCAAGAAAACGCTTGCGACCGATGCGGAGACCGCCCCCTTGCGGCAACCCGAAATTTATCAATATGAGTTTTGTTTGCCCGACGTCGCAGAGGTCTGGCGTCGTGGCAGCGTGATAGCTTCGTGGCTGCTGGACCTCACGGCGACTGAGTTACTGAAAGAGCCAAGCCTGAAAAGCTACACGGGACGCGTATCGGATACGGGCGAGGGACGCTGGACAATCAAGGCCGCACTTGATGAAGCGGTCCCTGTCCCCGTTTTGAGTGCCGCACTTTATGAACGGTTCAGTTCCCGCGGCAATGCGGATTTTGCCGATCGAGTTTTGTCGGCGATGCGGAATGAGTTCGGCGGGCATGCAGAAAAAGCCGCGTGACGAGTGAAAGAAAAATGAGGAATCTCGATTCGGATGCGTTTGTCTTCTTCGGCGCCACTGGGGATCTGGCGTACAAGCAGATATTTCCCGCCCTTCAGGCGATGATCCGGCGCGGTCACTTTAATATGCCGATCATCGGACTGGCACGGTCTGCTAGGGACCTTGACCAGCTTCGGGCCCGTGCTCGCGAGAGTCTGGAGAAGCACGGCGGCCTGGATTCTGGCGCGTTTGCGGTGCTTTCGGAAAGACTACAGTATGTCAACGGAGATTACGGATCCGAGCAGACATTCCGCGATCTGCGAAAGGCGCTTGGCGGAGCGTCTCGGCCTCTTTACTACTTTGCTATTCCGCCAGACTTGTTTGTGACCGTTGTCCAGGGCTTGGCCAGCGCGGGCTGCAACAAGGACGCGCGGGTGGTCGTCGAAAAACCTTTTGGCCGCGACCTTGCCTCCGCGCAGGCGCTCAACCGACTCCTCCTTCAGTCTTTCCCGGAATCTGCGGTTTTTAGGATCGATCACTACCTCGGCAAGGAACCAGTCCAGAACCTGCTCTACTTCCGTTTTGCCAACTCGTTTCTGGAGCCGATCTGGAACAGCAACTATGTCCGGAGCGTGCAGGTCACGATGGCAGAAACCTTCGGTATGGAAGGCCGCGGGAAGTTCTATGATGAGATAGGGGCGATCCGCGATGTCGTGCAAAACCATATGTTGGAGGTCATTGCGCTGCTCACGATGGAAGCGCCAACCGGTCGCGATCCAGATGCTTTGCGCGACGAGAAGCAGCGGGCTTTTCGAGCCATGCGGCCGCTTACTCCTGGGGATGTCGTTCGCGGTCGGTTCCATGGCTACCGCAAGGAAGATGGTGTCGCTTCCGATTCGCAGGTGGAGACATTCGCCGCAATCAGGTTACACATCGACACGTGGCGCTGGGCAGGTGTTCCATTCTACATTCGAGCCGGCAAGCGAATGCCGGTGACGGCAACCGAAGTATTGGTTGAACTCAAACGTCCGCCACAGGAAGTGTTCGACACCATCACCCAACGTCAAGCGAATTACGTTCGCTTTCGTCTCAGCCCCAATGTGTCGATCGCTCTGGGCGCGCGGGCCAAGATGCCCGGAGAAGCGATCGTCGGCGAGGATGTGGAACTCGTCGTGCGACCAGGCTCAGGCGATGAGATGATGCCGTACGAACGACTGCTCGGGGATGCCATTCGAGGCGATCCTCTTCTGTTCGTTCGAGAGGATTCCGTGGAAGCCGCTTGGGGTGTTGTCGATCCGATTCTGGGAAACGTCACGCCGGTCCATGAGTACGAAGCCAATACCTGGGGGCCAGTCGAGACGGAGCAGATCATGTCCGGCGACGACCGCTGGCACAATCCCCAGCCGAGCGCAGAAAAAACGCTGGCGGCGAAAGAATGAGTTCACAGCGCGAAGTCGTACTCCTGCAGATAAGATTGTACTTACGCGACACAGCTTGCACTGCACCACCGGTTCGTTTGCTTCGTAAGTGTGCACCGACGATACGCAATAGTGAATAGCATGAAAATCCTGGTGATTGATGTCGGAGGCACTCACGTGAAGGTGCATCGCCCGGGGCACAAGGAGCCTGTCAAGATTCCCTCCGGCCCGACAATGACTGCGAAAGAAATGGTCGCGGACGTGAAGAAGGTCGCAGCTGAGTGGAAGTATTTCGCAGTGTCGATTGGTTATCCAGGCTCGGTTGTTCACGGGCGACCTGTCAGCGAACCGTACAATCTTGGGCGCGGTTGGGTTGGCTTCGATTTCGCTCGGGCATTCGGTCATCGGGTTAAGGTGGTCAACGACGCCGCCATGCAGGCGCTGGGGAGCTACAAAGGAGGGCGCATGCTCTTCCTGGGTTTGGGCACGGGGCTGGGTTCGGCAGTGATCGTCGATGGAGTCCTCGAACCCATGGAACTGGCTCACCTGCCTTACAGAAAGGGACGAACCTTTGAGGACTATATAGGTCTGGCAGGCCTCAAACGACTGGGAAAGAAAAAGTGGCGTCACTATGTGGCTGACGTTGTGAAGCGGCTGAAAGTGGCGCTACAAGTGGACTACGTCGTGCTAGGCGGCGGTAATGTCCGGTTGCTCAAAGCGCTTCCAGCGAAGACCCGTTTAGGGGACAACTCCGACGCGTTCCTCGGTGGATCTCGACTTTGGAAAAAACGAAGCAGGTTTGTCCGTTGCCGTTTCGGCGATGCGACAAGCTCTCATCCTAAAGGGCGGTTACGCCGCGCGAGGTGAAAAACCGCGCTGAGCGAGTATTTTCGGAATTCTTGCGGTTTTGGCTGTCCGGATGACGGCCTGTTTGTCCACCCGGATGCTGACTTCGGAGCGTGCTCAGGCGTGGTTGCGCTTCATCAGCGCCCAATCTCGTGATCATCTGACTGGCGTGCCACATGACTTGCAAATGCTTGGGTGTGCCCACCGTTCAAACTTATGGCTCCTTCTGTTGGGACGCAAGAGAGTCAGCGTCCCGGAGCTTTCATTCTCGTTCTCCATTTAACAGCGGCCACGCCATGGGGCATCCTTATGAAAAGTGGTCAATTTTGAACAGACCGGCGTTTTTACGTCGCCTAAGTTTGGTGCTTATGGCCGCGGCCTAGCAGAGGGGCTGTTTAACTCGCATGGGCCATCAGGTCATTGCGGGCGTGCGCAAATCGCGAGCCAAATACAGCTTGTAACCGGCCGGAGAAGATGTGGCAATGGACACCTCCAGATGTATTGCGCATCAACGCCCATCTAACAAGTATTGGAGTTTCCGGAAGACGACTCTAGAATCTCATCGCTATCGCCTCCAGATCGCGTGGGGCTGCCACACCGTAATGAAGATGTCGAATGGCGCCGGCGGCCGCGGTTCTCCTGGAATTACAAACTGGAAGGCATGGACGCCGAAAACGAGGCCTGCCCTATCAAGCAACGAGTTCCCAAGGGGTAAAGTTATGCTTACGAAATGCAGTAATCCCTCCTGTCCAGCTCCGTTTCGGTATCTGGACGACGGCAGACTCTTTCGTCTCGAAAGCGACCTGACAACACGGCCGTGCACGTGCAGCCGGGTGGAGTACTTCTGGCTTTGCCATCGCTGCTCGTCAACCATGATGCTGCGCCTGAGAGAAGATGGAACGGTGGTAACGGTTCTGCTCCCAGAGCCCATTCGTCCTGACCCTGACGGTGTCGCTCTTACCTCGACAGATCGAGACAAGGGGTTATTGCTCCGTAGCGTTAGCTCTCCTTGTGCTAGAGCTCCTCGGAGGTCGTAATAAAAACCGCGGTTGAAAGACGGACACCATGCCAGATGACTGGAACGAGCACGATGATATTGCGGCAGGAACGATGTGCCCAATGGCCGAATGCGGTGCGTTGGCGGTTGCCTACGGATCAACGGATGACGCGGGCCGTGACCATTCTCAGCCGTGGGAGTTCACGTGTCCGCGCTGCGGGATCGACTTTACCGTACCCGAAGATGAACTGCTTTTTCAGTCGGTGCCCAAAGAATGGCTATTAGCGAGGGTTCACGCCGCATAGCCGAGCGCGGCAAGGAAGCGTCAACAGAAGCCGTCAACCATTACCTACAAAGGAGTGACATCACAATGAAGCCTACGTCCACAATACCCACTCCGCTAAGTACACCCAACCAAACAACCAAATCTACCGGTGAGCTCCAAGAGCAAATCCGTCGTCGCGCCTACGAACTGTACGAGCAACGTGGGAGAGACGATGGGCACGAACTAGACCATTGGCTGCAAGCAGAGTCGGAGGTGACTCAACAGAAGGCGAAGATAGTCGCCGCATAGAACCAGTATTCGCGCAAGGCCCACGTCGACCATAGATGCTTTCCAAGAGGTTTTGCCCAGCGTTGAGCTTAGGCTGACCCAAATAATTTGGGCTACGACGCGCTCCCTTCCGGCGTTGTTCAAGGCTGGGTAGGTGTCGCACGCTCTGTTCCAGGAGAGTGATCTGGATGTGCACTAGACGGGTGTCTCTTTTGTAAGTGTTTGAAACTGTGCAATGTTGAACAGTTACGGCATTGTTAATCGCGCTCTACGATTATCCACTTTTCGACGAAATATCAATGACAACCGCTGAACTCGAACTGGTCCATTGTGTCCGCAGGGGAGATCTTACATGGTGAGTGCAGGTCAGCGTCCTAGGGCTGGGACAGAGCACGAGTTCGATCACCCGGTTCGGGACGGTACGAAGGCCTATCTGGTCGGCGGCGGCATCGCCTCGCTTGCCAGCGCCGCCTATCTAATCAGAGACGGCGGCATTCCAGGCAAGAACATCTCCATCTTTGAAGAGACCAATGTGATGGGCGGAAGCTTGGACGGTCAGGGGTCGCCGGAGCACAACTATGTAATCCGCGGTGGCCGGATGTTCACAGAAGAGGCCTACACCTGCATGTTCGATCTGTTGTCCTTCATCCCGTCGCACACTGCCCCCGGCAAATCCGTCAAGGATGAGATTTACGAATTCAATGCGCGCATTAAGAGCGATTCGCACGCGAGGCTGGTCAGAAACGGCCAGAAGATTGATGCGTCCGCTATGGGGCTGACCAACAAGGACCGGCTGGAGCTGGTTGCGATCATCGCCACGTCCGAGGATTCCCTCGGCGCAAAGAGAATCGAAGACGTTTTCGATCCGTCGTTCTTCAAGACAAACTTCTGGTATATGTGGTGCACCACATTCGCATTCCAGCCGTGGCACAGCGCAGTCGAGCTGAAGCGGTATTTGCTCCGGTTCATCCAAGAGTTTCCCCGCATTCATACGCTCGCCGGCGTCCGGCGCACGCCGTACAACCAGTATGATTCGATAGTCCTGCCCGTCACTACATGGTTGAAGGACCGTGGCGTCCAGTTTGTGATGGGCGCGACGGTGACTGGCATGGATTTCAAATATGGCCAGAACGGCAAGGGTGTTGAGCGGATTGATTACCAGTGCGACGGAACGAAGCACGAGATCGCCGTCGGGTCGGACGATTTGGTCTTTGTCACGAACGGATCAATGACCGCCGCTTCTAGCCTGGGATCGATGACGTCGCCCCCCAGGCTGGTAACGAAGGACGAGGGTGGCTCCTGGGCGCTTTGGGAGTCGCTCGCGAAAGACCACTCCGATTTCGGCAGGCCGTCGGCCTTCAACGGGAACATCAGCCAGTCGAAATGGCTGTCTTTCACCGCCGCTTTGCGCGACCCGACGTTCTTCGGCCTCATGGAGGAATTCACTGGCAATAAGGCGGGCACCGGCGGCTTGGTGACCCTCACGGACTCCAACTGGCTCATGTCCGTAGTCCTGCCCTACCAGCCCCATTTCATCAATCAGCCAAAGGACGTCAATGTATTCTGGGGATACGGCCTATTCCCCGATGAAGAAGGCAACTACATCAAGAAGAAGATGTCGGATTGCACCGGCGAAGAACTCCTCGAAGAGCTCGGCCGCCACCTACGCTTCGACGATCACATCCCGCTGATTGTGAAGACGTCAAATTGCATCCCGTGCATGATGCCATTCATCACGAGCCAGTTCATGCCTAGGGTCAAAGGCGATCGCCCGCTGGTGAGGCCCACGGGAACCACCAACATCGCGTTCATCGGGCAATACTGCGAACTGCCTGACGATGTGGTGTTCACGGTGGAGTACTCGGTGCGATCGGCGCAGACGGCTGTGTATTCGCTTCTGAATGTTGATAAAGACGTGTCGCCCCTTTACAAGGCGGAGCATGACGTCGGGGTATTGTTCAGCTCCCTTAAGACGATGTTTCACTAGCGGGGCGATCGTTGCCACTAAAAAGTGGTAAATACATAGCGGCTGACGGAGGATTGGCAGTAGGGCGACGGAGTCCTCCTCATCTAGAATTTCCGCGTCACAGCTCTTGGATGTGGGTTGGTCGCCCGCACGTACAACGAAAGGATCGTGTCGAATGTGTTTTTCAGCCTCGGCCAGTTTCATCGCTGGCACTTCACTATCCGCGATTGGTGTGGCAGCCCTCAAAAGAACGCGGGCGAAAACTGAGGTCCCATTTGCGCTAATTCCGCTACTGTTCGGAATCCAACAATTGATCGAAGGTGTCATTTGGCTGACCTTCCGCTATGACGCGCCGCTGCTCAAGCACACGATGACGTATTTGTATTCGGGGTTTTCTCACGTGCTCTGGCCAATGTATGTGCCGTTCGCCATGGGTTTCATGGAATCCGCGCGCTGGCGAAAAAAGGTAATGTGGGCGTTCGAGGTGGCGGGAGTTTCGGTGGGTCTCTATCTGCTCTATTTTATCGTGACGCGCCCGGTAGTTGCTGAGATCGCCGGCAGGCACATCGTTTATGACTCGCCTCATTTTTACCTGATTCCCGTGATGGTACTCTACCTCGCTTCGACGTGCCTCACTGGGTTCTTCTCGACTCACGGTTTCGTGAAGCTGTTTGGCGTGTTGATGTTATTGTCCTTCATCGCGGCGTACATCGTTCACGCTATGGCTTTGGTCTCGATTTGGTGCTTCTTCGCCGCGGTCTTGAGTCTTCTTATCTATCTTCACCTTAGATTTAGAGATCTCGGGGGGTTTCCGAAGGAAACTGCGTTTCCCTCGCCATCGCCGGCAGCGCTGTGAATGGGGACGGAAAATAGGATGACCAGGAGCCGATTACTCACAACAGGGTCGGGATTACCTATCAGCACGAAGGGGCAATTTAGAGGAGACCTTCGATCCGGACCCAGGGAAACGGCAAGCACGCTGGGTCCACAGAAGATATTTTGAAGGCAGGGATCAAGAAAGTAGACATTTCCTCGACTAATGCGACGGATGTGCGCCACGTCAAACCGTCCGGTGAATGCCGTCATATCGGGCCGAAACGCACCACGCGCTATTAGCAGCCCGTGGTGCAAGTTCGGATTCGTGAGCAGAAAGTGTTGAGGTATCCACAGGCTTGGTTTGTAGAATCGGCG
>PLBY01000131.1:126878-127551 GCA_003134655.1 Acidobacteriaceae bacterium
AGTTTGTCGAGACCCGGTGCGCGAAGTTTTATGCCGAGAAGAACGGGCGTCCGTCGCTGACGCCGGGGATTTACTTTCGGGCGCTGCTGATCGGGTATTTCGAGGGCATCGGGGCGGAGCGCGGCATTGCCTGGCGGCTGGCGGACTCGCTGGCCCTACGGCGTTTCGTGGGCATCGCGCTGGACGAGTACACGCCGGATCACTCGACGATTTCGCGCACGCGGCGGCTGATCGATCTGGACACGCATCGCGAAGTATTCGGCTGGGTGTTGGGCGTGCTGGCCGATCGTGGGTTGCTGAAAGGCCAGCGCATCGCGATTGATGCGACGACGCTGGAGGCGAACGCGGCCATGCGCTCGATTGTGCGGCGGGACACGGGCGAGAGTTACGAGGAGTTTCTGCGGGGGCTGGCGAAGGCCTCGGGTATCGCGACACCGACGCGCGAAGACTTGGCGCGGTTGGATCGCAAGCGCAAGAAGCGGACGTCGAATAAGGAGTGGAAGAGCCCAGCGGATGGCGATGCGCGGATCGCGAAGATGAAGGATGGGCGCACGCATCTGGCGCACAAAGCCGAGCACGCGGTGGATCTGGACACGGGCGCGGTGTTGGCGGTCACGCTGCAAGGCGCCGACCGGGGCGACACGGCCACGCTGGATGAGACGTTGTGCGAAGC
>PLBY01000103.1 GCA_003134655.1 Acidobacteriaceae bacterium
GCTGGTCAATGAGTGCTATGGCGATGTTACGACAACTCTCCGTGAGGCGGTCGAGTTGGAGGCGAATAGAGTACGGCTCAAGCGGAGTGCCCTGGCCCGGAAGGGATTCATTTCTTCGGAAAGCTCGGGTCGCTCTTGATCTCGCGAATCTGCTGGATGTGGCGCTCGGCGTGCGTGGAGATTTCCAGTATCCACTGCCAGCAATCGATCACCTCTCGATCCCCGAAGCTATGGGCCCGCATGTCGTCATTCGTAGTCTTGATGTATTCGATCATGGTGGCGCGCAGCGCCTGAAACTTCACGAGTGCCTCGCCGAGGTTCTTGTAGGTGTCGACTTTTTCGTGCCCCCCGCCAGTCTTCGTATGCACCACACGATCGATGCCGTACCAAAGGATGTCGGCGTCAGTGGCCACGGATTTCTTTTCGTTCATATCCGGCGCGGCCTTGAGGGCTTTCTGGATGTCGCGCCAATAGTCCGGTTCGGCCACGGCCAGATGTGAAATGACTTCGCGGATGCTCCAGCGATCCGGCGAGGCCTTGTACTCGAGTTGCGCGGGCGATAAGCCATGCACCTGCTCGGCCACCATTTGCGTGGTCATTTCGAAGTGCACAAGGAGGTGCTCGCGGTCTTCCTTGGTCATGGCTGCGGCGAATAGGGGGGCGGCCAACAGACAAACAGTAAGTGTGACAACCGTCCATCCGCGGAGCATATACGTTCGGAGCGTGTTCATAATAAAAAGCATGGCAGTAGGGCCATTTCCGAAGTCACATCACTTGGACGATCAGCGGAGAGTAAGGTCATCAGACTCCGAAAGAGAGAATGCAACGATAGCCGCGTCGGTGCGAAAGCGCGGGAGTTTCGGCCCGCCTTGACTTTCCTCGAGTTCGACAGACAAGGCAATTCGCCATTGTCGCGCTTCCGTCCAGATTCTCCCGCATGGCGGAAGGTGAGCGAGATGGGGATGTTTTAACAACCATTCAATTTGTGCGGAGCGTCGGCTAGTGACGGATGAAAGCCCCAAGTACATCTTGCAGCGCGTGTGCGATCATTCCGGGACGCACGCTACGGCACCAGTGAGCAAGAACCCCGCCCATCGCCCCCATAACGCCGATCATCGACGCCCTTGCGAAACCCTGATAGGAGTGAGCCAAGCCGAACGCCAGCGCAGAAAGCATGATGCCAGCCGGTACACTCCTGGTCGACGCAATGAACTGCTTCTGCAAGTAGCCGCGGTAAACAGCCTCCTCGCAGATGCCGGCCGTGATTGAGAGTACACCCCAGAGGGCGATCTCAATACGCCCCTGCGGAAGCAGGAAATGTGTTGCCTCACCCGCGCTGCCGTGAGAGCCTGCCATCGAAGTGAACGCAATCGTGGCAACCAGGAACAGTAGCGCGATTCCCACATGGCGGAGGAATTGGCTCACGGAACGCCAGCGGTCCCCCATGACGGTGAGGAGAGATGAACCATGAAGCCACACGCCCACCAGGACCAGAGCGAGTGTCAGCCATTCAAACAAAATGGTGCGGCTATACAGGCGGATGTGATCGGGATTTGCCATCATCCGCATGTGCTCCGCTTGAAACCAGCCGCGGAACACCAAAACCACGATCACGGCGAGCACCACAGCGGTGTGCCAGAGCGAGGCCACAGGATGGAACGCGTCGGAGGGCGTTTCCGCTCTGGCGTCAGTCTCCATTCTGATAATCATGACCTCATTTCCGCAGACTCACGGTGAGCGGGTCGAACCGCCACCTCCGCCCAGTGAGATTGGGTACAAATCCAATGCGTCCCACGGTCAGCAGGATTCCCGTCGAATCCACCTCGCTTTTTGCGGGATTTGATTTATGAATAGACGTGGGGAAAACCACGTTGTTAGCGGTACAGATGTAATTGTCGAGAACAGCGATTACACTCAAAATGCCCCCGGCAGGGGTTTTGAGTGTAATGGGGATTTTTCGCCAACTGACAAGAGGAATGAACAAGTCGGGTACGCCCGGCAAGAAAAGAGGCCGAACTCAGAGATTGAGTCCAGCCGGAGTTTGAACCGGCCGTGAGGGTCGAATGACGTACAGTCGCTAACCCATGACCGTGTTCCGTTCGTTAAGTAGATAAGAACAGCTTACCCGCTGCGGGTCCTAGGAGCTGGTCAATAGTGCACACTTTCGAGATTTAGCAGGGGTCAAATGAGCGTAACGGCGATGTTTCGCCAACCCGAGGTATTTTCAGATGAGGGGGCGGTCGTCGAAGTGCTGACCTTTGCGTGAATAGTTGAAAGTCAAGGCTGCGGTTGGGCGGCGACTGAGCCCAGATACTCCAAGTGTGGCGCCAATGACGTCGGGCTCTCGCCGGACAGTTGTTGGAAATCGTGAACCATGTGCATCTGATCGTGATACCCAAGTTCATGGGCGATTGTCGTCCAGCTGGCGCAGGGGGAGACACTCCTCTTCCTGACTGCCGCTTCGAACCTGACGATGCGGGAATAGAGTTTGGGACTAATGCCCAGAACATCGGAGAATCGCCGCTCGAACTGACGTAAACCGACGCCCGCACGGCTGGCAAGGTCCAGAACTCTTACATCGCCGTGGCTCAAAACGATGTGTTGAACTGCAGCGTCAACGCTGAGTGTGTCATCAATGCGCGGAATTCGTTTGGTTAGAAAGGTATCCGTGATCTGAATGCGTTGCGCGAACGATTTCGCCTCTCCCAGCTGTATCCGAAGGTGGGCAATGGCCGGACCGAGCACCATATCCGCCTCGTAGTGCTCATTCACAATCACCCCGCCGGGTAAAGAGAATAGCTGCTGAAGGCCTGTCGGCTGAAACAGGATCGCAAACGCCTCGACGTGCCCATTGAGCTCCAGCTGAATCCGCTGGTGCGTCTTTGCCCCAATGAGAGTCGACGGATACGTGACCTTCAAACCCGAGCCATCGGCATGATAAATCCGATACGGATCACCGAATGTGAACTCAATGCAGGTCACGCTTCGTGCGGGAATAGGCCAAAACAGGACCGAGTCGGCGAGAGAAGACTCCACGTGAACGTACTTCCGAACGTATCGCCTCAATCGTTGAGCGGGTTCTGCGGGGCGAAGCATCTGTAGAGTGTAGCGTCGCAATGACTTCTTTGCACGCCGACCGATAATTCCAAGGCATGTCGCATTCTTACTATCTGGTGAAGTTCTGGGAGGGCTAGTATGCCGCAGAATGTCACAGCGAATCGAAACCTCCCGTCTGCGCGAGCACTTCTTCTATTCAGGCGTGGCGCTCGCTTTTGTCCTAACCGTCCTCGTAGGGTTTTCGCGTACGTATTACCTGAGAGGCTTATTTGGAACACCGCATCTGTCATGGCTTGCACATCTACATGGTGTTGTGTTCACGGCATGGGCGGTGTTTTTTGCCAGTCAGACCGCTCTCGTCGCTGCTGGCCGTACCGATCTTCATAAACGCCTTGGATGGGCGGGTGCCGTTTTTGGCATCGTCGTTCTTGTCCTGGGTGCGGTCCATGACCTTTCATTCTGTACGCGCTGGTTACGCGAGTGGAAGACCACATATGGCATCACTCCTGCTCAACGCAATCATGGACTTATTTCTGTTCTGCATTTTCTTCGTTGGGGGGCTGTTCTTTCGCCGCAAGAAAGAAATACACAAGCGATTGATGGTGCTAGCCATGGTGAGCCTGATCATACCGGCGATTGCAAGACTTCCGATACCGCCCTTCCTGATCGGATGGGCGATCCTAGCCTTCTCCTTGACGGGCTTGAACTACGACGTAGTTGTTCTCCGCCAAGCATCCTTCACAAACATAGCAGGCGTTTTGCTGATCAATGTCTCAACACCCCTGCGTTTCATTATCGAGGAGACACGAGCATGGCAGCACTTTTCGGAATGGATCGCGCGATGAGAGTCCTAGCAGCTTGCACGCACTCGAAAGGCGTAACTGTTGCTAACAGGCCATAGCACTCAGAACCCGACTCCTGACAATTTCGAGTAACTTTAGCCCAAACCTCTTGACCCCTCTTAGCGTGGAGCCTCGCTCATGCCGCCGACTGGCGTGATTCATCACCGCCAGCCGAGTCACACCCATTGCGCAGAAAGCGGTCGATTCCTTCTCGCACTGCCTCAATAAGCTCAGAATCGGTCACGTCCAGCTCCCCATCGCTGTGCCTGCAATCGACACGGAAACGGTGCTGTAGTTCCGCGAGACCCGCCCGAGCCAGCGCCTCGCAATCGATGAGGGACTGGCAATGCGCACACTTCAGCCGGGCCAGCGCCTGGTCCCGTTCTGGGTTTACATGATCTTCCGCCATCGCTTGGTACCTCACGTGTGGTTATTCGCTTCCAACGCAATTGCGTCGCTAAACGGCATTCGCGTTGCCTAGTGTCGTAAAGATTGCCAAGGCCCAGGTTTCAAAACAGGGACGCGAAATTCAGACTCAATAGTCCGCAGACGTAAGAGATGATTTCACTTGGGGAGGAGAAGGAAATATAGTCCGGCGGGCTTTGGGAGTCAAGCCACTACACCAATCTCGACCAATCTCGTGTGCAATGGATCAACTGGTGCAAACAGTTGGTGAAACCGCATTATAAAAGGGCG
>PLBY01000034.1 GCA_003134655.1 Acidobacteriaceae bacterium
GGCGATGCCTATGCCAGCCAGGGTTTCACGGTCAAGGCCATCGCGATGTACAAGAAGATTTGCAAGCTCCAGCCTTCTCTCGAGAGCCTGCTGAAACTCGCGGAACTCTACAGCCAGCAGGGCCTGTTCAATGACGCCCGCGCGCAGTATCTGCAAGTCGCAGAAGAATTCCTGAAAAGCGGCCAGCTCGACAACGCGGTCCGCATCTTCCAGAAGATTGTGGAGATGGACCCGGAAAACAGCAACATGCGGGTTCGCCTGGCGGAAGTCTATATTCGCCTGGGCAAGAAAGCGGAAGCCTGGCAGATTTTCTCCGCCGCCGCCGAAAGCCTGCGCTCCAAAGGCTCGCTCAGCGGCGCCGAAGAAATTTTGCAGCGCATGCTGACCCTCGATCCGGGCAATGCCTATGCCTTGCTGATGCAGGGCAAGAACATGCTCGAGTCCGGCGACGCTGCCGGGGCCGTGGCCACGCTGCAAAAAGTTCCCGACATCGATTCCAATCCCGACGGTCTCCGCGATCTGCTCAAGGCATACCTGCAGGCCGGACAACTCTCGGAAGCCGGCACCGTCGCCAATAAACTGCTGACCGTGCACAACGATCTGGCAGCCATCTCCAGCTTCGCC
Source organism: Acidobacteriaceae bacterium (assembly GCA_003134655.1). Lineage (GTDB taxonomy): Bacteria > Acidobacteriota > Terriglobia > Terriglobales > Acidobacteriaceae > Sulfotelmatobacter. The sequence goes on from PLBY01000034.1 coordinate 625, forward strand.
GATGCTCTCATGCAGGCCGGCCAGTACGAGACCGCGCTCCAGGTCTTCGACCAGCACGCCGAGCGTTTGCTGGCGGAGAATTCCGACAAGGTTCTCGACAGCCTGCACACCATCATCGGGCACGTCCGCGACAATCCCGACTCCCTGCAGAAGTTGCTGGACCTGTTCAACAAAGCCGGCGAGAACACACACGTCAGCGAAGTCATTGAGCTGCTGGCCCATGCCAGCGTGCAGGCGGGCGACTTGCCCCGGGCTCGCGATCTTTACCAAAAGCTGGCTACCGTCGAGCCGCAGAACCCGCTGCACATGCAGAACTACCAGCAGGTAGTCGGGCAGATCGGCGGCACGTCCGGCGACAAGCTGATCACGCCGGAGGAAGCGGTCGTCCTCATCGACGATCTGGAAGCCACCGCGCCTTCGGTTCACCAGCACTACACCGACGAGATTTCCCTGGCGGTCCGCTCTGCCCTCACCGACGCGGAGCTCTTCATCTCTTACAACATGCCCGCCAAGGCCCTCGGACCTCTGGTCGGCGCATTGCCGCTGGCGCCCAACGATCTTCGCATCAACCAGCGACTTGCCGCGCTGCATACCCGCGCGGGCCGTTTCGCCGAGTCCGCCATCTGTTGCCGGACTCTGCAAACCCTCTACTCCGACGCCGAGCATCCCGACGAAGCAACCCGCTACGGAGAACTCGCCGAACGCTATGAGGAGCGCTCCTCGCTCCCGACGCCCGGCGCGTCGGCGGAAGAGCCACATATTTTCCTGGATGCTCCCGCAGCACCTCCAAAGTTTCAACAGTCCGAGAGCGACGTACCGGAGTTTTCTGTCGACGAAGCTCCTGCGGAAGAGGCAGCTATCGAGGTAGCAGCGCCCGAGGCCGCACCGGTAGTGCAAGCCTGGCCCACAGCCGCCGAGCCCGAGTTTGCTGTCGTCAATGAATCTGCTGCGGCTTCAGACGAAGCTGCAGCTGGAACGGCTGAAATCGATCTCTCGTCCGAGTGGGATGATTCCGTGACCGTCGAGACCGATGCTCCTGCCGTGGAAGCGGCGGAAGTCGAAGTCGAGGTCGCCAGCACCACCGACGATCCCAGAGCCGACGAGGCCATCGAAGAGGTTCGTTTCTATCTCGCGCATCGCATGCCCGAGCAGGCCATGGCGGCCCTGGCTAAGCTCCAGACTCTGACCGTCGATCAAGCCAAGATTGCCGAGATCCGCGCCGAAGTCGAAGCTGCCACGCAGCATGCGGAAGAAGAGGTTGCGGTCGCTGCCGAGCCCGTGTTCGAAGAGCTCACCGCCGACGACATTCCGACCGTCGAAGTCGAGGTCGATGAGACCCCGGTCGACGAAGCACCGGCTCCTGTCGTTGAACAGGCAATCGCTGAACAGGCAATCGTTGAACCGGCAGAGGTTGAAGTTGAAGCGCCAGTTGTTGAGCCCGCCGTTGTCGAGCCCGAGCCTACCCCCGTCGAAGAGATTCCAGTGGTTGCCGAAGCGCCGGTGCAGGCCAAGCCGGAGCCTGCGGTTCACATTCGAGCGGCAAAGCCCGCGCCCAAGCCAGCACCTGTGCCTGCGCCCGTGCCCGAACCCGAGCCGCAGCCCAGCGTTCTGAACGAATTCGTTTCCGATCTCGAAACCTCGCTGGGCGACAGCTTCCTGCCCGGCACAGTGGCCCCGGCCGCGCACACCGAACCCGTCGTCGCCGCCGCGCCAACCGCCCCGGTTCTGGGCGAGTTTGTTGCCGATATCGAAGCATCTCTCGGCGAAGACTTCCTGAAGGCCGCGCCGGTCGCCACGCCGCAGGCGCCCGCTCCGGTTGCAGCCGCGAAGCCTGCGCCCCCGGTTGCCCCACCCGTTGTGGCTCCACGGGTCGTTCCGCCGATGGCAGCAAGCGCTGCCGCGTCGGCCTCAGCCACGAACCATGTCGCGCCTGCTGCGCCTCAAAGTGCAGCGACAACGACCACGCCGCCGGTAGTGGCATCGGTAGCCTGGCACGCGCCCGTCGAAGCTCCGCGGCCGCCCGCAATCCCGGTTTCTCACGCGCCTGCCGCTCCGGTCGCAAAAGCTTCTCCGTTTGCTGAAGAGGCTGGCATCGACCTCGCAGAAATGTTTGGCGAACTCAAGCAGGATCTCGAAGCCGGTGTCGCCGCCTCTGACGAAGATCCCGAAACGCATTACAACCTCGGCATCGCGTTCCGCGAAATGGGCCTGCTCGATGAGGCTATCGGAGAGCTGCAGAAGGCCTGCCAGTCCTTCGACCACGGGCGTCCCTTCCCGCAGATCATGCAGACTTACACCTGGCTGGCGCAGTGCTTCCTGGAAAAGGGCGTGCCCGAGGCGGCCGTCCGCTGGTACGAAAAAGCTCTCGCGGTTCCGACCATCGACGGCGAAACCCGCGTCGCGCTGCACTACGAACTCGCTGCCGCCTTCGAGACCACCGGCGACAAGGCCTCTGCCCTCAAGCATTTCATGGACGTCTACGGCAGCAACATCGACTATCGCGATGTGGCCGAGCGCATTAAGGCCCTGAAGTCGTAGAATAGCCCGATGGCTTTCGTCCCCAATTTCTCTTACCCGGGGTGCAGTGCACGCCGCCGTGATCTCCGTGCAGTTTCTTCGCGGCGCCGGAGCTGCCCCGCATGAGCAATCCCACTCCGATCTCCAGCGCTCCCGGCAACGTACCTAAATCAACTCCGCCCCAGGCGGAGTCCAGCACCGCGCTTCTTAATCCGCCTGTCGAAGCTGAGACTCGCCAGCCACACGGCCCCATTCAGGTCTGGATGCATCGCATTTCCGTCTTCCTATTCGTCTTAATCAGTGCCGTCGCGGGTGTGCTCCTCATCATTCTTCCCTGGACACCCGAGTGGACCGACAATTACCTGCTGCTTTCCTTTCCCTCCCTGCGCTCGGTGGTTTCCAATGGCTTCTTCCGTGGCATTTGCAGCGGCTTGGGCCTGCTCGATATCTGGATCGGTTTCTGGGAGGCGCTCCACTACCACGAGCAACAGTAGCGCCCAGCTCGGACTTCCGAACCAAGAGTGCCCCGTTCTCCATTCCCCGCGGCCCGGCCACTCCGGTATCCTGATTCACTGCGCTTCACACGAGGATTCTTAGATCGCGAGTTTCTCTATGACTGACCATCTCAAGTCCGCGCCGGTTGCCTACCAGAACGAACCTTTCATCAACAGCCCGGACGGCCGCATCCTTCGCATCCTGGCCGAATATCAGGAGCCCCTCGCGCGCTTCCGCCGCGAACAGATCCAGGACACCGTCGTCTTTTTCGGCTCCGCCCGTTTTCAGGGCCGCCAGGATGCCACGAACGCCCTCGCCGCGATCGAGGAGAATCACGCCGCCAAGCCCGTCGTACAGCTGGAGAGAGATCTGAAGCGCGCCCAGGCCGGAGTCGACATGGCCCGCTATTACGAAGACGCACGCCGCCTCGCGCACATGCTGACCAAATGGTCGATCCAGATTCCCGCGCGCCGCCGCCGCTTCGTCGTCACCACCGGCGGAGGTCCCGGCATCATGGAAGCCGCCAACCTCGGCGCNNCTGGTCATCTTTCCCGGCGGCTTCGGCACGATGGACGAACTCTTCGAGATTCTCACCCTCGCGCAGACCGACAAACTCGCCAAGAAGATTCTGGTCGTCATCTACGGCAGCGAATACTGGAACCGCATTCTCAACTTCCAGGCCTTCGTCGACGCCGGCACCATCTCGCCCGACGACCTCAACCAGTTCAAAATCGTCGATACCCCCGAAGACGCTTTTGAGTTCCTGCGCGACGGCCTCACCGAATACCACCTCGGCGGCGCGCCCAAGAAGACAGTGGAAGTCCTCCCGGAGATTGCGAAGACTAGGCCGTAGCCAGTTCGCAGGAATTGCCTCTCTGTGTCCTCAGTGTCCTCTGTGGTTTAGGATTTTGCGGTCTGGCCCGCGATCTCGCCCGCTGCATTAAACTGCAAGCTGATGCCTCGCTGCCTTCTCTACTACATCACCGACCGCGCCGCCTTCTCCGGAGACGAACCCACCCGCTGTCTACGCCTCCTAGAAAAGATCCAAGAAGCCGCGCGCGCCGGAGTCGACTACATCCAACTCCGTGAAAAAGATCTCCCCACCCGCGATTTGGAGTCTCTGGCCAGAAAAGCAGCAAGAATCGTGGCCCAACTGAGAACTGAGAACCGGGAACTGAGAACTGCTCTCTTAATCAACTCCCGCACCGACGTCGCACTAGCAGTCCAAGCAGACGGCATCCACCTCCGGTCCGAAGACGTCTCTCCGGAAGAAGTAAGACTGGTGTGGCAGCACCAATACGAATGTGGTGCGGGCGCCCCCGCCCGCGCAAACTCGCCACGAAATCCCCTGATCGCAGTCTCCTGTCACTCCCCAGCAGAAGTAGCCCAAGCCGCAGCCGCCCACGCAACCTTCGCGGTCTTCGCCCCAGTCTTCGAAAAAAAGGACGCGCCCCCCGCAGGCGTGGCCGTACTTCAGAAAGGCTGCGCCGCGAACATCCCAGTCCTGGCCCTAGGCGGAATCACGCTAACGAACGCCCGCTCCTGCCTCGAAGCCGGTGCGGCGGGCATCGCCGCCATCCGCCTCTTCCAGGACCACAACATTGCCGAAGTCGTGCAGCATCTTCGCCTCTGGGCCTAACTCTGAGGGTGCCCCATCCTAGCCGCGCCTTTTGCGGCTAGGGTGGGGATTTTGACTTCCTCGATCACTGCAAATTAGTTGGAGTTTCTCTTACCCCGTCCACTTCACCCCAGTTTTCAAAACGTTCATCACCTTCGCCAGCCGCCGCTTCTTTGTCTCCTCCTGCTTCGCACCGGAAATCGAATTCGCCATCTCCTTCTTATGTGTAAACGCCAACCCGTCCCACCGGTCCCGCGCAACCTTACTTATCCCAAGCTCTTTCTCGAGTTCCGGCGGAGCCTCCACCGTCCGCTCCTCAACGTCGCGCTCCATCACCACGTCGACAACATCTCCAGGTTGCACGCCCGCGCCCTGACACAGCGTCTTGCTCACGGGCATCATGCGGCCGCTGCCGCAGGGCATAAGCGACGAGCGAAATGGAAACCCGTTGATCGTCCCGCGGATGGGCACCCGCGCACGCGTTCCAAACCACTCGATCACGTCCACCGGCGGAGTGATCGCTGCCACAACGCCCGCCTCTTTTCCTTCGATCTTCGTCTGAAACCGCAGCCTCTTCTCCGCCATCGCGTCCTCCCCAGTCCAGCGCTGGTAAACTTTACCCCTGAAGAGAACGCGCGGCAACCGCCATGTCCCTCACCCCAGCCCGTCCGGAAACTCCGGCGCAAGCCCTGGAACCAGTGCTGATCCAAATCCCCGCCGCCTGGTTCCTGATGGGCTCCAACTCCGGCCAGGACTGCGAACGGCCCATTCACCGCATCTGGGTCGACGCTTTCCTGCTGGCCGCGACCCAAGTCACCAACGCCGAATACGCGCGCTTCCTCACCGCGACCGGCACCGCGCCGCCGCCGCTCTGGCAAGATCCAAGCTTCAACCATCCCCAACAACCCGTGACCGCCGTCTCCTGGCACGAAGCGGTCCGCTACTGCGAATGGCTGAGCGAGCAAACCGCCCGCACCTACCGCCTGCCTACCGAAGCCGAATGGGAGCACGCCGCCCGCAGCGGCCTGGAACAGAAAAACTTCCCATGGGGTGACGATCCGCCGCAATCACTCCCCGACTACGCCACGCGCTGGCGAACCGGCCCCGAACCAGTAGCGCGCTACGCCCCCAACGCCTTCGGCCTCTACGACATTTGCGACAATGTCCACGAATGGTGCCGCGACTGGTACGACCCCAACTACTACGCCGTCTCGCCCGAACTCAATCCGCGCGGCCCCGAGCAAAGCTCTATGAAGCCGCCACGCAAGTCCTCCCGCGGAGGCTCCTGGCGCCACCACATCAAAGTCGCCCGCTGCAGCGCGCGTTCCAGCATCCCCCCAGAATTCCACTACGCCGACTACGGCTTCCGCGTAGCCTCCAACCTGTAGCGCCGGCGTCCCGCCGGCTGTCGCGAGGGCGCCCCGCCCTCGCACCTGCGACTGAGCAGACTGCCTCGTATAATCTTCCGTTCGACTTCGGAGACCCCCCATGTTCCGCACCGACCTTCTGCAAGACAAACGCGTCCTCATCACCGGCGGAGGCACCGGCCTCGGCAAAGGCATGGCCCATCGTTTCCTCGAACTCGGAGCGACCGTCCACATCTGCGGCCGCCGCGAAGAGGTCCTGGAAAAAACCGCCGCCGAGCTCTCACCGAAGGGCACAATCCACGCCATCCCCTGCGACGTTCGCAGCCTCGAAGCCGTCGAAGCCATGATCGACTCCATTTGGAGCGAAGCTCCCCTCGACATCCTGGTCAACAACGCCGCCGGAAACTTCATCGCCCGCACTGAAGAACTTTCCCCCGGCGCATGGAACTCGGTCATCGGCATTGTCCTGATGGGCACACTCAACTGCACGATGGCCTGCGGACGCCGCTGGCTCAAGTCCGCTCATCCCGGCACCGTCCTCAGCATCTCCGCCACCTATGCGCCCGTAGGCTCCGCCTATGTCGTCCCCTCCGCCGTCTCGAAAGCCGGAGTCGAAGCCCTCACCCGCAGCCTCGCCGTGGAATGGGGCAACCGCGGTATCCGCATGAACGCCATTGCCCCCGGCCCCATCCCCACGCAAGGCGCATTCTCCCGCGTCCTTCCCCATCCCGGCCTCGAAAAGATCGCGCTCGAGCGCAACCCGCAACACCGCTTCGGCACAGTCGAAGAACTCGCAAACCTCGCAGCTTTTCTGGTCAGCGACGGATCCGGCTACATCAACGGCGAAGTCATCCGCATGGACGGCGGCGAATTCCTGCAAGGCGCCGGCGAATTCAGCAGCCTGGGAAGGGTTCTAACAGAGGAAGATTGGCAGGCAATCAAACCGAAGAAATCAGCTCCGAAGAACGGGTAGCGTTAGCAGAGAAAATTCCTCTGCGTCCTCCGTGTCCTCTGTGGTGAATTGCGTGCCTAGCGCTTCTCCTGAGACGGCATTACGATCGCCTTCAGTAGGAGGTTGACGAGACTCAGGACAATGGCGCCCACAAACGCCGCCAGAAAACCATTGACCCTGAATCCCGGCGACAGAAGCGCAGAGGCAAGTTCCAACATCAGCGCATTGATCACGAACCAGAACAGCCCCAGCGTCACTAGAGTCAGAGGAAACGTAATAACCTTCAGCACGAGCCCGATCGTCGCGTTGATGAACCCTATGACCAGCGCCGCGATCAACGCCGACGCCAAGCCTCGAACTGAAACCCCAATCCCCAACTGCGCCACAATCCACACCGCCGCCGCGCTCAACACCCAATTCAAAAGCATTCGCATACCAATCTCCTTGGTGTGACCAAACTATAGGCGCTCAGTTCCCACAATGGCAACACGAGAACAACACGCGGATGCCCCGCCCTTCTCGCGCATTTTGCGAGAGGGTGGGGATTTTGACTTCCTGTCCCCGGGTCACACCGTTCTCGGAAAATTAATCCGCCATTCGCCGCCCCCATCGCCCCATACGGTACACTCATCAATTCGACTTCAAGGAGGATTTCCCATGCCCGACCCGGCACTTAGCGGATCCGAATTCAAAAAGCAACTGCGCGCCGGACAGCCCAAGATGGGCCTGTTCCTCAACGCTCACAGCCCCACCGTCGCCGAGCAACTCGCGCACAGCGGATACGACTGGCTCCTGGTCGACACCCAGCACGGCCCCATGGGCTACGAAAAACTCTCCGCCATGCTCAGTGGCATCTCGAACGGCGGCGCGAAATCGCTAGTCCGCGTTGGCGGATACGCCGACCGCCCCGGCATTCAGCAAGCCCTCGACATGGGCGCCGACGGCGTCCTCATCCCCTACATCAACACCGCCGACGAAGCCCGCGAGGCCATCAGTTGCGCAAAATATCCGACGGTCGGCACACGTTCGGTCTACTTCCCGCAGCGTAGCATGAACAAAGGCGGACTCCTCGGCTACGCCGGCAACTGGAACAACGAAGGCATCGTCGCCCTGCAGGTCGAGACCGCATCCTGCATCGAGAACATCGCCGAGATCGCGGCCGTCCCCGGCGTCGATATTCTGTTCCTCGGCCAGAACGATCTCTGCATGTCGATGGGTCTCTACAACAAGTACGAGTTCCCTCACATGTACACCTCGCCCGAACTCGATGCCGCGACGAAGAAGTTGATCGAGCACGCCCGCAAGAACAACGTCATCCTCGGCCTGTTCCTCTTCGGCACCGCGCGCGTCGGCGAATTCCTCGAAAAAGGATTCACCTTCATCAGCATCGGCAACGACCTCCACCACGTCCTCACCCAAGCCGGAGCCTACGTGAACGACATGGAGAACATCGCAAAAGAGAAGGGAAAACCCTGGAAGCGCCGCTCCACAGCATTATTCTAAAAAGAATCTCGAGGGTGCCCCACCCTTGTCGCGGGTTGTGCGACAGGGTGGGGATTTTGACTTCGTTCCTCCGTGTCCTCTGTGGTGGAGATCCTGAATTCCTCCATGTCCCGTGGTTGAACTCTTTCTATCAATCTCTACTCCCTAGAAGTTCCCATGCATTAAAATCACAACTCGGGCATCCCCCAATGCTCCTCACCGAAGTCGAAACCCGCGTGCTCGGCGCCCTGATCGAAAAAGACATTACCACGCCCGACTACTACCCGCTTTCGCTCAACGCACTGGTCAACGCCTGCAACCAGAAAAACAATCGTGACCCAGTGATGACCCTGGACGAAGCCGCAGTCCGCGATGCCCTCGCCACGCTCCAGGAAAAACGCCTGGCCGGTCCCGCCAGCGGCGCCGACAGCCGCGTCACCAAGTTCGAACACCGCCTCCAGGAAGTCTTCAACTTCGATCGCCGCGAAATCGCCGTCGTCTGCGTCCTGCTCCTCCGCGGCCCTCAAACCCCCGGCGAACTCCGCAGCCGTGCCGAGCGCATGTACCACTTCGAAGCGCTCGAAGACGTGGTCTCCGCCTCGGATCGCCTGGCCCAACGCGAACCGCCGCTAGCTCGAGTTCTCCCCCGCCAGCCCGGCACGAAAGAATCCCGCTACACGCACCTCTTCTCCGGCGAGCCGCCGACGTCCGCTACCGCAGAAGATGCAGATGTGTATGTGGCGCGGACGCCCTCGTCCGCGACTGCCAGCGCAAACTCGACAGCCGATCGTCTGGCAACCCTGGAAGAAGAAGTCTCCCGCCTGCGCCACGAACTCTCCGAAGTCCAGCAGCAACTCTCAACGTTCCGGAGACAATTCGAATGACGACCCCCATCATCATCGAAGAATACGACCCGCAGTGGCCCCAGCGATTCGACGCAATCCGCTCGCGAATCGCCACCGTCCTGGGTTCGTTCGCAACTGCGATCGAACACGTCGGAAGTACCGCGGTTCCCGGCCTCGCCGCTAAGCCCATCATCGACATCGACGTTCTGCTGAAATCAGCCAAAGACCTTCCACGGGTCATCGCCAAATTGAAGGCCGTCGGCTATGAGCATCAGGGAACCCTCGGCGTTCCCGGCCGTGACGCCTTCAAGGCGCCGGAGCACGACATTCATCACCATCTCTACGTCTGCTCAACACCTGATACCGAGTTTTTCCGTCACATCGCCTTTCGCAACTATCTGCGCACGCATCCCACAGATGCCGAAGATTACGCCCGACTGAAACGCAGCCTCGCCGGGAAATTCTCGGTCGATCGCGAGACCTACACCCACGCCAAAACCGACTTTATACAGGAGATCCTGCGGCGCGCGGATCTCGAAAACACGGAACATTCTACTCGCGCCACACGTACCTCAAGTTAGAAGGAGGTCTCTGCCATGTTCGCTTTCCTGCTCTGGTGCATCCTCTTCGTCCTGTGCTGGCCCCTAGCCCTGCTGGCCCTGATTGCGTACCCGTTCATATGGCTTGTGTTGTTGCCGTTCCGCATCGTCGGCGTCGCCGTTCACGGCGTCCTGGAGGTAATCTACCTGGCCATCACGCTCCCCTTCCGTCTCCTAGCCGCGCCCTTCCGGGTTTAATGGGTTTTATTATCTGGGTTTGGTCATCCTGAGCGAGGATTGGCCTTTGCGCGCTTAGCGCAAAGACCAACCGCAGTCGAAGGATCCCTACCCTCGCACAATTCCAGACCTTCCCCCCTACCCCGCCCTTGGTGTAGCCTCATACCAATGCCAATCGCAGGACCGCGAGGGTACGCGGGAGTTTCATAGATTCCTCTGTGTCCTCCGTGTCCTCTGTGGTGAAGTCTTTAGGAGGACTCCATGCGTCGCCGCGAATTCCTCATTCGCTCCGCCACCACCGCAGGCGCGGCCTGGCTCTCATCGAAAACAATCTTCCAAGCCATCGCAGACCAAACGCTCTCTGCAAAATTCTCCGCCTCTGATACCGTCACGCTCGGCAGCACTGGCATCAAGACTAGCCGCCTCGCCATGGGCACCGGCACCGTCGGCTCCGGACATCACTCCAATCAGACCGCCCTCGGCGTGCAAGGCCTCTCCGATCTTCTCCTCAACGGATACGACCACGGCCTCCGCTTCTTCGACGCCGCCGACACCTACGGAAGCCATCCCCACGTAGCCGAAGCGCTCAAGCACGTACAGCGCGACAAGGTCACAGTCCTCACCAAAACGTTCTCCCGCGATGCCTCCGGCGCCCGCGCCGATCTCGATCGCTTCCGTCGCGAACTCGGCACCGACTACCTCGACGTCTGCCTGATGCACTGCGTCACCGAAGCCGACTGGACCGACCGCTACCGCGGCGTCATGGACGTCCTCTCCGAAGCGAAGCAGAAGGGAACCATCCGCACCCACGGCTGCTCCTGCCACACCATCGAAGCCCTACGCGCCGCCGCTAAATCTCCCTGGGTCGAAATCGACCTCGCCCGCATCAATCCCGTCGGCGCCTACATGGACGCCGATCCCTCAACGGTTGTTGGGGTGTTAAAGGAAATGAAAACCGCCGGAAAAGCGGTCGTAGGCATGAAGATTCTCGGCCAAGGGAAGCTACGTAACCGTCAGGACGAGGCCATCAAGTTCGCCCTGTCGTTAGGCGTGCTCGACGCCTTCACCATCGGCGCCGAAAGCAAACAAGAGCAGGAAGACCTGATCCGCCGCATCGCCGCCGCGTAGGAATGAATCTCGAGGGATTTTGATCTTGTAGATTTTGACTGTCCTGTGTGGACAGCCGCGAAGCGGCGAAAGAATGCAGCCCACGACGCAAGTCGTGGGAGGTGTCTAACTTAGGGAATGAGCCCCAGAGGGGCGAAAGAACCGACGAACGCAAGAGCGCTACGGTCTAACTCTCCATCACCTTCAACAACGGACTCACAATCAACCGCGCCTCGGTCGCCCGCTGCACATCGGCCGCCGTTACCCCCGGCGCCACTTCCTCCAGCACCAGCCCGTCTTTGGTCACGCGAATGTAGGCCATCTCCGTCGCAATCGTATCCACCACATTCACGCCCGTCAGCGGCAGCGTGCACTTCTTCAAAATCTTCGGAGCCCCTTCGCGCGTCGTATGCTCCATCGCCACCACCACCCGCCGCGCCCCCGCGACCAGGTCCATCGCCCCGCCCATCCCCTTCACCATCTTCCCCGGAATCATCCAATTCGCAATGCTCCCCGTCTCATCCACTTCCATCGCGCCCAGCACGCTCAAATCAATATGCCCGCCGCGAATCATCGCGAACGAATCGGCACTCGAAAAATAAGACGTCCCCGGCATCTCGCTGACCGTTTCTTTGCCCGCATTAATCAGGTCCGGATCCTCCGTCCCCTCCATCGGATACGGCCCAATCCCCAACATCCCATTCTCCGACTGCAGTGTGACCTCCATCCCCTCCGGCACATAATTCGCGATGAGCGTAGGCATCCCAATCCCCAGGTTCACATAGAACCCATCGCGGAGTTCTCGCGCAATCCGCTTCACAATCCGCTCCCGCTTATCAACGTCTTTGCCAGGCTTATTCATCTGTCGCGTCCATCTCCAACCACCTGTCATCCTGAGCGAAGATTGTGCTGCGCGATAGCGAAGCACAATCGCAGTCGAAGGATCCCTACCCCGTCACTGCCGCGTCCCAACTGAGTACTGAGTACCGAGTACTATCTACTGACCTTCCTCACCGTCCTCCGCTCAATCCGCCGCTCGTATAACTCCCCCTGAAAAATCCTCTTCACATAAATCGAGGGCGTATGAATCGCATCCCCATCCAATTCTCCCACCTCGACCAGATGCTCGACCTCGGCAATCGTGATCTTCGCCGCCGTCGCCATCATGGGATTAAAATTCCGCGCCGTCTTCCGATAAATCAGATTCCCCTCGCGATCGCCCTTCCACGCCTTCACAAACGCAAAGTCGGCCTTCAGCCCGCGTTCCATCACGTAAGTCCGGCCATCAAACTCACGCGTCTCCTTGCCGTCGGCAACAATCGTCCCAACACCCGTCGGAGTGTAAAACGCCGGAATCCCCGCGCCCCCCGCGCGAATCCGCTCCGAAAACGTCCCCTGCGGCACCAGATCGAGCCGGATCGTCCCCTTCAGCACCATCTCTTCCAACAGCCGGTTCTCACCTACATAAGTCCCAATGTGATGGACGATTTGCCCCGCCGCGAGCAGCAATCCATTCCCCACGCCGTCGACGCCAACGTTGTTGCTGATTGTCCGCAGATTCTTCGTCCCCTTGCGCACCAGCGCCCGAATCAGGTTCTCCGGCATCCCGCACAAGCCGAAGCCGCCGATCATGATGGTCGCCCCGTCAAACACGTCGCGGATCGCCTCATCCGCATTGGCCACAACTTTATTCATAGCGCAAAGGATTCTAAATGAATTTCACCACGGAGGCACAGAGACACGGAGAAGAACAAGAAGATGGGTAAAACCGACAGGCCGAAGACTGGTTCGATACAGAGACAGCAGTTTCTTTCTCCGTGTCTCCGTGGTGAATCTATTTTTTCTTGATCGGACTCTTCCTCAGCTGATGCGCCTGCTCAAATTCCTCCGCCAGTTGCCGCGTCGCCAGATTCTCCCGGATATGCGCCAGCCGCTGCTCCACCTTCCAAAGTGCTTTTTCCAGATTCGGCTTATTAGTGATTGCGATATCCCGCCACATCGAATACGGACTCGCCGAAATCCGCGTCATCTCCTGCAGCGCACGCCCGCCGGCCGGAAGCAGCGGAGCCTCGTCACCAAACTCCTCCACCAGCGCTGCCGCCAGCGCCGTAGAAATCATCTGCGGGACATGGCTGATCCACGCGCACAGCCGGTCATGCTCCTCCGCCGGCAGCATCGCAATCCGCGACCCAATCGCATCAATCCATCCCGCAAACTCCGCGAACACCCCTTCATTCAGATTCTGCCCCGGCAGCGGCGTCAGAAACCACACCGCCTTGTGAAACAAATCGGCATCGGCGTAATCCACCCCACTCATTTCTTTTCCCGCCATCGGATGCCCCGCCAGAAACCGCTTCCCCGCACTCTTCCCGAACACCTTCACCGCGCGCTCCACCACCGCGGTCTTCGTGCTCCCCACGTCGGTAAGCAAAGCCTTCGCTGGAAGGGAAGGCCCGATGCGCTCAATCAGATCGACAATCGCCAGCACCGGAGTCGCCAGCACCACCACCTGGCTCCCACGCACCGAATCCCCCGGATTCACGGTCCCATCGTCAATCGCGCCGCGCATCCGGGCCCGCTCCAGCGTCCCCTCGCGATCGCACCCCACAATCCGCCCGGCAAACTTCTTCTTCCGCAGCGCAAGCCCCAGCGACCCGCCAATCAGCCCGGTCCCAATAATCGTGATTTGCCGAATCGCCATAAGAGAAATGAAAACCACAGAGGACACCGGGGACACGGAGGATGTAAAAAAGAAACTCAGAAACTCAATCTATACCCCGAGATAGCTTGTCGCACGTCGGTTGATTTGCCGTTCCAATTCCTCTGCGTCCTCTGTGGTTGTAACTGGGTTTAGCTCACCCGATCTTCCGCCCCACAGCCGGCGCAATCATCCGCAACTCATCCATCAACTTCGCGAACTGCTCCGGAAACAGCGACTGTGCCCCATCCGACCAAGCTTTGTTCGGATCGCAATGTACCTCGATCAGCAGTGCATCCGCGCCCGCCGCCACCGACGCCCGCGCCATCGGCGCCACCTTATCCCGCCGCCCCGTTCCGTGCGACGGATCCGCCGTCATCGGTAAATGCGACAGCTTGTGAATGATCGGAATCGCCGAAATATCCATCGTGTTCCGCGTGTAAGTCTCAAACGTCCGGATCCCACGCTCGCACAGAATCACGTCGTAATTCCCGCCCGCCATAATGTATTCCGCCGACAGCAGCAGTTCTTCCAGCGTAGCCGCGATCCCGCGTTTCAGCAGCACCGGCTTCCGCACCTTCCCCAGTTCGCGCAGCAGATTAAAGTTCTGCATATTGCGCGCCCCCACCTGCAGGATGTCGACGTAAGGCAACATCATCGGGATCTGCGAAATCTCCATCACCTCGCTGATCACAAGCAGGTTGAACTTCTCTCCCGCTTCCCGCAGCAACTTCAACGCATCTTCCCCATGCCCCTGAAACGAATACGGAGAACTCCGCGGCTTAAACGCCCCGCCACGCAACACTTTCGCCCCCGCCTTCGCAACCGCCTCGGCTGTAGAAAAGATCTGCTCGCGTGTCTCAACCGAACATGGCCCCGCCATCACCACAACTTCGTTCCCACCCACATCAATCCCGTTCGCCAGCTTGACGATCGTCCCCTCCGGACGAAAGCTCCGCCCCGCCAGCTTGTACGGCGAACTGATGCGATGGACTTCCTGCACCCCCGGCAACAACTCCAGGATGCGGATATCAAAATCAATCCCCGACCCAACCGCCCCCAGCACGGTCATCCGCGCCCCCGTCGAGCGGTGCACTTCAAACCCCATCTTCACCAGGTGCTCAATCACCTGCTGAATCAGCCCCTCATCCGCGCCTTCCTGCATCGCCACAATCATAAAAACCAGCTCCTAGCTCCTAGCTTCTAGCTCTTGAATCTCTACAGCCCCCTTAACGATCCTTTGTCATTCCGAGCGCAGCGAGGAATCTGCTGTTGCTCGCCACCACAGGTGTGTCAGTCCAACGGCGACTCGGGTTAGCTAAAGGCTAAAGGCCAAAAGCTAATAGCTAAGAGCTGCCTCAGTCACTCACTTCCGAATCCAACTCCGTCCCCGCATCCGCCGGCTCGGTCTTCGGCGCAATCTCTTCCTTCTGCACATTCCGCATCACATCGATAATGCGCTCGTAAATCCGCACCAGATCCCGCCCCGCCAGCGGCCCCCGATTCGCCGCCTGCACGTTCTCAAACACAACCCGCTCCCGGTCCGGCTCATAAATCGGCATCGAAGTATCGCGCTTGAGCTTCCCAATCGCCACAGCAGCCCGAGCCCGCTCGCTGATCAGTTCCACCAGCTTCTGATCGAGCTCGTCGATTTTCTTACGCCAACCCTCGATATCCATAAAGGCCTAGCACCATCTCTGCACTGGGTGCCCCATTTCTCGCGCGTTCTTGGCGCGAAAAGTGGGGATTCTCCCCAACGGCGGGTGCCCCATCCTAGCCGCGCTCTTTGCGGCTAGGGTGGGAATTCCGAGCCCTAGCCGATCGACATCACCGCGTCGTAGACAACACCCGAAGATTACCAGCGCTCAGCTTCCTCACAAACTCCCCCACCGCCGCCGCCTCCCGCCCCCGATTCCGCTCGATCGTCTCCACAATCGCGCTGCCGACCACCACCGCATCCGCAAACTCACCCACTTCCGCAAACTGTTCCGCAGTAGAAATCCCAAACCCCAGTGCCACCGGCAACTTCGTCACCCGCCGCAACCGCTTCACCAACTTCCGCGCGTCGGCCGCCAATTCCTGCCGCGCTCCCGTCACTCCGGTCCGCGAAACCGCATACACAAATCCCCGCGAAGCCTCCGCAATCCGCTTCAACCGCTCATCCGGACTCGTCGGCGCCGCCAGAAACACTGGAGACAGATCATGCCCCCGCATCGCCCGCAAATATTCTCCCGCCTCTTCCACCGGCAGGTCGGTAACCAACGCGCCATCCACGCCCGCGGCCCGCGCCACTTTGCAAAACTTCTCCATCCCCATCCTCAAAATAGGATTCAGATAAGAAAAAATGATGATCCCCGTAGACTGCGCATGCTCCCGCACCTCCGCCGCCAGCGTCAGCACCTGCGCCAGCGACGTCGCATGCTTCAGCGCCCGCTCGCTGGCCCGCTGGATCACCGGCCCATCCGCCACCGGATCGCTGAACGGCACTCCCAACTCAATCACGTCCGCCCCAGCCTCAATGGCCGCGAGAACGATCTCCCGTGTAGTCGCAAGATCCGGATCCCCGCAAGTCACATACGCCACCAGCGCCGGCTTCTTATGAAAAGCTAAAGGCATGAAGACTTTGTTTTTCCTTCGTGTACCTTAGTGTCCTTAGTGGTAAATGAATTTGCAGATCTCAATCGAGATTGAGGTTCTCCCGCATAATCCCAATATCCTTATCCCCGCGCCCCGAAACATTCACAATCACAATCTCAGACTTCTTCATGCGAGGCGCACGCTTTACAACCTCAGCTACGGCGTGAGCCGACTCGAGAGCCGGAATAATCCCCTCAGTCCGCGCCAAAAGAGTGGTAGCCGCGAGCGCTTCAGCGTCCGAGGCCGGCACGTACTCCGCCCGCCCCGCATCGCGCAACGCCGCGTGCTCCGGCCCAATCGACGGATAATCCAGCCCCGCCGACACCGAATGTGTCAACGCAATCTGCCCGCCCGAATCCTGCAGCACGTACGAATAAGTTCCCTGCAGCACTCCCGGAGATCCTCCCCGAAACCGCGCCGCATGGTCGCCCAGCTTCTCGCCGCGCCCCCCAGCCTCCACTCCGATCAGCTGGACTTTTTTGTCGTTCAGAAAATCGTAGAAAATCCCAATCGAATTCGATCCCCCACCCACGCACGCAATAATCGCCGTCGGCAATTTCCCCTCAGCCTTCAGAATCTGCGCCCGCGCCTCGCGTCCAATCACCCGATGAAAATCACGCACCATCGTCGGATACGGATGCGCCCCCAACACACTCCCCAACAAATAGTGTGTAGTTCGCACATTCGTGACCCAGTCCCGCATCGCCTCATTGATCGCATCTTTCAGCGTGCACGATCCCGACGACACCCCGCGCACCTCCGCCCCCAGCAGCCGCATGCGGAACACATTCAACTCCTGCCGCCGCATGTCCTCGGTCCCCATGTACACGACGCACTCAAACCCCATCAGCGCACACACGGTCGCAGTCGCGACCCCATGCTGCCCCGCCCCAGTCTCGGCGATCACGCGATGCTTCCCCATCCGCTCCACAAGCAGCCCCTGCCCCAGGCAGTTGTTAATCTTGTGCGCCCCCGTGTGCAGCAAATCCTCGCGCTTCAAATAAATCTTCGCGCCGCCGAGCTTCTCAGTAAGCCGCCGCGCAAAAAACAAGGGCGTCGGACGCCCCGCATAAGTCCGCAACAATTCAGTGAGCCGCGTCTGAAATTTCTTGTCGTGCTTGGCCTTTGCATATTCGCGCTCCAGTTCCTCAAGCGCGGCCACCAGGGTCTCAGGCACATACCGCCCCCCATAAACCCCAAACCGCCCCGGCTCATTCCCAGGAACGCCGGGGGTGCCCCACCCTTGTCGCGCCTTTTGCGACAGGGTGGGGACTTTGACTTTCGTAGATCGTGGAACCGTAGCCATACCTAACCAACCTTCCGATCAATCTCACGCACCGCCTTCACAAACGCCCGCACCTTCTCCGGATCCTTCTTCCCCGGCCGCGCCTCAACTCCGGAAACCACGTCCACTCCCCAGGGCTTCAAGATTTCAATCGCGTCAGCGACATTCTCGGCTTTCAGGCCGCCCGCTATCACGACGGGATTTATCTGACCCATGGTCGAAATCCATGCCTCAGCCTCTCTCCAGTCGAAAGGCCGGCCAGTTCCCCCGCGCTCCTCAGCTGTACTCGAATCCACCATAATTGCTGCTAGGTTTCGCGGCAGCGCCATGAATGATCCGAACGCCTCGCCTTTTTTTCGCCACGTCATCGCCACCCAGTGCGCCGGTACACAAAGAAACGTTCGTCGATCCGTGGGCCATTTTGTCGGATCTTCGTATTCATCCCCGTGAAACTGCACTGCTGTAAGTCCAGCCCGAGCCGCAACAGCCGAAACATTCCCTATCGGCTCGTTCACGAAAACTCCCACCTTCTCAACACTCTCCGGCAACTTCTCCACAATCTCCCGCGCCGCTTCCACCGTCACACACCGCGGACTCTTCTCATAAAACACAAACCCCACCGCATCCGCCCCCGCTTCCACGGCAACGAGCGCGTCCTCCAAATTCGTCATCCCGCAAATCTTCACCCAAGTCATTGTTTACTTTGTCATCCTGAGCGAGGATTTTGCTTCGCGGTGAGCGAAGCAAACCCGCAGTCGAAGGATCCCTAACGTCACTGGGTACTGGGTACTGAGTACCGAGTACTGGGCCCTAACAACGCCCGCAGCGCCTCTCCCGGCGACTCCGCCCGCATCAGCGACTCCCCCACCAGAAACGCGTCATACCCCGCCCCCCGCAACCGCGCCACATCCTCGGCGGAATGAATCCCGCTCTCCGCCACCCGCACCACGTTGGCAGGAAACCGAGCCGCCAACGCAAACGCCGTCTCCAGATCCACCTTGAACGTCCGCAGATCCCGCGTATTCACCCCGATCAAATCAAACCCCGCATCCAGCGCCCGCTGCAACTCGTCGCCATCATGCACTTCGCACAAAACATCGAGCCCCTGCCGCCGCGCCCCCTCCGCCAGCGAACTCAACTCCTCCGCAGTCAGCGCCGCCACGATAAGCAGAACGGCATCCGCGCCATGAGCCCGCGCCTCCAGCAACTGAAACTCATCGACGATGAAATCCTTGCGCAAGCATGGAATCGCCACCGCGCCCGAAGCCTCCCGCAAATTCCCCAGCGATCCCTGAAAGAACTCCTCATCCGTCAGCACAGAAAGAGCCGTTGCCCCGGCCGATTCCAATTCCCGCGCCAACTCCGCCGGACGAAACTCCGCACGAATCAGCCCCTTCGACGGCGAAGCCTTCTTCAACTCCGCAATCACTGCCACACCCTCGCGACTCCTCGCCTGCAACGCCCTCCGAAACCCGCGCGGCACATGCGATTCGGCCCTATGCTCGAGCAAACGCAAGTCCGCCCCGCGCTGGCTTTCCGCCACCCGCGCCCGCGTAGCCGCGACAATCCGCTCCAGAATGGCAGCCATAAAGAATCTTTTGATTATAAGGGACCAAGCGGATAACCACCCGTCTTGAGGGTGCCCCACTCTAGCCGCGCCTCTTGCGGCTAGAGTGGGGATTTTGACTTCCGAGTGGTCGAGGAGAAGCCTCCTCCAAACCACAAAGCTCCGCTCACTTACAGATTTCCGCCAACTCCTTATAATGCTTCTTCGCCACCGGAGGATACGCAATCTTCCGCATATCCATCCACTCCTCGAGCAAGGTCCCCCCATACTTCGACCCCGCATCCGGATCCCCCTCATACACCGGATCGCTCTCCGCCTCCTCCAGAGTCACCAGTGTGAATCCCTTCTTCTCCAGCAGATCCAGCGCATCCGGCAAAATCGTGCTGCTGAACGCCCCCAGGTGCAACAACAGCACATGATTGATGTCGTGCCCGTACACCAATTTCGCCATCTCCCGCCCCAAATCCAGATACCGCGACGCGATGTCCAAATAACTCGACCGCAGCCTCGCAATCGACGCCGCATCCTTCTTCCCTTCGCACCGCGCATACGCGCTCTTCCACAAGTAGTCTTCCCAGTCGAGCGTCACCTGCGCGACCCGGTACTGATGCGTCTGCAGATAAGCCCGCACCGCGCGCCGCTTCTCGACTGTGTCTCCCTCGCGCAGAAACGGATACCGCAGCCAGTGCCAGTTCGCATCCTTCGCCGCCACCAACTCCAGCGCCGGCTCATTCTGCTCAATCTCGCGCTCAAACGCTTCCGCCGGGTTCTCATTCAAATCCATGTGCGCATACGTGTGATTCCCCACCGGCTCCGCCGCGGCCCACAACTTCAATGCCTCCGCCGCATCGGGGTTCCCTTCGAGTTTGCGCGCGTTGACGAACCCATACGCCGCCGGCACGTGCCGTTTCTTCAAAACCGCCAGCGTATCCCGCGTAATCTCCGCCCGCGTCACTCCCGCCGGCAGGTCCCCATTCAGCGGCAGATCATCAAACGTAATCGCGACTTTCTGCGCAGCACCAACACCGCAAAAGAGAAGTAGAAACAAGAAGAAAAGGGAACCCAAACGCGAGGGCGCCCCACCCTTCTCGCGCATTTTGCGAGAGGGTGGGAATTTTGACTTCATCGATCTTGACTTCATGACTCTGCTGTCAGATCTCATGCCCCCTCACTTTCAAACCCCACCGGCAGCATCGCCAGCACCCTCAAATCCATCACCGCGTGCACCACAATCGGAATCAGCAGACTCCCCGTCATCACATACATCGCCGCGAACACAAATCCAATCACCGCCGTCTGCACCCCGCCCGCCACTCCCTGATACAAGTGCCCAATGCCAAAGATCACCGACGACGCCACTATCGCCCACGTCAAACTCAAATGAAACGGCAACATATGAAAATAGTGCAGCAGAAATCCCCGATACACGACCTCCTCACAAATCCCCGCCGTGATGCAAACCAGCCACCACCACCGACGCTCCCGGAGACTCGAAGGCAGCAGAAACGCCAGCCTCTTCGCCGCCTTCCCCGCCTTCGCGCGAATCTTCTGGCTCCACAAAGCCAGAATTGCCGGCAGCATGATCGCGATCAGCATTCCTGCGGTGATCCCCTCCATCACCGCTGCACCGCGCGAGCCAGCGTCGAGCCAGGAAATTTCTCGGGGCACCTTGTGAATCGTCGAGACCGTCAGCACACCAACCGTGAGCACGGCCAGCACCGCACACACCCACGAAGCCACCGCAATCTTCCAGTAGAACCGGATCTTCTTCCCCGGATCCGTGCTCGCCTTCAACCGCGGAATCTCATACCAGTCCCACAACGGCGTCACCACAATCAGGAAGAACACCAGCACATGCTGCAAGATCATAAGAAGCTCCAACACTCAGGGTGCCCCATCCTAGATCAAGCATTTTGCGACGTTAGGGTAGGGATTTCGACTCCTGACTTCGAACCCTTGACTTTTGACTGTCGCCGGGTGCCCCATTTCTCGAGCTCTTTGCGAGAAGTAGGGATTTTGACTCTAGGATTTCTCCCTACTCCATCCCCAACGACACTCTCACCGACTTCCCATACTCCCGCGCCTTCTCCAACACAGCCGCCTCATCCACCGTCAGCAGTTTCCGCTCCCGCATCACCACCCGCCCCCCAATCACCACCGTCTCCACATCACTCCCCTTCAGCGAATAAGCAATCTGCGCGTACACGTCGTACATCGGCACCGCATTCGGCTCATTCAAGCTAATCAGAATCAGATCCGCCTTCTTCCCCGCCTCCAGCGAACCAATCTCCTTCTCCATATGCAGCGCCCGCGCTCCATCAATCGTCGCCATCTCCACCACAGCCTTCGCATTCAATGCCAGCGGATCCATCTTCGAAATCTTCGCCAGCTTCGCCGCCAGGTCAATCTCCTCCATCAGATCCAGATCGTTATTGCTTCCCGCCGGACCATCCGTCCCCAGTCCCACCGCCACGCCCGCCGCCCGCATCTCTGGCACCGGAGACACTCCACTCGCAATCATCATGTTGCTCGACGGATTATGCACGCACCCCACCTGCCGCTCCGCCAGCAGTTTCCGGTCTGCCTCATCCACAAAAATGCAATGCGCCGCCACCAGATCCGGCCCCAGCACTCCAATCTTCTCCAGATACTGCACCGGAGACATCCCATTCGCCTTCTCGCTGTCCTCCCACTCCTTCTTCATCTCCGACAAATGCATCAACAGCGGCGCATGATATTTCTTTGCCAGCTCCGCCGCGTCCTGAATCGTCTTCTTCGAACACGTATAAATCGAGTGCGGAGCCGGAGCCGCATGAATCAGCGGATCCCCCTGCCACTTCTTCAGAAACTTCTCGGTATACGCCATCATTTCCGCGTTGGACTTGTTATCCGGCGCCGGAAAATCAATGAACGTCTCCCCCAGCACCCCGCGCATCCCGGCGGCCTTCGTCTCCTCAGCCACAGCGTCCTCGAAGTAATACATATCCGCGAACGTAGTGACGCCCGCCCGGATCTGCTCCGCCGCCGCCAGCTTCGTGCCCCACCGCACGAACTCTTCATTCACATTCTTCGCTTCCGCCGGAAAAATGTACTTGTACAGCCAGTCATTCAGCGTCACGTCATCATGCAGCCCACGAAACAAAGTCATCGGCACATGCGTATGCCCGTTGATGAACCCCGGCAGCACCAGCCTCCCGCGCGCATCAATGACCTGCGCGCCCGTGTATCGCCTCTCAATCTCAGCTCGCGACCCCACCGCCACAATGGAGTCGCCCTTAACCGCGACGCTCCCGTCGTGAACAATCGTCCGCGCCCCATCCATCGTCACTACAATCCCGCCGCTGACGATCATGTCGACATCCTGCTTCTGCGCATACGACGACCCGCTCCATAGCAGCATGACCGCAAAGCAGACCCCACTCACTTTTCTCATCGTTCCTCTGTTTTCCACCCGAGGGTGCCCCACCCTTGTCGCGGTTTGTGCGACAGGGTGGGAATTTTGACTCCCCGACCCACATCTACAACTCCTTCTTCTCCACGCTCTCCAACTCCGTATCCGGCACCGGCTTGCTCCGCCACACGCTGAAAGACTTCACCTTGTTCAAAACGAATGTCGGAGCGCCCAACATCGTCCCCGCTTTGATCCTCCCAAAATCCGCCCCCTCCACATCCTCCAGCACAAACGACGGCCGCGCATCCAGGTTGTAGTGGGAAATCTCGATCCCATTCATCTCCAGGAAGTTCACATGCCGGAGGAAGAATCCATGCGACGGAGTCACGCCAAACATGTTCGGCTCCGGATAATCCTTCTCTTTCTCCGGCAACCGCCGTTCCCGATCCTCCTTCGACCCGCCTCCCATATGGGCGATCATCATGTCGCTGATCTTCACATACTCAATCGGATGTCCCGGAATTCCCGACAAGATCGAACTGATCGGCTCCGAACCCTGCGCATTCTGGCACGTAACGTTGCTCAGAATGACTCGGCGAATCTTCCCCACCGAAACGCCTTCCGGTCCGCGCATCCTGGCGCCCAGCCGGATGAAAATCGGCGCTCCCACAACATCGCGCATCGTGATGTTCGTACACGTCACATCCTCAATCACCGCGCCATCGACGCTCTCGACCGCCAATCCGCGACATCCGTCAAACACGCAATTCGAAATCGTGATGTTCTTAAATCCTCCATTCGATTCTGTCCCAAACTTGATCCGCCCCGTGCGCGGCACCTTGGCGTCCGCAGCAAAGCGTCGAAACGTCCCATCGAGCAGCGTCCCTTCTTCGTAACTGCCCGAGACCAAGCAATTGCTGATCGTCACCATCTCAGTCGCGCGCGCATAGCCCAACGCAAACGAACTCTTCAGGCAGATCCCGTCATCCCACGGCGAATTCACGCTGCAATTTGAAATCCGCACATTCCGGCAACAATCAACATCCATGCCGTCGCGATTCGTGTCGATTTTCAGATTGTCGATCGTCAGGTTATCGACACCCGTCGCCAGAATTCCAAAATGCCCACCATGCAGAATCGAAAAGTCCCGCAAGATCACGTTGCGGCAGTTCTTCAGCGCAATCGCCTTGTTCGCCACGCCCGCATGTTCTGCGACCGGCCCATCCCCCCACCCGCGGCTCAAGCCCTTGCCCCAGATCAGCCCAGGCCCGCAAATCGAAACCCCCTCGAGCCCCTCCCCCCAAATCAAACTGTTATGCCAGTGGTTGTGCCCGTAATCCTGATAGTCCTCCCAAGGTTTGTTCGATTCCGCAAGATCGTAGCTGCGCGAAGAATCCGCGGCCGGATCCGCCGCCACAATCGTTGCCCCCTGATCCAGATAGATCGCAACCTTGCTCTTCAGCCGAATCGAATAACACAAATAATTCCCCGCCCGAAAATAAACCGTCCCTCCGCCGCTGGCCGCAGCCGCGTCGATCGCCCGGTTGATCGCCGGCGTGTCAATGGCCTTCCCGTCCCCCGCAGCACCAAATGCTCGAACGTCATAAAGCACCGTCGCAGAACTCTGCTCCGGGTGCCCCATTTCTGCCGCGCCTTTTGCGGCAGAAGTGGGGATTTCCCCCGCCAGCGCCAGTCCCGGCACCACGAGCCCCGCGCTCTTCAAGAATCCCCGTCTCCCCCCTCCGTCCATGCGCATGATCTCTCCCAGCATCATCAGGGTGCCCCATCCTAACGTCGCGCTTCTTGCGACGTTAGGGTGGGGATTTTGACTTCGTCATCTCGCCGCGACCCACTTCAAATAAAACCGAAAAAAATCCTCCGCATTCGAATCCAAACAAACCTGCGCATTCACCGCCCCCGGCTCCTCCCGCGTGAAGCCCTTCTCATCCACCCGAATATGCATCCCCGTCACCGGACACAACTCCGGCCGCAACACAAACACCAGCGTCATCGGATCAAACAACGTCGGCGTCTCCCGCCCCCACAAGTGATACAGCACCGCCAGCTGATCCGTCACCGCCGTTCCCTGGCTGAACAAAAACGCCCGCTTCACCTCATCCAGCTTCAACTGCGTAGAATCCAGCGGCATCACATACAGCGGCACTCCCGCCGCAAATAACTTCTGCGCTGACGCCACGTCATTCAAAATATTCCATTCGGGCATCGGAGGCACCGGCGCCGTATACCCCAAATCTCCATACCCGCGCCGCACCGACCCGCCCATCAGCACCACCCGCTTCAACTTCCGAAACGTCGCCGCATCCTTATCAATCGCTGCCCCCACATTCATCAGCGGACCAATCGCCACTAGCGTGATCTCCCCCGGATACTTCCGTATCTGCTCCAGCAAAAACTCCACCGCATCGCCGTGCGAGCTCTTCGCAAAGCGTCCGTCCCCGTATTTCCGCTGCGACATCGGATTCTTCGTCGCCGTCGCCTTCCCCGCTAGCACAGGAATATCCCCGTGCCCAACCTCGCCCAGAAACCGGTCCGCAATCTTCGCCCGCGCCTCGGTATCACCAAACGTTGTAGTCACACCCAGCACCTGCAGCTCAGGACTCTTCACCGCGATCGCCAGCGCAAACGCATCATCCACGTCGTCGCCGATATCGGTATCAATAATGATCTTCTCCGGCACGTGCGCCGCTCCGTGCGCCCATCCCGCGCTCGAAGCCAGTATCAAAACCATACAAAAGATAGATCCTCGACTGGCTCGACTCATTCCTTCTCCTCCGCTCTCTCGGGTGCCCCATCCTAACGTCGCGCATTTTGCGACGTTAGGGTGGGATTTTGACTTTACCCCGCGACCCCACGAAACTCCGACACGATCTCAATTTCCCCAACAATTAAGATCCATCTCAGCCTGCCCGACCGGTCGATACAAGGTTGTCACTTGGTTTGTCACCGCCCAAGAATACTAGCTCACCGCCGCGCGATAAATTCCCCCGATGACAATGAGTTTGGAGTTTCAAGGTCTTTGAAACCTTGAAACCCTGAAACTTTGAAACCTCGCCCTCCACGCGTGTTCCGCCGCCCACATCGTGTCCCGCGCCCCACGCGGCTTTCCAGCCCTCATCCCACTAACTCCCGCGAAATCAATGCGCTCCCACTTGGCTCCCACCGTGCATTCCTCATAGCGCCGCGAGTCGGCAGGAGGCAACCACAATGACCCGCATCAACGCTTTTCGCACCACCGCAGAAACCCGTTCCGTAGCCTGGGGCACGAAGACCAGCGCGCTCATTTTCGGCGCCATACTGATCATCTGCTCCGTAACCGTCGGCTGTTCCAGTGATAAAGACAAACCGAAACCCGTCAGCTCCAACAACCAGATTCCGATGACGCAGTCCCCGAGCCTAGTTCAGTCGATGCCCGCACCCGTCGTGCAGGCCACGACCACTCCGGCTCCCAAGAAAGTCATACACAAGAAGCCCGCAACCGTGAACTACGCGGACAAAACCTACGGCGTGACCTTCGAATATCCGCGCCGCTACGCCATTGAAACCGGCAACGCCGCCACCGAACTGCTCGCGTCGAACCCGATCGCGATGAACTTCGTGCAGCCCGGCGGAGTCGCCCTCGCCGCAGTCGAGTTGCCCGAGACGAACTACACCAACACGGATTTCTCCTCCGCATTCTTCAACGTGAGCGTCCACAAGAGCCTCACCGCCGATCAATGCACCGAGTTCGCCGTGCCGCAGCCCAAGCAGGTAGCGCAGACGGAGCCCGCGCCTGCGTCGCCAGTGTCCTCAACCGAAGTTGCTAAACAGGATTCCACGTCCGCTCCGAAGTCAGATTCTCCTTTCCCTTCCGCGTCGGCCCTGTCGGCTTCGGATTCGACGAGCGTCGCGAAATCATCGCCCGCACCGTCGACTGACTCCTCGAACTCCAAGCTGATGCTCGGCGACCTCGAACTCCGCGCCACCGAAGCCGTCTCCGGAGAAGGCACTCGTCAGAGCGACTCCAAGTACTTCCATGTCTTCCAGAATGGATCCTGCTACGAGTTCGCGCTCAACGTCACCACGATAGCCTCGGAAGACGGCCTGACCAAGCACGTCGACCGCGACAAAGTCTTCAACCGCCTGGAACAAATCCTGGCGACCGTGAAGATCAATCCGGTCCAGGCCCCGGAAGTTGCAGCCGAAACCCCAGCCCCAACCCCAGCCGCAACCCCGGCCCAGTAATTGAAGAGGGTGCCCCCACCCTTCTCGCGCAGTTTGCGAGAGGGTGGGGGTTTTGACGTTTTGTCTGGAAGGGTTTTCGATCGAGAAGAAAAACCGGAGTTCCCGCAATGCCCGCCCCACGCCCGTTCCTAGCAACCTACCTCGAACCTCTGACCCGCGCGCTCCTGCTCTCCCTCGGCCTCGATCACGCCCTCATCGACTTCCTCGCCCTTACCGCCATCGGAGCCGCCACCGTCCTTCTCGCAATCCTCGTCGTCGCCGTCCGCATTCCGCGCCGCCAATCCGCACCATCGATTCCCCGAATTCCCAAATAAGCAATTCTGCAAATCGGCCCCACGCGGACCCAGCACACTGAAGCTTAGCCCACACCCTGCCGATCAACTTTCCAGAGGACACGCACGCCTTGAACCCGATAGCCATCCTCCCCGAAACTGCACCGGACTCAACTCCGCACCAAGAAACTCTTCCCTGCGGCCGGATCTGCGACGATCACATCCGCGAGGCCCGCCTCATCCAGTCCTCGCTCATCCCCACCGCTCCCCTCCGCGATTACTCCATCGAAATCGACTTCCGCTTCACGCCCTTCTTCGACGTCGGCGGAGACTTCCTTGATTTCTTCCTCCTCCCCGACGGCCTCATCGGACTCTTCCTCGGCGACGTCGTCGGCAAGGGACTTCCCGCCACCATGTACGGCGCTCTTGTCATGGGCACACTGCGCGGCATTCACAAGACCGGCACCGACACCAGCACCATCCTCTCGCTGCTGAACCAGCGTCTCCTGCAGCGCCCTCTGCCTGGCCGTTTCTGCTCCACGCTCTACGCCGTCTTCGATCCCACGACCCGCACCCTGGCCTTCTCCAACGCCGGTCTGCCCTTTCCCCTACACGCCTCGACCGCCGCCTGCCAACTTCTCGGCGAAGGCGGACTCCCCTCCGGCCTTCTCTCCACCGCCAGCTACAACCAGCACATCGCCCAACTCTCCCCCGGAGACTCCGTCCTGTTCGCCACCGACGGCCTCCACGAAGCGCTCAACCCCGAAGGCATCGAATTCTCCTCTACCCGACTGCCCGAACTCTGGGCCGAATGCCAGTCGAAGTCTGCCGCGCAATCCCTCGAATACCTCTTCACTGGCCTCCAGGTTTTTTCCGACGGCACCCTTCCCCACGACGACATCACCGCCGTGGTCTTAAAAGTACTAGGCTAGCTTCGCGGAAGGAATATTTGAACTCTGTACCACCCCGGGGGGTACCCCCCTCCCTGTCGGTCTATTGGGATCTTCGACTTAGCGGGATTCCTCAAACTAATCTAAGGGCCACAACAACTTAGGGACAAAATCTTGAACCGCAAGGACTTACCCTTCGCCTCAAGGCTTCTTGTGGGCCACACAGCGAGTATGAGATTTTCAGAAACCTCGGTCAAGGTTGGATGAACATGAATCGGTTGTGGAAAAAGGGGAATGTGGCGCGGGCGCCCCCGCCCGCGCACCCGCCGCCAGCAAAATGAAATCCAAGCGGGCTTCCGCCAATGTCTGCGTTGAGTGGTTCCCGAAAACTATTCGTTTCCTCCTAGCAGTCGCGGGCGGGGGCGCCCGCGCCACATAAAGAACGGCATATCCGCGCTATCTCTTTTTCATAAACACGTGAGTCGCATTCTCTCCTGCCACGGTTCGCGAGGCCGCGAATCCCAACTGGTGCAGATTGATCCCCGCAAACAAATTCTTCCCCTCGCCCAGCAACACCGGAGACACCGCCAAATGCACCTCATCGATCTGCCCCGCGGCCAGGTACTGCCTCAGCACCGACACTCCGCCCCCAATACGCACGTCCTTCCCGCCGGCCGCCTCCCTCGCCTGCTTCAGCGCCGACTCCACTCCCTCGGTGACGAAGTAAAACGTCGTCCCGCCCTCCATCTCTAGCGGTGTCCGCGCGTGATGCGTCAGCACAAACACCGGCGTGTGGTAGGGAGGATTCGCGCCCCACCATCCCTTCCACGAATCGTCCTTCCACGCACCCCGCACCGGCCCAAACATATTCCGCCCCAGGATCCACGCGCCCACATTCTCGAACGACTCCGCAGCCATCTCGTTGTCGACGCCTGTCGACCCGCCGCCTTGCCCCTGCATCTTCTTGAAAATGTCGGTAGGAAAAAACCACCGGTGAAGCTCAGTCCCGCGCACTCCCAAAGGATTCTGCAAATCCTGCCGCGGCCCCGCCCCAAACCCGTCAATCGAAATCGAAAACGCTGCAACTCTAACTTTGCTCATGGGAACTCCAGGTTTCAAAGGTCTCAAAGGTTTCAAAGTTTCAAAGTATCAAGGTCTTCGCTTGTGGAACTCAATCGAGGATTTTACCGAACCCGCGTCAAAGCCCGGGTGCCCCACCCTTCTCGCGTATTTTGCGAGAGGGTGGGGATTTTGATTTCTGTCACGAACACCACACCTCATACTCGAGATGCAGCGTGACGCCCGTCACTGATGCTCACTCCCCCGACCGGTATCCTTCGCAGATGGACCACACCTATTCCCGCAGAAACTTCCTGCAAACCTCCCTGATCGGATCAGCCGCTTTCGCCCAGCTGCCCTATTTCTCGCGCGCATTTGGCGCGAGAAAGCCTGCCCTGAGCTTGTCGAAGGATGGGGAAGTCCCCTCATCCGTTCAAAAGCCCGCCTTCCCCGTCGCGGACTATCACGTCCATCTGAGTCCCACACTCTCGATCGACCAAGCGCTCCAACTCGGCAAAGAGCGCGGAGTCCAGATCGGCATCGTCGAGCATCCCGGCCCCGGCTACCCCATCAACACCGACGCCGACCTCAAGCAATACATCGACGGCTTGCGCAAGCATCCCGTCCGCATCGGCCTGCAACCGGTGTATCCCGGCTGGTCGAAAGCCTTCTCGAAAGCTCTTCTGGATGAATTGGATTACGTCCTAATGGACGCGCTCACGCTACCTCGCCCCGAGGGCGGCTGGCTGGCGATCTGGCAAATCGACACCATAGTCGACGACGAAGAGGCATTCATGACGCGCTACATGCAGTTCATCGAGCAAGTGCTCACCACCGAACCCATCGACATCTTCGCCTGGCCGACCTTCCTCCCGGTTCCGATCGCACGCCAGTACAGCCAGCTCTGGACGCGGCAGCGCACCGGCCGCATCATCGACCTTGCAAAGGCCCGAAAGATCGCGATCGAGATCAATGAAGTGGCACACGTCCCCGACGAAACCTTCATCACCCAGGCAAAACGAGCCGGCCTGAAATTCACCTTTGGCACCGATTCGCGCAACCAAAACGCCGCGCATTTCTACTACTGCTATCAGATGGCCCAGAAATGCCGCCTGACCAAAGCCGACATGTTCGTCCCCACGCGGAAGTAAGGCTCCGCCACGCGAAGCTGACCGGAGGCAGGGCAGGCCGCGCTCTGGATCTCGCTGTCATCAGCAACACTGTGGTTGCCAGACTTTTCCTTACCTTGGTCTTCGAGTCCAAACCACGCCCTCCCGCATCCAATCCCGACATGGAGGTAAATTTATGTACGTAATATTGGGAGCAAGCGGCAATACCGGACGTGTAGTAGCGGACGACCTTCTGTCCCGCGGTCAGAAAGTTCGTGTCGTCGGCAGAAACGCAGCCCATCTAGAGACTCTCGCAGCGAAAGGTGCGGAGACTTTCATCGCCGATCTCACCGACTCCGGCACTCTCACCCAGGCCTTTCAAAAGGCCGACTCCGCCTACGTCATGATTCCACCCAATCCCGCCAGCGCCGACGCGCTTGGATATGCGAATCGGGTAAGCGACGCGATCGCCGCTGCAGTGCAGAAAGCAGGGACCAAGAACATCGTTGCACTCAGCAGCATCGGAGCCGACAAAGCCAGCGGAACCGGCCCCGTCCTTGGCCTTCACCATCTCGAACAAAAGCTCAGCCAGATCGCCGGCGTCAATGTGCTCAATCTGCGCGCGGGCTATTTCATGGAAAACACACTTCCCCAAGTGAACGCGATCCGCCAGATGGGCTCCGTCGCCACTCCGCTCCGCCCCGATCTGAAGCTTTCCATGATCGCCACGCGCGACATCGGAGCCGCAGTCACCGACGCTCTCCTGCACCCCGCCCCCGGCAAGCACACCCGCGAACTGCTGGGACAACGCGACCTAACCTACGCCGAAGTCGCCGCAACGATCGGCAAAGCAATCGCCAAGCCTGACCTTAAGTACATTCAGGCACCCGACGATCAGTTCCGCAGTGTCCTGGTTCAAATGGGAATGTCCGAGCAATTCGCCAAGCTTCTCCTCGAGATGATCGGCGCACTCAACTCCGGATACATGTGCGCCCTCGAACCTCGCACTCCCCAAAACACCACGGCCACGAATTACGAACCCTTCGTAGCCGATTATTTCGTCCCTGCATATCACCAGCAAGCAGCAGCCTGATCGGATTGGTCACTCGCGGGTGGCCCATTTCCACCCGGGTGCCCCGCCCTTCTCGCGTATTTTGCGAGAGGGTGGGGATTTTGATTTCGCCGGCACCAGCAACACACTGGGTGCCCCATCCTTCGCGCACTTTGCGAAGGGTGGGAATGCCGAACGCCCGCATCCAGAGGAGAAAGCTTTGACACTGCCCATGGGCCGCTCTAGACTTGGCAAATGGAAGTACACTTTCGCCCCGAAACGGAGTCCCGTCTGCAAGAACTAGCCAGCAAGAGCGGACGTCCACCCAGCGACTTGATCGAGGACGCAATGGCAGGCTATCTGCAGGAACTCTCCGAGGTTCGCACGATGCTCGATGGCCGCTATGACGATCTCAAGAGTGGTCGCGTGAAGCCAGTAGACGGAGAAGAGGCCTTCGCCAAACTTCGGCAGAAGAGCAAAGAGCGTCGCGCCAGTTGATGAACAAATGTGGCGCGGGCGCCCCCGCCCGCGCAATGCCGACAGCAAGCAAACTCTGAGTTCCACCCGGCGGCTGCCAGGCAGGTGGCCTGCGCTTTTGATCTCGCTAGCATCAGCAACACAGTGGGTGCCCCATCCTTCGCGCACTTTGCGAAGGGTGGGAATTCAGAACGGGGCACCCTCTGTTGTGGTGGGTACTAGCAAACACGGCGGAAGGCTGGGGCACCCGCCCCCGTCCGGTGCTAAAATCCCCTTTCGATGCAGTTCATTCCTTTTCGCCGAATGCTAGAGCGCGTCGAACGAGCGCGAGAAGACTCAGACACCTCACTGTTTTTGGATTTGATGTATTATGGCGAACTTGTCACGAAGATCACGACTGTAGCAATGGTCTCGGCTACATTGAACGACAAGGAGCGCCACCGGTATCGGCACTTTCATAGACTGGTACGGGCGGATGGTGTCGGCGAGTGGTCAGACGTTTTGGATGCTGCTCTCGCTGGCCCAGGTTCACAGTTCCTGCAACGTCAAGCCAGAGTCGAACAGAAGGACCTAACCCAACGGTGCAAGCCGGGCACGTGGCAGCACGAATGTGTACGTCTCCTGAGCATCTGCCTGAAGATCATCGACCCCTCGCGGGAAGCGCTTCCAAGTAAGGTGGATTGCAGGAGATTTTTTTCCGAGTTTGCGGAGCTACGGAATAAGACAAGGGGACACGGCGCGCCGAGCGGAATGCAGTGCGGCAGGTTTGTCCCACCACTCAAGGAGGCGCTAGATCTCTTCACTGAAAACCACAGCCTGTTTCAGCGTCCTTGGGTGTATCTCCATCGGAATCTCTCCGGAAAGTACCGCGTCACGCAACTGGGCGCTCGGCCTTTTCAGCTGGAGAGTCTCAAACCGGATCGACCAGTCAATTTGCCTGATGGCGTATACATCTATTTCGATCGTCCGACGCCCCTTGAACTCGTATTTTCAGACGTTGACGCAACCGATTTCTTTGTTCCAAATGGCGGATTCAACGGAAAGCGGTTCGAGGTGATCTCATACATCACTGGCCAGACGAGGATGGAGGACGCCACTAACTATCTTGCGCCCGCGACGGAGCTTCCGCCTAGCGAAACCGAGGGCATGGGAAGCCTAGAGATACAAGGTAACTGCTTCGGGAATCTCCCGCCAGTGCCAACGGGTTACATAAGCCGACCGCAGCTCGAGGCGGAGCTCACCGAGAAGTTACTCGACGAACGTCATCCTGTGATAACTCTCGCGGGCCGCGGTGGAATCGGCAAGACGTCGCTGGCGCTCTCAGCGATCCACGCGCTTTCTGTCGGTAACCGTTTTGATGCTGCGCTTTGGTTCAGTGCGCGTGACATTGATCTCTTGCAAGAGGGGCCCAAAGTGGTGCGCGCGCATGTGCTGAGCGAGGCAGATATCGCGGATGAATTCGTGCGGCTAATGGCACCCGCCGAATCGATAACCGATGGCTTCGATGCCACCAAGTACCTAGCCGATGCACTCAACAAGAGTTCACTAGCAGGTTGCGGAAAAA
>PLBY01000106.1 GCA_003134655.1 Acidobacteriaceae bacterium
CCCTCGACCAGGGGCTCGTAGTAGACGTTGGAATTCCCTCCCTCGCCTTGTTCCGGCGCGCTGATCAGGGCACCGTCCAGCCGTATCTCGGCGGTCGCGTTGCGCTGCCCGTTGGAAGTGAAGTTTGTTCCCGACGGATAGTTATCGCTGCCGCCTGACCCTGCCACCTCGGTCACGCCCGCCGCCAGGAACGTCAGGCCAAAAAAGCTGCGGTTGGCCAGAGGGAGTTCGTGCACATATTCGCTGCTGATCTCCGATCCGAGAGTCGCACTCTCGGTGTCCAGCAACGGTGCGGCCTGGGTAACCTCGATGGTCTCGCTGATGCCATGAGGTCGAAGCACAACATCCACGCTGGTCTGTTGATCTACCTGCAGGACGACATTCTTCGTCTCGGCGATTTGGAAGCCCGCAGCTTGCACCTTGATCGTGTAGATGGATGGCCGCAACCCCGACAGGAAATATTGTCCATGCTCGTCGGTTTGCGCGGTCTGCGCGATGTTCGTGCCGTCGTTCGTGATCGTGACCGTGGCATTGGGCACCAGCGCGCCCGACTGGTCCGTCACCACCCCGCGCACCTGCGCTTGATACGATCCCTGCCCCAGCGCCGCCGTTGCCAGCAGCAAAGCAAACCCTAATAAAGAGATGAAACCAGCGACACAACCACAACCGCGACGGCAGACACGCATGGCAGCCTCCCAGAAATGGGCTTTCATATTATTACGAGTTAAAACTATTACTTTCGTTTATCATGGTTGTCAAGTCAAATCGCAGCCTAGTCAAAGTGGTTGGTATTCAGGGGGTTCCCCGTCTTTCAGCCCGATCACGCTTCGCTGTTTACGCGGTTCTGGCTGGGTTGCGACTGCTTTCTTCTTGTTTCACGCGAACGCCTCCCGTAGTCTATTGGGCTGCCAATCGCCTGTAGTTCAAGGAATTTCGCAAATGTCACGTCTTCATTATTGTTCTTATTGTTCCCTGTTGCTGATCGCTCTGTCTTCTGTTAGGCCGACTCAAGCCTTGCCTGCACCTGCTGGCCCTGACGCCGACAGTATTTCTCTCTCCAACGCTTCCGTCTCTGCGACCTGGTCCATCCGTGGCGGGTCGCTGCGCTGGCAGAGCCTGACCAACCATTTCACAAAGGCAGGTTTAGCCCTCGATGGCAGTGTGTTTGAGTTGGTGCCTAAGGAAGGGGCGGTGCTGCGCTCCTCCGATTTCAAGATTGTCGCAGCGCCTGTGCTGCGAGATATTCCCCCCTCGCCGAACTCATCGAAGGCAGCTGACCGATTGCCCGGACGCGAACTGCGCATCGTGCTCGAGGATCCCTCCGCAAAAGTCCAGGTCATCTGGAAGGCCATCCTCCGCGAAGGCGCCAACTACGTCCGCCAGGAAGTGTCGATTCGAGCTCTGCACGAGCCACTCGTGCTTGCGCAGATCGGCCTCATCGACGCGGTCGTGCCCGGAGCCTCAGTCTCTGGCCACGTGAAAGGATCGCCAGTCACTGCCGGAACATGGTTCTTGGGCTTCGAACATCCGCTGTCTGAGTGCCGCGTGCGTGGCGACCGCGCAACGTGCTGGCTCTCGCGAGAACTCCCATTGCAAGCCGGCCTGGCTGTGACTTATTCGTCTGTCGTGGGCGTGACGCATCCGACGCAGTTGCGCCGCGACTTCTTGAACTATGTGGAACTCGAACGCGCCCACCCGTATCGAACGTTTCTGCATTACAATTCCTGGTACGACCTTGGTTATTTCGATCGCTACAACGAGCAGGACGCTGTTGCTGTGGTTCAGAGTTTCGGCGAGGAACTCACAAAAAAGCGTGGCGTGAAACTCGACAGCTTTATGTTCGACGATGGCTGGGACGACCCCACGACTCTGTGGAAGTTCAATCCGGGCTTTCCTGACGGATTGACGAAGGTAACGCAGACTGCAGGCAGTTTCGGCGCTGCGCCCGGCATCTGGCTTTCCCCATGGGGCGGATACGACAAGCCGAAGGAGCAGCGTCTCGCCTCCGCACACGCGCAGGGATTCGAGACTAACGAAGGCGGCCTCGCTCTCTCGGGGCCAAAGTACTACAAATATTTCCGCGATACGTGCCTCGACCTGATTGCCAAGTACAACGTAAACCAGTTCAAGTTCGACGGCACAGGCAACGCGAATGAAGTCATCAAGGGGAGCGAGTTCGACAGCGACTTTGACGCAGCCATCCACTTGATCGGAGACCTGCGCGCGAAAAAGCCCGACCTGTACGTCAACCTCACCACCGGCACGTATCCTTCGCCGTTCTGGTTGCTCTATGCCGATTCGATTTGGCGTGGTGGCGACGATCACAGCTTCGCCGGCGTCGGCACCAACCGCCAGCGTTGGATCACCTATCGCGACTCGCAGCTATACCGCAGGGTTGTCGAGGACGGCCCGCTGTTCCCCATCAATTCGCTGATGCTGCATGGCCTCATCTTCGCGCGGTACGCACAGCGGCTGGGGGACGATCCAGGCCACGATTTTCCCGATGAAATTCACGACTATTTCGGCACCGGAACGCAGCTGCAGGAGATGTACATCACGCCAACGCTGCTCTCAGCAGAGAATTGGGATGTGCTGGCCGAAGCAGCCAAGTGGTCGCGTGACAACGCGCAGACCCTCAAAGATTCGCATTGGATCGGAGGCGATCCTGCGCGGCTGGAAGTCTACGGCTGGGCATCGTGGTCGCACGAGAAAGCGATCGTCACACTGCGCAATCCCAGCGACCAGCCGCAGGACTTCACCGTGAGCCTCGCGACTCTGCTGGAACTACCGGCAGGCTCCGCGCGCGCCTACACCGCGCGCAGCCCCTGGAAGAGCGACAGCGCCAAGCCAGCCGTGAGTATCGCTGTGAAAGAGCAACACACATTTCACCTGCAACCGTTTCAAGTGCTGACACTGGAATTGTTGCCGTCGAAGTAACGAATAATGTGGGGACAGCCGCCATCGGCAGTCCGCCAGGCGCAGCCTGGCAAGGGTGCCGAGCATCATAATGGCGTAGGTGAATCAGCAATGAAAGCCGCCGTCCTAACCTCACCGCGACCGATTTCGGAGCGCCCTCTCCAGATCAACCAGGTTCCTGATCTCCAAACAAAGCTCGGCCACGTGCTGCTCCGCGTTCGCGCCTGTGGCGTGTGCCGAACCGATCTCCATATTGTCGAAGGCGATCTGACCCCGAAGCACTCAGGAATTATTCCCGGCCATCAGATCGTGGGCGACGTTATCGATGGTGCGACGGCTGAGCTTCCTCAGGGCGCACGCGTCGGCGTTTCCTGGATGGGTGGCACCGACGGCACTTGCCTCTACTGCCAGAGAGGCATGGAGAACCTTTGCGACGCACCGACATTCACCGGCTACAGTGTCGCGGGTGGATATGCAGAGTACGCTCTCGCGCGAGCGGACTTTGTCTTCCCCTTGCCCGCAGCTCTCGACGACCTGCACGCTGCGCCGCTGCTATGTGCCGGAATCATTGGCTTTCGAAGCTTACGGGTTGCTGGTGTCGAAGCGGGCGAACGTGTCGGCCTGTTTGGCTTCGGAGCGTCCGCGCATCTTGCGATCGCAGTTCTGCGCGCCTGGAAGTGCGACGTGTACGTTTCCACGCGCGGAAAATCTCACCGCGATTTGGCCGCATCGCTCGGCGCGACGTGGGTTGGAAGCGAAACCGAGAAGCCGCCCGTGGAACTCGACCGCGCGATCACCTTCGCTCCGAGCGGAGACGTGGTGATCGCGGCGTTGGGCAGCCTGCGCAAGGGCGGTGTGGTTGCGATCAACGCCATTCACCTCGATCGCATTCCGGAGTTTGATTACGACCGTCTGCTATGGGGAGAGCGTCAGCTGCGCAGCGTGACCAACATGACTCGTGCGGACGCCCGCGACTTCCTTGCGCTAGCCGCGCAGATCGGCTTGCAGCCAAGAGTCACGGTGTTTCCACTGGATCAGGCGAACGAGGCGCTGCTGGCGGTCAAGAACGACGCGATCGATGGCGCGGCCGTGATTGTGCCATAGGCCGAAGGCACGCGGTAAGCTGGCTGATTCAAAGGAGATGCCGGAGTTTTCCACAGTGTTCCTGCAGGAACACTTTTCTTACATAAATGTATGTACAAAAAGATATGAAGTCGCTGGCTGTCAATGAGTTGTAGATGTTTGGTCAGCGGGTGGGCTGGAATCTGCCAGCTGCGTCTCTTGTAGGCAGCGTGCGAGGGCGGGACGCCCTCGCGACAGCCGGCGGGACGCCGGCGCTACTGATGGGGTGCTACTTTGCCACTGCGAAGGCAGCAATGAACAACACGCTGAACGCAACCGCGTGACTCAGTTCGTTCCAGCCCAGCTTCCTTACTGCAAAAGGCGCGGGCTTCTGAATGAAGTAGAACCATCCGCGGAACAGGAGGGGCGAAAAGGCAACCGATGCGATTGCGGGAATCAGACCGGAAAGACAGGCGATGGTAAGGGCCGCGGTCATTGCCAGTTGGCCGGCTGCGAAGGCCCAGCCGCGCTTCAGTTTCTCAACAAAGCCTTCGACGCGTACGGTGTGAATTCTGAGTTGCACGTAGTGGATCTGGTCACCGGCGAAGATCACGTTCGCGATCCAAATCATCCACGCCATGGCGCCAAACTTGCCGGTGATCACGTAGTAGGCCGCTGGGCCCGACGCAGTGAGCCCGATCGTGCCGACGATTTCAGAGAGCATGCGCGTACTGCGTCCCAGTTTCTTAAGCAGCGACTGTCCGACGAATGCAACTCCAGCGGCCGCGCCGAGCAGCCATAGCAGCGGATTCTGCCCCGCCCACAACAACGCGCCTAAGGCTAACGCCGAGATGGCACCGAGGCACGAAATAACGACCGCGACGGTCCGCCGCTCGTCTCGAGTTTGCGCCCGCATGGCAGACGTACCCAGCAGACTCTCCACCGGGGTTCTTAGCCAGAACAATGCGAGAGTCACAACCAGCAGCAGCAATGCCGGGATGAAGTGGCTGCTCTCGCGGAAGGCGACGCCTGCGCCCGTGACCCAGGGGACGAGCAACAGTCCCCACGCCCCGTGTTCGCGGGGAAGGATCAGAGCATGGGCACGTTCGCGCCGGGCTCGTGCGGTGGCTTCGTCTGAGTCAAGAAAGGAAACTTTGACGTCGTCGAGGCTCAACTTCCCACTGGTGGACGAGTCCCGACCGGGACTGGTGGATCCTAGAACATTTGTGACCCGGACGACCCACGTTGCCTGATCTTGCGTGAGTTCTGTCTTTGTAGCCATTTACCGCCATCCTGCCATGTGGATGTGTTGCATACCCTTTACAGCGCGCATGTATTGCGCCCGCTCGAATGCGCCCGGGTCGGGGCACTTGATCTGGCTCATGCTGCCCTGCATCTGCGCCACCGATTCGTATTCGTGCTCTTCCATCCAGTCGCGCAGTTCGCGTTCGACGTGACGCAGATGATTGACGCCATGCCGCATCAGGGACGAACACATCATGGTCACGTTGGCGCCCACCATGAGCAGTTTCACAACGTCTTCGGCGTTGTGCACTCCGCCGGTGGCCGCCAGACTGGCCTTCACGCGGCCAAACAGAATTCCGATCCAGGTGAGGGGCAGGCGCAGCGCTTGCGGCGTGCTGAGGAGAACGTTGGGACGGATCTCCAGTTCTTCGAGGTCGATGTCGGGCTGGTAAAAGCGGTTGAAGAGCACCAGGGCATCCGCTCCGGCTTCGTCCAGACGGTGGGCCATATTCGACAGGTTGCTGAAGAACGGGCTCAACTTGATGGCAACAGGAATGGTGACGGTGGCTTTCACGGCCTTCAGAATGTCGAAATAGGTTTTCTCTATATCCGCGGCTGAAACCTTGGGGTCCGTGGGGATGTAGTAGATATTGCACTCGATCGCATCGGCCCCGGCGCGCTCGATTTCACCGGCAAACTTCGTCCACCCGCCGAGGGTTGAGCCGTTGAGGCTGGCAATAATAGGGATGCGCACCGACGCCTTGGCCTTGCGGATGTGATCCAGGTAGCCCTCAGGCCCGGTGTGAAATTCGCTGGGCTGCGGGAAATAGGTGAGCGATTCGGCAAAACTCTCGGTGCCCACGGCGAGGTGATAATCGAGGTCCGCTTCCTCCTGGCGTAACTGTTCTTCAAACAGCGAGTAGAGGACCACGGCCGAGGCTCCGGCGTCTTCCAGGCGGCAGATTCCGTCGATATCGCGCGAGAGCGGCGAGGCCGAGACCACGAGCGGCGAACGCAGCTTCAGGCCCAGGTATGTCGTGTTGAGATTGATCATCATGTTCTCCTCATGTTCTCCTCGCGCGGCTAGCGCGCAGCTCCTGTCGGTACCGGTTTCTCTGCGGCCGGGGCGGTTTTCTCCGCGGCATCCTTGGCAGCCGGCGCTTCGGTTTTGCGGCTGGCCATGTATTCGTACATGCGGTAGCGGTTTTCCGCGTCCTGCTGCGCCAGCTTCCACAAGCGCGCGGCATCTTCCGGTTTGCTCTTGGTGAGCATCTTGAACCGCGTCTGCTGCAGCAGGAACTCCTGCACTTTGCGGGTAGGAGCACGCGAATCCAGCATCAGAGGATTTTCGCCCGCAGCGGTCCGCTCGGGGTTGAAGCGGTAAAGCAGCCACTGGCCGGACTCGACCGCGACCTTCTGGTCCGTCATCGCCGTGGTCATGTCGATGCCGTGGGCGATGCAGGAAGAATAGGCAATGATGATGCTGGGTCCGTCGAAGGCTTCCGCTTCGAGGAATGCCTTCAGGGTGTGCTCATCTTTCGCGCCCATCGCTACACTCGCGACGTATACGCTGCCGTACGTCATGGCCATGAGCCCGAGATCTTTCTTCGGACCCGGCTTGCCGCCCGCGGCAAACTTCGCGACCGCGCCGCGTGGTGTGGACTTCGAAGCCTGTCCGCCGGTGTTCGAGTAAACCTCAGTATCGAGCACCAGGACGTTTACATTGCGGCCGCTAGCCAGCACGTGGTCGAGACCGCCGTAGCCGATGTCGTAGGCCCAGCCGTCGCCGCCGACGATCCACACGCTCTTCTTCACCAGCATGTCGACGACGGAGAGAAGCTGTCTGGCATCGGCCGAGTGAAGCTTCGCCAGCCTCTCTTTGAGGACGTCAACGCGTTGCCGCTGCTCGTAGATGTCGGCTTCGTCTTTCTGCTTGGCGGTCAGGATGGCCGTGACGAGATCCTCGCCCACGGTCCCGGCTACGCGCTTCAGCAACTCATGCGCGAACTCCGTCTGCTTGTCGATCGAGACGCGGAAGCCGAGTCCGAATTCAGCGTTGTCTTCGAACAGGGAATTCGACCATGCTGGCCCGCGGCCGTCGCCATTCTTGGCCCAGGGCGTGGTCGGCAGGTTCCCGCCATAGATCGACGAGCAGCCTGTCGCGTTGGCAACCACGGCGCGGTCGCCGAACAGTTGCGAGACCAGCTTCAGATAAGGAGTCTCGCCGCATCCCGAGCACGCGCCCGAGAATTCGAACAGCGGTTCCTGCACTTGCTGCTGGCGGATCGTCCCGACCTTGATCTTTCTGCGATCGAGTTCCGGAAGTTTGAGGAAGAAGTTCCAGTTCTCGCTCTCCGGAGCGCGCAGCGGAGGCTGCGGCACCATGTTGATCGCCTTCAGCCGTACTTCGCTCTTGTTCTTGACGGGGCAGACATCGACGCAGACGCCGCATCCGGTGCAGTCTTCGGGAGCGACCTGGATCGTATATTTCATCCCGGCCCATTCTTTGTCGCGCGCGTCGCAGGCCTTGAAGGTTGAGGGAGCGCCCGCCAGTTCCTTGCTGTCGTAGACCTTGATGCGGATGACGGCATGCGGGCAAACCATCGCGCACTTGCCGCACTGGATGCAGATCTTCGAATCCCACGCGGGAATTTCCAGAGCCAGATTGCGCTTCTCCCACTTCGCGGTACCTGTGGGGAACGTGCCGTCACAGGAGAAGGCGCTGACAGGAAGTTCGTCGCCGCGGCCCGCATAGATCGTGCCCAGAACGTCGTGCTCGAACTTCGGGGCGCCCGGGAACGCGGCTGGGATTTCCGTCTTGCTGCTGACCGTCTCCGGAATCTGGATCTCGAACAGGTGAGCCAGCGTTGCGTCGACCGCCTGCATGTTTTTCTGCACGACGTCTTCGCCCTTCTTGCCGTAGGTGTGGCGAATGGACTCGCGAATCGCTTCAATCGCTTCGTCGCGTGGCAACACTTTCGAGATCGCGAAGAAGCATACCTGCATGATGGTGTTCGTCCGCGAACCCATGCCGGCGTCCTGCGCGACCTGATAGGCGTCGATTGCGTAGAGTTTGGCTTTCTTGGCGATGAGTTGCGACTGCACTTCGCGCGGCAGATGATCCCAGACTTCATCTTTGCCGAAGGGACTGTTGACGAGGAACACGCCTCCCGGTACCAGCGAACTCAGCATGTCGTAGCGCTCGAGGAATATCCACTGGTGGCAGGCGATGAAGTTCGCTTTGGACACCAGATAGCTCGAGTGGATCGGTTGCGGTC
This sequence comes from Acidobacteriaceae bacterium, assembly GCA_003134655.1. Taxonomy (GTDB): domain Bacteria; phylum Acidobacteriota; class Terriglobia; order Terriglobales; family Acidobacteriaceae; genus Sulfotelmatobacter. The sequence continues at coordinate 8,502 of PLBY01000106.1, forward strand.
CGAAGCGCAGGTGCGAAACTGTCATCGCACCGGATTTCTTTGAATCGTAAACAAAGTATCCCTGCCCGTAGTTGTCGGTGTTCTCGCCGATGATCTTTATGGAATTCTTGTTGGCGCCGACCGTGCCGTCCGCGCCCAGACCGTAGAACAGGGCGCGCACCACGCTGTCGGGCTCGGTGGAGAACGCTACATCGTAGTCGAGGCTGGTGTGGTTGACGTCGTCCTGAATGCCGATCGTGAAGTGATCTTTCGGCGCGGTCTGCTTCAGGTTGTCGTAGACGGCCTTCACCATCGCGGGAGTAAATTCCTTGGACGACAAGCCGTAACGGCCACCAACAACTCCGGGAGCAGTCTTCAGTTTTCCGTAACCCAGCTTCAACCCCTCGTGCAACGCGTTCACTACGTCGAGGTAGAGAGGCTCGCCAATCGCTCCAGACTCCTTGGTGCGATCGAGAACCGAGATCTGACGGACGCTGGCGGGAAGGGCTTCCATGAACGACTTCACGCAGAAGGGACGATACAAGCGGACTTTCAGCAGCCCGACTTTTTCTCCGCGTGCCGTCAGGTATTCGACGGCTTCGTGCGCCGCCTCTGCGCCGGATCCCATCATGACGATCACACGCTCGGCGTCGAGAGCACCGACGTAATCGAACAAGTGATAGGAGCGTCCCACGATCTCGGCGAACTTGTTCATCGTGGCTTGGACTTTGGCGGGTGCGGCATCGTAGTAGGCGTTGGCGCTTTCGCGAATCTGGAAGAACACGTCAGGATTTTGCGCTGTGCCGCGCAGCACCGGATGATCGGGTGAGAGCGCGCGCTGGCGGTGCTCGATGATGCGGTCCATGTTCAGCATGGCGCGCATGTCGTCTTCATTGAGCATTTCGATCTTGTTGACTTCGTGCGAGGTGCGGAATCCGTCGAAGAAATGAAGGAACGGAATGCGCGTTTCGAGCGACGCGGCATGTGCGATCAGCGCCAGGTCCATGGCTTCTTGCACAGAGTTCGAGCAGAGCATGGCCCATCCGGTGGCGCGGCAGAACATCACGTCGGAATGGTCGCCAAAAATTGAGAGGGCATGCGTGGCCAGGGTGCGGGCCGTGACGTGAAAGGCGCAGGGCGTCAACTCGCCGGCAATCTTGTTCATGTTCGGGATCATCAACAACAATCCCTGGGACGCGGTGAACGTCGTGGAGAGAGATCCGGTCTGGAGGGCGCCGTGCACCGCTCCGGCGGCGCCACCCTCGCTCTGCATTTCGACGACGTGAGGCACACTGCCCCAGGCGTTGGGAACGTTTTCCGACGACCACTGGTCCGCCCACTCGCCCATTGGCGACGAAGGAGTGATCGGGTAAATCGCGATCACCTCGCTCGCCCGGTAGGCGACATTGGCGACGGCTTCATTGGCGTCCATGGTCTTGAATTTGCGCTTCATTTACATCCCCCAATCCGTAATCTCGGTAGCGGCCACTGGCGTGCCGCGACCACGTTTTCAGGATGCAGGAAGGGGGGTGTGGATGTCGGGACGTAGGTTCACACACAGGTGTGATTAGGATCACACTTTACTGAAGTGGGACTGTCTGGCAACGCGGCGTTGGATCTCCCGCGAGCTTGTATCTAGCTGCGAATCATGTGGTTACGGCCCTACTCCCCCGTTGTGACAGTCCGCACAGCTCACTTGCGTCAGATCTCCCAAATCGACCGGATGTTTAAAACTCGGCACGGCTGTGGCGGCAAGGCTCGCTGCGCCGTCGGTCTCCGACAGCAGCGTGTGGCACTGGTTGCAGTCCCTGCTGATGACCCGGCCGTCGGCGCTGACATGCTGGCCGTCGTGACAGCGGAAGCATCCGATGTAATAGAAGTGGCCCAGGTTGTTAGGATGCGTCTGCCAGTTCAGCTTCATTTCGGGGAACGTAGTGCGCTTGAAGATCTGCTGGATCTCGGTGACGGCGTTGCGAATCTCCAACTGCTTGGCCTTGGCGACATCGGGATATTTCTTCTCGTAGAAGTCCTGCACTCCGCTGGCGATGCCCTGCATGGCGGCGTCGGTGGTGGCGTAGGTTGCAGTCAGCGCCGTGACCGCTTCCTGCTTGATGGAGGGCAGGGAAACGTCGATACGGCGCGCCAGCAGAGATTGGTCGACGGACTGGTCGGGTGGAACGTAGATGTGCGTGGGACGGTTGTGGCAGTCCACGCAATCCATGTGGTGCTTGTCGGCCTTGGCGATCTGATCTTTCGTGAGCGTGGAGTCTTTCGCGTAATACTCGGTCACCCGGCCTTGCAGGTCTTCGACGTGGACGTAGGGCACGACTTGGCGCTTCTCGTCGGCGGCCACGTAGTCGATCTTGTTGCCGATGTTCATGTGCCAGTGGATGCCTTCGGGCGCGCCGGTAGCCGGGTCGCCGCCACCGGTCTTGATGATCATCCGGATCTGGCGCAGCGTGTTCTTTTCATCGTTGGCATAGTGCGTGAAGACTTTCAGTTGCCCGCCATAGAACTTCTTCGGCCAGTGACACTGTTCGCAAGTTTCCTGCGCGGGACGCAAGTTGTGTACCGGAGTGGGGATGGGCCGCGGAAAGGTGTTGAATATGGCGGCAAAGACTTGCCGGCTGCCGGAAAGTTTGGACTTCACAAACCAGGTCGCGCCTGCTCCTACGTGGCACTCTGCGCACGCGACGCGAGCATGCGGAGAAAGCTGGTACGCGGTGTATTCCGGACTCATCACCGTGTGGCACAGCTGTCCACAAAATCCGACCGACTCGGTGAACTCGTAGGCTTTGTAGCTTCCGGCGACGCTCACCATGACGAAGACGATGAGGAACGTCATGAACGAGATGACGGCGCTGCGCTGCGTGGGATCGTTCAAATCGATGCGGGGATAGAAGGCGCTGGGCGGCAGTTTCTTCCGCCGCTCGATGAGCACTCCGACCAGCATCAACAGCAAGCCGAGAATCAGGAACGCTGGCGACACCATGTACGCCAGAATTCCGATGTAGGGACTGGGCTTGACGGCGATTTGATCAATGATGAAAAAAAGGAAAATGTTAGCCAGACTGACGATCGCCAGCGCCATGCCGGCGAGGCTGATCGGGTTTCGCAACAGCATGCGTGAACGGTGCCAGGGCTCTACTGGAGGCGGCGGAGTTTTCTCAGCGTCCATGTTTCATCTCTTCGGTTTCAGGTTGCTGCTCGGCCGCGACTTCCACTGCTTCCGGCTCTGCGCTTGAGTCGTGGACAGACTCGGCGAGCGTCGCGCCATCCAACCCATGTTCATCCCGGTAGTGGTGCAAAGTCATTTTGCCGTCCCACCACGCCCAGTTCATGGGGTACACGTCTGGGTCGAAGAACACCTGGTAGAAGTGCCAGACGATGATGGCCAGCGTCGCCAGCACCGCTTCGTAGAAGTGAATGGCAGTCGCAACGTCGAGCCACCAGCGCGGCAGATGATTGCCGACGGGAACCTTGGCCCACAGCATGACTCCGGTGACGGCCATGACGATCATGCCCCAGACCAGAGCCCAGTATTCCGCTTTCTCCGCGTAATTGAAGCGGGCAAACTCAGGTTTGCGCGAAGTCAGACCGAGATAGTAGCAGATATTCTGCCACGCGCCCCGCGCATCGTCCAAAGTGGGGAAGAGATCGAGGACGAGTTTTCGTCCGGCGCGGCTGAACGCGATGTCGAAAATGTGGAAAACGCTCACTCCCATTAGGACGACCGCGGCAATACGATGCAGCAGGTGACGCCGGTTCTCGCCGAGCGACAACATCGAGGCAAACCAGGAGTCAGGGAATTTCAGCGCGAAGCCGGTCAGCACCAGCACAATGAAGCTGGTGAGCAGCGTAGCGTGCTGCAGCCGGAAGCGCATCGGCATGCGCATCACGAAACTGTGCTGCAGTTTGCGCCGCGCAATCACTTTCGACCGCCAGATGATGAAGTTATGCAGCAGCATGCCGCCGATGACCGCGAAGATCATGCTCAGATAGAAGCGGCGGATCCAGCGCACCGCCTTGCTGCCCATGTCGGCCGAAAGCGGCGCATCCACGTGGACCTTTGCGGCCGTGAATTTTTCCGTGACGCCGGGATGACACTGGCCGCAAGTCCGGACCAGATTGGCGTGGTTGATGGTCGACCGTGGATCGCTCGAAGGGAAAATGCTGTGCGTCCCGTGGCAACTGGCGCAATTCGCCACGACCTGCGAGCCTCCCTTCGAGGCCAGTCCGTGGTAGCTGGCCAGGTAAGTGGTCTCGCGGCGGCCCGCCACTCCAAATTCCTGCGAAAGGCGCATGCCTTCGTGGCAGCGGCCACAGGTCACCGCGCCCACGTTTTGGGCCGAGACCGGGGAATTCGGATCGGTGTGCGCTTTAATGGAGTGAATGCCGTGGCAATCGGTGCACACCGGCGCCTGCCAGTTGCCTTTGGCGACGGCTTGTCCGTGGATGCTCTCTTTGAATTCCTTGGAGATCGTGTCGTGACACTGGCCGCAGGTCGTCGGCACATTGAACTTGAAGATGGGAGACTTGGCATCCTTGGCGTCGAGAATCTCGTGCGTTCCGTGGCAGTCGGTGCAGACCGCGGCCTTCTCGGATCCGGCCGCGACCGCATGCCCGTGGACGCTCTGCGCGTACGAGGCAACCATCTGCGCGCTCTGTCCACTATCTTGCATCACGAATTTCTGGCTGTGGCAGGCGCCGCAGGTGGCCGGGATATTCGAATGGTGTACGCGCGATTTCGGATCGCTCGCCGGCAGCAGTTCATGCGGGCTGCCATGGCAATCGACGCAGGTAGCGGCCTTGTTGTTGCCGCCCTGAACTGCCTTGCCGTGGAAACTGCGGTCGTACGCAGCCTGCTCGTCGGCGTGGCACGTCGCGCAAGTGATTTTCAGGGGAGGCGTTTCGTGCGCGGAACTCTTTACGTCGGTGTGGCAGTCCACGCAGGTAAACATGCTGCCGTGGATGGAATCTTTGAAGCCTTGCGGATCGACGTGCAAGCTGACCGTTTTGCCGTTCACGTCGTGGGTCAGCGTGGCATCGCTGTGGCAGGCGAGGCACTCTTCCGCAGCTAGCTTGGGGGGCTGTTTGCTGGTGGGCGGTTTGCCCGCGGCGAGGAGCGTCCCCGCAGTGAAAAGCAGGGTGAGGGCAACTCCAGGCGCAAAAATATTCCGTATTGTTCGCGTGGACATGACTCTCACCCGCCAATCTTCAGAATGAAACGATTTTTCAAGCGGCGGATTTGCGCCGCCTGTGTCTTAACTTGGCCTGTCTTACTTGGCCAAACTGCGGACGTAGGTCACAAGGCCCTTGATGTCCGCGTCGTTGAGCTTGCCGCTGTAAGCCGGCATCTTGCCTTTGCCCTTGGTGATGATGTCGGTGAGCTGGGCATCGGTCTCGGCTTTCACTTCCGGCGATGCGAAGTCGCGGGTTCCCATCTTCCCGCCCTTGCCGTCCGCGCCATGGCACATGGCGCATTTTGCTTTGAAGGTTGCCGCCGCGTCCTGTGCGACTGCCGAAGAAGAGCAGGCAGCCACCATGCCGCCCGCCAGCAGAGTTACGAGGCCCATTCGAAAAGAGATAAGTTTCACGTTGCTTCCTCCTGAGGAAGATTTGTCTTGCACGATATCACGGAGCAAGGGTAGCCACTGTCCAAAACTGGCCACATCCCGAAAGCGCGTTTGCACCGATCGTGCTTTCGTCCTGCGTCCTGAGAACTCGCTCGCAGGCGTAGGATCACATGCCCAGCAGGGCCGACCTAGGGCGTAAGTCACGCGGCCCTGTGACAGAGATCACGGGGTAATTCCTAAGATAATTGTGATGTCCGTCACTGGCGCACGTGCGACCCCGCACTGCGCACCCAGGCTGCCGTCCCTAGGATTCCGCTATGTCCACCCTGTCCAATCCGCCCGTTCCCGCGTTGCGAGGACCCGGGTCCACCGCGGGAAGAACGTCATCGCAGGCCGTGATGGAAGCCGATGAGATGTTGCATGCGCCCGGATTGCCGCCGCGACCCTTGCAAGTGACGTGGGAGATGACCCAGGCGTGTGACTGGAGGTCGACTCCGGCTCGCGCCGCAGCACGAACCCCCCGCGACCGCCATCAGTTCTCGACCGCGGAAGCCTTTCATCTCGTCGAGGAAGTTGCTGCGATGCGCGTGCCTTTGCTGGCGCTGACCGGTGGCGACCCGCTCCTGCGCCCCGACTTGTTTCCCGTCATCGAGTTTGCCTCGCGCCGTTCGGTTCGCACTTCGCTGACCATGTTGCCTACGCCCTCGCTGGACGCGGCTGCGATCGCGGAGTTGAAGTCAAGCGGCCTGATGCGCGCCGGGTTCTGGCTGCATGGTTCTACGGCCGCATTCGATGACGCCTACTGGGCGGTGCCCGGATGCCATAAGCGCACGCTGGCCGTCATCGGATCCTGCCACGAAGTGCAGCTTCCGGTGCAGGTCAACACCATTCTCGCCCGCCGCAACTTGCACGACCTGGAGCCCATGATCGAACTGCTGACGAGGCTGGATGTCGCGCTGTGGAATGTTTTCTTCTTCGTCCCCGTGAGCCCGGAACAAGCGGCCGAGGTGCTTACCGCCGACGAGCACGAACAGATTTTTGCCAAGCTTTACGCTGCGTCCCGGGTCGTGAATTTCCAGATCAAGACCACCGAGGGTCAGCACTACCAGCGCTATGTTTTGCAGCAGCGAGTGCGGGAATCCCGTGGCCGCCTGACCGAAGCCGATGTCATCACGCGCGGGCCCAGGGGAGTGAATGAAGGCAAGGGTTTCGTTTTCATCAACCACCATGGCGAGGTCTACCCGAGCCGATTTCTACCACTCTCTGGCGGGAACGTGACCACCCAGCCCTTGGCTGAGGTGTACTGCGATTCGGCTCTGTTTGTGTCGCTGCTCGACAGCTCCAGGCTGAAAGGCAAGTGCGGACGCTGTAACTTCCGCACGGTCTGCGGAGGATCGCGCGCCCGTGCCCATGCCATGACCGGCGATCTGTTCGCTGCCGAACCTTGCTGCGCCTACGAACCGTAAAGTCGATTCCCTCCACTGTGCTCTGTGTGTGCAATTTTGAACAGACATGATGCCGGGGACTTTCTTACCTTTCTCCGGTTGGATTCTTTAAGGGAACCAGCCAGTCGCTGTGGGACTGCAACCTAAATAGCTTCCAGGAAAAAGCCTTCGTGGGGTTCCTATATTCCCAAAAGAACGTATCGGGAGGAGAAGGATTTCAGGCGATTCCCGGTTCGGAATCCTGATTCTGCGGAATCCCGATACGTGATTGAAATCACATTCAAGTGTGATTCATAACCCGGCGAAGCGCCTGCGACTCTCGCTAGTATCAGGTCCATCTTTGGAAACAAGATCAGAGGCCACAAAACCTCTCGAACTCATGACTAGGAGGCAATTCCGATGCGCTCCCGCAGCATCATGTTCTTGCTAAGTCTTTTGCTGCTAACGCTATTTGTGTTGACTGCGAGCAGCTTCGCGATTCCTGCGTTTTCCCGCCAGTACGGAACGTCCTGCACGACTTGCCATGTGGACTTCCCAAAACTCAATGATTTCGGCAAGGCCTTCAAAGATGCCGGCTTCAAGTTCCCCAAAGATGACGAGAGCTTCCTCAAAGTTCCTCCCGTCATGTTGGGGGCTCCGGCGCAGAAGGAACTGTGGCCTCATACGGTATTTCCAGGGACGATTCCTGGCCTGCCGCCCATTGGCCTACGCTTCAGCCAGTTCTTCCAATACACCCCTTCGAACTCGAACAACTACAACAAGGCCAACTTGAGCACCGACCCTTACGTTCCCCGCACCGACTTCGAGCCGGGGCTCTTCAGCATCTTCATGGCGGGCAATTTTGGCAGCGACATTGCCTTTTGGGTGGACGACGACCTCAGCGTCTCCGGCGCCAACGCCAACGGCGGTCTGGGGGATGGTTATCTGAAGTTTGTCAACATCGGTCGCTTGGTGAAACTGCCGACCGACTCCTTGAGCCTGCGGGTCGGACAATTCGAACTTGACTTGCCCTTCTCGCAAGCCCGGTCCATCAACATCACTCCCTGGGACATCTACACCGAAGCGAACATCGGTTCCGGCCAACAGAATGTGAATAACGTATTTGCCATCCAGGATGCCGGTCAGGGCATTGAACTCAGTGGAGGCCATCAGTATGGCGGCTACCACTATTCGCTGGCAATTGTGAACCAGAACACCAGCGGAACCAGTTCTGCGGCCCCTAATGTCTCTTCGCCGGCGGGCTTCTTCTCCGACGCCAATTACAAGGACATCTACGCTCGCTTCTCCTATCGATTCAACTTGGAGAAGGACCCGGCCAGCCGTCACGACATACAGGCGGCGGGAGCTACCGGACCGCGCGACCATACCTACTTGAGTCTGGGGACCTTCTATTTCAAGGGGCGCTCGGTCCAGCGCTTCGCCGGCGTCGATGCATCTGACAACGCTACGGTAATCACTGCCCGCGAGCCGTTCTATCGCGTCGGTGCCGACTTCAGCTTCAACTATCGGACCTTGAACGTGTTCGGTCTGTTTATGTACGGACACGATAACGATCTGTTGTGCCAGGACTCGACCGGCACTGCGGTGCCCTGCACTTCCGGAATTGGCACCAGCTTTACCAATGGCTCGGCTGCCAAATTCAACGGTGGCTTTGTTGAGGCAGACTATCTTGCCTTGCCCTGGGTGATGACCATCCTCCGGTACGACCGGGTGCAGTCTTCGGCGGACTTCCTGAACCAGTCCGGATCGTCGAATTACTTTTCGCCGGTCGGGGGCACCCGCAATCGCGTGACGCCGGGAGTGCAGTTCCTGATTCACGCCAACATCAAAGCGTCGATCGAGTACTCTATTCGACCGCAGCAGGCTCTGACGTATGACTCGAATGGCAAAGCGGTGAATCCGTTCCGTACAAACACAACCGCGGGTGCATTGGAGTTCGTGTACTAGGCTGCGGTCTTAACCAGGAAACGATTTAAAGACAAATCTTGAGGAGAGAAAAATGAAACGCACTTTGATAACGCTCGCAGCAGTCCTCGCAATGTTCAGCTTGGCGGCCTCCGCCGGATCGATCAGCGGGAAGGTCTCTGGAGTCACTGGGGAGTCGGTCGTCTACGTCGAAGCCATTGCCGGAAAAACCTTCCCGGCTCCAACCGAGAAGCCCCTAATCGACCAGAAGGGCCTGATGTTTACGCCGCACATCGTGGCAGTGGAGCAGGGCACCACGGTCGAGTTCCTCAACAGCGACACGGTCGCGCATAACGTGTTCTGGATTTCCGTGGGCGGCAACAAGAAACTCGGCCACAATCTGGGCACCTGGCCGAAGGGCGAGAAGCGCGCGTTCAAATTCGACAACCCGGGCGCGATTCCATTGCTCTGCAACGTTCACCCGGAAATGTCGGGATATATCGTCGTTTCTCCAACCCCGTATTTCGCCATTACTGACAAGTCTGGGGCATACAAGATCGACAACGTTCCTGACGGCAGCTACTCCGTCACCGCCTGGCACGAGGGCGCGAAGAATTCGTCCAAACCCGTGACTGTGGCGGGTGAGGGCAAAGCGGATTTCACCCTGTCGAAGTAAGATAGCAACACGGAAAACGGGGGGCGGTTGCGCTGACTCGCTCCCCGGATTCTCCTCTCAGTCCTAAGCACACAACAAATCAGTTGACGTTCAGCCACCACTCGGACTAAAAGTGCCGCAATGCTGAAACGATTTAAAAACAAAAAAGTCGATGGGGATTGGCTGCATACAAACTTCCCCTGCATGATGGCCTGCCCGGCTCATACCAACGCCGGACGCTACGTTGGCCTGATCGCAGAGGGACGTTTTGAAGAAGCCTACCGGCTGGCGCGTGAGCCGAATCCTCTGGCGAGCATCTGCGGTCGCGTCTGCGCTCATCCGTGTGAGACCGCCTGCCGCCGCGGCGAGATCGACCGGCCCATCTCGATTCGCGCGCTGAAACGCTTTCTGACCGAGCAGTATGGGCCCGAGTCGAAGCATCCCATCAACGTCAACGAAGGACGCGTCCAGAAAAAGCTTCCCTATAAAGTCGCCGTGGTTGGCGGAGGTCCGGTCGGACTTTCCGCGGCGCACGACCTCGCTCTGATGGGCTACGCGGTCACGATCTTCGAAGCTGCTCCGGTCGCGGGCGGAATGCTGTATCTCGGCATACCGGAATACCGCCTGCCGCGCGACGTGGTCGAGGCGCAGGTCCGCGAGATTCTCGAGACCGGCGACATCACGCTCAAGTTGAATCACGCTGCTGGAAAGGACTTCGCGATTTCAGACTTGCGCCGCGATTTCAATGCCGTGCTGCTTGCTGTGGGCGCTCATCGCAGCCGCGATCTCACCATTCCCGGGGTTGATCTGGACGGCGTCTACAAAGGAATTGATTTTCTGCTCAATGTGAACCTGGGTTACAAGTTCACTATCGGCAAGAAGGTCATCGTGATCGGCGGCGGAAACGTTGCCATGGATGTGGCCCGGTCCGCGGCCCGCGAAGTGGTCAAGCAGCATGCCGGCGGCGTGGAGGATCTGGAGCCTTCCGACGAAAACGTTTCGGCGGTGGCCGCCAAGGAAATGGTCGACATCTCGCTGTCTGCGTTGCGTATGGGCGCGCGCGAGGTGAATCTGGTCTGCCTGGAGCGTCGCGAAGAAATGCCCGCAGCTCTCGAAGAAATCGTCGAGGCCGAAGAAGAAGGCATCAAGATGCATCCCGGGCTCGGCCCCAAGCGCATTCTCGGCAAGGACGGAAAGGTCACCGCACTCGAAACGCTCAAGACCAAGTGGGTGTTCGATCAGAATAAGCGCTTCAATCCTGCGTTCTACGAGAACAGCGAAACGCAGATCGAGTGCGACACCATCATCATGGCGATCGGGCAGGCGCCGCGGCTGGATTTCCTGACGCCCGACGACAAGGTTGAACTCTCACCGCGCGGCTTGATTGCAGTGAATCCGCAGACGCTGATGACCTCGGCTGCCGGCATCTTCGCAGGCGGCGACTGCGTCTTCGGACCACGCCTGATTATCGACAGCGTCGGCGACGGCAAGCGTGCCGCAGTGGGAATCGACGAATTCCTGCGCGGCGGAAAGCATCCGGAACCGATCATCGAAGTCGAACTGCTCAAGCGGCACGGCATGCCGCTCGATTTTCTCGACATCGACCGGCAGCCCGTGCCCATGCTTCCGCTCGAACGCCGGACTGGCGTCACCGAAGTTGAGATCGGCTACGACGCCCCGGCCGCCATGGCCGAAGCCCAGCGCTGCCTGCACTGCTGGGTTAATACGATTTTCGAAGGCGTACCGGAAGATGGCAGCATGTGCATTCTCTGCGGCGGATGCGTAGATGTTTGTCCGGAGAAATGTCTGGAGCTGGTTTCGCTCGACCGCATCGAGTTCGAGCCGGAAACCGTGCAGCACATCCGCGACAACCAGGAGTTGTTTGGCGTGGAGTTCGATGAGGTCGCGGCCGACGAACTCGGAGTGGTGACCGGGGCCGCCATGCTCAAGGACGAGACCCGGTGCATTCGTTGTGGGCTGTGCGCGATGCGCTGTCCCGTGGGCACGATCACAATGGAGTCGTACAACCTGATTCCCGCCGAGCCGACCGGCTTGATTTCCGTCGCGTCGATCGGCGCGGGATTGCAGAAGTAGCACGAGGAAGACATGGCAGAGGAAACGAAGAACCCGCCAGCAAACGACCTGAACCGCCGCCAGTTTTTCGCGAAACTCGGGCTCGGTTCGCTGGGCATCGCCGCCGCGGGCACTGCGGCGTTCGCATATCAATATCTCGAACCCAATGTGCTCTATGAACCGTCGCCCGTGGTCAACGCGGGCAAGCCGGATCGCTATCCGCTGGGCAGCGTCACCATCGACGTCAATTCCGGCATTTACATCATCCACTCCGACGAGGGCTATTTCTCGCTCAGCGCCGTCTGCACGCATCTCGGCTGTATGACCGCGTGGAAGCCGGAGTTGAACATGATCGCGTGTCCCTGTCACGGCAGCAAGTTCAACGAGGACGGCAAAAAGATCGAGGGCCCCGCGCCCAAGCCGTTGCCGTGGAAGCGTGTCTGGCTCAACGAGGACGGCGATCTTCTGGTCGATCGCTCCACCGACGTGCCGCCGCTGGCGCGGGATTCCTTCGTGAGGGTCTGACTTAGAGAGAACCAGCAATGGCAAAAACAATAGACCAATATTTCGACGACTTACGCGGCACGCGGGTGTGGCGCTCGATTTTCCGCAGCGGCACCGGCTCCAGCACGCTCAAGCGCGCGCTCGCGATTCAGCAGAACGTCTTCCTGCACCTGTTCTCGACCAAGGTGCGCACGCGCATGCTGAGCTTCTGCGCCACGTGGTATCTGGGAACGCTGACGCTGGGCACATTTCTGATTCTGGTCGCCACCGGCATTCCGCTGATGTTCTATTACCACCCGTCGGTTCCGCAGGCCTACGCCGACACCAAAGATCTGCAGTTCGTGGTCTCGTCTGGATTGTTTCTGCGCAACCTGCACCGCTGGTCGGCGCATGCCATGGTGTTTCTGGTCTTCGCGCACATGTTCAAAGTGTTCTTTCGCGGCGCCTACCGCTCGCCGCGCGAATTCAACTGGGTGATCGGCGTCATCCTTCTGCTGATGACGCTCCTGCTCAGCTACACCGGCTATCTGCTTCCGTGGGATCAGCTGGCGTACTGGGCCATCACGGTTGGGTCCAACATTGCATCTGCTGTCCCGGTGATGGGCGAGAAGATTCACTTCCTGCTGCTCGGCGGGAATGCGGTCAATGCCAACGCCCTGCTTCGTTTCTATGTCCTGCACTGCATGATTCTCCCGCTGGCCGCGATGTTCTTTGTGGCCATCCATTTCTGGCGGATCCGCAAAGACGGTGGCCTGTACTCGCACGATAGCGAGCCGGCCACAGTACGGGCGAATGCCGCGACTGCGGCCAGCGCCGCTGATGCGAAGGAGGGGCAATAGCCATGGCCGATTCCAAAGACTTCACCGCCGGCATCGACTCCAACGCGAAAAAGTCGCCGCGCCGCATCGTCTTTATTACCCGCCGCACTTCCGCGCAGGTGAAGGCCGATACGGAAGATCAGCTGCAGACGTTTCCGGAAGTGCTGTTCCGTTCGGCAGTCGCGGTCATGACGCTGGCGGTCGTGTTGGTCTGGATCGCGCTGGTGTTCAACGCNNTGCAGGAGATGCTGCACTACTTCCCGCCTGTGGTTGCGGGCGTGCTCGTGCCGGGACTCGTCGTGATGGCGCTCATCGTCATTCCATATTTCAAGGTCAACATCGAAGCGGACGGACTGTTCCTCAAGGATCGACAGAAGCGCTTGCGCATCTTCTATGTCGTCGCGATCGCGCTTTCGTTATTTCTGCTTTTGTTCAAGGTCTACGCGGCGCTGGTGCCGACGCTGATCATGGCCGGAATCATGCTCGTGGCGGCGCAAAGCTCTCCGCAGTCGCCTTCCGCCTTCCGCCGCTACTTGGCCGGCAGGCCGCTGTCTTACTGGGTGATGATCTGGTTCTTATTCGAACTGGTGGTGCTGACCGCCATCGGAACATTTTTCCGGGGACCGGGCTGGGAATTCGTCTGGCCGTGGCAGGGCTGATACACACATTGCTGATGCACACATTAAGAACGGACACATTCATAACGATGTCGACAAGGATGCTCATAAGGATGCGGCGCTCATGAAAGAAAAGCTTACGTCGCTCTGGCAAAGGTTATTCGGGGACAGCGTGCGCGCGTTCGGCGTGGTCAGCCTCATTTTCCTCGCGTCGCTGGCCATCGCTCCCGCCAAGAATTTCTTCAGCGAGTGGCGGCACTACCAGCACCGCTATCTCCGGATGATCCGCAACCGCAGCGATGCCAACACGCTGCAGCGCCACTTCCAGGGCGGCATCCAGCAGGTCTGGCTGCCCGAACTCGGAGTCGTCGACCGCTGCACCAGTTGCCACGTCGGGCTCAAAGAACCCAGCCTCGCCGATGTCCCCAACCAGCCGTTCCGCACCCATCCGGTGATCCCGCACAAGCTCGAGCAGTTCGGATGCACGGTCTGCCATCGTGGACAGGGCGCGGCCACGACGCTCACCGAAGCGCACAACAGCACGCTGGCCTGGGAGCAGCCGATTCTTCCCGCCAAGTACATCGAGTCTTCGTGCGGCGAGTGCCACCGCGGGCCTCTGCCCGGCACGCCACAACTGAATCAGGGACGCAATCTGCTGTCCCGTGAAGGTTGCGTGCATTGCCACACCGTGAAGTTGTCGGATGGAACGGTTCTGAAGGCTACCGACGATCCGCCGTCACTCTCACACATCGCCGATAAAACGTCACGCGGATGGATCTTCGCCTGGCTCAAAGATCCGCAAGCCTACGCGTCCACGTCGACCATGCCGAACTTCAAGCTGAGCGACGACGACGCGCGCGACATGTCCGCCTTCCTCATCGCGAACAGCACGCCTCAGCCGGGAGACACGGCCACGCTTTCTGCGAAAGCTTCTTCTGATCCCGCCGCGGGCGCCAGCCTCTACGGAGAATCGTTCTGCGCCTCCTGTCACGCGGTGCAGAATGCCGCCGGAAATATGGTGGGCGGCGACGTGGGTCCAGAACTGACCAAGATGGGAACCAAGGTCAAACCGGAATGGTTACAAGCTTGGCTCAAGAACCCGCGCACCTACGATGTGGCCACGGCAATGCCGCACTACCGCTTCAACGATGGACAGATCGCCACGCTTTCCGGATTCCTCCAAGCGAAAGCGGATCCTGATTTTGTCGCCAACGTGCACCTCGAGCCCGCCCCGCCCGAGCAAATTACCCACGGCAAGCGCCTGGTTTCTGACTACGGTTGCGCCTCGTGCCACGAGATCGCGGGCATCAAGAAGCCCGAGAACTTCGCGCCGGAACTCAGCCGCATCGGCAGCAAACCGGTCACGCAACTTGTCTTCCTGCCGGGCATGCAGCACACGCTCCCCGACTACATCGCCACCAAGATCAAGCAGCCGCGTGCGTTCGGGCAGGGCTTGAAGATGCCGCAATACACCTTCACGCCGGCGCAGATCGATTCGCTCACCACTGCTCTCCTCTCCTTAAATGACCGCTCCAACACCTTGCCGCCGTCCCTGATGGTGTCTGCAGCACATGAGTCGGACTACCAGCCCGCCGGCAAGGCCGGAAAGCTGATGACCGACCTAGCCTGCTTCAGTTGCCACCGCATCAACGGCCACGGCGGAGACATGGCGCCCGACCTCACATGGGAAGGCAGTTCGGTGCAGCGCGAGTGGCTGGTGCAGTTCTTTAAGAATCCGGGCACGCTGCGTCCGTCGCTGATTCGCCGCATGCCGCGCTTCAACCTGACCGACAGCGAGGCGAACGAACTCACCGATTACATCATGACCGTTTATCAGAACCCCGCGGTCGACCGCGACTCCATGCCCTTGAGCGGCTACTCGCCAGGCGAGGTGGAACTTGGCAAGCAACTCTTCTACGGCAAGTATTCCTGCCAGGGCTGCCACATCGTCGACACCAAGACCGACAAAGGATACATCGGCCCCACGTTGACGCAAGTTGGCTCGCGCCTCACAGCCGCCTGGATTTACCAGTGGATGAAAAATCCACAGTCTTTGCGCCCCGGCACGATCGAACCGAACCGCGCCATGAGCGACGAAGATGCACGCGCGCTGACCGCATTCCTGATTTCGCAGAAAGGTGGATCCAAACAGGAGGTCGCCAAGAAATGACCCGACCCCGCTTCATTCCGGTGTATGTGGGGACAGCGGCCTTCGGCTGTCCCGCCGAGCGAAGCTCGGCGATTGTTGTAGCCGTCGCGATGCTAGCAAGTTTGTTGACGACATCCTGCTCGCGCAAGCCCGAGTCCGCCCCGCTACCCAAGCCCACGGCCTTCGGCGCCGCGATCGTCGAATCGAGCGGCGGAAAGCAATTCGCACAAACCGGCGCGTTGTTGCCGCAACCGGTGGTTGTGCAAGTAAACGATGCGCAGGGAACTGCGGTCGCCGGAGCCTTAGTGGAATTCGCAGCCCTCCCCGGAGTAACTTTCGATCCCGAAACCGGTCTGACCGATTCCAGCGGCCAACTCACGACCATCGTATCTCTCGGAGGCATGGCGGGCCGTTACGAACTCGTTGCCACCACAACCGACAAGTCAAACAAGAAAGTGGAACTGAAGATCGAAGAGATCGCCCTCGGCTACCAGCAGGCCCTCGGACGCCATCTGAACGATCAATACTGCGAACGCTGCCACAATCCGGAGTCAACGGTCGAGCGCGTTTCGAACTACGACAATCTCGAAATCAAGCCTCACCCCTTCACCGAAGGCGACACGCTGAACAAGATCAGCGACGCCGACCTCACGGCCATCATCAGCCACGGCGGTCCGGCTCTCAACAAATCCGCGCTTATGCCGGCATGGGGAAACACGCTCAGCAAATCGGACATCCAGGCACTGATATCCTATATCCGTGCAATTTCCGATCCGCCCTCTCGCAGCGCTGGGCCTGTCTATGCGAAGGACTAGCCTCCTTGTGCTGTGCCTGTGCGCCGTGATTTCGGCCGCCCGTGCTCAAGTTCTACCGGCGAACGAAATCCAAGATCCCACATTGAGCGCGCTCCAAACGCGCAACATGGACGAGTTGAAGCAAGTGGGCGCGGAGATTCTCAAGCTGCCCACGGACTACCCTTTCTATTTAAGCCGCAAGCTCGACCTCGAAGAAGGCAAGCAGAAGTGGGCCGACCAGCGCTCCATTCAGTTCGATCACTACAAAGAGAAGATCGTGCTGAAGATCACCGGCAATTACTTCGCTGCTTATTCCGCCGAGAAGATGAACTCCGATCAGCGCGCCCGCCAAACCTTTCTGCAGATTGTTCTGCCGATTCTGCAGATTGCCGTGCCCCACTTTGAGAAGAACTCCAGCTTCCAGGCCTATGCTTTCGAAATTTCGCACCATGTGATCGGCAAGGTCGGAGGCGTCGCGGTCGAGCGCCCTGAGAATCTGGTGGTCATCCTCCCGCGGATAGCGGCGATCCAGATGGTCAACGCGAAAGACGATACCGCCCGCCAGGCCGCGATCATGCGCGGAGAAGTCTTCGTCAACGCCAAGCCCACTACCCTCTGGCTGAGCGCGGAAGGTCCACAGCTCGCGCAGGAAGCGCCGCCCGACGATCCTTCCACCGCGGCACAGAGTGCGGCAACTTCGAGCGCGGAAGCGGTTCGTAGCGGCGAGCAGGATACGGACAAACTGCCCAGCCCCGTTCACGTTCAGACATTGAAGCCGGTCAAGCCCGCCGACCCTCCCAAGCCGGCCCGCGATACCTCGCCGCAGGCGCTCGCCTCGATGCAGTCTGCGATCAAGCCCATCCTCGACGGCATGGTCAAGGAACTCGATCCGCAGGCGCATTTTGTTTCCTACGCCGCGCCCAGTTTCATCGCATTCCGCGGCGGCGTGTATCTGCAACTGTCGATCAACACCACGCTCGCCGAACCACCCACCGCCTCGCGTTACCGTCTTGCCGCGCTGGTCTTCGACGACCACGTAGCGCATTTGATCCGACCCGTCCTCGGATACTTCAAGGATGATTCCCAGTTCGACGGCCTGGGATTCAGCAGCACGCTTCATCTCGCCACCAAGCCCGGCGCTGCCGCGAGTTCCGAGGCCGTGGAGTTCTTCTTCTCCTTCGCCGCTTTGCGTTGCTACGAGCGCTACGACTGTACTGGACAGCAGTTGATTGATGCGGGAACGGTCCTGATCAATGGCGAGCGCGTGAGCCTCGACCTGCAGACCGCGGAGGGCGGCGGGAACCGCTAACGCTGCCTCGCACCCCTCTAGTGTGTCAAATCACGCGTACCTGTGATTTTGATCACACGGACCTTTCCGGGAATTTAACAAAATCGGGACAATTCAGCGGATGGCCTGGAAAGTTGTACCGTCTCGGTGTGACCTCAATCACAAATCCTCGTGACCCAGCATACGGAGTTCCGGCCGCTCCTCTGGCATTCTTAGCTCCTATTCGAGGTGCCTTATGGCTCAAGACGGTCGTGACGTTCTGGAAGTTCTGAAGTTCGAATTGAGCTTCCTGCAGGATGGAGGCTATGGACGCTCTCCTCACGCCTCCTGGCGGGCGCCCGCGGTATTTGAAGATTCCCCCATCTGCCCGAATTTCTGTGATCCCGCGCGGCCGCAGCCCTGCGAGAGTTGCCTGCTGGAGCAGTTTGTGCCTGCAAGCCATCGCGCAGAGGCCGTGCCTTGTCGCTTCATCCAACTCACGAAAGAGGGTCAATCGGTCGAGGATTTCTATCGCACCGGAACCCAGGAAGATATGGAAGAGGCTCTGGCCGGCTGGTTGCGCGCGCAGATTAAGAGAATCGAAGAGGAGCGGGGCCTATCCCCGAAGCAGAGAGTCGCTTAAGCGGCAATCCGCGACAGTAGACAACATGGTGCCGGTTCAATATCGGCGCACCGAAGTTTCCCAAGGAGTGGTGAAGATTATGAGTGAAGAGCATTCATATCGAGTAGCAGCATGGTGGACGTCCGGTCGTACCGGGATAGCAAAATCAGATTCCGCACCCAACGCGATCCACTTCACGGCTCCCGCCGAGTTTGGTGGGCTGGAAGGCCGGTGGACGCCAGAGGAACTTCTGCTCGCTGCCGTCGCTGGTTGCTATACCACGACTCTGCGCGCAATCGCGGGTAGTGCGCAATTCGACTTTACCGACCTGCAGGTAGAAGCCAGCGGCACGGTGCGCAAGGCCGATTCGGGCTACAGTTTCACCCAGATCGTGGTGCGTCCCAACCTGAAGATCGCATCCGCCGAAGAGCGGGATCGTGCGCTCGATCTGCTGAAACGCGCCGAGAAGCTGTGCTTGGTTTCGCGCGCTTTAGGGACGAATTTGAAGTTCGAGCCGCAGCTCGAAATCGTCAAGCCCGTGTCGGTTAGCTGAACGGGTCTGAGTTCTTGCCGGTTAGAGTTCCAGCAGCGCGGATACGGACGAAGGATCGTCCATTGCACTGAGCCGGAACCCCACCTTCTTGAAGATGGCCTGCGTGGCCAGATTGTCGCGCAGGATTTCGCCGGAAAGTTTCCTAAATTTCTCTTCGCGGGCCACGCGAGCCACACTGGCCAGTAACTCCGTGCCCAGCCCGCGGCCATGCCATCGGTCGGAAACCAGCACGGCCGCCTCGGCCTCGGTGCGATTGATGGCACTGAAGCGCCCCACTCCTAATATTTCGTGCTGCCCAGTCTCAGGATTCAGGCGATCGGCCACCAGCGCGAATCCGCGATCATAGCTGCCGAAGCAGATGCGGACCAGCCGCTCATGCTCGACCCGCGTACTCAAGCTCAAAGAACAGAAATACCGCAGGTACACGCTGCGCTCGGAGAGCGTGGTGTGGAACTGCGCGATGAGCGGCTCGTCTTCCGGGCGTATCGGCCGGATCGTCACCGGCGTGCCATCTTTCAATTTCCAATTCGAGATATATTGCAGCGGGTACGGACGAATCGTGGCCCGGGGCAACTGCGCCAGCTGCATGGAGGAATCGTGCACGACCACACGCGCGTCGAGCGCCACCAACTGCTCCGGCGTGGCCAGGAGTGGATTGATGTCAATCTCCTTGATCCACGGCTGTTCCATCACCAGCTGGCTGAACCGCACCAGCAGAGCCTCGAGGGCGGGCAGGTTCACGGGTTTACGTCCGCGCACTCCGAGCAGGGCCGAATAGATTTTCGTCTGTTCCATCAGACGCTGCGTCAGGGTTGTGTTAAGCGGTGGCAGCGCCAGCGCGCGATCTCGGTACACCTCTACCATCACTCCGCCGGAGCCAAACAGAATCACGGGACCAAACTGCGCGTCGATCGTGCTGCCCAGGATCAGTTCGTAGCCATCGCGCTTCACCATCGGCTGGACCGTAACTCCGGCAAAATGTTCCGCTCCAGCTTTCTCCGTGACCGACGCCTGAATCGCGCGGTAGGCACTGCGAACTCCTTCCGCGGTCTGCAGTCTCAAGCGAACGCCATCCACATCCGTTTTATGCGCAATCGTGTTGGACAACAACTTCAACACCACTGGATACCCGATCTCCGCGGCACAAGCCACCGCCCTCTCCTCGCTTTCCGCCACGCGTGTGTCGACGACAGGGATTCCGTAATAGGCGAGAAGCTGTTTCGCTTCAAATTCGTTGAGCAACGTCCGCCCGCCGGCGCGCACGTGCTGCACGAACTCGGCGACCTTGACGCGCGCGCCGGCAACGGCTTCCGTTCCTTCCACCAGCGCTGGCGTTTCATACAGCCCGCGCAGGTTGTAGGTGTACCTCCACATGTAGGTGAAGGCGCGCGCCGCGGTGTCGGGATACGAAAACGTTGGAATGCCCGCCGTGTTGAGGATCGAAGTCCCCTCGGCTACATCATCGCCGCCCATCCAGCTGGCCAGCAGTGGCTTGCCCGTGGAGTGCGCGAGCGGCTTCATCCGTTCCGCCACTTGCGTGGGATTGGCCAGTCCCTGCGGTGCGATGATGGCCAGTAGTCCGTCGCTGTCGGGATCCTTCGACGCGATCTCGACGGCTCTGACGAAGCGTTCTGCATCAGCATCCGCCAGCACGTCCACCGGATTGCTATGACTCCAATGCGCCGAAAGAAAAGTATCCAACTCCCGCACAGAGTCTTTGGAGAGAACGGTAAGCTCTCCGCCGGTCGCCATGAGCGAGTCCGTCGCCAGCACTCCAGGACCGCCGGCGTTCGTCACGATGGTGAGGCGCGGCCCGCGCGGCCGCGGCTGCTTGCTCAGCACCTCCGCCATATAAAACAGGTCTGCAAGATTCTGCACGCGCAGCACGCCGCAACGGCGGAAGGCCGCATCCAGCACGTCGTCACTGCCAGTCAACGCTCCCGTATGCGATGCGGCTGCGCGCGATGCCGCCTCCGAGCGCCCCGCTTTGATCACAATGATCGGCTTGCTCAGCGCGATCTCGCGCGCCGCCGAAAGAAACGAGCGCGCGTCCCCCACCGACTCCATGTAGAGCAGAATGCTCTTGGTGTGCGGGTCGTCTCCGAAGTGATAGATGAGATCGCCCCAGCCGACGTCGAGCATCGAGCCGGTTGAAACGATTGTGCTGAAGCCAACCTGTTCGCGCTGGCTCCAGTCGAGTATCGAAGTCAGCAGCGCGCCGCTCTGGCTCAAAAACGCGACGCTACCTTTCTGCGGCATCGACTTCGCAAACGTCGCGTTCAACCCAATCGTCGGATTCATGAAGCCCATGCAGTTGGGCCCAATCAAGCGCAACGACCCGCGGTCGAGATGCTTCCGGATCTCATCCTCGAGCACCGCCCCATCATGTCCTTGCTCGCGGAAGCCGGCTGAGATCACCACCGCGGATTTCACTCCCGCGTCGACACACTCTCCGATGATTTGCGGCACCGTCTGCGCCGGCGTCACCACCAGCGCCAGGTCGACGCCTCCGTCGATGTCTCCGATACGTTTGTGCGTTTTGATGCCGAGGACTTCGCCGTGGCTGGGATTTACCGCGTAAACCTTGATGGGAGATTTACTTTGCAGCAGATTCGAAACCACGCTCCGGCCCACAGTTCCGGCGCGGTCCGTAGCTCCAATCACCGCCGCCGAGCGTGGCAAGAAAAGGGAATCGAGTCCCGCCCGTGCGGGAGCTGGTGCGGTGTAGATTTTGCCGACGGGCGACGGCACGGAGAGGCTCGATACTTCGCTCAAAGAATTCCTCCGGCCAGCGCGGATGCCCTCATTTTTTCATAACTCCAGCGAGCAAAAAAGCGGCGCGCGCACCGTACACTCCACCCATCATGTCACAGTTTTCTACGCGCGTCTGTGATCGCACTGTACCTTCAATCACGTGCCCTGGTGATGGTGATCACAGGTACAAAGGCGGTGCTACAATTCTTGCAGAAGGAGGTGCTCAGTGCGCGCCCCTTATGGACTAAATATTCTTGATAACTGCCTTACGTGTCCTGTCCGGGAAGAACATCTATTCTGTAACCTTTCGGTTCAAGCTGGACAACGACTCAACGAAATAAAATCCACCGCTGTCTATCCCAAGGGAGCGATGCTCTTCATTGAAGGGCAGCAACCCCGAGGCGTCTTTGTGCTCTGTGCCGGGAAGGCAAAACTTTCCACCTCTTCCCGCGAAGGCAAAACCATCATCACGAAACTTTCCGAGTCAGGAGATGTTCTCGGTCTCAATTCGGTCGTTTCCAATCGCCCGTATGAAGTGACCGCCGAGATGATGGAGCCGGGCCAGGCCAATTTCATTCCCCGCGAACCCTTGCTGCAGTTTCTCAAGGACAACGGGGAAGTAGCCTTGCGCGTCGCCGAACAGTTGAGCCGCAACTACTACACCGCGTACGAGGAGATCCGCACTCTTGGTCTCAGTTCCTCGCCCTCGGAAAAATTTGCCAAGCTGCTGCTGTCCTGGTCGACCAAGACGCCGCAGACCGACGGATCCGCGCAGGTGAAGCTCACGCTCACCCACGAGGAGATTGCGGAAATCATCGGGACCACCCGCGAGACTGTCAGCCGCCTGTTTTCTGAATTCAAGAAAAAACAGTTGCTGCAGTTGAAGGGCTCGACCCTGGTCATCC
This sequence comes from Acidobacteriaceae bacterium, assembly GCA_003134655.1. GTDB lineage: Bacteria > Acidobacteriota > Terriglobia > Terriglobales > Acidobacteriaceae > Sulfotelmatobacter. The sequence continues at coordinate 31,118 of PLBY01000106.1, forward strand.
GCAACCGGACTGCGCTGGAAAAGATCGTCCAGTCGTAACTGGAACATGTGGGGACAGCCGCCCTTCGACTTCGCTCAGGGCAGGCTCTTCGGCTGCCCCCCGAGCGCAGTGAGGCGTTCGACGACGTCGCCGAGACCGACTCTCAGCGGCGCGCGGGACTTTTTATTTTCATCCTGCAACCGTCAACACCGGACACGGCGCATTCCGCACCACCTCATGCACCGCAGACCATGGAATATGCGCCGCCGCTTTCGCGGATGCCGTCCGGTTCGCTCCCATCACAATCAAATCAACCTTGAACTTCGCGCTTGCCGTCAGCACTCCCTCGGGCAGGAAGTCCGTTCCCACCACGAACTCAACTTCCTGCTCCAGGCCACTCTCCGCAGGCAGACACTCTCGTAGCTGCGTAAGGCATCGCTTGCGCGACGTTTCCGCCCACTCGTTCACCTCGTCGGCAGCTGCCCCGGCAGGTGCATACGCCGACAGACTCGCCGATGTCGCCGGCATCGGATTGATCATGTGCAGCAGGATCAGTTTCGCTTGTTGCTCTCGAGCCAGCGCGAACGCCAGCGGAAGAGCTTTCGCCGACCCCTTGCCAAAGTCGGTGGCGAATAAAATTCGGTGAAAGCCAGGTCCGCGTGTAAGGGCTGCGATGTCTGCCTTGGGACCAATCGTGAGCACCGGGCAGGGTGCTATGCGCAACAGTTCCTCTGCCACGGAACCCAGCGCCAGCTTCTGAAGACCTCCACGTCCCCGCGTGCCGATGACCAGAAGATCGATTTGTTTTTCTTCGATCAGCGCCGCCACCTGCTCTGCCACAGGTCCGTGCTTGACCAAAGTGGTGTCAATCTTCTGCTCCGGTCCCAACTTGTCGACCAGTGCCTTCATTTCCTTCTCGGCTGCGATCCGCTCCAGGTTCAGTTCGTACGGATCCTCCAGCGCCGCATAGTTACGGTCAAAATGCAATACATGGACTAGGGACAACTGGGCATCGTTCTCCGTAGCCAGCACCAGCGCATCACACAACGCTCGCCGGGAAGGTTCCGAGAAATCTGTGGCTACAAGAATGTGGTGAAAAGCTGCATATGTTTTCGACGCTTTCGACTGTTTGCATAGTTCTGCAACCGTCATGGCTGCCTCCTTGGCTGCGTCAACCTCATCGATCTTCCCGGCCAGCGGACGCGGCCCGTGCTCTCGATCGTCTTCCGCCGACCTTGGTCTTCTTTGCGGGTGCAGGCGGAAATGGGACCACCTTTGCGGGTACGCGCACCACTCTCGCCTGTGTTCCACCCCACACCACTGTCATTTCTTTCGAGCATCGGTCGCACAGCCAGAAGCGCTCATGAAACGCCGGATGCTGCATTCCCATCGCGATTTGTATGTCCGGGGTCGGCGCCAGGTAGAAGATTTTTCCCGCGTGGAGATACCGAAAGATCTCAGAACACTCGGGATTCGCGCACTTGGACAGCATGCGCACTCCTGCCAGCCGTACGATCAAAATTGTATGCCGGTGCAGCCGCAGATGAGGTGACCGCAGATACGAAATCAGGTGACCTTCATCACCAAGCCTTGCCGCGAGCGATTTTCAAGCTTCATTCGCGGCTCAGCGACTCCTGGAGCGTCTAACGGAATCCGCTGAACAGGACGACATCCGTATCGTTGTAACGGGCGCGGGTGACTGCGAACTTCTTACCGTCTCTGGACCAGGCATAGGCAGGCACAAATGCAGGCTCGGAGTCGAAGTGAGTCACCTGCACGGGCGCGCCCCCCGCCAGCGGTAGCATATACACATTCTGTGTGCTGCCCGTAGTGTTGTGCAAGAAGCTGAGGGCCTTCCCATCGGGCGTCCAGCCCAGTGCATGCCAATCGCCAAACGGCGCCGGCATCTCAATCTCTTTTGCGATCGTCCCGTCATCCAACCTTTGCATCACGATCTTCGACGTTGCGCTAGCTCCCTGGCCCTCAGTCTTTGCGTAGGCGATCAGTTTGCCATCTGGAGAAAGCGTTGGAGAAAAATAGGTTCCGTGGGCCACCTCGACGAGAGTCTCCCCATCGATCGCGACTTTATAAATGTGCCCGATCCCATCACTGGCTCCATAGTCGGTGAATAGCAACCATTTACCGTCAGGGGTGCAATCGCCCTTTTCCACGTCAATGCCAAAGGTCAGCTGCTTCAACTCGCCACTGACCGTATTCAGGCGCCATACGTTCGGTTTGTTGTCCTCGAGAACTCTCCCAATCACCGCCAATTCCCCTGGACCGCAGGCCATCGCACTGAAGAGCACACTGTCGCTCTCCAGCAGGCGAACCCGGTTGCTTCCGTCGGAAGCCGTCTCATAAATGTGGTAGCTCGCATCTTTTTGCAGAAGTTTGCCTGTCGAGGTCCACGACAGTTGGTATCCCGTCGCTTGCTGCGTCGAAATCGGAGTCAGCTTCCAATCAATCTTGTCGCCGAGCACCACTGGCGAATCCCCTACGTAAACAGTCGCGGCTTGGCGTTGCTCGGTCGTGATGAACGAGCGTCCATCTCCTGTGACGCTCAGCGACAGATAGTTACTCAGGTCGTTGCTGACCCGGATTGCCTCGCCTTCGGGATAAGGCTGAAACCAGATCTGGCTCCGCAAGCCGGTCCCTTTTTCTGAGGCCACGAACAGCAATCCAGACGCGTCTGGCAGCCAGGCGACCGATGTTACCAGCGTCGAGAGGGGGAACTTTTTCACCAACTTCCCTTGCGGCGTGAATACGAGGATCGAGGTGATCTGGCCCTTTGCGGTGTCGAAAGCGCCCACCGCGATGAGGTCATCCTTCGCCGACCATGACAAATCCGTGAACAATCCCTTCCCCTCCGCCCGCTTACTGTGAAGCATGACTTGCTCCCCGGTCCCGTCGGCATTCGCAATGAGAATCTGGTCTTCTCCTTTCTGCTGAATGACGCGGCAGTAGACGATCCGCTTTCCGTCCGGCGAAAATGCCGCGGCGCTGGCCACGTCACTAACGACTTGCCGAGGCGTCCCGCCCAGAGACGGCACGCTGTATAAATTGATGTTGTTCGGGTTGGCCGGATCGCCGTGCGGGTAGTACAGATAATTCCCGTCGGGCGTGAACGTCGCTCCCGAGCCGAACAATCCCGGCTGCGGCGGTACCACTGTCACTTCGCTGCCGGTGGCCACCTGCTTGACCCGCAGACTTCGTTCGCCCTCCCGCCGGCCGTAGGCTATGAACCTTCCGTCCGGCGAAATGCTCGCGAAATTCGTGACTTCTCCATGGTCCGTGAGCGGCCGAACTACGAGGTTGCGGGCATCGAATGCAGCCGCGCTACGACTGACCAGCTTGTAAACACCAAAGCCAGCTGCAGCTACCAGCGCCATCACCACCACAGCCGCCCCGACCAGCGCTCCTCGGTGTCGCCGGGCTTCAGCGATGAGTACACCACTCGATGATGACGGCGTTGCAGAAGGCACAGCCAAGTCAACCTGCGACGCAGCGGCACCCGTCATCATAAAAGTGGAAGAGCCTGAATCTGAAGTTTCTGTAGCGGTCCTCCCCGACTCCGTCTCTCGCTTCAGTCGCTTCAGATCGGCCCGCATCTCCGAAGCGTGCTGATACCGAAGATCCCGATCCTTCTCTAACGCCTTGGAGATGATCCGTTCCAGGTCCGGGGAAACTTCCGGGTTCAGCCGCACCGGAGCCGTCGGCGCCTTGTGCAGAATCGCATCGACCATATCGCCGGAGCCCTGACCGCGAAACGGAATCGTCCCCGTCACCATCTCGTACAGCGTCGCCCCGAATGAGAACAGGTCGGTACGCGCATCCAACTCCCGCCCTCGTACCTGCTCCGGCGACATATAAGCCACCGTGCCCAGCATCGCTCCCGGACTCGTCAGATGCTCCGCGCCGGGCAGATTCTCCGGCATCGTCGCGGTAGCTCCCTCAGCGGCCTTACCCTCGTGCATCGTCACTTTCGCCAATCCGAAGTCCAGAATCTTCGCATGACCACGCTTGGTCACGAATAGATTGGCCGGCTTGATGTCGCGATGGACGATTCCTTCTTCGTGCGCCGCATCGAGCGCGTCCGCAATTTCGATGGCAAGGGACAGCACCGTCTCCGTGTCCACGGGCTGTCCGCCAATGCGGTGCTTCAGCGTCATCCCATCCAGAAACTCCATGGCGATGAAAGGCCGCCCATGCTGGTCGTCGATCTCATAGATCGTGCAGATGTTCGGGTGGTTTAGGGCAGAAGCGGCCTTGGCTTCGCGCTCGAAGCGGCTGAGCGCCTGCGGGTCTCTGGCTACGTCGTCAGGAAGGAACTTGAGGGCGACGAAGCGGCCGAGTTTTACATCCTCGGCTTTGTAGACTACGCCCATCCCGCCGCCGCCTAACTTCTCGATGATCCGGTAATGCGAGATGGTCTGGCCGATCATTGGAGCAGAAATCCTACGTCTCTGCCAAAGGCAAGTCAATGAAGGCCTTGGGATTGGCGGAGTCTCGGAAGAATGGCCATCGCAAATTCGCCATCGCATTGATCGACCACAACGCCCGTCTGCTCGCTGGTTTACAATCGCTCCCACACTGCTATGAGAACGATGTGTCTGTCGAAGCTCCTGTCTCCTTGCCTAGTCGTTGCACTCCTTCCGTTCTGCGCGGTGCAAACGAAATCGGCGGGCGCCCTGCCAAACACTCCCACGGTGCCAGCGCAGTTGAAGGCGGCTGCCGGCACGCTGACTCCCAACGACGCCGAGATGGCGGAGCGCGTTCGCCAGGAATTCCTCCACGCCTGGCAAGGCTACAAGCAGTACGCCTGGGGACACGATGCGTTCAAGCCGCTGAGCAAGAGCTATCACGACTGGTACGGCGTGCCGCTGCTCATGTCTCCCGTCGACGGTCTGGATACTATGATTCTGATGGGCATGACCGATGAAGCCGCGCAGACCCGCGAGTACATCGCTAAGAACCTGTCGTTCGACCGCGACATCTACGTCAAGAATTTCGAAATCACGATTCGCCTGCTCGGCGGACTGCTCAGCAGCTACCAACTCAGCGGCGACAAGCGATTGCTCGCCCTCGCCGACGATCTGGGCACGCGCCTGTTGCCCGCCTTCAACTCTCCGACGGGAATGCCATACGTCTACGTCAACCTGAAGACCGGCGCCGTCCGCGGCGAGTCCACGAATCCCGCTGAGATCGGCACGCTGCTCCTCGAGTTCGGGACCCTCAGCAAGCTGACCGGCAAGCCCATCTACTACGACAAAGCCAAGCACGCTCTGGTCGAACTCTACAACCGCCGCTCGCCCGTCGGCCTGGTCGGTTCTTCCATCAATATAAAAACCGGCGAATGGACCGATCCCGTCAGCCACATCAGCGGAGGCATCGACTCCTACTACGAATATCTGCTGAAAGCGTGGCTGCTCTTTGACGACAAAGATTGCGAGCGCATGTGGAAGGCGAGCATCGAAGCCGTGAACAAATATCTCGCCGACCAGGCCCCCACCGGATTCTGGTACGGCCAGGCGAACATGAACACCGGCGCCCGCACCGGCACCACCTTCGGAGCGCTCGACGCGTTCTTCCCCGGCACGCTCGCCTTATCCGGAGACCTCGACCGTGCGCGGAAACTTGAAGACTCCGCCTACAAGATGTGGACCACCTCCGGCATCGAGCCCGAAGAAATGAATTACATGACCATGAAAATCACTGCCGACGGATACGAGCTGCGCCCGGAGATCATCGAGTCGGCCTACTACCTTCGCCACTTCACCAAAGACCCGCGCTACCCCGAAATGGGCAAGACGTTCTTCGACAGCCTGGTGAAATATTGCCGCACCGACGTCGGCTACGCGGCGCTGAGTGACGTCGCGACCAAGACCAAAAAGGACGAGATGGAAAGCTTTTTCTTCGCCGAGACGCTCAAATATCTATTCTTGCTCTACGCCCCACCCGACACCGTCGACCTGAGCAAAGTCGTTTTCAACACCGAAGCCCATCCCATCCGCAGGACGTGGTAGCGTCGAGAGACATCACCCTCAGACTATGACCAACATTCACTGCGCCGCTCTCCTGTTCGACATGGACGGAGTCCTCATCAACTCCACTCCCGCGGTCGCGCGCGTCTGGCGCCGCTGGGCCATCGAGCACGGATTCAATCCCGAAGAGGTCGTCGCCCGCGCCCACGGCCGCCCCAGCCTCACGACGGTCCGCGAATATCTCCCGAACGCAGATCACGAAGCCGAGAACCGCGAAGTGGAACGCCGCGAGATCGACGACCTCGAAGGCGTCATACCGCTGCCCGGCGCGCTCGACCTGCTGGCCAGCCTTCCCGAAGACCGCTGGACGATCGTCACCTCGTGTACCCGTCCCCTTGCCGAAGTTCGCATCCGCACCGCCGGCTTGCCGCTCCCTAAGAAACTCATCACCTCCAACGACATCACCCACGGCAAGCCGCATCCCGAGCCCTATCTGAAAGGCGCAGCTGTCCTCGGATTTCCCCCAGCGGAATGTATTGTTCTCGAAGATGTCCCTGCCGGAGTCCGCGCCGGCAAAGCCGCAGGCGCGAGAGTCATCGCATTCAAAACAACAGTTGAGGAATCCGTGTTGCGCGAAGCCGGCGCCGACTGGATCCTGAACAACTGCGCCGACATCCGCCTGCTCGATCGCGCCCAGGATCTGAAACTAGGACTGGCGGAGCGCCCGTAAGCTCTCTGTGTCCTCCGTGTCCTCTGTGGTTTTCTATCTTGTTCCGCCGCCTAAAGTTCTCTCAACCCCAGCCGATCAGGTCTTCATATTGCAAGGGTTCGGATGTCAAGAAGGATCCTTTCTTAGGAGAGACTTATGTCCACGTCCGCAGTTTCCACAAGTTCGATTGGCAACGGATTGCAAACGTACTTTCAGGCGCGCAATTCCGATTTGGAGAAGCTGGGCAAGGCGCTCGCGTCGGGTAACCTCGACGCCGCCAAGCAGGAAATGAGTGCCATCCAGACGTTGGGCCAGAGCGGCCCCTTCGCCAATGGCGCTCCATTCAAGATTGCCCAGCGTGAGCAGGACTTCGAAGCCATCGGTCAGGCTCTCCAATCCGGAGACTTGGCAGGCGCGCAGAAGGCGTTTGCCCAGCTGAAGAGCACCTTCCACCCCTCGCCCGTACCCGAACCATCGCCCGCACCCGTTCCCGTACCATCACCCGCACCGCAGGTCAGCGGCGTCGATGTGACGGCTTAGTCACCGGATGGGCGCCGGTTTGCCGTACTCCGGCGTCCTTCTAGCTTTCGCCCACATCCATCCCAACACCACCATCAGCATGCCGTAGTTGACCGCCAGGAACCACGGGTTCTCCCAGCGCATGCCATCAAAACCGTAAGACGAGACCGGCCACAGAAAGTGGATTGCGAAAATTCCTCGGTGGGTAAAAATATCGATCAAGATGTGCAGACCCCAGCCCAGCAACTCCAGCACGGGACGCCCCGCCACCACCCACACCACTCCAAAGACCGCAGCGAAGACCAGCATGCTGTGACTGCAATAGTAGAGCTGCCAGACATACTGAAAGCGTTGCGGACTGTGAGCGTCCGGCATTAAGGAACGAGTGGTCCCGCTCGCGTACCACCAGATTCGCACCGCCGCCGGGATGGCGAAGCTGAAAACGTCAGGAAAAACTCCCCAGAAGACCGCCCACCCCAGGTGAACTCGTTGACGCACTCTGTGACGAACTGCTGTTCCCGCGACGGTGGTCCATAGGGCGTGAGCAACGATATCCATCAGGCAACCGGAAAAATTGACTCCCTAGGATAACCTCTGTATCGCAAAAAGACCCCCTCCGGTAGTAGACTCTTTTCACCTCTGGGAATTTCGTCTGCAAGGAGACTCCACACATGAGACACAGGTTGCCGGTTCTGCTCGTCGCTTTGCTTGTTCTTCTCACTACTCTGGGCGCTGCCCAGGACCAACCCTCCGCCAAGTCTCAGGAGCGGATTATCAAAGAGGTTCGCCACGAACTGTTGATGCTCCCCTACTTCGGGGTCTTCGACTACATTGCTTTCAAAGTGGACGGGTCCACCGTCACGCTACTCGGGGCAGTCGTGAAGCCTGTCACCAAGTCCGACGCCGAGAACTCCATAAAGCGGATTGAAGGCGTCGACAAGGTCGACAACCAGATCGACGTCCTGCCTCCGTCTTCCATGGACGACCGCCTCCGCCAGCGCCTGTTTCGCGCGATCTATCAATACCCCGCGCTGGAGCGGTACGAACTCGGCGTGCAGAAGCCCATCCGCATCATCGTCAAGAATGGCCGCTTGACCCTGGAAGGCGTCGTGGACAGTGAAGGCGACAAGAATCTCGTCGGAATCCGCGCTAACGGAGTCTCCGGCATCTTCTCGGTCACCAACAATCTGCAGGTGGTAAAACCGTAGGATGGTCGCAGTCTTCTCGGAGAGGACGCATTCTCGCGTCCTCTCCCTTCTTGAGAATCTGGTGCCTTCTGCCCCGGAAATCTCCTAAATCGATTTTCTGCTGGCTTTTCAGGCTCTCTTCCCGCGTATAATGCTCCCGGATTCGACTTCCGCCCCCAGCGGAGCAATCGGAGGAAACGCAATCATGAGTCTGCAGGGCATGAACCGCCGCACGTTTCTGGAAACCGCAGCCACCGTCACCGCTGCCACTCTATTGACCAGCCGCTTCGGCTGGGCCGCCGCCGATCACAAAATTGATAAGGTCGGCGTACAGCTGTACACCGTACGCGACCTGATGAAAGACGACTTCGACGGCACCATCGCCAAGGTCGCCAAAATTGGCTACAAAGAAGTCGAATTTGCCGGATACTTCGGCCGCACTGGCCAGCAGGTCCGCGCCGTCTGCGACAAGAATGGCCTGGACCCGGTCTCCACCCACGTGCAATACGATGAACTCGACGACAAGTTTCCCTCGGTCATCGAAACCTCCAAGACCATCGGCATAAAGTACATTGTCTGCCCCTGGATCCCCGAGGAACTCCGCAAGTCTCCCGACATCTGGAAGCAGGCTGCCGAGAAATTCAACCGCTGCGGCGCAGCGACCAACAAGGCCGGCATGCAGTTCGCCTATCACAACCACTGGTTCGAATTCCTTCCCGTCGACGGCAAGCTTCCCTACGACGAACTGCTGAAGCAGTGCGACGCCAGCCTGGTGAAGATGGAAATGGACCTCTGCTGGATCACCGCGGCCGGTGGCGACCCCTTGACGTATTTCAATGCCTATCCCGGGCGGTTCCCGCTGGTCCATGTGAAGGACCTCAAGACGCTTCCCAAAATCACCGCCGGAGGTGCGCAGAACTACGGAGATACCGTCGACCTGACCGAGGTCGGCAGCGGCCTCATCGACTGGAAGAAAATCTTTGCCCAGGCAGACAAGGCGGGCATCAAGCACTACATCGTCGAGCACGATCATCCGAAGCAGCCGTTCGAGAGCATCACCAAGAGCTACGAGTATCTGAACACTCTGCGCTGGTAGGCCGCATCAAGAAAATACCTGCCGCTGTCTCGACGGCGGCAGGTTTTCATTTAGAACGAACTCCAACAGGGAGATCCATGCAAGTCAAGCGGACGCCGAAAACTTATGACGTTTGCATCATCGGCTCGGGTGCCTCGGGAGGCACCGCGGCCAAGGTCCTCACCGAAGGCGGCCTGAGCGTCGCGCTGCTCGAAGCCGGACCTCCCGTCATCCCGGAGCGTGACTACAAAGAGCACGTCTGGCCTTACGACCTGCCCCATCGCGGCGCCGGTGTCGGAGGCCGCGCGCGTCAGGGACTCGAAGACGAATTCCTCGCCCCCAACGGCGCATGGGAAATTGAAGGCGAACCGTACGTTTCCGCGCCCGGCTCAAAGTTCCGCTGGTTCCGCTCCCGCATTGTCGGCGGGCGCACCAACCACTGGGGACGCATCGCCCTCCGCATGGCTCCGGTCGATTTCAAAGTCCGCTCGCACGACGGCATGGGCGACGACTGGCCGCTCAGCTACGAAGACGTCGCTCCCTACTACGACAAAGTTGAGTCCTACATCGGAGTCTTCGGCACCAAAGAGAACATTTCCAGCGCCCCCGACGGAATTTTCCTCCCGCCGCCCAAGCCCCGCTGCACCGAGACCATCATCAAGAAGGCCTGCGACCACCTGAACATCATTTGCATTCCGTCGCGCCTGGCGATCCTGACCCAGCCCCACAATGGCCGCGCTGCCTGCCACTACTGCGCCCAATGCGGCCGGGGATGCATCACCGCGTCCAACTTCAGTTCCAGCCAGGTGATGATTCCACCTGCGGAGAAGACCGGACGCCTCACCATGATTACCGGCGCCATGGCTCGCGAGCTGGTTGTGAATAAAGAAGGCAAGGTCGAAGCTGTCTCCTACATCGACAAAGCGACGCACGAAGAAAAACGCGTCCACGCCCGCGCCTTCATCGTCGCCGCCAGCGCCTGCGAATCCGCGCGGTTGCTGTTGAATTCGAAGTCGACGCTGTTCCCCGACGGCTTGGCCAATTCCTCCGGCGTCGTGGGCCGCAATCTGATGGACACCGTCGGTAGCGATGGCGGTGGATATTTCCCTCAGCTCGAGAAAATGCCCGCGCACAATCACGACGGCGTCGGCGGCATGCATATGTACTTGCCATGGTGGAAGTTCGACCGCAAGAACGAATTCCTTCGTGGCTACCACACCGAGTTCGGCGGCGGACGCGGCATGCCCGGCGTCGGCGACTATGACGACCTCTGCGATGACTTCGAGGGTTACGGCGCGTCCCTGAAGCGGGAGTGCAAAAAGAAATACGGCACTTATATCGGCTTCGCCGGGCGCGGCGAAATGATCCCCAACGAAAACTGTTACTGCGAGATCGATCCTTCGGCCGTCGATCAGTGGGGCATTCCCGTGCTGCGCTTTCACTGGAAGTGGAGCGACAACGAAATCAAGATGGCCAAGGATATGCAGGAAACCTACCGCGAGATCGTCGAAGCCGCAGGCGGAGTCTACATCTCCACCGCGCGTCCCGATGGCCCGAATCCCTACGGCATCGCCGACGGCGGCGTGATTATCCACGAAGTGGGCACGGTCCGCATGGGGACGCACGCCACGACCTCAGCCCTGAACCAGTACTGCCAGGCGCATGACGTGAAGAATCTGTTTGTGACCGACGGAGCCACCTTCGTCACCAACGCCGATAAGAATCCCACGCTGACCATCATGGCGCTGACCTGGCGCGCTTCCGATTACCTGCTGGATCAGGCGAAGAAAGGAAGTCTGTAGCCCGATTTCCCATGTCCATTACCCGACGAGACATTCTCAAATCGCTCACCATCACTGCGATCACCGGCTCAGTCCTGCGCGTGATTCCTCTGGAAGCCGCTGAATACGCTCATCGCATGGTGCGCGCGGAAAAGGCCGCGGCCGAAAACCAGGTCTACACGCCCAAGTTCTTCTCGGGTCACTCGTACAAAACCCTGCAGACGCTCTGCCAGACGATTATTCCTTCGGACGCAGAGGCCAAGGGAGCCATCGAGGCAGGCGCACCCGAATTCATCGATCTGATCACCAGTGAAAACAAGGACTATCAAGTTGCTCTCGGCGGCGGGTTGATGTGGCTCGACAACACCTGCATCGACCGCTACGGCAGCGCCTATCTCGAGTGCACGCCCGCGCAGCAGAAAGAAATTCTCGACCTCATCGCCTACCGCAAAAATGCCAAGCAAGATCCCAGTCTCGGACAGGGGATCGAATTCTTCGGCTTCTTGCGCAAGCTCACTGCCGACGGTTTCTTCACCAGCGAAATCGGCATCAGCTATCTCGGCTACATCGGCAACACCTACGTGAAGGAGTTTCCCGGCTGCCCTCCGGTCCCAGAAGCCTAGCTGCGATCTGGCGATGCCCAGCGCGGGTCGGAACGCCAGGAGATGCGCTCGCCTGCCCACCGTACAAGCACTGACGTAATGAGCGGACCCTCCTGTTTCGTGTCACTCTAAAGTGTGGCGAAATCACATCCAACTGACTACATCGATTTGGACGCTGGGCGCGAGGGCTACATTCAGTCGCAGTCCAAGTTCGTTCCCGTTGTGGCCATTCCAAAGCCCGGCAAGTTGACTCCGGAGCAACGCACCTTGCGGAGTATTCGCTGGGAAGAGCGCTTGGCCAGCCTGGTCGCGGCGGGCGGGACTATTTGGGCAGTGTACGTTGCGACCCAGGACTACGGCAATCTTTGGCGCTTGCAAATCGCGCCGCCCGGGCCTATCGAAGTCTGCGCCCTTGGAATCCTGGCCTGGCTCCACGCGAAATACCGCCGCTCGACCAGGCTCCGCTGAACGCCTTTACTGCGAACTGCTACTTCTAACCCCGCGAGCCCTTCCCGAACGGTTCTTCCAATGACAACGTTTGCGGCGTGAACAACTCCGCGCCGTTCTCCGTGATGTGCATGTCGTCTTCGATCCGCACGCCGAACTCACCGCGAATATAGATTCCCGGTTCGTTGCTGGTAGTCATGTTGGCGTGCAGCTTGGTCGAATTGCCGCGGACCAGGTAAGGCCACTCGTGCCCATCCATCCCCAGGCCGTGCCCCAGGCGGTGAGTGAAGTACTTGTAGTCTGGGCCATAACCCGCATCGGTGATTACCTTGCGAGCGGCCGCATCCACCGAACCACATTCCGCTCCCGGACGCGCCGCCGCCAGCGCGGCCGACTGCGCGCGCAGCACAATCTCGAACACCCGCTTCATCTTGTCGCCTGCTTGCCCGGAAGCTTTGCCCACCACGAACGTCCGCGTAATGTCGGAGTCGTAGCCTTCGACTGTGCACCCGTCATCGATCATGACAATCGAGCCTTCGTGAATCACTTGCGGTGCGGTCAATCCATGCGGGAATGCGGTGGCCTGGTCGACCATGACGCTGGCGTCGCCGGGAAATCCCAACTGGCGGTACGCCGCATCAATCAGACCGGAGACGTCGCGCTGCGTCATCCCCGGACGCAGCGCCCGATAGACCGCTTCATACGCCGCCAGGGTTACCTGCGATGCCAGCCGCATCAGCGCGATCTCGTGAGCGCTCTTGATCATGCGGCATCCGGCCGTCACGGGAGTCGCGCTCGTAACCGTCACCTGCGGCGCGGCTTGCGAGAGGGCCTTGGCAATGCCATCGGCAAACACGAAGCGGACTGTCTCCTCCATTCCGAGCTTGCCGCTGGCGATCCCGCGTTCTTTTACTCCCTCCGCGATGCGCTGGTACGGGCTTTCATCCTCCTGCCACACGCGCATATCGGCCTGCTCGCCATCGGGCGCGTTGCTGAGTTGCTCGCGCGCACGCCCTTCTTCAAACGCCGGGCATACATAAAACGCCGCGCCCTTGGCGGGCAGCACCAGCGCGAAGGTGCGCTCTCCGCCCCACCAGCGGACGCCGGTGAAGTAGCGCAACGATGTTCCTTCCATCAGCAGGATGGCGTCGAGCCCGTTTTCAGCCATCAGTTGGCGAGCGCGTTGCTGGCGTTCGTGGCGCTCCTCGCGCGTGATCGGCAGGGCCTCACCCTTTCGCGATTTCAACTGCGCGATCGATGGCGGCAGGGAAGCGTCGTCCTTTTCTGCCGTTGCCGCCCACAGAGAATGCGGTACCGCCGCCATCCCAGCCGTTACACCGCTTACTTCCAGAAATCGTCGCCGAGAGATCATCCACCCCTCCAGAAGTTAAGGAACGCAATCCGGCCATTATATGGGGATTTGTGGTTTTCGATTGCAAGCGGGGAACTCAAGAGCGAGTGTGGAGAACTGGGGGAAGGGATAGTCTGGAAGCGGCAAAAATCGGTGCAAGTGCAGTGTTTGTCTAGAGTTAGCCTAAGTATACATATATATCTGTACGTACAATAATGTACAAAATAGGAATCGGAGCCCAGGTTCCTAAAGTGGCCCCCGCTCGTTCCCCAGAATGCCCTTTCCGGAGCCGGAAAGGGCCCTGGCGATGACGATCGATGCCGGGGTCAAGGAAATCATCGTCCGCGCTAGAACGCCGCGTCCTAGGGCTTGCAAATGGCCTCCAACGATTTATCAATCACTTGCACGAAGGCTCAACGACTTACCGCGCAACCACCCCCCGCTTCAACCATGTCAATGAGTCCTAATTGGCCTGCATCAGTTAACAATTCGCGGCGTTTCCTGATGCCGCACGACGCCGGAAAATCTCTTTGTGGAGCTGCCAGAAGTTTTGCACTTCAGCATCGTTCAGCACTTCTCCACGAGCATGCACGAGCACGCGAGCCAGCTTCTCCAGTTCCTCTTCTGTGTAAGCGTCTCGGTCTGTCATTGGAGTGGTCATTTGCTTCCTCCGAGGAGGAGGCATGCCGATTACTCCTCTTGTTTACGCGCCCCAGATAGGGTAGGTGCACACTGCGATTTCGGTGCCTTCGCTCACGCTGCGCACTCTGTATCGGCTGGCGCGCCCAGTCGCTTGCATTTGTGCGCGATGAACTGTTTTTGGACAAAGTCGTGTGCGTCCTGAGGTCGGCCTATAATCTCTGGATCGGCCGTGAACTCGGCATTGCAATATTCACACACGCCAAGCACAGGAAAGTTATTTTCTCGTTTGACGATCCTAAACTTGCGTTTCGCCATGCTTCAGTTCCCCTCAGAGCGGACCCGATTGAGTTCTGGTTTTTACTTACCTCGGTCTGATGTGGTTTCGTCCTTGTCGTCTCTCGGCCCGTTGCTCATAGATTCCGCCTGGGACCGTTTTGGCGCGATCCAGTGCATGCCGTTTGGCGATCCGAGAAGGCGGCCACTTAAGGTCGCCTCCTTTTGCCGTGAGGCTCAGCGTGCCCTCTACACAAGTACGGGAACGGCGTTCTTATGGGAGGTCGAGTTGAGGACGTCAAAGGTGTGAACCTGGGGTGTGCCTTCGATAAATCTTGCCAACGTCTTCAAGACTGCCGGGTACGTATTGGTGTTGTAAGTGTCGGCATCGCGCCTTTCTTCCCACAGACTGATTACGGTCACATCAATTCCGCCGGGACCTGCGAGAGTGATCTCGTCCTTAAAACCATGCTGTTTGCGAAGTAAAGGCAGGACGTCTTTTTCAAATGCTCGCGCGTAATCGGAGAGCATATTGGCTTTCAGATGGATAGAGACATTGCGTGCAAACATTATCAACCTCCTAAAGGGTTGTCGTTGCTAAGTGGAGAGAACTTCAGATGGGCTGACTTAGTTTCAGGAAACCTGAAAGAGGAGAAGATGCTCACTCGGCTTAACTCCTGCAGTTGAGTGGCCCTCGGCGTCGACGCACAACCTGTTGAATCGATACGGCTGAAAGCAGGTCCGGCAAGGTAGAACAGGGGGTTCCATCGAGTACTTTTGGCGGCAAGCATGCACAAACGGAGCAGTGGCAGTAGTGAAACAAAACGCATGAGCGCGAAGAAAAGGCCCGCCATACCTTGCGCCGTTACGATACTCACGCCAACGATTTCGGATCAGGGGATTGCATGCTCGGAGCGAGCGTGGTTCGCATACTCCAACGGAACAAGGGCATTATTTCCTTGGCGGACGTGAAACGCCCGATCGACCGGGACGTCACGAAATTGCTGTACTTGTCTCGGCACCGGCCACGTCACCTCAACCAGCATGATCTCCGTTGCGTCCCCGACCCCGATATGCTGACGAAGTGGATTGCCTCCGAAGCTTGAGCCGTAGCCAACGGTTCGAAAAATATGGCGCTTTCCCTTCGCGCTCTTCACCGTAACCTCAATGCGAGCTCCGACCGCGGAACGGTTGGTCTGCACGCCTTCCAGTTCGAGCGTCACCCAATGGTTGCCGTGCCCGGGATTCTTGAACAGAACGCTTTTGTATGTGTCGCCCGGGTAGGCGCCACCGATCTTGGCAAAAATGTCCTCATTCCCGTTGTTCGTGAGGTCTCCGAATGCAATACTGTGGCCTTTTTGCAGAATGCCGAAGCCTCCGGAAGTGGTCACATCCTGAAAAGACTTCCCCGCGTTGTTGCGAAACATCTTGTTCGGGAGCAGTGATTCGAAGAGGGAATCTCCCGTGCCTAGATAAATGTCGAGCCAGCCATCATTGTCGAGATCGCCGAATTCCGAGCCCATGATCAGGATGGCGCGGTCGAGTCCAACGAGCTTCGTCACATCGGTGAAAGTGCCGTCGTGGTTATTCTGGTAGAGCCGCGACGTTTCCGCGTGATGCACCTTGCCCATTTCGAAGGCTGCCACATCGTCCGGCGTATGCGTTCCATAACCCGCAACAAAAATGTCGGGCCAGCCGTCGTTGTCGTAATCGAAAAACCAGGTCGCGAAGCTCTCCAGCGGCTCTGCTACTCCGGCTGGCGCGGTCACATCGGTAAACTTCCAGTGATCGGCCGAGGGGTGCGCGGCATCGCGTGGACCGTCATTTCTGAAAAGGTGATTCGGACCTCCCTTGACCGAGACATACAAATCCGGACGCCCGTCGTTATTGAAGTCTCCCCACGCCACTCCCTTCACGAATCCCATGTCCGCCAGATGATTGGGAGCGGCGACCTCGGTGAAGGTGCCATCGTGGTTGTTGTGAAAAAGCTGCGAAGGATGAGGGTACTTCGGGTCCGACTCGTTGCCCACGTAGAGGTCAAGCCAGCCATCTCCGTCGAAATCCGCCCACGCCGCGGTCTGCCGCGGATGGAACGACAACAGCCCGGCGCGTTCGGTCACATCTTCGAACGTACCGTTACCGAGGTTATGCAGCAACGACATGGGATACTTGCCGTGTTCGCCCCACCAGCCTCCACGCAATACCAGCAGGTCGGGGTGGCCGTCGTTGTCGAAGTCGGCGGCAACGATGTTCAGACCGCCGGTTTCGCCGGTCAGGCCCGCCTCGCGCGTGCGGTCGGTGAACGTTCCGTCCCCGTTGTTGTGAAAAAAAAGTAACTGATCCTCCGGGCCCGAGGAAGAGACCATCAAATCCAGCAGGCCGTCGCCGTCGAAATCTTCCATCGCGACTCCGCCGGAGTGTCCCAACGCCGCAACTCCGGCATCCGTCGCCACGTCAGGAAAGAGCCCGACATCGTAGTCGGACTTGAAGCGATCTAAAGGAACCAGAAATTTCTGCGGGACCTCCGACGGATAACGCCCCATCGTCATGGCCACGATGTTGAGCAGCCAGCGGGACTTCAAATCTTTGGGATTGTCTTCGAGCGCGGCGCTCAATTCGCGAAATGCGCCTTCCGAGCCTTCCATGCGGGCGTGGACGCCCGAGCCATGAATCGGAAAGATGCAGGCTTCGCGCCCGTGAATCAACAGACAGTTCTGCTGCTCGCCGAGCCGCAGGTAGGAAATCGCCAGCGTGTCCCGCAAATTCCGCTCGGCATCATGATCCAGCTTTACCTCGTGCTGCGTGCAAAGCTTCCGGACCGTTTCCAATTGTTCGATAGCGCCGCCGCTGTCGCCAGAGCGCAACAGACTTTCTGCCAGCGTCTGCCGGATCTTGAGTTCGGCGGCCAGATCAGGATGTTCTTTGGACAGCGAGCGGAGCAGCGAGCGGTAATACTCCGCCCGCTCGTCTTCTTTGTAGGAGTCGGTCTTCCAATCCTGTTCGCGAAGGGTCTTCTGCAGCAGCGCCGCCATCTTCCTGGTGCTGGGGGCTTGGTAGACGTCTTGGGCATGCACGCGAGGAGGTGACGCGATCGTTGGCCGCAGAATAGTAAATGCTGCCAGGATAACCAACACGAAAGGGCCAGCGCGCCGCAAACAGCGAAATCGCACGATGGAAGAAAGCTAAAGGACAGCCGTTGGATTTTCAACGCCGTTCTTTGGATTATGCAGCTGAGTTCTCGACGATGCCTCTGAACTGGCCTCAGCCAGCTGAGGTATGCTTTCTCCCATGGAATCCGGTTTCCAATGCGCCTCGTGCGGAGAATGGAACACCACGAGCGTCGACGAGTCCGCCGGACGCCGGCAGAGCTACGTGGAAGACTGCCAGGTGTGCTGCAAGCCGAATGTGCTACGCGTCGAGTATGACAATTCGTCGCAGGAATTCTTCATCACCGCCGAACTGGAATGAGAGGGTGAACCATTACCACGAAGGACACGAAGGTTCACGAAGGAAACACATAGAACTAAGGCCTTCGTGATACTTCGTGTCCTTGGTGGTTCACGGTTTTCACTGGTCGCGCTATAGTAGTTCTCCGGCATTACAGAAAGGACTGACCGCATGGCAACTGGCTACAGCGCTGGCAGGATGGTGGCGCACAACATGGTGACCACCCAGTTCGAAATTGACGGCTTCCGCGTGACCCGCACACTCGGCGTGGTGCGCGGAATTGTGGTCCGCTCCCGCTCCATCTTCGGAACCATCGGCGCCGGCCTGCAGACGCTGGTCGGCGGCAACATCACGCTGCTCACCAACTTGTGCGAGAAGACGCGGCAGGAAGCCTTCGACCTGATGCTGCAGCACGCCGCTGAGCTAGGCGCCAACGCCGTGGTGGGTGCTCGCTACGACGCGACCGAGGTTATGCAGGGCGTCACCGAAGTGCTGGCCTACGGCACAGCGGTGTTCGTGGAACCGGCGAAGTGAAAGAAATGAAAACCACAGAGGACGCTGAGGAGCAAGGGGAACTTCTTCAGAATGTCGCTGGCATTTAACTCTCAGCGCCCTTGGCGTCCTCGGCGGTTTTCATTCAAGAGGGCTACTCTTTGTAGACGAAACCCGCGACGAGCGCGGCCAGGATGGCGCCCAGCCACATCTCGATCATCCAGCCAGCAGGGAGGGCACGGCCCACAGGGGACCACGTCGCCTGTGCGAAGTTTTCCGGGAAGCCCGCAAAGAAGCCCGCCAGAAAACCAACTCTGAGCGCCGTGCCGGGACCTGGTCCAAGGCCCTGACGAGCCCAGGCGTAAAGATGCGCAACCGCGATCGCCAGGATAAACACCAGAACGGTCCACTGCGCGATGAAGTAGGGATAGCGTGGCGTTTTCAGGAACCAGCCCGCGTTCTGTGCGATGACGTAGCGCGGGCCGGTGATGTAACGGTAGATAAAAAAGCTCCACAGGTTCCAGACCACGCCTCCCGCTAAACCGCCCAACCAGATTCTGCCTCTGTTGAGTGCCATGCACCGCCTCCTCTTAATTTCTGATTCAGAAAGAGCCCGGAACGATATGCGCGGAAGTGTACACCAATCAGTCCGCCAGCAGGGGTTCTTCTAGGCGAGGAGTTTGGGGAGCGTTTGCTGGCGTTGCGCGAAGGTGCTTTGCATCTGGCGACGCACGAGGAGCGCGTTCGCCATCGCTCCGAGAAAGCCAAACCCGACTTCATAGTCAATCACGTCGCGGACGAGAGTTCCAGCAACACCTGCGCGGGCCTCCGCGCGAAATTCGTGGCGATGATGCCAGCTCTGGAACGGACCTCTGTCCTGCACGTCGGCGAAATAATGATTCCATTCAAATTCGGTGATGCGTGCGATCCACTGCGCGCGCAGAGGCAGGAAAGGGAAGACGCGGAAAGAGGTAGCGATGGTGGAACCCACGCCCGCTGCCTTGTCCCCCGCACTCCCCGGCGGAGGTGCCGGCGCGGGCATCCAGTTGAGCGCGATCAGCTTGGTGCCGCTGGAGGCGGGCATGATCCGTGGCAGGTTCTCCGGGTTGGAAAAGAACGCGAAAACGCGCTCAAGAGGGAACGGAACCCACTGCTCGAATGCGAGACGATTGGCAATGCTCGACGCAATATTACGTCGACATGATGGGACGCACCCTAGTGCGAGAGCGCATAGTTAACCTGCAGAATGGTCGAGTCCTGAACTGGCCGGCCGTTACATGCTGCTGGATCGTAATGCCACGCTTCAATGGCACGCTGAGCCGATGCTTCGAGGTCTGAACTCGGGGCCTCCAAAAGTTTTCGGATTTTCACAATCCCATCCGTGCCGATGAACACATCCATCTTGACTGACCCCTCTACGTGCTGAGCGCGAGCGCTCACCGGATACTCAGGATTGACACGTTGAGCAAGGTGTGGGGACGTAGGGTTCATGCAGCCCTGCTGCGGAGCGACTCCGGTTGGCGGAATGAAGGTGCTCAGAGGGAACTGGCCCGGAGTCGTCAACTCGCTGATGCTAACTTTGGCCGTCAGCTTGCCGGCTTCCCGCGCCGTGAAAACGCGCGGAAATACTTTCCCGCCGATCGGTTGGATATCCTCTTCGGTGTGGTAGGGAGAGTTGCGCGCCAGCAGGCCGGTGGTTTCGTTCAGACATGTCTCCGACGTGTGCTGCTCTTCGTCTTCCATCTCGAAGCACGTGAGCTTGCTGCCATGCTCGTTTCGTCCGCGCTGTTTCTTGATCACTTTGTGAGAGAAGTCGAGTTGTACGAGGGAGCTGCCGCCCCCGCCGCCGACGTTGGAGCCGAAACCAAGCGCCTGGCGCAAGTGGTAGACGGGAATCGGAATGAAGTCCGTGCTGCGCTGGACCCACACGGTTGTTTTCCCCCCCACTTGAACTTCGCTGTAACCGGGGAAGGATACCTCCTCTCGCCATTGGTCGGGGCCGTTCCACAGCAACTGATACGTTCCCTCGACCGGCTTGCCTTGGATTTCAACCTCCACCGCGGCCTTCATGGCAAATGAGGGCAGTTCGAAGATGTTGGTCTTGGCCACTGCCTGCTGTATTCGGCGGATGGCTTCCTGTTGGTCGGGTTTGTTCGAGGCAAGCAGCAGCTGCGACGACAGCGCCCACAGCAGTAGCGGAGACAGGTATCGACCCATCGCTGCATCTTAGAGCAGGATGCGGGAGGAAACCAAGTTTCTCCCGCGACGACCCGGCTGTGCCCCCACTTTGGTGACTTCTTCGAGAAAACGTATGGCTCCAGCCGCGCCATCCCCGCTTTTCCACAGGAAAATCCGCGCCAGTCGCGGAGAGCAAGGAAAATCTAAGCGAAAGAATAGCGAAAGAACCAAGGCCGTAAACCCAAGCCCTTGTGGTCACTCGACTAGTTAACCACAAGCCAGCGTATTTTCTTGAATCGGTGCCGGAGTGGGAATGCCACCATCAAGTTTCTGCTTGACAATAAACGACTTAGCGCTAAGATGTGGTACAAAGTGGTACGAAGTGGTAAGCACAGTTGGGGCAGTGGGACGCGAGAGCTGAAAACGAGGAGCCGGTGGAAATCCGACCCAAAAGCACGACAAACAGCCCGAATCGCCCGACTTTGACTGAACTTCGCACCCTTTTGACCTCCCTCGTTGCGGTTTTGGCGGCTACTAGACATGTTTCGCGGCAATCATCCAACCCGGGTCGACGAAAAGGGCCGTTTAAAGGTCCCGGCCGAGTTCAAGCGGGTGATCGACGAGAAGTACGGGCAGCAATTCTACATCACAAGTCTAGATGGGAAGGTTGCTCAAGTGTATCCCTTCGAGGAATGGGAGCGGATCGAGCAGAAGCTGGCAGGGCTCTCCAATTTCAATCCGACGAAGAAAAAGTTTCTCGACCGGACGAACTATTACGGGCAGCAAGTCGAGATGGACGGGCAGGGACGGTTGTTGCTGCCGCAGTTGCTGCGCGAAACGGGGCAGATCAAGGGCGAGGTAGCGGTTCTGGGGAATTTGACGTTTCTCACGGTCAGGAACCTGGAGCTGTTCAAGAAAGAGATCGAAGAAGAAAAGTTCACGCCTGACGATGAGAAGACGCTCGACGAACTGGGCATCTAGTGGGCGAGGGATCAACAGACACCCCTCAGGGGGTTGGGCATGG
>PLBY01000124.1 GCA_003134655.1 Acidobacteriaceae bacterium
TCCCGGAAAGTCACCGTCGATTATGGTCTCTGTGTCTTCTGCGGCTTGTGCGCCGAAGCATCGTTCGAGCAGGCGGTGCGCATCACCCAGGAATTTGAGCTGGCGACATCGAACCGCCGAAACCTGATCCTTACCGCGGAATACACACTGAATGCTGACGGCACGCAACGCGGGTTGCACAAAGTTGATCGCCGGTTGGTGAGTCCCGAAACGGACGTCGAGAGCCTTGGGAAGAAGGCGCGCGAAACAATTCAGAAAATTCTGGGACGGTCTCTCGCCATCCGCGAAGTGGATGCGGGGTCATGCAACGGATGCGAACTGGAGATTCTCGCTCTGAACAATCCGGTTCATGACATCGAACGCTTCGGAATCCAATTCGTTGCCTCTCCTCGTCACGCCGACATGCTTCTGGTCACCGGTCCCGTCACGCGGAACATGGAACTTGCGCTATTGAAGACGCATCGGGCGATGGCGGAACCTAAGGTAGTCGTCGCGGTAGGAGCTTGCGGCATCAGTGGCGGCATCTTCGGCGAGAACTACGCGTCTTTGGGCAGAGTCGACAAGGTACTTCCGGTAGATGTTTATATTCCGGGCTGTCCACCCCGGCCCCAAGCCCTTCTGCATGGGATCCTTCTTGCCGTCGGACGTTTGGCTGAACGACTGCACAACAACCGCGCGGGTTGAAAGGCAATTCGGATCTTTGGCGTGGTGAGGTATTCACGGACTCGCCAGCCGAGCGAGGCGGGGAATCTGCGGTGGTCAGGACACCGCAAACTGAGCGGTTCGATATATGACTTGGCTGCCCAAGTTCGCAGTCTGTCTTAGCTACTATGACTGTTTCCGCTTACGCTCAGACGCGTTCGCAGCTCTGTTTCTCGCTTTGCAGATCTTTCCTCTCGCCATAGCCATCGCAGTTGCTAGCGGAGTACCTCCGATTTACGGAGTTTTGTGCGCGGCTATCGCTGGGCTTCTAGCCTCCGTGTTTGGTGATTCCAAGATTCGCGTCACCGCGCCGAACGTTATCTTCGTGGCTGTGGCTTCGAGCATCGTTGCCCGGGAAGGAATCCTCGCTCTGTCTCTGTCCACATTGTCAGCGGGCGTAGTCTTGGTTTTTTGGGGGGCAATCGGCCTCGGAGCAGGCATCCAAATGCTTCCACGTCCTGTCGTCGTCGGTTTCTCGACGGGCATCGCAGTCCTTGTCGTTAGCCAGCAAATCCCCTCGCTTCTTGGCATCGGTTCGCAACTCGTCGCCGATCCAGTCCACCGGGCAGCGTTAACACTTATCCGATATCCGGAGCACATCGAGCCGCACGCAATCATCTTGGTTCTTTTCACCCTGATCTTGATAACGGCCCACCGAAGGGCCGCATACATTCCAGCCAGCCTTGTCGCGATTACCGCTGGTGCTTTGTTGGTGAAGTTCGGACATTTCCCCGTGCATGCTATTGGATCGCTCTTTGGATCAGACTCAATGTCATTCCGCATGCATCTGGCTGAAGCCTTCAGGCTCGATCTGCTCGGCAGCATTCTTGGGCAGGGATTTGCGATAGCAGTTCTGGTCGCCACTGAGTCATACCAGGCTATGGGACCCGCAGCCAAACTCACTGGCGAACGTCTTGATTTAAATGGAGAACTCTTTGTGCAAGGGGGCGTAAATGTAGCTTGTGCTTTCGCGGGGGGCCTACCTACTTCCGGAGTCTCCTCCCACACGTTCGACAACGCGCGCCTCGGAGCGCAAACTCCCATCGCAGGCATCCTGCAAGTAGTTTTCCTCGTTGGGACTCTGCTTCTTATGGCCCCTCTCTTTCGGTTCATTCCGATGCCGGTGATATCGGCGCTGATTCTGTCAAGCGTCCTCAGCATGACAAATTGGCGGGAAATACTTCGATGGATGAAGGTCCCAAGCATTGAGGCAGCCGCGTGGGTCGCAACGTCCGTTTTGACGATCGTCGTCGACCTACCGATAGCCATTGCCGTTGGTATGCTCATCGCGATGTTTCTTTACGTCAGAAAAAGGCCAGCGATTCTGACCAAAGCCGCTCCGGGCACCTCCCACAATCCTTAAGCAGTTTCAAAATGGCGCGCCAACATCCGAAAAGCGCGTTTGTCATTACTAATCTTCTTTGTGCTTCCTGGTTGGTTCCTTGATGAGTGATTCGCGTGTAATCGCACAGTGAAGTCTTCGTCAGCATCCCTCGATCGACAAGGGCTTAACGGGCAGTTCCCCACCTTTATCCGTTAACTAGTTCAAGGCCGAACCCCAATGAATATCCACTTTGACCCTATATCATGGATGTACCCGATCACCGAAGTCGTTTCATTGCGCTCAGGCGAACCAGGAAAGGACATGGATCTTGATGGTAGTGCCAAGCTTGAAGACTGGCCATGATGCCGCTCGCCGCCGATTCTGGTTGGCGATGTCGGGGTTTGTCATGGCGCTTGCGCTGCTGCCCTTTTCCTACAAAGTCGAACGTCGCCTGGAGACAGCCGTTCACATCAAGGGCGGAGAATCCGAAAAAGTTGACCTGGAACTGGCGCAGCGTTTCCAGTCTCCGTACGCCCACCGCCTGGTTCTGGTGATCAGCGGTATTCCCGATCCGGATTCAGCCAAAGGCGCAGATGCATTGGGCTTCTTGACCAGTTCATTGCGTAATGTGCCTGGAGTGTCCGGTGCCGTATCGAGTCTGGATTGGCCAGATCCTCTGTTCACCGGGAACAATGGCGGGGCCTTGATCATCGTCGGGTTGGACCCGCACGATGAAAGTGTCGAGGCGTTGGTCCCGAAACTGAGGGCAGGAGCAGACTGGATGGAAGGTCAGCTCAGGTCGCAATACCCCAATATCAAACTGGAGATTACGGGTGAGGCGCCACTGAACTTCGATCTTCGCAAGGTCAGTGCAGATGACGTCAGCCATGCCGAGGAACGAGCGATGCCGGTCACTCTCGTGCTGCTGGTGCTGGCTTTCGGCAGTCTTGTAGCCGCGCTATTGCCGCTGGGAGTTGGACTGCTCTCCATCTCCATGACGTTGGGTGCGGCGGCGCTCCTCGCGCATTATCTGCAGCTATCGATTCTGGTGCAGAATCTGGCGACGATGCTCGGCCTTGGCTTGGGCATCGACTATGCATTGCTGATGGTGAGCCGGTTTCGCGAAGCATTGGCTGAGGGGTACGATCCCGGCCATGCTGCCGATATTGCTGCCGGGCAAGCAGGGCGTACGCTGATAATCTCTGCCACGACCGTTGCAATCGGATTTTCAGCGCTGCTGACGGTGCCCATCAGCGAACTGCGGTCCATCGGCATAGCTGGCCTGCTGGTAACCGTTTTAAGCGTCATGCTGTGTACATTCATTCTGCCCTGGGTGCTTGGTCTGCTAGGGCATCGCATCAATGCCGCCAGAGTGCGTCTTCCAGACAAACGACTCAAAACGCGGGAGAGCCTATGCGCGGCGAGCGAGCGGTGGGTACGGTGGGGCAGCATCATAACCCGCCGGCCCTGGGCAGCTCTGCTTGTCGCTGGGTTTCCGCTACTGATCCTTGCATTCCAGGCACGGAGAATCTCTCCTGGAATTCCTGATCATGACTCGCTCCCGGCCGCAGCCGAGTCGGTGCGAGCACTGCACACGCTTCAGGGCATGGGGCGGTCGGGCATTGTGCAGGGTCTCCGAGTGATCCTCGAGTTGCCGCCGCAGTGTCCGCCGCTCTCGCCAACTGGCTGGCTTGCCGTCAGTCGCTTGACGAAGAGCTTCCAGAGTGATCCTAGAGCGGAAGAGGTCTTATCTCTTCCGACCCTCACGGGAATGTCTGACACTGCAGAAGCCGTCCACGATGTGCCCGAGTCAATCCGCAAGAGTCTTCTTCGCAGCGATGGCCAAGCTACTTTGATTGAGTTGCTGCCCACCGCCACTCTCTCGCCCAACGCGCAGGTGCAATGGGTACGAGACGTGCGTTCCTCCGATGTTGCGGCGATCACCGGCGTTCCCGGCGCTGTGCTGCGCGTCGGTGGCGTTCCCGCACTCGAAGCAGATTATGACTCGGTAGTAAGAGAGCGGTTGCCGAGGGTGGTCCTTGGCGTCATATTGGGAAGCTTGCTGGCGCTCATGGTCGGGTTACGTTCTTTATTTGCGGCTGTCAAAGCAATTCTGCTCAATCTGCTCTCCGTTGGCGCTTCATTCGGTGCGCTAGTTGTCGTCTTTCAGGATGGCCACGGTAGCAAACTTTTTGGGCTCGAAGGACCGACCGGCAGCGTATACCCGATCGTGCCGATTCTCTCGTTTGCCATCGTCTTCGGATTGAGCATGGACTATGAGGTCTTCCTGGTCGCCCGAGTCCTCGAAGAACGGCGCCGCGGTCTATCCGAGAGATCAGCGGTGATCGAGGGCCTGGCGCGGACGGCCGGGCTCATCACGAGTGCCGCGGCAATTATGATTGCCGTCTTCACCGCATTCACCGTGGGAAGCTTTCTGGTCGTCCAAATGCTGGGCTTTACGCTCGCCGTGGCAGTGTTCATTGACGCTACAGTAGTGCGGATCGTCGTCGGGCCGGCACTATTGCAACTTGCCGGCGACTGGAATTGGTGGCCCTTTGGTTTATATGGGGCCCCGGCAACGTCTGAAAAGGATCTTGTCCCATGACGCCGAACGCCGTGGATGCTCCGGCGACAGCACTGGGCCTCGCATCAGCCTAATTAAGGGATTCGATTTATTTCACCTTCTCCCTTGAGCGTTGGACTGGCTGATATCAAAGTCCTTGCGTCCAAGATTTGCCTTTCCCGAGCCCCCTTCGATTAGAAGCATCGAGGAGCCGGGCTTGCCTTGCACCTTTGCCTCCACTTGGCTCGCAGACCAAGCGCCGCCGATCTGCCGTAGCCCATAGTAAACAAATTCCTTCTGCTGTCCCGTCCCACGAAGCGTCTTCACCACATGCACAGGGTACAAAATGCCGCGGTCAATCCATGATGTTACCGAATCATAGTAAGTCCGGTCCTGCGAGCTGGACATGCTCTTCAGGACAAAGCAATCCCGTGCGCCGTATTTCTCCGGTGCCAGGAGTTCCTGTTTCTTCCAGAAGAACTGGCTCTCGACCATGTCTTCATAGGAGAAGTCTGTTCCCACGAGTGGGTCGTTCCAACGTTCGAATGGCAACACGCTGGCGGCCTTCTCGCCAGGAAGCACCGCCTCAATGGTCACGTGCCCACTCACGCTCATATACAGAAGAAGGCTCGTCTTCTCTGAGCCAGGCCCCGAGATCTCGCATAGCAGACGCAGACCATCGGGAAACCAGTGAGCCTTGCCGACAAACTTGTAGCTCGTGCGCTTGCCATTGCCTTCCACGCGTGTGAGTCTCCCGGTCGCGCGGTAGTCCAATTTCTCAATACGCTGGCGCGAGCCAGTCAGCACAGTCTCCAGGTCAGGATTCGCCGCGAAGGCCGGATGCACCACCGACAACAGCACTAGCAATGCGATGGACGCTTGAATCGTTCCAAAGGTGCAATTCGTCCATCTGGCGTCCGGATACCGGCCAAACTTGCGGCTGCGAGAGAGTATTGCGACACGGTGCAGGAAGGTCATAGCTATTTATACGGCCAAATTCTGTATAGCGCCCATCCAGGACGACAGGGAGTGATTGGCGCTCGAGATCGCGCTAGCGCCAAGCAGCTAATTCGCAATTAGCTCCAAAGATAGGTGAGTGATGTCCCCGACGACCTCTACTCCTGCCTTTCTCGTCGACCATTTCGATTCGACGCTGGCATCGACAGTCACAATGGCCCAGTACTCCCCAGGCAGGACCTGATTAAACACAAAAGAGCCACTTGCCGCTACATTGGCCGTGTACGCAAGCAAGGGTTGGCTCGCGCTCATCAACATTACCTTGACCTTGGCTGGTAGCTGGGGGTTGTCGGAGTTGGATACCGTTCCGCTGACTGAAAATGTCGCTTGAGCCGGAATGTTGAATACGAGATCGGACGGGGTGTGACCTGGGATGACTATCGCGGATGCCTCAGACAGATCGGAGACTCCGGGGAAGTAGACAAATGAGGTCAGGGCTTCCTCGATCCTATTCACGAAAAGTAGATGATACTTGCCCGGATTGATGTCTGTCACGCAAAAGGAGCCGTCACTATCAGGTCCAGCTTCGCTATCTGGAACCGGGGATTTACTGCCTACACGGACAAGCAGGACCTGACTATCAATAGAACCAGTTGCGTCCGTCGGAATGACTCGGCCACATAGCTTGCTTGTCGTAGTCGATGCTTCTTTGTTCGCTGCTGGTGCCTCACGCTTCCCGCGAAGATAAGCTAAACTCCCGCGGTTCTTTTCCGACCGTGTTGTTCTAGTGCAGATGTTTGTATACAGTTCGCCGGCCTCGTCTTTGAAGGCATAGACGAGGTACTGCTTCCCAACTTCAAAATCGAATCCGCAGTCACCACCACCGAGGCCCGTACTGAGCCGCATGGGCTTCCGCTGATCACCGCGATAGGAGTGCAATATCTCCAACGAGACCAGGACTACGGGACCATTTTGGTCGAGGTCGGTAGCTACAGTAGGTATGACATCTCCAATTTGCGCCTCCTTCAATTTCCATCTCAACTCAACACTCTCGACTTTACCTTCGAATATTGCGTCAGCTCTGGGCCAAGCCGCCAATTCTGACTCAGTCTTGACCTCCTTTGGTGGTACAGCGCACGTACAACCAAAAACAGGCGCAGGGCTTAAGGTGAGTCCAAGAATGACTGCCGCCATGAATTGAACGCGCATTGATCCTCGTAGATTGCTGAGTATACGCGTTTCGAAGCAGCTTCAAAATAACTGAAGTTGAAGGGCCGTTGACCGAAGGTTATGAAACCGAGTCTTGGCAGGGGGCCCAATTGCGCCAAAAATCGTGGATGAACCGCCGTTATAGGCGCCGGATTACTACCCGAAAGTCGGCATAGCGCCACAATTCCAGGATCAGATGGACGGGGAAATGCATGGCTCCATGGGCGTTCCGGTGAAACTTCCTACAAGCCGACTTCGGGACAACGTCGTCGGAGTCCGCATTAAGACGTACCTTCCGGTCGGCCGTCAGCCGGAAGGAATGCAGCAACAAGGACCCTTCGGCTTGGGAACGCCGAAGCCAATCTTTCAGCGCAGGTTCTCCACGGTGTAAAGAACCGATGAGTACCTCGGAAACGGATACGCATAATATTTCAGATCAGGGGTTGCCACAAAAAGCTGATCGGCGCGGGATTCGGTGTCGAGGCGTTTCCACAATTGCCGGCGGCCGCTGGCCAAGTCAATAAGAGTGAGCACGAGTTCGCGGCCGGTTGTATCCGCAACAAGCAAGGACTTTCCGCCCTCAGTGAAACGAATAGGAAACTCCTCGTCAGACGCTGCTTTCAGCTTCACCGGTTGGCCTCCCCCCGCCGAGCAAAGGTAGACTCCGGCTCGCTCCTTGCGCAACGCAGCCATCTTTCCATCGGGTGAGAGGGCGGGATAAGAATCCCGAATATTCGCAATTAGCAGGATGGGCGGTCCACTCGCGATCAGCTGCCGGTAAGTGTTCCAGCCGCCCTGTTCGGTCTGGGCTTCATAAACGATTTGCCGGTTATCATCAGACCAGCGAACCCTGTTGAAGGCGATGAGTCCGGGCGTCGCAAGATCCCTGGGCTCACCCGGGCCGAGCGGCTGAAGCTGGAGCGGCCGCTTCGAACCGCTTTGATTCGAACCCAGAACTACCCACTTGCCGTCCGGCGAAATTGCCGGTGCTCCGACCCCTAATCGAACGGCAGGCGAACCATCGGTGGGACGGTAGTAAGACTGGTAGTCACGCGCGATTGCATAAAGCTCTCCAGACTCATAGAACGAGATCAACCGGCCATCTGTGGTGATCGCAGTCGGTTGGGTGTCGTCGTTCCACGAGTACGGACGATCAGACTTGTCTCCCGGGAACAGACCTATAAGTTGCCGCCGCCAGGTTTCATGAGACAGAAGCACGAGGCCATCTTTCGAAATGTCGTACAGGCGGATCGACGGCGACGTCAGGACAACTCTCGGCTTGCCGCCAGGCCGAACCGCAAAGATTGTATCGGCCCACCCGCCAGTCTCGGTCGCGGCAAACCACAACTCTTTTCCATCCGGACTCCACGCTAAGCCCTCCACGCTGGAGCTGTTAAAAAATACCGAGTGCTTCCCATTCATATCCAGCAGCTCAACCTTGCCGTCGTCGTTTCCGGCAATGGGGTGGTTTTCGAAAGCGATCATGCTGCCGTCCGGAGAAAACCGGGGATGCCCGAACCATCCTGCCCTTTGCTGGTAGATCACATGGCCGGGAGGAAACTCCAGCCGAGGGCCGTCGGGCGAGCTGACCGAGATGACCATGCGTTTGCCATCGGGATGCCAATCGGCTTGCGCCACGTGCTCGGCCAGCGTGCGCGGAGATCCTCCGGCCAGACTTACGGTCGCCAGTGTGCCGCCACAATTGAGAAAGAAATTTTCTTCGCAACCGAGAAAAATCGCCAACTCGTCAGAAGAAGAGATCGCCGCGACCTCCGCCGCAGGAATGCCCATCGACCGTGACTCCGGACTACCCACCCGCGCCACCGACATCTGCGCAGGCTCGCCTTCCCAGCGCCCGCTGAAAACGATAGTCTGACCATCGTGAGAGAAGCGCGCTCCTGAAAGCGTTCCCTCGCGGAAGGTCACACTTGTATATTGCGGAGCAGGTTTCTCGCGCTGCGCCACCAATATCGCTCCCACAGCCAGGAGCACCACCGCCACGGTAATGGCCCAAGGCAGAATTTTGAAGCGCGATTTGTCAATCTGCGCGGAATACTGCGCTGTCAGTTGGGGAAGATCTTCGGCAATCCATTCCAGGTCGAGCCTAACATCGTGAGCATTCTGAAAACGATCTTCGGGATTCTTGGCCAGGCACGAAATCACCACGCGCTCAAACGCCGCCGGCGTCAGCGGCTTGAGCGTTCTCATCGGCTCCGGATCCTTTTCCAGAATCGCGCTCGCCACGCTGATCTGGCTCTTGCCCTCGAAGGGCCGCTTGCTGGTGGCCATTTCATAAAGCACTGAGCCCAGCGCAAATAAATCCGACCGCGCATCTGCTTCCTTGCCCTCGATCTGCTCCGGCGCCATGTACTGGATCGTGCCAATCACCATTCCGGCACTGGTCAGCGGCGACAATGGCGTGGCCTCGCTCATCGTCTTCGCCGCAGACAATAATGGCGCGCTTGCCGACGAACCAAGCCCCGCAGCCGCGGGCTTTGCCAGCCCGAAGTCCATCAGCTTCGCACCGTTCTTGGTCAGCATGATATTCGCCGGCTTCAAATCCCGATGAACGATCCCTGCTTTTTGCGCGGCTTCGAGCGCCTCGCAAACTTCAACCCCAATCTTCAGCGTTTCCTTCAGCGACAGCGGCCCCCTCCGCAGCCGCTCGGCCAGCGACTCACCTTCGAGACACTCCATTACGAGAAAGTCAATACCGTCCTGATGGCCAATATCATGCAGCGTGCAAATCCGCGGATGATTCAAGCAAGAAATGGCCCGAGCTTCCCGCTCAAACCGCTGCTTCAGATCCGGATTGGAAGAAAGATGGTGGGGCAGGACCTTGATCGCCACGGTCCGGTCGAGCCGTGTATCGCGGGCCCGATACACCTCCCCCATGCCACCCGCACCGAGAGCGGACTGGATCTCATAAGGGCCAAGTCTTTTGCCAGAGGTAAGGGACATGCGTGCGCGTAATTATAGCCTGTAGAGCAGGGCAGCAGAGGGATGCAACGATTGTCGCTGGTTTGTCGGCTAACCGGACACTATCCAGAAACGGACTTCGGGGAAGTCAGCGACCGCGGTTCCGAGCGGTTTGTCGACAAACAGGAAGTTATTTGCCCCTGAACAGCACTGCGAAAACCCAATCACTCGATGTTGTTCCAAGCTCATTTCCCAGCTGCCACGTAGGGCACCGATTTACTCATCCAACTGACGAAACATCATGCGGAACTTGGCGCGCAGAAACCGCAGAGTTCTTTGTGGCATGAGCCGCTTAAGTCGCCACAGGCGTCGATCTTCTCCGGGTAGAAAGAAGTAGAGATCACCCCGTCGGGCCGCCCTAAGGATTCCCGATACCGCGATGCCCGCACATTGCACTAGCCGCTGAGGAACTACGCCGTCGAGACCCGCTCGCGCCTGAGCCCAAGTTCCGGCATCGCTGACATCGCCCGTGATCGCGTAGATACCGTGGTCGCCCCCTCCGAGGTCCTGGTGGGCCTTGGCCGGACCGGACGCGTCCGAGTCAATCAACATAAGATTGCAGTCTCGCCCTAGCTCCTTAGAGATCGCGGATCCCCAGCCCGAAGCCGCACCAGTGACTACAGCCCAACCTGCTGGAAGAGCGTCGGGTCTTCTGTGAAAGAGGCCGGTTCAGAACAAATCAATTTGATGGCGGCAGGGCCGCTTTAAGAAATCCGGTCACGGCCCTCACCGACTCCGCGTGAGAGTACGGGTCGTAACCTAACGTTGCTCCATGAGTTACACAAGCATCCGTCGAGCTGAACGGTTGACCTGTATCCAGATTGATGATGACGCCTCCCGGCCGCTCTTCCCGACGGCAACGATTCGGGAGTTCAGCATCGGGCATGAACCGTACCGGCTGATAGAGAGGATTGTCAAAAGCATGGCGTGCTCCGGGGTACTCGTTGAGTACCACGTCTTTTCCTGCACGACGCAATCGTTCCACATACTGCCGACATCCATCAATGGGCACATAGTCGTCGTTCAGGCCGTGAAAGAGCCGAATGGGTTTGTTGCTGACATGCTCATCATCGATATACGGCGTGTCGCACCGAGCATAAAAGGGGATGTAGGCGGCGAACTCGACACTCGTCGGGCCGTATACGCGCTGGAAGCGCCTCATACTTGAATAGAGGGCGACAAAGCCTCCTTTTGAGAATCCCATCACAGCAATCCCGGAGGCGGCGATTTGCGCGTGCTTCGACAGCAGTTCCAGAGCCCGATAGGCGTCCACGATCATCGCCAGGTGTCCAAGCTGTGACTGATCCGTGATTGTCTGAACAATGCCTCGACCTGTAAAGCAGTCCATGAGGAAGGTGGCCACTCCGATCTGGTTCAATTCTTGAGACCACTGGACCTCTCCGGCTCCCGCGCCGGCCGAACCATGGACGAGCACCACCGCTGGAAATCGGCCTGATCCAGGAGGTAGCCGCAGTTCTCCTCCGATCCGCGCCGGTTTGCCTTCCTTCGTGCCGGTCAGAAATTGCCTATCTGTTAGGGTCAGCGTATCAAGCGAATGGATTTCAATTCTCGCGGTGTTCACAGTCTGGGTCGTGCAAGACTCATCAAAAGGGTGCAGCAGAACGGAACCAGCCACTCGATCATTCTAATCAGCAGCGCACAACCTTGGGGCTCTCAATCCCTTTCGTGGCATTCCGAGTGTCGACTACTAATTGGGCTTCGCTAACGATGCGGCGATAGTCGTAGTCAGAATGGTCGGTCACGATGACGACGCAATCGTATTGGCCCAGATTTTCCAATTCTGCTCGCTTCATCTGTAGGTCGTATTTGCGCCCCTTGCCGATGAAGGGAAAGTAAGGATCGTGGTAGCTGACCTGGGCTCCGTCTTTCTGCAGGAGTTCGATGATGGTGAGCGCAGGCGACTCGCGCAGATCGTCGATGTCTTTCTTATAGGCTACGCCCAGGATCAGAACTCGGGCGCCATTCACCGACTTCTTGTGGCGATTGAGAGCGTGGCTCACCGAGGAGAGAACGTGGTAAGGCATGTTGTTGTTGATCTCTCCGGCAAGCTCAATGAAGCGGGTGCGGAAATCAAACTCTTTGGCCTTCCACGAGAGATAGAAGGGGTCAATGGGAATGCAATGCCCGCCCAGGCCGGGACCGGGATAAAAGGGATGAAAGCCGAAAGGCTTGGTGGAAGCGGCCGAGATCACCTCCCAGATGTCGATGTCCATGCGCAGGCACAACAGCTTGAGTTCATTGACCAGGGCGATGTTGACGCAGCGATAAATGTTCTCCAGCAGTTTGGTCATTTCAGCGGCGGCGGGCGAGGAGACGGGAACAGTGCGATGGAAGATCGAACCGTAAAGAGCTCCGGCAATCTCCGAGGCTTGAGCGTTGACTCCTCCCACCACTTTTGGGATGTCACGGCGCGCTACAGTAGTGTTGCCGGGATCCTCGCGTTCTGGGGAAAAAGCCACAAAGAATTCCTTCTGAGCGTCGGAAGCAGCGCGAGCGGCCTTCAGTCCCAGCTTGTTCTCTTTTTCGAGGATCGGCACCATCACTTCTTCCGTAGTGCCCGGGTAGGTTGTACTCTCGAGAACCACCAGCTGCCCGGGCTGCAGGTGGGGCGCGATAGCGTGTGTGGTATCGGTGATGAAGCTGAGGTCGGGTTCGTGGTATTCGTTCAGCGGCGTGGGAACGCAGATGATAATCGCGTCCATATCCTCGATACGGGCATAGTCGCCTGTGGCTGAAAAGCCCTGCGCGTTGGCCGCCTTAATTTCGTCCGCGCCGATGCGGTAGATATAGGATCCTCCCTGCGCGAGAG
Source organism: Acidobacteriaceae bacterium (assembly GCA_003134655.1). GTDB lineage: Bacteria > Acidobacteriota > Terriglobia > Terriglobales > Acidobacteriaceae > Sulfotelmatobacter. Next base: position 12,565 of record PLBY01000124.1, read on the forward strand.
TATCGACCTTGCGCTTGTCGATGTCGAAGCCGGTCACAACGAACTTTTGCTCCGTGAACAACAGAGCCAGCGGCAGCCCCACGTAACCCAGGCCAATAATTCCAATCCGCGCCTGGCGCTGTTTGATTTTATTTATTGTTGAATCGACTGTGCGATTTGCGGCAGAGTGATCGGTCATGGCTTTGTGAATGAGAACTCTCAGTGAGGGACACTTTGGATTCTAGCACGCAGTTACAGGACGACCAGAGCCTGCAGGTCGCCCATCACGCGCGAACCGTGGGAGGTTATCCACTTCAAACTGTGCAGAGGTAGTCTTGCTTACGATCGGCTGGAATGAGATTGGGAATTACAGTTCCATATCGCAGGTGTGACTCTTCCGGCCTGTTGGTAAACTGGACGGATGAAGGATTGTCGCCAGTTCTACATTGATGGGCAGTGGGTCGATCCCGCCAAAGCACACGATTTCACAGTCATCAACCCTGCCAATGAAGAACCCATTGCGACGATCTCGCTCGCCAGCAGCACCGATGTGGATCGCGCCGTGGCCGCCGCCAAACGCGCTTTCGAGTCCTATTCGGAAACAAGCCGCGATGAACGCTTGGCGCTTCTGCGCCGGGTTCTAGCCGTTTACCAATCCAAGATGGACCAGATGGCCGAGACCATTTCGCAAGAGATGGGCGCTCCCATCTCACTTTCGCGAAAGGCTCAGGCCCCCGCCGGACTCGGACACTTGGCCGAAATCGTGAAGGTGCTGGAGCACTTCCAGTTCGAAGAACTCAAGGGTTCGACCCTCATGCGAAAGGAACCCATTGGGGTGTGCTGCCTTATCACACCCTGGAACTGGCCTATGAACCAGATCGTAACCAAGGTGGCGCCGGCACTAGCTGCAGGTTGCACCATGGTTCTCAAGCCCAGCGAAATGGCCCCGCTTTCCGCTTATTTATTCGCTCAAATTCTCCATGAAGCTGCCGTCCCGCCCGGTGTTTTCAATCTGGTGAACGGCGACGGGCCCACGGTTGGCGCTGCGATTGCTTCGCATCCTGATGTGGCGATGGTCTCGTTCACGGGATCCACCCGGGCTGGTGTCGCGGTTGCCATGGCTGCGGCCCCAACTGTGAAGCGGGTGACGCAGGAACTGGGCGGAAAATCGGCCAACATTCTTCTGGATGATGCCGACTTCGAGAAAGCAGTCCCACAGGGCGTGCAGGAGTGCTTCCGCAACGCCGGCCAGTCCTGCAACGCGCCGACCCGCATGCTGGTTCCACGATCCAAGATGGTTGAGGTCGTAGCAGCGGCCAGGCTGTCGGCCGAGGCCACCAAAGTCGGCGATCCGTTCACAGATGGAATCAGCATCGGACCGCTGGCAAACAAGCCCCAATTCGAGAAGGTACAGCGCTTGATTAAGGTTGGTATCGAGGAAGGCGCAACGTTGGTTGCTGGCGGGCCCGGACGACCGGATGGCTTCACAAAAGGCTACTTCGTCAAGCCCACTGTGTTCGCGGATGTCCGGAATGACATGACCATCGCGCGCGAGGAGATTTTCGGACCCGTTCTATGCATCATCCCGTATGAAGATGAAGACGACGCTGTCCGAATTGCGAACGATACTCCCTATGGATTGTCCGGGTTTGTGACCTCTGGAAATCTGGAGCGGGCAGGCCGGGCCGCCAGGCGCATTCGCTCCGGCAACGTTCATATTAATGGCGCGCGGGTCGACTTCGGAGGCTGTTTTGGAGGCTTCAAACAGTCGGGCAACGGCAGAGAATGGGGGGAGGCTGGGCTCGAAGAATTCCTCGAACTGAAAGCGGTCTTCGGTTACGCACCGGCGAAATAAAGACGTCCGCTCGTCCATGGCCTCTCCGCTGCTCTCCATTGCGACGAGCTCTAATCACGTTGTCCGGACCGGTCACCAGTGCTGGTCTGATCCAGCGGTGGGTTCGTTTCGCAAAACTGAACCGCCGCGTCGCTCGAGAATGAAGCAGGCTGGCTGTCGCTTGCATTGCAAGGTCGCGGGTTCCGATGGGGCGCCCGGGCGCCAGGGTGGAACCGCTGCCGACACGGTGCGACAAGTCCCACGGTCCCTCTCGTCCGTCCGTCCATCCGTTCTCCAAAGCGTTGACGTTGACATCGACATTGATCGGCGCTGGAACGGCTTCCCCGTTGCGGCGACGCTGTAAGCGTTCGAGTTCATTCATGGCTTGCAGTAATTGACGGTGAATTGTGTTCGCGTATCGTCCCATGCGATCGGCGACGATAATGAATTCATGGCGCGAGCGCGCGAATTCCGCCTCGTAGCCATAGGCAATGTGCAGGCGCCAGTACGCCATCGCAATCTTTTCTACGAGAATCTCTTCCAGTGCGTTCCCCGGATTCAGGTCGCGCTGTAAATTCTCGAGCAATAGCATATAGGTCTGCCCATCGTTATCGTTCAATACAACCAAGCGCTGTGACAGCACTCCATGCTTGACGGCGTTCCAACGGCTGCAGGATTTCCCTTCCTCCGTTTTCGGTCCTTTCGACTTTTGTCCGTTTCGGCGATTCGCAGCCAGTTTCGCCGGCGAAATCGGTTTGCGCACGGCGGGTGCGGGTGTGCTCGCTGGCTGTTCTTCTTCGCCGAACGGTGCGCTGCCATTCGTTCGAGTGTGTTTTTCGTCGTGATTCATAGGATGTCCTCATTTCGGCTCGCCGGCGGAAGCCCGATCTCAGGTTGTCCGGAGCGAAGTCTTCTATAGATAGAGGCTGGCAGCGGTCGAATTTCGTTCATTGTCGAGATTTCTCTTTGCGGTGGGTCGCCGGCAGTGGTGGAGTTGCGGTACCGGCGTGGGCGGACCGACAGGACGTAAGGGACCGTCTCAGGTGCGCAGGTATCCGTGGCCATCCTTGTTTTCTTCTACAGCTATCGCGCGATTTTCCTCGCTCCATCTCCCGGTGTATCTGGAGGCGCGCCTACCTTTGATCTCTATGCGTTGTATGTCGACGCGGCCTTTGGCACTCAACCGAGCATCTGGGTACACAATCTGGTTGCACGCTCAGCCGCGCTGATGGCTGTACTGCAGGTGGTTTACGAAGGATTGCCGTTAGCCATGGGCATCGCATATGCAGCCTGTCTGAACAACCGCGAGCGCGCGGTGCGAGTTTTTGCGGCGATGTCTTTCACCGCGGTGATTGGCGTGCTTTGCTACCGTTTGCTTCCAATCTGCGGTCCCGCCTATTTGCCGTTTGGAGACCGCTGCTTCTACTCGGGAATCGTTTGCTCGCCCACGAGTGTTACGCCGTCGTCCCCCAGCATGATCGACATCGATCTGGCATGGCCGCGCGACGGCCTGCCATCCCTCCATCTCGCCTGGGCATTGCTGATCTGGTGGGTACACCGGAGAGGACAGATCGGAAATTGGGCAGGGATTCCGTTTGTCGCCTTGACCAGCTTGGCGACGTTGGCATACGGTGAACACTACTTAGTGGATCTGGGTGCGGGCTTTTGTTTTGCACTGATCCCGTGGGCAGTGTGCTTCGGTGACGAGGCGCGGCGATCTGGGCTTACCTTCGGTGCGCTGGGTTACCTGACCTGGGTTGCGCTGATTCGTTACCGCCCTGAACTACTTTCTCTCTACCACCTCTTCGCATGGGCCGCACTCTTTGCCAGCGTCGCTGTTCCGTTGTTTCTCGTGTATCGTCTCAGGATGAAACGACAATAGTTTGCACAGCTCTGCACGCCTTCGAATTGTCTCTTGCAGTATCCATGCGCCAAGCATGCACAAGAAACCGCAAGAACTCAAGATTAGGGAGTTTGCTCTGGACCGTTGGAGGTGGGTATGCAAGAAAACTGGAGAGTACTCTCGTCGCTGTTTCCCGTAGGCTGGCAGCGGAGCCTTGCGATCCGATTCCTCAGGCCCTTGGAGAAAGATCGCCTCGCCCGATTTGGTGCTTACCGCGAGTTCCATTAGTTCCCGCATGAGCCGGCGACCGACTCGCGATTACTCTCCGCGCCGGAGATGAATGGAAATTAATGTGTTTTGAGTTCTTTCCCTTGGGTTAAGCTCTCTGCGCACAGAAGGGAGCCCCCATGATGTGGACTTCGAATTGGAAAATGCTCTGTGTAGGTCTGTTGGTTTGGGTATTAGTATGCGGCGCAGTTGCAAATGTGCACGCGCAAGTCGCGGGCGGAAGCATCTCGGGAACCGTTATAGACAGCAGTTCGCGAGTCGTGAGCAACGTTCAGATCAACATTACCAACGTTGCGACGGGCGTCTCTCGTGAGGTCACAACTAACGGCGAAGGTGTCTACTCCGCGCCGAATCTTCAGCCTGGGACGTACCAGGTAAAGGTTTCCGCTCAAGGGTTCAAGGGCGAGACGCGGAGCGGGATCCAGTTGACGGTCGGGGCGGCGCTCGTCCTGGATGTGACCTTGTCAGTAGGCGCACTGCACGAGACGGTTGTAGTGCAGAGCGATGTGCCGGCCGTGCAGATCTCCACCTCGGACATCAGCGCCGTCGTGAACGCGACCACAGTCCGAGAACTTCCTCTCAACGGCCGCAGCTGGACCGACCTGGCACAACTCCAGCCCGGAGTCAGTGCGATTCACACTCAACCTGATTTTTCGGCGGGCACGGATCGCGGCAATCGTGGATTCGGACAGCAATTGACAATTTCGGGTGCGCGGCCGCAGCAGAATAACTATCGCTTGGATGGCGTCAGTCTCAATGACTATGCCAACGGCGCCCCCGGCAGTGTTTTGGGCGGAAGTCTGGGTGTCGACGCGATCGAGGAATTTTCGGTCATCACCAGTAACTATTCGGCGGAGTATGGCAAGACTTCCGGAGGCGTGGTCAACGCGATCACTAGGTCGGGAACGAACCAGCTTCACGGGAGCGCGTACGAATTCATTCGCAATAGCGCACTGGATGCTAAGAACTATTTCGATGTGGGCAAGATTCCGCCCTTTAAGAGGAACCAGTTCGGCGGCACGCTCGGTGGCCCGATTCAGAAGGACGGAACATTTTTCTTTGTGGATTACGAAGGCATCCGCCAGTCTTTGGGAGTCACGACGGTTGCGACCGTTCCCTCGGCGCTAGCCCGGACTGGAGTGCTATCTTCCGGTACGGTACCAGTCGACCCATCGGCGGCGCAGTATTTCACTTTTTACCCGTTGCCGGACCCAACGACGGTGGTTGGCGATTTGGGGACATACACTTTTGCTGGCCAGCAGATTGTGAACGAGACCTTCCTTACGGCTCGCGTCGACCATAATTTCTCCGACAAAGACAGCCTGTTCGGCACGTACATGTACGATAAGACCCCCTACTCGTCTCCTGACGGACTGAATAACGTTGAGTTCCAAACGCTCACGGCCAGGCAATTTGTTGCGCTCGAGGAAACTCACATCTTCACACCCAGCTTTGCGAATTCCGTCCGCATTGGCGGCAATCACGAAGCGGTTAACAATAATCAAAGCGCGAGAGCGATTAACCCCGACGCAGCCCGCACAGATTTGGGAGTTGGAGGCACCGCGTTCGCGGGGCGGGCCGCGTCCCAGGTTCTCATCGGTGGTGGCGTTTCCGACTTCAGCGGCGGAGTCGGAGGCAGCCCAACTTATTACTATCACTGGAATTCTATACAAGCTTATGACGATGCCTTCCTGACCAAGGGCACACATTCTCTCCGATTCGGCGCAGCCTTCGAACACATGATGCTCAACGTGATTGCCGACACAGATCCCAACGGAATCTGGCGATTCACTGACCTAGCGGGCTTTCTCACCAACAATCCCACAAAGTTCCAGGGAGGAATCGCCAGCACGCTGTCGCCCCGCAACCTGCGGCAGAACATCTTTGGAGTGTATCTGCAGGACGATTGGCGCTGGAAGCCAAACGTTACGCTCAACCTGGGCCTGCGGTACGAGATGTCGACCGTCCCGAAGGAAACCGCCGGCAAGACTGCCAACCTGCGGAATCTCTCTGACCCCCTTCCGGTCTGCGGGACAGTTGTCGTGGGGCAGTGCTCCGGTTCTGGTTACTTCTTCTCGAATCCCACGCTGAAGAATTTTGAGCCGCGCGTTGGTTTTGCCTGGGATGTCTTCCACAACGGGAAGACGGCGGTTCGCGGCGGGATTGGGCTGTTTGATGTGCTGCCGCTGCCGTACCAGTTCGTTCTCATGACGACGCAGTCGGCTCCTTACTTTTCGTACACCGCGATCAACAGTCCAGGACAGGGCACGTTCTTTTCCGGACTTACCAGTTTTCCGGCGAATACATTGCGTTCCACATATGTTGATTCCCACAACAGGCGCAACTACATCATGCAGTGGAACGTCAACATTCAGCAACAGATCACGCCAAGCGTGGCCGCGATGGTGGCGTACGTAGGCTCGCGCGGCATTCATCAGCCCTTCAAGGTGGATGAAGCCGATCTAGTCATCCCCACGAAAACGCCTTACGGATATCTCTGGCCCCAGGTGGACGGCAACGGCAATCTCATCTCGGGCCCCAACGCGGGGCAGCAGCCCGCTACGATCAATCCGAACTTCGGTTCGATTCGCGGAGTCTTCTATGAGGGACACTCTTACTACAACGCGCTGGAAGCGCAGTTGGCCAAGCGCCTGAGCCATGGCCTCCAGGTACAAGGAACCTATACCTGGGGCAAGAGCATGGACACCAGCTCGGCTTCCGTGGCTGGAGATACCTTCGGCAACTCGATCTCGAGCCTGCACTGGTTCGACATGAGGCTAAGCCGGGGACTCTCCGACTTCAACGTTGGACAAACGCTGGTTGTGAATGGAACTTGGGAAGCGCCAACTCCGAAATCGATGTCCGCACCTGCCCAGTGGGCCCTGGGCGGATGGGAACTTGGTCTCATCTTCACCGCCAGTGGCGGCGTGCCATTCTCGGCAACCTGGGGAACAGGTTCTGATCCCCAGTACACCCTCAGCAGCGACGATTGGGCCTTCCCGAACCGGCTGGGCGGTTCCGGGTGTGGCACCCTTACGAATCCTGGTAATCCGAATAATTACATCAGAACCCAGTGTTTCGCAGTTCCCACCGCACCGAGCCAGACCTTTTGGAACGCGAACTGCGATCCGGCGCCCCCCAGTTTGGGAAATGCCCTCGCGCCCGGGGATCTGAGGTGCTTCAACCTGCGTGGCAACGCGGGACGCAACATTCTGATCGGGCCTGGCGTCACTTCGCTGGATTTCTCTCTCTTCAAGAACAACTACATCAAGAGAGTCTCCGAGAGGTTCAACATTCAGTTCCGTGCGGAGATCTTTAACATTCTCAACCATCCGAACTTTGCTCCACCAGCCAACCCCACCAATACCGACATTTTCGACGGGACGGGCACGCTCAACCCAACGGCGGGCTTGCTTACCAGAACAACCACCACCGCACGAGAAACTCAGTTTGCAGTGAAGATAATTTTCTAGTCTGAGGGGATAGGTTCCTGTTGTTTTCAGACGCGGCCGGATCGCTACTCAGCCGGCCGCGACCTTAAATCTTTACTTCTCGAGTTCCTTTTCGCCGATCCACGATTCGAGGCGTGCGGCTTATTGATCCATGACGACCATCGCCGACGATACGAAGAGAATCGCAACCTCTGGCCCCGAGCCTGAAGTTGCCGAGCGTGCCCGCCATCGCATTGCACGGCGGCTCCTGCCATTTCTCTTCCTGCTCTACGTGATCGCTTTTCTCGATCGCATGAACGTCGGTGCTGCCGCTCTCCAGATGCCCCATGACCTCGGTTTCAGCGAGGGCGTGATCGGAATGGGGGCGGGAATTTTCTTCCTGGGTTACTTCTTGTTGGAAATTCCCGGCGCGCTGATCGTGGAACGGTGGAGCGCCCGCCGCTGGATCGCGCGCATCATGATTTCCTGGGGCATCGTGACGGTATTCATGGCCTTCATTCACACCTCGCGGCAATTCTATGTCGTGCGCTTTCTGGTAGGTGCTGCGGAAGCGGGCTTCCTGCCTGGGGTCATCGTTTACCTTACGCATTGGTTCCGCTATCAGGATCGCGCCAAAGCGGTCGCATTTTTCTACGCTGCGAATCCGCTTTCGTATGTAATCGGCTCGCCGCTGGCCGGTTTGCTGCTGGGTCTTTCCTGGCTCGGTCTCAGGGGCTGGCGCTGGCTTTTTGTCATCGAAGGGATTCCGGCCATCATGGTGGGCGCGATTACCATCTGGTATCTGACCGACTGGCCCGAGCAGGCTAAGTGGCTTCCTGCCGACGAAAAAGCTTGGATCACCACCGAACTGCGGCGGGAGAAGGAAGCCAAGAACCGCCGTCGCTCCTACCGAGTGTGGGAGGCCCTGCGCCATCGCGATGTGATCCTGCTGACGGGGTGCTATTTCTGCGCTATGACCGGAAGTTACGGCATTGCGTTCTGGCTGCCCACGATTCTCAAGCGCCTCTCAGGCAAGAGTGATCTCAAGGTCACGCTGCTGGCGGCTCTGCCCTATATCGCAGCATTCGTCACGCAGCAAGTCAACGGCTGGCACTCGGATCGCACGCGGGAACGCCGCTGGCACGCGGCCATCCCCGTCTTCGTGTGCGGGCTAGCCCTGGCTTTGGCGGTCGTGTATCGCACGAACCTGGCCATGTCGGTGGCGATGTTTGTGGTCGCTGGCGGAGCGTTCTATGGTTTTCAGCCTGTCTTCTGGGCGGTGCCCACGCTGTTCTTGAGCGAATCGGCCGCCGCTGCGTCGATCGGGCTGATCAATGCCGTGGGCAATCTCGGTGGCTTCGTCGGACCGATGGTGATCGGCTATCTCGCCAACCGGACGCACTCCTTTTCCCCGGGCTTGCTGTACCTGGTCGCGAGTCTGTTTGTGTCGGGCGGGTTAATGCTCGCGGTGGGAAGGCAGACCGCCGCGCAAACCTGAGCGAACCAAGACGAGCGGCAAGTTTTTCAGACGATATCAAGGTGGATTCGGAATCATAGATCGTGTGGGAGGTTGTTTATGACCAGACATCGTTGGGGAACCGTTTTCGTTGGGTTGTTGATTCCTACCTTAGCTTGGAGCGTGGACCATTCCGCTGTGCCCGATTTCAAGCTCTACGTCGGAAACAGCCGCGGCGACGACATCAGCGTTGTCGACATGGCCTCGTTGAAGGTGACGGGCGACATCAAAGCGGGAGAGCGCGTGCATGGTGTGTGTCTGCAAGGTGACGGCAAGCGGCTCTTCGCGACGGTGGAGACCGACCATACGCTAAGGATCATCGACACTTCGACAAAGCAAACCATCGGCACGGTCAAGCTCGGGGGGCGTCCCAACCAGTGCGCCGCAACTCCGGACGGGAAGTACGTGGCAGTTCCGATCCGCGATGCGGACAGCGTGGACATTGTCGATGTTGCGCAGCAGCAGATTGTGAAAGTTTTGCCCATCAAGGAACCGCACAACGCTCTGAACAACGGCAGCAACCGCTACATTTATGTGAGTTCGATGGGCACGCACGAGATTGACGTGATCGATCTGGAGAAGATGGATTACTCCGCGCACATTCCCGCCGGCGGACGGCCGCGGCCTTACGTGGTTTCACCCGACGGAAAGACGATGTACGTCGCAGTGGCCGACCTGCACGGATTTGTGATCGTCGATATCCCCGAACAGAAAGTGAAGGAAAGAGTCGAGATACCCGCCCAGCACACGACTCTGCGAAAGTTAGAGTACGAAACCCCCGACACGCTCACCCACGGATTGGCGCTTACTCCGGATGGAAGCGAGTTGTGGGTCTCGAGTCTGCTGGATGACTCCATGTACATTTACGACATTAAGGCAAAGAAAATTGCGGGACGAGTCAGCACGGGCACGGGGCCAAACTGGATTGTGTTCACTCCTGACGGCAAGTATGCCTGCATCAGCAATACGGATACAGACGATGTATCTATTATCGACGTGAAATCGCGTGGCGAGGTCACCCGCGTAAAAGTCGGAAAAGTCCCGAAACGCTTGGCGATAACAAGTACGCCGCAAGCAACCACCAAGATGCGCTGAACAGATTTTAATGCAGCCTTAATGCCGGTTTCAGATTCGTCTGGGATCGTTATAACTGGAGGATCCACTTGAATCTATCGAAAGCACTGATCTTGTCGGCGGTACTTTTGGCCTTGGTGATCGGGGTTGCGGGGCAGGAAAAGGCCCCGTTGAAACTATTGCACGCGACGCCGTTGCCCGAACTCCACGATGGAGACTTCGATCACCTGATCGCAGACGTCGCTGGCAACCGACTTTTTGTTACCGCCGAGGAGAATTCGAGAGTCCTGATCTTTGATCTCAAAACGGACAAGCTCATCCAGACCATCGACGACGTTAAGGCGCCGCACTCGCTGCTCTATCGTGCGGACCTGAAGAAACTTTTCGTCGTTGACAGCGATCTGGGAGAGGTCAAGATCTACCAGACTGATTCGTACAAGCCGGTGGGCGGCATCAAGGTTCGCGAGGGCGCGGACGCGAGTGGTTACGATGCTTCCTCGAAGCTCTTTTACGTTGTGAATGGCGGCAAAGATGCCAAGCTGCCCAACGCATACATCAGCGTGATTGACGTGGAGTCCGGCAAAACCGTGGCGGATATCAAGATCGACTCCAATGACGTCGAGGGTGTCGCCTTCGAGAAGTCAGGGCCCCGCATGTTCGTCAATGTCCGCGGGAAAAACGCCGTGGAAGTGTACGACCGGACTGACCGGACTCTGAAGGCAACTTGGTCCGTTGCGCAGGAGGGGAAGAATCCGACCTCCATGGCGTTCGACGAAGATGGACATCGCTTATTCATTGGGACACGCGTTCCCGGGAAACTGGTGGTCATGGATTCTGATTCGGGCAAGATCGTGACGAGCTATCCGGCCGCCGCCATGGTCGACGACATGGCTTTCGACGCCGCAAGCAAACGCATCTACTTCGCCGGAAGTGAATTCTTCGACGTGTTCCTTCAGAAAGATGCCGACCACTATGACCGCATGGGGCACATTGCGACGTCGTTCCGGGCAAAGACTGGCGTCCTGGTCCCCGAACTGAGCCGCTACTATCTCGCGGTTCCGCATCACGAGAAACAGACGGCGGAGTTGCGCGTGTACGAAGTAGTGCGCTAGCCACCTTGCACTACAACGAGGTTGTAACGAGAAGCGATAATGGGAGAGGCCTCATCGCACAGCAGCCACCTCGGCAGCGATGACCTCTCCCATGTCGCGTGTACTGGCGTGCCCGCCGATGTCGCGGGTGCGAACATCGGAGTGGGCTAGAACCTTGAAGATGGCTTGTTCCACCGCGTGAGCGGCCTGCTTTTCGCCGAGGTGCTCCAACATCATCGCGCCCGACCAGATCTGCGCGACCGGGTTCGCGATCCCTTTTCCAGCAATGTCCGGAGCAGAGCCATGTACTGGCTCAAATAACGACGGACACTCGCGCTCGGGGTTCAGGTTGGCGGAAGGCGCCAGTCCCATCGATCCCACAACCGCTGCGCCCAGATCGGAAAGAATGTCTCCGAACAGATTCGATCCCACCACCACGTCGAACCAGTCGGGATGCGCGACGAAATGCGCAGTCAGAATGTCAATGTGGTACTGATCTGCCTTGACGTCTGGATACTTCTTCGAAATCGCCGCAAAGCGTTCGTCCCAGAAGGGCATGGCATAGACGATGCCATTGGACTTCGTCGCCGAGGTCACATGCTTCTTGCGCGTGCGAGCTAGTTCAAACGCATAAGTAATGATGCGATCGCAGGCGCGGCGGGTGAAGATTGTCTCCTGCATCGCCATGTCGAATTCAGTGTCTCGATTAAGGCGCCCGCCCACTTCTGAGTACTCACCTTCACTATTTTCGCGAACGATGATGAAGTCGATGTCTCCCGCCTTACGGCCGCTGAGCGGACTGGTGATTCCCTCCAGCAGGCGCGCGGGGCGACGGTTCACGTACTGCTTGAATCCCCGCCGGATCGGAATCAGCAGTCCCCACAGCGAAACGTGGTCGGCCACGCCCGGATAACCCACAGCTCCCAGATAGATGGCATCAAAAGAGCGCAATTGATCGAGACCATTCTCTGGCATCATCCGGCCCGTATTCAGATAGGTCTGGCAACTCCAGTCGAAATGCTGCCACGAGAGCGACAAATCAAACCGCCGAGCCGCTGCCTCGAGCACGCGAATGCCTTCGGGAACAACCTCGCGTCCAATCCCATCTCCTTCGATTACGGCGATCTGATAGTTCTTCAAAGGTTCCTCGCAGTCAGAATTTTGTGAAACGGGGCTACATGCTGCAAAGCGCCGTCAACGTGCGGATGTCAGACACGTCTTCGAGCTTGCGCACGAGTTCGATAACCTGGTTCGCCTTTGAGACCGGCCACTCCGCGAATGCAGCACAGCCGCAGAATTTCTCCGCAACCTCGTCATAGCTCATGGGATTGGCTGGGCTGCCCTTGCCGAAATCCGCGCGGCCAGAAATCGTGCGTCCATCCTTCAGCGTGATCTTGAGAATGGTCGTCATCTTATCGTATCCCGCTTTTTCTGCCACAGGATCGACATAGAAGTGAATGCGCTCGATCATCTTCTGCACGTCCTCGCGATTCGCCATCGCATCCGTGTATTTGGTCTGATCCGCTTTCCCGTCCAGAAGAAGAATCGCGATACAAAACTCCATGCTGAACTTCGCCTGCAACCCTGTTTTCGGACGGTGATGCAGCAGGGTACTCTCCATGTTCCGACTCGCGCCAACCTCTACATGTTCGACATCGGCGGCTCGAATCGAGTTCTCGTGGATCAGGCGCAACAGTTCGGTCATGCCCGGATGAGTGAGTGAACCGGAGGGAAAGGGTTTGATAGAGACTCCTGGATTCTGGAGAGTCCAAGGCTTGCCCAGTCGATCGACAATCGCGGAGGGATCGTAAGTGCCGCCGTAGGCATGGAAGAAACCGCGCTGTGCTTCGAGAATCTGTTCCGCGGCCGTCCAGCCAATTGCCGCGAAGTCGGCGGCCACCACACCAGATTCCGTCGCGTGGCCCGCCTGAAACGGCTTCATCATTGTGCCGAAGTTTTCCCGGAGTCCGGCAGCGTGGCTGGCGGCGATCCCGAACGCCCGCGACGTGCGCACCACGTCCAGCCCTTTCAGCTTGGCGCAGGCGGAGGTTCCGCCGAAAACTCCGCACGTGCCGGTGGAATGAAATCCATCTTCATAATGACGAGGCGAAATCGCTTCCGCGATCTTGCATTCCACTTCAACCCCAGCGTGGTAAGCGACGAGCAGATCCTTTCCGCTCCGGCCTTCGATCTCTGCTGTCGCCAAAGCGGCAGGAAGCACGCAGACCGTGGGGTGCACGAGCAAACCGTACACACGGTCCTTGGACGAGGCGAGCTGGGTGTCGTCGAAGTCATCCACGTGGATGGCGACACCGTTGGCAAAGGCGGCGAAGCGAGCGGGATACCGTACCACGGATCCCAGCACCGCTGCGCCGCCACTTGGGGGAGAAACGAAAGTCTTCAGGTACTCCTGGATAAGTCTCCAGGTCTCAGCCTTCGTCCCGCTGAGCGCCAGCCCCAAACCATCCAGAATGGACTTCTTGCCCAGTTCGAGCGGCTCCGCGGGGATGTCCGCGAACTTCAGGTTCACGACAAACTCGGCCACATACGCGGTCAGCTTTTGAACTTGTGGGAACTTCTCTTCGGCGTACGTCTGAGCTGTCTCGGCGCCGGCAAACATCGGGCTTGGGGCGCCTATGAACCCTAGCGTGGCTCCTGCCGCCGCATCCCTCAAGAAATCACGTCTTCTCATGTCCTTACTCATCGTCGGTCCCGTTCATTTCAGTTCGTTCTTGAATACGTGGCCGCCCTTCATCACGAACTTCACGCGCTCGAGTTCGGTGATATCTGCAAGCGGATCCGCCGCGATGGCGACCAAATCGGCGAACTTGCCAGCTTCCACGGAGCCGACTCGATCCTGCTATCCCATCAACTGCGCCGCTTCCGACGTGGCAGCTCGTATGGCCTGCACCGGAGTCATGCCAAACTTCACCATGTACGCGAACTCCCTTGTTTGCGTGCCGTGAGGAAACGGTCCAACCCCGGAGCCGAATGCGATCTTGACTCCCGCTGCTACGGCCTTTCGAAAGCTATGTTCGGAGACCTCTGCGACACTGTGTCCTCCGTACTTCTTCATGTCGTGCTCACGATCCATCTGGTAGTGGTAGAGGGTCGGCACCAGGCAAATTCCCTTCTGCACCATCAGGTTGATGTCACCGTCGTCCAGCTCGGCTCCGTGTTCAATCGACTCGACGCCAGCGTTGAGGCAGTTGCGCAGGCCTTCTCCAGCGAAAGCGTGGCAGGAAACCTTGCGTCTCTTCTTATGAGCCTCGTCGACGATGGCGTTCACTTCCTCTGCGGTGAAGGTTGGCGGGCTCACCAATTTCCCATCGCTTGTGAAATGAAAGTCGTAGGCTGCATATAACTTGATCAGGTCCGCGTCGTGAGCTACCTGCTCCCGCACCGCTTCACGAGCCGCCCAGGGTGAGTCCACCACCTGCAGCGCATTGGGCAGCGGAACTTCGGGTGAATAGCCGCGCATGATGAACCCGCCGGTGGCTTGAATTCCCCTGGTCGCCACCTGCATGCGAGGGCCAGTCACAATGCCGCGGTCAATCGCATTGCGCAGATCCACGTCGCTGTACATCGCACCCAGCGTCTTCAGGTCACGCAGCGTGGTAAAGCCAACCATCAAGTCTTTCTGCGCGTTGGCGAGTGCAGTCAGCGTGCGGTACTGATAGGAATCGCGCAGGATCTGGTTATCGAAGTCGGGTCCGTCTCCGAAAACGTGAGTGTGGGCATCGATGAGTCCGGGAAGAACGGTGGGGTGAATCAGGTCCACGACTTCAGCATTTGCGGGCACCTGCACTTGCGCGGCGGGGCCGACCTTAACAATACGATCGGCGTTGATCAGGATCACCTGATTGGCGGCGAGTTTATCCGTCCCGTCGAACAGGCGTCCGGCGCGAACCGCAATCCAGTGATCCGCAGGCGCGTTCGATTGAGCGGAAGACAGTGTGCAGACGAATAGCAGGAGGCCGACAATATATTTCTTAACCATGGCGGGATGCAATCGTGGCGGGTATACATTAACATCCCATGAAGGCCAGATGAAACGTTATTCAGGATCGCTCCCCCCTCCTTTCTGAACGACTTTTCATCTGACTTCGCTAACGATTCCGGGCAAACCGCAATATACTTGCTGGGCCGGAGACGCCATGCGCATACTGTTGGTCGAGGACGAACAGAAAGTATCCACCTTCGTCGCGCGCGGATTGACCGAGGAAAGATTTGCGGTCGATATTGCGGCCGACGGCAAGGCGGGCCTCGATCTTGCCACGACGTACCACTACGATCTGGTGATTCTCGATCTTATGTTGCCTACACTCGACGGCAGCCAGGTTCTTCGCCGCATTCGGAAGGACAATGTTGAGGTCCCGGTGCTGATCCTGACCGCTCGCGACGCGGTAGCCGACAAGGTCGGAAATTTTGAGGCCGGGGCCGATGACTACCTGACCAAGCCTTTCGCCTTTGCCGAACTGCTGGTTCGGGTGAAAGCGTTGCTGCGGCGCGGACCGGTTACGCGCAGCAGCGTGGTGCGCGTCGCTGATCTCGAACTCGATCGACTGTCGCAGCAGGTCAAGCGCGCGGGCAAACGGATCGACTTAACCGCCAAAGAATATTCCTTGCTGGAATACCTGATGTCGAACGCCGGGCGGGTTCTCTCGCGAACCATGATCATCGAACACGTCTGGGATCAGAGTTTCGATGGCGTCACCAATATCGTGGACGTCTACGTTCGACACCTGCGAAACAAGGTGGACGACTCGTTTCCGCAGAAGCTGATTAGTACCGTCCGCGGCGTTGGCTACTCCATCGGTCACGGAACACAGCCATGAACCCACGCTCTCTCCGTTTTCGTATTACCGCGTGGTACGCCGGCTTGCTGGCTGGAACGTTGATGATGTTCGGAGTCTCGGTTTATCTGGGACTCGAGCGATATCTCGATTGGACTCTTCAGCGGACGCTGGCCTCGGAGTGCCGAACCATCGCCACAGAATTGCTCTCGCAGTTTCCGACCAAGAACCCGGCGTGGCTCGCCACTGAGATTAATGAAGCATATGCCCCCGAAGTGAACGGACGCTTTATTCGTGTCGTCCGCGAAGGCGTGGACGTTGCCTATGTTTCGGGCGCGCCGAAGGATGGCACCTTTGATCCTTCTCGAATTCCTTTACCCACGGACCAGGAAAAGGATGCTCCGCGAAAGCTGCAATTCGGAGCCGGCAGTCGCCTGCTCATCAACACGATGGGATTCACGGCCCCCGATGGCAGTCGGTTCCTGGTGGAGAGTGGCGCTCCCTACAACCAGACCGAAGTCGTTCTGCACGGTCTTTTGGTAACCCTGGCGATCTACATGCCCTTCATTGTTTCGCTGGCGGTGGCGGGCGGTTACTGGCTGATGCGGCGGTCTCTTCAGCCCGTGGACGAAATCACAAGGAGGGCCGAAGGTATCACTTCCACAAACTTGAGCGAGCGCCTGCCGGTGATCTGCACCGGCGACGAATTGGAGCGACTGTCAATATCCCTGAACCGCATGATCGAGAGACTCGACGAGGCTTTCCAGCACATCAACCGTTTTTCCGCGGATGCCTCTCACGAACTGCGAACGCCCTTGACGATCCTGCAGTTGGAGTTAGAAGGGATCGCACAGAGCCATCGTGGAGAATCGGGCCTGGGAGACCATATCGGCAGCGCCCTGGAAGAAACCCATCGCATGTCGCGAATCGTCGAAAGTCTGCTGGCGATCTCCCGCCTGGACGCCGGCGAAGTGAAGATGGAAAAGGTGCATATCGATCTGGGGGACCTCGTTGCGTCCACCGCAAGCGAAATGGCGTTGCTTGCCGACGAGAAAGCCATCCGGTTGCGCACTCTTGGCACAACCGGCGTTTGCGTGGAAGGGGACAAGACCAGGCTGCAGCAGGTCATCGTGAACCTCATCGACAACGCCATTAAATACACCCACGAGGGCGGCAGAGTCGAGGTCAGCGTCGGCAGAGAAGAAACCGTCGCCGTCCTTGAAGTCTCCGACAATGGTCCAGGCATTCCCGCCGACTGTTTGCCCCACGTGTTCGAGCGCTTTTACCGCGCCGACAAGGCGCGCTCACGCGCCAGTGGCGGAGCCGGACTCGGCCTCTCCATCGTGAAGGCGATCTGTGCTGCACATGCCGCCGAAGTGACGGTCTCAAGTCAGCCAGGACAGGGAACCTGTTTTCGCGTGGAACTTCCGTTGCTCCCTGTTCTAGCCAGCGACTGACCCAACGCTGGCTCACGGCGATCTAAATCGGAACGCGCGATTCTGTAGTGGCTGAGAGTTCTCGGACTAAACAAATCCTATGGGCGAATCTGCGCTTCCGACCACGCCAACCTCCTTCAATGTACTCGCACCGCAAGATCGAAAATCAAAGATCTGGTCCGTGATATGCGTCTCCAGCGGCAATTTCCTGGAGATGTACGACTTCATGGTCTTCGGCTATTATGCCGCCGCGATTGGCAACGCGTTCTTTCCGAGCGGGAACCCGTTCGTATCCTTAATGCTGTCGCTGATGACCTTTGGGGCCGGCTTCCTGATGCGCCCACTCGGCGCCATCGTGCTCGGCGCCTACACCGATCTCCACGGACGCCGCGCCGGCCTGATTCTGACGCTAGGCCTGATGTCGGTGGGGATCATTTCCATAGCCTGCATGCCCGGATACGCCTCAATCGGCCTGCTCGCTCCGCTGCTTGTGCTGGTTGGCCGTCTGCTTCAGGGTTTTTCAGCCGGCATGGAGTTGGGTGGCGTATCGGTCTACTTGTCGGAGATCGCCACGCCGGGGCACAAGGGCTTCTATGTCAGTTGGCAATCGGCGAGTCAGCAAGTGGCCGTCATGTTCGCGGCCCTAGTCGGAGTCGTACTAAGTTCCACTCTGCCGCCGCAGAAAATGATGATTTGGGGGTGGCGTGTCCCATTGCTTCTGGGTTGTGTGATTATTCCATTCCTCTTCAGACTGAGACGTTCTCTCCAGGAGACCGACGAGTTCGTTGCCCGCAAGCACAAGCCGAATGTGTCGGAGATTCTGCACTCGCTCACTGCCAGCTGGCGGATCGTGATGATTGGAACCATGCTGGTGACGATGACCACGGTATCTTTTTACATGATCACGGCTTATACGCCGACGTTCGGAAACTCTGTGCTTCACCTGGCCAGCATTGACAGTCTGATCGCCACCCTTTGCGTGGGCGCCTCCAATCTCTATCTGGCTTCCTGTAATGGGATCTCTTTCCGACAGGGTAGGACGCCGGCCGCTGCTTTTTGTCTGCACGGCACTGATGTTGGTCACGGCCTATCCGGCGATGTTGTGGCTGGTTCGTGAACCATCTTTCTCGAAGTTGCTCGTGATCGAACTCTGGCTGTCTTTCATCTATGGCAGCTACAACGGCGCCATGGTCGTTTTTCTGACCGAGATCATGCCGGTCAGCGTGCGGACGTCTGGTTTCGCACTTGCCTACAGCCTCGCCACTGCCATCTTCGGAGGTTTCACGCCCGCCATCAGCACCTACATGATTCACTTGACCGGAAACCTAGCGGTCCCAGGGCTGTGGTTGTGCTTTGCTGCCGCGTGCGGCCTTGTGGCGGCGCTTTTAGCCAGACCTCATTCAGATGAGAGCGGCCTCCAGCGGCAACTGACTCCTCTCGCGCCTCCTACCCTGTCGAGGTAGCACTCTCCACCTACTTCATGTAGCTCGGAATTCCGTGCGAGGTTGGCGTCCGCCGCTTGCATTTGTGCGCGATGAACTGTTTTTGGACGAAGGCGTGTGCATCCTGAGGCCGGACGATAGTCTCCGGATCTGCCGTGAACTCGGCATTGCAATATTCACATACGCCAAGCACAGGAATATTGTTCTCTCGTTTGACGATCTTAAACTTGCGTTTCGCGGCGTTTTGCAGTGCTTAGGTGCATGGCTGCCCTCCGCGGCGCGGATCGAGTGGATGGCAGGTCGGTGGCACGAAAAGGCGGACGTAACTCCGCCTCCTCGCGCCCAACCAAACTCAGAGCGTTTATGCGGTCACGAGTTCGTGCTGCTTGAGGGTCGAGCTGACAACGTCAAAGGTGCGAACCTGGGGCGTTCCCTCGATAAATCTCGCCAGCGTCTTCAACACTTGCGGATAGGTATTCGTGTTGTAGTTGTCGGCTTCTTTCTTGTTCTCCCACAAACTGATCGCGGTCACATCGACTCCGCCGGGACCGGCGAACGTGATTTCGTCCTTAAAGCCATTCTGCTTACGCAGCAAAGGCAGGACGTCCTTTTCAAAAGCTCGCGTGTAATCGGACAGCATATTCGACTTCAGATGGAAAGAGACATTGCGAGCAAACATATAGGCAACCTCCTAAGGGTTGTAGTCGCTAAGAGGAGAGAACTTCAGATGGGCTGACTTAGTTTCAGGAAACCTGAAAGAGGAGAAGGGTGCTCACTCGATTCAACTGGTGCACTCAGGTGGCCTTCTCCCTCGACACCGCAACTTGTTGTTTCCAAAACAGATCTGATGCTGCGGATCCTGGTCCGCAGTGTACCTTTCGCTGGAAGCGAGCCAAAACGGCAACTCCCGGGACCCTCGGACAACCGAACGATGGCGTAACTGTCGCAAAATCGCCATATCACTCATTGGCTCTTGGTCGTGAGTAAAAGGAATGACACGCGACCCAAAAAAGCGCCTCAACTCTTTCGAGTCACAGGCGCCTAGTTTGAACAGCGCCCCTCCCCGAG
>PLBY01000090.1:0-25468 GCA_003134655.1 Acidobacteriaceae bacterium
TATGCTTCAATTTCCGGCGATTCCGAGTTGGGATGCCTTGCACCCATTGATCATTCATTTTCCGATTGCTCTTTTATTGATTGCTCCGATCTTCATAGTCGTTGGTGCCGTGCTGACACCGGCCAAGGGCCGCTCTTACCTGATTGCCGCGATGGTCTTGCTATTGGTTGGAACAGCGGCAATCTTCGTAGCGGTCGGGACAGGGGAAGCTGCAGGCAAGCTCGCCGAACGGGCCCCGGGGATGGAACTAGTCCTCGAAACCCACGAATCCCTTGCCGAGCGCACAGAAGCTGTTTTCAGTGTGCTCTCGGTGATATTCCTTGCGCTGTTGGCGGTGCCATGGCTGCTGAAAAGAGCAGATACTCGCCTGACGACAACCATTCTGCCGCTGGCGTTCCTGGTTCTGTACAGCGTGGGCGCTTTGCTGCTGGTCAATACCGCCCACAACGGGGGCAGGCTCGTGCACGAATTCGGCGTGCGGGCACTAGTAACTTCGACTCCCGCAGACGCCAGTGCTGCGCTGCCGACGGAGACACAGGATAGGGACTAAGCCAAATGAAGGCTGGCTCAAAAGCGATCCGAATCGTAGAGCACGGACTGTTCTTGTTGGGTTTGCTACTGCTGGCCATGTTCGCATTGGCCCACATTCATAAGTTCATCATGTTACGCGCGGAGATGGCGAAATTCGAGGCTAGCCAGTCTTGGTTCACTAAAGAAAGCGCTGCGGGACTAGAAGCGATCGATGGCGCTAACTACAACACCGGCCTTTCTCAGCCGCGGAAGACTGAATACTCGTCCTGGGGAAATCAGCGTACTAAGTTGTATCAGGCCAACTTCGGCAAGCCGCTTGAATCACTCGCTCTCCTGCGGATTCCCGCGTTGCATTTGGAGGTTCCGGTATTGGATGGCACTGATGAGGTCACTCTGAACCGGGGGGTTGGACGAATAGCCGGCACTTCACTTCCAGGACAGGGTGGCAACATCGGCATCGCCGGACACCGGGACGGGTTCTTTCGCGGATTAAAAGACATCCGCGTAGGAGACGCGATCGAGTTGGTCACAGTTTCTGGAAGAGATGTCTTCGTCGTGGACCGGATCCGAGTCACCAGTCCAGCTGACGTCGATGTATTACAACCTCGAACCAAAGACTCGGTCACGTTGGTGACATGCTACCCGTTTTATTTTGTCGGGCCTGCTCCGCGCCGCTACGTAGTCCAAGCTTCTTTGAAGGAATAGATCTTCGCCATGTGAATCGACAAAAACAAATTTCAATTAGATAGAAGGGAGACAAATATGAGGCCGTCTAAACGCACAACAATTAGTCTGGGATTCGTCCTTTTGGCATTTCTTTGCTCGATGATCGCGGGTAGCGCTGGCCAGGACATTGTGAACCCAGGAACCGCGGAAACAACAGGACCGCCAACGCATGAGGTTCAAACAACTCATGTCAAGAATGCGGAAGTCATCCACGTTTCAGGTCATGAGGTTGTTGTAGAACTTGAGAACGGCAAGATCGAGCTGTTGAATCTGGGCGAGGACTTCAGGTTCCAAGTTGATGGCAAGGACCTTACCGTGCATGAACTTACCCCCGGGACGAAGCTGTCTCAGGAGATTCATACGGTTACTGCACCGCAAGAGGTCACAACTTTGAGAACGGTCAAGGGAACGGTCTGGAGCGTTAACGGACCGCATTTGATCCTGTCTTTCCCCGATGGTAAGAACAAAGCCTACACGGTACCGGACGGAATCGTGTTTCAGATCGACGGTAAAGACGAGACGGTATTCGATCTCCGCAGAGGAATGGACATTTCAGCAACGGTACTGACTGTTGCGCCTGAGCAAATCGTCACTAGGCACACGGTTGTGACCGGTCGAGTGCCGCCACGGCCAGATGTGGCGTTTGAAGGTCCGATGCTCATTCAACCAGATCGAGAGGCTCCAACCTTGACGGCCGCCATCGAGGAACCGGCACCGAAAGAACTGCCGAAGACCGCCAGCCTTGTGCCGTTGGCAGGAGTGTTTGGTTTCTTGTCACTGGCCTTGGGCACCGGTCTGAGAATTATCCGCAGGAATACTCGCAACGACTCATGAGGACATTTCATGGCGGCCAGGCTTGCCAGGCTGGCCGCCATCTCTTGGACCAAGAATCCCATTCTCTTGACTTGCCCATCTGGGAGTACTCTAATCGACAATGGTACAAGACAAACCAGATTCGCGAACCGTCGCTATGCTGGCACGCTTCGACGAGTCGTTCCGCCAGCAGGAGATGGTTTTTGCAACGCTGAACCTCTTTGTTCTGGCTGCACTTCTACTTCTCCACTCGCTGTTTTCTTCTCTACTAGGCGAACCCTCGCCCGTCTTACTGGTCACTCTGGGGGCCGCCTTTCTGTTCAAGATGCTGGAATTGCTTTGGCTCTGGTCCCGCTCGCGGCCGCTGAGCAACACCCTAGAGGACGTCGTCGTTTGGGCTTCGATTTCTCTGAACATCGGTTTAAGCCTTCTTCTCACATTTCTCACCAATCGTGAAGACAGTCCGTACTTTGTTCTCCTCGCCTTGCCTGTCTTGCAGGCCGCTTATCGCTTCGGCCTTCCCGCTTGCATCGGGGTGATTGCGGTTGCCGATTCCGTGACCTTCTTCTGGGTCTCACATTTTGCGGCGTTTCATCCGCCGGTCCAAGCCAGCGAGTACTTTGAAGCAGGTGTCATTTCCGTTGTCTATGCAATCGTGGGTCCGTTGGTCTGGCTGCTCGTCTACCAACTTCGAAGTGATCAAAGAAAGCTGGCCGACAATCTGCGAGAACTCGA
This sequence comes from Acidobacteriaceae bacterium, assembly GCA_003134655.1. Classification (GTDB taxonomy): domain Bacteria; phylum Acidobacteriota; class Terriglobia; order Terriglobales; family Acidobacteriaceae; genus Sulfotelmatobacter. The sequence continues at coordinate 2,806 of PLBY01000090.1, forward strand.
GCGCACGCGTGAGCGACTAATGGTCGAAGAGAAACTCGCTGTCGTGGGCCGTCTCTCGAGCGCGGTGGCACATGAAATTCGGAACCCGGTTTCTATCATTGCAAGTTCACTGATCACGGCCGACCGCCCTGAGGTCGGGGAACAACAACGACGCGAGATGCACGCGATCGCACGCAGCGAGGCCGCTCGCCTGGAAAAACTGACCAGTGATTTCCTTTCCTATGCGCGTCCGAGTCAGCCGAAACGAACTCTGGTCGTCCTCGTGGACGTCTTAGGCTACATCGCCGAGATTGCCAACGTGCATGCTTCAAAACGAGGAATCCAGATCGGAGTAGAGGGTGAAGACGGATTGCGGGCGAACGTGGATCGCGAGCAGTTGCAGAGGGCTCTCCTGAACCTGCTGCTCAACGCGATCGATGCCACGCCCGTTGGGGGACAGGTCGTGATCCGTAGTAGCCGTCCGTCGGTCCAGAGTGTGGAGCTCCAGGTGGAAAATTCGGGTGACCCGATTCCGAAAGAAGTGCTGTCCAGAATCTTTGAACCTTTCTACACGACCAAACCGCACGGAACAGGTCTTGGACTCGCGATTTCGAGAAACATCGCGAGAGGTCAAGGCGGAGATCTGATCGTAGCCCAGAATGAGCCCGGCCACGTATGCTTCACCATGACGATTTCTGACGAAGCGTCACCCGACTCTGGAGCAATCAGCCATGGCTAGATTATTGATTGTGGATGACGAGCCTAATTTACGCCGCGTCCTGAGTTCAGAACTTCACCTCGACGGCCATACGGTCGACGAGGCGGACGGCGTCCTGGCCGCTCTGCCTCTTCTAGCGGAGCGCGAATACGACGCAGTGATCACAGACCAGAAGATGCCGGATGGAGACGGACTGAGAGTCCTATCGGTCGCTCAAGAGAACGATCCGTCGTTGCCAGTAATCTTCCTCACCGCGGTCCCGACGATTGAGCTTGCTGTCGAGAGCATGCGAAAGGGAGCTTTTGATTTCATCACAAAACCTTTTAATCCTGAGGTTGTCAGGGCGACCGTGCGGCGTGCTTGTGAGCGCACGAATCTAGTCCGCGAGAATCAACTCCTCAAATCCACCGTCGGCAATCTCCTCGGGGCCGACACTATCTACGGAAATAGCGCCGAAATCAAGGAAGTACGCGAGCAGATCGCCCGCGTTGCCCCCACAGACGCAACTGTACTGATTGTTGGCGAAACTGGAACGGGCAAGGAACTCGTCGCCAGGGCTATTCATCGGAACAGCAATCGAGCTAAGAAGGCCTTCATTGCAGTGAACTGTGCAGCTTTCACTGAAACTCTCTTGGAGAGCGAACTTTTTGGACATGAACGAGGAGCCTTTACTGGGGCAGATCGAGCCCGCCAGGGTCTGTTTGAAGCCGCGCACGGCGGAACCCTTTTTCTGGACGAAGCCGGCGAAATGTCGGCGGCCGCTCAGGCTAAATTGCTCCGCGTCTTGGTCGACGGTGAGGTGCTACGGGTTGGATCGACCCAGAGCCGCACCGTCGATGTTCGGGTCCTCGTTGCAACCCACCGCAATCTTGAGGAGCGTGTGCAGCAGGGACTCTTCCGTCAGGATCTGTACTACCGGCTGGCTGTTGTTCCGATTCGGATTCCGCCGCTGCGCGAGCGCAAAGAGGACATTCCCGGCCTCTGCGAGATCTTGTCAGCCCAGATTGCGAAGGACTTGAAGGTCCGGCCCAAGCGCGTCAGCCCCGAAGCTCTGCAGAAGATCACGAGCTACGGTTTTCCCGGAAACATACGGGAGTTGCGGAATCTTTTGGAGCGGGCGCACATTTTGGGGCGTCGCGAGGAAATCGCTGCTGAGGAACTCCCCGCGGAAGTCAGCGGTTCTGCAGCACGTGCATCCCAGTCGATTGAGATGCGCGATTGGCTGCGAACTCTGCCAGCCAGCGTCGATCTCCGCCAGTTGCTCGTCGCCTTCGAGAGGGGCCTTATTGAGCGAGCATTGGAACAGGCAAATGGAGTGCAGGCCGAAGCAGCTCGTATGCTGGGAGTCTCGCGCAGCGACATCGGCTACAAAATCTCAAAGTATGAGATGGGGCGGCCGGCAGATGCCACGTAGGAAACAGTATTCCCGGCGCTTTACTCACGACAAGATCCGACTCGTCGAGGCTTCCCATGGAATTCCAGGCGGCGTACGCATCACCGGCCGATGTCGCAGGATCACATCGGACTGGTCCATTCCGAGAGGGATAATTGAATTAGCTCGGGAAGGAATAAGGAGAAATCTATGTCGCAGAGCGTACTGACGGAACCAATCAGCATGGAAAAGGAAGCCTCAAAAGCGACTCCTGGTCCCCTTCCGAAAAAGTCTTCCAAGGCATTCAATTCACTTCAGATCGCGCAGGCTCAGTTCGACAAGGTAGCCGACTATCTGGGCCTTGACGCGGCTACCAAGGACCTCCTGCGGTATCCTCTGCGCGAGTTCCAGTTTGCTATCCCAGTGCGCATGGACGACGGGATTGTTAAGATCTTCCGCGGCTTCCGGGTGCAACACAACGACGCCCGCGGACCGGGCAAGGGTGGCATTCGTTTCCACCCGCAAGAGACAATCGACACGGTACGCGCATTATCCTGCTGGGATCAAGCGGACCAGTGTGCATACACCTACCGTAAGAGTGAGGGGATCAATCTCAGTCAACTCTTGGCGATTACGGATCACTTCGGCGGGATCAGTAAAGCGAAAGCCAAGGAACTGGGCTATGAAGTATTCCCGGGAGAGGCATGGATAGAGCAGGATGTCGACATTCTTATCCCGGCGGCGATGGAAAACCAGATCACGGGTGACAACGTTGGCCGCATTGGGTACGCCCACAACATCACAAACCGCGTCTCCTTCAGTACCCTATGAGTGGTTTGACGCCAATCCTGTTCATCTGGACGATGGGATGTGCTCTAGCGTTCCCGCATATCGCCAGAGCGCAGGTATCACTGCCCACAGTGAATTTGGGTGATACCAACTTCGAGGACGGCATCGCGGGTCCGAGACTTCTCGCAGAAGAGTTTCCAGACTGGATGGCTCCGCGCGATTGTTGATCCGCAGATTGGCGCAGAACTCAAGCGTAAATTCGGCCCAAACGGTAGGAGATCGATACAAAAAGGGCGGAGTCAAAACGTCAAAATGAACCCGCGACTACGGCCTGCTTTCAAATCGTAAGAGCACATGTGCGCGGTGACGGCATAACACTTGCGCAATGGTAGTGACAATCGCAACATTCTCACTTCCCATCGATATTCCGTGACAACGTATCGCATTCAGCGAAGACATGATCGACATCATCGCGTGCTACTGCCGATCGGCAAGCGAAAGGAGTATCCCGAGTTGGTCCTCACGGTGATCTACGCCCACGAACGCGACCAGTCGCAGCGGCGCGACAAGATCGATTCTAGACTGCTCACCGATCTCCCCGTCCGTTCGTGCTTACGGGCAGCATGCGGAAACGTCTGCCCCCGCGGCCGCTCCGACTACGGCAAGTGATCCATATAGCAGGCGCCATTTATATTCTGCGTTGGAGGAGTCGGCGGCTTGACCCATGGCAGGTTCTTGAAGTCGAAGAACTCCGTCATGTCCGGCTGGGTCGCGTCCCGTTCAGTGAGTGGTGGCAGATTGAAGCGTGTCTCGATGAGTCTCAAGATTGCCGTCGTATCCGCAATTGTATGCGACACATAATTCTTCTTCGCAAAAGGCGAAACAACAATGAGCGGCACCCGGTAGCCGGTGTATGTAAAATCGCAGATCGGCCCCGTTGCGTTTGAACAGACATCGCCAGGGTTGATATCTATGGGCGTGATGCCGTCAGGGTTTACGGTCACCTGTGGTGAAACATGGTCGTACAATCCGCCGTATTCATCGTAGGTGAATATGAAAGCCGAGTCCTTCCACGATCGGCTCTCCATCAGGGCGTTGATGATCGAGGCTGCGTAATTCGCACCCAACTGGACATTCGTTGGCAGCGCGTCGTCGCTGGAGGCATGCTCGTCCAAACCAGCGGCAGTTGCAGGCTCAATAATCGCGACCTGCGGCAGAGTGTCATTTTGCAAGTCCGTAAAGTATTGTGACATCGTCGCGAAGTTCTGGGGGTACATGGTTGGAATGCTCTGGCCAAATACAAACGGTTGAACATAAGTCTGCTTCAGCAGGCAGGTGAGATCGTAGGGCGGCCCGGAACAGCCGCTACCGTCGGGATTGACATAGATCTTCCATGTGATGCCCGCGTTCTGGAGCACTTCAAAAATCATGGTTGCCGTCAGCAAGGAAGAATCGTCCGCGTTCATCCCATTCGGATAGACGCGTCCCTGCGATGTGCCCGCGATAACGTACTCCCGATTGGCGCCGGTCCGGCTCATCACGGGGTGGAACCAACGGTCGGAAGTGGCGAAGTTCGAGGCCATAAAGTAGTAGTAGTTGAGGTCATTTCCGTCGTAGTACCCCATGGCGCGGATCCCGTACACGTCGGTGAATGGCGGCCGATAGTTGCGGGCGTCGTGTCCGGCCACGAACACGAATCCGTCCAGGGCAGCGGGGGGATACAGACCCAATTGATCGTGGTAGTTCCAGATCACATGGCTCTCGTTCCACGACGAGCTCGTGTTTTCGGTGCATACCGACTTCAGATGGAACGAGGCTACAGGGTTGCTAGCGTCATACACACAGTCGTTTGGGGGAGGAAACGCGGGGTTGCAACCGGGGTTCGTTGGAGGGGGTGCATACAGAGGCGCCGTACCGGAGGTGGGGTTGAACTGCGGAAGACCATCGAACGACTGGTCCGGATAGTGGTTCTTGGCCCAGTACTCTCGCATTGCTCCAAAGTGGTTATCGAACGAGCTATGCTCTTGCACCATGAAAACGATGTGATTGAGCGAGGTTAGACCCCCGCTTGTTGGTGCGGCAGAGAGGTTCGCCCACACAGAGGTATCGCTGACCAGGGTCAGGCTGCACGGTTCCGTGCCGGAACAGGCTCCCGTCCACCCGGTAAAGGTCGAGCTGGCACTCGGATTTGCGTTCAACAGGACGGACGTCCCGGTTGCGAAACTTGCACTGCACATCAGTCCGCAACTTATGCCGGCGGGCGCGCTTGTCACCGTTCCCGTTCCGGTGCCGAAAGTCGTCACCGTGAGTTGAACGGTGGCTGGCGGCGGCTCAGAGGCGTTGAATGTGGCAGTGACAGACGTTTGAATCGCAAGCGAGATCGCGCACATACTGGTGCCGGAGCATGCGCCTGACCAACCTGCAAATAACGAGTTAGCTTCGGGTTTCGCCGCCAGCGTCACCGACGTTCCACTCTCAAAGCTCCCAGTACACGCCACGCCGCAGCTGATCCCCGCCGGACTGCTCGTGACGGTTCCACCACCCGTTCCAGCCTTCTGAACCGTGAGCTCAATTGACGAAAGGGAGCTATGAGGGGTTACATGAGATGAACCGCAACCAGTGACTAAAATCGAGAGGAAAGCAACAAATAAAAGGCGTGAGACTACCTCCGCTTGAGTCATTTGAACGTCCTGCAAAGTGGACTGTGCAATACTGCAATCAGGCAAGACCGCGGCGTGCTGGAATTATCCACAAGTCGCTCGGTTACCGCAGAAAACTGCTTTTCTGCAGCTTCGGTTCTTCGGTGCGGCCGATTATGGATAAGTTCTTCGTTATCTAAAACAAATAAAATGAAAATGTGCCGGAAATCCAGTGTGTTCGCTGACGCTCTTTGCCTGCATAAGGGTTATTAATTGCCAGGCAAACACTGCTCAGTTAACCGAAGTGATATGAAATCCCAGATTCCGCTCGGCGGTACTGAGATGCATTGTCTCAAAAATAGTTGCCCCGGAACCGCTCGACCTCTTCAAACAATCGACATCAAGCACTCGTTCGCGTCGCCTGCGCGAACTGCCCAATAACTTGCCAGGGGCTTCGAGCACTGGTGCGATGGGGCGAATGCCACTGGCTTTCAGTAACTCGAACACATCGCTGCCGAATTTGCCATCCCGGTCGAACAGGATGTACCAGAAGAGGCAGGGAAGAGGAAGAGCCTGGTGCAGTTGTTGCACGATCCAATCGCTCGTCGGGTGTGTCGTAACATCGAAGTGCAGGCCTCGCCATCAATCGTGCGCAATGACAGGAAAGCGGTAGAGGGTGCGAAACGTCAGGCTTGGAACGGTGAAAAAATCAAGCGCCGATGACCTTCCGGCCCCGATGGCTGCCTTTTTGAGGTGGAACAATCCATGAAGTGCACATCACCTCCCCCTGTGCGCACGATCACAGTGCGCTAGCCCACGCTGGGGGCGATAATTGAATTGGCCTCCCGAAGAACAAGGAGAACATCATGCCGCAGAGCGCACTGACGGAAGCTGTTGCAGTCGAAAAGGAAGGCTCGAAAGTCACTACCCCTGCGCTTCCAAAGCAGTCCTCCAAGGCATTCAATTCATTTCAGATAGCTCAAGCCCAATTCGACAAAGTAGCCGAATATCTGGGACTTGATTCGGCCACCAAAGATCTTCTGCGCTATCCGTTACGTGAGTTTCAGTTTGCCATTCCTGTACGGATGGATGACGGAATAGTGAAGATTTTTCGCGGTTTTCGAGTCCAGCATAATGATGCGCGTGGACCGGGCAAGGGTGGCATTCGTTTCCACCCGCAGGAGACAATCGACACAGTACGCGCCCTATCCATGTGGATGACATGGAAGTGTGCGGTGGTGGATATTCCGCTGGGCGGAGCGAAGGGCGGAGTGATCTGCGATCCGCACAATCTTAGCGCGAGGGAGCAGGAGCAGATTTGTCGTGGCTGGGTGCGCCAGGTGGTACGGGAAGTTGGGCCGGTGACGGATGTGCCGGCGCCGGATGTTATGACCGATGCTCAGCACATGCTGTGGATGCTCGATGAATTTGAGAAGATCCACGGCGGCCGATTCCCCGGTTTCATTACCGGCAAACCCGTCGGCATGGGTGGCTCGCTCGGCCGAACCGAGGCTACAGGCTATGGTGTCGTCATTACATTGCGCGAGGCGCTCAAAGAATTGGGGTTGCGGCCCGAGAATACCCAAGCCAGCGTACAAGGCTTCGGGAATGTGGCCCACTACGCAATCGAACTCTACCAGCGGTTGGGAGGAAAAGTGATCTCCGTCTGCTGCTGGGATCAGTCGGACCAGTGTGCCTACACCTACCGCAAAAGTGATGGAATCGACCTGAGTAAGCTGTTGTCGATTACAGATCACTTCGGCGGGATCAATAAGAACAGAGCTAAGGAACTGGGTTATGAAGTACTGCCGGGAGAGGCTTGGCTTGAGCAGGATGTTGACATACTCATTCCGGCTGCGATGGAGAACCAGATCACGGGCGATAATATCAATCGTATCGGACCCCGAGTGCGTATCATCGCTGAAGGTGCCAACGGGCCAACTACGCCAGAAGCTGACGCTCAGATTCAGAAGCGCGGCATACACATGATCCCTGACTTTCTTGCGAACGCCGGTGGTGTGACCTGCAGCTATTTCGAGCAGGTGCAGAGCAACATGAACTACTTCTGGGAAAAAGACGAGGTTCTCGGGAAGCTCGACCTGAAGATGACATCTGCATACTTTGCGGTGTCGGATCTGGCTCGCAGGGAAAAGTTGTATATGAGAGATGCGGCCTATGCCATCGCAATCGGTCGCGTCGCCAAAGCGTGCCACGAACGCGGCTGGGTGTAACGTCGCTAGCCCGATTTAGCGGTGCGCCACTCTGGTGACGCACGTTGAAACGTCTGTAATCCGTTATGATGCAGCGGGAGATGTCGATGAGTGGTGTGAAGCCTCTCGTTGCTGAGTTGCCGGTGTTCGACCGTAAATTCTGCGACGGCACCTTCCGCTGCACGCAGATCGGCTCCGGCTCGATCGGTGGCAAGGCCAGCGGATTGGTGTTCATCAAGGATCTTCTTGCCGAGCAGATTGATTGCACTTCCTTTCCAGAAGTTGATATCAATGTCCCGACGATGGCGGTCATTGCGACGGACTGCTTTGATCTATTCATTGCACAGAATCGTCTGGCTGAGTTGCCCTTCGAAGAAATGACCGACGACCNNACTCCTTTGGCGATTCGCTCTTCCAGCTTGCTTGAGGACGCATTGGAGCGTCCGTTCGCCGGCGTCTACGCGACCAAAATGATCCCCAACAACCAGCCCGATCCGGATTCGCGATTCCGCCGACTGGTGGAGGCCATCAAGTTTGTGTACGCGTCGACGTACTTTCGCGAGGCGCGGGATTACATCCGGACGACCGGGACCAAACCGGGCGAAGAGAAGATGGCGGTGATTATCCAGGAAGTGGTCGGCCAGCGCCGAGGAGATCGCTTTTATCCTGACGTTTCCGGCGTGGCGCGTTCCTATAACTTTTATGCGTTTGAACCAGCACGACCTGAAGAAGGAGTGGTTACGTTGGCTCTGGGGTTGGGCAAGACGATCGTGGACGGCGGCATAGGCTGGACGTTTTCACCTGCCTATCCGAAGAAGCCACCACCTTTCGATTCCGTGGGGGAACTGCTGAAGGGCACCCAAACCGAGTTTTGGGCAGTCAACATGGGCAAGCCCCCCGCTTACGATCCAATCAGCGAAACTGAATACATGATGCACGCGAGTCTAGCCGACGCCGAAGCTGACGATGCCTTGTATTTTCTCGCCTCAACCTACGATCCAGAACGCGACCGCGTCATCCCGGGAATTGGATTTCGCGGACCGCGCGTCTTAAATTTCGCTCCGATTCTTGTGCAGGACCAGTTTCCCCTAAACGACCTGGTGAAGACTCTGCTCAGCGCAGCGGAGAAGGCCGTCGATGCCAAAGTCGAGATCGAGTTCGCTATCACGTTGCAGGGACGGCTCGGGGAACGGCCTCGGGTGCGTCTGGGCTTCCTGCAGGTTCGTTCCATGGTGGTTTCTGATCAGGTGGTCGATGTCACGGCCGAGGATCTTTCAGATCCACGCGACATTGTCGCGTCAGACATGGTGATGGGCAACGGCACGGCTGATGACATTCAAGATATTGTCTTCGTGCGGCCCGACAATTTTTCCGCAATGCACACGCCTGCAATCGCAGAAGAGTTGGAATCGATCAACCGTGACCTCCGGGATCAGAAGCGGCCGTTCCTGCTGATTGGTTTCGGCCGCTGGGGCAGTTCTCATTCGTCGCTGGGGATACCGGTTGACTGGAGCCAAATCTCAGGGGCAAGGGCCATCGTCGAGGCCACGCTGCCAGAAATGAATGTGGAACTGAGCCAGGGCTCGCATTTCTTTCACAACTTGTCGAGCTTTCGGTCAAGCTACTTTATGGTGCAACACGGGCGTCGCTTTGGAATCAATTGGGACTGGCTCAACCGGCAGCCCGTTGTGTCCGAGACGGAATTCGTCCGCCATGTTCGACCTGCAGACAAGGTTGCGGTTCGCGTCGATGGGCGTACCGCGCGAGGAGTTATCCTGTCGCGGACCCGAGACAATACCAGCCAAGCGAAACAGTGAAACCTGACGACACTCAATTCGGGACCATGCTTCACGCTCTGCAAGAGCGGGCCAAGGAATTGAACTGTCTGTATCAGGTGGGCGAACTCCTGAGCCAGTCAACTCGGCCTCTAGAGGAGATTTTCCGTGACATCATCGAAGTCCTCCCACCAGGCTGGCAATACCCGCATGACTGTCAGGCGCGGATCCTTTTTGAGAACCTAACGATCCAGCCGCCGAAGTTTCAGGTGACACCCTGGGTTCAGAAGGCCAACATCGTCGCGCAAGGCGAGACGGTTGGAACGGTCGAGGTTTCGTACCAGAGAGAAATGCCGAGGTCGGACGAAGGCCCGTTCCTTAAGGAGGAGCGCAAGCTCATCGAGACGATTGCCGAGCGAATCGCGAGCGCGGTCACACAACGCCGGTTGAGGGCCGCTTTCGAAGGTTGGTCGGCGGCGGACGCAACCGCGGCAGCCCATGGCGAATGGCGCATCGTGCTCGAGTTCCTGCGCGATACGGATCCTGCTCTGTTGAAGCGGATTTCCCGCAAGTTGATCAATCACTTGAGCTGGAGCGGAGTTCAAGAGGCTAAGGAACTACTGAGGCGGGGCGGGGCGATCTTGGCTGTCGAGCCGGGCACCTCCACCGATGAGAACCGGCCTCTTCCTCAGGATGCTCCCGGCCGCTCCGCTGACTTGAGCACTCAGGCACTGCGGATCGCCGGGGAGCATATGAGCGAGACTGAGATCCTCAATTGTGTGACTCGATGGATCAAAGAGGACAAGGCCAGCTTTCTGGTACGAGCACTGGAAAACCAGGACACTTCGCTGGGAGAAATTATGGAATGTGTCGAGCGTTATCGGCACATCGGTGTCGAGGAGGCGGAACTTTCGCTCTACACCCAGAAGGGTCTCCGGGTATCGCTGATCCGCCGTTTTTTTTCTGAAAGCCTTGATTTCATCAATGTCGCTAAGAGTTTCATCGACGTTAAGGATTTCTATGATCTGTTGGGTAAGGTCATCTTCCCGCCGGGCTGCCACGGCAAGCTGGGTGGTAAGAGTGCTGGTTTATTCCTGGCCAAGAAGATCATAGAGAAAGCTCCTGAAGCGAGTGCTCTTCTGCGCGAAGTGAAGGTGCCCAGAACTTGGTACCTCACCTCCGATTGGATTCAAGACTTCGTGCACCATAATGATTTGGAGGACGTTCTCAACCGGAAGTACATGGAGATCGACCAAGTTCGGCAGGAATACCCGCATCTGGTGGCTCTATTCAAGAACTCCTCTTTCCCATCGGAATTGGCCAACGGTCTCGCTCTGGCACTCGACGATCTCGGTGATGCTCCGCTTATCGTTCGCAGTTCCAGTTTGCTAGAAGACCGTCCTGGGTCGGCTTTCTCCGGCAAGTACAAGAGCCTGTTCTTGGGCAACCGTGGGACAAGAGAAGAGCGTCTGGCTGCCCTGATGGACGCTATCGCTGAGGTATACGCGTCGATCTTCGGGCCGGATCCGACGGAATACCGGGCCGAACGCGGCTTGCTAGATGTCCACGAAGAAATGGGGATCATGATTCAGGAGGTTGTGGGCCAGGCCGTTGGCAAGTACTTCCTGCCCGCGTGCTCTGGGGTTGCATTCAGCAACAACGAGTTCCGCTGGTCTGCCCGCATCAAGCGTGAGGATGGCCTCATCCGGCTCGTACCCGGACTAGGAACACGGGCCGTGGATCGCGTTGCCGATGACTATCCCGTGCTGATCGCTCCGGGCCAGCCGAGTTTGCGTGTAAACGTGACCGCCGACGAAGTCCTCAGATATTCGCCCAAACGTATTGATCTCATTAATTTGGAGACCAACGCTTTCGAAACCGTCGACGTCGCCGAGTTCCTGCGCCAAGCCGGCCCCACGTACCCGCAGATTCGCAACCTGGCATCACTTGTGAGCCATGACCGGATCGAGCCGATCATCGGACCGATGCCTGACTTCAGTTCTCAAGATGCAGTATTCACTTTCGAAGGACTGATCCGGAAAACTCCTTTCGTAGCCTGCATCCGCGAATTGCTGGAGCTCATGCAATCCAAGCTCGGAAAACCGGTAGACATTGAGTTCGCCTACGACGGGAAGGATTTCTATTTGCTGCAGTGCCGACCCCAGAGCTACGGCACTGACACGGTTCCGGTCGCAATCCCACAGAACTTGCCCTCGGACAAGGTGATCTTTTCGGCTGCGCACTTTGTTTCGAACGGCACGGTACCGGAAATCACGCACATTGTGTATGTCGATCTTGAGGGCTATAGCCAGCTCTCTGATCCGACGGCCATGCGCGACGTCGGGCGTGCGGTGGGCAGACTCAACAAGCTATTGCCGAAACGCCAGTTCATCCTGGTCGGGCCCGGACGCTGGGGTAGCCGCGGAGATATCAAACTTGGCGTCCCGGTCACCTATTCCGATATCAACAACACGGCCATGTTGATCGAAGTCGCACGCCAGAAAGGCAATTACCTGCCAGAGTTGTCGTTCGGGACCCACTTCTTCCAGGACCTCGTCGAGGCCTCGATCCGCTACCTGCCGCTCTACCCCGACGATCCAACGACAGTGTTCAATGAACTGTTCTTTCGACGGTCTCGCAATGTACTTGAGGAGTTGCTCCCTGAGTTCGCGCACCTTGCGGATACGCTCCGGGTAACTGACGTACCGCTCGAAACGGGTGGACTCATTCTTCGAGTACTTATGAATGCCGACCTGGACCAAGCGGTTGGATTCCTGTCATCCCCGCAGCAAAAGATCGGATCGATCGAACCCGAGGTTGAATTCATTGATCGGGGAACGAATGAACACTGGCGCTGGCGTTTTCGCATGGCCCAGAAGATCGCGGTAGATCTCGATCACCAAAAGTTTGGAGTGAAAGCCTTTTACCTAATAGGTAGCACCAAGAACGCAACGGCGGGGCCGGCCAGCGACATCGACATCCTGCTGCATTGCCATGGAAGCGACGAACAGATAAAGGAACTGTTGCTCTGGCTCGACGGCTGGAGCCGCTGCCTTGCAGAGATCAACTTTTTAAGGACTGGGTACCGCGCGGAAGGTCTTCTGGATGTGCACCTCGTTACTGACAAGGACATCGCAGAACGTTCGAGCTTCGCCGTAAAAATCGATGCCATCACGGATCCCGCACGTAAATTGCCGATGAAGGACTCTTAGGTCTGAACTATAACAAAGACCGTGTTGCAGCCTCGGGTCGTTCCAGATCAAAACGCACTAGAGCCAACTCAGGCCCATCGTGAGCGCCGTTGATGCAGACCGTGCGCCCGATCCGAATCTTCCACTCGCCGGTCAATCGCGCAGCTTCGTGTATATGGCCATGCAAGGTGAGCAGAGGCTGCCGTTCCTCAATGAACCGTTTGACCGCGATGCTACCGACATGCACATCCAGCGGCACGTGTTCGTAAGTCTTCCCGTCCAGCGCCGCGCGGTCGAGCGGCGTGTCGCACGGCGGCGTATGGAAGAGAAATACTGCACGATCGAGAGGATCTTCACCGACCAGCGAAGCGAGGTCCTTCTGGATCGTGGTCCATTTGATCTCGCTCTCTTCCGCGGGTATGCTCCTGCGGCCCTCCTCAGGAGAGATGCAGCCCGGCGGGACATAACGGGAAACGTCGTAACGCTCCCAGTCTTTCAGCAGGAATGGAGTCGGCGGAACATAGGCGAGGCCATAAATGGAGAACTCTCCCAAAACAAGTTTCTGACCGTGGATGTAGTGCCAAAGCCCATCGGCTGCTGCAGCGACGAAAGCTCCTTCTTCGCAGCGTGGGTCGTCATTGCCAAGGATCAGGAAGATGTCAGGATAGTCCAAGCCCATGGCGTCGCGTGTTCGCTTGAAAGTGGGGACCAGATAATCGTGAACGAAATCGGCGTGTCCGGATTGGATTGATGAGAACGCTGAGCGAGGCAGCGAGTCTCCTCCAAGGAACACCGCAGCGGGATGATCCTTAACGATCGATGCAAGTAACTTGTCGTACCGATCGGTACGTCCGTGCAGATCCGTGGCGAAGAAGCAGGTTGGCATGCCTTCGTTCTCTACGTTATTAGAGGCTCGGGTTAGACTCCAGAAAAGGTTCAGTGTCAATAGGTTCCACGTCACGCTGGCTCTGACACCCAGTCTGAATTCTACGCTGCTAGGGGAGTCGGCTTCTTACAGGCGGCAGTTCCGATCGGTCCCGGAGCGATGTTCAAGACGCACGCCATTTCGCCAATTGGTTTCCGCCAGAGCTCGTGCAATCTGATTCCACGAATAGAGAGTTTGTTGCAAGGAGAGGTGAGGTTCGAGAGCTTGCTGGATCTGGTGAAGCGCGAAACTGAATTCACGGGACGGACTAAATGGTCCCTCCCGCCGAGAGTGGGTGGCCCGAGGGGGAAATATCGCGCCCGATGCGGATCAATTTTTGTGCCAGGAGCGTAACCAGCATTTTCCCATAAGGCCAAGCGCGGGAACTGCGGTCGTCATGCTTGGGCACGTGCCCCAGTTGGGCGAAGCTCTTCAGTCGCTTAAACACCAGCTCAATTTGCCAACGCATACGGTAAGATCTCAGAACATCCGCCGTCGAACCGCTGGAGCGGGGTCGTAAACACGATCACGTACTTAGCAAATTCGAGTGGCGACTGCCCCACCAAGCACGGTCTTTCATAGGCGGCTTCTCCGCCGTTATGCGTCACACGAAGGCTGAGATGTTGATCCGCATCCGTAGAATTGTGCGATCGTGGGCAACAACTGGCTGGCCAAACAATCTTTGGCTATGAAGGCGTCTACCCACTGCAAGGCCTGCTCAGGAATATCGACTGCCCCGGATAGCATGATGATTGGCGCCTGCGGCCTAAGTCGCCTCATCTCGATGGCTACCTCTGGCCCGTTCATTTCGGGCATGAAGTAATCCAGGATTACAACGTCAACTGAGTTCTTGGAGGCTAGTTCCAATCCCTTGCTACCGCTTGCAGCCGTAAGCACGGAATACCCGAAGCTTTCGAGGAATGATTTCTCGCATTCCAGCACGTCCTCGTTGTCGTCGACACAAAGCAGCACTGCGCTTTGGAGTGCCGGATACACCGCCGCAGGCATGGTTCACCTTCAACATAATTTTCAACACTTCGGCTCAGGAAACTGTTCAAAATTGCTCACACCATGCTCGGTGGAAACCGGATCACGTTCCAACAGACACTCAGTCGCTCCCAATCTATTGGGACGAAGGCACAGTCGGCATCCCCTAGCCTCCGTTGCGCAAAGCTCACAACGCTATGCTCATGTAGCCCCACGGGCGCGGCGTGCTGGTAACATCTCCAGGACGCCGGGCCATGATCGTATCGTTGAACAAATCGGCGCAGCGCCGGCCCGGTCTGCTAGATAGAAGAGGTGGGAATCGGTTTGACAATGACCACCATGAGTCCTGATCAGCGCCAGGGTAATCTCACGGGCGGAAAGGGAGCGCATGTTTCCGATCAATTACTGGAGAAGGCGCGCGCCGATACCGAGACCGTCCTGAGAGAGCTTGAATCGCGACTAGGCGGCCTGAGCCAGGCGGAAACCGATTCCCGGTTGAAGCAATACGGGCTGAACGAGATCGCCCGCGAGAAGCGTCAATCGGCCCTGATGCGGCTCCTGAGTAACGTCAAGAATCCATTAGTCCTCCTGCTCACGGCGCTCGGTGTGCTTTCTTTTCTGACCGGTGACCTGCGCGCAACAGCGGTGATTTTCGTAATGGTAGTTCTGGGCGTGGTGTTGCGTTTCTTCCAGGAGATGCGGGCCGATAACGCCGCGGAAAAGCTCAAAGCGATGGTCAGCAACACCGCGACGCTGGTGCGGGATGGCAAGGAAGCCGAAGTACCACTCAAGATGCTGGTGCCGGGCGACATCATTCGGCTGGCCGCCGGCGATATGGTCCCAGCCGACGTACGAGTGCTTTCAGCTAAAGACTTGTTTCTGAATCAGGCGGCCCTTACCGGCGAATCCCTACCCGTGGAGAGAAAAGCCGACGCCACGTCGGCCGACGTTCAGAACCCGCTGGAACTGCCCAATATTTGCTTCCTGGGCTCCAACGTGGAGAGCGGCTCCGCGACGGCCGTGGTCATCCATACCGGAGACAAGACCTACTTTGGATCGCTGGCTGCCAGTATCGTCGGGCAGCGTCAGCTGACCAGCTTCGATAAAGGTGTCAACCGATTCACCTGGCTGATGATCCGTTTTATTGCCGTGATGGTTCCGGCGGTCTTCCTGATCAACGGACTGAGCAAACATAACTGGTTGGAAGCTTTCCTGTTTGCGATGGCGGTGGCAGTCGGACTCACCCCCGAGATGCTACCCATGATCGTGACGGTCAACCTGTCCAAGGGCGCCCTGGCGATGGCGCGCAAGAAAGTGATCGTCAAACGTCTAAACGCTATCCAGAACTTTGGGGCGATGAACGTGCTGTGCACTGACAAGACCGGCACCCTTACCCAGGGCAAGATCGTACTCGAAAAGCATTTGGACGCACACGGCGATCCGAGCGAGAAGGTGCTGCAGTATGGCTACCTGAATAGCTACCATCATACCGGGCTGAAGAACCTGCTCGACGAGGCGATCCTCGATCATGAGGAACTGGAGGAACGCCTGAAAGCGAAAGACAAATATCGCAAGATCGATGAGATTCCGTTTGACTTCGTGCGACGTCGGATGTCGGTGGTGGTGGAAGATGACACCGGCTTGAACACGTTGATCTGCAAGGGTGCAGTCGAAGAAGTGCTCGGCTTGTGCACTCGGGTGGAAGTAAAGGGGGAGGTTATCGAAGTCCTGCCCGAGCATGATGCCAAACGCCGGTTGTTGGCGGACGACCTGAACGGTCAGGGCTTCAGGGTGATAGCCCTGGCGTATAAGCAAATGCCTGGTGCGACGGACGAACCCGTTTACGCGGTCAAGGATGAGTCAGACCTGATCCTGCTAGGTTTCCTAGCCTTCCTCGACCCGCCAAAGGACAGCGCCACGGAGGCCTTGAAGCGGCTCCACAACTTGAGCGTGGACGTGAAGATCCTGACTGGCGATAACGAGATCATCACCGCCTACATCTGCAAGGAAGTGGGAATGCCCGTAGAGCACCTCTTGCTCGGCTCTCAGATTGAGGGGATGAGCGAAACTGCGCTGGCCGAAGCTGCCAGCGTGACCAGCGTCTTTGCCCGGCTGGCCCCAGCCCACAAGGAACACATCATTCGCGCGCTCCAAAGTAAGGGACACGTGCTGGGATTCATGGGCGACGGCATCAACGACGCTCCTGCCCTGAAAGCTGCTGATGTGGGCATCTCGGTGGACAGCGCGGTAGATATCGCCAAGGAGTCGTCCGACATCATCCTGTTGGAAAACAGTCTCCTGATATTAGAGCAAGGCGTGCTGGAAGGCCGGCGCGTATTCGGCAACATCGTCAAGTACATCAAGATGGCGGCCAGCTCCAACTTCGGCAACATGTTCAGTGTCGTAGGGGCCAGCGCGTTCCTGCCATTCCTCCCTATGCTGCCGATTCAGGTGCTGACCAACAACCTCCTCTACGACTTCTCGCAGACCACGATCCCCACCGACGAGGTGGATGCCGATTGGCTGATCAAGCCCCGCAAGTGGGAGATTGGCGGGATCCTTCGTTTTATTCTGTTTATCGGGCCGATCAGCTCAATCTTCGATTACCTGACATTCTTCATGATGCTGTACGCGTTCAATTGCTGGCACAACCCGGCACTGTTCCACACCGGCTGGTTCGTCGAGTCGCTCTTCACCCAGACGCTGATCATTCACGTCATCCGCACCAACAAGATCCCTTTTCTCCAGAGCTGGGCCAGTTGGCCACTCATCCTCACTTCGGTAATCATCGTCTTGGTGGGCGCCGGGCTGACGATTTCGCCCCTGGCCGGTGCACTCGGGTTTGTCGCACTTCCACCCCGGTACTGGTTACTCCTGACGATCATATTGGTGTGTTATGTGGTTCTGACTCAGTTGATAAAGACCTGGTTTTACCGCAGGTTTGGCGAATGACGGCGGTGGCGAGAAGCAGGGGCTAGTCAATCCGGCAGGCTTCCTCGGTCACTGCGTTGAAGTGATAACCCAGGATCGCCAAGGTCACTGCAGTGCCGAAGGCATGGCGGTACCGTGTGGCGGCATCAAGGAGCAACTTCCAGTAGCTTGCGCGTGCGTCGCCGAGTATGCCTTGCTTCACGATGGAACGACACAACGCGATGTACTCCGAGAGCGATCTGCGTGTACGGGTGGGCTGATAGCACTCCAGGAAACGCCGGACCCGATCGAAGTAGGCGTCCGGGGCGTAAATGCGCTTCAATATCGAACGATACCCATCCAATAAGCATTGTGCAGACATTGTCGGGATGAAGCTCAGATTGCAGTCGATGTTGTTTCCATTCGCGTCGCCGACAAGGCGTCCTTCTCGCTCCAGGCGCCGATATAGCTGCGTGCCGGGAAGTGCCTCGAGAAGCCCTACCATTGCGATCGGGATCGCGCTCTCCTCGATGAACTCAACCTGCCTGTCGAACACATCCTCCGGATCACTATCGAAGCCTACGATAAAGCCGGCCATAACCTCGATACCGTGTTGCTGAATGCAGCGTACGCTATCGAGCAAGCTTCGCTGGGTGTTCTGTAGCTTGTGTGCTTCTTTCAGGCTCGCTTCTACCGGAGTCTCAATGCCCAGGAACACTCGGATGAAGCCAGCGGCTTTCATCAACGTCAGAATCGCAGCATCATCTGCTAAGTTCATGGACGCCTCTGTGAAGAATGTAAATGGCCGGCGATGTCGATTGTTCCATTCGGCCATTGCAGGCAGCAGTTGCTTGACGTTCTTCTTGTTTCCGATGAAGTTGTCGTCCACAAGAAACACCGCCCCTCTCCATTTCCGCTGATACAGTTGCTCCAATTCAGCAACGACTTGAGCGACGGACTTTGTCCTGGGCTTGCGCCCGTATATCTCAATGATGTCGCAGAACTCGCAGTTGAACGGGCAACCACGTGAGTATTGGATGGCCATCGAGCAGTAGTGGCGGGTGTTGATCAAGCTCAGGTCGGGCAACGGGCTGCGGTCCAGAGACGGCATCTCGCTAGCCTTGTATTGCGGACTTGCTGTGCCCCGTTCCAGGTCTTCGGCAAGTGGCGCGATCAGGTCCTCCGCCTCCCCGATCACGACGTGATCGGCGTGACGATGCAGTTCCGCGAAACCGCTGGCGATCGGTCCCCCCACGACTGTGCGTATTTCGCGAGCGCGGCACCGAGCCAGGATGACGAGTAGATTGTCTTTCTGCACCAGCATGCCGCTGACCAGTGCGACGTCAGCCCATGCTAGGTCGGAGTCTGTCAGCGCGCGCACGTTCATGTCGACGAGGCGCTTCGCCCAGTGGGCAGGCAGCAGGGCTGCAATCGTCAGCAGCCCCAAAGGTGGGTATGAAGAACGCTTGCCCTGAAACGGCAGAGCATGCTTGAAGCTCCAGTAAGTGTCTGGCCATTTCGGATATACGAGAAGGGCATTCATGTTTGCCAGCTCCGCAGCCGCCTCAAAACCGGGTCAACGAACAAAGCCACGCACCAAGGCCCAATGGGGTGATTCGTACGACGCCTCGCCAGCCAGGAACAAAAAGTTTTCCCGCTGGACAGAGAGGGCCCGGCGTTTTAGCGGTGTTCCACCAATTCTGCAGCGACTGCCTCGGCTTTAGTCTTGTGCACCGTCCCATCGGGATGGTTTGGCGGAGAATAGATCGTATAGAGCTTCAATAATGCCGTCTTCGAAGTATTCACCACGTTGTGGTAAGTCCCTGCCGGAACTACGACCGCATCTCCGTCGTGCACCAGATGCGCCTCCTTCTCGTTAAAGACGAACTTGGCTTCCCCCTGCTCGATGCGGAAGAACTGATCGACATTCGGATGCACTTCATCTCCGATGTCTTCCCCGGGCCGCAAGCACATCACGACTGTGCGTGCTGCGACGTAAATAACACCTGCCGGAAATATGTGTTTTCCAAAGTTTGTTTTTCAATCGCTCCAACGTATTCAGTCATAGTCACGATCTCCTTTTCTCAGGCATTGATGAGTCGGCTTGTAGCGTTCTTCTGGGCAGTCTGTACGGGGAACGCCGCGCGGGCAGGTTGCTTGCGACCAGCGGAAGCTCGTACGAAGGTCTGCATATAAGACTGCGCCACTCGGTCCCAGACCATGTGGCGTGCATAGAGGTAAGCACGTCTGCGCATGGCCTCGCGAGCTGCCTGGTTGTCGAGGAGTTCAATTGCCACAGCTGCAAGAGCCGCTGGATCCTCGAAGGGAACCAGTTCCCCGCGCCCATCGGCCAGGAGTTCGGCGGCGTGCCAGTACGGCGTCGAGATGATCGCTTTCCCGGCGCCCAAGGCGTACGCGAGTGTTCCAGATACGGCTTGTGCCTCGTAGCGGTACGGCGTGACGTAGATGTCGGCGGAACCAACTAGCGATGCCATCTCTTGAGGGCTGACAAACCGGTTGTGGAAGACCACGTTCTCCTCAACTCCCAGCTCCTTGGCTAGGGCCTGCAATTGGAACCGGTATCGATCACCCTCGCGACGTCTGACGTGTGGGTGGGTAGCGCCCGCGATCACATAAACAACGTTGCTGTGCCGTGACAAAATGCGTGGCAGGGCCTGAATCACGGTTTCGAATCCCTTGTTCGGAGACAGCAGGCCGAACGTGAGTAATACGATCTTTCCTTGTGCTGAGAGCGAATCTCTATGAAGAACTGGCTCCGCAAAAGGCAAGTCGGGGATGCCGTGTGGAATCAAGTCAGTCTTTCCTGCCGGGACCCTAAATACATCCTGCAAAAACTGGGAAGAGTGCTCGCTCATGACAATAAGACGATCAGAGCGTGCGGCGATTTCCTGCAGGACGATCAGTTGGTCGACATCTGGCTCACGAAGAACCGTATGCAGAGTTGTCACCACTGGCATTTTGAGGTGCTGCAGCAGCCGCAGGACATGGCTGCCGCGCTTCCCTCCAAAAATTCCGTACTCGTGCTGTAGACAGACGAGATCGACGTTGCTGGAATTAAGAAAGTCGGCGGCTGCCTGATAGGAGGAGAGATCGCTCTCGGTTATCTCGAATCGCACCCGCGTAGGGTAGCTGTAGCCTGATTGGGGGTCGTTGACGGCTACAACCAATACTCGAGCGGCTCCGAACTCATCAGCAATCGCATCACACAAATCTGTTGAGAAGGTCGCAATTCCACACTGTCGCGGGAGATGGTTCCCGACAACCGCTATCCGCATTGGAAGGGACGGCATGGGTATCCCATGTGAGGACGCTGACTTTTTCCCGAACAACAGAGGACTCGCTGTGCGCATCGTGGTGTTCGACTGCACTCTCCCGGAGCGGTCCGGCTCGGACATTGCGGGCTCCTTGAACGTGTGGTCCGGTCGCAACGGGACCGAACGGAAGGTGGAGGCCACACGGGCCCGTCCTGGTGCCGGGACTCGTGCTGCGTCTCATCAAACCAGCCTTTGCTGTCCCGCTCAACAGGTTAATGACCGGAACAGCTATCGCGTGGTATCTCGGACCTGGCTATTTGCCAGACTTACCTTCGTTTCATCATCCAGCCGATCATAATTCCGACGGTCATTCCTACCGCTAATGACGTTATGACAGTTTCAACCGGGTATCGCTGCAGGCGCTTGGTTGCATCATCAAAGAACTCTTCGGCAGCATCGCCGCCCTGTTTCACAACACGCCTCGCCGCTTCTACGCCATCTTCAATTGCATCGGCAACCACAGATGTCACGCGAGAAGCCTTGCGCGCAGATCCGGCGATGTGCTCGCCGGTTTGGTCCAACACTGTTTGTGGCATTATTTCTCTCCTCTCGAAGTTCGACGGTCGATTCGTCTAGTTTTCGATGGCCCCCTTCCACTTTGCGGGATCCGGTACTGAATGGCCTATCTTCTGTTGAACTTTACCTTCCTTCTTTTCGGCTTTCCCTTCGGCTTTCAGATCGCGGTCGTTCGTGATCTTTCCGACCTCCTCCTTGATCGCTCCCTTCATTTCGTGGAGGCTGCCTTTTAGCTTGTCCTTCGTGCTGGTTTTCATATTCCACCTCGACCCTCCGTGAAGCATGGACTGCATGTTTGAGGGATGTCTCTTTTCTAGTCTCGTGGCACTGTGGGGTCTGAGCACAATTGACCATCTCTGCCGGATCTAAATGCAGACCGCCAAGGGAAGTCGCCGGTGATTCCGCGACGAGCGATGCGTGCTGCCGGGCCGCCCTGAGCCGAGACAGAACGTCCCGTGTGTCAGGTTCAAAATTTCCATCGAGAGCGTCAACGTGGCTCGCGCATCGTATGTTCCGTTTTGATCAGACAGGTGTGAGATCGAAACGAAACAATGGTCTTGGCTTTCATCCAGACACCCAGACGTGTCCGGGATCTCTGTCCTTGATTTCTCTCACCCATGCATAGCCCCTTGGAAGATTTGTGGGTCTGTGAGTTTTCGACGATTTACGGCAATTCGCGATCCTCAGGAGTCGGAATCGAGCAGGCAATGCCGGTAAAGAACAAACTGTCCCGGTTCCGGAATACGCTAACTCTCTCGGCGCTCCTCTTGGTATTGCCCGCGATAAATTCAGCCCAAGAGGCAAATCGTCTCCAGCTTTCTCCCCCTGCGCTGCAGGCGGGACGGCTCATTGATGTTGAGTCCCAGCTGGGACCGCAGCCGCCATGCGGAGATGAGCTCATGCCGTTCTATCCGGTCTATCCGGGTCTGAATGATTTGGCCACGGTGAAATCGTGGAGCAAGTCTGACATCGGCCCGGACTGGAAACCACCCGCATGCACTGGTTGGGCTGAAGTGGGCTTTACGACGTTGGTGACCATAGCCGCGCGATTTCCTCATACCTCGGAAGCTAGCGGCCTGTTTCGCCAAATTGGAGCAATTTCAGAACTCGCGGGCATGCGCTACTGGTCGACCACTCACAAGCAGTGGCGAACGCTAATTGTGGACGCCTACGCTCTGACCGGTTTGCAGTCCGGTCGACGCCGCGGAGACTTTACCTCCGATGAGATGAAAGAAGGCAACGCGCTCTACTTCGAACAGGTCGACAACCTTTCTGGCAAGGCCATCTACCGAATGCACATTGTAGAGGCTTCGGCCA
>PLBY01000090.1:25528-36579 GCA_003134655.1 Acidobacteriaceae bacterium
TTGCGTTCTATCGCCACCTGGTCGGAATTCCAACCGCACAAGAGCCGCCGGGGGCGCGATGAAGAAAGAGAGTTGTGAAGCCTTCGCAGCTGCGCCTGCTCTCCATCGAATCCTGCACCAATGTTCAGGAGTCACGATGGAACTGGCAGCGCACGATCCAGAGAACTATTGCCCGGGGCGGGCGCCCCGGGGATCAGAGAAAAACGAAAAGCAGCCGGCCAGCAAAAGCGCCCAGGCCGCCCCAAGCGATATGCCACTGGCGACGTCGCTTGGGTAATGTACTCCGAGGTAGATGCGAGTCATTCCCACCAGCAGTATGATCCCAACCGTCATCGCCAGAATCGCGATTTGATGCCCGGCCTTTTGAAGATGCCGGCATACGAGAATTGCCACCGTCAAATAGAGGGATGCGGCCGCCAGTGAGTGGCCGCTGGGATAGGACAGGCCCGAAACCTCGACGAGTTGTGTAACGACCTCAGGGCGAGCCCGGTCAATGTAGTCCTTTATTGTGGTCGTTAGAATTCCTGCACCCACGGAAGCTGCCACCAATTGCAGCGCCCCCATCCCGTCCCTCAAGAGAAGCAGCACACACAAAGCGATTGTCGAAACAAGCACCACGAGTGTGACCGATCCCAATGCCGTCAAATCCACGGCCACCACCGTGAGCCACGGAGTTCGTGCCTTGGCGAAACCAAGCAGGATCGTACGGTCGATGCCGGACACCTCGTGCTCCAGCAGTTCAGAAGTGATCTTGATAAAAAGGACAAAAGCCAGCGAGGCCGTCCCCAACCACCAGGAGGCCTTTATGGCTCGGGCCGAGAATTTAGCTGGACTCGGTTGCATGCCGTATCTCCCACCTACAGCCTCAACCGCCACGGCTGAGAGACTACAGAAGACCTTCCCCTTACTCGGAAGAAAGGCCTGGCTGGACGGGACCATCTGCGCCCGGCGGAACCACTGGCGGACCGGCCTTCTTCAGTTGTTCAACTTCGGCCTGAACTCTTGCCCAGTCCTTTGGTTTTCGCTTCGTCGCGTAAGGAGCATCCGGATGTCCATAGAATTCCAGAAGCTCAGCCCGAACCTCCAACGAAGCACTACTGAAATTCTGCTTCGCCAGCGCGTCGAGCAACTCTGCATGCGTCTCATCGTTGAGTCGATATATTCCGGGCCCCGTTATTGCACCGGTGTCAAAATTTTCGTTGGGCAAGTCTAGCTGGCCGGCACCTGCCTGGGTTAGCAACTGCCGGTAGCGATCCAGCGTCGCGTTGAAGCTCGCTTCGAATAGTTTTTCCGCCGCGGGCGTAGGCGTTTTGAGTTGCAGCACTTTTAAGGGGCCGATCTTTGGGAGAATCCGAGTAAGAAAGGCGAGAAATCTCTCCCAACGGGTCGGCGGTTGATAGTTCTTTCCCCAGTTCTTTTGGTAACTCGCGCGAGAGAGATTATAGAGAAACTTCCTTTTCGTCATGCCGGGCTGATCCTTCAAGATCTCGTCTTTCTTCAGGCTCCAGGCAATGCGCGTGGCTTTGGGAAGAAGCTGGCTGACAGCGTGACGGTAGGAACCGAGCACCTTGTCTTCGTCGGTAAGAACGGTTTTCAGATCTAGACCGTAGGTTTCCTGAAAGGCTTGTTCCAGCAGGGGAACCGAAACTCCAAAGCCGATGAAGTCGTGGTAACTATCCGGCGCGTAACGTCCATGCGCTACTTCCAGAACATCAAATCCAAATTCCGTCTTCACGTGCGCAAGTCTGTCTTCCTCATACGTCACGGAGTCGCCGTATTTCGTTTTCAACTTGGGATACAGGAGCGGGACCGCGCGATTCGTGCCGATGGGGTGACCTTCGTTGTCCGAGGCGTAGTGAGCGAGCGCCCCAAGCGCAAAGGCATAGCCGTCAAGATCCTTGGAATCGTGGAGAAGGGCCAGGACAAAGTCTCCGCTCCGCACATAGTGCGTCAAGTCGCTAAAGAAGAAGCTTCCGTGCGGATAATAACCCATGTCCTGGATAATCGCCCCGCCGTACGCATAGCCGTGTGCTTCTTTGAGTTCTTCTGGCGTGGCACCGGGAAACCGCTTCAACAGTAAGGGTCGTATGTTCGTGTCCCATACGCTGTCAATAATCGCTTCATGCGCAAGAACGGCATAGGCCGCGGTCTCATTTGGCCAGCCCAAACAAAGAACCAGCGCCATGATGATGGCGAAGGATCTCAACGACAACGCCTTGCGGGGTCCCATTCTGTCCATTCCAACCTCGCTGTGATTTTAGCTCGGCTTCTAGCTTACGGGGAGTTCCGTTGTGAATCGGGACTTCAGCAGCAATTGAGTGGAAGTCCTTCTCCTCCTAATCGTTCGAACGGATCACGCAACATAGTGCCCCGCCTTCCCCTTGCCAGTTCCCAGCCTGACGGTTCGCTGCTATAGATTCCGGCGGATTCAGAGCTTCGATGCCCAAGGAAGTCACCGATCTCTTTGAAGGATGCCCCTTCCTGGAGCAGACGGGTTGCGCAGGAATGACGGAGACTATGCGGCCCCGTTCGTCGGCAATGTATCCTGGCAGCCTCCATGCGGCTGCTCGTCAGGTACCACATCACCGAGCGGCCTACCCTGCACATTTGAAGTCTCCTAAACTTATTGGTGTCCAACGGCATACAATTGCACTTGACTGATGGTGTCCAATGGAGTACAAGAGAATTGTGCAGACGGTTGTCGAAACGCCTACTTACCTCGCGATTGCCAACAAGCTCTTTAGCGAGGAGGAGCGTACGGACATCGTGGCACTCGTTGCGGCTGACCCGGAATGTGGAGACGTGATCCGTGGAACGGGCGGATTTCGAAAGGTCCGGGTCGCACGTAAAGGAATGGGGAAAAGTGGCGGGGCGCGGGTAGTGTACATCTGGCGCAACGAAAGATTTCCGGTTTTTCTTATCACCGTTTTTCCGAAGAATGAGAAAGAAAATTTGTCGATGGCAGAGCGCAACGCACTAAGGAAACGGGCCGATAGTATTTTCGAGACCTACGGGAGGTAGCATGAAAACGCAATTCGAGCAGATGATGGATGGCCTTAACGACGTTGAGGCCTTCCTTGCTGGGGAGCACGAAGGATTCAAGGCACATGTGCCCCAGGAAGTTGACGTGAAAGCGATCCGAAATCGGCTTGGCATGACACAAGCCAGATTCTCGAACACGTTTGGGTTCAGCCTTGATGCGATCAAGCACTGGGAGGGAGGGCGGAGGACCCCGGAAGCGCCGGCTCGCACCTTGCTCACTGTCATCGACAAGAATCCGGCTGCCGTGCTCACCGCGCTGAGTCCCGCTGCGTTCGCTGCTGCTATCGGCTCTTCCAAACCCACCAGCGTCCGCGTCAGGGTTGATAGAAAGCGTCAGACGCCTAGTGGCATTACAAAACGGAAGGCTCATTCTGCCGAGGGTGTGAAGAAAATCACGAAATGAAAAAGAAGAGCTCTGCGAACGCAAGAAAATGAGTATATGGCGACGAGTTCTTGAACCCGTGATTTCAACCCACGATCACAACGTCTCTCACGACTTCTCAAGGACTTAGGTGGCCACCAGAGTCACGCGAGTCGTTCAAACTACAACATAAACCAGCCCTGAAAAGGCACAGCTCACGCAACCGCGTACTGATTGGGGACTGGGGACTAAATTGGGGACTACGGCCTGTTTCTTGCACGAACTTACAGGTGCTTAGGTGTCATCCGTGCGCGTGTAAGTTTTTTCGTATCAGTTTCCCTTTGAACTCATAACCCAAAGGTCGGTGGTTCAAATCCACCCCCCGCAACCAAACAACTTCTTGCTACACAGCGGCTTGGGAGCTTGGATCTCCTGAGCCGCTTTCTTTCTTGGGCAAGTTAAGGCGAACTTGGGCAAAGAATCCCCCGAGTTGCTCTGCCACTTTCCTGTGGTCGTCCCCAATCACGTGCGTGTAGCCCATGGTTGTGCGTGGGTCGGCGTGCCCTAACCGATCCTGCCGCACCTTCATCGGCGCGGCCAGGTGATCGAGCAGACTTGCGTTCCCATGCCGGAAGGCATGTGCCGCCCCATCCAGTCCAAGCTTCTTCAAGATGGGTTTCAACTGCCTCTTGATGAAGTTGTCGGGATGCAGGCGACGACCTTCCCTACTCAGGAAAAGTGGCTCCTCGGGGTTCCTGTCCTCAACGTAGAACCGAAGACGTTCTGTAAGCTGCGGCGAGAGAGCGAAGAATCGCTTCTTGCCGTTCTTCGGCCGCTTGAGTTTGCTTTTCCATCTACTTCGCTGAACCGTGATTGCCTGCTCGTTCAAGTTGACATCTCCGACGTTCAGGCCGCAGATTTCTCCGCGCCTGATGCCGGTCTCCGCTACCAGCCAGAAGACGGTCTTGTATGGCTCGTTCGCGGCATCGATGATCTGTTTGACCTGTGCCACCGTGAAGCTCGGTTGCTCTTCGCGATTCCAGGTCGGAAGAACCAGATTGTCGCAGACGTCGTGAGTGACATAACCCCACGCTTTTGCCGAGGCCCACAGAAGGCGCAGCGTAGCGACCCGGTTACGGATCGTTTTCCCGCTACGTTTGTCCTTCCCAGGACTCGACCACAGCGTGATCACGTCTTGCACGACCTCCGTTGAGATGTCTCTTAACCGTATCGCCCCGAGGGCCGCAACCCAAGCCTTAATCTCGCTCTTATCGCTATCTTGAGTGCTTCCCTCGTGGTGAATCATGACTTTGCTTTTCCACTTCTCCGCAAAGTCCTCGAACCGCGCAGTTGGCTTTGCTCGGTAAATGGGGCTGTTGATCGCCGCCAGACGACGATCGAGTTCACGTTGTGCGAGGCGCTTGGTCGGAAACTCGGACTTATCGCCCAGGATCTCCGATCGATGGATGCGGATAATGCTTCCGTCTGGCTGTAGTTCGTCTTCGAGCCAACGTCCGTACCACTTTTTTATGCGCTTACCCCGCAGGATGAGCGATCCCTGTTGGTACCGCTTGCGAGCCACGGAACCTCCGTTCCGTTGACCCGACGACTCTCGCGGGTATTGTACTTTGTTTTCGTGGGGGACCGCTTCAAAGCCTGCAATCAATCTGGGAGCCGGTGGTGAGCACACCTGTCCGTTCACCGCCAATAGTGCCGAGGCGGGGAGGACGACCCAGTTGGATGACGGGACCGGGATTTCGACGGCCTTCCCGGTGTCGACCAGCTGAGGGATTCGTTCTTGGCGATCAGAGCCCACAATATCCTTCCCGCGTTCCTGCACTTAACGGTACCCGGGCACCGCGGCACTGTCGCAGACGCGAAAAAAGTTCGAGAAAGTAGGTTTGTCTGATCAGACACCTCGCAGCGACGGACACCTAATTGTGTCTGGATACTGCTGATAAATTCTCGCTACACTCTTCGCATGCCAACTGCAGATCTGACCAGGGAACAGCGACTGGAGCTAGTGGCGTGGATAAGATCCGGATTTCGCCAATATGCCGATCTGTGCGGGTATTGGGAAGGAGAAATTCACCGCAAGATTCGCATCCAGGTTCGTAGGTATGAAAAGGAGTTCACTCGCATCCTGCGTGGCGAAGTCGAAATGTCGGAGGAGGATGATCCCCTGGCGTTGCGAACCGATCTTTACGGCCTCATGAAGTCAGGTTGTCCGGCGTCGGGGCTAGTAGAACTAATGCTGGCCTGCACTAGTGATTTCGGTGTGACAATTTCCGATCTTCTTTGGCGGGCCGAATTCCTCAATGAACAGCTGATTTCCCAGAAAAATCTAGGCTTCGCCACAGAGCCCCGGCGTGCCGAGAAAATCGACGACGGCTTCACGATGCCGCGCTGGCCCCCCACCATAAAACGAGATGCGCCACTTTCAATTCAGTTCATGCTGGCGTCCAAGGGAAAGAAGGCCCTAGCTTCTAGAGCAGCCCGCCACTTGGCCCTCTCTTACCTCCTTCTGAAACATTTCGGGTACGGCCATGAGACGCTGACACAGATGCTGAGGACGATGCAGTATGTCCGGCGCCGCGTGCCACCTGTTGCCGATTACCTGCAAACGAGAGGGAAAGACACATTCAACGCGGTCGCACTTCAGAGGCGGGTGCACCGGTTCTTCGATTCAGATCCAGCAAGGGAGAGCGTTATGCAGAAAGATATCCGTAAGTATCTGTCTGGTGCAGGCGGTGACAGTCGCAAGACCTTCCTAAGTACCTAATGATTGGTCGGAGCCAAGTAGCCTTATAATGACGACGGTGAAGATCCAGTTCCGAGACTCTCGTCGTGCCTGACAAGACGGCGCTGGCCAAAATTTCGATGGCAGCTCGTACACAAGGAGAAGATGTCTGGCATCGCCGACTCCAGAGAGCTGCGCGCCATATCCTAGCGGCGATTGTATTTAAGGAGAACTCGTCAGAAGTTGCCAGCAAAACAGAGTCGTTTCTCCTCCCGCCTATCGGCTTGTATTACTCGGTGTTTCATGCTGGGGTTGCCATAGCCTCTTGCGATTCGGAAGTCGCTCCAACTGCGCTCAACCGGGTCGGCCACGGAGCTCTTGAGAGAATCCTCACGGGCAGCCCGATGATGAGAGGACTCGTTCGCCGAGACTTCATTAACGCCCTCAGGACTCTGAAAACTTTTTGAGAGTACGCGAACTACGAGTTTGGATATCGTGACGTCGACATGCCGTTCCGTGATGACTTTCCGCGGCTGGCGGCCCTAGCCGACGTTGCGCTAGTTCATGCAGCCGATGTCGTATCGAAAGTGAGTACCGTAGCGTCCGCTGCAATCGGACTGTCCGACCAAGTCCCGACGCTCATCGGCGACAGCTTTGGGGACGACTTGATACGAGGGTATCTCACACGTGAACAGAAAGAACGCGTCGTCCAGCGGCTTTTGGAGTTTCGCCTCACGACTTAGGTGATCGGCGACCACATCGACGATGCCGCAGGTAGCCCCCTTCTATGAGGACTTGGCCGCTAGGAGGAGGTTGGGGTCGGATCGGGCGTTTTCAAAGGTACAGGGAGCCTTTTGGGACAAGCTGCAGGGAGGTTGTCGACGACTGCAGGCCTAACCCCCCCGAATTTGAGGGCAATTCTACGTCCGAGCTGCGCCCCTGAAGATGATTGCTGAAGATCAAAACGGGGGCGCGGCCGCCTTTTTGCGGATACAGCTCATGTCCGGCACACGACTATCTCTGGACGGGCCGGAAAAGGTGTGATGTGAGCTGCCCGCCAGTCAGTCGCCAAAGGTCGAATGCTCAAAGGGGAGATAAAATGGCGGCGAGAGTGGGATTGTGTCTGCCGCAAATTCCAAAATCACATTGAAAATGCAAAAATCGATCTATCGGCCTGCAATCGCAGTGATTTAAAAACATTCTGCTGTGAAGTTCAACGAAGTCCGACGAAGCCCACAGCAGCCCAAAAGCGCCTCATCATAACCGAAAATAGTAACAAATAGTAACAGAAATTCAGATCTCTACGACAAGATCAAGGAGGACGTTGCATTCCGCAGTAAGTTGGGCGGAGCAGTGTGGTTTTGGCTTCAAGTTGCCCTCAGTTGTACCGAATGAACCGAACACCGCCGAAAAAGCTGAATCACAAAAGGCAGCGTAGTCAATTGAGAAAGCGAGAGAAAAGATGGTCGGGAGAGAGGATTTGAGCCTCCGACCCCCTGGTCCCGAACCATGAAACTACAAACTCCAAGTGCTTTATCTGGTGTCGCTTAGGGAGCAGCCGACCGCTTTTTCTCTCGCTCAGTTGTACCGATCTTGTACCGAAAGGAGGAAATCCGCAATTATTGGTCGACGCTTTGGCGGTTGTCATTAGGAAGCCTGACGGCGACGCTGGCAGACCCTCCCGACTGTAGAGATTGCAATCCGGAATCGCGGCGTACCCCGCAAACGGCACGGTCGGGTTGGAAACCAGAACCGGTCGATCCATCGATTCGGGCAGCGGCAGCGGCGACTTCCGATCTGGGGGAAGCACAATCACAATCAGGCAATGTCGTCCGTCCACTGGCCCACAGGAGGGCCTGAGATCCAGGTGCGGCTCCGATCCCTGAGCCGCGCTAGCTGCGGAAAACCTGTTTCTACGAAAACAGCTCGCGTTCTATCGCGAATACTAAGGTCCCGACCGCGGTCGCGTTGCATCCGGTGCACGCCAAACCGAGATGCAATCGATGAGCGAGAACGACTTCGAGTGTTTCGCGAGCACGCGCGTAAACACACCCGTGGACGATGTGACAAACGCGCGCGACGCGTTGACTTCGAGACTGAAGCTTCCGTCGATAGTTCCGGAAGACCGTGATCCAGGCGCAATCGCGAGAACCACCGCTCATCGGCTGCGAGGAAGTCCCTCCTCCGCGTAAAGACCGCTTCAGCGATGACAGTGTTTTCGCCGTGCAACTTTGAGGTGAGGACAAGCCATGAGGCATCCCGCGAAAGCGGAGGAGTATTATGCGGATAAACTATATGAGATTAATGAAAACGGAGTGGAACAATGCCCGAGTCGATTGACTGGCCGCCGCCGCATCCGGCACGGCCCCGCCGTCGCCGTCGTTTCCTGCTTATTCTCGCCGTCCTTGTCGGCATCATCTTCGCTGTCCGGACCGCGTTGTCATATTACGTGGACGTGCTCTGGTTCGAGTCGCTCGGCTATGGAGAGGTGTTCTGGAAAACAACGGGCCTTCAGTGGGGAATCTTCGCGGTTTTTACAGCGGCCACATTTCTCATTGTGTGCGGATCGTTCCTGGCTCTGAAGCGAGCGCACCTCCCCGATTTACCGAGTGGCCACACGATTCTCGTCGGCGGACAGCCGTTCAAGCTGCCAGTTGAGCCTGTCCTGCGCCTCATCGCCCTCAGCATTTCGTTCCTCGTTGCCGCTGCAACTGGCGGCACCATGATAGTAGAGTGGCCGACGCTCGCGTTGTTTTGGTTCGCACCGCGCGCCAGCAGTGGCGTCGTGGACCCGATTTTTGGTAAGCCCCTGAATTTCTTTCTGTTCACTCTTCCCGCGTGGCAGCTCATCATCGGTTGGCTGCTCACTTTGGCTCTGATTGTCTGTGCCCTCTCCGTTTTCTTCATCCTCATTACTGGCGGAGCGCGTGTGCTCTCCGGGCGCCTCAGTCGCTCCGTCACATTGCCCTGGCGCGGGCTTTCTATCGCGTTTGCGTTTCTGTTGCTGGTATTGGCGATGCGCACGTATACCGGCCGGTTCGAGCGATTGCTCGAGGATCACACGATCTTCGGGGGTGTGACCTACACAGACGCGCACGTCACGCTCACCGGGATGCTGGTCGTCTGTGCAGCACTCGTTCTCGGAGCGCTGATCGCAGTCGTCAACGCCGTGCGCAGTCCGCGCGGGCGTTGGCTGATCGCGGCGTTTCTCCCGGCCGCAGTCTGTTATGTCGCCGTTCAAGGGATCGCATGGTACGTCGGCAACTTCATCGTCAAACCAAACGAATTGGTCCGCGAGAAGCCTTACATCGTCTTCAACACCGCCTTGACCCGGCAGGCCTATGGATTGGGCCAGGTTACGCAGCGCGAGTTTCCCGCGGAGACGACCATCGAGGCGGCCGACCCGGCGAACAATCAGGCTACGCTTCAGAACATCCGGCTCTGGGACTGGCGCGCGCTGCAGGACACGCTGCGTCAGATTCAGGAAATCCGCACCTACTACGACTTCCCCGACATCGACATTGATCGCTATGCGATCGACGGCACGACCCGCGAGGTAATGCTCGCCACGCGCGAGTTGAACGTCGATAAGCTGCCCGAGAGCAGCCGCAATTGGATTAACGAGAAGCTGATCTACACTCACGGCTACGGCATCACGATGAACCCGGTCAATGGGTTCACGCCGGAAGGGCTGCCCACACTGATTTTGAGCAATATGCCGGTCCAGAGCACGGTTCGTAGTCTCACCGTGACCCGCCCAGAGATCTATTTCGGCGAGATGACGAATACCGACGTCTACGTGAAGACGCAGCAGAAGGAGTTCAACTACCCGCAAGGCCAGAGCAACAACTTAACGTCCTACGAAGGCGACGGCGGCATCCTCGTCGGCGGTTTCCTGCGCCGCATGATCCTCGCGCTCGACCAAAGCGATCTTGCGAAGCTGCCATTCAGCGATGACGTGAACAAGAATAGCCGGCTGCTGATGCGGCGCAACATACGCGATCGCGTGTCGGCGCTGGCCCCGTTCCTCACCTTTGATCCGGATGCGTACATCGTGCTCGGCGATGACGGCCGCTTGTCGTGGATCATGGATGCGTTCACGGTTTCAGACAGCTATCCCTACTCGACTCATTACCGTCTCGACCAGAATCTCATTAACTACATGCGGAACAGTGTGAAGGTGGTCATCGACGCCTACGACGGCACGACAACGTTTTACGTGTTCGATACGGAGGATCCGATCATCGCGGCCTACCGCCGCATCTTTCCGAGTCTGTTCAAGGATGCGGCCCTGATGCCGTCGGGACTGCGCAAGCACGTGCGCTACCCCGAGTTGTTGCTGAAACTGCAGGCGGAAGTGTACGGCCTGTATCACATGACGGATCCGGAAGCGTTCTACAACCGTGAGGATCTGTGGACGGTCGCCACCGAAGTTGGGATGGGCGATGGAGGTCAGCAAACGACTCAGGCGATGCAGCCGAACTTTGTGCTGATGAAACTGCCGGGCGAAACCGGCGAAGAGTTCGTGGAAATCTTGCCCTTTACGCCGGCGAATCGGAACAACCTGATTGGCTGGATTGCCGGGCGCAGCGACGGCGCGCAATACGGGACGTCGGTGGTCTACAACTTTCCTAAAACGAAGCTGGTCGACGGACCGCTGCAAATCGAGGCGCGAATCGATCAAAATGCGCAGCTTTCCGGACAATTAACGCTGTGGAACCAGCAGGGCTCGCACGTGCGGCGAGGGGCGCTGCTGGTGATTCCGACCGGAAAAGCGCTGTTGTATGCGGAACCGATTTACCTGCAGGCCGAGCGAAGCCCGATGCCGGAGTTGCGCCTGGTCGTGCTCGCACTGCAAGACAAGCTGGCGTACGGACCAACGTTTGAGTCGGCGATGGCGTCGCTTTT
>PLBY01000090.1:36592-37606 GCA_003134655.1 Acidobacteriaceae bacterium
CTCGGCGAGGCTGGACAGAAGCTTGAAGAGTTGAAGCGCGCACTCGACAGGCTGAACACGCGCCAAAAATAGTCTCAATGGCCGAGAAACGGGAGAACTCAAGGCCCAATTTCGCCACCCGTGAAACTCTCACATAGAAGCTGCACAAGCCCTTCTAACCTGAGTTGTGTGCATCTTTACGGACAAACTACGATTGTTTTATTCGAAATTTACGAATTTTCGTGCAAGGAGCAAGAGGTTTCCTGACCCACGAGATCTGCAGAGTCCTCGAACGCGTTGATGCCTGTGCCTCGGGGGCAATGCCCCATAAGCGCTAACTTAAGGTGTTTGGGCTTGAGACGATGCCAACTTCCCAGAAGCGGTCAAGGTTTACAGCGGCCCTCCGCTCGGGCAAAACTTTGGAAGCTCAGGCCGCCATAAGACCTGCACGATCCGATCGTTCATTGTTCAGATCGGCCGACATTAGCACACGCTGGACCCATGCAATGGCGGGCTCTTATTGCTCGAGATAGATGCGGAAGAGGTTGGCCTTTGCCGAACGGCGCGTACTGACGTAGTAGTTCGGCGACATGCCCGAAGATACGTCGTCCTGATTGATCAAACGCGCGCCGGGAATCCGCGCGAAATCCGCTTCACTGACGAAGTCCTTTGTAAAGGTGGGAGGCGCAGCCCCGGTCTTGATGGGTATCACCGCTGTTTTTACTGAGCCGAACGGAAAGTGCCGCAGCGACACGTACACCCATTTCCCATCCAGACTCCACGAAAGCAGCGGCGCGGAGGAGCGTGCGGTGCCGTACGCGACGCTGCAGCTATCGCATACCGATATCGGTGCTCCGCCCTTAAGCGGTACACCTAGGGACATCGAGTTTCTGTCCCCGTGCCACCCGGCGGCGTAACGCCCACGAGAGCCCAGCGCCCATCGGGCGAAACGTTTTGAAGAGACATGATGTGAAGATCCGAGACCGCAAGCTGGCCGGTGCCGTCTTCGTTAATACTCATGATCTTCGGCGAGGT
>PLBY01000074.1 GCA_003134655.1 Acidobacteriaceae bacterium
CCAATCGCGATCATCGTCGACAAACCAATCGCCGAGTCCATCGAGTAGCGTCCGCCGACCCAATCCCAGAACTGGAACATGTTGGCGGTGTCGATACCGAACTTCTTGACTTCGGCCGCGTTGGTCGAGACTGCAACGAAGTGGCGCGCGATCGCCTTCTCGTCTCCCAGAGCCTGAAGCGCCCACCCTCGGGCCGTGTGCGCATTGGTCATCGTCTCCAGCGTCGTGAAGGTCTTGGAAGACACGATGAAAAGTGTCTCGTCGGCGCTTAAGTCGCGCGTGGCCTCGGCAAAGTCCGTGCTGTCAACATTCGAGACGAAGCGGAACGTCATGTGGCGCTGGCTGTAGTACTTCAGGGCCTCATAGGCCATGACCGGGCCCAGATCGGAGCCACCGATACCAATGTTGATCACGTTACGTATGCGCTTGCCGGTATGTCCTCTCCATTGACCGTCACGGACTTGATCCGCAAATGCCGTCATCTGGTCGAGCACGGCGTGGACCTCGGGCACGACGTTCGTGCCGTCCACCATGATTGACTCGTCCTTCATTATTCGCAATGCAACGTGCAGAACGGCACGTTTCTCGGTAACGTTGATCTTCTCACCGTAAAACATGGCGTCGATCCGCTCACGCAGGCCGGACTGATTCGCGAGGTCAAGCAGCAGGCCGATCGTCTCATCGGTGATGCGGTTTTTTGAGTAGTCGAGGTAGAGACCTACAGCCTCAAACGCGAAGTGCTCGGCACGCTGAGGATTATCCGCGAACAACTGGCGGAGATGCAGGTTCTGTATCTCGGCATAATGCTTCCGGAGAGCCTTCCATGCGGGTCGCTCGCACAACGGAATGATTTCAACTTCGGGTCTTGGAATTGTGACCATTTTCTATGCCTCCACACGATAAACGGGTTATTCGAGATAAATCAGGATGTTTTCGTGGAACTCTAGCTACCAGTCCATGGCTGCAGATCCTCGGCGGGTACCGAAGAAAAATAAAAACGCATCCGAGTTGAGGTTCGTCATTTTCTTCTGTCACGCCGCCTTTTCTACGTGTCCTCCAAACTCATGCCGCATCGCAGACAGAACTCGATCGGCAAAGTCCGCATTGCCGCGGGAACTGAATCGTTCATAAAGCGCGACACTCAAAACAGAGGCAGGGACAGCTTCATCAATTGCGGCCTTGATTGTCCAGCGTCCCTCGCCCGAATCTGATACGCGTCCGGCATAGCTTTTGAGGCTCGGCTCTTTCAGCAACTCAGTCGCCGTGAGATCCAGCAGCCACGAGGCAATCACGCTACCTCGGCGCCAGACCTCCGCGACGTCGGGCAAACAAAACTCATATTGATAGAGTTCGGGTTGCCGCAATGGTGTGGTCTCTGCATCAGGCTCAAGCTTTGTTTTGCCAGCATCGGCATGCTTGAGGATGTTCAAACCCTCCGCATAAGCCGCCATAATGCCGTACTCGATTCCGTTGTGGACCATCTTAACGAAATGGCCAGCGCCACTGGGCCCGCAATGCAGATAGCCCTGCTCAGCCGTGCCGCTGGTCTTATCGCGACCCGGCGTGCGGGATGCCGTTCCAATCCCGGGGGCGATAGTGGCGAAAATTGGGTCAAGATGCTGGACGATATTCTGTTCGCCGCCGATCATGAGGCAGTACCCGCGCTCAGAACCCCAGACTCCACCACTCGTCCCAGCGTCGACATAGTGAATGCCTTTGGGCTTGAGTTCATTGGCCCGGCGGATGTCATCAATGTAGTGAGAATTACCTCCGTCGATGATGATGTCGCCTTTCTGCACGCAAGCAGCAAGGTCGTGGAGCGTCTTATCGACCGCCGCAGCAGGCACCATCAACCATGCCGCACGCGGTGGCTTTAACTTGGAGACGAAATCCTCGATCGACTTGGCTCCGATTGCACCGTCGTCGGCTAACTTGCGTACACTGGCGGGGTTCAAATCGAACACAACACATTCGTGACCGCCCTTTATCAGGCGCTGCACCATATTGGCGCCCATTCTTCCTAGCCCAATCATTCCAAGTTGCATGTTCATTCTCCAATTACTTGTCAAAATAACGTCCGAGCGGTTAGGTTGACTTCTTATTGGTTGGTTTTGTGTGGTTGCTTAGGAGAAGTGCCTTTCGAGGCAGAAATGGAACTTACATACGCTGCGAGTGCCTTCAATTCGTCGTCGCTCAGGGATATCGGTGGCATTCCACCTTGTTGCATTCGAGCGGTGGGATGCTTTAGCAGAGTTGTTAGGGCCGCAGGCGCGAAGTTTTTGCCGGTGCCCGCAAGCGCAGGCGCTGCTGCTGTACCTGCGACGCCATCAGTCCCGTGACAGTCTCCGCATTTATGTGCTTTGAAGATCACTTTCCCCTTGGTCTCGGATGGGGACAGTCCGGCCGTTGCACCCGGTCCCGCGTTAGCTGGCGCAGATGAAGACGACCCGGCAGTGGCCGGAGTCGCCGCAGAGTCGGTCGGGGCTCCCCCGAGGCTGGCCACATAGGAAACCAGAGCTTTCATATCAGCGTCATTCAACGTGAGAGCGACCATGCCGGCAGCTGTCATCTTGGCAGTTGGCGCTTTCAGAAGTGCCTCCAATTGGGCTGGCGGATATTGACTAGAAATATGAGTTAGCGCTGGCCCAACACCGCCACCGCCGTTCTGTCCGTGGCATCCGCTGCATCTCTGCGAATCAAAGATGCCCTTGCCCTGGGTAGCACTCGCATCGACTGCGGGACTTCCTGTTGGTGCCTTCGCCGATCCGGCCGTTGCGGCTGGCTGCGCATTAACTGGCGCCGGCGAGGGCGGCCGCGCAGCGGCTGGTGTCGCTGCGGGAGGCGCGGGTGCGGGCGATGCGGCAGCGGGTGGTGTCGCCGCAGTTGGTGCTTGCGCCGGCCCGGCCGTCGCGGGTGGTGTCGCGTTAGCCGGCGCAGGTGTTGCCACCGCAGAGGCCGTGGATGTTCCCCCGAGGCTGGTCACATAGGAAACCAGGGCTTTCATATCGGCAGCGTTCAGAGTGAGAGCGACCATGCCGGCAGCTTTCATCTTGGCTGTGGGCGCTTTCAACAGCGCTGTCAGTTTAGCTGGCGGATATTGGCCGGAGATGTGAGTCAGTGCTGGCCCAACGCCGCCTCCCCCGCTCTGTCCGTGGCAACCGCTACATCTTTGCGAATCAAAGATGCCCTTGCCTTGGGTAGCGCTTGCATTGACTGCCGGACTTCCCGTTGGTGCTTTCGCCGGCGCAGCGGTTGCAGCTGGCTGCGCATTGGCCGGTGCTGGTGAGGGCGACCCGGCAGCGGGTGGTGTCCCCGCAGTGGCGGCGTTCGGGGGTCCGCCGGCTGCAGCCGGCGGCGTCGCATTAGCTACTGCAGGTGCCGATGCACCGGCGGCGGCTGGCTTAGCTGGAGAGGCAGGTGGCGTTCCGCCGAGGCTGGTCACATAAGAAACCAGCGCTTTCATATCGGCAGCGTTGAGGGTGAGTGGGACCATGCCCGCAGCTTTCATCTTGGCAGTGGGCGCCTTCAAGAGTACTGTCAATTTCGCAGGCGGATATTGGCTGGAGATATGAGTCAGCGCCGGCCCAACGCCGCCGCCGCCGCTCGGTCCGTGGCATCCACTACAGCGTTGAGAGTCGAAAATGCTTTTGCCTTGGCTGGCACCTGCACCGCCGCTCGAACTTCCAGCTCCAGTTTGCGCAGCGCCTAACGCTGGCGAGGACGACCCGGCAGCGGGTGGTATCCCCGCAGAGCTGGCCGATGTTCCTCCGAGGCTGGCCAGGTAGGAAACCAGGCCCGTCATCTCGGAACCATTCAAAGTCAATGGCACCATGCCGCCAGCTTTCATCTGGGCAGTGGGCGCCTTCAGAAGGGCTGTCAATTGAGCCGGCGGAAATTTAGCCGTAATATGCTTCAGCGATGGTCCGACGGCGCCGCCTCCGCTCTCTCCGTGGCATCCATTGCAGCCGTGAGAATCGAAAATTCCCTTCCCCTGGGCGACGGTAGTATCCGGCGAAGTTGACGCAACATTCTCAGAAGGCAACGGCGCCGAATACGGCTGAAAGGCGGAATAAAAATACGCATGTTCTTGTTGGCTCTGTTCAGCGAGTTGAGCTGCAACAGTGGCGTCGCGGGAATCATTGAGACGACTCGTCATGCCGAGCCATAGTAAACCGCCCAATACAATGAGAACGCCGCCGACGGGAATCGGTCTCCGCCAGGGGCGCCGTTCGAGGCCGCGGTCCACGAACGGAAGCAAGAACAATAGTCCGATCAGAATTGCCGGGATAATGAAGGCCCCGATGACCGTGCTCCACCCCTCCCAATACTTCAGCCACTGGAACATCGGCAGGAAATACCACTCTGGGCGCGGTATAAAGCGGGTATTTGCAGGGTCTGCCTCGGGTCCCAGCATTATCGGAACAAAGTGTGCCAGCATACCCAAAACACCCATGACAACCAACACAAAGGTCATGTCGATTAGAACTTGCTTGGGATAAAACGTCTCTGTGGGCAACTGTGGCTTGACAGGATCTTCGGTCACCGGGCCCGCGGCTCCTGCTTTGCGAAACAAGAAAATGTGGATGGCTACACCAGAAAAGATGAGACCTGGAATGATAAGAACATGAAGAACGTAAAAACGAGAGAGGGTTAGAGCGCCCATCATTGCGCCACCCCGCAACAGCATTCTTAGGCGGTTACCAATGAATGGCACCTCTCCCACGATGTCCGTTCCGACGGCTCCGGCAGAATACCCACTCTGATCCCACGACAAGAGGTATCCGGTGAAAGCCATCCCCAAAACAAGAAGCGCAAGGGTGCAGCCGGCGATCCACAGCAGCTCGCGCTTCCCTTTGTAGGAGCCGTAGAGAAGCGTCTGCAAAAAATGCAGCAGCAGAACGACGAGCATGGCGCTTGAACCATAGGAATGCAGACTTCGCAGAAAGGATCCGGCCGCCACTTCTTTAACGATGTAGGCTACGCTCGCATGAGCTGCCAAAGGAGAAGGGACGTAGTACAGCGCCAGGCATATGCCGGTGACAATCTGCGAAAGAAAGATGAACAGCAATGCTGAACCGAAAACATATGCGAAGCGCGCGCCACCTGGGATGGGTTCAGCCAGGTTGGTGCGAAGTGTCTGGTCCGCTCCCGTCCGTTGGTCCACCCATTTCCATAGGCGACCAGGCAGACTTGGCCTCCCCAGGTCCTTTTCTGGGTTCTCATCCGGCTTAGGCGATGTACTCTCGCTATTCAACTGATCACCTTTTTGTAGGGTACGTCGGGACGGAAATATTGGTACTTCACCATTAGCTTGCCGCCGGACACTTTGGTTTCCAGCGAATCCAGTGAGCGACGCGGCGGCCCTGAGATATGCTTGCCGTCTGCAGAATAAGTGCCGCCATGGCATGGACATACAAATTCGTTCCGGCCTGGATCCCAAGGGACAGTACAGCCCAGATGGGTACAAATAGCGGACAATGCCTTGAGCTTGCCACCATCCTTAACGATGTAGACGACCGGTTGGCTGGCTATCTCCCTCCAGCCATCGCGCTGCTTGAGGTCGAGCGTCCGGCGCAGAGGTGTTTGGACGTCGGAAACACTTGCGACTGAGCCAACTTCCGTCCAGTCTGAATCATCGGCGTTTGCTGTCAATGGATAGAAGATATAGCGCAATACGGGAACGGCTAACAGGGCGCCGACAAACGTCGACGCCAACCCCAGCAGCACACCAAGAAAAGATCGGCGGGAGCCATCCAACGGAACTACCTGCTGCTTGTGATCGCCCGATTCCATTTAAGGTCTATCCCCTCAAAAATTCAGCCACAAAGCGACATACACGGAGTTGTTTTCCGAAGCATCTCGGCCTGACCCGTCATAATTCTGGCTCGCACCGTTAAACTTCGTATAAGCGGTATACGCGGCTGTTAGCTCGACGTTCTGTACTGGCCAGAACCCGGCTTGACCGATAAAGCCGCTGCTGTTGGGGCTGCCCAGCAAACTGCCGGTCACGGGAGCGGGCGCAAAAAGAATTGGATCGGCAGTACCAGTAGTGGAAAACCTGGCAACCGTGAACGTATAGCGCCTACGAAGGTGATACGTGGCATCGGCCCGAAACGTGTTCAGGTGATGTGAGGGAAAGGCTGCGGCGCCGGTAGCAAACGTGCCGTTGAGATCAGATTTTTCATAAATATAACTAGCGTGAACGGTCAGTAGATTGACGCCAAATGGTCGTTCATACTGGAGATCGATGGCTGGATCCACATACGTATCGCGTGGGCCGCCGACTCCATTCGGAGTCGAACTCACGTGAATGCCATAAG
The DNA here is from genome assembly GCA_003134655.1 of Acidobacteriaceae bacterium. Taxonomy (GTDB): domain Bacteria; phylum Acidobacteriota; class Terriglobia; order Terriglobales; family Acidobacteriaceae; genus Sulfotelmatobacter. Next base: position 6,321 of record PLBY01000074.1, read on the forward strand.
TTCCAACTTCCAGATAGTTCAGTCCCCAAGTTTGCTGCCATGCCAACCGCCAGTAAGGTGCAACGCCCTGAATGTTGATTGGAAAAGTCGTACCGGTCAGAGGCTGCGGTCCTCCAGCATGTTCCGAGCGATACACGGTGAAATCCGCATACAAATGATCGTTCCACATCGTGTAGGCACCGAGACCAGCAACATCCTGAGCGAGCCCTCCGAGAATGAGCGGCTGAGCGGAAGGTGAGGGAGCGCTCTTGCCGGATATCCACGGATACCCCCACGACGGCGTACTGTTCCAGACATCCTCGACCGTTGGACTGTTGTTCGCGGTAAGCCCATATAACAAGTCTTTCGAACCCAAAGTGGTGTGCTTGGCATAGCGAATATCCGTATTATCCAGCGTGAAACGATCCGAGGGATGATCGTAGGTTCCTTGCACCATGCCCCCAAGATGAGGCGATATTTCGCCCGCCAAGAAAAGACTGAGCTGCTGAGGAAACCCGGCGGTCCCGTTTTGTGCGCCAGGCACGTGTGTTGTTGTGGCAGTATCGCTAAGAAGAAGCATCACCGATATTGGAAAATATCGGTTGATCTTCAAGTCTTTGCCCTCGACGGTTGTATCTGCCTTTTTATCCGTAAGCGTGTAGCCTTCGAGCTTGAACTTGCGCCCGAACGCGGTTAGCTCAGGCGGATTGCTGTGACAGACATTGCACTGAAGTCCGGTTTGCCGGGTAAAGCTTGGCACAGCGTGTGCGTCGGGGCACACACTCACTATCGACACCAGAAGAACGAGACTGCTCAGTAACGTGCAGGCCAACATGCCTTGCTTCATCTGTGTCTCCACAACCTAGGGTTGAATCAGTAGTAGGCATAGCAGTGCGGCATTTTGAATCAGGGCCACATTTCGCGAAAACTAAAAATGTCATTCTCCCAAACACCTAAATCGAAAACTGTGCCAAAGTGCACACTTTCAGTGTTTGATTAGAGCGCGACATCGATCCCCCTTGAGGATTGACTCCCTGCTCTTCAGAGCGATGGTTGGCTGCTGGCTTTTCTGCGCCCTCAGCCACCAACCGCCACGAGAACTCCTGAGCAATCAGGATTGGATAACCCGCAGCAATGACACGTGCAAGCGTCGACCATCACCCTTCAGGCCGACACCTCGCCGCCAACTTCTGGTGGAACGCACGCTTAATTTTCGCCCGAGCGGTTTGCTGTTTAATTTCTTGGAGAATTGCGCTGGAAAGAACCGCTAGTCGTGCAGGACGACATTGAGCAGCGAGCTGTGGACTTGCAGCCGACCATTGTAGTGAATAAATCCCAATTTCCTGAAGCGGTTCATGAAGAAGCTGACCCGTGACCGGGTTGTGCCCACCATCTCATATCGGTGTGAGCACACCGGGAAGCGAGCTGCGGCCGCAGTGCCGCCTAACTCGTCCGTCCGTGCGCAAAACAATACAGGAGGACCTTTTTCCCAGACTGATCGCGCGTCACCGTTGCAAGAAGATCATCTAGGTTCAGCTATTTACTGGATTCGCCTAACAGCTCACGCTTCACGGCGCCATTGACCGGCTTAGGACCGAGCCATGCCGAAAACAGCGCATCCGCAAAGCCCTTGCCTGAAATCGTCAGCTCCTGGCCGTGGCATCGCATCAGGACACCGGCACCCGGCAGGTACGTGAAATCCAGCACATCCCCTTTCTTCAGGGCCGGGAGAGTATGTTCCAAGAGATCGAGTCTCGGCGTAGAGTTGGCATTGCCGGACCGGAGTTAAGCATAATGGCCGTCTCTACTGCCTGCACAAATGTCTCGCGGCTGACGTCGCGCCGCATACCAATAACAATCCGCTTCGCTTCGTCAGTCGTAATCGCTACCCGCGCGTCCGTCGTCGGCTTTTCGAGGTAGAAACCTACGACGTAGACTTTAAAGAAAATCGCTCTCTTCAACACGCCCATGCCATTCAGCCGAAGTTCTCTGCCCGCGACGCTGATCACCTCCGGCAGGCTGACGCCCGACACCTCGCGTGCGTGGACCACAGCTACGCTCAGCGCCACTGCGCAGCCGAGGGCTGCCTTCGCGGTGAAACCTCTCATTTTCATCTTGGCAATGATCACCACAGACTCGCACCGAATTATGATCGCGGACCCATAGCCTGAGCAAACGGGGATAGGCCTGGAGACAAAGCACATGGTCTAATACGAGTCTCGAATCAATCCGATCAAAGTTTTGCGGGAGGGCGATCCTGTCCATACCTATCGAAGATTACGGCATGATCGGCGACTGCCATACAGCAGCCCTGGTTTCAAAGCAGGGTTCGATCGACTGGCTTTGTCTTCCGCACTTTGATTCCGCAGCGTGTTTCGCGGCGCTGATCGGAACTGCTGACAACGGGCATTGGTCCATCTCACCCTCAGAGCCGATCCGAAGCATTCGGCGGCGCTATCGCGAAGGTACGCTTATTCTCGAGACCGAATTTGATACCGAAAGCGGATCAGTAACGATCATCGATTGCATGACGCCTCGCAACGAAACGCCAGATCTTCTGCGGGTGGTCGTCGGTACCAGAGGACAGGTCCGAATGAACCTCGAGTTGGTGATTCGATTCGACTACGGTTCGGTGGTTCCCTGGGTTCGACGTACCGATCATGGAATCTCTGCAATTGCGGGTCCAGATAAGCTCAGTTTGCGCACCGAGGTGCCGCTTCGCGGGGAAGACTTTAGAACCGTCGCAACTTTCACGGTGGCGGAAGGACAGAAGGCGTCATTTGACCTCACCTGGTATCCCTCACACCAGTCTGAACCTTTACCGTTGAACATTGATGAAGCTATTCAAGACACGCAGAATTGGTGGCGGGAATGGTCCGATCGCTGTTCTTATCATGGCAAATGGCGCGATGCGGTATTGCGCTCGCTGATCACCTTAAAAGCACTGACATTTCTGCCCACGGGAGGGATCGCGGCAGCGCCCACAACTTCGCTCCCAGAATTGTTGGGCGGCGTCAGGAACTGGGACTATCGCTTTTGCTGGGTGCGTGATGCGACGCTTACCCTGCACTCGCTGCTCGATGCTGGATACCACTACGAAGCCCGAGAGTGGCGTGAATGGCTTCTGCGAGCCGTTGCCGGCAGCCCGTCAGAACTGAACATCGTCTATGGCCTTCGCGGCGAACGCAGGCTCACGGAACTGGAACTGCCGTGGCTCTCAGGCTACGAGAACTCCGCGCCGGTACGGACCGGCAACGCTGCTTTCAAGCAATTTCAATTAGATATTTTCGGAGAGGTGGCCAATACTCTTTTTCAATGTCGTCAAGCAGGGCTCCAGCCGCCGAAGAACGAAGGCGAAGACGTGGCACAGTCGCTAATTGAATTCCTCGAGACCGCATGGGATCGCCCCGATGACGGCATTTGGGAAATGCGCGGTCCGCGCCGGCATTTCGTTCACTCCAAGATGATGGCGTGGGTCGCCGTCGATCGCGCGATCAGGTCGGCCGAGCAAGGCTGGATCTCGGGCGACATCGCGCGATGGAAGACGCTACGGACCACCATCCACGAGCAAGTGTGTCGGGAAGGCTTCGACGCCGCCCTCAATTCCTTTGTGCAGTCTTACGGCTCCAAACATCTCGATGCCAGTCTCCTCATGATGCCTCTGGTCGGCTTTCTTGCGGCGGATGATGCGCGCGTAATCGGCACTGTTAAAGCCATTGAAGCAAACCTCATGCAGAGTGGCTTTATAGGGCGGTACACGCAAGACCCCGACGTCGATGGTATGCCCCACGGCGAGGGCAAGTTTCTCGCCTGCACTTTCTGGTTGGTGGACAATTATGTGTTGCAAGGCCGCTATGAAGATGCAGTCCGTATATTTGAACGCCTGCTGGATATTCGTAACGATCTCGGGCTACTTTCGGAAGAATATGATCCAGTCGCAAAGCGTTTGCTAGGCAATTTTCCTCAGGCGTTCTCTCACGTCGGTTTAGTAAATACAGCCATCAATCTAAGCCGAGGTTTCCGTCCTGCGGTTGGCCCTGCGGCAGCCCTCGATTCGCGGTGAGCTGCTGGCTGGCTGCTGAGGGCAAACGACAGGAGCTGAGTAAACAGGAAGTCTCGACGCTTCAAGCCGAAGACGCGCAAAACCCAGAGAAGTGGATGATGCATCACTCACGCGCCCACCTGGCTCGCATACAACCGTCGAGTCGACGTCGTCCTTGAACCCACGGGAGAGCAATCCATGGAGACGTTTCCGAATGATGCGTCAGACGCGCGGATTCTTTGGCAGCGGGCTCAGCCGACTGCGGGACATGGACTTTTGTGTATCGATCTTGCCACCCCGACGCTCGGACGACGGCCAGCCTGCATCGTAATGCGATACAATTGCGACAATGGTTTTTGGCCGCCATGGATGCGAAATAGCCGTGCTCACGGTTATCTGCGTCCTCATGATTTTCTTGTTTCCCCTGATGCAGGGTCCATATTCGGTCCTGCACGGACCGGTTACCGCGCTGCGGGCAGCACGCGCGGGGGTTCATTTGCGGCTAGCCATAGTGCAGGCTGCCCTAAGCTCCCTAGGCGGCCACCTGATTTCTCCGCTCGTGGTTTTGTCGCGAATGTCTTTTTCGAAGGCGGAGTTCGAGTCAGTTAGCTTGCTCGAATGCAGCACCGTCTTCCGCTGTTGATCCCCTCATCTTTCTCGTTCCAGAACCCAACCACTGTCGCAGTCGCTGGAAGTAGTGCCACGCTCTGATTCGGCATTTCTTTCGTCGGCTCGGCGAATCTTTGTCTAGCAGATATTTGCCCGATCACGGATTCAATCTCTTCAGAAGGAGGAGAACTAAAATGACGCAACGAAGACTGAAGGCAGTTCGTTTACTCGCGACGCTGGCGGTCGCGTTGTCATTGGCGGGTTGTAACAAGAAGGTAGCCAAAGCGACGCCACCCACTCCACCCCCACCACCTGCACCGACGGCGACTCTGGCAGCGAACCCGAGTGTGATTGAGCAGGGCCAGTCGACAACGCTGACCTGGCAAACTACGAACGCTAATGACAACACAATTCCCGGGTTAGGCACGCTGTCGGCGTCGGGTTCTCGGTCGGTAACGCCTGGCGAATCCACTACTTACACACTGTTGGCAAAGGGATCGGGAGGAACGAAAGATGCTTCCGCTCGTGTCACAGTGAACACGAGGATTGCTAGCGCGGCACCCTCGCCGACGGATGAAGACCTATTCAGCAAGAACGTGAAGGATGTATTTTTTGACTACAACAAGCCCACCCTGCGCTCTGACGAGGTGCCCATTGCGCAAAATGACAGCGCCTTCCTCGCGCAACACCCCAGTCTGAAGGTGGTTGTCGAAGGGCATTGTGACGACAGGGGATCGGAGGAATACAACCTTGCTCTCGGAGCGAGCCGTGCGGATTCCGTGAAGCAAGCCCTTGTGCAGCGTGGGATCTTGGCGGATCGAATCAAAACTGTCAGCTTCGGTAAGGAGAAACCGTTTTGCACACAGGACAATGAACAGTGCTGGCAAACGAACAGGGTTGACCACTTTGTGCTCGAACGCTGAACCGTGGTCCGAGGAGGCGGCCTGATTGTCGGGCCGCCCTCCGCCCCGCAACCTGAATATGAAAAGGGATGAGGAATACAATCGGCACATTGAGTCGGAACAGGAAATCATACTGACGCTCAGTCCTCGTGCGAACGAGCATCTTTATTATACTGACCACCGTAGGCACGCTTAGACGGGGAGTGATTTCGATAATCAGTTCATCGTCTTCTTCTCTGCCAATATCTTAGGAGCCAACCAAGTGAGCTATGCTTTCATGAAGAAATTCCCGAGATTATGAGTGAAAACATCCAGAGGGCGAGCGGGGGCTGGTGGAAAACCCCGCTGTTACATCGCTGGGGCAAGCTGCGACAGCGTGAGGATCAGGTATTTATGGTCCTGGCGCTGGTTATAGGCGCGCTGACAGGTTTGGCGGTGGTTGCTTTCATCTTGCTGACGGAGCGAATGGGGATGCGTCTGTACCCGGTGGGTGGCGCTCCGTGGCGACGCCTGCTGTTTCCGGTCGTGGGCTCGCTCGGCATTGGTTACCTGCTGTATCGCTATTTTCCNNTTCTGCACGTCAGCAACGCTTGCCAGCGGGATCCCGCTAGGACGCGAAGGGCCTTCGGTTCAAGTGGGGGCGGGCATTGGTTCCGTCCTCGGACGTTTCCTCGGACTGCGCACCGAGCAAGTCAAGAAGCTAATCCCAGTGGGGGCGGCGGCGGCGATTGCAGCCGCGTTTAACACGCCTCTGGCAGCAGTGCTGTTTGCGCTCGAAGAGATCGTGGGCGATCTCAATGCGCCGGTAATGGGTGCCGTGGTGCTGGCCTCTGCGACCGCCTGGATGGTTCTACGCCTGTTCCTCGGCGATCATCCTCTCTTCAAAGTTCCGCAATATCAACTGGTCCATCCGGCGGAGTTTGCGGTCTATGCGGTGCTCGGCGTGGCCGGCGGTGTGGTTTCGGCGGCCTTCGCGAAGCTCTTGCTGGGCATGCGGGAGCGCTTCNNNNGTCGGCGACGCGTTGAACGGAAAGATGGCGTTCAATCTGATGTTGCTGCTGGTGGTTCTGAAACTCCTCGCCGTTACCACCAGTTATGCTTCGGGCAACGCAGGCGGTATCTTCGGCCCCGCCCTGTTTATCGGCGCCATGTTGGGAGGTACGGTGGGGACGGTGGCGCATCATTGGTTCCCCGCTTACACCGCGACGCCAGGCGCCTACGCGCTGGTCGGGATGGGCGCGGTCTTCGCGGGGATCGTGCGTGCTCCAATGACCTCGGTGCTGATGATCTTCGAGATGACGCAGGATTATGCCGTGATCGTCCCGCTCATGATTGCGAATCTGGTGAGCCTTTTTATTGCTTCACGATTGCAGCACGAGCCTATCTACGAAGCCCTGGCCGTGCAGGACGGCATACACCTGCCGACGGCGAAGACGCGCCCACGATCTGGTCAGCGTCAGGTAGCAAAAATCATGCAGATTGCGAGCCAATTGCTGCCGGCCGAGATCACGGTTCGGGATGCTCTGGAGGAGGTTCGATCCAGTGAATTCCGAACGTGGCTGGTTATGGATAGACGAGGTGTCATTGGTGTTATCAACTTTGCGAGGCTGGAGCGAGAGCTGGCGGAAAGCGCGGATAAGAAGGTCGGTGAACTGGTGGATGCGTTGATTTTTCCGCACGTCCACCCCGACCAAGGGCTTGATTTGGCGCTTGAGCTCATGGGCGAAAACCAGATCGAAATCCTGCCCGTGGTGAACCGTGGTGATGTCCACAAGTTGGAAGGCATCCTGACCCTGCGCGATGTGTTGGATTCATACGGTGTCAGCGCACGTGATCGGGCTTGAGCTTACCCGCCTTCGAAGCCGATGCTCGCCGCGGTAGGTGGCGTCAGCCGCAGAACTGACAGGAACAGCTCTTTCCGGGCGCGTTTCGCTCGTTCAGTCGTGGGCGAGGAGAATGGTTGCGTGGGAGCTAACGAATGACGCCTAGTTCGACCATTGAGTTTTTGATCTGGCTGCTGATCGCGGCTTCGATCATTGCCGTGATTGCTGCGCGTCTACGAATTCCTTACACCGTCGCTCTGGTTCTGGGAGGACTCCTTCTCGGATCGTTTCATCTGCCCATACTGCAACGGCTCTTCGCCCATCCTCCCGACTGGCTAACACCGGACGTCAGCTTGATTATTTTTCTGCCTGCCCTTTTGTTTGAGGGCAGCCTGAAGATTCAGTTTCGACGCCTGCGCGAAAGTCTTGTTCCGATTTGTTTGCTTGCCACGGTAGGGGTGTTAGCGGCAACTCTGATCTCAGGCTTTGCTCTGCATTGGACCCTGGGAATCCCCGTTCTCGTCGCATTGGTCTTCGGCGCGATTGTGGCTGCGACCGACCCTATTTCTGTGCTCGCCATTTTCAAAGATATGGCTGTTGACAAAAGACTCACGATCATCGTGGAAGGAGAGAGTCTCTTTAATGATGGCACAGCGGTTGTCCTGTACGGAATCCTGTTTGGAGCGGTTGCCAATTCTCATTTGGGCATATTGACTGGCCTTCGCGATTTTGTTGTGGAGGTTGCTGGTGGCATAGCTGTGGGAGCGGGCTTGGGTTACGTATTCAGCAAGCTTACACAGAGAATCGACGACCCGGAAATTGAGATCACTCTTACAACCGTACTGGCATACGGTTCCTACCTTCTTGCGCAGTCACTGCATTTGTCTGGGGTCATCGCTACCGTGGCTGCAGGTCTGATGATTGGTAATTTCGGCGTCCGTATCGGGATGAGCTCTCGCACGCGCATTGCATTGTGGTCGTTTTGGGAGTACGCGTCTTTTCTTATCAACTCTATTCTGTTCCTCCTGATTGGACTCCAGGTGCGTGTGGGCGACTTGTTTCACATGTGGCGGGCTACGATGCTGACGATAGCAGCGGTGCTTGCTGGGCGAGTACTCACTGTGTACGGGCTTGTTCCTATCAGCAATCTGATCTCGACTAGAATTTCCTTGCGCTGGCAGCATGTCATGGTATGGGGAGGTATGCGGGGTGCTCTTTCATTGGCACTGGTTCTGAGTATTGGGAAAGACTTCCCTTATCGCGACCAACTGTTGACGATGACTTTCGGAGTGGTTGCATTCACGATCGTGGTTCAGGGGATCACGATGAAACCACTGATCCGATTGCTTGGAATTGGAAGGAACGATGAAGACGATTATTCCCGTGCCCGCGTCCGTCAGCGGGCAATCGCGTCAGCCCTCTCGGAACTGAAGAGCATGGCAGACAATCAATTGATCTCCCGTCAGGTGCACGAACAACTGCTGCATGAGCTCCACGCGAGAATGAAGAACGCGAGCACGGCTGTCGATTCCATTCTGGGCGAGAACCAGGAGCGTCTCGCAGAGGAGTTGCAGGCCGCACGGGCTCGGCTGAGCGCCGCGGAAAAAAGTGCGATCGAACAAGCGATGCACGATGGTTGGGTGTCAGCGGGCACCGCGTCCAAGATGATTGATGAATCCGACTTTCATTCTGGCAAACCAAGCGTCGCTCCACGAAAGTCTATGGTCGCCGAACAACCATGATCGGTATCACTTCAAAACGCGACGAAATCGAGGAGTCGTAAAACGTGGTGATCTGGCGTACATCCCGTTTACGTGAACTGTTTCGACCCGCTACCGATCTTCATCAAGAAGCTGACGAGGGCAGGCGGTTCGACGTCGTGTACTTCGCGATGCTGGTGCTGTCCTCTCTAATCGCGCTGCTAGGTTTGCTCCTAAACAGTCCAGCCGTAATCATCGGAGCGATGCTGATCTCGCCGCTCATGGGCCCGATTCTTGCTTGCGGGCTCGCGCTAACCACCGCCGACTGGAACATCGGAAAGAAGGCCGCCCGGAACGTGGGGCTGAGCGTCGCCGAGGCGATTTTCATCACGGTATTTGCCACCTGGCTCTCTCCCCTCCGGGAGGTTACGCCCGAAATCATGGCACGCACGAACCCCAACCTCATGGACCTGCTGATCGCATTATTCTCTGGGATCGCGGGTACTCTTGCACTGGCATCGCGTAAGACCGCCATGACCATTCTCCCGGGAGTCGCGATCGCCACCGCCCTCATCCCTCCTTTAGCGACGGTTGGGTACGGCATAGGCACTGGACAGGTAGCAATCGCGAGTGGCGCCCTGATGCTGTTCCTCACCAACTTTGCCGCGATTGTTCTGAGCGCCGGATTGGTCTTTCTCCTCATCGGTGTTCGCCCCCCAAGCGCAGGCACCGACCAGCACTTCATTGCCCGCCATCGAATTGCCATTGCAGTTCTGTTATTACTGGGGTTGTCGGTCCCTCTGATGAGGACGCTAAGCAGTGCCGCGCAAGAGGTGCATCTCCGAACCGAAATTTCAAATCTGCTGAGAAAACGACTTTCCAAATCTGAGGAACGCCAGTTGGACAGCGTAAAACTACAAATTGCGAAGGGTCAGGTCGGAGTTGCGGCCATTGTGCAGACTTCGCGGTTCATAGACCCGCAGGAAGTCCTGAGACTGCAGAGCGAGCTTACCAGTCTGATCGGACGCCCCGTGCGACTTGAGCTTCAACAGCTACAGCTGGCAAGAAAGGAAAGCACGAGCCCGGTTGAAGGCAAGGACTTTTTGAGCGGGGGCGTTGTTCAGCAAACCGAGTCCAAGGGGATGTCCCCGTCTACGACCGCCACAATAGCGAAGGCCCAGGAGACGACTCAGGCTTCGTTAAGGTCGTTGCTTTCTCCTGTCGGAGTGAGCGAGATAACTGTGCATTCAGTAGGTTTGCAGCCGGACGGAGAATTGCAGATTGAAGTCAGCGCCTGTCAAAACCAGACGGTGGGGCATTCTTCCTGGCAAGTCTCGGCCGAATCTGTTTCGCACGATCTCGGCGTACCACTCCAACTTCGCGTCGACGTTACGTTTGCCGATCGCAGCTACGAGTTGAAGTACGGGCCTAATTCAATTCGACCGACAGATCATCGAGACAAGGAACTACGGACATTTTTTCGCACTTCAAGTGGCGCTGACCTCACGTATTTGTTGACGTATTCCGGCGCGGCAGAGGTCGATCTGACGAAGCGCAGAATCGCTCTTCTTAGCCGTTACTTCGACGCAGCGGGCTTGTCCTCGGAACCAGACCCGAAGATGCTTCCTGACTTCATTGTGGTCCGCGAAAGAACACGCTTTGAGGTACATGGCGGTCAGATCCTAAGGCGGTAAGCAGCCCACGGATACGCAACGGGCGGATGATGATTGTGGAGAAATCCTTGAGAAAGTGCATCAGAATTCCTGAGCGGTGACTACCAGACAAAACTGGAGCCGCCGATATTGTGGCGAACCACAAGCGTTGGGAACCCCGCGTTTCAGTGCAGGAAACGGTGGGACAGAACGATTGCACAGAATGTGGCGAAGCCAAGGAGAATAAGGCCGAGAATGGCGTTGACGAGGCGGAAGAAGATCGGGCCGATGCGTTGAGGGATAAAGCGAACGACGACGATTAGCACGGTGAACCAGGTCATCAAGCCGGCGCCGGCCATCAGGATTCCCCACCCGGGAGCGCTATAGCCCAGGACTGAATGGGCGAAGGGGAGCCAGTTGGAGGTAACGCCAACCCAGTAAACTATGGTTAAGGGGTTGAAGATGGTCAGAGCGGTACAGTCGGCGACTTCGGCGACCAGATGCACGGGGGCGGTGCCTTCGTCCCAGTGTTGGCGAGCGCTGGCGTAGGCCCGCAGGGGATCTTTGACGGCGCGGACAAGGAAGTAGAACCCCAGCGGAAGCAGGACGATTACGCCGATGGCCGCTAGGACGGTCTGGAGGGTCGGGTTGGACAGGTCGGACAAGAGGTAGTGACCCCCGACGAGGACCATAGAGAAGAGGATTAGATCGCCGGTGACGGAGCCGATTCCGCAGGCGAGGGTATGGCGCCAACCGCCGATCACGCCGCGGCGGATGGCCAGCATGTTAACTGGCCCCATCGGCGCGGCGGCCGCCAATCCCATCAAAAATGCGGCCGAAAGCACGTGGATGTAGGAGACGAACACCATGTTGCGGCAGACAGGTAGGATAAGGCCAAAATTCTACTCGGGCATTCTGGCAGTCAAGAATATACACTCGGTCGCCGCCGCTGGCTCGGGGGCAATGCCCCGGGCAATGCCCTGGGCAATGCCCCCGAGGATCACGGTAGCGGTCTGTTGCACGGCTTCCAGACTTTCGCGGAGAACGTTGGCGTCTCCATGCCAAAGCTGGATGTAGTCGGCGGATGCGGTTCCCGTCTGTAGGCCGACGGACTGGCAAACCACGAAAGCCACGGCTTCGGCTTCGGTTTCGCGGACCTGTTTGGTGGTCAGGGTGCGACGGTCACCGCGATGGAGCATCTCGTGGCCAATCTCATGGACGAGCGTGGAAAATTCCTCGGCGGGCTGCATGCCAAGTAGCAGGGTGATTTTTCCGCCGTGCGATAAGCCCTTCGCGGGGCCAATCCGCTCGGAATAATTCAGCTCGATGCCTTGCGATGCGACAAACTGGATCAACCGTTCGCGGTATCCGCTCACGTCGCCCTCGACTTCGTTGAGCGTGGGCAGCTCTTTGCCTTCGGTCTGGGTGATGTCGAATACGTACACCGCGCGGAATCCAAACAGGGTGGACTCGGTGCTCTTGGCATCCTCGGTCGGCTCCGCACCTTCGTTCTGGGTGCGCTTCTTGCCGACCATAGGAGCCAGAATGAGAATTCCTTTTTCCCCGCGTTTGACGAAGCGGCCAAGCGAGTTCCATGTGCGAATTCCGGCCACGTTGCTGGCGTCGGGTTTCTGTCGGGCAATCAACATCACATTGCCGAAGGAGTAGGTATGGAATCGGGCCATAGCGCCGAGGTATTGGGTAAGCACTTCGCTGTGCCCGGACTCCAGCGACTGGACGAGGTAATCGACTGCGTCTTTGGTCTTGTTCTTGATGTCTTCTAACTTCATTGTTTTTCCCTTTCGCGCCGTTTCCGGCTTGTTTTTTTCTTCACCAGAGCGGCAGCGGGAAAAAACAAGTCGGAACGGGGCAAAGGGCAGAACGGAGGCCGGGGGAGAGTGGCAGGGCGTGAGGGAAAGCGCGGTTCGTGACAAACCGCGTTTGGTTCATGGTTTGGCGCGAAACCGGCGCAGTCCGAAGCGCCCGTCGGAGCCGCGGCCAAGCGGCGTCCACTCGGAGGAGACCGAAGTGGGGAGAAAGACGGCGTAGCCTTCCGCTGGAGAATGACGGATCGTGGTTAGGGTATGCCGTAAACATGTCCGACATTGCATTTTCGCGGTGAAGCGCAAGTATCCGTTCAAACGAGTGGAACCGGTTAACAGGCATCCCTGCCATCATCACAGGCGGCGGACTACGTCGTGCTGGGAGGCGGAAATGTGAAGAAGATCAAAACACTGCCGGCGAAAACGCGTTTAGGAGCGAATGGGAACGCATTCGTCGGTGGCTACCGCTTGTGGTCAGCGAAACAAGGTGCAGGAACCAACGCGTTCGCCGCGTAGTTAAAAAATCCAGCGGAAGATCTCAATCGATTCGGCAGGCCACTCAATTTGCGCCCCATCGCCGTAGACTGCTTATTGCTTCAAATGCTCACCCAAGGTATCGCCGCAGGAAAGCGATACCAGAACGCTCGATCTGAAAAGAGCTTCTAGACCGCCCGTTAATCCGGGCCAGCGCCAACCGCTCACAACCGACGATCAAGCGACGTTTCCCCTTTTTGTGCCTATATTGTGCCTATCTAACACGGCGGGCTGAGAACTCTTGTCCCGCCTTCGCCCGTTAAGGAGCAGCCATGCAAAAAGGAAGCCTCATTCGCTCTTCGCGTCGTCACGGACCCGATGTTTGGGAGTACCGCTGGAGAGAATCTTGTTCTGGAGAAAAGAGAAAGCATCGCAGAATCGTCATCGGATCGCTCGATACCCTCAGAGATGAATCGGCAGCACTGAAGGCGATCTCGGCTTTGCGGAGAGACATCAATATTAATGATCGCCGAATGAAGACTAAACCGTTGAGACTCGCGGAACTTATCGAGCATTTTCGCCAGAGAGAACTCGCCGCCGACAACGAATGGAAGACCTTATCAACGAGGGTCACATACGAGGGCTACCTGAGAAAGTGGATCGTGCCGAGGTGGGGAGCGACCAATCTTAGCGCGATCAGGGCAGTCGAGGTCGAACTGTGGCTCCGCACGCTTCCACTCGCCCGAGCCAGTCGAGCCAAGATTCGGAATCTGATGAGCGTGCTCTTTAACCACGCGAGACGACACGACTTCACAGACCACAATCCCATCACCCTCGTCCGCCAAAGCGCAAGCGGCGCACTGTGCCAGAAGTGCTCCTGCCTTCCGAAATCAACCTACTCGTTCACAGTTTGCGGAACAGAGAGAGGACTCTTGTTCTCTTGGCTGCGGGCACGGGGCTTCGCATGAGCGAACTGTTCGGTCTAAAGTGGCAAGACGTCGACTTCGCCGGAAAACAGGTTAGCGTCCTGAGATCCATCGTTAAACAATCAGTCGGCCCGTGCAAAACAGAAGCGTCCCAAAAGCCGGTCCCCCTCGATCCACGTTTGGTTCGTACTCTTCGTACTTGGCGTCGCTCTGCGCAATTCCGTCAACCGACGGACTGGGTTTTCGCCAGTTCAGTCCGCCAGGGGAAGTTCCCTTTCTGGGGACAGGCCCTCTTACGACATTACTTTCGGCCGGCAGCGGTGAAGGTGGGAATCACCAAACGAATCGGCTGGCATACCTTTCGACATTCCTATTCGACGTTGCTGAAGGCAAGTGGAGCAGACATAAAGGTCATGCAGGAACTGCTTCGGCATGCGTCCACACGCGTGACACTGGACACGTACACGCAGGCTGTTACGCCCGCGAAGCGAGCGGCTCAGACCGCGGTCGTCACACAGTTCTTTCCCAGCGCGAGGACCGTTTAGGAAACCGCCGCCTAAATTAGGGGACGTGAAATTGCACGGAAACCTGTGCCTTTTTGTGCCTATGAGTTTTCGAGCGGATGGCTGGAAGTCGTTGGTTCTAAACTGGCGTCCCCGACGGGATTTGAACCCGTGTTACCGCCGTGAAAGTTGGTGGATCGTCACCGATCGAGGAGTGCCGAATCCCTGAACTCACAAACGGCACGATTCTTAAACGTTCAGTCACGGCTCTGGAACTGCTACCGACCGAACTAAGATTCCTCGCGAACAAACTTGCGCAATCGGTGAGCAATTTGATCCCTTATTTCCCGAAAGACTCCGAGTTGCTTATCAACTGGGGCAGCCGCCGGGTCCAGGAAGCTCTCGTGCAGCTTTTTTCCACCACCGGGAAACACAGGGCACGATTCTTTCGCATTGTCACAGACAGTGAAGACATAATCGAATCGTTGCCCGGCAAACTCATCTACCGACTTCGAGCGACTCCCTGAGATGTTGATTCCGATCTCAGACATCGCCGTGACGGCATTCGGATTGAGGCCGACGGGACGCGTACCAGCGCTGAATACGTCGAACTGATCGCCAGCGATATGTCGTAGCAACCCCTCTGCCATTTGGCTGCGAGCGGAATTGCCTGTGCAGAGGAAGAGAACTCTTTGACGTTTAGTCATTGTCATCTAGCGATTCCTAGTGCTCGATTCCTACGTATTCCGCGTAGCCCGACCGAGGTTGCTCCAGGGCCGCTTTGCAGGTGCCACACAACAACAGCCTAGCCTGCTTGGGAAGAACTACCGTTCGTACAAGCGGAACACCACCGGTAACCGGATCGTCGACCACACAGATGTGTTCCGCGCATAGCGCAGCGGAACAGTGATGGCAAAGACCAACCGCCTCCCGAGTCACGTTGTTTTGCAAGCATTCATAACAGTGCATAAGGTGAATCCATTCGGCCCCATTGGGATTCAGGACCGACGTCACGTCTCGTTGATAACTGATTCAGAAGTGTTCCTCAAGCTCATGGTGCCCAGCGATTCTTTGAAGTAGCGGCGTTGGAAGAAGAGCGAAACATTCACCAGTGCGATCATGACGGGAACTTCGACCAAGGGGCCGATGACCGCCGCGAATGCAGCTCCCGAGTTGATACCAAAGACCGCTACGGCGACTGCGATCGCCAATTCGAAGTTGTTCGAGGCTGCAGTGAATGCGAGAGTGGCAGTCTTTGAGTAGTCGGCGCCGAGCTTCTTCCCCATGTAGAAGGACACCAAGAACATCACGACGAAATAGATCAGCAGCGGGATGGCGATTCGGACCACATCGAGCGGCAACCGAACGATGTACCCGCCCTTCAGCGAGAACATGACCATAATCGTGAACAACAGAGCAATTAGGGTCAGCGGGCTGACGCGCGGAACGAAGTTGTGTTCGTACCATTCCCGGCTCTTCGCGCGGATCAGCACAGTGCGAGTGAGAAAGCCTGCAAGGAACGGAACGCCGAGATAAATAAAGACGCTCTTTGCAATCTCGCCAATCGATACATTAACGATCGTGCTATGTAGACCGAGCTTGGCCGGCAAGACTGTGATGAACACCCACGCATATACCGAAAAGAAGAACACTTGAAACAATGAGTTAAAAGCCACCAACCCAGCAGCATACTCGGTGTCACCCTTGGCCAACTCGTTCCACACAATGACCATGGCGATGCAGCGGGCCAACCCGATCATGATCAACCCGGCCATGTATTCGGGGTAGCCGCGAAGGAAGACAACGGCCAGCACGAACATGAGGAGCGGGCCCACGATCCAGTTCTGCACCAAGGAAAGGCCGAGCACGCGCTTGTTTCGGAAGACCTCGTGCAACCGCTCGTATTTCACCTTGGTGAATGGTGGGTACATCATCACAATCAGGCCGACAGCGATTGGGATCGACGTGGTACCCACACTGAATTTGTTGAGGAACGGAACGATGCCGGGGTACAGCCAACCAGCAATGACGCCAACGGCCATTGCAGCGAAGATCCAGGCGGTAAGATATCGATCCAGAAAACCGAGGCGTGACGAAACTTTACTCACTATCTGATCCTTTTATTATGTTGTAGGTTCCTAAACTGCTACGGGCGACTGGGCACGGGTTTTCCCGCGCCAACTGCTGAATACGGCTTCCACTCGCTTACGGTGCAGGAACCCTCTTGAATGGCCTCTTTCAACCGGCGTATGTCATCGTGCAGTTGTTCCTCGCTCTTATAGGTATCCTGCAGAAACTCGAAGACCTTCTTNNACCAGCCCCGAGTTCTTCAAATACGCGAGATGTCGCGATACATTCGGCTGCGATGCCTCCAAGACAAACTGGATATCACAGACACACAGTTCGCCATGGAGCAGAAGGTTCAGTATGCGCAACCTGTTACGATCTGCTAAAGCCTTGAAGTATTGTTCGAGTTCCTTCATTCGTCGAACCTCTGATTCATGTGGTCACTGTCTCCGCAAAGAGCCGCAGCAGGCCTTCCGCTCCAATTGGCGGCTCGGCCTGCCATGGAATGAGAGCTAGCCTCGATGCGAGTTTGTCCCGCACTTCAGCAATGTAGCGCAATTCCAGAGCCCCGCGTTCGGCCAGAACAGGATCGTGTGTACCGGTCGCACAGAAGCTCTGGTTTATCACCCAAGCATAGGGCGTGATGCCCGCCCGATTCAGATCGTCTTGAAGGCGCGCTGCTTCGTGTACAGGCGTGGCCTCTGGCAACGTCACAACGATAATCCGTGTGAAATCCGGGTTACGCAATTGAGGCAGCAACCGGCGGACGCTGTCTGGAATATAGCTGAGGTTTCGGGCAACGTCCCGGTGATACGCTTCGGCCGCGTCGAGCAGGAGCAGGGTATGTCCTGTCGGGGCGGTGTCGATCACCACGAAACCATGGTTTCCCTCATCAACGCTACGCGCGAAAGCGCGGAATACCGCAATCTCCTCCGTACATGGAGAACGCAGATCCTCTTCGAGCAACGCCTTGCCTTTTTCGTCGAGATCTCTCCCAGATTCCGCCATGACTTCCTGTGTGTAGGCGCGTGTTTCAGCAACCGGGTCAATACGCGAAACACGAAGACCGGGAATGTCTGAGCTCAGAGCCAAATGAAGGTGCGCTGCGGGATCGGTCGTGGTCAAAAGGACGCTATGCCCGCTGCTTGCGAGTTCAACAGCTAAAGCAGCTGCAACCGTAGTCTTTCCCACCCCGCCCTTGCCCATAGTCATGATGACGCCTTTGCCCCGCGCGATCAGATCGGGCACCAGGGCTGCAAGCGACGGCGGGAGGTTCATTTCAACTTTCGTATGGAGTGCTGCTTTTCGCACATCAAGACGGCCTTCCCCCAGCTGGCGAAGTGCGCCGACTCCGATGAGAGACTGCGCGACCAATGGTACTTCGATTCTTGCGAGCGTTTCCAAACCATTTGGCATTTCTGCAAGCGCCTCTCGCCCCCTCCTCTCCAGAGCAATCGCAATAGAGTCGTCCTTCGCGTACGCCTGAAAAATACCATTCAGGATCAACTTCTGATTCTTTAAACCTAGCGCATCAAGTTCGTTGTGGGTACGCTCTGCCTCAACGAGGGCCGAGTGCTCCGGTCGACTGACCAGGAAGATGGTCGTTGTCGTTTTGTCCGACAGCGATTTCAATGTTTTCTCATAGAGTTCACGCTGCGCCTGCAGGCCTGCAAGCGGTCCGAGACACGAAGTTCCGCCAACATTCGAGTCGATGAATCCCGTCCACGCCGCAGGCAGTTGCAGCAGTCGAAGAGTATGCCCAGTGGGTGCGGTATCGAAGATTACGTGGTCAAACTCGGCTGTCGCACTAACGTCGCCCAGCAATTTGGCAAACTCGTCAAAGGCAGCGATTTCGACCGTGCACGCACCCGAAAGTTGCTCTTCGATGTTCTCCACCGCCGATTTCGGAAGAAGCTCGCGATAGGGTCCAACCACTCTCTCACGGTATTGCCGTGCGGCCTCTTCGGGATCAACATTCATTGCAAAGAGGCCTTTCACTTTCCCGATGGGAGTGGGGTGCATACCCAGTGCTGTTTCCAAAACCTCGTCCAGGTTCGAAGCCGGATCAGTGCTGACCAGGAGGACGCGCTTACCGCCTTCAGCCAAAAACACGGCAGTCGCGCAGGCAATAGATGTCTTGCCTACGCCGCCCTTACCCGTGAACATGAGATTTCTTGTGGGATTCCCAAGTGATTTCATGCTTCACCGCCTGCCGATCTTGCTTGGCCCACCGATCGATACCAGTGATGATTGGCCCTTATCCTCGGCGAGGACAGGCTCGGACTCGTAGTCCACGCCAACGAAGCCCGCCAAAACCTGGCGCGTCGGAAAAACGGCTTCGCTGACAATCACCCCATCCACCAGCACAAGGGGCAGGCACTTCGTCCCCTGGCTGTTAAGTGTCGTTTTGACAATAGGGTTGCCGGTGAAAGCTCCCACCTCTTGAGCGAGGTTGTACCGCTCCACTTGCACCCCTTTGCTTTTCAGCCACTCCAGATCAGCTGCGAACCTCGGCAGGACAGGATCAACACTGGGTCCACAGACGCCGGTAGAGCAGCACATGGCGGGGTCAAAGACTTCGATTTTTATCATGGCATTTTTCCTTATAACTATATTCGCATAGCCGTATAGACCTATGATAGCATCTCCTACGTTTTACATTGTGATGCCGGTCACTCCATAGCGTGACCCCGGGAGGTTAGGAACATGCTGTCGTCGAAACCCAAAGTCTTGTTTCTCTGTACTGGCAATTCTGCTCGCAGCCAGATGGCGGAAGGTTATCTCCGGCATGTGGCAGGAGACGAATTCGAACCCTTGAGCGCGGGAATTGAACCCAAAGGCCTGAATCCCCTTGCCGTCGAGGCCATGAACGAGATTGGAATCGACATTTCCCACCAAAACTCGAAGGATGTAGTGAGCTTTCTGGGGCAGTACATTCCATACATTGTGACGGTCTGCGATAACGCAAGAGAACGCTGTCCTATCTTCCCCCGATCCTTCAAATTCCTGCATTGGAGCTTCGATGACCCTGCTGCCGCGCAGGGATCACGTGAAGAAAAGCTGGCTGTCTTCCGTCGCGTCCGAGATGAGATCGCCCACCGAATCGACAAGGAATTGGTGCCTTCACAAGTCACGCAACGCTCCGGGACATGATCGGCCTCAACCACTACCGTGCGGTGTCACTCTGCCTCTTGGCAACTCTCTTTCTGGTGGCCTGCACACGCCGACAGCAATTTTGGGCGTCTCCGACCGTGCGTGAGATCGAGGAAGTAAAGAGTCGAACCGTGCCGAGCAATGGCTCGTTGCTCCGCGAGTCGGGACCGGTCCGAGATACATCCAGTATCCGTGCAAGCTGGGAGATTCAGACAGGATCTGACAACCAAGTGTACTTTCAATGGCTCAAGAATCAGCTCGGCCGGGAGTATCACGTAACGTCGGAAACTGCCTCTGCCATGACGCTCGTGAAGCAGATTGAGGGAGACTCCTACACCATCGCAATCCAGGGGAGCACAGCTCCAACTGGCACGGTCGTTGAGGCGCAGTTTGTAGCTGCACCGGACTAGTGGAAGTACTGTGAAGAAATTTTGCAACTAGCGAGCAAGCATGGGACGTGTTCTGGGAGAATTGACCAATCTACGGAATGGCCCGTTGTCTTATTGGAGGGCCAAGGCTCCGTTTCACGCCGGAGTGCGATTAGGTCTGGGCCTGGCGCAGATGTTCATGGCTGTGTTTTCCGCGGTGCTCCTGATTGAAACCGGCCTGAACCGGTTCACTCTCATTTCCGCGGGTTTCACGACCCTTCTGACTTTGACAAGCCGGCTGATGTTTCACGGCCAAGAAAGAAAGTGATGTACAGGGGCACGCAAGCTCGGTTGAACTATAGAGCCCGGAGAATTATGGCTAAACAGACCATTTTTATCGTTGAAGATGACAGCGATATTTGTCGTTTGGTCCAGCACCACTTGAAGACAGCGGGCTTTGCCACAACCGCCTTCTCAAACGGTCGTACTGTTATCCAAGAAGCGGAACAGGCACGGCCATCCCTTTTTCTTCTCGATGTTATGGTTCCTGGTAAGGACGGATTTGAGCTGTGCCGCACGATTCGCCAGGTGCCGTCGTTGGCTGCCACTCCGGTTGTTTTTCTGACAGCGAAGAGCAGCGAGGCGGATCGGATCTTAGGACTAGACTTAGGTGGTGATGACTACGTTTCGAAGCCTTTCAGCCCACGCGAACTGGTAGCGCGGATCAAGGCCGTGCTTCGTCGTTTTGACGCTCCTGCGCTTAACCCCGTTCGCGTAGGCGAAATTGAGATCGACCCTTTGGCGATGACACTCAGAGTTCGGGGAATGCACCGCCCCACTACGGCAACCGAGTTTCGAATGCTGGAACACTTCACCCGCCACATCGGTCGCGTCTTTACCCGGAATCAATTGCTAGATTCCGTCTGGCGTGATGGGGGATACGTGACCCCGCGCTCGGTGGATGTTTATGTCCGTCGCGTACGGGAGAAGATAGAACGTGATCCCGAGAACCCGCTTCATCTGAAAACGGTGCGAGGAGCAGGTTATCGTTTCGATGCCGGCGACAAGTGAGACGTTTACTCGAATTCAGTGTCGAGGGCGAAGCAGGAGACCCACGTAATTACTCCGAAAGTCCCTGACTTCAATTGCAACACGTCGGACCGCAACATGCCTTTGCGCTGTTGGGCTTCACGGCCCGGACGAACGCGCTCATAAATTTTCCATCAACCTGTGGAGCAATGGCGTCCATGTCGATGCCTTGTCCCGAGAGGAATTCGCGGGCGTCTTCTGCCCGGTAGATGCGGGTAGGTTCAACATCGATCTGGTCAAATCCGGCGGCTGCCAGCTTACTGCGGTATTCGTTCTCTTCGAGCGCACCGGCTACACACCCAACCCAAAGAAGCACGCTCTGGCGGATTTCGGGCAGCATTTCGCCGCGAGTGACGACGTCGGACACGGCAAAGCGCCCACCTGGCTTAAGAACCCGAAAGGCTTCCTTCAATACCCTATCTTTGTCCGCTGATAGATTGATGACGCAATTGGAAATGATGACATCCACGGAGTTGTCGGGCAGGGGGATATGCTCAATCTCCCCTTTGAGGAACTCGACATTGGCGGCACCCGCTTTGCGCTTGTTCTCGTTTGCCAGGGCGAGCATTTCGTCCGTCATGTCGAGGCCATATGCCTTTCCTGTGGGACCGACCCGTTTTGCCGAAAGCAGCACATCGATGCCGCCCCCGGACCCAAGGTCAAGCACTGTCTCGCCGGCGTTTAGCTGTGCCAAGGCGGTAGGGTTGCCACATCCAAGCGAGGCGAGAAGCGCTTCTTCCGGAATCTGGCCCGCTTGTGATGAATCGTACAGGTTGGCCGTAATCGGATCACCGCAACCGCAGCCGCTGTTATCAGCGGAATCTGTGCCGCAGCAAGAAGCGCTGCCCCCGGTTTTTACACGCAGGGCTGCCTGGCCGTATTTTTCTTTAACTACTTCCTTAATATCTGTGTTGCTCATTATCAGGTCTCCTATTTGCTGATTTGCACGATCTCTTCGGGTCTAATTGCCTTGTTTCGGGTGCAGCACTCGGAATATAGAAAACTCAACAGCTCTTGCAGCGCTTCGGAATTCGCGGTGTACCGAAGAAAAGTGCTTTCTCGCTGGACACGCACGAGGTCCTCGTTCTTCAGCTTTTCGAGGTGGTGGGAGAGAGTCGAATTCGGGATATCCAGTTCCTCCTGGATGTCCCCAACCACGAGCCCTTCGGGATGCGCGGAAAGCAGCAGTTGCATGATTCGCAGGCGCGGCTCGGTCCCCATAGCGGACAACATGTCCGCATACTTGGGGATCTGATCCAAGACTCTCCTGTTTTGGGGCTTCGCCATATTTCGATAGTTGCAGAAATATAACTTCCTGTCAACCGGAATTATCATGCCGATCCCCTACTTGCTTGCAGGTGCTCCTGAGCCGCTGATTCTGCAATAGTGTGATAATGCTCCTCAATGGAGTCCGTTCTGCCAGCCCCTACAGCTGCCACGCTCCACCGCATTCGTCTGATTCAAGCAATCACAATTGCCTGGATGAGCGTCGAGGCTGTGATATCGCTCTCGGCAGCATGGACGGCTCACAGCCCAGCCCTGTTGGCTTTCGGTGGTGACAGCGCCATAGAGCTCCTCTCCGCGGCAGTCGTTTATTGGCGGTTTCGGTCAAAGTGGAGCGGGGAGCAAGCAGAACAGGTAACAGCCAGAATCACAGGAGGCCTTCTGTTCGCGTTGGCGGCATACGTAGCGCTCGTAGCTGTGTTGACGCTGCTTGGACACCGTGAAGTGAGGCCAAGTGTTCTTGGTATGGCTGTATTGAGTGTGGCAGCGGTTGTGATGCCACTGATGGCACAGCAAAAGCGCCGGTTGTCCGCCGCGACTGCCAGTGCTGCCCTGAGAGCCGATGCGGCGGAATCCGCCCTCTGCGGCTACTTGTCGATCATCGCCCTTGCAGGCCTGGTAGCGAATGCCTTCTGGGGGATCACATGGGCCGATCCTGTGGCTGCCCTGTGCCTCATACCGCTGGTTGCGCGGGAGGGCTGGCAAGCTCTCAAAGGAAGGCCGTGCGATTGCTGCTGACAATACCCGACGGAGGTAGCCTCGATGACCGCAATCGACCGAACCAACCTGCTTGACAAAGTGCGAATTGCGTATTCAGCGGCGGCGGTAAAGTAGTACCCGGCTAACCCTGAAGCGCCCGGTCAATGCTCACCGCGACTTTCTAACTCTGGCCTGCGACCGGCACACAGATCGGAGCGAAAGCGAGGCAACACCGCGGTTTTGGACTGATTCATAGTCAATCGTCAAGGTCACGGAACCCACGATTTCCGATCCTCTTGTTAAACAGAGAGTAGATATTTCTCCCCGAAGCTATTGAATTGGCGTCCCCGGCGGGATTTGAATCCGCGTTTGCGCCGTGAAAGGGCGACGCCCTGACGGCTTTACAAGGACTTAGAGGGCGCAGGTGGTGCTGTATGTACCTCCAAGACACTGGTGAGAGCAGTAGGAACCGCTTATCGTTACATCATCGTTACATGAATGGAACGGCAAGCTTAAACCCCACAATTGGGAGTTCTTGGTGAAAACCCGCGCCAGCGCGGACGCCAGCGCGGGCTTAGAAGCGCTGGTCAGTACTCGCTTGGCAAGTGGATGACGTGGTTGGCGAAGTACAGCGTGATTTCATCCAGTGGAAAATCCGTGTACTCGATCTTCTTGGTGAATACGATATTGTCGTTGCCATCGTCGCACGTTAGCGTAGCGCTTCGGTCGGGATGCACGGTGAGTTTCCATACCTGAAATTCCTCGGCGGCAACACGCTTGTTGTAGGGCTGAATGATCGCGATTTCGTCCAGAAGCCAATACGCTCCGCCGTGCTCGGCAACATGCTGCGCGCCGTCGGTGTAGAGAACGTTGCGGTTAATCGTGTGTCGATACCAGTTGTCGCTGCCGGTGAACTGCGCCAGTTCGGATTTGCTGAGAGTCTTCGTCGTCATGATGTGCCTCTTTCGTTTTAAGTGA
>PLBY01000140.1 GCA_003134655.1 Acidobacteriaceae bacterium
GATCTGAAAGGTCTATTCAAAGGAGCGGCCACTATGGCCAGCGCGCGAAGCCGTGATCTCACAAACGGACGCTCGGATTGTTGTCCTTGAACTCTCGGAGGTGCGTGCCCTCGGAGGCGGTGGTCTCGGTACGCTCGCGTTTCTGCAACGATGGGCACGGGAACACAATGTCCGGTTCCTGCTGTTTCATCCCTCCAAATCCGTCCAGAGCAAATTAGAAGACGCCAGATCAATCGCAGAATTCTACATTGCTTCGGTCGGAGAAATGCGGGCACTTCTGGCCTATGCGACTAGCAGATACGCGCAGGCTGCTTGAGCCAGAGAGCCTAATACTCTGGTCTCAGCAGACAGTCCAACTCCCGCCGCTTTGAATCACGTGGTCGTTGAAGGATTTAACCAGCATGAGGGCAAGACTGCTCTGGCCCCGAACAATCCCAAGGACTGGTCACTTCGGTACAGTCTCAGAACTGAAACCTAGCCATACTCTTCATAAGCATCGCAGATGAACGTGGATTCGCAGTGGTACTTGAATGTCGTGCGAATGCACGATCAAGTGAGGCAAAGACAATGAAGACGAAGACATGGACGGTGAAGGCCAATACGGGAAAACAGGCGGACCTAGAGTCTGGCCTTGAGAAGAAAGAGGTTCACAGACCGGAACACATTAGCGCCAGAGAGTTTATTCATTGGATAGCACCTGATAGCCATATTGAAGACGATTCCTTGCGGTCGCTATTTAAGCTGTAGGCTCTTCGCGGCGAACTACATGTTTTGCACAAAGCTGGATGCAGAAAAAAATATTCTGGATGGTCTTCACGGTGTTCGGGCTGCTGGCCGATGTCGTACTTCCATTCTGGTGGGCCTGCGCCGCTACCATTCCGACGTGATGATCTTCAACAGTTCGGTGGACCATCGAGAGTCCCAGCCCTGTGCCATTTCCCTTGTTCGTGTGGAACCGGCGAAAGATGTTGGATAAGATTGTCGGGCGCAATGCCACGTCCCGTATCCGCTACGGCCTTCCCTGTGTAACAGTCAGGTCGGCAATCATAATCGGTGATGAGAAACCAGGATGGCTTTGCGAAGAGCAATACATATACGCAGCATTTGACTTCAAGGCAACCTGCTGACTCCTTCTACATTGGAGTGCACGACCTCGCGGCTGCGACCACGTGGTATACCGAAAAGTTGGGCCTTCAGAAGGTTCCATTGAAAATGGATGATGAGGAGGGGTGTATTGTGCTGGGATTCTCAAAGAACGACCAGACCCGTATCACCCTCGGGCCTCGCATACCCACTGGTGGGATGACGCCGATGTTGTACGCTTCTAAGGCTGACAAAGCCAGAGATGCGCTAAGTTCTCGGGGTGTGATCGTCGGCGAGATTAAGGAGGATCGGCAAGGAACACACTTCTTTGAAATGCGGGACTTGGAAGACAATGGGATTGAAGTCTCCGAGGAGCCTTAGTCAAGTCGCACGCCGAATGCTGTTTTCTTCAACTGCTTTCCCAATCTACCATCAATCTTCTGCATGATCCGCTGCTACCACCTAAGCGCAACGGCGGCGACTCGCACGAATCGGAGTCTGATCGAAACTGTCCACAGAGGGGGCACGCCAATCAGACCCGCGACAGGGAATACCGCCGCTGCTGAATCGCTTGCACCGAGCGGCCTAATGCCTTACTGAGCTTGCGATCAGTGGGGCGGTCCTTGGCAGTGATCCGCGCATCTTCGACGGGACTCCACCGTCTTCCCTTGTGCCGGGTATTCTTCTGAAATTGCCGATAATAGCGAACCTTCTGCCCTGCGCGAAGACGCCGCCATGCCTTGGGGTTCTGCTCCCTCCACCGGAGTTGGCGCTTCCGAACAGCCTCGGCGCTCTCTCGTCCGCCCACGTTATCTCTTGACTTTCCCAGGCGGTGCCGACTGGTTCTTAGGTGTCTCCGTACTTGACAAGTGTTAAGCTACAGGCTACAGTCTCGTAAGTGAAGATACGGAACTTCGTTCATAAGGGTCTAAAGAGGCTCTACGCGAAAGACAGCGCAAAAGGTGTTCCGCCCGATACCGTGGACAAGCTCCGCAAGATGCTGGCCTTCCTCGATGACATGCAAGACCCCGAGGAATTACGCTCGCTCCCAGCGTGGAAGGTGCACTCACTGACCGGCGACCGCAAGGGCACTTGGAGCCTCAGCGTCACCCGTAACCGCCGTTTGACGTTCCGTATCGACATCGCGGAGCGCGAAATCTGCGACCTAAATTTAGAGGACTACCACTAGGACAATAAGGAGTAAAATTCCATGCCCATGATGAACCCGCCCCATCCCGGAGATTTCATTTGGACGGAGATTATCGAATCGGCGGGCCTTACGGTAACGGCGGCGGCGGCCGCGCTTCAGGTTTCCCGGCCCGCGCTGTCCAGCCTTCTTAACGGCAAGGCTGACCTTTCCGGGGATATGGCGCTGCGCATTGAGAAAGCCTTTGGAGTGAAGATGGACACGCTCATGCGGATGCAAGCCTCCTACGACATCGCCAAAACCCGCAAGCGTGAGAAGCAAATCCATGTGCGGCGGATTCACCGCGTAGCCTCAGTTCACGCGTGAGGAAATGAGCCAGCGCGACATTCGAATATCCACGCTCGTTAGTGTATATGTTTGAATCCAAGAGCGAGCAGCTTGAGAAACGTAGGAGGGAAGCATTCCTTGGAATCCCGGAGAGATTACGATTTTGGGCCTTTCGAAATCTTGGCCAAGGCTGCCCTGGCACTGGCTGCATCCGGGAAATTTGGATCGTCCCGTAGCGCCTTCTGCAGAGACAGTTCGGCCAGGTCGAAATGACGAGCGGCCATATGGGCCATACCCAAGTGATACTGGTACAGAGGGTTATTCGGATCTTTCTGAGCGCATTCCTTCAGTTGAACGACAGCCGATTCGGGCGCTCCGAGTTTGTAATAGGCCCATCCGAGCGTTCCGGCAGCGTTAGGAGAGTTGGGCATTTTTTGCCTGGCCATTAGCGCCAGCGACAGCGCAACGTTGACGTCACCACCGTGCTCAAGGTAAAGATAAGCTAGGTTATTCGCCACGAGTGGCGAATCAGGATCGACCTCGTGGGCCCTTTCACAAACCTTCTTGGCTCGCTCCCAGTTACCTTCTTTTTCGTACAGCGTATCCAGAGCCAAGTAATTCGCGACCTCACGAGGATTCTTGTCAATCGCGGCTTGAAGGTCAGCTTTAGCGTTCTCCACTGAGCCCTGGGCCGCATGAATGTCGCCCAGCAAACTATATCCAGCTGACCTCTGCGGATCCAGCATGATCGCTTGCTTCGCACTCGCTTCTGCCTTCCCTAAATCCCTCAGGTTGAAATACACTGCTGCCAGCAAGAAGTGAAGATCAGCATTCTGCGGGTATTGCTCAACCAACTTCGAAATCCGCAATAATACTTCGGGGGATCTCCTTCCCGCTATGCGAAGGTTCGCCAGCATTGTCAGCCCCGGTAGAGAGACTGGGTCGCGGTCTAACGCGGCTTGAAGCTCCGGTTCTCCCTCCTTCTTGTCTCCTTTCGCGAGCAACGCCTTCGCACGAATCAGATGGGCCGACACTAACTCAGGGTGCGCTCTAAGCGCGTCCCCAGCCAACTTCAGGGCCTCGTTGTAGTTGCCGCTGTTTGCGTCAAGGTCCGCCAAAGCTAGTTGAGCGTCAGTCATTTGGGGCTGTAATTCCAGCGCGTGCGCCCAAGAAGACTTGGCTGGGAAGGGGAAACCGAGCGCGTTTTGGGCAACACCAAGGAAGTAATGGCCCGCGGCGGATTTGGGCTGGCCCTTGAGGCCTTTCTCGAGTTCAGTCTGCGCCTGGTCATACTTGCCTTCCGCGAGGAGGATTCGACCGTTGAACAAGGAGCCCTGCGGATCTTCCGGGTTGGCTTTCAATACTTCCCGGTTGATAACCTCGGCCTCCCTGATTTGCCCCAGTTCAATCAGGGTATTGATCAAGAGCATCTTAACCGTAGTGTCGTTCGGTTTGGATTTCGACAGCCCCCGAAACTCGACCGCCGCCTTTTCCTTTTGACCCGTGAAGATGTAGAAGAGGCCCAGGGCCCGGTACGCTTCTGGATTGTCGGGTGCGATCGTTTTCAGCTCTGCGCACAGTTTCTCGGCGTCGGCCATTTTTCCGGTCGCGAGGTATACCTGCGCCAGAGAAAGCCGCGGGAGCACCGCGTGCGGGTCCAGTTCGATCGCCTCCCGTAGCTCCGCTTCACCTTCGGCCATTTTTCCCACGGACAAATAGAACTGGCCTAATGCCACGCGTGCCTGGGAAGACTTCGGGTTTGCCTCCGCAGCCTGCTTGTAAATGCCTTCGGCCTCGGCGGGCTGCCGCGCGGAAACATAGATTGCGGCCAGGTTCAGATAGCTATCCACACGTTGGGGGTCGATCTCAATGGCTTTTTGAAATTCTCCAAGGGCTTTCGGCAAGTCGCGTGTCGCCGCGTACGTCGCGCCCAACATTTCGCGAGCCGGAACATTCCTCGGATCTTCGGCAATGAGTTTTGCTGCGAGCTGTTGGGCCTGCTGGTACTGTTTCCCGGCGAAGAGCAGGTCGGCCAGCTGTAGCTCGGCCTCAGAGTTCTTAGAGTTCAGACTGACGGTCGTCTCCAGCTCGCGGAGAGCGTCATTAAAATAGGACAGCTTCAGGTAGGTCTCGGCAAGTTGATAGTGCGCCTGCTCGAACTTCGGGTCGACCGCGATAGCATTTCGGAATTCGATTTGCGCCGCACCGTAGTCGCCCGCTTTGAAGTACTTCTCGCCGCGGTTCAGGTAACCCAGCTTCTTCTTGTTCGGATCAGAAGTACAGGCGGACAACATCACCACCAGCGCTAAGGCGTAAAAGAGCCAGCTCTTTGACATCAAATTCAGCATGCCTCTCGCCGCGCATCCATCTAGTGTAGTGCGTCACAACTAACAACCTTTATCAATCCGCGCGCGTCTTATGATGTGAGGAGACGGTTGCGGATGCGCATAGCCCCTGCCATTACGTTGAGTCCTGAACAACGGACGGTGTTGGAATCTCAAGCCCGGAGCCGGTCTCTCCCGGTGCGGGTGGTGGAGCGCGCCCGCATCGTGTTGTTTGCGGCCTCGGGTCAGCAGGACAAGGAAATTGCGGCCGTCATGGCCATTACGCCGAAAAAGGTTTCCCGCTGGCGCAAGCGTTTTCTCGCGCTGGGCGTGGCGGGGCTGCAGAAAGACGCGCACCGGCCCGGTCGCAAGCCCACCATCGGCACGCGCTTGACCAAACGCGTCGTGAGTCTGACCACACGCCAGCAGCCGGCCAACGCCACGCACTGGAGCACGCGCACCATGGCCGCGGCCGTCGGCATCAGCGAAGCCAGCGTGCGGCGCATCTGGCGGGCCCACGGATTGAAACCGCATCGCGTGGAGACCTTCAAGATCAGCAACGATCCGGCGTTCGCGGAGAAACTGGAAGACATCGTCGGTCTGTACCTCAACCCGCCGGAGCACGCGCTGGTGTTGTGCGCCGACGAGAAGAGCCAAATTCAAGCTCTGGACCGTACCCAGCCCGGCTTGCC
>PLBY01000102.1 GCA_003134655.1 Acidobacteriaceae bacterium
CCACACGATTTCCTGAAGAGCCATTTTTTGTTGTGCCGGATTCATATCTCGATCTTGATTGATGATGGCGTAATCAGACTTGCGACACGCAAGCCCGCAGCTGGGTTACTCATGCGAAGAGAAAATCCCTTCTTGACGTACTCGCAAGCTTCTGCCAACGTGGGAACCCGGACGTAGTCCTTCTCAAAACGAGTCATGCTTACGACGTAAAGTCCATCTGAATGGAGGTGGGGGTGGAGGGCCATTCCTTTGTTTGTACCGCGACCGACTACAGAGCTGAGCTTCATTGACTATTTCCCTTTCAAGTTATGTAACGTGTGCAACTGGACTGAAATTTCTAGCAATTTGAATCCGAGTTTGCTCAGTGCTTCGAAATCGACATATTTAATACAGTAACGGTCAATCTACTGCGCAGTTGATCCTTTCAGGCAATTGCGGTGCGCATCTGAAACCTGCTCGACATACCTTTTTACCGTGATCCAAAATCAGCTGTTAGCGCACTGATTGATGAAATCATGACTTACACGCAAGGGGCGGGAATGAACCAGGAATCGGCGATTGTGAGTCAAGCAGCGTGCGGAATTGAGGATTGCTCAAAC
Source organism: Acidobacteriaceae bacterium (assembly GCA_003134655.1). GTDB lineage: Bacteria > Acidobacteriota > Terriglobia > Terriglobales > Acidobacteriaceae > Sulfotelmatobacter. Next base: position 600 of record PLBY01000102.1, read on the forward strand.
AGCTTTCCAAGCTGTTCCGGAATCTTCGTCAGATCGCGCAAATCAACAGTTGCGATACGAATCTTCGCGGTCGGTTTGGTACTCGGGTTGTCTACGCCTAGCAAGTTATACTCGGCGCGCACTCCGACTTGGTCGCCAAGACCGCCATGATGTGGATATAGGAGAACCACATCAACCGTGGCATAGCGCCTTGAGTATGCATACATTTGATACATGTCTGCTTGCAAGACACCATCGCGGCTTTTTCCGATGTCCAATCGTTTCCATTTCGTATCAACGATCCAGACAGTGTTTCCATCCTTGCTCGCGACGACATCCGGCTTTAGCTGAAATGCTAACCCTCCCGTCTCATTTCTAGCCAGATGATTTGACGGCCCTTGAAGGCCAATTCGAAATCCCTTGCGCGTAAACACTCTCTGGCACATGCGGCCGATATATTCTTCAAACAACACGTTCATGTCGAAAAGAAGTGCAAAACCCTCAGATCCTCCCGCCGTAACATCCGGCGGATGGTTTTCAAGAAACAGCCTAGCTAAGCGGAGCAGCGGTGCATAGCGAGCGGTCAGGCGATCCGTCCTTACTTTGTGCCATGGCAATACGGTCGGCGAGACATCTTCAACGTCCTGAAAACAGAATAGCAATTCAGCGGTTTGTCGCTGGGTTTCGCTTCCCCGTGCAACCTTCACTAGCAATCGCAATGCCGCTTTCAGTATGCGATTGATTGTCGTGTCCTCAGTAAACTCGTCAAAGCGGCAAGCCAGGAGGTATGGTTTCGCAAAATTGTCTCGTGCTTGACGTGCAAAGTCCAAGCGGCCCCTGAGTACTGAGAGGTTGCCCTCGCGGTGTTCGTAGCGCCTGACCATACCGCTCCTGAGAGCGTCCCAGAGGCGCCTGCAAAAGAGGCGAATAAGAATGTCGAGAATTCCCTGATTCTGCTCCGCCATATTTGAGACCTCCCCTTCGAGAAGGTCAATGTCCAGAGTCGCGACTAACATAGCCGTCAGGTTGTGACGAACCTGCTTATCCTGTGCGCACTCGATCTTAGGAAGAATTTCCACTGCGTCTTGGCCCATCTGAATCACGCCCACGAAATTTTGAGCAATCAGACTACCTCTACGACCGTGTTTGAACAATGGCGCTTGATGGTGTTTTTCGTAGTATTCCGACATAACCTCCAGGTGTTGCGCCTGCCCCTCGGTAATCACGCAATTTTTTGGATCAAAAGTGGGGCCCCTCACTATCTGCTGATACTCGCGAAGAGATAGAACGCCCATCTCGCTACTCTCCGTAGATTCGCATGTATGCACTCGTGGGGAACGCGTTACCGTTAACTCGGTAAATTTTTCGTTCAATGTCACCTGTTTCCTCGCCAAACGCAGGTACTGTGACTGATTCAACGGTTATGAAGTCTCCGGTTGAGTCATTGAGCACTTGGCGAATCCGATTCCAGTTTTCGTAGAAGTACTCCTGAAGTAAGGGGATAACCTTCCGGCGAAAAACTTCTTCCAACTCGCTTACCGTATGGATGTTCAATAGATACGCGTGGCCGATCGTGTGGTCGCGGTCATGCATCGCTTCTACTCGCTTGTTCAGCGCACCTAGCAATAAATCAAGTTGGACACTTCCGACCGAATGGCCTTTTAGCACCATCGGATTTGGCATCAACTCCTCGAATACAAATCGCCTGCGTAGGGCCGCGTCGAGCAGCGCAATAGAACGATCTGCAGTATTCATCGTCCCGATAATATAAAGGTTTGGCGACAAGCTGAATGCCTCTTCGTCATCCTGAGAATATGGCAACACGACCCGCATTTCGCAGAACTCCCCCATTCGTTTGTCCTCCTCGACCAACGTGATGAGCTCACCGAATATCTTGGCAATGTTGCCTCGATTGATTTCATCGATGATGAGGACAAATGGCTTTTCCTCCTCATGCTGAATTCCAATTTTCGGTTCAACCGCTTCTGCATTTTTTTCCAGATAACGTAGGGCTGCAAAAAAGTATGAACCTAGGTAGATCTTCGTGTCGATCGGTGTTTTAATGCTCTGTCTGCGCGCCCAGAGCCCCTTTAGACGAGCCTTGGGAAGGTTGTATTCGATGCTGCCATCAACGGGTTTCACAATGATCCCTTTCCCCTTGGGTGCCAAGGTTGCAGTCGCCTCCTTCCCGCTGGCAAGCTTGAGTCGGATCGTGCCTTCCGGATTGTCCGAAATGAGAATCATCATTCGCTCCCAGGCGGCATTGAAAAGCGCCTCGTCCGCAATCGCTCCTGTCATGCTTGCTTGGCTGCTTCTCCAGTTGGCGCTTGCCGCCTTGGCAATGCGCTTAAGTATCCCATCCTTGACATCGTAGGAAATGTGATGTCCGTCCGTCTCCGGGCGAATACCTTCAATGAAATCCTCGTAGCCATACGATTGATGGAATGTAACAAATGCTATTTGTTCCGCTTCCACTAGAGTGTCGTATCGTCCCTTCAGTTGTTGGTATTCTTCCTTGCTAACGATAAACCCATGCTCTACTCCATCAACAATGGACATTGCCTTCAGAACTGTTGAGTACGTTTTTCCAGTGCCGGGGGGGCCATGGAGAATTGTGTTTAGCGGGTGATCAGTGGCGCTTTTGATGGCTTTCACGTTTAAATCCTTTGTAGTAACAATGTGCGGCTGTCCATCGGATTTCAGTCCGGAATACCAGTTGAGCAAGTCGGTGAGGTCCTGCGGACTTGAAACAAAGATCTTGTAAGCCCGCATAGGAGGTTTGCCATACCCTGGGCCTGAAAGACGGGGCGCAACCGAAGACAACGCACTCGTGCGGCGATCATCTTCCTTGTAAAACTTGAATTTACTGTCTAATGGTGGCGGACCACAGTCTTCTACCCAGACGTTTGTCCGAGCCCGTGTGGACTGTGTCTCAACCGCTAGCTGCAGATGAGAGGGAAAGACATATCCGCGAGCGTACCCGTTTTGGGGTTTCTTACCAGTATCTGGAATAAATTCATCAAATTTCTTTGAAACGACGTCGACAACATCTTTCCAATGCATATTCACTTTCCCGATCTGCATGCATGTTTAATTGCAATTGCCAAGACTTCGGTTGAAACGCTGACTGCTTAGCGCTTTCAGAATCAAAGATCGCGCCCCATGAACTCCCAATCATGGTCGATTCGCGCCGGACCGAGCGGTGATAAATTGTCACTCAATTAATTGCTTTATGCGGGTGCGCTTGCTTCGTGTTCACGCATTCGCCAATGGCAGGGAAAGTTCGCAGTACATTGCACTACATAGCAAATTTACTAAGCCCATCTGCTCCACAGTAGCACACGGAATTTCCCCCAACTTCTGACTTGCAACCAGTAGGGCAAGACACCGTGCCCTTGAAATCGCGACATTCAGCCGATTCTTGCTGTAAAGAAACTCGATGTGCCGCGGCATCGTCTCGGCATTGGATGTCGTCATGGAGACAATCACCGCCTCCGCTTCCTGCCCCTGGAACTTGTCCACTGTCCCAACCCGGGCGCCTTCCGGCAGGGTGCGCCGAAGCAGGTTCACTTGAATGTTGTACGGAGCGACTACAAGGATGTTCTCGGCGGTCATCGCGTGCTCGATACCGTCCCGGTCCCGGTATCGTTGATCCAGCAAACTGTCATAGAGCGCGCGGACAATGCCCGCCTCTTCCTCGCTGCTCTGTGAGCACGTATCGTGAATCGCGGGAACAAAGCTCAACCCCGTTGGCCGCAAAGCCGGGTGGGCATCGGCCTTCAATATCAGTCGCTGCTCGGCATTGGCTGGTTCGGGATGCAGCCGGCCTTCATAGACCGCATCGGAAATGAAACGGCACACATCCGGGTGCATGCGCCAGGTCGTGGCGAGGAACACGCCTTGGTCCGGCGGTATGGTGGCTCGCCCTTCGAGCAGGAAGTCGAGGCTGGACAGCCCCGACTCGCCCGGGTGAACGCCCTGGATCGGCTGGCCGAGTTGCATCTGGTCGCCGAGCAAGACTATGTTCTTCGCGCTGGTCGCCATCGCGACAAGATTCGCAACGGCAACCTGGCCCGCCTCATCCACGAAGAGGTAGTCCAGTTTCTGCTCAAAGCGACCGTCGCAAAAGAGCCAGGCTGTGCCAGCAAAGAGTTTCGTGAACTCGTCCGTCAGGTCCGCAACCATTGCATCGTTGTCTTCCGCGCATTCGATGTAAGTACCTTCAAATGTCGAGCCTTTGGTGCGAGCCGACGATTTGTACCGGCCGCGGAAGTGCAGGCCGCGCTTGTCGGCTTGCTTTTCAACGGCATGCAGCAAGTTGTGGACCGCCTTGTGGCTATTGGATGTCACGCCGACGCGGTAGCCTCTTGCAATCAGCTCCACAATTAGATGGGAGCCGGTGTAGGTCTTGCCGGCGCCGGGTGGCCCCTGGACGAACAGGGTGCTGTGGTCCAGATTGACCACGGCCTCGATGATCTGCGGTAGCGCCTCGCGGGCCTCGTCGATGATGGCGGTGTCGGCTGCATGTCCGCGGATGCGGGGCGCCGCCTTGCGCAGGAAGTCCAGGGCCGCCGAGAATTTCCCCTTGCTTTCGAGCAACCCGTCGGCAAGGCAAAACAGCGCCTCTCTGATCGCGTCGGTTGGGATCGGGCCGCTGGTGGAGATGGAGAACCTCTCGGGGGTTTCGTTCTCCTTCTTCTTGCCGATGTAGATTTGAACCGTGCGCTGGTCCTCGTCAATGGCACCAATAGTACCTACGCTTGAGCTGGTATCCGTGCGGACACACGCATCGCCTTCGCGCAATTTGAATTCCTGCTCCGGGTAACGATAGGTGTAACCCGAAGCCCCGCGGGCCGTTGCGGACGCTTCCAGGGAGACGAACTGCAGCCCGGCGATGCACTCCGGGTCGTCGATCAGTTCCTCCTCGGTCATGTCGCGCCGGGCGAAAAGTTCCCACCAAGCCGGCTTTGCCGCACGGCGGTGAAAGTCGAGCAACTGCAGCATCAGCACCCGTAGCCGATGTTCGCCGTTCCACTCGTCCGGGTTGGCCGGTACACCCGCCAGCAACTTCGTTTCGTAGTCGGCAAGACGTTCTTCGTGCTCGCGGATCTTGTCGCTTTTCTGCGGCTTCAGCTCCGCAGTCGGCAAGTGGCCCGCCCAAGCAGCGGCCTGCGGCTTGAGCCCGAGTAGCCATCGATGGAGCAGGTGCGTGGAGACGCAGTCGTCCTTGTTGTAATCGCCGATCTTGCGCAGCAGATCGTCGTCGCGGGTCTGCCGCCATTTCTCGTAATAGACGATGCTGGCTCCGGCGCTGGTGACATCGCCTTCGCGCTTTTCCATGTAGAAGGTTTCCAGATTCTTGATGGAATAGCTCGGTTCGGAAACGCGGATCGCTTCCCGCACGACCTGGTAGAGATCGACGAATTTCCCTTGCCGCAGGAGTTGATCAATCTCGGCCTCGCGGATGCCGTGCAGCGACATCAGCCGCTTGAGGGCCGTTGGTTCGTAGTGGGCGTAATGGTAGATGTGCGCCGACGGGTGGCGTCCAAGGTGGTCGGTGACGAAATCCACGAAGGCGGCAAAAGCCGTCTTTTCCTCGTGGCGATCGTGGGCCCAAAAGTCGCGGAAGATCCATTCGCCATCATTGCAGAAATAGACGCCGAACAGATACTCCAGGCCGTCTTCATGCAGCGGGTCGCCCTCCATGTCGAAGAAGAGGTCACCCTCGTCTGGTGGCGGCAGGCGATCGAATCCCTTGGCAACCAAAAGCGGCAACAGTTCGATCTGGTTCTCGCCGGTTTCGCGCTTCCTGAGCTGTAACGATGCCTGGGCACGCAATCGAGCGAGCGAATCCGGGTGCATCTTCGCGACAGCGGTACTGGGGGACAGTCCGCCCAGTTGCGCCAGTGTGTGAATTCCGTCATTTCGCAGGCGCTTGATCTGTGTCTTTAGAATGTTGGCGACCTGGTTCAGATGGTCGGTCTCCTTCCACTCCGCGCCGCAACGGTCGCGCCAGTCACAGACGGAACAGTGATCACACCTTTCAGGGGTAGTAGCCGGCCGTTGGGCCAGGAAGGCGTCAAAGCGCTGCCGAAGACGCCCGTAGTAGTGCATATAGTCAGCGACACGGAAGCTGCGCTCCGTCCGGTTGCCGAGCACCAGATGCATGTACTGTGGTTCGACGCCTTGAATGGAAGCAAGCAACTCGGAGTAGTAGGCGAGCTGGATCATGAACTTGGGCTTGGGCCGATGGGCCAGCTTGGTGTCCGCAACTTCATAGCTCCACGCGCCGAGTGTGGAGGGCGTCTCGACCCGGCGCAGAAAGTCGGCGTAGCCGATGAAGTCGCCCTTGGCGAGCGCGGCCTGGAAAATAATGTCGGCGCCGCTGGCCAAGGCCACGCGAGTGGCTAGTACATCTTCGTTGACGTCAGTGGACCTGGATAGCTCGACCATTCGGAGTCCGCTGTCGCGCAGTGTCTTCAGGTAGTTTTCTTCATGGGCGAAACCTTTATCCTGAATCAGCTCGACCTGCTCATCGCGCGCAGCCTGTTCCAGGGGCGTGTCGAGGTTGATGAGGTTCATCGTAGTGACATGGCTGCATTCCAGGAATGCAGTCAGATCAGATGCTGAATAGACGATGCCGCCGCCCCGCTTTTGCATGACTGCCCCTTATAATTATCGAACGGCTTTTCAACCGCTCGTTCCAAGCCCGACCCGCTGGAGTCGGCTTGGGGACGACTGCTACGCAAAATGAGGGGAGTTGTTACCTCGGCATCTCGGCTTGGTCCCGGGCATGACAATCGCGTTCTGGACAAACCTTGAGTACATTAGAACAAGCGGGGATAGGAAGCGCAAGGGGGTAACGAGGAATTTCCCATGAAGTAGGCTTGGCTAATAATCGTCGGTTTGGTAGGGATCGGTCCATTGGAAGTCAGGTGACAAGGCTTTGCGGCGCCAAGGCCCCGGGCGTCGCCGATCGGACGCCACCGCCCGTCCAGTCTCAGGGGGCAGTCCGCCTGAACAGCACGTCACGATGATATTCGAGATAGACGGACTGCTCTCGCGAAAATTTTCCTACGTCCTGATCGGGATCGATAGACCATTTCGGCAGCACGTCAGGACTCAGGACGGGTGAAATCAAAATCTTTCCGTGATTGGAAAAACTGATAAGGCTACGGTCGAATAGGTGATCGATGTGAGGAGAGAGCAGCAGGCCGTTGTACCCGTCAAGCTTTTCGACATCAGTTGCGTCCCGCCACGGTTTGATGTGACTCGCAATCAGATGTTGCGGACGCCTCAGCCCGGTTACTCGGCACCCCTCCTCGACGAGTTCAACGCGCGACTTGAACAAGCCTTGCCCTCGTCTCGCCTTTATCAATTGGGCAATCTCAGTACGAGGGATGTCAACCCTCGCCGCAATTTCCGTTTCTGCCACCTGGTCTCTGGCAAACTGCTGTCCATAGACTTCGAGTGCATCGAGGATAAAGGTCGCCTCAGGTCCTACAAGGTTCAATATTCGAGACGCCATCGCCGGCGGCAGTTCGGCCAAATAGACACCTTGGTTGCCATCCCCGCTCGACCTGATCGGCGAATAGCGATCCGGAAGGGTAGGTTCCAAAAGAGTCATGTGCTCTTTCGGGCGAATCGGTCCTCTCAACTCCCTGAACTCCACTTCGACGAACCAGCCCTCGTTGTTCCAATATGCGCCGGTGGTTCCAAACGACGTTGGCTTCGGGGCGGATTCGGCCAAACTCGTCGCGATGCCAATCGCCTTGATGAAAGTGTCGCAGAAGGAAAAGACGACATCACCTGGCTGGACTTCACGCATATTGTCGTAAAAGCGATTACGCGCGCCGTTGGCGTTGGTCTTTGGCGACCAAAGATACCCTCCGCGCACTTCCTGCGCGTAGGTTTGGTTTTGATTGACCCACCAATATTTCACTACGGGTTCCTGACGTTAGGGCGACCGCTCAGTCTAGACCCCGACCAGATCAACGGTGAGTCCGTCGACCGATCCTCTAGATTCAGGGGATCATTGGAGATGATCTACCGGATTGATTGTCGCTGATTACTTGTCGACCGACAAGTTGAATGCGGCCGGGCTTTCGCTTGCGGGTACGCACCTAAGAGTGGACAGGCCCGCCAATAAGCTTGGATCTCTTGCGGATTGAGGTGAGCGAACTCACGGTCAACGACTATTACCATGGAAATCCCAGAGCCTGGCCCGGACGCGTGGAACTGGATCTCCACTCGGTGAAGCACACACACGGCCTGTGAAACTTCGCTAAACTCGGATCCACCAGCAACGCCCCCACCGCAATCAGAGCCCCCCATGCGCCTCTCAAAATCCCGTCTGATCGCCCACAAGCAATGCCCCAAGCGCCTATGGCTGCAAATCCGCCGCCCCGATCTCGCACAACAGAGCGAGGCGGTACAAAACCGACTGGCGCAGGGCAACATGGTCGGCGCAGCGGCGCAAGCGCAGTACCCCGAAGGCCGCCTGATCGCCCACGTGAATGATCTCACCTCCGCTCTACACGAGACAAACGAAGCGCTGGCGCGACCCGGCGACATCACGCTGTTCGAACCCGCGCTGCGCTGTGCCGACATTCTGGTGCGCGCCGACATCCTCGAACGGCGCGGGAGCGCCTACCGGTTGATCGAGGTGAAGTCCTCCACCAAGGTGAAGGACTACCAGGTCACCGACGCGGGGATTCAGACCTGGGTGGCGCGGGGCGCGGGGCTCAATGTGGAATGCACCGAGCTCGCCCACATCAACAACCGGTTCGTCTATCCGGGTGCCGGCAATTACCACGGCCTGTTCACGCACGCGGACATCACCGACGCGATCCTGCCGTTGCAGGAGCAGATTCCGGCATGGATCGATGCCGCGCAGCGCGACCTGGCCGGACCGATGCCGGACATTGCCGTCGGCCCGCAATGCAGCGATCCGTTCCAATGCGAGTTCATGGGTTTCTGTGCACCCGATGTGGCCGAGTACCCGGTCGCCATCCTGCCGTATGGCGGCAAACTCGCGCGGCGCTTGATTGATGAAGGCTATGCCGATCTGCGCGACGTGCCCGTCGATCGTCTGTCGAGGGAAGATCACCTGCGGATCTGGCGCGCCACAACCAACGGTGAGGCCGAGGTGATGCCCGGCGCCGCGGAGAAGTTGGCTGCCCTGCCCTGGCCGCGCTACTTCCTCGACTTTGAAACCGTCGGCCCGGCGGTACCGCTGTGGCCAGGCACGCGCCCGTACCAGAAAATTCCGATGCAGTGGTCGTGCCACCGTCTGGATGCCGGCGGCACGCTCGCGCAACTGCCGCCGTTCCTCGAGACCCGGGGCGACGATCCGCGGCGCGCGTTCGCCGAACGGCTCGTGGCCGCCATCGGCGACGCCGGGCCGATCATGGTCTACAACGCCACCTTCGAGCGCGGCGTGATCCTGGAACTGGCGGAGGCCTTCCCCGATCTGGCGCCAGCGCTGCGTGCACTGGCCGGCCGGCTCTTCGACCTGCTGCCCCTTGCCCGACAGCATTACTACCATCCGGCGATGATGGGTTCATGGTCGTTGAAGCGCGTGCTGCCCACGATCGCGCCCGACCTCGACTACGCCAATCTCGACGACGTGCAGAGCGGCGACATGGTCGAACCCGTTTACTTCGAGATGATCGATCCGGCGAGCCCGGCGGAACGGCGCGAGCTCCTCAAGGCCGCGCTGCTCACCTATTGCGAGAGGGATACGCTGGCGATGGTGAAGCTGGCGGAGTTTTTTAGCTAATAGGAGGCAGGCCAAGTCTAATCGTCGTCAACGGCGCAAAACGTGGTCTGTCCCCGAATACGCTCGCCTTGAGGATCTCCTCCAGCAATCGGAATTCTTAATCGAGTTCATCGTATTCGCGACGAACCTGGGGACGCGCGGGAGCGCGGGATTTGAATGCTTCCCGTCTCTTACGCATCTTTGACTTCATTCAGGCGCTTTCGGGCGATGTCGAGTTCCTTGGGAGGGGTCGCCTATCCAGTCCGAACCAGCAAATGGCTCGATTGATCGATGCCAACGAGTCTTTGTCGAATGGCTTCCTCGACTAGCTTATTGAGACTAATTCCTGCCTTGTCTGCGGTGATTGCAGCGTCTCGATGCAGGGATTGCGGAACGCGCACGTTGAAAGTACCCGAAAAGGGCTTGTCGGGCTCATCGCCCACCTCTTTGCAGAACGCGAGATAGTTGTCGACAGCATTTGCAAAAGCAATTCTTAGGCTAGCTAAATCTGTGCCTTCGTAGGTTATCATGTCTCGTATGTACATCAGCCGCCCATGCAATAACTCGTCTTCAAGGTTGACTTCAACCGAGCCGTAGTAGCCTCCATGGCGCAGAAATTTCTCTCCCTGGCTTGCCATTTCATTCGCCTTCAATGTGCCCTTCATCTCTCAACGAATTCAGAACGTCGTTGATTTGATATGCCTTCAAAATATGGGAGTGATAGCTGAGCGCCTTTCCTAGCGCAGGTTCTCCTCGGTGTACAAGGTCAGCTCCAGCAAACGCTCCAGCAGTTGATCCGGGGGAATGCCGATGAAGTTCTTGAGCACGAGCTCCTTGGCGAACAGGCGGCAGATGTAACGGAGCTTGAGCATCTTGCTGCGCGCCGCGTAGACGAAATCGCGATGGCCGTTGTTGATCACTACGAGATTGCGCTCCACATCGAAGCGCGAACGCCACAGTTCCCCCGCGGCCTTGTGGAACGTGTACCCCGGCAGGCCTTGGTAAGATGCATTGCCGCTGCCCGCTTTCGGCAGCAACGAGGCCGCCACCGTGATCTGCGCTTCGGCCTTGCAGGCGACGTCGCCCTGGGTGACCGTAACCTCGACGCGGGTAAGCCCCGGTTCGGCCGCCGCCCAATACGTGGCCATCTCGCCGCCCTTGTGGTCAAGCGTTCCTTCTCCCTCGAGCAGCGCCCAGGTGTAGGCGAGATCATGCTCCACGCTGCGCCGCGCCCTGTCGCGCGCGATGGCGCGCAACACGCGTGAGCCACCGACTTCGATGACGCTCGACGTCGGGGAAATCATCACCGAAAACAATGGACCCGCGTATTCGAAGAATTGCCGTTGACCCTCGGAGTCCTCCTGGTTGTCCGCGGCCGCGATCGCGGCCGCTTGATCGTCTGCCCGCAATGGTTCCGCAGACTCCGCGTGTGCGGTCGTTCGCGGCCGGCGCTTGCCCTCGCCGCGGTGCAAATCAAACCAGTCGTACTCCTCCGCCGGCAACGCCAGCAGCGCCTCCTTGAGCGCTCCTTGCACGGAGCGGAGCACATCGCGGCTCGCGCGCTCGTCTTCGGCCCGTTGCTGGTCTTCGATGATCTTCGCCAGGCGCGACTCGAGTGGCGCGAGCTCATCGGCCAGCCGCGCCAACGTCGCATCCTGGATGACGCCAAGCCGCGTGCCCGGAGTCAGGTTGAGATAGGGCGCATCGATGATCCCCTGCACGTAGCCGCTCGTCCAAGGCATGCGCGCGAATGCGTCGAGCTCCGTCAGATTGCCAAGCACACGCGTACCGGAACGATAGAGCGATACCGCGTTGGCGGGCGAATGGGCGTGCAGGTACAACTCCGCATACACTTCGCTTTGGGGAGGCAAGGCGCCATCGAGCTCATGCAATAGCCGGCCCTCGAACTGGCGCGGTTCGACCTTGAATTCCGCCCGCGCGGTGCGATCGACGACGCGGATCGCAACGCCGGAATGACGAATGCGGTCGCGCAGCTCGGCAGCAAGGTACCACTGGATCTTTTCGCCGCTGAAGTTCTTGATTCCCGGCAGGATGCCTTTGATCAAAACGTCCGTGCCCGCTTCGGCGAAAAGCGTCGGCCGCTGGGTGATGCTATACCGCTGGTCACCCTTCTTCAGATGCATCTGCCAAGTGCGCCCATCGTCGCCGGCTGAGGTCAGCAGCAGGTCTTCGCCCAGCGTCCAGAAACTCAACAGGCCGATGCCGAATTCGCCTTGCAATCCACCCGCGCCCTGCGCCTTCAGGTGCCGCTTGATGGAGTCGCAGACGTGCGTGGCGACATAGTGAAAATCCGGCTCGCCATCGGCATTTTTGCGCACGCCCTCGCCGTCGTCCTTCACGCGCAGGTAATGCCGCCCCTTCTCCTTGCCGCGGGTGATGACGATCGCTTTTGCGCGCGCATCGATGCTGTTTTCGACCAGCTCGGCCACCGCCTTGAGGGGATTGCTCTGCGACAGGGCAATGATGGTGATCGCATTCCAGTGATCGCCGATGCGCAGATTGCCTCTGGAACGCGGCCCGGTGGATTTCGACTTGGTCATGATCCCAAGCACTTTCAATAAAGCCTAGACAGACTTGCCATTTTAGCCCTCCACCGCTGTATGACAAGCTGCCTCGAGCGTTCTTGAGAGAGGGTTCCTGGACGAGTACTAGCAGGCGGGGGAAGAACGGGACAGTCTATTAGCTACAACACCGGATACGTCAATTAGCTACAATACCGGACAAGTCAATTAGCTCTCAACAGTATTCCGCCAACGCCGCAGCGCGGCAGGAGTTGCTTCGTTTCCTCTACGCCGAGTGCTGCACCCGCAACCGGGCGATCGAGCCGCGAAAGATCGTCGCCGCCCGCTAACGAAAGGACCCATCCATGACTGCATCGAGCGATGTGAAGGAAGTCGTACGCGAAAAATACGGCCAGGCCGCCTTGCGCGTGACGGCCGGCCAGAGCGGATGCTGCAGCAGCGCGCCGAGAGCAACGAGCTGCTGCGACCCCATCACCTCCAACCTGTACGACGCCGGGCAGGCGGGCGAAGTGCCCGATGCCGCGCTGAAGGCGTCGCTGGGTTGCGGCAATCCGACCGCGCTCGCCGAGCTGAAGCCTGGCGAGACAGTCCTGGACCTCGGATCGGGCGGCGGTATCGACGTGTTGCTGTCGGCGCGCCGTGTGGGACCTACGGGCAAAGCCTACGGTCTCGACATGACCGACGAAATGCTCGCCCTGGCCAACGACAACAAACGTAAAGCGGGCATCGAGAACGTCGAGTTCCTGAAGGGTGAGATTGAGAGCATCCCGCTGCCCGACAATTCGGTCGACGTAATCATTTCAAATTGTGTAATCAATCTCTCCGCCGACAAAGATAAAGTGTTACGCGAAGCCTTCCGTGTGCTGAAACCTGGCGGACGCTTCGCCGTATCCGACGTCGTCACCCGCGGCGAAATTCTTCCCGAGATTCGCCAGAGCGTTCTCGCGTGGGTGGGCTGCATCGCGGGCGCGTTGGAAGAAAACGACTACCGCAGCAAACTGGCCGCAGCAGGCTTCGAGCAGATTGAGGTCGAGCCCACGCGCATCTATCGCGCCGAGGACGCCCGCGAATTTCTCGCCGGGCAGGGAATCGACGTCGATGGGCTCGCCCCGCAAGTGGACGGAAAGTTCTTGAGCGCCTTTATCCGTGCCGTGAAACCAAGCAGCCCAAAGCAGGCCTGTTGCGGTCCGACGTGCTGCAACTGAGATCGAAGAGGACGGAATGCAGGGACACTACAACGTTCTATTCCTGTGCACCGGAAACTCGGCGCGCTCCATCATGGCCGAGGCCATCATGAATCAGAAGGGCCGCTCGAACTTCACCGCCTACAGCGCGGGCAGCCATCCCTCGGGAGCAGTTCGTCCCGAGGCGCTGCGCCAACTGGAATCCGCGCACCTTCCGACCACTGGCCTTCGTAGCAAGAGTTGGGACGAGTTCGCCAAACCTGACGCTCCCCGTCTCGATTTCGTTTTTACCGTCTGTGACAATGCGGCGAACGAAGTCTGCCCGATCTGGCCGGGCCAACCGATGACTGCCCACTGGGGCATCCCCGATCCCGCTGCCGTGCAGGGAACGAAGGAGCAAGTAGAGAAAGCTTTCCGCGAAGCTTTCTTTCTGCTGGATCGACGAATCAGCCTGTTCCAGAGCCTCCCGCTCTCGACTCTCGACCGCTTCTCGCTCAAAAAGGAAATCGATAACATCGGCCGCCAATGAACCTCACCCCCGAGCCTCGCATATGACCACCAATGTGACATCCCGTCTCAGCTTCCTCGATCGGTACCTGACGCTATGGATCTTCACCGCTATGCTCGTTGGAGTCGCAGCCGGATGGGCGCTGCCCGGAACCGTCCCGTTTCTGAATCGCTTCAGCGTCGGCACCACCTCGATCCCCATTGCCGTGGGCCTCATCCTGATGATGTATCCGCCACTGGCCAAAGTCCGTTACGAGGAACTGGGCGAGGTCTTCCGTAATAAGAAAATCCTCGCGCTCTCGCTGCTGCAGAACTGGGTGATTGGCCCGCTTCTGATGTTTGCCCTGGCCATCATTTTCCTGCGCGGTTACCCGGAGTACATGGCAGGCCTGATCATGATCGGGCTGGCGCGCTGCATCGCCATGGTGATCGTGTGGAACGAACTGGCCAAGGGAGACACCGAATACGCCGCCGGCCTCGTGGCTTTCAACTCCGTCTTCCAGGTCCTGTTTTATTCGGTGTATGCCTGGGTGTTTGTCACCAAGATGCCGGAGTGGTTCGGACTGCACGGCATGGTCGTCAATGTCTCGATCCGCGACATTGCCCGCAGCGTCTTCATTTATCTCGGCATCCCATTTCTTGCTGGGATGATCACACGCTTCGTTCTGGTGCGGGCGCGCGGAAAGCAGTGGTACGAAAAGACCTTTATCCCGCGAATCAGCCCCATCACGCTCATCGCTCTCCTGTTCACCATCGTCGTGATGTTCTCCCTGAAGGGTGGATACATCGTGCGGCTGCCCTTGGACGTCGTGCGCATCGCCATTCCATTGCTGATTTATTTCGTCGTGATGTTCCAGGTGTCGTTCTACATGGGCCACAAGTTGGGAGCAGACTATTCGAAGACCGCGACCTTGTCGTTCACCGCAGCCAGTAACAATTTCGAACTTGCCATCGCGGTGGCTGTGGCGGTCTTTGGCATCAACTCCGGCGCGGCTTTCGCAGCCGTGATCGGCCCACTGGTCGAAGTCCCGGCGCTCATCGGACTGGTAAGCGTCTCACTGTACTTTCAGCGCCGCTACTTCACGCAAGACGCTGTAGTCCCCGCATTCGCGACTGCTGGAAAGCGGTAGACCCGAGTTCTGATCATCAGCCCCAGAACGCTTCGCAGCCCCGTGAGAACAGCGGTCGCGTGGTCCGACCGCCCTACCCTCCGAAATTCGAAATTTCCGTACTTTTCCAACCCTCCGTTTCCATTTACAATCCAACAGGTTCCGGGCAGCTTCGTGGAATCGCAGGACGGCTGCCAGGAATCTAACTGAGCTAGGACCCAGGAACCGGATGGCCACGACAAAGACCGACCCCAAGCTGGCAGTGACGGCCAACGGCGCGAAGAAGAGCAAGCTTTATGAAGGACTTACGCGCGAGCAACTCATCCAGGCCTACCGCCTCATTTACACCTCCCGGCGCATCGACGACCGGGAAATCCTGCTCAAACGCCAGCAGAAAATCTATTTCCAGATGTCCGGGGCCGGGCACGAAGGCATCGGCGTCGCCGCCGGCCTGGCGCTGAAATCCGGATACGACTGGTTCTATCCTTATTACCGTGATCGCGCGCTATGCCTTGCGCTCGGTGTCAAACCTTACGAAATGTTTCTGCAGGGCGTCGGTGCGGCCGACGATCCCAGTTCCGGCGGACGCCAGATGCCCTCGCATTGGAGCTATCCCGCGCTGCACATCGTCACGCAGTCGTCGCCGACGGGCTCGCAGATTCTGCAGGCTGTAGGCTGCGCCGAAGGTGGACGCTATTTCGCGCGCCATCCCAAGGCCGCGGCAGTTCCCACTTCAGGTTCCGCAGACTATCGCCAGTTCAAGAACGTCAGTTTCCAGGGCGATGAAGTCACTTACGTATCTCTCGGTGATGGCACCTCCAGCGAAGGCGAGTTCTGGGAGGCGATGAACGCCGCCGCGCTCGAAAAGCTCCCGGTAATCTTCTGCGTCGAAGATAACGGCTACGCGATCTCAGTGCCCGTCGAAGTGCAGACTGCTGGCGGAAACATTTCGCGCCTGGTCTCCGGATTCCCCAACTTCCATTTCGAAGAAGTCGACGGCACCGACCCGGTAGCCAGCTACGCCGCCTTCGCGCGGGCCACGCGCTACTGCCGCGAAGGGCACGGCCCGGCGTTCGTTCACGCGCATGTGATCCGCCCGTACTCGCACTCCTTATCAGATGATGAACGCCTCTACCGTCCTGATGCCGAGCGCGAACGCGACGCCCAGCGCGACCCCGTCACTCGTACGCAGATGTTCCTTCTGCGCGAAGGGATCCTCGACGAAAAGGGCATCAACCAGCTCGAAAAAGAAGTCGAAGCCGAGTTGCAGATCGCGGTGGACCAGGCTCTCGAAGCCCTTCCGCCCGTACCCGAAAGCATTACGAAGTTTGTCTATTCGCCCGATATCGATCCGGCATCGTCCGCATTCGACACGCAGGCTGTGGTTCCAGAGGTTCCCGCCGACGGCAAGAAGCCCGCGGGCAAGACCATGGCCGATCTGATCACGACGACGCTGCGCGATGAAATGAAGCGCGACGAGCGCATCGTGATCTTCGGCGAAGACGTCGCCGACTGCAGCCGCGAAGACTATCTGAAGCGCAAGCTGGTCAAGGGCAAAGGCGGAGTCTTCAAGCTCACCTTCGGCCTGCAGAATGAATTCGGCAACGACCGCGTGTTCAACGCTCCTCTAGCCGAGGCCGCCATCGTGGGACGCGCCACCGGCATGGCCACGCGCGGCCTGAAGCCAGTCGTCGAGATCCAGTTCTTCGACTACATCTGGCCCGCGATGATGCAGATTCGCGACGAGCTCAGTGTCATCCGCTGGCGCTCCAATAACGGATTCTCCTGCCCCGTCGTGATTCGCGTCGCGATCGGCGGATACCTGACCGGCGGCGCCATCTACCACTCACAGTGTGGCGAGAGCGTTTTCACGCACATCCCAGGCCTGCGTGTCGTGTTCCCGTCGAACTCGCAGGATGCCGCTGGCTTGTTGCGCACCGCCATCCGCTGCGACGATCCAGTGCTGTTCCTTGAGCACAAGCGCCTGTATCGCGAATCCTTCGGTCGCGCCGCCTATCCCGGCCCGGATTACATGATCCCGTTCGGCAAGGCGAAGATCGTGCATCCCGGCACCGACTTGACCGTAATCACCTACGGCGCCGTTGTGCCCCGCGCGCTGCAAGCTGCGCAGAAGCTCGAACGCGAGCAAGGCGTGAAAGTCGAACTGATCGACTTGCGCTGCCTGAATCCGTTCGATTGGGACACGATCGCCGCGTCGGTCTCAAAGACAAATCGCGCGCTGGTGGCTTATGAAGATACTCTAAGCTGGGGCTACGGTGCCGAGATCGCAGCCCGCATCGCCGACCAACTCTTCGACAAGCTCGACGCCCCCGTCCGCCGCGTAGCCGCGAAAGACGTATTCGTCGCCTACCAGCCGATTCTGGAAGATGCAATCCTTCCCCAGCCGAATGATCTGTTCCTGGCGATGAAGGAATTGTCGGAGTACTGAAGAAGTTGGCGGTCAACAACCAAACCGCCACGGATTTGCACGGATCAAGACAAAGTTTTGGGCTATCCGTGATGATCCGTGTTCAAATGGCATCCCGAGATGTGTCCGATGGCGAAAGCCATCGTGAGAACAGTGAGCCCGAACGCCAGAGCGACGCCGGCGAATCCAATTCCGACTGCGGGAAATCCGGCGGCCAGCACGGCGGCGCCGCATCCACCAAACACCAGCCCGAAGGTTCCAATGAATTCCGCTGCTGCACGTTTGCTGATAGGCATGGAGGTCTCCTTAAAGTCACGTGACGGGAATTGATTGCACGTTGCGGGGCCGAGTTCCTGCGAGTCCAGAAGGGTAGTACAACAAAATCAGAATCAGAAGACGTAGCGCCTTCAGTGTTGCCGCTGTCCCGGACGACGTTGTAGCGCCGCCGTCCCGGCGGCTGTACCGGGGGCGTCTCGCCCGCGGATGCCGGAACTAACTCTGCTCCCTCAAGTTACGAACGCTTTCCCCGCAAGCCGATCTTGATTGTCCGTTCCTCCCAACAATGCTAGGCTCCGAAGAAGTGGGTTCTGCGTACGCCAATCCGTTGAAATCGCCCCCTTCGGTGTCCAGTCGCCTAGCTCAGTGGCTGCAGTCCGCCTCGGCGGAAGTCTGGGTGAAGTTCCTGCTCGCACTCGTGGGATTGGGGCTGGCGTTCGCAACAGCGCTTTTCTCCACCGTATCGCGCGACGCCGGCAACGTCTGGGCCACAGTGATTTTGGCCTCCTCTTCGCTGCTGATTGCCACCATAGTGGGACTGGTCACCGTCCCCTATCTGGCGCGGCGCGTGGCTGTCGAGCGCCTGCGCGAGTCTTTCGATTACGACATCACCCGCGCCGGCATCATCTACGTGCTGGTCACCATCGTAATCGCCATTGCCGCCCTCAACACAGGCAACAATCTTCTCTACATTGTGGTCGCGGCCATGCTGGCGGCCATTCTGGTCTCGGGAATCGTCTCTGCCTGGGTGCTGCGCTGGCTGGAACTCGACGTCCGCCTGCCCGAGCACGTCTTCGCCGGACGCCCTGTAGCCGGACGCATCGTTCTGCACAATCCGCGCCGCTACCTGCCATCGTTTTCCATCCGCGTGATTTCCACACGCAAAAAGCGAAAGAAGGCGACCAAACAGTGGCAGTGGGAAGCCACCACATTTGCCTTCCCCTTTAACCGTCCCAAAGAGCAGCAGTGGCTGCGCCTGCCCGACCGCCGTCTCCGCCGGGTTCTCGTGGTTCCACCGCCTCCCGGAATCTTTCAGGGGATGGCCTATTTCCCGTTTCTTCCCCCTCAGTCCGACGCGTCCGCCGACCTGGAGCTACGATTCGACCAGCGCGGCCGCTATCGCGAAGACAGCTTCGGCCTGGCCACGCGCTTTCCCTTCGCGTTCCTCACCAAGACGCGCCATGTTTCGCTGCCCCGGGAAGTGCTGGTTTATCCGCGCATCGATCCGACCGACGAGGTTTTTGAAGTCCTGCCATTGGTGCGCGGCGAATGGGAAAGTTTTGTCCGCGGCCGAGGCTCCGACCTGTACATGATTCGCGAGTACCTGCCCGAGGACTCGGCCCGTCACGTCGACTGGAAGGCGACCGCCAAGTCAGGCTCGTTGAAGGTTCGCGAGTTCGCCCGCGAAGACGAGCGCAAACTGTGCATCGCCTTCGACAATCCCGAACCGGGCCGGATTTCCGAACGTGCCTACGAAAAGGCCGTCGATCTCACCGCTTCGCTGGCCTGGCATTTTTCCACGCAAGAGGCGCAGGTTTCCTTTGTGGTACCCGGACGTCCCCGCACCCGCGATCTCCATGAGTTTCTCGCATGGCTGGCTGTGATTGAACCAGGAACGACCGGCGCAGAGAGCGGCAAGAACGCGCCCTCGGACGATGGCTTGCACGAAATGAATCTCGGTGGCTCCGATGACTACAACATCGTCATCACCGCTCGCCAGCGGGGCAGCCTGCCCACCGCTCTGTGGAACTCTTCTTACTTCATCTTTGCCGCCGACGATTCCGCGACGAAGAGCGCTCCACGCTAGCTGTTCCGTTCGTAGGGGAATCCCTGAGCGAATCTTGTCTTTTCGATCCCGTTTCTGTCCAGATTTCTTTCCCGCCCAACCTTTTTCACTTTCTTTCCATCTCCTTTTCGGCATATACTCGCGCCCCGGTAGATGCTTTTGGACAGCTCGGAACTCTGTAACCGGGAGGTGTCAAAATGCTTATCTGCGACCTGATCAAGAATCAGGACACGTATCAAGCGGAACTGGGTCACACCGTGCTCGAAACCGTGTGTGTCATGGTCGACCGCAACATCGGTGCCGTTCCCGTCCTGCACAATGGCAAACTCGTCGGAATTTTCTCCGAGCGCGACCTCATGCGGCGCGTGGTGGCCGAGGGCCGCGATCCCCGCAGCACCTGTATGGCTGAGGTGATGACCGACGACCCTCTCACCATCAGCATGAACGAGGACCTCGAAAGCTGCATGGCCCTGATGCGGCGTCACGGTTTCCGCCACCTGCCGGTCTGCCACGACGGACAACTCGTTGGCATGGTTTCGCTGCGCGACATCCTGTTGCACGATTTGAATGAGAAGGATGACGAGGTGCGTATGATGCGCGCTTACATCCACTCCATGCCCGACGCGTAACCGCGCTCGAAGCCCGCGTCTGAATCGTCCAGCCCAGCACTCGATCGTTGTTCTGAGTGCCGGACCACCCCTATCTCCTCGTAAGGACTGACCTTAGTCCCTGGTTTGGGCGCGTTTGGAGTGCTCTAGCACGAAGGTAACCTTGCGCCGGGATGCCTCCGAAGGTAACGTTACCTCGGATTACTTCAGAGCATTGAACATCGGGTTGGGAACCGTTAACGTTGCTGTTACCGAACCGGTGACTTGCACCTTGGCCGGCGAACCAGGAAATGAGCGAGAAAATCAAAGTCCTTTATTACGCGCTCTGGATTGCGCATCCCCTACTGGAGATGGCAATCGCCGCGCTCATGTTCCGGCGGGGGTTGCACCGCAAGTTCAAGTTCTTCTTCGGATACATCGTCGTTCAGCTCGTCACCTTCGCCGTGCTTTTTGCCGCAAACTGGCGCAGCTATTCGCTTTTGTTCTACCTCTACTGGATTTGCGATGGGCTCAGCGTTGCTGTTGGTTTCGCCGTAATCCACGAGGTGTTTGTCGACGTTTTCCGCGCTTTCCACACGCTCCGCGATCTCGGCACCGTGCTGTTCAAGTGGGCGGGTCTGGTCATGTTGCTGGTCGCAGGCGTAGTCTCGGTTTCCACTAATTCGCCGGAGATGGCGCCCATCATTCAGGCCATTCTCACCGGCCAAAGATGCGTGCGCATCATTCAGGTGGGAATGGTGCTGTTCCTGCTGTTCTTTGCGCACTATGTGGGCATCAGCCGCCGCCAGCACAGCTTCGGGATCGCTTTGGGCTTCGGATCCTTTGCGGTGATTGAACTCATTATCGTCTCCTCCTGGATCGGAAAGCACTTTACTGGCCCGTGGATGAGCATCTTCAATATGTGTGCCTACAACAGCACGCTTCTGATTTGGTTCGGCTATGTTGCCCTGAAGAGTCCGGCGCGCGATGCCTCCATGTCTCTGCTGCAACCCCAGCGCTGGGAGCAGAGTCTGTGCGACATTCACCACCCGCTTCCCGCTGACTCGCTCATCCCGATGTTCGAAGGCATGGTTGACCGCGCTCTTTCCCGCACGCAGCAGGAAGTACCCATCACCCACGAGAGTCGAGCCGCCGGCACTGCGGCCCGCGCAGCCGCAGCCGGAACTGGCAGCTTCCGAATTCCCGCGCCCCAAGTCAACAAACCGTAGTGGTTTTCGCCCCGTCCATCCTCTGGACTTCTTCCATGCCCCTGCTCTTTCGGCGACGTTTCTGTCCTAACCTGTTCTGAAATTGTAAAATCTGCGCAAAGGATGTACCACTGTGCGCCCCTCCTGTGGATCGCAACGAATGCTTGATTAAATGGTTCCAAGTGACTGATATTTCAGGTCGATGCTCGATCTGCTCAATCGGTAGGAGAGGGTTTCGGAGGGAGCGAATCTAGGCGGGATGAAAACTGTTGCACACAAAACTTGACACTGGTCCTATAATGCGGCACCGCGAAAAAGGTCCCCTCCGGGGAGACTCTAAGCGGATAGGAGACGAACCCATGAAACGCACAATCAGGATTTCGATCCTGATGGTAGGACTAGTGGGCACATTCCTTGCAGCCGCCGTCCAACAGGTTCCCGCCGCGGACGGTGGCCCACTGATTCTGTGCCCACCCAGACAACCCAACTGTCAAACAACCCTGCCACCGCAGTAGAACCGGGACCAGGTTGTGACCGCAAGGTCACTAAAGTAACTTAGTCGCGACTGCAATTTGGGCCGAACCAGGGCTCGCAATCTTTGGGCTGTCGGGACCTCATACTGACCCGACAGCCCCACTTTTTTGCCTGTGAAAGATTCTGCGAAGTACACGACTTGAATCGTACGGGCAAAAATCCGAAACGCGTGCGACCGTGGAAGAGCACGACCATGGAATTGCACGACCGTGGAAGAGCGGCCCTTCAGGGCCGCGTCAGTTCCCCACAGTTCCGGCTTTAGCCGCTGGGGGGTATCCCAGCTAAGAGGAACTGGTCTCAACCTTTCCCAATCGCTGCTTCCATCGCTCTCTCCAACTCCCCCGCATCGAAAATGGGCGGCTGACACGAAGATCCCGAGCACAGCACCGCAAACGACTTTCCCGAGACCAGCGCCGGCAGGTTGGGTAGCGTAGCCGCTAACGCAGGCGGAAGGTTCTCGCGCACCGTCTGATTCGCCGCCACCCTCAGCGCGGATTTATTGAACGCAAAAGCCGCGACCGCCGCCTCCTGCAACTTTGATGCGGCGCCTTCATCTCCCTCTCCCGCAATCACCACAACCTGCACCGGACTCTCCAGCAGATGGACCACCGCAATCCCATAGCTCGCCGCGAAGATGCCAAACTGCTCCGCAACGCCGGCAAAAGTCTCCAGCGTCTGCTCGGCTTTGTCGCGATAGCCCGCGTCGCCACTGTAATGATGCAGCCGCACCAGCGCAATCGCAGCCATCGGATTTCCTGCCGGCGTGGGCGAATCCTGCAGCGGCTTGCGCCGCGTCGCCAGCACGCCCAGGCTCGTGCCGTCGGCCGCGGGTTCGCTATCAAAGAATCCCCCCGAAGTCGCATCGTAGAAGCGCGCAATCATCGCATCCGTAATCGCATGCGCAAACTTGAAGTAGCTCAGATCGGCGGTAGCCTCGTAGGCATCGAGGCAAGCCAGCGCCGTGAACGCATAGTCGTCGAGAAGTCCCGCAACTTCGCGATGCGAGGCTGCCGGATCCGAGTAGGAAACGACGTGTAGCAGCAGCCCGGATTGTGTGGCGCGGGCACCCCCGCCCGCATCTGCTCGCTCACCCTTCCACGCCTCCGCCAGCACCCGGTCCAGCGACCGCAGCGCAAACCGCTGCGCCTCCGGGAGGTGGAGCACCTTCGCCGCCTCCAGATACGCCGAAACACACAAGCTGTTCCATCCCACGTACACCGTCTTATCGACATACGGAGTCGGCCTCTGCAAACGCGCCGCATACATCTTCTTCTTCGCCGACGCCAGCAGCCCGTTCACTCGTTCCGCAGCCAGTTTCGTCCGCCCCGCGATCTCCTCTACCGAATCCCGCACATACAAGACGTTCTTCGCCGGATTGTGATGCATCTCCCCGACTTCGTTGATGTCATACCGCAGCGCCGCCACCTGTACCTCTTCTTCCGTCAACACCGCGCGCGCCTCGTCCAGGGTCCAAGTGAAGTAATCGCCATCGTCGTCCATGGAGATGTCTGCGTCCTGCGACGCATAGAATCCCCCCCGCTCCCGATCGCTCAGCCACTCGTCCATCCAGCGAATAATGTCGCGGGCCATGTCTGCAAAGAACTCCTCGCCCGTCGCCTGGTACCCATGGACATAATTCTTCAGCAGCTCAGAATTGTCGTAACACATCTTCTCGAAGTGCGGTACCACCCACCGCTCGTCCACCGAATACCGGTGAAACCCTCCCGCCAGTTGGTCATACATGCCGCCATGAGCCATGTGCTCGAGGGTCGTGGTGATGAGGTTGCGTAAATCGTCGTCACCAGTACGCGGAGGGTGCCCCATCCTATCGCGTTCTTTGCGATAGGGTGGGGGTTCGGTGCTGTCGGCAGCGCTTGTGCCGCGTGCATACCGCTCAATCAACAAATCCAGCGCTGTCGGATGCGGAAACTTCGGCGCCTGCCCAAATCCCCCATGCTGCGGATCGAACATCCGAAACGCCGAAGTCCGAATCGCTGCAATCACCGCGGCCGAAACCCGCCCGTCTTTTCCCGCAAACGACTCCGACTGCGCAATCGAACTTTCCAACATCTTGGCCTGCTCGACCACGTCGCCATTCTTTTCCTTGTACGCGTTCGCAATGCTCAGTAGCACGCGCCGAAAGCTCGGACGCCCGTGCCCCTCGCTAGGCGGAAAATACGTGCCCCCATAAAACGGCTTCCCATCCGGCGTAAGAAACGCCGTCAGCGGCCACCCGCCCTGCCCGCTCACCGCCTGCACCGCCGCCTGGTACCGGCTGTCAATGTCCGGACGCTCGTCCCGGTCCACCTTCACCGCGACGAAGTGCTCATTCACAATCGCCGCAATTTCCGGATCGTCGTACGACTCCCGATCCATCACATGGCACCAGTGGCACCACACCGCCCCAACATCGAGCAGCATCGGCTTATTCTCTCGCTGCGCCGACGCAAACGCCTCCGGCCCCCACTCATGCCACTGAATCGGCTGGTGCATGGCAGACCGCAAGTAAGCGGACGAAGCGCGGGCGAGGGAGTTGAGGGTAGTAGTCGTCATAGGTGATTCCAGTCTAAATCGTTTGCAAGAAGAGAGTGGTACTGAGCGGGTGCCCCACCCTTGTCCCGCCGTTCTTTGGCGGGACAAGGGTGGGGATTTTGATCTACGCTCTGAAGATGTCCATTAGCCGTTACTCGCGAGATGGTCGAGACATCCCTGGCTTTGACAGAAGCATCTTTAAAACATAAAGTTCTCTATCAGTCTCGTTACGCAGAAGGAAGAGGCCGCATGAACCCAAAAACGTCGATCTTTTTCCTCGGAGTCGTACTGATTCTTGTACTAACCGCCAATCCGCTCCGCGCGCAAGATGCCCCATCCACGCTCTCAGGCACGGTCACAGACTCAACCGGGAAGCTTCTCCCCAATGCCAAGATCATCGTCAAGAATTCGTCCACTGGCCAGGCGACCGAGACCCAGACTGATTCGGCGGGCCTCTACACAGTTCATAACCTTGCTGCGGGCGATTATGAAGTCTCTGCTTCAGCGGATGGAATCGGCACCGCGGTCGCCAAAGTGACCCTGACCGCCGCGAGCCAAACTCTCAGTCTGACATTGCTCCTCGTGGCGCCCGCCCCCGCCGAAAATCTGCCGAATGCCCCGTCCCCCAATCCATCCCCCGCCAAGACCGGGCCTTCCCTCGAAGATCTGGGCTTCTCCAAGACCGAGACCCAGGCCAACGCTGCGCAGCAGGCTTTGCTCGACAGGCGCACTCACATGCTGAAGATGCACCAGCGCTTCGGACTGATCACCACCGTCCCTCTGCTGGCCACCTTGATCACGTCGGTCAACGCCGGCGGCAAGAGCACCAGCACGACCGACCGCAACGTGCATCTTGTGCTGGGCGCGGTTACCGGCGACCTCTATGGCATCACCGCTTACTATGCGATCCGCGCTCCGAGAATCGCAGGCACCCAAACCAAGGGCCCAATCAAGCTGCATAAAGCCCTGGCCTGGGTCCACGGCCCCGGCATGATCCTGACCCCGATTCTGGGCGCGATGGCTTACAGCCAGAAGAGCAACGGAGAAAAAGTTCACGGCATCGCCGCAGCTCACGGTGCGGTGGCCATCGTCACCGCCGGAGCCTTCGGAGCTGCTCTGTTGTCGGTGTCATTAAAATTCTAGCCGGATTGCAGGAGCATTCCGATTTTGGGTGGCGCAGCGCTTTCAGCGCTGCGAAGTTTGCGTATTCTCAGTATGGGCTAAAGAGAGTGCGTGAGAACCGGATTTCTGGGGGGGGGTACGGTGGAACCAACACCACCAAAATCCAGCCGCGAAGCGGCGGCATGTGATAGCCCGGCACGTAGGTGCCGGGCAGGGTGGGAAGAGAGAGCGAGTCCCGAAGGAGTCTGTGTCATAGCAGGGG
>PLBY01000015.1 GCA_003134655.1 Acidobacteriaceae bacterium
AATACCGGCTGCGGCAGCACCCGCAGCGCCGGCAATCCCAATTGCGATTGATGTGTCGGCGGCCCCCGCAAACTCAGACCGGTCTAGTGCTATATCCAGGAGATCAAAGACCATCGCGACGGTCCAGGCGCCGGCGGGAACATCCTTGAGGACGACATGTAATGGCTCGCCCAACCAAGTTCCATTCAAGAAATTCCTGATCTTTTGTGCCGCTGGCCGTCCACCGGCGTACAGAGCTTTATCGAGTGCCTTCTGTAATCTTTCATCCACCGGGGGCTGTGGTGCCGGGCTCGACGAATCGCCGATTGGATCGACTTTCATGCCAGAGTCTTCGTTAACGTTTGAATTTTCCATTCTGCTCGCTAATGCGTAAGAACACTGAGTGATTCGAGGATGCAGTACACTTAAGACCCCAACGCCAGAATGTCCACCGTGTCGAGCGCCCGTATCGCTACTTCCCTTTGTCTCGCAATTCCTTACGATGCGCTCTAATCGCAAGCCTTATGTCGTTGCACTTGAGCCGTACAGCCCCAAGTGCATCCACCAGTCGAGTATATGCCGGATACAGCATGCTATGACGCGGCTTTGACAACTGATCGGTAGCAGCGAGTTCCTTGGCCCGGCACGCCTCAAAGGCTGCGAGCAGCCGACGGGTCTCGTCGTCTTGCGGTAGTTGCGCGTCTTGTGCCGTTGGGCACATGATTTACGAAACGAAACGATGAGTACTCAGGGCATCTGTCGGACGCGGTGCACCCGCTGCGCCCGACCAACGCCAGGGCTGGCCGAGCGGCGGCCTCTTTGCGCGGTCTGCATCAGGGGTTGCGCCGGGGTACGACAGGGGTGGTCGGGGAGCTTCATGCAGTTTGGGTATCGGATTATCAGTGATATGAGTCATATTTCATTGCTTCTTTCCAAAAGAGGCCAGAGCAGCGGCCTTCGGTGCGACTGTTCATGTCCTCAATAAATACAGCATAGGGCTGGAAAGAGTGGTTCGGCTGGTCCGGAATGCACAGTCCTGACAACCAAAGTAACTAAATGCGCAGCTCGTGTTGTTCTTGGTTAACGCACGCAGCAGAGTGGGAGGTTACAACGCCGGAGGCGGTTACCCCCTTCCTCCAACTGGAGCTTACGGCAAAGCGGCATTCGGACCTTGAAGTTTTTGTTTGCTGGTCAGAATTCGGGACACTTCCTAGAACCGTCAACTGCAAATCGATGGAACATAAGGCAAAATCGGTCCAGGTCTCGGCGCGACTTCATGCAGGCGTCGCGCTCGGAGTGGTCGGAATTCGGGACAGTGAATGGGCTCGCCGAGACCACGCTAAGTACAATCCCTACAAAGGGGATCGGAAATGATTCCGCGTGCCGCGTGGTATCTCGTAACAAAAACCGAACGGGCAAAGCTTCACCTTGACGCATTCAATGGGCACGTGTCCGCCTACATGAAAGAACCGCACACCGTCGTCACCAAGTATGACGCGAAGAACAGACGACACATCAAGCGGTTCCAACTGAAAGCCTTCGACTCTGTGCTGGGAATGGAACTTGGAGAGTTCCTGTACTGTCTCCGCTCTGGTCTCGATCAGATGGCTTGGCAAATGGCCATGCCCGATGCTAGGCGAGATTCCCCGAAAGACATCTACTTCCCAATTCCCGAAGACCTTAGCAAACGGGATCGAAGCAGTCGGGACCGAAGGCGCAACTACGCCAAAGCTTTGAGGCGATTCCCCCACGACGTTAGGAGACAGATTAATGCTCTTCAGCCGCACAAAGCATCCGGTCCGGCGCAAGGTCATCCCCTTTGGCAACTGAACAAACTTTGTAATATCGACAAGCACAAACTGATCCCTATCCACTCCAGAGGGATTAATCTCTTCGTGCCCGACGTTCCAGGAATCAAGGTTCAGAATTTCGACTACGAAGATGCAATTGAGGTGAGCGTTCCCGAAAAGTATGAAAGCCATCTCGATCTCAAGCCAACATTGCCCGACGCGATAGAGCTTGGCGAATGGAACTCCGACTGGAGGATTCCCGTCCAAAGACTCAGCGACATTCACAGCTTCATAACTTGTACAGTCATTCCTCGATTTGAACCTTTCAATCTCGCGGACGTACCCCCTGAACCGCTACGGGTGTACAAAGTCACTCCAGTTTATTGAGTCATTTTCAAGCACAATCCCATCACTTCCGCCAAACTAAGAATGGTTAGTCAAGGTATTTGTTGCCAAAGCTATAGTTAGGTAGTGCGTCAAAAGGACACTCGATGAAAGATGAACCGCCTGCCCTCGTCTGGCCTCGGTTGTTGGAGTTGCCATCGGACAATGTGAACGTCGTGTATCTTGACCTCAACCATTGGATATCTCTAGCGCAGGCGTCGGTCGGCCATTCAAAGGGCAACTCTTTCGTGGAAACACTTGAGGCGTGCCACGCAGCTCGTTCAGCGGGTACCGCGATGTTCGTCCTGTCGGGCACTCACTACAGTGAGATGCTCAAGATAAAGGATCCCACGCAACGCCGAGAAATCTCCAACGTGATGGAGGAATTGACTGATTTCGCAACGCTTGTCAGCCGCGTGGTCGTTATGGAGTCCGAACTCATGGCAATGCTTGACCGGTGCGCAAAAGCGCCTAGTCTCTTGCCGATCATCCCCCTCATCGGACGAGGAGTCCGTCACGCCTTCGGCCTGCGGAGCGGATTGAAGATCATGGGACCTTCCGGGGACGAAACCGACAGCGTGCGAGAGCGTATCGGAGCAAAGGTCTTTGATGATTTCGTTGCTCAGGCGAATCTGGACCTGGAACGATCCATACTTCGAGGTCCTGCTGATAACAATGAAGTCGAGAACATGGTTGCGGTAGGCTGGAATCCTGAGGCTGTCATGCAAGTGGCAGAGAGGCGAGCTGCTGAAGAGCGAGAGCAGACTCTTCGACTCAACGGCGAGGAACGATGGCGGCGGGGTCGGTTACGCGATGTTGTGTCAGTGCGCGAGTTGGGAATCGAATTCCAGAATATCCTGCCGCGTGCTCTGGCAGAGCGGGGGCTTGTGCTCACAGATGTAATTTCGGATCAACAATCGGCTCGCGCGTTCGTTCGCGCGATGCCGAGTACCGAAGTCTCGATCGAATTGAAGACTGCGTGGCACAGAAACAGGGACAAGGTGTGGACCGCTAACGACATTTATGATATTGACGCCATGTCTCTGGCGGTCCCGTACTGCGATGTCGTGGTGCCGGATAAAGCCTTCTACCATGTACTCAATTCGGCTGGCCTCGGTGAGCGAATGCACACAGCGCTCCTCCGAAATCTTGTGGATCTTCCAAATACTCTAGACCGATGGAAACCTAAACGTGGCCTCAGAAAACTGATGTCCCGGGGTTCGTTGTGAAAGAACAACCACGATGAGGAAATACAACGACTTGCAAGAGGCGGGCGGCCACCTAAGTCCTTGCTAGTCGGTACAAGCTGAAAGATCTACGTACCGTAATCCGTACCGCGAAAGAGACCGTTACGGTGTACGCAGAACTACCGGGCGCCAAACAAATTCCTCAGGCGGATGCCTCGGTATTGCCTTGGCTGATGGCTGGTGATAAGGCGCACCTATCCATGCCCCGTTATTATCACGGAATTCCGATGAGGAGACCGACGCTCACACCGATGGATTGCTGGTGGCCTCCGGCAAAACTGTAGTCGAAAGCCGGTTCGAGGAACCAGCCGAAACGGTGTTTGCCGGTCGGCCAGAACATGAAGTCTCCCGCTATCTCCCCAGAGATGGAGTTCGTCACTTTCCCGTTCTGTCTGAGGTGGACCCACTCGGGACCGACGCCCACCATGAACTCTGCCTTCCGTGATATGGTCCACGGCTTCTTGAAAAGTAGGTCGGTGTCCCATTCTGTTGACTTACGAGTGTAGAAGGGCGACACGCCTGCCTCAATCTCCAGCCAGTTCTCTATCGGTGTCACCTCGGCTGCAAGATTCGGCGCGAACGTGGCCGCGCCTCCGCTGAGGTTCCAGCTAGTTGCTGCGCCAAGCTCAACAATGGCTAAAGGGTCTTTGTCCTCAATGGCCTTTTGAGGATCGCCACGGGGCGTCTTTGTGGAAGTCTGCCCGCGGGCAGGTGGACACAAAAACAGAAACAGGAACGCTCCAATGAGCGTGAACACGCATAGACGATTGATGTCTCCAGAGTGAGTTGAGAGTTCCAGCATCCGCACTATTCTCAACGAGTGCATAATCGCCGAGTCAGTCATCGAGCACCTAGGTCTTCCGCCTTTCACCGTAGCTACCAGTGGTAGCCCCCGGAGGTAGCGCGGAGAGCCCTGGATTGCGCCCTCCCGTTTCCCGTGAGGTTAACTAAGCGTGCAGTGCGCACTTGATGCTTCTGCTCTCAGGTGATGGTTACAACTGAGGACAGTACGGTCTCGGCCGTACTGCCCTCATCGACGGGGGAGTTGCTGCTAGAAGTGGAAGCCGAGCTGAGCCGTCAGGGAGCGCGGCGTCACATAATGCGTTCCGCTGAAGGTCGAGAGGAAATTATACAACGCCAGTCTGTTAGTAATGTTGATGGCAGTAAGCGTAAGGCTCCATTTGTAATGATCGCCTTTGAACAAATTATCGTCTCCCACCGAAACATCAAATAAGTTACGCGGCGCAACACGCGGCGGATTGTGGTCGTCGTTTTCGGTTCCGGGTGCCGGTATTTGTAGAAGCGTTGACCCGTATTGAGTCGCTGGGCACAGGTTGGTGGGAGTGATCGGAGTGCCAATGGGATTCGCCGCGCTGGGTAGCGTAGCATGGACGCCGTTGCAAGTCAGTCCCGCTTGGAACTGTTGATCCGGGCTTAGCCCAGACGTATCCACAACCGTGTCTGTGCCCGCCGGGCCGTTTGCACAGTTACCTCCGGCACACGGCGCAGGGCCAGCAACGAGGCCGCTGTCATAGCGCCAGTTGAAGCCGATCCACGGACCAACTTTCCACGGCTGGTATTGCACGTGACCGGTGAGGTTGAATTTTTCGTCGTGATCGATCCGGAACGGTCCAGATGCAGAGGGAACCGCGCCCGCCCCGCCGATCTGGGGAGTGAAAAAGCGGGCAGCCACGCTGGAGAACACCACGAGCCCGGTAAATCCGTGAAGGTTCGGCACGCTCACACGGCCCGCGTATCCTGGGATCTTAGAATTGGCCCATTCAATCGGGAACGTGATCGGCGTCGCACCCAGCACGCTGAAGTCGTAGGCGTTGTGCGTGTACTTCCAGATGTACTCGCCCGAGAAGACTAAATATTTTCCAAACGCCTGCTGGAGGCCGGCGTGAAACTCATTGCGCCAGCCTGGACTAAATGGGTTGGTACTTGACCCGGTGCAAGCAAGCAGAGGATTTAGTACTGGGTTAGCGCACCCTTGGTTTGAAAGCACGAGGTTCTCATTGAAGGGACTCTCCATCGTTCGCGCATACGAAACACGCAGAACCGTATTGGTACGCTTGATGTTATAAGCGACGCCAAGGCGTGGCTCGGCTTCCCGATGTGTCGTAAGTCCGTTGTAGAAATCACCACGCAACCCCAGGTTTAATGCCCAGTTTCCCTTGGTGATATTGTCCTGCACGTAAAGAGCGAGTTCCTTGACGTCGGTATGTCCGCTGAAAGTGTAAAGGCCACTAGTCGATGTTGCACAACCATCGTTGGGAGACGGAGTTGTACGGGTCAAGTCATAGCAACCCAGCAGCGGATTGAAGTTTGCGTTCGCAATAAACGGTGCGGGGTAGAGAGCGGGGTTGGTCGTCGCTGCCGTCGGACATTGCGACGGATCGTTGAGCCCCGGATTGCCAACAAAAACCGGGACGCCGTTCGCGTCCAGACACGGTGAATTGAAGGTTGGATCTACAATGCCGAAAGGATCCTTTTCGTTAAGAAACGTCTGTCCGTAGGTAGCGCCCACCTTAACGTTATTAATTCCCTTTACGTAAGACACGTCCGATCGTAGTCCCACATTTGTGAGGGTGCGTCTCTGACTCACCGTTTCGCTCTGCAGTCCAGGCGCTCCCAGGTCAGCGAAGGGATTAGCGCTGGGATAGTAGTTGTACCCGTCCCTCCGCACAAAGGCACCCAAAGTAAAGACGGTAGTGGGGTTGATTAATCGAGTCCAAGAAGGGGCGATGTTAAATGTTTTGATCTGGGAACGCTGGTCGGCCGTGCCGACGACATTGCCATTGGGATCGAAGCCGCCATTGGCCACGACAACTCCGTTCCACGGGGTCGCGAGTTCCGAATCAAAAGAGTTCGGCGTCTGGAACCACGAGCGTGTAAATCCCAAGTTAACATGCACCGAGTCCTTGCTGGAGAATTGATAATCTACCCGGTCGAATAGATTCTCTTCGTTGCCTTTGTCGTGCATTACGACAAACTCTGGCGGGTCGAGGAATCTGCCACTGTTTAGACCTCCGACCGAGATGAAATTCCCCCACTTTGCTCCGCCATAAGCGAGGTCGGCTTGCACGTTGGAGGTTCCAAACGAACCGTAGGAAGAGGTCACGCTGCCGTGAGGGGTTGTTACGCCCTGGCCCGAACGCGTGGTAGCGACGATCACGACGCTGGTCTTGCCACCGTATTCCGCCGGCGGCGCGCCCGAAATGACCTCCATCGACTGGATCGATTCGAGTGGGATCTGGTTGGAGAACACTTTGCTTTGCTGGTCGGTAATCGGCTGGCCATCGACTGAAAACGAATTCTCCGCGTGGTCGCCAAGGCCATGAAACAGACCGTTGGAATCGGCTGCAATACCGGGGGTGGTCAGCGTAACCAACGAACTCAGAGACGATGATGCGCTTTCCAATGGAAGCTTGTCGAACAGGTCCTTGTCGACATCTGTATGGAAGGTGGGATCATTCTCTACCAAATCGCCGCCTGCCTCGACTGTCACGCTCTCGGTAGATCCTGATACCTTGAGGCTGATCTTAACGTCCAAAGGCACAACGGAGCGCACCTCGACGTCCTGAGCATAAGACGCAAAACCCGCGCCTGTCACGCTTAGATGGTAGGGATTAAACGGAACGTTAGGAACGCTGAACCTCCCGGCGCTATCCGTTGTGGTCGATCGGTCAAAGTGGCTAACAGCGTTATGAAATTCCACTGTCGCGTTCGCGACTACGGCGCCCGAGGGGTCCACCACCGTTCCACTGATGGAGCCAGAGTTGGACTGCGCAACCGCATGAAAACTGATCGCGAAGCAGAAAACTACCACGAAAGTCGCATAAAGCGACCACTTGTAAGAAGCCAGCATGAGTTCCTCCAGAAATTTTGGTCCAAAAATCAAGGGGAACGGTTCTTGGAATACGAACCGGCGTAGATACGACTGCAATTTGATTTTTAGACGCTAGGAGGCGGGCGAACGCTGAGTGCAAACGCTATGAAGCGCTTCTTGGCAGAGACTGGCTCTGCTCGAAAGGCGGACACGACAACGAACGTCGTAGGGCCCGGTGTGGAGTCGACTCTGGGGGAAGCTGAATGAGCGGCGATACAGACCGTACACTTTGCCGCTTCAATCGCACTCGAATGGTGATGGACAGCAAATGCTAATGCTGACCACAAAGTCAGCATCAGGCAAAAAAGCGCCACCTTTTTCGAAATCGACCGCATGACGGCTACCCCATGGAAGCTTCGATTGAATCTATACCAAAGTGCCTAACAAACGCAACGAAGAGATGCATACCCAGGTATGCACACACTGCCTGGTTATGTTTTGTGTTTGCTGGCCGCCATTGCTAGTGGTGGTGATAGGCAAGACCCGAGTAAAAGCCCAACACGAGGACGACGAGTGCCCACAGAACGATCAATAGCAGCCGAATGAACCCCTCCGTAGGGCTCGCTCTCTTGTTCCGATTCTGAATTTTCTTGAAAATTGATACCATAAGGTCACTGCGTCGCGCCTCCAACAGGGACGCTCGAATCCACAGAAGCCTTGACCTGTGGGGATGCCGCACTGTTAGCGGTGACGTTCTGAGTATTAGAACCACTCTCTTGTGAGAGCTCTTCAATGGCTTCGCCAAGCTCTACAAGGAAAAGGGGCTAATCCTGCATTCATGGAATTCATGAGGCAGGGACAACATCTCGCCTGCATCCCGACACCGCACAGCCCANNGTAATCACGACCACGTTCGGCACATCGCACGGCCCAACACATCCGCTTATCGTCAGCTGAACTCGTTTCAACAAGCCCCGTTTTCGCCATTCGGCCTTGAGCCACTCCACCGGAACTTCGGGCAAACCGCGCTCCACATTGCCGCAACAACACCCTCGACAGATCGTGATCTGCCCAACGACGAGACGCTTCGTTTTCAGCGGACAATCACGCTCCTCGTTCACGTGTCCGATCCGTCCCTACTTCCGATGACTTAATCCAACAGCCCATTTAGGTCGTCCATTTCTAACGGTGTTGGTGATCTGCGAGACTGCAAGAAAACTGCCACAATCAAAATCACCAAGATTGCGAGGGCGATCAGGACTACCCAAGCTCTACCTTTCCGGCTCAGGATCACCTGAGGAAGTTGCATATCCACAACTCAAAACTTCGCTCCAATTCCCGACTCATCGCCCGGATTCAGCACCGCGGGGCAACAATCTCGTGGAATTGAGGATGAATGCCAACTCTGAGGTCACGTGAATAAAGGCGGCTAGCAGCGGATTTAGGAAGCCAAGAGCTGCCATTCCGACTCCGATGCTGTCCACTACCAACGTTCCCACAAAGTTCTGCATGATGATCCCGCGACAGCGTCGAGCAAGACGCAAAGTTTCGACCAACTTCGAAAGATCGCTTCCGATCAGGATCACATCCGCGCTCTCCCGAGCGACATCAGTTCCCGATCCCATGGCGATGCCAACATTGGCTTCTACTAGGGCTGGAGCGTCGTTGATTCCGTCACCGACCATCGCGACATTGCGCCCTTTGCGTCGTAACTCAGCCACCCGCTTTGCTTTTTGCTCGGGCAGGAGTCCTCCCACCGCTTCGTCCACGCCAAGATCGCGGCCAACCGATGAAGTTACAGCCTGCGTGTCTCCGCTCAACAGAACAGTTCTCAAACCCATCTGTCGCATTGCCGCAACCGCATTCTTGGCTTCTGGCCGCAAAACATCAGCAATTCGGATGCTCCCGAGAACTTGGCCCGCGCGAGCGACGTAGACTTCCGACGTCCCGCCCGCGCCGTTACCATCTGGGGGCAAACCCCGCGTCATGCCATGTTCCACTAGGAGCGACAGACTACCCACAAGGATCTCCTCGCCTTCATAACTCACCCTGACTCCTTTTCCGGGCGTGTAAGAGAATTCATCGGGTTCTACGAGCGGAATGGCTAGTTCCGTTGCCCGTGCCACAACTGCCTTGGCGAGAGGATGTTCGGATTTGCGCTCCGCAATACTGGCAGCGGTTATGATCTGTCGCTCCCCGAAGCCATTGGCCGAAACAACTTCCTGGATCTGGGGAGTACCGAAAGTTAGGGTGCCCGTCTTGTCCAAAAGCACGGTGTCCACGGCGGCCAGCGCTTCCAAATAGAGGCCGCCTTTAATAATGGCTCCTTGATGTGCGGCTCGTCCTATGGCTCCGAGGATGGCAAGAGGCGTTCCCGCCGCAATGCCGCAAGCTCCGGCAACGATGACGACCGAAATGGTTGACCGGACGTTGTGAGTAATGATGAAAGTTAGGATTGCTGCCCCGAGTGCGAAGTACACAAGGTAACCGGCCAGGCGATCCGCCGTTTTCTGAATGGGAGCTCGGGATTTCTCCGCCCGTTCAACGGCTTCAATGATTCTGCCGAAGGTGGTGTCGCGGCCAAGTTTCTGTGCTCCGATTTCCAGAGCGCCTGATTGATTGATGGTTCCGGCATAGACCGCATCTCCGGGTGTTTTCTCAACCGGCATGGCTTCGCCAGTGATTGCCGCTTGCTCCACAAACGAGCGGCCGCCAAGCACAGTGCCATCAACCGGGATGCGTCCACCCGGTTTCACGATCACCGTGTCACCAACCTGAACTTGGTCGGACGCAACCTCGATCACCTGATCATTGCGGCGGACTGCGACGGTTCTCGGGAGAAAATTGAGAAGACTCTGGATCGCCCGCCGGCCTCTACCAACGGTGAGGCCCTCCAACACCTCGGCGGCAAGGACGAAGCCGGTGATAACCAGAGCCGTGAAAAACTCGCCGATCGCCAATGCAGAAAGAAGCGCGATGGTCATCGAGAGTTCCATCGTCATCTTTCGTTCGACAATGTTCTCGAAGGCTTCCTTGAAAATCGGATATCCGCCGATCAGGGTCGCCGCGATGCCGACTACGCTGATGTGCGGAAACGGCTCCCAAAGCCGAAACCATACCGCGACCGCAGCTAAGAACACAAAAGCAATGCGGACCAGTTCGGCCCATTCCACACCCTTTCCGTGTTCTTCGCGTTCGGAGCCAGGGTCAGGCTGGTTTAGTTCTGGGGACTTCCGCTTCGCGCTCAGATGCGGAGGGTTGGCTGGGGACTTTTCGATGATGGGCGAAGAACTCATAGCGACATTCCCTCCGTGGGACGAAACCGAGATTCCAGGTAAGACTCGGCCATTTCGATCAATTCATGGCCACGCAAGAACTGTGCCCTCAAGGGGCGGGCGCCGCTATAACGGAACCGACAAATGAACCGACATCACTCAGCGATCCGCGCAATGACAACAGGCAGCACGGTCAGCGCCGCGATAGTGGAAAACACCACACCACCCAACATGACAGTGGCGAATGGGCCTTGGCCTCCCGAACCTTCCCCAATCAATGCCAGGGGAAGGACCCCCACGATTGCACACAGTCCAACGAGGGAAACAGCGCGAAATTTCGCTTGAGCTCCTCTATAGCATGCATTTCGAATGTTGCCGCACAGCCTGCGGGCCTTGGCGATCTCGGAGGCAACCAGCCAAGCCTGCACGACAGCCAGCGCAGAAACGAAACAGAAACCTGCTACAGCGCCTCGTCCAGCGTGCATGCCCCGAACAAAAAGGGCGACCACTCCTCCACTAAATCCCAGAAGCACCACGCTCACGACGAAGGCCATGCGCTGCCACATGATGAACTCGTGCAAAAGAATGATTCATGATACATACCCCCATAGGTATCTGGCAAGTATAGGCATGATATCATTCGTTTGCGAATGAGTCACACAATCAAGAACAAACAGAAGATGATTTTGCGGAGCAAACGCATCCGGGGGCAATTTGAAGCTCTGGAGCGGGTCCTCGACGAGGGACGGGATTGCTCGGAGGTGTTGCAGATCATCAGCGCAGCAAGAGGTGCAGTCAACAGCCTGATGACTGAGCTCTTGGAAGGCCACATCCGACACCACGTGCTTGACCCGAAGCGGAAACCGAATTCGGAGCAGACGCAAGCGGCCGATGAGGTGATCGACATGGTGAGAACCTACCTCAGATAACGGACCGTGCCGAGGATGGGCTTCCGATGAACGGCCGCGCCGATATCCGAAAGCGACCACTTCGGTGCGAGTGCAGGAGAGAATTACTTGTGGGCTAAAGACGTGCTGCGTACGGAAACAGCGGAGGCCCGATTGATTCTGCCTTGGGTAATCGGTGACAGGGCAGCGTTCTAACCAACTGAACTACGTCCCCACTTGCTTTTCATACGGTTAGCGCCAAACCCGCATGTTTACTGTCTTGTCTCACTGTCAACCGTTTCGCCTGCGTCAATCAATTCCACCGAATATAACCAATTTTCGGTACCAAATGGACAGTAAATGGACAGTATGAAAAAACTGCCAAAAACCGTCCGCAGGCTATCGCAACGCCGAGCATCTGTCCATGCTCTGTGAATGAATTGTAGCAGAAGCGAATTCAGATCAGTACAGGTTCTGTCCCAAAGTGGTGCCCGGTTGAAAGCATGTTCTGCACTACGGGCAACGGAATCCCAAGAAGCCCGTCCGGGAATTGATCCAGACAGCGATGATCCGGATTCAATAAGATCGTGCGTAAAGATCGGAAGGAACCCATAATAATGGAGATGCGCATTTCTATTTCAGCAGATAGCCTTTCCCGGGCGCTGCCATCGCAAGTCTAAGCTTCCCGAAGGCGCGCTTCACCTGTACCGTGGGACCTTCTGCACTCTTCTTAGCCTCGAAAAGATCGTCGTAGTTAGAGCCATTATTTGACGTCTGCTTCAGCCAATTGTCTGGAATGCACTGCTTAACCGTGTCGACGAGGGCCTCATAGCGTGCTTTCCCTGCCGGATCGCCTCGGGCGGCCCCAAATTGATATACGACCATATACGGATACTTTTCATGCTTGAACTGGTCCACCTCGCCACTTCCAACCGTGCCCGGAAGTCCGACAAGCGAATGGTATGCGACAATCGAATAATCATCTGTGGTATCCCGTGAATCGTAATCGCCCCTAATCGCCTTCAACGGCGATGGAGAAATCACCGCTTCCAAGATCTTCATAAATGCAGTGCGGAATTCCGGGCTCTGCACAGCCATCACAATTTCGTCTGGAGGACCGCCACCAGCCGCCCAAAAGCTCGCTATAAGCGTGGTTATATAGTCGATTCGATAAACTTTACCTGTCCCATCACCGGCCACAGAAACAAGCATTCCTACCAGGGCGTTTCCTACGAACAGTGGACTGCCGCTCCAGCCTTTAGCGATACTTTGTTCGGAGTTTAGAGACCTTACGGTTATGAATTGACCTTCGTCGAATTGGGTGATCAACACTGCAATTTGAAAGCTGGATCCATTTTCTATCCTTACCAATTTGCCTTGACCCGAAGCACCCTGGAGCAACGAAGTGACGTCCTCGCCAGGTCTAGGCCACTCCTGGGTAGAGCAAAAACCACCAGCATTCTGGTCAAGCTGGATGAGGGCCAGGTCATTTCCCGCATAGGTTTTCCTGACCGATCCCGATCCTTCGTGCCGTTCCAAGGTCTCAATCGTTACGGATGGCACGTTGTCGACAAGGTGGCCAGCAGTAACGATGAAACACCCCCCATCCCGACTTCTCAACAGACCAGATCCAAACTGTCCATTCGCGTTGACGCGGACTTCTTGCGCCTGGCCCGGGGAGGAGAAGAAAAGGCATGTCGTTATGGCGAGGGCGACTTTTGCGAAGATGCCGAAAGTTGGGTATTGTTTGGGACACTGCGTTCGTTTCAATTGATTGGTGACTGAAATCGAATCCTCGCGGAACTCAACTGGCATCGCGTCCCCCCGATCTAATATTTCGAGTAACTTTGATTAAGACGATTAAGCAGTTTGTACCTTGGACCATTATCTGACCTCAGTAAAGAGGCTTTAGAGGTTTGACGCGTATGTGAATCTGGTTTGGCTCGGGTCCGCCAGTGAAGGTAATTGACCACACCACGCCTTTGATGATCTCCGAGGTGGAAACTTGTCCACTAATTTCAAAGGCCATCGCACTCACGTACAAATCCTGAGAACGCTCCGAAAAATCGGAACTGAACGAAAAGGCAAAGTAGCTCATTTGGCCGGGCATATCCGTAGAGTCGGTCTTGACGTCTTGCTTGTCGCGCCAAACATGGAGAAAGGGTGGAAGTGGCCAGTCTCCAGGCAACTGATATACAGAGTCGTAATGGCTGTACATTATGTGTACGCCAACGCCTGAACTGTCCTTCCGTGTGACGTAATTCTTGACCAGGGACAGCGTCGAGACATCTACGTCACATCCCGCCGAGCATCCATTCTCAGGTGGCTTCACAAGGTTCCAAAAACTCTCAATGTAATCCGCTCGATATGCAATGCCTTGACCGCTTGCGATCTCACCGTCGAGCATGCCAATTACAGAACCCTTTGCGGATAAAACGCTACCACTCATCATTTTATGGAGGTTAGCGCCTTCTGGCACTGCGAAGTAGATGGAACGAGCCGTTACACGCGTGATCGAAACGACGACGTGTGTTTCGCTTCCATCCTCATCTACCGAACGCAGGTCGGCGACGACGATGGTTTTTAATATGTTTTCGATCACTTGCTTGGGTATCGAATCAGTTGAGCCGTCGCAAATACTGGAGCCCCTGCGTGGGACTAGAAGCGCAGCGAAATCCGCAGAATCAGTCGTAAGAATCGCGGCATCAGATTGCACACCCCTCTTGCCAATCACTGTTATAGGACCCGGAGCTGCTGTAATCACGTGCCTTGGCACAATCACGTAACATCGATCATGGTAGCGATGAAGAAGTCCGTGTCCTTCCTCGGTTCCACTACGTACAAAAGTTTCCTGCGCACGACAGCGACCGTCGTGCGCGCACGTAACGACTAATCCCAAAAGCACGACCGTGGCTGGCTTCATTCTGCGCCTATCTTCTTCAGCGCTAACAGAAAGAGAAATGCTGCCCAGACGGACTGCAACGTTCCGTCGTTCTTGATACGAGAAAAGACCGTGGAACTCACCCTATATCCAGATGCGGGCAATCGATTGACTGACACATTCTTAGCGACAACATGGAAAGTAGCTGTCAGCGCGGGCCCCTCCTCGACCGCGACAAAACCAATTGCAGGTCCGGTCGCACTTCCAATTGCAACAACGTCTCCCGGGTCGAGACTCTGCGAATCACCCTTATACAGATCATCTCCGAGAAGGCTGTGCCCTATCACTGTGATCTGCCCCTGCCGAAGCAACGGCACCGAGGGGAGCGTCGGACGCTCGACCCCCGTCCCGAGTCGCACATCTCCACTGAGCGGTAGTACAACATTCTTTCCATTAAGGATGCGTGTCTGCAAATCTGTGATCTTGAATACCGCGTGGCCGCGAATGGTACCCAATGGTGTACCGCCCTCCGCAAAGTGGGATCCCAGGTCGGTTTGGTCCGGAGTATTTGCCTCAACTTGAATGTACAAAGGTCCCATCGCGACTCGTTCAACCGTCACCCGCACCCCTTGGGCAAGTTCTACATAACCGCTAAATTCCACCGGAGTCGATCCGTAATCCGCGATATATTGAGCCTTGTCTAGGAACCAGTTTGTGGAATGTCCTTTGGACGTAATAAATTCGACCCGCTCCACAGTAGCGGTAACAGCAAACGTCGCTGAATGTTGAGTAAACGTGACCATGCAAGCGATCAGCAAAGCAATGACGGCCAGGCACCGCACGACAATCTGATGCTTGCGGAAGGTCCGTTTTTTTGCCGAGTCACTCATCGCAAGCTCGCTTGCAAAGGCACGAGTGGAAGAGTTTCGTCATTACGATTCCGGATGATCGAACCAATCCAATTCGTGTCCGAGGAAACCACATCTACCGGGCACACTGTGTCGTAAGCTACTCTGGCGGCATTCATCTCCGCCTTCTTGCACTGCGAAAACTTTTTGGATGAGTTCCTGTATAGACGCACGTCAGAGTCGCCGCTGTTAACAAGCACCAGAAACTTATTTGCATCAGCAGGCGGAGACCACGATATAGGCAGATAAGTCTGCAGGTTCGCACGAGGACTTGCACATGCGTCTGCAATGGACGCGAGGAGTGCCGTGCGCCCACTGGTATATTTGCGTAATTGTTCGCCATACTTGGTCGGATAGGGGAGAGAGCGCTCTCCGCTGGATAGCGCACTAAGATTGAACTGGGCGGCAGCACTATATCTTCCGTCGTCGGTGATCACTGATACGCACAGTTTACCAATCGCCTCTTGCGGTATCCGGACCCATAGATTCTTGCCCGCTGAATCAGATGGTGTTGAGTACTGAAGTCCAGTGAGAATGCTGCCGGAAACTGGAACTTGGTCCAGATACGCTTCGGTGAAGACTTCCGGAGACACTATGGCTTGCGCCTGACCTTCAATAAACGGAGTCGCCGCAATTGAGAAAGAAATTATCAGGAAGAGCAAGGCAGCCTTGTTACGCATGTGTGGTTCCCCCGTCAACCGATCGAGCGAGTTTACTGCAATGGTCAGGACCCTGAATCAATAGTTCTGGAATACGGCAACAGATCTTCGCGAAGATGGCCGATTCTAGTTCAGTTCAAAATCTATCGTTTCCAGAGGCGTCTTAACTGCTACGCTCCATCGTCCCTGATTCTGGGTCAACTGAAGGCTCTGTACATCTACCCAGAACACTTTATGACCGGCTAAGCCAACAATGTTGTTGAGCGCAGGACTGACGGCATCGTCGCTAACATCGAAACTGGTGTCTTTGGCAAATTTGATGCGGGTGTTTTTCAATGACAATTGCGTGTCCTGATTGAGCGTAATGCTGACATGGGTTCCTGCCTTCGAAATATTTTGGATAGCGCTCAAGAGAGGCGCTAAAGATGGATCGACAGGAACTCCGGAAGTGGTAAGCGCCAGCGCTAGCGTCTGACCGGGCAGCGTTACGTTGTCACCCAGAATGTTGAACATCTGAATGCCGACCAGCAGCGCGTTGGCACCGGCAGCTTTAGCCTGGGAGATCAGTTGCGTCACCTGGTCCAGGGTGAGAGTTGCGATTTCAGCAGCGCCGCCCATTGATTTACCACCTCTCGCGAATGTGCGTTTTAGTTCTTAGTTCTTGGAAGCTTCTTCTTGGCTCTTTTCATGTGGCTTAACCGTTGACCGGATTACGACGAACCTGTTGAGCATGTCAAACCAAAACGGTGCGCCTAATGAAATCGCACAAGCCGTTATCAACCAACCGAACAAAGATCGGATAACAAACAATATCCATTCTCGGAGTCCGAGTGGGGCCTTAATATGCCAGCCCATTGGCAGTCCGTAGTCGCTGATACTCTCGACATTGGCTTTGAGCGAAGCGTCCCGGTCAATTTGACCATCTTTTGTCGCATGGCTCTGGAGATAGCCCTGCGCGGCTGAGACCATCGCATCCCTCTCTGCCTTGTGGGTCCAGAGATCGTTGGCAATCGAAATCGAATTGACGTTGATCACTCCGGCCACGACAAAGCCCAAGCAGAAAATGATTAGTTGTGAGCGTCGCTTGTACCATCCGGAGACCCGATCCATCGTGCTGTTGAACCAATTCTCAATGCTGCCCCTGAATTTATCAACGTCCTCTCCGACGACATTCAGCATCGCCGTTAGCGCATTCTTCACCTTCGCATTTGTCATCTTCCCAACTGAATCACGGAAACTGATCGCAGGACTTTCGGGTGCCACGATTCCTAGAATCGCCAGAGCGAAGTTCCGCGATGGAATATATGAAGGGAGGTTCGATTTGTTCTTGTCCGCGGCGTTGTAGGCGCCTTTAAAAAGGCCATTGATCATGCCGTGTTGATACAACTGAGTAACAAGACCAGTTCCATCCTTATCGTCGAGAAGCTCGCGAATACCCTGCTCAAGATCGGCAGCCCTGTTTTTCAACTGACGCTCAATCAGTTCGTTGATAGCGGAGCAGATCAGGCTCAAAAGGAGATACGTAAAGATCATGCCAATTGCGATGTCCAACATCTCGGATCCGAACATGTTATCTCCTTTACCAATCAGAACAACGAAGGTCGAGATGTGCCGCCCAGCAGAGAGGTGTTGACGTTCGCGATAGTATGAGTGCCTTCGTTGCCGCCCCATGAAAACAGCAGATAGACCTGCGGAAAGCCTCCAGCGCGCAGTGTAAGGCCTGTTGAAAAACTGTGAATCCACGGGCTCGAACC
This sequence comes from Acidobacteriaceae bacterium, assembly GCA_003134655.1. Taxonomy (GTDB): domain Bacteria; phylum Acidobacteriota; class Terriglobia; order Terriglobales; family Acidobacteriaceae; genus Sulfotelmatobacter. Next base: position 17,597 of record PLBY01000015.1, read on the forward strand.
AAGACCTCCACGGGTCATCGCGACCTTGCCTTCGTCAGCCATAAGCGTGAATCCTATCGGCAGGTTCCAGATGGAGTGTTCAAAGCTCTCCCGAAGAAGCATCACGTCTGGAGCCCGGAAGCGATAATCCTGATAGCTGCTCAACGATGAATTTCCATTGATGTCCGAGCCGCCAAGCGTGGGTTGAAAATAGAACGGAACCACATTTCCTCCCGGCGTCATGGAGAGGGCGGTAAAGAATCGAAATCCGATACTTCCTTCGAAATTTCGTACATAAGGTTTGGGGCACTCCGGATGCGACACAGGGTCGATAGCGCATGCGTCAGGGCCGTTGTTCAATCTTGGTTCGTTTATCCGGGTTTTACTATGGAGGGCGTACTGATGGCCGAGATCTATTGTGAGACGCTGAAAAGTGAAATTGTCTGTCGCAAAATACTGCTGGTAGATCGCGCTGTAATTTAAGCGAACAAGGTCTTTATCGAAAACCGGACGAATCCTTATGCCTTCGCCAAGCTGGAACGTTCCAGCCTGCGTCGTTAATCCCGGAGCAGTTGCTTCATCATAGACCTGACTAATCGACGGACTATTCTGCCCATTGCTCTCGCGTATGCTCACAAAGCGGCCATTCATCTCGCCGAGGAGTGATGCGTTCAGTTGCCCGGAAAACGGCTTAACGACGTTGCCGCCAACAATAGTTTCCGTCATGCCGAAGAATGTGCGCCCGGCTTCGGTTGTATCCGGCCCTAAGCCAAGAAAAGTGACTTTGTTAAGTGAGATCGCCTGCGCGTAAAGGCCGAACACGGTATGTTCAGTCAGGCCCATCAGGTTTTCTTCCACGGGCGGGGGCGGCCCAAAACTGACGCCGACAGCTTCATTAGGCGTGTGAACGAATTTCATGTAGAAACCGGCGCGCCATGAGCCATTGCCGGTCGCTATTGCATCGGCATTCCAAGTATTTCTCCAGCTGGTGGTTGTGTGGTGTCCGACGTAGGCCACGCCTCCGCCGAATCCGTCCTGCGGAGCGATGCTCCCCACGGCTATGTGAAAGGGCACGCCCGTAAAGAGTTCTTCGGCGCATCCGCCAAGCCCTGAGAATGTGAAACTGAAGCAGCTTTCTTTTAGTTTCGCGCGCTCGCCGGGAGGATCGGGAGGCGGCGTGGTCTGCTGCGCCTGCAAGGCATTCGCCGAAAAGAGAATAAGGACTAAGAGCGCGCGGCGCAATTTATTTTCACCGGCCTTTCTCAAGGTTTTCGCGCCTGCGTGTGCAGGATCGCGGTCGCCCTCTGAATATAGGTGCTCACTTCGCCTTCGGTTTTGAGACTCTTCGGATCGATTGCGAGAACGTCCGCGATATCCTTAAGGTGTTTTATCAACGCCTCGCGCAGGTGGAGAGTCTGCGATTGCAGCAGTTTTCCGGCAGGCCGGTTGTGGTTAAAGGAACCCTTCTCCGGCTCGGGTACCTTGATAACAATCGAGGCCATTAGTGCCCCCCTAGCGTAAAAAATGGAAGGTCATTGTCCTGACGTGCCTCATTGCCGAGAATATCGAGGAAGGTGCTGGCGGCGGCTTCCCTCTTTGTGCGTTTTGCATCGCCGTTCAGGAAAAAATTCGTGACGGTTGCCGGAATGCTGGCGTGCTCGAAGATACGGGCTCCTGCTCCGGCTTCCGTGCCCGGAACGATTGTCCCCTTTGCGATATAGGGCGAAATCAGAATTGCAGGGACACGCACACCCAGATAATCGAAATTAAATGGTGCCCCTGTATTCGTGGCCGTCGCCTTTGCTTGATAGTCGTCTGGTGTGCAATCGGGCGGAGCCACATGGTCGTAGATTCCGCCATGCTCGTCATAGACGACCAGCAGCGCTGTGCTGTCCCAGACAGCAGGATTTCCGTGGATGGCGTTGTATATGCTGGCGATGAATTTCTCGCCTTCCTGCACGTTGTGATCGGGATGTTGGTCCGAAGCCAGAATCTCTCCGCCTCCTGGGCCTTCATGGTCGTTGTAGCAGGGTTCGATAAAACTGTATTGGGGAAGCGTGTTGGCTGCGCAATCGGAAATAAACTGGTCATAAGTTGCGAAAATCTGCGGCTGGTTCTTCAGTAGATTTACGATCTCCATCGTCGAGCTTTGCTGATCGTAGTAATAGATTTTTGCCGTCTTCCCTGCGGCAAGCATTCTCTCGTATGAACTCATAATCGGAGCAAGAATGTCGAAAATATCCATCCCAACCTGTCCAAAAGATGTTCCGTAATGGGCGAATGCCCGATTGCAGATTGTCGGGCCCGGAATTGACGAAAACCATCCGTTGAACAGTGCAAACTGTGTGGCCAGCGTCGAAAGTACCGGAACCTTGTCCGGCGTGAAATAAGACATGATGTTATGCGACTTATTCACATTATTGGTCTGTGTGAAGTAGTCCTTCACGAATCCCTTCATGCTGCGCTCTCGCCCCGCGCCCTGTGGGGCACCGTTAAAAATCTGCAGGTCCACGCCAGGGAAGTGGTGATCAGGGTCCGGGTCGAGCTGGCTCTGGAATTTTGCGTTCGGATTGACCTTTACCGGGCTATTGTTTGTGTCGGGATTCCACTCGTTCCCGGTTAGCCCATTGACGCCCGGATATTTCTTTTGCCCATTCTCCATGACAAGGCTCAATCCGCCGAGCATGTGGTCGAAAGATCGGTTCTCCATCATCAAAACGACAAGGTGTTTCAGATTGCTCAATCCAACTGTCATGCGGGATCACCCCCGAAGCCGGATGCGATGCAAATGGTGGCGAAGACAACGATCAACGATGCTGAAACCGTCTGCGTAATAGCTTTCATCATCTTCTCCTCAATGAACGCAATTTCACAAACGAACCGACCAGACTCCACGCAATTATTGGGAACACCGAAAGGAGATCTAAACGGAGAACTGCACCTGCGGAGGCATTTCGCAACGGTTGCATCTCCAGCAGCGAGGTCACACACGAGACCTGTGGTGTAATTGAAGAGCGAATTGAGACAGACAGGTTGGACGAGGGGCGCATGTGACACACGATCTCACTTCCCAGCCCAACGGATACGTACCTAAGTCCATGGCGAACTCTTCGCCATGAACAATTAGTTGCATTGGCCGTGGGTAGAGCGGAATGGCCCCCTCTGCCAAAAAGCGATGCTTCTTGGGCTGATCCCTTCCGCTATGATGCCAATCTTTATACGACACCTAGGTGCACGTGTCAACGATCAGAGTACTGCTCCTACTCTTCGCATCAAAGCGTTTGCGGGGATTGGTGGCTGACTCCGCAAGCGCGGTGATGGGAACGCTGCGGTATTCATGGTTGTTGACTGCATTTTGCGTACTCGGCATGATTTTTTCTCCTCTCAAGTGTCTTTGGTTAGGTGTTCATGGACTCAGCGCACGCGTCGAGCCTGAAAGCAAAACGGTGCAGATGTTGGCGTGTTATGCGGCTGCCGCGAGTGCCGCTGGCTCGGGGGCAATGCCCCCGAGGATCAGGGCAGCGGTTTGTTGAACGGCTTCCAAGCTCTCGCGGAGGAGATTGGCGTCTCCGTGCCAAAGCTGGATGTAGTCCTGGGATGACGTTCCGTTCTGAAGTCCGACCGATTGGCAAACTACAAAAGCCACGGCTTCGGCCTCTGTTTCGCGGACTTGCTTGGTGGTCAGTGTGCGTCGGTCGCCACGGTGGAGCATTTCGTGAGCAATCTCATGCACGAGCGTGGAGAACTCCTCGGCTGGCTGCATCCCTGAAAGTAGGGTGATCTTTCCGCCATGCGAAAGACCTTTCGCGGGAGCAATTCTCTCGGAGAAGCTAAGCTGGACACTTTGCGATTCCACGAATTTGAACAAGCGTTCGCGGTATCCGCTCACGTCGCCATTGACTTCGGTCAGTGTTGGGAGTTCTTTGCCTTCCGTCTGGCCAACGTCGAAAACGTAGACGGCCCGGAATCCGTACAGCGTCCGCTGACCCTCGGTTGTTGCGTCTTCACTCCGCTCGTCGGTCGCTACATCCTTTGTGCTTCGTCTTCCGACCATGGGGGCGAGAATGAAAATGCCTTTTTCTCCCCGTTTAACGAAGCGGCCAAGCGAGTTCCATGTCCGAAGTCCGGCAACGTTGGTAGCATC